>CAYNTO010000004.1:61787-171524 GCA_964400355.1 uncultured Pseudobdellovibrionaceae bacterium
AAGAGTTATAAAAAAGAAAGGGCTGGAAACAGCCCTGAGTCAAAAAATTTGTCATCCTCTGGTTCGCAAAGGTTGACAAGTGGATGGGGTACCAGGACTCGAACCTGGGAATGATAGAATCAAAATCTATTGCCTTACCAACTTGGCGATACCCCAACAGAATGAAATCAAAAAATAGTGAAAATTGGCTTTAAAATCAAGGAGTTCTCTTAAAACCCCACGGAGAAGTGGGGTTGTGCTGCGGAATGTCGCGATGCGGAGCTGGTTTATCAATCAGTTTAGCCTGATTGGGTGGCTAAAAGGCGTCCCTCAGAAATTTCTCGGGAACGGCTTACGTTTAATAAGTCATCGCTAATCGATAATGATTTTCACGCTCGCGGTATCAAAGCACACAGCAACTTTTCGGATGTCTGAGTACTTGATCTCGGTGTTGAGGCGTTGCAGGTAATCGAGCGAGGATTGGGAAAGATTCTCGCACAGGCCAGCGACCTCTGTTTGTGAGCCATCAACTTCTAGCCACACAGTGTGGTCTTCCTCGGTGAGGTCCACTGTTACTGAGCCTTTGATGTTTTTTGTCTTTGAGCTGAGCGGCTTGAACTTTATAAAGGCTTCTTCCCAACAGAATCCATAACCTGTGCTCTCGCAAATACTCGGGAGCTTGATGCCGCGGTAGGAACCGAGAACGACCGTGCTGCTGGAGGTGTTTTCTACGGTGAGGGTTTGGGCAAATGCTGGAGATGAGAGGAGGAGGGTTGCGGAGATTGTGATGAGGGCTTTCATGGTTTTTCCTTTGTGGCGGTTGAAGTGGATGGAGGAATAACTTAAGTGCTCGGGGAATATCAATGGCAATGACGAATCTGAAGGGTGTTGTCACTTTTTTACAGTCACGGGACTGAGCCTTTGTCCTGAAGATTGCAGTTGGGAGGGCTTTTGGATCCCCCCTTCGAGGGAATTGCGGTCTAATGGAGTCTATGAAATACGCTCTATTATTTTTAGTTGGATGCATTGTGTGCAGCTTGGCTTGGGCCGTGATTCCTCCTCCTTCTGAACTCGTAGGAGATATGAATGACAACTCACTCGAAGCTATTCCCATCTGTAATCACTGGAGCTGTGCCGCTCCCTGCAAAGCGATTCATGCCCAGGCAAAGAAGGCTTTAAAGTCGGAGTCTGTCACGGATTGCATGATGACATTATTCTTTAAAGAATCCACGTGCAACACTCATGGTCCTCAAGAAGAGGGGAATCAGGGCAATCCCGAGGAAGGGTTTGGCTTGTGCACACTGGAAACGAGTTCGGACTTGCGCGCGACTCGCGGGCCTAACTGTATCGCGGCAAGTCCCACAAATGTGACCGCGCAAATTTTATGTTGTCGTGATATCATGAAAAAATTCAGTAAAGCGGGTTCTTATTTTGGGCCTGTTCGCCGTTCAGAGGTACCAAAATGTTTATAAAATCTTACGCTTTTTTTGCCATTTCATTTTTAATTTCTAATGCCGAAGCCGCGCAGAAGCTCGCTCACTTTTCTCCCGGCGAATATGTTTTGCGCACGGGTGAAGAGAAGAACTGCCCAGCGGGGGAGTTTAGCGTTACCGACGATGGGGAACTGGCGCTCACCGGCGTTTACCTCTTTGAACTTAAAAATTCTAAGGCGCGCGTGGCCGACAACCTGGACACTAAGGGCCAATGTTTTTATGACGGCGAAGACTCAATGGACGTTGTAAATGATTCCACCATTTTGGTGAACAAAGAGACGTACAAATGTGGCGAGCTGACAAAGCACATTCTCACCCGAAAAGTGATCGTTAAAAAAGATGTGATCAATCTTGAAGTCGAGCAAGAAGGCGAGCCCAAATTTAAATTTAGCTGCTCGTGGTTCATCGATAAGCGCAAAATCAATTCAGTAAAGGCGCCAAAGAAATCTAGAGCTACTCCATCGAAGTGATCTTTGGCAAACGAAGGCAACTGGTTACTTCCGTAGCGGAGGTAGCGGCTAAGAGTTCACTTCCGTTCCGGAAGTGAAAAGAGGGGTCTCTAAGAATTCATGAATGCTTGAATTCGAGAATTCATGAATCCTTAGTCCTTGCAGGGGCCCCGAGACACAATCCGATCATTTGCGATCAGACAACACCCGAAACTTCTTCGGTGACTACTCGTCGAAGCGGCGGGAGTCGATCTTGCCAAGGGACTCGCCCATCGACTCGATCTCTTTTTTATATTCTTTGAAGACCGCGTTTTCAATCATTTCGCGGGTCTCTTGGTTGAGAGGATGGGCAATGTCGCGGAATTGGCCGTCTTTTCGCTTTTTGCTCGGCATGGCAACAAACAAACCCTCATTGCCCAGAATGACCTTTAAATCGCGCACAACGAAACAGTTGTCCAATGTAATGGTAACATAGGCTTTGAGACGATCCTCATTGACGGGGTAGATCTTTACTTCGGTGATTTCCATAATGCTCTCCATGTTGCGGTTCCTGGGACACGTCAATTCTTACTAACGGCGGAATCCGACCTGGACTTTAGTGAAGGGTGGCAAACTTCTCAAAGTTGACTCACTTCGAGACACTGGGTCCCTCAGAATAGACACACGACCATGGAGAAGTGGTTAAAGAGCGACAACGGAAAAAAAGTCAGCTCCATGCGCCCGAGAGCCTTAAGAGCCGACTTTTATGAGTATGAAAATGGACGCTAGTGAGTCGTGCAGACGTGTAGGCCTCAGTAAACAGGTGGAATCCTATTTCCATCCCGAGGGGACTGCACCCGCGTAAGATCTACTGAACCGTGGCGCTAGTTTCGCGCTGGTCATGCTTGCCTTCGGCGAACTCTTCCACGATTTTTTTATTAAACGCCGGGAGATCCTTTGGACTGCGGCTCGTTACTAAACCTTTATCGACAACCACTTCTTGGTCGACCCATTGAGCACCCGCATTTTTAAGATCGGTTTTGATCGAGCCGTAAGAGGTCACTTGGCGTCCTTCGAGGACATCGGCCTCGGCCAGTAACCATGGGCCGTGGCAAATAGCTGCAACTGGTTTTTGCTGAGGGCCGCGGAAAAATCCTTGAACAAACTCCACGGCGCCCACGTCATTACGTAGAGTGTCGGGGTTCATCACGCCTCCGGGGATCAACAGGCCATCGTACTCTCCCGCGGAAACATCTTTTACCTGTTTATCCACTTTTACTTTTGGACCCCAATCTTTATCCTTCCAAGATTTTATTTCGCCGGACTCTAGCGAGATGACCTCGGTGGTGGCTCCAGCATCTTCAATCGCTTTTTTGGGCTCGACGAGTTCGGAGTGTTCAAAGCCGTTGGTGGCGAGGATCGCGATTTTTTTACCTTTGAGTTTCATGAGCTTCTCCTTTGAATTGATTTTGCATTGGTGTTCATAGTGCTAAGTTGCGTTTATAGTACAAAGAGTCGGGGGAGAAGAGTTGCACCTCTCATTTAATTGATGTTTAGAAAACTAAACACATCTGCAGTCTAAATTTAGTGCACGGTGGAGTTGTCGTGATTTAGTGCACGGTGGAGTTGTCGTGAACGAGCTTTGCAATATAGCTCTCTAGCGTGGTGGAGCCATGCACGGGATTTGGGGGCCGTTTGAATTTTCCGTGCAACGTCACTTCCGTCATCTTGGCCATGGACTGTGCCGACTCGGGGGAGAATCCCTGGTCGAGAAGAGTATCCACCCATTGGTCTTCGGGCACCACATGAACGCGCACGTCGCGGCCCAAAAATTTTCCAAAGGCTCGAGCCACCTCGCGCGGCGTGTACTGCCGTGGGCCTTCCACGTAATAGATTCCTTGGGAGGTGATCGGTTCCGTCATGAGTTTTGCACCGAACTCCCCAAGATCTTTTGGTGACACCATGGAGAGCTTAAAATTTTCTGGATAAAACGATGGGATGTAGCCGTGATCACGCGCTGTTTGTAAAAATCCATCCCAGTTACTCATGTAATACGCGCCGCGCACCACACTCAATGGGATTTCACTCTCGCGCAGGCCCTCTTCCATTTCGTAGAGTATACCGAGGTCACCGATGCCGTCGCCCTTCGTTGCGCCGTAAGTGGATTCCGCAACAACTTTTTTAATCGGCGTGCCGACCAAGGCTTCGAGCATATTTTGCACCGATTGCTTTTCCATCTGCACGCTGTCCTTAGTAAAATCGCCCGGGGGGTTGAGCATAAACAAGCGCTCACCCTTTTGAAAAATATCGTGGAGAGACTCGGTATCGTAAACATCGGCGACGGCAACCTTGGCACCTTGCTGTTCCAGTTCTTGAACTTTTTGTTTTTGAGGAGAGTGGGTGACAATCGTCGTGGCTTTACCCATTGTCAGTAGGCGATGCGTGAGTGCGGATCCAACGTGGCCTGTGGCGCCAATAACTATATCCATCATACCCTCCATGATGCAAAAAGATTGTTGCCTGAATATAGCGCACATTTTAAAATGAAGGATCTACGTGATGATTCGTAGATGTTTAGATTTGATCACATTCGGCGCTTAAGAATTATTTTTTTGAGCCTTAGCCACGTCAACGTATTTTACGCGCAGATCCGATAGCAAATGTTTTAAAAACTGGCTCTCTTCGCTCGAGAGGTTGCCCGCAGTTTTCTGTTCCAGCACTTCCAGCATATCGATGTTGAATTGCGCGACAGTGAGTTCAACTTCGGTGGTATTGGAGTGGGGGTTTGGCACCAAACCCAAAGACATAGCTGCGGCTGATCCGAGAGAGTAGAGAAGTGTGGAAAATGAGGCCTCTACGCGTTGCTGAGTTTCGGTTGTCGTCATAAATCCTCCGAGGGTTTGTAAAGTTCTTTTTTGTAGTGTTCGATCCACTGATCGCGCAAATGAACGTACAAAGAGTAGTAGCTAGTCTTGTTGTAGTTCGTCAACACGGGAAACAGCAAGCTCGGCGCCATGTAGCGAGGCACGGTTTCGGAGTTGGCCGGGCGCAGGCTTTGCTCGAGCATAAGGCGCGACCATTTGTGGCTATCGCGCACACTGTAAAAGGAAAGCTCGTTGCCGCGATGATGAGTCCACGGCAGAAAAAACAAAAAATATTGCAGCGCCGAGAGCAGCGACGCCCGCTGAGTCACGGTGTGAAAAAACAATTCCTGAGTCACCGCAAGAATCTCTTCCAACTCCTGATCGCTTAGCGCTTCGATGAGCGCCGGGTGGGCCATAAACCAGTGCGTACGGCCCGACGCGAAGAGGAGGACATTGTGACGAATGGGTACTTGTGACGATATGATCCAGCGTGGGGGGGCCCCGTTGACCCTGGTTAGTTTCTGGGCAAGACGGGTTGTGCGCAAATACTGAGGCCCGTGTTCTGCCTCCAAATTGTTCATCCACAAATAGATACGAGGAAACTGTGTGAGTGCAAAGAAAAACAGAAGAGCTGGACCTAATATAAAAAACGCCACAGCACCCGCAGTCATGTAGAGCACCAACAAAAACAGTACCGTGACCGCGCTTAAGGCGAACCACAGTCGTTCACGTAAAAATTCCAGCGAATGAGAGCGAAACATAGTGCCTGAGAGAATAAAAAAATTGAGAATTAAAGCAAGGTATACCGCAATCTTCTGCATGGCGATATACGGGCGCTGTGTGCGCAAAATGATTGATTCTCCCTCGATGAGAAAGAAAAATAATACTTCTGGGGAATATCGGTCCATTTGCGGTCGTCCCCGCTGGTAGCCGTAGCAAGGAGAGATTATGAGCTTAGATTTAGCAACGCTGAACGCATCCATCCAAAAAGAGAGCCAATTCATAGATAAAATGTTCCAGGAAGTTTCCAAAGTCGTCGTTGGCCAAAGGGAAATGATCGAAGGAATCATTATGGGGCTTCTCACTGGGGGACACGTGCTCCTTGAGGGCGTGCCGGGGCTTGCAAAAACTCTTACCATTTCGAGCGTCGCAAAAGCCATATCGCTGCACTTTCAGCGCGTTCAGTTTACACCCGATCTTTTACCCTCGGACCTTATCGGAACCATGATCTTTAATCCCAAGACGGGAGAGTTTTCGCCCAAGATTGGGCCGATCTTTACCAACATTCTTCTTGCCGATGAGATCAATCGTGCGCCCGCGAAAGTGCAATCGGCGCTTCTTGAGTGTATGGCCGAAAAGCAAGTGACCATCGGCGATAAAACCTACAAGCTCGAAAGCCCATTTTTAGTTCTCGCAACACAGAATCCCCTTGAGCAAGAGGGGACCTATCCACTTCCGGAAGCGCAGATGGATCGTTTTATGTTTAAGATCGTGGTGGATTATCCCAACAAGGCCGATGAGATCGAAATCATGACCCGCATGGGGACTGACAACACACCGGAGATGACATCGGTGATCACCAAAGAGGAGTTACTCAAGGCGCGCAACATTGTCGATATGATCTATGTGGACACCAAGGTGCAAAATTACATCGTTGATCTGGTCATGGCCACGCGCAATCCCATGGAGTACGGTTTAGGAAAACTTCAAGATTTGATTCAAGTTGGAGGCTCTCCACGCGCAACCATCAGCCTGGTGCGCGCGGCAAAAGCCCATGCATTTTTAAACAAACGTGGCTTTGTCACCGGCGACGACGTAAAAGCAGTGGCGTACAATGTTCTCCGTCACCGTTTAATTCTATCCTTCGAAGCCGAAGCGGAAAATATAAAAAGCGACAATGTGATCAGTGATCTCCTTGGGCAGGTGGAGGTTCCTTAACTTGGCCTTACCTCCCGAAATCGCAAAAAAGATCAAACTGCTGGAGATCAACACACGCAAGCTCGTCAACTCCACGTTTGCCGGTCAATACCATTCTGCCTTTAAGGGCCAAGGGATGACGTTTTCTGATTTTCGCGAGTATGTGCCTGGTGATGACGTGCGCGCCATTTCGTGGAACCTTACCGCGCGCACTGGTAAAACCTATATTAAGAAATATGAGGAGGAGCGCGAGCTCACTATGATTCTTGCGGTGGACGTGAGTGGTTCCATGGTCTTCGGCTCGAAGAGCTATCTGAAGGGCGAAGTGGCGACCCACTTGGCCGGGCTCTTGGGATTTGCCGCCTCCAAAAACAACGACAACGTGGGGCTTTTGCTTTTTTCAAATCAGGTGGAGCACTTTGTGCCGCCCAAAAAAGGACGCGGACACATTCAACGTATTTTGCGCGATCTCTACTTTCACCAACCCAATTCGACACAAACCCGCATAGACTGCGTGTCGGAATTTTTATCTGGTTTTTTGAAAAAGCGCGCCACTGTTTTTATCATGTCGGACTTTCTCACTGAAGAATCGTTTGCCAGTTCTCTGAAGCGCCTCTCACGCAAACACGAGGTCATCGCGGTCACCGTGAGCGATAAGGCCGAGGCACAAATTCCTAACTTGGGTCTGATCGACATTTATGATGCCGAGGCGGATGAAGTGGTGACCCTCGACACGGGCTCCAGTGCTTTTCGTAAACAAGTTTTCGATGAACACAAGCGATTGAGTGCCTTACGGGATTCGGAATTTCGCCGCACCCGAGTGGACAACATTCGGGTCGATAACGATGAAGACTTTATGGATCCACTGATCCAGTATTTTCGCTCGAGGGTGAAGTAATGGCGACCAAACCCAAAGCGAAAACTTTAAAAAAATCAGTAGCGCCGGCAAAAGAGAGTGCGCCCAGCACACCCACGGAGGCGAGTCGTCCCGAGAAGCCCCAATGGACTTGTGAGATTGTTAAAAATCCACAACGACCCGAAGTTCTCACGGTTGGAGAGGTGTTTTCGTTCACCTGCAGTGGAGCGGAGCTCAGCCTTAAGGAGCCACTCCGTGCAGAAATGCCGGAGGGCATGGAGTATGGGCTGGTACTACTCAAAAAACTGGAACTCACGAGCGGAAAAATAACGTATGAGGCTACCAGCTATCGCGCGGGTACCGCGAAGATTCCGTTTGTTCATGTTGTGGATGCCGATGGAGCAGGATTTGTTTCGCAACCTCTGCAGCTCACCTTGCAATCCGTATTGCCGAATCCACCCCCCAAGGCCCCATTCGGTCCGGTGTCTCCGATGCCGATGGGTTGGCCCGTGTGGTTGTTTTTTACGGCGCTGGTTATCGTTTTAGTTTTGATGGGTTGGGCGGGAGTGTTTTTTAAAAAACGCATTCAACGCAAAAGCTTGGAAAAGAATATTCGTAAATTCTTAAGCCCGATGGGTTCCTACTCGCAGTTCAGTAAGGATGTGCGCTTGTTGCGCAGTGGAGTTTTGTTTTCAGAACGCCATGAGTGGTCCCAGGCGCAGGTTCAAGGTTACATTAGTAAACTCGATGAGTACTTTCGCATGTTTTTGTTGCGCGAATTCACAGTGCCCGCCATCACCTGGACGACGCGGCAAACGCTCGCCGAAATTAAACGAAAGTCGAAACACACCTATCCACTTTTTCGGGATCCATTGCACAAAGCGTTTCGCGAGCTGGATCGCGCACTGGGAAGTCCGGAAAACTTAAAGTCCAAGGACTGCGACCAGCTGACAACAATTGTTATGAAGGCCGTTGATAAAGTATGGGCTTATAAAACCAAGGAGAAAAGCGCATGACCGTGTGGCTCACTCCTTTGGCTTTTTTGCTGTTCATTCCGCTTATTGTGTTTGTGTTTTTATTTTTCTTAATGGGTGGCCCCAAAAAGGGGTATTTGCGTTTTGGCGTGGTGTACTTTGCCAAGATCAAAACGTCTTTGCGCGCGCGCCTCAAATACACTCCAGAAGTGCTCAAGGTGATCGCCATCATTTTTGCAGTTGTGGCATTGGCGCGGCCGCAGTCTGCCGATGAAAAGGTAAAAAGAAATGTCGAGGGCATCGACATCATGATCACTCTCGACGTATCGGAAAGTATGCTCATCGAGGACATGAAGCCGGTCAATCGCTTGGAGTCTTCAAAAAAAACCATTCAAGAGTTTATAAAAAAACGTGTTTCCGACCGCATTGGGCTTGTGGTGTTTTCGGGAGAGGCTTATACACGTATTCCGCTCACTCTGGATTACGAACTCCTTCTCAACAACGTGGGCGAGATTAAAACCTCGCGCAACATCAAAATGGGCACAGCCATTGGCGTGGCTTTAGCGGCCGCCTGTGGACGCCTCAAGGATTCTGATGCCAAATCTAAGGTGCTAGTGCTTTTAACAGACGGTGAGAGCAACACAGGCCTTATTGATCCGCTCACGGCGCTTCGAATTGCTAAAGGCTACGGGATTAAAATTTACACGATTGGAGCGGGTAAGGACGGCGATGCGCAGCTGCCTATTTACACCCCCGACATCTTTGGACGCATGCAAAAGCGCTATCAGCCCATCCATAGCTCGGTCAATGTGGAGCTACTCACGCAAATGGCAGAGGAGACCGGGGGCAAGTTTTTTAGAGCCAATGATTCAGCGACCCTGGACGATGTGTTCAGCGAGATCGATCGTTTGGAGAAAACCAAAATTGATGTGGATCGCTATGTGAAATACAACGAGCTCTTTCAGCGGCCATTATTGCTCGCAATCTTTATTTATTTTTTGGCCGCGGTTCTCCAGCTCACGGCGTTTAGAAGGGGGATTTGATGTTTCGTTTTGAAAGTCCTCAATACTTAATGTTTCTTGGCCTCTCAATACTCGTGCTGGTGATTTTTCTAATAGTTTTAGCCCGTTGGAAAAAAATTACGACCACTCAATTTTCGACACGTCTCTCGCCATTTTTGTTTGATTCCTTTTCACTGAGAAAATCGTGGTGGAAAGCCATCTTGATGAGCTTGGCATTGGCGGGATTTGTTGTTGCCGTTTGTCGTCCGCAAATGGGCGAAGGGCAAAAAGAAGTAAAAAGCATGGGCCTCGAACTCATGATCGCTGTGGATGTGTCGCGAAGCATGCTCGCTGAGGATGTGCGTCCCTCGCGCCTGGAGCATGCAAAAAAAGAAATCATGAATCTGCTCGATAAACTCTCCGGCGACAAAGTGGGTCTGATCGCGTTTGCCGGGTCGGCGGTGCTGCTTTCACCGCTGACGGTTGATAAGTCGGCACTTAAAATGTTCGTAGAAGGTTTGTCGCCTAATTCGGTCGAGACGCAGGGAACAGAAATCGAAAAAGCACTGAGCGAGGCCAAAGAGGCCTTCGCGCGCGGAGGCACCGATAGCGATGATGTATCACATGTGACAAAAGTGGTGCTGGTGATCTCCGATGGTGAGGATCACGAAAAAGGCGCCGAATCCAAGGCCAAGGAGCTTGCGGATTTGGGAATGCGTGTGTTCACGATGGCCTTCGGTACGGAGGCGGGTGGACGAGTGGCGCTCCGGGACGAGCGCGGCAATTTGATTGGATATCTTAAAGACAAAGATGGCCAAGCTGTTGTGTCTAAAGTGAATGGGAATTTCCTGCGCACACTTGCCGAAGTGGGAAAAGGCAGCTTTTATCACGTAACCTTTGGCGGAGGTCAGATGACCTCTTTGGTCGAAGATTTAGATGGCCTTGAAAAGGCCGAATTCGATACAACAGTGGCCACTAGTTACGATGAACGTTACCAGTACTTATTGCTCCCTGCAATTTTACTGGCGCTTGCAGAACTGTTTATGGGTTCGCGTGTGCGACGCAAAGAAAAATGGAAAGGACGGTTTCCAGTATGAGCCGTTATGTCCTTTCTCTAATTATCGTGTTAGTTGCTGGTGGCGCTGAAGCGCGCGATTTGCAGCTTATATATAAAAACAATCGGGCCGTGGAACTTTTTAAAAATGAAAAACGCCAGGAAGCGTTTGATCAATTTCTCGGTTTGACCGCGCAGGATCCCGCTGATGTTTTACTCAAGTTCAATATGTCCAGCTCTTTACAAGCTTTGGGCGAAGAGGAAAAAGCCATAAAGCTCAATTTGGTCATCGTTAAGGATGTGAACCGAATGATCGTCGAGAATTTAAAGGAGGGCGCGTCGGCGGAGGCCGAGCTGCAGCAGCTCTCCGCGCTTAAATTCGCAACTCTTTACAACTTGGGTTTGTCTTATCAACTCCTGCAAAATAACGAAGAAGCACTCAAGCACTATCAAATGGCGCTAGAATTAATGCCCGATTCGAAAGAAATCAAAACCAATATCGAACTGATGTTCTCAGGCGGTGGTGGCGGCAAAGGCAAGAGTAAAGACAAGAGCAAGCAGCAACAAGGCGGCGAGGGTGAGGGCGACGGCGACCCTCAGGAGCAGGACGAAGAGAACAAAGATCAGGGGCAGGACGAAAAAGAAAAACAGCAACAACAGAAGCAACAACAACAGCAACAGAAAAATCAGCCCAAAGAATTCGATCAAAAACACATGTCTAAAGAAGATCTTCAGCGCATCATGGAAGAGCTGAATGATCAGGAACAAAAAATACGAGCCAAAATGGAGCGTAAGGGAGGCAAGCGTGCGCCTAAAGATAAAGAGTGGTAATTGCCGATCTTTGTGTCTGCTGAGTTTTGTCGTGGCAGTGTTGTTCACGTCCTTCGCCGTCGCTCAAGACAAAGGCGTCCAAGTGCGCATGCGCATCGAACCCCAAGAAGTGGTAGTTGGTGAACCTTTCAATGTGCTCTATGAGGTTTCGTCCAATGCCAGTGTGGAAGTGGATGGCGTTGTGGCGCCACAGATCGACAGTGCCGAATTTTTAGGGCAGTCGCGCAGTAAAAGAGTGAATGCCGGAATAGTTATGGGTGCCAACGGTCTGGAACACAAAACCACCCAAACTCAGGTTTTTCAGTTTCAGTATGCCGCGAGCAGGGATGGATCTTTTGTGGTGTCCCCAGGAAAGCTCATTGTCGACGGAAAAAACTATACTGTAAACGGTGGTCGCGTCACTGTGATGGTGGAGTCGTTGAACGCTCGCCGCCGAAAGATTCAAAAGCAACTTTTGGACGATGAGGACTTTAGCGCCGATCCTTTCGAAAATATCGATCGCATGGAGGATGCTTTTAATAAACTTCTCCAGCGCCAGTTCGGCGGCGGTAGTGGAAGTGGGTATCAGGCCATTCCGAATATCAATGCTCAAGACGCTTTTGCTATTGTTGCAGAGGTCGATAAGACATCGGCCTACAAAGGCGAACAAATCACCGCCACCTGGTACTTGTACACTAAAGCCGGCGTGCGCGAGATCGACACACTCAAATATCCCAATCTCAAAGGTTTTTGGAAAGAAGACATTGAGTTGGCCACGCTCCTCACTTTTCAGCCTGCAGAACTCAACGGACAGCAGTACAACAAGGCGCTACTCGCATCCTACGCGCTGTTCCCGATTGAGGCTGGAAAAGCATTGATCGATTCTTACCGAGCAAAAGTCACTGTGCTTGGCGGTTTCGGTCGCGCCGTGACCAACACGAAAAATTCAGCCGATATTCCAATTCTTGTGAAGCCCTTGCCGGAAGCGCCTTTGGGTGCTGTGTTCTCAGGTGCGGTGGGAGAGTTTCAGATGAAGGCGGCGAGTGATAGCACCAGTGTGGTGGCTCATCAGCCGTTTGCGATAAAAGTTCGTATCGACGGTCGGGGCAACGCCAAGCAATTTGAGCTTCCCAATTTTCAGTTGCCATCGAACGTGGAACTTTACGATATAAAAAAAGAAGCGAAATTTTTCAAAGACGGGTTGAGCTACAAAGAGTTTGAAGTGCTTTTGATACCGCGTGAGGAGGGTAACATAACAATTCCTGCACTTTCGACCACGATCTTTAATCCCAAAACCGAAAAATACGAAACGCTCTCTACCACTGCCTTTGAATTCCGCGTTTTGCCGGGCTCGGGTCAGCAGACAATGGCATCCAATAGAATTCAGAAAGAAGGTGAAGAAAAACTCGATGAGCCGCTCACCGCGGTTTCGCAGTGGACTCCATCGAGTGCCGCGCAGTGGGTTCCAAACGCTGTGGGATTCGCCGCACTTTTCGGTGGAACTGGGTTGGGCTTTTTTGTAATGGGATTACTATCCACGGGGATGTTCAGTAAACCCGAAACTCTAAAAGACACTTTCGAAAAGCGATTCAAACATCTGCGCACACTGCCTGGTAAAAATCAGTGGCGCGAATTGGGAGTTGAAGCTACAAATTTAGTGAACTTTGTTTTGGGTCGAATCAGTGGAGAGGGCGGCGCCGATGTGCATATCGATCGACTGATTGATAAACTACCGCCCAGTGTGCGCAAGGAACTGGCGCAAGAGCTCAGAGCTGTGATGAATCGTTTTTACGTCCTCGGATTTGGTCCTGATATCGCTGTTCAGCAAGCTGTAGAAAAAAAGGAGTACGAGAGTGATATAAATACTCTCCATCGCCTCATGCTTCGCGCGATTGAGCTCTCCGGCTTGAGTTCATAACCAATCTTAGTTAAGATCGGATTTTCTCTCGCGAAAACGCCTGCTTAGCTTTCTGAGCGGTACGAAATAGAATGAGAACGCCACTCAGTGCGTTTCAGAATTAGGCATCAAAAAAAGCCTGGGGCTTTGATCCAAGTCTGGCGGCCATTTCAGTTGCGACATGGCGCGTGGTTGGTTACACTGTTTTTTGGGATGGAGGTTCGATGAAAAATATAGTCCTGATGTTGTTGCTCTTGGTGGGCGTCGGATGTGCTCATACTCGCAGCCAGATAGCTGCAAAAGATCTTCCTCCCGACGAAAGTCTAATCACCAGTGGCGACGAGGAACCCCCTTCGGTACAAGAAGCGTTTCAAGAAGGTCCTGAAGACATGGAGCCGATCCGTGTGGGTCGCTCCACAGCGCAAGCCGGAGATTTGAACGATACGGAAAGCGACATTAATAGTTTGCCTGCGGAATTCAATGATGAAGTGAAGCAATGGGTGGATTATTTCCAAGGTCGTGGACGCAAGCACATGGTGCGCTACCTCGGTCGCTCTACGCGCTACATTCCAAAAATGAAAGAGATCCTCAAGAGCCATGGCCTTCCCGAAGATTTGGTTTATCTCGCTCTGATTGAGTCGGGTTTTAACGGCCGCGCAGTTTCCACAGCGCGCGCATCGGGTTACTGGCAGTTTATTCGCGGGACTGCTCGCCGCTACGGGCTGCGCATCGATTATTATACCGATGAGCGCAGTGATTACGTGGCATCCACAGAAGCTGCAGCCCAGTATTTAAAGGCGCTTTATCACTTGTTCGGTTCCTGGTATTTGGCCATTGCTTCGTACAACGTGGGCGAGAACAGAGTTAAAAATTTAGTGATGAAGCACTACACGCGCGACTTCTGGGAATTGGCGCGCCAGAAAAAACTCCCGCAAGAAACAGTTCATTACATTCCTAAATTTATCGCGGCACGTATGATCGCAAAGCATCCCGACAAATATGGCTTTACGGATGTGGAGTGGATGCCACCGTTGGATTATCAGGAAATCACTTACGACAAATCGGTGAGCCTCACCACACTCGCACAGCGTTTGGGTTTGAACTACGAAGATCTCCGTGGCCTCAACCCGGGATTCAAGCGCGGCATAGTTCCAAAATACGGTGGCGAAGTGACTGTGCGTGTTCCGAAATCTCTTAACAAAGAGCAGGTTATCGCAGCTCTGGATGGTAGCTCCACGCCGGTGGCTGTATCTCGCGCAGTCTCAGCGTCGGACGATACAGAGTTCACCAAGTACCGTGTTCGCGCCGGAGACACCTTGTCGACAATCGCAAGACGCTTCCGCGTGTCGTTGGCCGCTTTGATAGAGGTCAATGATCTCACCCGCCGCTCGGTGATCAACGTTGGTAAAGTTTTACGTATTCCTCGCAAAGGAGCCGTAGCCAATGGAAAAAATGACTCTAAGGCGACAAAGGGGAAGCCCCTCAATTCTAAATATGCCAAAGCCTCCCGCGTCCCGACATCCCGAAAATCGACGACAAAAGTGGCTGCTGTGACCAAGAAAAAATACCACGTAGTGCGCACGGGAGACACTCTGCTGAGTATCGCTCACAAGTACAACGTGCGATTGTCGAAGCTCATCTCATACAACAAATTGCGCTCAAGCGAGCGCATTCTCATAGGTGCGAATATTAAAATTCCGCACTAAGGAACGAGCCCGGCGAGCCGGTAATATTTAGAACAAAATGAGGGGAGCCCAGCTCTCCTTTTTTATGTCTAAAGCATATTATTAAAGGCGTGGGCACCCTAACTTATGATGCATTCCATGCAAAGAGACGAAAAATTTGGTGGCCATGGGTTCTTGGTTCTTAACTCTGTTGTGTGTTATAGTCCTCGCCATGAATACATCGTATCTCCCGTTGTTCCGCCCAAAAAAGTGGATCATCATTAGCCTCCTCACTGTTGGAATCATCCTGATCTATTTATTCGCTCATTGGTTTCTATTAAAAAAAACCAATGAGTACTTAGCCACATTTTCTCCCGTGTATAGCGGACACATCGATGACTTCGAACTCCGTTGGTGGCGTGGTTCTTACGGCTTTGAGAATCTCACTCTCACATTGCGTGAAAAGCCCATTCGCTTTGTTGATGCGAGTGATATCAATGTGGCCATCGACTGGACCGAGTTGTTTCAGGGGCGCATACGCACCGATGTGCGAGTGACCGGACTGAAGCTTTTATATAGCGATTATGTGATTACGCAAATCGCACAAGCCCCAGCGGAGAACGCAGAGCAAGCAAAGTCTGCCGGCAAAGCGCTTTTTCCCATTTCCGTCGAAAAAATTGTAGTTCGCAGGAGCACAATCGCAAGTGCCGATTTTTTTGGCGTGACGGATAAGCTTCCGGTGGTTGTCGATGATATTTCCGCGGAAGTAACCAATTTAACTCCCATAGAACAGAGGCAAGTGTCTTATTTTAAATTGGAAGGGGAGTTGAATGGTAGCGCACCGCTGGAACTTTCGGGCAATTTTAATTATTTTGCAAAGCCTATCGACTGGAAGGCCAAGGTGATGGCCAAGAATTTTGTACTCAGTACAACCAATCCCTGGATGTATCAGGTGGCACCGCTGTCGTTTCAAAAAGGAAACCTCACGCTGTATGCGGAGGCTAAGGCCACAGCCGGTAGAATCATTGGCTATGCGAAGCCGTTTGCCAAAGATGTAGAGATGGTTGGTGACGAGCGGGATTTCAAAGGCTTCACGCAGTTTGGAATCGAAATTGGGCTCGCGGCAATGAACGCGGTATTTAAAAATGCAGAAAATCAAACTGTGGCCACAAAAGTGGATTTTACAGTGGAAAATGGAAAGTTCGATTGGAATTTTTGGAAAGCCCTGAACGAACTGTTTAAAAATGGCTACAAAGAAAAACTTCCAGAAGGCTTCGACGAGTAGTTGATCCGCCAATGAGAATCCCGTGAGTGTGTGAATCGACTGGTGTTTCTCACTCTGAGATCCCATGTTGAGATGTTGATTTGATTTTTTTTTGAGTCCTAGAACTTTCATAGTATTCTTGTTTTAAGGACAGGATTTCGATCCACTCTTTGCCAAAGGCAAGACTCCTGAAAGGGAGATCGCGCAAAGCTACAGGGGCTAACCGTTTAAGGAGTAAACAGAGCCAGCCAGCTACCAAAGGAATCGGTAAGGGAGGAATTTATGCTTAATCCAAAGCCTAACACCCGCCCTATCCCCCCATAGCGGCGGGTTTCTTTTTTTCTCCAGCACGGCTTCTTTATTTAAAAGTAAATTTAATTGTGGAGTCGCGAAGGTTTTCGTAAAAATCTTTTTTCGGCTTAAAATCACCGCCATTCGCGATTCGGCGAAGCTTGGCACCATCGCGTTTATAAATCTGCAGATTAAACGTGTGTGGTGAATCGATTCTCACGCGATAAAGAAATGTCTGCGGCTCACTTGCTTTCACGTTCTTGATTTGCGTCTCATCCGCGTAGGGGCGGAAAGCATGGCACGTGTTATTGATCAACGCTCCACGGGCTTCTGAGGTTGTGGGGAGTGTCTGACAGTCTTTGGAAGACAAGTCTTTAAGGAGTTGGCCAGCGAGCTGTGGATCACCACTGAGCTCCATGTAATAGATCTTTTGTAGAGCGGGAGTTTGAGCTTCCAGGGGAATGGTATCGGCGTGAAGAGGGGAGATCATATGTAAAAAAAATACATTCAGAAGCGCTCGCATTTTGTGGACTCCAGTTGAAGAAAGTTGATTCGAGCATACTGCGTGTTTCTCAATGGAGAAACTCCCGCAGCGTCAGCGCCAGCAGAGCTTACATGGGGCAGCTGTCTCACAATGAAATCCCATGTTGAGATGATGAGCAGAATAATTTTTGAGTTCCTGGACTTTCGTAGTATTCTTGTTTTAAGGACAGGATTTCGATCCACTCTTTGCCAAAGGCAAGGCTTCCGAAAGGGAGACCGCGCAAAGCTACAGGGGCTAACGTTTAAGGACTAAACAAAGCCAGCCAGCTACCAAAGGAATGAGGTAAGGGAGGAATTTATGCTTAATCCAAAGCCTAACACCCGCCCTATCCCCCCATAGTGGCGGGTTTCTTTTTGTCCAAATCAAAAACGCATCTTTCTGAGACACCACAACAGTCGCCGGTAAAATACGGTCGCCTGCACGATCGTCTAGCTGCGCGCAAATCAGCAATGGGAACTTAAAACCAAGATGTTATTCTTGGGAGAGGCGCGCCAGTCGTGTCACTCATGGAGGGTTATGAAGATCTTGGTTTTAACAACACTACTTCTCACTGCAGCCACCTCGTTTGCTGCGCAAAAGAAACAAGCGTCCACGGAGGCCACCGCACGGGCAACGGCATCGTTTTTTAATCGTATGTCGAGCGTGGAGGAGTACTTGGCTGTAATTGAGCGCAATGTTTCTCAAGAACAAATGGAGAAATTTAGAAAACGCTTAAGCCTCAATGGCGTCGACACCAAAGCCAAGTTTCCGCACATGAAGTATGATGGCAATAAAGTGTACTTCGATAAAGAGAACTATCTCATATTCGTCGACGAAAATACGGTCAATGTTAATGGGTACCAAATCCGCAAAGGTGTTAAAGGCATCGATGTGGTCTATAAAGAAGTTATGGAGCGCCTCAATACTAAAAAGACCTCCATGTTTTCAATACTCCCGGAGGCCCATGCGCTCAGCAACCTGGGTGGCATTATGGGCATGGTGGCCACAGGTGCTTTGGGGTATTTTGTGGGGCCGAGTTTGGGTGTGAGCGCCATGGGCGGCGCGGTGTTGTTTGCTGGAGGATTTTTTCTTCTCAATGAAGCCTACCAGTATCTTGCTGATGGCAACATCAGTTGCGGAAACAAAGGTGAGTACTTAGTTCGTAAAAAAGTGCGCAACGGTTTGTTCGCAAGCGGGGAGCACGAAGTGCTCGATCAGGCCTCGCTGCAAGAAGTGTTTCGCGATCGCCCGGTTCCACCCTGCAATGCAGCCACATTAAAGATGTATAAAAATGGCATTGCTAACTATGAAGCTGCACCTCGGCCGGTGGGTTATCCTCCGTATGCTCAGCAGACGCAGACCCAAGATGTGCCGCAGGTGAGTGAAGGCGTGATCCAGAAGTAGGGGCAGTCGCTCTCAATACAGAAGAGCGTACAGGCGGTTGGCGATATCCATAAAAGGTTTGTTGACGGGATCTTCTGCTTTAAACGTGAGTGGAAGACCTATCTCGCAGTGCTGGCTCACCACCGGAGACATGGGCACTTCGCCAATTTTTGGGATCTTTTCTTTTTCTAAAAAGGCTTCCAGATCGCCCTTGGGGTAGAGCTGAATTTTTTGATCCGTTCCCGGTACCTGTAAATAGGACATATTTTCCACCATTCCGAGGATAGGTATATTTACGCGGCGGAACATATCGATGGATTTTTTAACATCAGCAAGCGCCACATTTTGTGGAGTGGAAACACTGATGACGCCTTTGAGGGGAACCTTTTGCGCAATGCTCAGTTGCACATCACCAGTGCCCGGCGGTAGATCCATAAGGAGCACATCCACATCGGCCCAATCCACTTCGAACAAAAACTGATTGAGTGCCTTAAACAACATGGGACCGCGCCAAACAACGGCCATGTCCTCTTCCACCAAGTTGCCCATGCTCATAGTTTTGATTCCGCCTGCCTCAATTGGAGACAACAAAGTTCCGTGGAGCTCCGGTTTTTGGTTCATTGTTCCCATCATGCGCGGAATACTTGGGCCGTAAATATCAGCATCGAGTAAACCCACTTTTAAGCCCTTTGCTTTAAGTGCTAGTGCCAAATGAGCAGAGACAGTGCTCTTTCCGACGCCGCCCTTGCCCGAGCTTATAGCGATGATGTGTTTGACACCGGGTATGGGTTTTTGCTGTTCAAATGGATTCGACATAAGGCTTCCTTGTGTTGTGGGAAAAAGTCCCCTAAAATAATCTTGTGGGGAATTCGGATTCAGTCATAACGGTCATAGGCGTTTTTGTCATTCTTTTGGTGGGAGTTTTTTTTATGCCCATTAAAAAACAAAAGGAACGCGCTCTGAATTTTTCTAAGAACAAAGCCAACGGCGGCGCGCAAAGCGCCCAGGCCTATGCGCTCAATGTGTTCTTTAACTTTAATGGTCACAGTTTTGATGCGTACGAGGCTTTGGGCGTACCGGCGGGGAGCACTCTCGAGGAAATTCAGCGCGCCTTCCAGCGCAGCATCCAAGGCTCCGATGCTGCATCTCAGGAGTTTTTTAAGGCGGCATTGAGCGCTATACAGCAATCGCAGGCACAGCGTTGAGTGCGCCGGCTCGGCCTCGCTCACCAAGATCCACCGCCGCCCAGTTCATAAGAGTATTGGCTTTTTTAGCGCGAATTCTATTGGGTTACTATCTGGTGGTTTTTGTCGCTATTTGGTTTTTTATGGGGAAGCTTGTCTTTTCGCCCGAAAAATTGCCGCAGGATCACAAATTTTCTTTTGCCCACCCCTTCGAAGAGCGCTGGATCGAGGTCGACAGCCACAACGTCCACTCCCTCTATTTTAAGGCCGCAAACCCCAAGGGGCTTATCCTCTATTTTCACGGAAGCGGTGGTAGTCTTAAGAGCTGGGGTTATGCCAGTATGGGCCTCGCCGGGCGATTCCAGTATGATGTGTGGATAGTAGATTATCCAGGTTACGGTAAAAGTGAAGGTACACTGGCGACAGAACAAGAGTTGTTTAGGCTCGCGGAGAAAATGTGGCAATCGGCGCGTTTGCAGTTTGCGCCCGAAAAGATCCTTGTTTATGGCGTCTCGCTCGGTTCGGGGTTAGCGGTATACCTGGCCTCGGAACACGCCGTGGGTGGAGTGGTGCTCGAGGCGCCTTTTTTAAGTCTGTCATCGATGGTGCAGAAGAGAGTTTTTTATTTTCCCGAGGTCTTTATTCCATTTCCGATGCGCTCCGATCTGCGCATAGGAAAAATTGCGGCCCCCATGTTGATCGTACATGGAGAGCGTGACGATGTTATACCTGTTGCGCAAGGAGAAGCGCTTTCCCGTTTAGCGCCCCACTCTCGGTTTGTGAAGGTGCCAGACGCTTTTCACAACGACTTATCGGATTTCGAAGCTTACAATGAAGCCGTGTCCACGTGGATGCGCGAGCGCGAAGAGCTATAGGCGATTCCAGCGAAAGTGCGAGAACTTTATCGTGAATGATTTAAAAATCTGACACAGGCTCTCTACGCCGAGAATTAAGAATACAAAAAACACATCGATCCATTGTTGATCGGACTTGTAAATTTCCACCCAGCGGTAACCGAGATTTAAAAAAACGAAGTGCAGCGCGTAGGCAAGACCCATATTTTGCGACCACTGCATTTGTGAAATGCCACGCACCCAGCGCCGGCGCGCGAGCTCGTCGTTGAGGCGATCGACCAAACTCAAACGGATCAAAAGGATCACCCACAACCACTGACTCCAAAATTCAATGGGTGGTCGCCGATGCACATAGCAACTGAACTGCGAGCCAATGGGTGTAAAAAAGTAGCCTCCAAGCCACGGGCTGAGGGCGCCCAAAACGACCGCCCAACCGAGTGCCTCTTTCCATGAAAAACTGTGGACCCACGTTTTTAAATGCTCGCGGCTGCGAATGAATTTAGCCGAGGAATACATAGCGAGCGGAATAGCGAGCCACGGGAAGAGGGGCCAGGAACCCTGGCCCTCTCGCAGAGTGCAGTCGCCGAGCAATAGATCTTTCCACCAACCCCACGTGTCCAGAGAGCTATCCCACTGCCATACAGGAATGAAAAGTAGGGGCAGAAAAAGTGCCGACACTGCATAGAGCAACCACCTGCGCACTTGCAGAATGGCGATAAGCGCAAACGATGCGAAATGAAAATAATAAATGTCCCATTGAATATAAAATGTTTGATTCTCATCGCCCTCGAGCCACGATAAAAACAACGCTCCCAAAGCGAGCACACCCATCAGCGAAATCCATTTTCGCGCGTCCATGGTGATCCAGCCGAGGAGAAACGAACTGAGGGACACAATGGCAAAGCCGCTAAAGGTGAGCGCCCGTACGGGGGTTTGAAAGTAAGAAAACAGCGAAGCGCCAAATGCCAGATCGTAGGTGTTGGAATAAAAAAAAGTTTCCAAAGTGTGAAAGTAAATAATCGCAAAAAGCCAAAACAGGCGCAGTAGATCCAGTCCGTAATAACGGGTTTTATAGCGTGCGCGCGGTAGGGGTTCTGTGGTCAAAGGTTTGTCGCTCATTTTTTCTCAAGGGTAGTAGAGTTTATAGGTATTGAAGCTGCTATAGGTGAGCGAATCTGGGTAAAGAGAAAATTCTTTCGACCATCCATCGGCAAGATCCTTTGTGGCAGGCCCTAACGCCGTTGGGGGAAGCGAGCGCAAGTCCATGCGCCACTCTGTCGCGCCAGAAGTGTCGATAGTTTTTTGCAAAGCCAGTATATCCATTTGAAGTGGTTTACCCACCGCTTTCCAGTCCACAGCGGAGAGCGCAGCAAGGAGTTTGTGCGCGCGCTGTTTTTTATCTTTGTCAACCGTCACGATCCATTTGCGGGGATAGAGCCACTGGGAATCGGGTAAGCTGCCCGAGAGAGTTCGAATTTCGGGAGGGAGAGCAGCCATTTCGGACGCTTTATCTAAAAGAAAATGAAGTTCGAAAGAGTTGTCGTGCTGGTTCCATTGAAAACCGTGCAGATGAGGCAAGAGTTGCGGTGTTAATTGGAATCCTCGCTCGCGTGCAATATGGATCAAGAGGTCATGGCTCAGCGAGGGCCATCTGGGGAGGCCCAAAAAATAAGAGGGCTTCTGCACGAAGCCGTCCACAACTGTGTAAGTGATCAGAAAGTGTTCGAAGGACTGGCTCGCCGAGAGCGACAAACCCCACTCCGTTAAAGAGGATTTCCACAGTGGAAAAAGTTTTTTCTCGGTCATGGTCCACGGAGCCTCAATGTTGCTAGAGACCTGAGCGCTCCACTTATAGAAACGATCCACATAGCCGTTGAGGAATTGGGGATCGGGACGTTGGCCGTAAATTCGACTAATGGGAACGGCGTGTGCCGCAGGTAAAAAACAGAAACAAGCTATAAATAAAACCGTATTTAGAATGTTCATTGTTTAAAAAAGGGTTGAGGTTTATAGATCGAGTTTACTAAGAGTTTGCGCGGCCGCTTACGGCTTTTATACAAAAAATCCAAGGACGCCAGGTTACTAAAAGTGGCATTGGACAAATCTTTTGGAAGTGCAGCGTAGTCAAAATTCAGATTCGTCTGTTGTGGCGATGCAAAAATGAATGGTTCATTGGGACCATATGCGAAAAGTGCAGGAAAACCCGCCGCGTGAAGCGTGTCGTAGAGAATGCGCAACTCTGCGGGAGTGTTCGGAGTTTCGCGGTCCACATAGCGCCAAATCGGAGCATCCATAATCAAGAATCCGTGGGAGCTGAGGCGGGCGCGTGCGGCTCTGTAAAGTTCCACACTGTAAAGGCGACTGAGTTCATAGGTGTCGGGGTATGGAAAATCCAAATAGATGGCGTCGTAGCTCGCAGTGGTCTGAAAAAGATAGGCGTAGGCGTCAGCAGTAAGGACGTGGACTTTGGGGTGCTCAAGAGAATTGTGATTGAGTGCGAGCATATCCGCGTCGGTTCGCGCAAAGTGAATCATTCGCGGGTCTAGCTCTACGAGTGTGATGGACTCCACAGTGGAGTCTTCGAGTAATACGCGAGCCAGCAGGCCATCGCCACCACCACAGATAAGCACATTTTTCGGCGCACGCTTGTGGAGATTGGCCGCGCCGTGAACAAAACTCTCGTGATAGGTGCGCCAGTAGCGGGAGTCGAGCTGCTGCTGTTTGTTGAGAAACAATGAGAATCCTGTGCGCGCAAAGTAGGAGGAGTCATTCGTGGATTTAAGTTTATCGATAAACTGATAGGCAGTCGTTTCGCGCTGAACGTCGTCGATGGCGCTCAACATTTTTGAGTATTGAGAGAGTGCTTTTGTTGAGAAGGTGTTGAGCCCGAGATCATAATAGTAGGTTTTTAAAAACACCTGCTCAACAGCGTGATCGCCACGCACTCCAATAAAGATAGCGCAGCCACTTAAGGCGGCGGCGACCACACGCACGCGGTAGGACGTGCGGCGCGGAATACAGAGGAGGGCCGCAAGCAGAACGAGGTTGAGCAAAGCCACGCTGTGTAAGCTTGCAGCGGCGCCGATAGTAGGTAGTAGCACCAGTGGAACGCACACTCCTGCCACTAGTGCCCCCAAGTAATTCATGAATATCCCCGACGCCGTGTCTTCGGAGTTTTGGCTGGAGCGCTCCATTAGGCGCAAACACAGAGGGAGTTCAAAGCCGGTGAGAATTCCAACGACGAGAGGCAGTGGTGCAAACAGCAAAAGTGCCAGTGATTTATGAGTCGTAAAAATTTCCAGCGGACTATAGGCGTAAACAACTGCACCGGTGCCATAAAATAAAATGTACAAGGTGGAACCCAAAGCGATGAGGAGAGTTTCGCTCATGATCAATGCGCGCAGCGGTTTCTCGATTTTCTGAGAGAGGTGAGCGCCAATGCCCAGCCCAATCAACATAAAGCCTATACCAAGACTGTAGGCCAAGGTTTCATCGCGCAGAAGATCTCCCAAGATTTTTGCAAGTAACAGTTCGTAAGAAAAGCTGCAAAAGGACAGCACGAATATTGCCATAAGCCACGGTCCGCGTGTTAGTGAAACGATATTTGTCGGAGCGCTGGTGCGGTGAGTGGCCGGAATCCACAAGTACACGCCTAAAAGAGCCAGTAGAGATAACAGTGCTGCAAACATGCTCACGCCAAAAACTCCCGCGGAATGGAGCAAGTAGAGCGGAAATAAAGCGCTCGCTAAAAACATACCGGCGTAATCCCAAGCGAGGGGCGAAAAGCGATGAGTGGAGGAGTTTTTAGCCAGTTCAAGAAGTGCTGGTAACTCCAAACCAGAAATCCATCCGGCGGCAATCACAGGCACGTAGCACAGAAGTGTATAGACCGCAGTATTTTCGGGGTGGAGAAGTGGATTTAAATAAGTGATCCACGGCGGACTCAGAATGCTCAATGCGGCCATCACCACTTGTGATATCAAAAGCAGCTGGCGCGGACTCCAGCGGCGATGGGCGTAGTTGAAGCACCACGCCCCCAAGCCGAGAGAAAATGTAAATAGACCAAATGTGGTTTGGTAGCGCACCACTGTGCCACCCATGACCGCGGTGAGCGTTTGTGCAAAGTTCATCTCATTGATAAAACCACAAAGCGCGGTGATCAGAGCAATAAAAGAGATCATTGCCCTTTCTCGTTGAGGGCGCGCGCTTTGTCGTAAAGGCTGTCAAAGGCGCCATCATTTTTTGAGAAATAGTCGCCGGGCGCAGAGAGAACAAAAAGATACGAGCCTTTGTGATCGGCCCGTTCCATGTAAACTACGGCCACCGATTCGCCGTTGTTCAACATTCCATTCCATAATGTTCCTTTAGAAAAACCGGAATTTGCCGGCGGCGGTGGTAGATCCTGCGGCGGTGTCATGGAATAAATGGGCGTCTTCGAAAGATTGGGAATGCTATCTGCGTCGGTTTTTAAAAACTCGCTCACTTGCTCGGCGCTCGCGGTGTTTTTATAAGCAAGACCGGTCACTTTGGCTTTACTCACGTCATCCACTCCATAGATGCCCTCAAAGCCATCGGGGAGATCCAGTTTGCTGTAGTTAAAATTTTTAGGCAACGGCACGTCGATAAACGCAGAACTGGAAAAGGCTTGCACGGTTTCTGTGCTTGTCTTGGCTTTTATTTCAGCGATATTGGCGGTGGGTTTTAATACGGGGCGAGGTGGCGGTTGCAGCTGCACTGTTTTCTTAGCTTGGAGCCGAATGTTCTCAAAGCTGGAGCGGCCGAGAGAGATGTTTTCCGTGGGAGTGAGAGGTTTATTTTCCTTGAGTTTCAACTGTGCGCTGGCATAAGCGAGCTGTTGCAGTCGAGCTTCCATTTTTTTCTTTTTATAGATGGCGGAGACGATGCAAATAAAGGCGATCGCAAGGAGAACGTATATATATTTTGGTGCCAAGTTTTTTGGCTGTTCGTGCATTGCCTTTGTCACTTCAATATAAACTATTTCAGACAAATAAGTGGGCGTCCACCACATAACATATTGACATGCAACACAAAGGATCTCTTTAATTTACTATAGAAACATTCAGATGTGGCAAATACAGAGGGCTTATTAAAAATGAAAAATTGGCGATCTCAAAAAGGAATGAGCTTGGTGGAGATCATGGTTGTGGCCGGAATTCTGGGCTTTTTGGGCCTCGCTGTGAGCACCACGTTTACTGACATTTTCCGTATGCAATCAAAGATTATAGGAAACGACGAGGCCAATGAGTTTTCATCGGCGGTGGGGCGATTCCTGTTTACGGAGTCCACCTGTTCACCAGCACTCAACAATGTGGCCTTTCCGGCTGGCGGCTCGGCTGCAGTCACGCTCCCAGGTTACGTGGGTTACGGTGGAGGAAGCACCGGGGCTCCAAGCACGGTGGGGCCAGGAACACTTATTGGTCAGAAACTTCGCGTGAAGAGCATTGTGCTCGCCGACAAGCGTTTAGCGCCGGCAACAATGAACTACGAAGGAGCTTCAGTGCGCCGTTATTTGGCGCAAGTGACGATGACCACAGAAAGTCGCGTCGGATCCAACAAGTGGGTCGCAAGCCCGCCGCGCAACTACGAGTTTCCAGTGCTCGTGAACAGCGCCGGCCGAATCATCAAATGCATGACCGGCTCCTCCATGGAAGACGCGTGCGTGGCTATGGGGTCGTCACTCAATCCAGCAACCGGCAAATGTGTACCGCAAAGCCAGTGCTACTATGAAGGCGCCTACACAGTGAACGTTTGCGATGGAAATACGGCGTGCACTCCAAACGCCGGAAATTCGTATTGCGCCAATGCGCACACGGGAGACATGTCGGGATGCCCTATCAACACACCCAATCCCATCAATGGCGATATCAGTTGCCCTAATGGAACGGCCACTCGCCACCAAACAGGTTCACACAACACCACCTATCAAGTGAGTTGCGGAAAAAAATGCACGCGGGATGTGATCGTAACATCCTCTTACTACATATGCCTGCGATGTCAGTAGTTCGAAATCAGCGCGGCTCAGTTCTCTTGGTTGTTTTCACGGTGGCCGTGGTGCTGGCGGCAGTAATGCCGTCCATGTATTATCTCATACTCAGTTCCTCTAAAAGTCAGGTGAAGCGCGGCGACATGGAGGCCTATGTAGCAATGATTCATTCTTTGCGCAGCCAGCTTGAGGATCCTCTGCAATGTCATCAAATGTTGGGTGGCATGACGGTTCCCACCTCTTATGGAGCGCGCATCAACAACGTGGTGATTCCTTGGCGTTATTCGACCAGTACAGAAACCCATTTAAAACGCGGATGGAAAGTGCCGGGCACAGTTTTTACAATCAGTGATGTGGTGATGGTGCGTTCAGGCGCTAGTGGAGGCACCGTAGGGCTTAAAACTCCGGCAGGAAAGTTTGAGCACACCGTCGTCCCATTGCGAGTTTATGTTTATCCTAAAGAAGTGGGTTTGAATTTTGCCGATCAATCTTCGGGCACTCCCGATGCTCCCGAGCTCTTGCGGCCCATGATTCGGCGGGATCTCATGATTCGCGTGCTCGCCAATGTGGGCCCCGACGGAAGAATTTTTAATTGCTTTGGGCAGCAGTCGATCGCTGGAGCTTGCCAAGCCAACGGCGGAGGGTACAATCATCTTGGACCTGCTGATATGAAGTGCCAACCATGGGACACCTGCTTTACGGCAAAAGTGGGAGTGACCACTGATCCCAATCAGTGTGCACTGGCCTCGAGTATACCGTTTAAAGCATTGCAGATCACTCAGCCGGGATTTTTTACGAAGTACATATGTCAGTTGTGTTTTAGAGATTTATAAAGGAGATACCGATGCTAAAACGTCGAAAAGTGAGTAACTATTTTGCCAATGCCACGCTCTCCAAGAAATACCATTTTCGACTGATGGCCATCAGTTTTTTCTTTATGGCGGCGGTGCTTTTTTATTTGCTGCAAGTGATTCGCGATGTGACTCAAAAAGTATCCTTTGTGGCGATCAATGACGAGCTGGCAGCCGAACATATTTATGAATCCATGAATCACCTGATGGTGATGATGACTTTGAGCTTTGTGGTTTATTTTTTGTTTTCGGTTCTGTTTGTGCTGTTTATTGAGCAAAAAGTAGGAGGCCCAACAGTGGCAATTCTCGAGTACATCGAGCAGCTCAAGGCTGGAAATTACGACTACAATCGCAACCTGCGCACCGGCGATGAGTTGGAAAGCATCATGCAATCTCTCAAAGAACTCAAAACCCAGCTCCAGGAAAAATCGGCTCAGCCGCCCACCCGCTAAGCGCACTCTGTGTGTGCCGCGTCAAAGGCGACGGCAATCGTCCATAGGCGTGCGCCGGCTTCAACCAATCTGGGGTCAAAAAATCGGTTCAACAAACCTACCTAAGTGCTTGGAGATTCAGCTGGTTTTTGCGGCCTCTTAAGTTGACTCTTAGGGCCGGCAAAGGTACCTCTTTGAGGAGGGCTCGGTACCCTGTCTATACACGGAGATCACTGCTTGGAAACTCAAGGTCTTAAAGATTTACAAACACTCGTATCCCTTTCGAAACAACGCGGCTTTGTTTACCAGAGCAGTGAAGTCTACGGCGGCTTAGGCTCGTGCTGGGACTACGGCCCGCTCGGCGCACAACTAAAGATGAATGTGAAGCGTGCATGGTGGGAAGCTATGACTCGCAGACAAGATGTTGTTGGGCTCGATGCCGCCATTCTTATGCATCCCACAGTGTGGAAAGCTTCCGGGCACGTGGATAATTTTTCTGATCCTCTGGTCGATTGCAAAAAGTGTAAAGCGCGCCACCGCGCTGATCATTTAGAATCGAAGGTATGCCCCAATTGTGGCTCCACGGAACTCACTGAGCCGCGCAATTTCAATTTGATGTTCAAAACTCACATGGGTCCGGTTGAGGACGAAGGCGCCGTCGTGTATTTGCGCCCCGAGACGGCGCAGGGTATTTTCGTGAACTTTGAAAACGTGCAGGCCTCCATGCGCCGCAAACTGCCATTCGGAATTGCGCAGATTGGAAAATCGTTTCGCAACGAAATCACTCCAGGAAATTTTATTTTCCGCACGCGGGAGTTTGAGCAAATGGAGATGCAATATTTTGTCACCCCTGGTGAGGATGACGGATTCTACGCCAAATGGAAAGACTGGCGTATGGATTTCTATCGCTCCATTGGCATCAACGAAAAAAATCTAAAATTCCATCCCCACGGCCCGGGCGAACTGGCTCACTATGCCAAAGCGGCAGAAGATATTCAGTATTTGTTTCCGATGGGGTGGTCAGAGCTCGAAGGCATTCACAACCGCACCAACTTCGATCTCACTCAGCACGCCAAATTTAGCGGCAAAAAGATTGAGTACTTCGACGAAGCTAAGAAGGAAAAGTATGTGCCGTTTGTCATCGAAACCGCGGTGGGCTGCGATCGCCTTATTTTGGCGGTGATGTGTGACGCTTACAATGAGGAAACCGTGGGCGACGGCGATAAACGAGTGGTCATGAAGTTTCACCCGCGCTTGGCGCCGGTAAAAGTGGCCATATTGCCACTTTCTAAAAAAGAACCACTCATTGAAATCGCCGATAAGCTCTTTGCCGACCTCACCCCGGTCGTAGAAACGCAGTACGACGAGTCGGGGAGCATCGGCAAACGCTACCGCCGCCAGGACGAGATCGGAACTCCGTTGTGTGTAACGGTGGATTTTGAATCTCTCGAAGACAAACAGGTAACTGTGCGCCATCGCGATAGCATGGCGCAAACCCGCGTTGCCATTGACCAGTTGAGAAATTATGTTCTCGATCACACTTTCAAAAAGTAGGGAGTTGTTATGAGTCCTTCAACGTCTCAGCCGCAAAAATTTATTTACTTCTTCTCGCAAAAAGAGACCGATGGCAATTCCGGCATGAAGGACATTCTCGGCGGTAAAGGTGCAAACCTTGCCGAGATGTGCTCGTTGGGAATCCCTGTGCCACCGGGATTTACGATCTCCACTGAAATCTGCCAGACGTTTTACGACAACAACAAAGCCTTACCGCAATGGGTGATGGATGGTGTGCTGGAGAATGTGGCCAAGCTCGAAAAGCAAATGGGCAAAAAATTTGGCGATGTCAAAGATCCACTTTTGGTGAGTGTGCGCTCGGGTTCCCGTGCCAGTATGCCGGGCATGATGGATACCATTCTCAATTTAGGTCTCAACGAAGAGGTCGTTCAAGGCTTGGCAAAAGTTTCGGGCGATGAGCGTTTTGCATGGGATTCTTACCGCCGTTTTATTCAGATGTACGGCAATGTGGTGTTGCAGATGAATCATTCGCTCCTGGATATAATTTTCGAGGACAAAAAGGCCGAGCGTGCGGTGGAGAAAGACACCGATCTCACGGCCGACGATCTCAAAGCGGTGGTTGCTGGCTACAAGCGCGCCATTCGCGATTCTATCAATAAAGATTTTCCTAACGATCCGTTGGAGCAGCTCAAGGGCGCGATCCAAGCGGTGTTCTCAAGCTGGCACAACAATCGCGCCATCACTTATCGCCGTTTAAATGGCATTCCCGAAAGCTGGGGAACCGCAGTGAACGTACAGGCCATGGTGTTCGGTAACCGTGGCAATGATTGCGGAACAGGAGTGGCGTTCACGCGCGACCCGTCCACCGGTGATCGCCATTTTTTTGGTGAATACCTCATCAACGCTCAAGGGGAGGATGTGGTCGCTGGCCTCCGCACACCGCAACCGATCTCCAAGCGCCAAGCTGCGGGCACGACGCACAAGTCCCTCGAGGAAGAAATGCCGGCAGTCTACGAGCAGCTTGTGGGAATTTATCAGCGTCTCGAAACCCATTACAAAGACATGCAGGACATTGAGTTCACCATCGAAGGCGGAAAGCTCTGGATGCTGCAAACTCGGAACGGCAAACGCACCGCCAACGCCGCCATTAAAATTGCTATGGATATGCTCGACGAAAAACTCATCGACGAGAAAACTGCACTCCTGCGCGTGACACCGGCGAGTCTTGATCAGCTGTTGCATCCGCGTCTCGATCCCAAAGCTAAAAAAACCATTTTGGCCAAGGGCCTTCCGGCAAGCCCCGGCGGCGTGTGCGGTAAAGTGGTATTCTCCAGTGATGAAGCCGTGGCGTGGAAAGAAAAGGGCGAAAAAGTCATTCTCGTGCGTATTGAAACATCGCCCGAAGATATCGAGGGCATGGTGGCGTCACTTGGGATTCTTACCACCCGCGGTGGTATGACCTCCCATGCGGCCGTTGTCGCTCGCGGTATGGGCAAGTGCTGCGTTGCTGGGTGTGGTGATATTCATGTGGACTACAAGCTCAAAGAATTCCGCGCGCAAGGCTATGTGGTGCGCGAAGGCGACGTGATCACACTCGACGGTGGAACTGGCGAAGTTTATTTGGGCGAAGTCAAAACCATCGAGCCTCAGCTCGGTGGCTTTTTTGGTAGGCTCATGGAAATCGCCGATAAGTACAGAAAGTTGGGCGTGCGCACCAACGCCGATACGCCTCACGATGCCAAAGTGGCCCGCGATTTTGGGGCTGAGGGTATTGGCCTCTGCCGCACGGAGCACATGTTCTTCGCTGCCGATCGCATAGACTGGATCCGTCGCATGATCGTCGCAGAAAGTGTGGCTGATCGAAAGACCGCACTGGATCAACTTTTGCCCATGCAGCGTGGGGACTTTTACGAAATATTTAAAGCGATGGATGGATTCCCAGTGACCATTCGTTTGCTCGATCCGCCACTCCACGAATTTCTTCCTCACGACGAAGACGAAGTGCAAGATATTGCTACTCGCCTCAACATTAAGCCCGACGAGCTTCGCCGTAAAATTAAGAATCTTCACGAGTTCAATCCCATGCTCGGGCACCGTGGATGTCGCCTGGCTGTGACCTATCCGGAAATCTACGAGATGCAGGCTCAGGCGATCGCTGAGGCGGCTGTGCAGATCGTGAAAGATGGGAAAAAGTTAATTCCGGAAATTATGATTCCGCTTGTGGGTGTGGATATCGAACTGAAGATCATGCGCGATCTTGTGGTTGATGTTGTGGAGCGCGTGAAAAAACAAGCGGGTGTGAATTTTGATTATCTCGTAGGCACCATGATTGAGCTTCCGCGTGCGGCAGTAACTGCTCATGAAATCGCCACTCATGCCGACTTTTTTAGCTTTGGTACTAACGATCTCACGCAAACCACATTGGGTCTGTCGCGCGATGATTCGGGACGATTTTTAAAATCCTATGTGTCTGAGGGGATTTACGAAACTGATCCTTTCATGTCTATCGACGTAAAAGGCGTCGGTGCACTGGTAAAAATGGGGGTTGACCTTGGACGTCAGTCCAGAACAAACTTAAAAGTCGGTATTTGCGGTGAGCACGGGGGAGACCCAGCCAGTATCTCGTTTTTTGCGAGTGCAGGATTGGATTATGTCAGTTGTTCACCGTTCCGTGTGCCGATTGCAAGGTTGGCCGCTGCACAGGTGGCTCTTAAGGGGAGTTTGAATTGAGAATCAAAAAGCTGGAACTTGTAGGTTTTAAATCGTTCAAGGATAGAACCGTCATTCACTTCGACGCTGGAATTACAGGCGTGGTGGGACCTAACGGTTGCGGTAAATCGAACATCGTGGATGCCCTTGTTTGGGTGATGGGTGAAATGTCGGCCAAGCATCTGCGCGGTTCGAGCATGGAGGATGTGATCTTTGCTGGTGCCGAGGGTTACGCGCCTATGGGCATGGCAGAGGTGACACTCACTCTAGAAAACGATGGCGGTCCGTTTCCGATAAAATACTTAAGCCATTCCGAAATCATGGTCACCCGTCGTCTGCACCGTTCTGGAGATTCTGAGTATCTCATCAATAAGGAGCAAGCCCGTTTGCGCGATGTGCAGGAAATCTTTATGGATACCGGTGCTGGGTCCAAGGGGTTCTCCATAATCGAACAGGGAGCCATTGGTCGGATTGTGACTGCAAAGCCAGAAGAGCGGCGCACACTTATCGAAGAAGCCGCGGGTATTACCAAATTCAAAGTGCGCAAGCGCGAATCGCAAAGAAAACTGGAAGCCACCGAAGGCAACTTGGTGCGCCTTCAGGACATTATCGGCGAACTCAAGCGCCAACTGGAAAGCTTGCAGCGCCAAGCCCAACGTGCGGAACGGTATCGCCGTCTGCGCACCGAAATTGAATCCCTCGAAATGTGGGTGAGTTCGGTAGAGTTTAAAAAATTACGCGAGAAAACAGAGTCGGCTGAGCGCTCCTACACTGAGAACAAAGACCTGGAGATGACGTCGGCTACGGATATTTCGCAAATTGATGCTCATCTTCAATCGCTCAAAGCGGATTTGGCAGAGCGGGAGCGTTTGGCTCAAAACAAACAGCATGAGGTGAAAGCGCTTCACGATGCTATACGCACAAAAGAAAAGTACATACAAGAACTGCAATTTGAAATAGAACAGGCCCGCCGTAACAAAGAGATGACCGGCAACCTGACCGAAGAGAGTTTGGCGCGCCAAACTGCTTTGAAAACAGATTTACAACGTATCGAAGTGCGCTTTTCCGATCTCGCGGAACGCATGGAATCTGTACATGCCGAATACCTCACCAAAAAACAATCCTATGACGAGCAACAGGCGCGCATTCGCGAACTCGACACCAAATTGACCGACTCTCGTCGCGAACTCCTCTCTTTGGTGCAGGCCGAGACCACTTTGGATTCTCGGGTGAATTCCATTCAAGATTTGATTCAGAGTCTGGTGGAAGAGGAGGCCGAAGCACAGGCGCTTTCAAGCGAACTGCAAACTCAGTTTTCCTCCATTGAGAAAAATTTTAAACGTGTTAACGAGCAGTTCGAAAAAGAGCGGCAGATGCAACTTTCCGTTGTGAATGACATCGAAGCCCTCACTGCAAACAAAGAGCATCTGGCCAACGATCTCAAATCTCGCGAAGCCGAACTCAACGAATATAAAGACAAACTGGGTGCGGTGACCTCGCGCTTGTACGGTTTAGAAGACCTGCAAAACAACTTTGAAGGATTCCAAGAGGGTGTGAAAGCAGTGATGCTGTGGCAACGGCAATCCACCGAAAACTTGTCGGCGGAAGAACGCGCTCTCAAAGAAAAGTTCACGCCTGTCAGCGATGTGGTGGAAGTGCCGCGCGAATACGAACTGGCAATGGAAGCGGCCCTTGGCCCTCGTTTGCAACTGCTCCTCGCCAAGGAGCCAGAAAACTCGTTGGAAGCGATCCATTTTCTCAAATCCAACAACAGCGGTCGATCCAGTTTTTATTCGGGCCAAGGACTGCAAGCACTCACCACAATGGATATTGAGCCCCTGCGTGCCGACAATCGCGTAAAGGTTCTTCTTAAAGATGTGGCGACCATTCCCAATCAACACCGCGAAGTGGTAGAAAAAATTCTCGACCGCGTGGCAGTGGTGGATTCTCTCACCAGCGCGCTCGAACTCAAAAAAGCGCGTCCCGATTGGACATTCGTCACTGTGGAAGGTGATTTGATTGCCGAAGACGGGATCATCTCCGGTGGATCTACAGAAGACGCCAGTTCCGGTGTACTTAAGCGCCAGCGTGAAATCAAAGAACTCAAAACAAGCAAGGACGAGTGGGCGAGCAAGCTCTCTCTGGCCCAAGCCACTTGGAAAAAAGTGCAGGGCAGCTACGACCAGCTGTTGATCGATCTTGAGAAAGCGCAAAAAGATCACACGGAAAAGGAAATCGCCGTTGCCGCTCTTAAAAAAGATCTTGAGCGTGCCGAATCAGAAATGAAAAACTCCAAGATCGCCATCGATAAACAACAGAACGAGATGGACCGCATTGTTTCTAAACTCTCCGAGCGCCGTAGCGATTTGACGCTTCAGTCGGCACATCTGGAAGAACTGCGCACCAAAAAATTGGCGCTCGAAACATCCAGCGAAGACGCCACCCGTGAGCTCTCTGAATCGCGCACCAATATCGATACGCTACAATCGGAAGTCACTCACTTGCAGGTTCAAGACGCCAAAGTGACTCAGGAAAAAGAAAGCACCGAGCGCGAGCGCGATGTGCTCCGTTCCGCTCTGGAAGAGGTCGAAGGCCGTTTGAGCCGCATGTCCAGTGAGTCTTTGAAATCTGCCGAGTTCGTCAGTGAGAACCAAGTCATTCTCGAAGAAAAGAAGCTGGATCTGGATGTGAGTATCCGTCGTGTTAAAGAAGAAGAGGACATGGTCTCTCAGATGCGCGATGCCTATGAGCAGGTCAATGCCGATGTTCGCGAAATCCAGGACAAATACACGTCTATCATTACTGCTAAAGCACAGCTTCAGGCCAATATGAACGAGGCGCAGTTGCAACTGGAGCAGGCGCGTATGCGTGAGGCCAACTTGGTGGAGCACATACGCGAACGTTATCAGGTCGAGCTTGCGCAAGTTTATGAGCAGCACCTCCACCGTGAAGGCGGGGACGAAGACAAAGCTCAACAAGAACTCAAGGAACTAAAAGATAAAATTGGAAAAATTGGCGAAGTGAATTTGTCGGCCATTGAGGAATTCGATGAGATCTCCAATCGTCATGAATTCTTGAGCAAACAGTACACGGATCTGATCGATGCCAAAGAACAGTTGCGCAAAGTGATTGATCGTATCAACCGTATTTGCACACGTCGTTTTAAAGAAACGTACGAAGCAGTGAATGAACGTTTCCAAAAAGTATTCCCGGTTCTGTTTGGCGGTGGAGAGGCCAAGCTGATCCTTATCGAAGACGTGGAAAAGGGCGAGATGGGCCTCGATATTATGGCGCGCCCTCCCGGCAAAAAACTGCAAAGTGTGACTCTGCTCTCGGGCGGAGAAAAAGCACTCACGGCGGTTTCTCTTATTTTCTCGATCTTCCTGGTAAAGCCGTCTCCGTACTGCTTACTGGATGAGGTTGATGCTCCGCTGGATGACGCTAACGTCATGCGCTTTAATGAGCTGGTTCGTGAAATGGCAAAACGCAGTCAAATTATTGTTGTTACCCACAACAAATACACCATGGAAATCGCTGAGAAGCTTTACGGTGTAACAATGGAGGAAAAAGGAGTTTCCAAGATGGTTTCGGTCGATCTCAACACTCGCCCGGACATCGAAGAACTTAGAGCAAATTTATAATGGAATTATTTTTACAGAGTCCAGAGTTGTTGTATGGAGCTGGGGCGGGTGCCCTGGCTCTTGTTGTTTTTGTAGCTTACAAATTTACCGGGAAAAAGGAGCGCGCGCCCAAAGTTATCACAACCAAACAGCGCGAACTTAAAGCTCTTAAGGAAGAAGTCTCCACCCGTGAGGTGAAAAAGCTTGTTTCTCTCGAGGATGCGCTCAAGAACACCCAGAAAAACTTTTGGGGCCGCATTGGCGAAAGGCTGGCTGGAAAGGCCTTCTCTTCCGGCGATCTGGAAGAGATCGAGGAAGTGCTTTATACAAGCGATCTCGGCCCAAAAACCGTTCAAAAATTATTCTCCTCCATCGAAAGCAAAATGAGCACCATTCAAGGATCGGATTCCTTACGCACAGTTTTGCGAGATGAGATCATGAGCATTTTTTCCAATGTGGCAGGCTCCAATAAAGAGTTGGCCACAAGTGTTAGCGGCCCCACCGTGTGGATGGTCGTGGGAGTCAACGGTGCTGGGAAAACGACAACCATCGGAAAGTTGGCGGCGAAAGCCAGTGAACAGGGCAAAAAAGTTTTGATTGCCGCTGGCGACACATTCCGTGCTGCCGCCGATGCGCAACTCAAGGTGTGGAGTGAGCGCGCAAACGTAGATATCTTTAGCCCAGAAAACGTGAAAGACCCGAGCGCCATCGCCTTTGATGCCTGCAATAAAGGGAAGGCGGGAAACTACGATTTGGTGATCGTGGATACCGCGGGCCGTTTGCACACTCAAAAGAATCTCATGGAAGAACTTAAAAAAATCAAACGGGTGATGGCCAAAGTCGAGCCGACGGCTCCTCACGAAGTGGTATTGGTTCTTGACGCCAACTCTGGACAAAATGCACTGATGCAAGCCCAGGAGTTTCACGACGCTTTGGGCGTGACCGGCGTGATCATCACTAAAATGGACGGGTCGGCGAAAGGTGGTGTGGCTGTGGGTGTCGCCTGCGATGTGGGACTACCTGTCAAGATGATCGGTGTGGGCGAGGGAGTGGAAGATCTGCGCACGTTCTCTGCAAAAGATTTTGTGGAATCCATTATATAGCGCCTCCGCCCTCGGCGCTCAGCGTTCAGACGAATTAGGCTTCCAACGGCTCCAATATTTGATTAAATTCCTCTCATCAAGCGGGAGGGAATTCATGAAGAGTATCGTGGTTTTTACAGTTAGCCTTTTTGTTTCATGGACGGCATTTGCCAAAACCCTCGTTGTGAGTGACATCGACGATACACTCCGCCACACCAATCGCGTTTACGGCTCTTATGCATCTCAACTGCACAATATCATGCGCACCGACCTCGGGTTTTCAGGAATGAAAGAGCTACTGGTTACCTTGGATTCTAAGGGCGCCACGATCTACTACCTCACGGCCGCGGTCGAACCGCTCATTGAATTCGGTGAAGAATTCCTGGAAGACAATAACTTCCCTCAGGACAGTCACTTTATCCATCGCTATTGGTGGGAAGAGACGGAAGCGTTTAAAGTCGAGAGCATTCTTTACCTCATCGAAAAAGAAAAGCCCGATCAAATTATTCTGATCGGCGACAATGGAGAAAAAGATCCTGCAGCCTATGGCCAAATTCTCGCGCGTTACCCGCATGCGCGCAGTTACATCCACCTTCTTTTTAAGGGTGGTGGTGCCGCACCAGTTCCTCAAGATCAGTTTGCCTACATCAGCAGTGCGGAGATTGCCGTTGATCTTGAGGCGATGGGGATGGTGTCTCCAGAGGAGAGTCGGTATGTGATGGCCGTTGTGGAGAAGCATCTCAGCTCAAAAGATACGTTTTTACAAAACCTGGTGCTACCGGAGTGGTCGGATATTACAAAAGACGACATTGCCTCGGCGTATGCGAGAGAATTCTCGATTGAAGCGCAGTCGAAGAGTATGTTTTTAAACATTGGCCAGTTGCTTCTCAATCTTTAGTTTAGACCTGGGTTGCGCTTACAGTTGATTATGGGAAATTTTTAACAAATGAGAGTAAACCCTACTTATTGACGACTCTTTACGAAACAAAGTCTATTTAGAGTAACCACACCTTCTCTGTTTAATACGAAGAATATTCCAGTTTGGCACGAACACCGAAATTTGTGACGATTTCACAACAATTAAATTTTCTCGTGCTATATTTGAATTCACATATGATCACAACTGGCTTGTTCGAGTATAAAATTTTGTCCAAGTATTATTTGAATGAACCACAAAACGTCCAGGACTTCCAAGAGGTGTACCAATTCTGGAGGCGAGTATGGACGGAAATGCTCACTAAAGCCGGGTGCCCCGATGCTTTGGTGGTCGATGAATTTTATCGCGCCGATCTTATCCCTGTGATCAAGTATCAGGGGCGAATTATCGGTGCATCGTGTTCCACCGTGTTCGATCTACGCAATCCTGCGATTAAAGATATGAAGTATTTTTCTATTTTTCCCGAACACGCCAAGCAGTGGATGGCTCGTCATAATCCACGCCATGTGATGACCATCGAGTGGTTGTGCGTGGATAAAGAATTTCGCAGCTCAGTGCTCGGCTATTCTCTTGGTGAAGTTATGATTCAACTCAGCTACAAACTGATGCAAGAACTCAATGTAGATATGAATACGGGAGTTACGGTAAAAATCGCCGGTGTTGACAAGCTCGCTACCAACTTGGGTGCCGAACCCATTGGCGACGGTGTGAAACGTGGAAGTTTAGATTGCTGCATCGTTGGTATTCTCAAAGACAATGTATTAAAGGTTCACCCCGATGCCACGATGAATGGCGTGATCAATTCTTTATGGAACAGTCGTGAGTATTCTTTTAAGATCGAAAACAGTTTAATCAGAAAGGCAGCATAAATATGCTCATTAACAAAAACAACTTTGTCTCCTTCCTCCAGCCGACAATTGATGTGGTAAAAAAATTTGATTGGTCGAACAAGCGCAGTTATGCCAACTGGACGGCGCAGACATTCTACATGGTCAACCATTCCACACGTATTTTTGCGTGCGCGGCTCTTCACACGCCCATCGAGAAAAACGATTTTCACAATCGCTTTATCGCCCATATGATGGAGGAGAAGGGCCATGAAAATCTGGCCCGCACAGATTTGAAAGCCTTGGGTTTTAACTTTAACGATTTTCCGGAGCTGGCGAGCACCTCCGCCATTTACCAGGCCCAGTACTATTGGGCGTCGCAAGTGAGTCCTTTTGCATTTTTTGGGTATCTCATGGCACTCGAGGGCCTAGCCGCCTATGCGGGGAATTATATAAAAACCGAGGTGCTCCAGCATCACGCGGCCAATTCCGGAAAATTTATAAAAGTGCACAGCGATGAGGATCCTCACCACATTCAAGAATGTTTTGAATGGCTGGAAAAAGTGCCGGAAAAAGATATGGAATACGTTAAGAAAAACTTGGTCTATTCCCTGGCTCAATACGCCAATATGCTCAATGAGATATCGGCGGCCACAAAAAATATTAAGCTAGCTTCTTAGCCTTTAGAGTGTTGCCTTTGATTTCGGCTTCGAGATATTTCTTTTGAATTTTAGAAACATCTTCCAAAACTGCATTGGCAGACAATTTGTAATGCTTAATAAAGCCACGAATGAGATCGCTGCCGAAGCCTGCAGCGCCACTTTCGTAATTGCAGATGTACTGAGGAGTGACTTTGAGAACCTGAGCGATCTCAAGTTGAGTAACTCCGGCCTTGAGGCGCGCAGCCTTGAAGTAGGTGCCGAGTTCACTGTGTAGCCATTTTTTATTGGGATCTTTGTTCGCGAGCATGGGTGTCCTTTGCGTTAGAGTTCGGTGTTTGAAGGAGTCAGTGGAATCGAATCAATCCCTCTGTAGTCGAAGTTCTGTGTTTCGACTTGAACTTTCGAGAGGGCGACAAGATATTCCACCTGGTTGTTTTTATTGCGAAGGGGATAAAAATATTTAAAGCACATTTTAAGTTTGTGTCTCTTGGGCGAAAAGGTCTCACAGATAGGGTGTTCCCCGACCAGGGACTCTAAATCCAAAATGCCGTTGTGTTTGCCAGAAAAAACAGCCTGTGCGCCATCCGCTATTTTTTGAGTGATGGGGTTGGGCCGATAAAACAATTGATCCCAGGGATAAATGAACAGTTCAGGAAGTTCGTAGCTACAAACGTCGTGGAAGTTTAAATTGCGAAATACCTGAATCTGATCATAGCGATAAACTTCGATAATGTCCGACTCTTCAATGTAGTTGAAGAGTTCTTCGAGGGACTTTGGCAATCCGAAGAGTTTTAGTGCCACCCACAGCGCGCTTTTATTGGATATTTGTGGGTCCATCGGCGTCATGGAGTCGATGACAGCGTTGTACTTGGAAACGTCTTCATAGATTCGTTTTTTTTGTGGCTCTGGAAAAGACCTATAGAGTTCGAAGGTTCGCTTATTCTGTTCGCTATTGGAATAGAGCTTCAGGTGAGGGGCTTTGTTTTCGAGCTTTTGCGCAATTTCGCAAATGACCTGTCTTAGATTGTCCACGTACTGATCATTTTGTCTGAGAACTGAATGAATCGGCTGTGGGTTGACTCTTGCTTGCATAAGTCTCGTTTATACTCGGTTTTGCGTGCAAATGAAACATCTGCCTGCGAAATAGTCGTTGAAATTGTTAAAAATTAAGACGGTATGCATATGTTAGTAATTTAATAAAATATATGAACATGTCAATACTCGAAAGTGACGTATCCCTAATTATTGACAAATCTTAAATTCAGACAAAATCGCAGTCCTATCAGTATATTACGAGTAAAGTTTATCTGTTTGCTGCCGATAAGTCTTTGTGTCACCACACCTCACTGAAAACAGGAGTGCCATTGAAAACTGCGGAAAACTTTGAAACAGAGGCAGAGGCTCTTTTTCTGAATCAACAGGCGGTGGCGAAAGACCTGCGTAAAAAATTCATAGAGCAAACCCGCCATCTTTCCCAATTGAGAACTTGGAGGAGTGTTTTGGCATTGGCGACGGACTGGGCCGTCATCGTGGGGGTGGCCTCTGCCTGCGAGCTATGGTTCAATCCGTTGTCGTATTTTTTGGCAATCGCGATCATCGCGGGGCGCCAGCATGGATTCTTCGTGTTGATTCACGAAGCGACCCATTTTCGTTTATCCAATTCCGCAAAGATCAATGATCTGTTGAGCGATTACTTTGCTGCAATTCCTGTTTTTTTCGACACCCATATGTATCGGATGAATCACTCCAAACACCATCGCTTTCTGAATTCTGAAGAGGATCCCGATTGGGTGCGCAAGCAGGGAAGACCCGAATGGAAGTTTCCTATCCGCAAAGACTATATCGCTAAAACATATCCCAAGTTTTTACTTTTTCGGGGAGCAGTGGAGTGGATGACAATTTCGCTTATTTTTTCAGGGGTGTTGCCATTGAAAACTATGCTTACGGGCTATCAAAGGCGATTGGTCCTGAAGCGTTTTGTTTATTATGCCGTTGCTGCCGCACTGTTGACGTACACGCAGCTCTGGACAGCATTTGCAATGTACTGGGTGGTGCCACTGCTCTTCGTGTTCCCCTCGTTCCAGCGTGTTCGGAGTGTGGCTGAGCATTTTGGGCTTAAACGGGAGCATGAGCTCAACAGTTCGCGGAATATTTTGGCGCCCTGGTATGAAACCCTTTTTTTTGCTCCGCACAATGTGAACTACCATTTGGTACACCACATGTTTCCGGCTGTGCCATTTTATAATCTGAAAAAGCTCAACACTCTTCTTATGGAAGATGCGGACTACAGGCGTTTGGCGCACCAAAACACCAGCTATATTGCTCTGTCCGCTTATGCACTCACAAAAGATCTGCTCGTGCAGAAAACGGAGGGCTTACCATCGGACGTAAAAGAGGCCGCTTAGCTGGAGCGCTTGGCTTTTTTAGAAATGCTTGAACCTTTCAGTTCCGCTTCCAAATAGCGCTTCTGTATTTTGGCGAGATCTTCGACCACAGTGTTGGCGGAAAGTTTGTAGTGCTTTACAAATCCACGCACCACATCGCCGCCGAAGCCCGCTGCGCCGTTTTCGTAATTGCAAATGTACTGCGGTGTCACGCCAAGGTGCTCGGCGATTTCCAGTTGTGTGAGGCCGGCCTTTAAGCGCGCAGCTTTAAAGTAGGTGCCCAATTCGCTATGTAGCCATTTTTTATTATTATCATTTTTAGTATCCGGCATTTGGGCCTCCTTGATCGACCGAGCGGCGAATTCAATAATTTATGAAGATGAGCTGAAAAAAATTAGCGGAGTTTACTTTTTTTAAGCGATAGACCTTTGATCTCCGCCTCCAAGTACATTTTTTGGACTTTTGCCAAATCCTCAAGGACTTTATTCACTGAAAGCTTGTAATGCTTTATAAAACCACGCACCAGATCTCCGCCGAAGCCTGCGGATCCCGCTTCGTAATTACAGATATATTGTGGGGTGACTCCCAGTTCCTTGGATATTTCTAATTGGGTAACGCCGGATCCGACACGTGCGGCTTTAAAATACGAGCCGATCTCCTTATGTAACCATTTTCGATTGGATTCGCTATGAGATGGCATAAAAGCTCCTTGGTAAATAAGTCCTGTGACTTATGTTGCTCATAAGCACATACGTTTTCTTTATCCCATGTTGGGGAAGAAATGCAAAATTATTTAATTCAGGCGCGCCATTTAATGGAACATCCCATGGAAGGATATTGGGTGAGTGGAGCGTTGCGATTCTGCAACAACTCGAGAACGGCATGGCGCAATTCGTGTCGTGTCACTAACTTAGGATCTTTCCACGAGTCGTCAAGCCGGCCCCGGTAGGCCAATTCCAGATGGCGATCGTAGACAAAAAAGTCCGGAGTGCAAACGGCACCAAACGCCTTAGCCACCTCCTGGGTGGAATCATGGAGGTATGGAAATGAATATTTTTTCATCTGCGCTCGGTTTTTCATATTTTCATAAGAATCTTCTGGATACGCAATTTCGTCATTGGAGGAGATGGCGATAATATTCGCACCGAGAGCGCTGAGTTCGCGGGCGAGAACTAAAATACGATCTTCAACGGCTTGCACATACGGGCAATGGTTGCAAATAAACATCACCACTAAGGCTTTAGCGGAGCTGTAGTTGGAGAGTGAATGCAAGTGTCCATCAACGCCCTTGAGTTGAAATTGAGGGCACGGACTGCCTATGTTGCCGGGAGTAGTATAAATGGCCATGGTTCCTATCTTTTTTAAAGTTCATTCCAGTGCACGCGATTGCCGTTTTGCAATACAAGGGTGCCATCTGGCAAGAGATCGTTCACAGTGTTTAAATTAAAATTTTTTAAGGCGATCAATACGTTTTCACATTCGCTTTCTGATAGGTTGGCCACTGGCGCAGTGTCCACCAGTGTGCGTAGTGCGCTGGCCAAAATCGCGCAGAATTTTTCCCAGGTGGAATTGTCCACCGCGCAGTGGTCATTGAGGCTCTGAGTTTTTTGTTCGCCGAGAGAGGGCTTACGAAACACATTCATGCCGATACCGACAAAGAGGCTCGCTTCTGAGCCACTGACGACTTCGGTAAGGATGCCGGCGAGTTTCCCATCGCCAATGTAGATGTCATTCGGGGCTTTTAATCCCAATGCGGTTAAATTCCATGTTGTGTTCAACGCCTGATAGAGGGCAAGGCCAATGCGCATGTTTAAAAGCGGATGCGGCACGCTCTTAAGCGCAAAGCACCACGTGCACATCCACGTGGACCCCGGTTGTGAATTGGTCCATGCATTTTGTCCGCGCCCGCGGCCTTGAGTTTGATGATCGGCAGAAAACAGCGCCACTTGATGCGCCCAACGAAATTCTGCCTTAGCCCAGGAGTTGGTGCTTTGGATTTCTGGCAGGTAGAAGCTTTTTAAACTGTTTTGTTTTGCCCAATGTGCTGTCCATGCATTCACCGAATTCATCATGTGCTCACTGAAAATCAAAAAGAAGGCTAATATCGGCCACCGGTGCCGAGTGGGTGAGTGCGCCCACACTCACGTAATCTATTTCTTTAAACTGAGTTAGCTCACGCACGCGCTCGACGGTCATGTTGCCACTGGCTTCGACGTCGATATTTTCGGGAATGCGCTCCAGAGCCTGTGCAGTGAGTTCCACCGACATGTTATCCAGAAGCAGGCGTTGCACATCCAGCGCCACGGCCTCTTCCACCTCGGCTAAAGTGGTCACTTCCACCTCGATCGGTCCCGAATGTCGAGAGCGAATAGCCTCTACGGCTTTTGTGATCCCTCCGGCGAGACGAATGTGATTTTCCTTAATGAGGACCGCATCACTGAGGTTCATGCGATGATTGTAACCGCCACCATCGACCACCGCTTTTTTTTCTAGAGCGCGATAGCCGGGGAGTGTTTTACGAGTGTCGAGAATTTTAATGTGAGTCGGGCCGACGCGGCTGACAAACAAATGAGTGTGTGTGGCAATGCCACTAAGACGGCCTAAAAAGTTAAGTGCCACACGTTCAGCTTTAATGATTTGCAATTGATTGCCGTGAATCGACGCCATTTTTTGGTTTCTGAGGACGGTATCGCCGTCTTTAAAAAACCACCTCACTTGGCATTGGGAATCAAGATGGTGCATGGCCAGTGTAAATGCCTCTTGGCCGGAGAGTTTGATATCGGCTTTCGCCACCAGAAACGCGTAGCCCGGTTTTTCCTGAATCCCTAAGTTGTCGGTGGTGACGTCTCCGCTGGGTAGATCCTCCTGAAACGCCGCTGCAATGAGCTCTTTAAGTGTCAAGGTCCGCATCCTGTTGCAGGCGCAGCTCTTCTTCCATGATGCGATTGAGTTCTTCGCGCACAATCTTTTCGATCACGTGAATGAGCGAATCCTTCACCTGATTTTTGATCACTTCTTCGGTGTGGGCGCGCACAATGGCTTCGATCTCCGAATCGCCCATGCCAGTCATGGTGGAGGTTTTGATTGCGGGTTTTGTAGCGGTGTTCTCTCGTGGGATGCCCGTTTTGCTTTGTGAATAGCGATCCAGAGAAGCGGGTTCGGAATCCAATTGTATAGGCGGTAGACTCGCTGAAAGGCCGCCGAGCGTGATTTCTTTTTGCGTGTTTTGATCTAAGTCCGATTTAGCGGTGGAGCCACTGGCGGTGCGAAGACCTGTACTTGTAGATGTGTGGGTGGCGGTGTTTGTAGTGGATGAAAGGTTGAGCGCCTCGAACTTGTCCAGGTCGTCGCTTTTGTCCTCGCTCAACTTAAACGGAGTGAGGTCTTTCTCTTTCCAGAGTTCCTGGTTGGTCGAGGGTGCGGCATCGATGGCCAAATCATCAAAAAGAGACTTCACGGGCGCTTGCATACTGCCGGCCGAAGTTTTGGTGAGAGCGTCCGCATCACTCGTAGGTGTATCCACTGGGCTATCCAAGAGATTGCCGAGATTGAACTCCGAGGTGTCTTCGTCGTCACTGGCTTCGCCGAGGGGAATGGCTTCCCCAGGCGCAAAATTCGGGGCCGGGGAGCTCACCGAGAGATCTATTCCGCCCAGGGGAATTTTGTCGCTGGTCTTTGCTCCCACCGGAGCTTCCGCAGCGATGGATTTTGGAAAGCTTAAAAAAGCAGCCATTGGATTATCGGCAGCGGCAGACGAGTGCTTTTGGACGATCTCGCGCAATAGGTCCGCATCAAACGGTTTTTCCAACTGATCGTTAGCAAGTGATTTTTTATATTGGTCGTGATCCAGTTCCATGAACGAGCTCCACATCAAAACGACCGGTACGGAGCTCAATTCTTCAGATTGCTTAATTTGTAGACAGATTTCATAGCCGTTCTTTTTTTGTAAAAGGATGTCGGCAAAAATAATATCGGGGCGAAAGGATTTAGCCACGTCCATAACATCGAGGCCGGAGTGAACACTCTTCACTTCGGCACCCAGATCCTGGAGTGCCAGTTGAAAAACTTTTTTAATTGTGTCGCTTTCATCAGCGAGCAAGACGCGCAACGACATAGTTCGAGTAAACGATTCTTTTATTTGAGAGTCAAGTATTATGGATCCCGTGATTACCATTATCGATCGGTACATTCTCAAGAGCTTCGTTTTTTATCTGTTTGCGGGTCTAACTGTGTTCGTCACCTTGTTCATGGCGATTGATTTTGTCACAGCCACTGCCAAGTACGATGTAGGTCTTTTGATTTTTGCAAAGTACTACATGTACTACACGTTTGAAGTGTTGTTCCAGCTGATGCCGGTGGCGTGTTTGCTAGGCACTTTGTTCACTTTGGGGACACTCAATAAAAACAGTGAGCTGGTGGCCATGTTCAGCATGGGAATGAGTTTGTTTCGGGTATCGGTGCCCATATTGACCGGTACGTGCGCACTGTCGCTAGCGTTATTTTTGTTTCAGAATCAGTTCATCACGCGCCTGGTGGATAAAAAAAATTATATCTTCTATGTGGAAATGAAGAAAAAGCCCCACATGTATTCTACCTCCAAACAAGAGAATATTTGGTACCGTTCAGGCCAGAATATTTTTAATATCAATCTGTTAAATCCCAAAGAGGAAAAGGCATCGGGTGTCACGGTCTACACCTTTTCTAATAACTGGACGCTTCAGCAGATTCTACATGCCGGAGAGGCCACGTTGAAAACGGGCCTGTGGACCTTGCGCGACGGAAAGATCACTGTATTTTTTGATGAGTTTGGAGCCCCCGTTGCCGAGAAGTTCGACGAAAGAACTTTGGCGGTGGGTGAGGACGTGATCGATATCAAATCGAGCGCAAAGGCGTCCTCAGTGATGGCAGTGGGCGAATTGCGCCGCTATATTTCGAGGAACAAAGAGGCCGGACTAAATACCACGCCCTTCGAGGTGGATTACTACGCGAAATTCAGTTACATGTTTACGTCTTTGGTGATGGTATTATTGGGGGTTGCATTTTCCATTGGTTCGTCCCCGCGCGCAGGTGGAGTCTTGGTGAATCTGCAAAAATGTTTGCTGGTGACCATCGGTTATTGGGGCGTTTACAGTTCAAGTCTCACCGTGGGCAAATTTGGTGGGATCCCACCCATGCTCGCCGCCTGGGGTCCCAACGTGGTAATGATCGGCATTGCGAGTTTCTTGATTTGGCGACAGAAGAAGTAGATTCTTTTACGTTTTCGGCCGCCAAATCCAGCAACCTGCGGGCGACGTAGCGAGGAGACGCTCGTTGTCATTCACGGGAAATCCCCGCGGCCGGTGCCTTGCTACCAGGGCCGGTTTTCTGATACAACTGCGCCATGATTTTAGAGATCCTCAAGTACCCCGATCCGCGTCTCCGCCATAAGGCGTTGCCTGTGGAAAACGTCACAGACGAGCTGCGCACACTGGCCGACGACATGCTGGAAACTATGTACGATGAAAACGGCATTGGCCTTGCGGCCATTCAGGTGGGTGTGGAAAAGCGCCTCCTCGTGATCGACATCCGCCCTATGTTTGAGGGCGACCGCTACGACCTGAGCCAAGTGACGGAGCTTGAGAAAAAGGTGCAGATGCCGCTCGTGATCTACAATCCGGTAATCATCGAAAAAGAAGGCAAAACCACTTTCGACGAAGGGTGCCTCAGTGTGCCCGGGTACTTCGAAACCGTGCAGCGCTTTAAAAAAATTCGTGTCACCGGTCTTGATCGTGACAACAACGAAATGAATTTGGAGATCGATGGCCTCCTTTCGATCTGTATGCAACACGAGATCGACCATCTTGATGGCAAGGTTTTTCTCGATCGCCTGAGCCCCATAAAATCGTCGCGCATTCGCAGTAAAATAAAAAAATTTGGCTACACAAAGAAAACTCGCGATGAAGATGCCAATGAAGCGTAAGGTTCTCTTCTGCGGTACTCCGGAGTTTGCACGCCAACAATTGGAAATTCTCATCAACGACAGTGAGTACGATGTTGTTACCGTCGTCTCGCAACCGGATCGGCCATCTGGTCGTGGGCACAAACTCGCGCCGAGCCCCGTAAAAGCCTTCGCGCTGAGTAAAAACATACCTGTCCTTACTCCTGAACAAGCGAGTGAAGAAGCGTTCATCGGCGAACTCAAGAAAAACCGCTACGACGTTTGCATCGTTGTGGCCTACGGGCAAATTTTGCGGCGCTCATTCCTCGAACTTTTTCCAAATAAATGCGTCAATCTGCACGCGAGCCTTTTGCCGCGTTGGAGGGGAGCGGCTCCCATTCAACGCGCAATTATGGCGGGCGATAAAGAAACGGGTATTTGCTTGCAGGTGGTGGTGCCAAAGCTCGATGCGGGTGCGGTGATCGGCGAACGTCGTCTTGTGCTCGATATTACTGACGACGCTCCTACGGTTTACGACAAGCTTGCGCCCCTGGGAGGAGAACTCCTCATGGATGAGCTCAAAAAATTTCTCGATGGTAAAATCGCGCCAAAAACGCAGGACGAAACGCAGGTCACCTACGCGCACAAAATCGAAAAAGCCGAATCCGGGATTGATTGGTCTCAAGCGGCCAGTGCGATTCACAATCACGTGCGTGGGCTAGCGGCTGGACCGCACGCATCTACCCAGTTTGAAGGACGTCGTCTAAAAATATTAAAAACGTTACCGGCACATGGCGCTGGAAAACCGGGTCAGTTCATCGAGGCTGCTGGCGAGCGTCTTCTCGTGGGCTGTGGCGAGGGCGCTTTGCAATTGCTCGTCGTTCAACCGGAGTCCAAGAAAGCGTTGACGGCGGGTGAGTTTTTGCGCGGCTACAATGTGCAAGCAGGAGGTTTTTTTGCTGCTCAATAAATTAGTGTCTCCAAGTATTTTGTCTGCCGATTTTGCCAACTTAGAGAGCGAAATAAAGGCGGTGACCGCCGCCGGTGCGGACTGGATCCACGTCGATGTGATGGACGGTCATTTTGTGCCGAACCTCACCATTGGCGCTCCGGTGGTAAAGGCCCTGCGCCAAATGAAGAATCTCTATCTCGATTGTCATCTGATGATTGAAGAGCCTGAAAAGTTCGTTCCCGATTTTCTCAAGGCCGGCGCCAATCTCATCACGCTTCATATCGAATCCAAAGGTGACATCCTCAAGCTCATCAAAGAGATTAAAAAGCACAACTGTCATGCCGGGATTACATTGCGGCCACGAACACCCATCGAGACTATCCTGCCTTATGTGCCCCTCGTCGATGTGGTTCTGATCATGACAGTGGAGCCGGGCTTTAGTGGCCAGTCGTTCATGAAGGAACAGGTGCCAAAGATCACCATGCTTAGAGATATGATAGAAGCCAATCGTTACAAAACGCTGATACAGGTCGATGGTGGTGTTAACGAGGAAAGCTTACCACTCCTCCAGGATGCCGACGTTTTTGTGGCAGGAAACTTTATTTTTAAAAACGATTACAAAACTGCGATTCGAACTCTCAAAGGAATCAAATGATTATAAATGGCGAAAACATTACCATCGATGCGGTAGTTCGCGTGGCTTCCGGCGAAGTCAAAGTGGAGCTGGCTCAAGAATCAAAAATTAAAATGAAGGAATCGCGCGATTACATTATGAATCGCGTGAACCAAGGTGAGATCATTTATGGTGTCAATACGGGCTTCGGCGCGTTTAGCAGTGTTTCCATTTCTAAACCCGAAATCGTCCAGCTGCAAAAGAATCTTATTCGTTCTCACTCCATGGGCATTGGCCAGCCGTTTACGAAAGAAGAATCCCGCGCCATTATGCTTTTGCGCGCCAATGCGCTGGCGCGGGGACACAGCGGTGTGCGCCCGTTTGTGGTGGAAAAGATTCTCGAGTTTTTAAACAATGATGTCATTCCAGTGATTCCCCAGCAAGGGAGCGTGGGTGCCAGCGGGGATTTAGCACCACTGTCTCATTTGGCATTGGCCGTGATCGGTGAGGGCGAAGTGTGGGGCGCTGACGACAAGCCGGTGTCCGTGCAAACTGTGCTCAAAGAAAAAAACTTAGAGGCGTTAGAGCTTGAGGCGAAAGAAGGCTTATCCATGATCAACGGCTGCCAGGTCATGACCGCAGTGGGTTTATTGCATTTGCATCGCGCGCGCTGTCTCTCCTGGCTTGCTGATTTGGCGGGAGCCATGTCGCTTGAGGGTTTGCAGGGCAGTCGTAAGGCTTTTGATCCTTTGATCGCCGCAACTCGGCCTCATCCGGGTGAGGCCAAAACGGCGCGCAACATTTTAAAATTTCTTGGCGAGTCTTCCGGTATTGCCGATGCGCATGCCAACTGCGGAAAAGTGCAAGATGCCTATTCCATCCGTTGTATGCCCGCCGTTCACGGTGCTGTGAAAGATGCGCTGAGAAACGCTATTCAAACTTTGGAGATCGAGGCCAACTCCAGCACGGATAATCCGCTGGTGTTTGCCAAAGACGGCAAAGTTCTCTCCTGCGGGAATTTTCACGGCGAGCCGGTGGCCTTTGCGCTCGACTTTGTAGCTATCGCGGCCACCGCCATGGCATCGATTTCTGAGTGCCGCATCGAAAAACTCATCAATCCTGCGATGAGTGGGTTGCCCGCGTTTCTTGCGCCCAATGGCGGGTTGAACAGTGGTCACATGATCGTGCAGGTGGCTGCTGCATCTCTGGTGAGTGAAAACAAAATTCTAGCACACCCCGCATCGGTCGATAGCATTCCCACTTCTGCCGATAAAGAGGACCACGTGAGCATGGGCACCATCGCCGCACGTAAGTTTGGTAAGATCATCGACAACGTGGAAAACGTGTTAGCAATGGAATTACTGAGCGGTTGCCAAGCCATCGACATGCTCGCGCCATTGAAACCCTCAGCCATGGTGCTCGAAGTGTTCCACTTGGTTCGTAAAAAGGTGCCGTTCGCAAAAGAAGATCGCATTTTCGCACATGATGTGGCGGCCATCCGCAATATGATCCGCGATGGTTCCATCGTAAAAACGCTTCTCTCTCAAGGAGACTTAGAATGGTAAGAACTGTCCAAGCGCCTACAGGCACCAAACTTCATTGCAAGGGCTGGTTGCAAGAGGCCGCATACCGCATGATTCAAAACAATCTCGATCCCGCTGTGGCGGAACGCCCGGAAGATCTCATTGTTTACGGCGGCATTGGAAAAGCGGCGCGCAATTGGGAATCGTTTGATAAAATATTAATTGCCCTACAAAAACTCGAGAATGACGAAACTCTTCTTGTTCAATCAGGGAAACCGATCGGCATTGTGCGCACGCATAAAGACGCCCCTCGTGTGTTGATCGCCAACTCCAATTTAGTGCCCAAGTGGGCCACGTGGGATCATTTTCACGAACTCGATAAAAAAGGATTAATGATGTACGGGCAGATGACCGCAGGCTCGTGGATTTATATCGGTTCGCAAGGCATCGTGCAGGGCACCTACGAAACATTTGCCGAGCTGGGGCGCCAACATTTCGGTGGAAGCCTTAGGGGTAAAACTATCGTCACGGCAGGACTTGGTGGTATGGGCGGAGCGCAACCTCTGGCCGGTGTGTTTGCAGGCGCGTGCGTTCTCGGAGTAGAGGTGGATGCGACCCGTGTTCAGAAAAGACTGGAGACCAAGTATTTGGATGAAACCGCAACCACTCTCGACGAAGCGTGGGAAAAATTAAAAATGTACGCCGCACGCGGGGAGGCTAAATCCATCGGTTTCGTCGGGAACATGGCTGATGTGATCCACGAAATGATCAAAAAAAATTATATTCCCGATGTGTTGACCGATCAGACTTCGGCGCATGATCCATTGAACGGCTACATCCCTTCTGGATATTCGTTGGAGCAAGCTGCCACCTTGAGAACATCCAACCCCAAAGAGTACGTAGAAAAATCGCTCAAGAGCATGGCCACCCACGTGCGCGGAATGGTGGAGTTGATGAACAAGGGCGCGATCACATTTGATTATGGCAATAACATTCGCGCCGCTGCCGTCGAGGGCGGTTTCGCTGATGCGTTTGCGTTTCCAGGCTTTGTGCCCGCGTACATTCGACCGCTGTTCTGTAAAGGCAGTGGACCCTTCCGCTTTGTAGCCCTCTCGGGAAATCCAGAAGACATCTATGTGGCCGACCAAGCCATCAAAGAATTATTTCCGCACAAAAAACATTTGCTGCAGTGGTTGGAAATGGCTCACAAGCGCATTGCGTTTCAGGGGTTGCCGGCGCGTATTTGTTGGCTGGAGTACGGTGAGCGCGCACTCGCCGGTAAAAAAATCAACGAGCTTGTGGCGACCGGAAAAATATCGGCACCTATCGTTATTGGCCGGGATCATCTAGATTGTGGTTCGGTGGCCTCTCCCAATCGGGAGACGGAGGCCATGAAGGATGGGTCCGATGCTGTTGCCGATTGGCCCATTCTCAATGCTTTGGTCAACACCGCATGCGGCGCCTCGTGGGTGAGCTTTCACCACGGCGGTGGAGTAGGGATGGGTTATAGTTTGCACGCCGGCCAAGTGATTGTTGCTGATGGAACTGCGGAGGCAGCAGAGCGGCTCGAACGGGTGCTCACTGCCGATCCGGGCATGGGAATTTTTCGTCACGTGGATGCGGGATATGAGGTGGCCTCCGAAACGGCGCGCGAGCGCGGGGTGCAATCTCTTTGGCTGTAGCGGCTGAAAATCGGCCCGTTTGAGACCAAAAAAGTGTCCGTTTTTGTCACTGGCGTGGGGCTTTAAGAGACCACGTCAGCAAAGCTCTCTAAGGCGCTGAATTAATTCATTAATTCCATCTGTAAAAGTGCAGGTTCTGCGCTCCCTATGGAACACGAAATGCAACACTCTCCACTGGACAATCTCCTGTTGTGGAGGGTGGAACGTGAAGAAGTACTTAAATTTAACAGTGGTAGTTATTCTTTTTGCATCGTTGGTGCCGGCACGCTCCTATGCGAGGGCCGAAAGCCCGGCACACGCCGTATATGAAAAACTTCTTAAAATTTTTCCGGTGATTCTTCCCAATGCCACGGATCAGTCCAAAGATGCTCTCATGCAGGAGCTTTTGGGAACCACTCAACCTTCGCTTTCCTACCCAGCATTTCCGCGCACTTGGGTGGAAATGAGCTTGATCACCAATCAAGATTCGAGCACCTCTTACAGCTTTAGCACGCAGGCACTATCAAAAGTACTTCCCCTTTCGATCATTCCCGGCTTAAGCACGGCCGTGAAAGCGGGAGTCGGAATTGAGTTTAACACCAACTACCGTTACTCCATAAACTCTACATTTATAGCCATGACCTCATTGCGCCGGTTAAATCCAGAAGCCAAAGAAAATTCCAAAGAACCTTATTCTGAGATCGTCAGTGGACAGCCACGCAACGAATTGCGCTCAATCATCCATTGGGATGCGACCAACAAACGCACGTACTTTAAGGTGGATAAAGACTACCCGATGCTCGGTCTTTGCAAGTTTGATATGACGTTGCAGATTTCAACAACCAAAAAGGGCAATGTGGATTTTTTAATCGGTTCACATTCGGAATCGGACGAAGAGGTACAAACTGTGTCCTACTCGGTGTATTCGAACTTTTTTCAGATCGAAAGCCATGTACCTACACAAGATTACCTGCGCATTAAGTGTAAAGAAAATTTCTCCTATGCGGTTCGCTATATCGTAGAAACCGACTTCAACAAAGTGGTGGCTGATTACTTTGCGCACAACCACCCAAAGGCACAGTGTGTGCTCCCGGAAGGTGCACCAAATCCAAAAGGAGATGAAAGCTGTAACGATTGGTTCAAATCCATGAAGGTGGCAGGTTACTATCGCCAGTTTACTGTTCCCCGCTGTGTGCTGAATGTGGAGGGGATCCCTACATGTGTGGCGCGCGGTAAACCCGAAACCCGTTGCCCCTTGTACTGGGAAGACAGCGAACTGGTGGCGAGTAAGCCGGGACGGACGTTCGACAGCTTTAATTATGCATCGAAAGACGACACGAAAGCGTTCTACTGCGACAAAGGTCTTAAGTGTTTGCCGCCCGGAGCCAGCTCTCTCAGAGAGTACCAACTCGGCCTTGGCGAGAAGATATTTGGTATCGATTCCCGTTGTCGAAAATAACTGTCGATATTTACAACAGGCCTTAGGGCGCAATGTGCGACAAATAATGCTGTCCGCGCCCGCATCAGTATAAATAAAAGCCCATAAAACTCCGATAGTTCAGTGAATGGTATTTATTCCCATTGGCTTGCAGTCGAAGATAAAGAATCCACCGATTATGGTGGCCATCATTGTTGTTATTACGGCATTTGTTTCTATCACTCATTTTAAAATTTTAGATCAATTCCACGCCGACTATGTCAACGATAAGGGTCGTCAGAATTATTACTATCAGCTGCGCTCCGTGTATGTAAATTCCTGTGAGATCTTTCAGCCCCCTCAGGTTTGTGACATGCTCGCTAAATTTAAAAACAACGACATGGTCCGCAATCCTTATTTGGCGAACGCGGATGCCAAACGTTATCTGACAAGTATAGCAAAGCTTAACGGCGATATTTATTCGAACTGGCATTCCGAATCTTTTATGCGCAAGCGGTTCACTAAACATGGCCGTGTACAAGAGCTCAATGAGCTTGTCGTGTTGTCGATGAACAACAAAAGCAGCCTCAATGAGATGCACCGCAATTACGGTTTGTTATCACGTGCCAATTTTGGAATCATCACCACGATTAAAGCTCAGATCACCCATAGCGATTGGTTTCATTTGATTGGTAATTTGATTTTCTTTTTGTTTTTCGGAGCTTGCGTGGAGCAGGCGATGGGACGGCGCTGGCTCTTAGGTATTTATTTTGTGGGTGGAACTCTTGGCTTGATCACACAGTTGGCGCTTGCGGGATCCAGCACTGTGTTTGTCCTTGGGGCATCGGCTAACATTTTTGCCTGTGCCGGCGCATTTTTACGTCTGTACTGGAAGCAACCGCTAGAGCTTTTCTTTAGTTTCTTTTTTGTTGCAAATCGAACTATACGTTTGCCAACGTGGTCTTTTTTTGTATTTTTTGTCCTGATCCAGCAGATCTCTGGTCTCACCACCGGCGACGAAACAGGCATTGCCTACCTGGCACACTTGGTGGGTTTGGGTTATGGTTTCGGTATTGCTCATTACTGGTCCATCGAAAATCATTTTGTTCCGACCAATTACATGATTTTCCCCTACGAAAAAGAAATGCTCGCACGAGTGACAAATAGCGGTCCCTGCAAGGAGCGGTACAATCTTTTGATTGATCTTATATTTTATGCGCCCAATAACTTGGAGGCATACGAAAAATTTTACAGCATAAATAAGGCGTGCACTTGCGAGACGCGATGTTTATCGCAAGGGAGTCGCAAATTCATCGGTCGACAAATGGCCACTCCACTCAAGCAGTTGCTATTGGATAAAGAAGTAGCTAAAGCGGCACAGTTGTTCTCTAAGAGTGTGGAATTGGAGTGCCCTGGGGCGGAAGTGCTGACATATGCCACTGCTAGTGATGTGATGACGCTTGCTAATTTATTTTACAAAGAGAAATCCTATGACCTGATAGATGCTCTGTTCAGCGCAGCTATTCTCACATTTACCGCTGACCAACGTATGGCGTTTGAGCAATTTTTGGATTCTTTAAAAAGAGAGCGAGAGGGAAAGCATGCTTCCTGATCAAGGTCGGTTTTTTCTACCTAAAAATCTCAATCATGCGAGTCCTAAGGATCGCTTGTTCGCTCATCTTATCGATTTTGTATTGTTGTCGGTGGTGTCGTCGTTTCTAATTGGCGCTTTGGGTGGGATTGGAACGTACATTTCCATAGTGGCTTATCACATTTACTTTATTGTCGCTCACAAGGTGTATGGTTTTACAGTGGGCAAACAGGCTATGGGTATCTTTATTGCCAACACCGAAAGTACGAGTGTGACACTCAAGCAGATTGTGCTGCGTGAAACAGTTTGGAAATGGTTGTCTGCGGTCATTTTGATGTATGGCTTTTTACGTTTGGCTGTAATGGGTGAAGCGCTTCACGACAAAATGGCGAGAACCACGGTGCTCACGGAAAAGCGCAAAGAGGTGAGTTTTTTTAAGACGGCCGTAGTGACAATGTGTATGTCGCTGATGTTTGGATCGTCTGTGTACTATGTGGTCACTCAAACCGCGTTTGTGGGCCATCTTGCCGTTAAAAAGCTCGCTGAACAGGGTCATATTGTACGCGGACTTCGCGGCAATCCCAAGAGTGGATGGAGCATCGATTATTGGAAGGGTGAAACACCCCATGGCACATTTGAGCTTCGCGGAATCCGTTTCATTTACGATTTCACCGCTTTGTATTCGGTGGGCAATGTTCACATTAAAGAAATACACGTGGCAAGCGCCGTGATGAACATGAGAGAGATGCCCCGTTTTCTGAAGAAGCAAAATGCCGACGAAAAGCAGCAGGCCGCCGATGCTCAAGAGGACGGTGAAGGTGCTGTATCAAGGGTGGCGCGGTTGTTGGTGGACAAGGTCAATCTAGCAAAAATTCGTATTGCACGACCAGGGTTGGACACGATCGAAGTTGATCAGTTTTCCATAGTTTCTTTAATGATCGATCGTCGAGACGCCAGTGTAAAACAGGCGTATATCGACTCTTCAAAGATAAAACTTCAAATTTGGGATTCTAACGTCCATTTTGCTTCGAACACCATCACTTTGCGCTCGAAGTTCGAATTGCGAAAAGGATTACACCGCGCCATCATAAAACCCATCGTCGGGAGTCTCAAGTTTGAGGGCGAAGTGTACAATCCCAAACTTTTGGACGCGGAGGTTTTCGACGGCCGCCTAAGATTGACATATGCCAATAATGGACTCAGCGTGAGTGCTCGAGGGTTGACGCCGTCATTGTATGTCAACTACGACAATGCTCTTCGCAACATCACAGCCGATTTGCGCAACTCTGTTTGCAGTGGTTATGGCTGCCTCACAGGAGGCCGCGCTCACGGTTCGTTTTATCACACGAATAAAAAATTCTTATTTAGAGACCAAGATGTTTGGGCTGAGGGCCACGAGGACGATGTCATGAAATTGCAACTGACATCCCTGTGGATGAACGCCATTTCCCGTTCGCCGATCTTCTCCGTAGCCACGGATTACGACATCGAAGACTTCGTAAGCATACTCTACTATAAAAAGATGTATGGCGATCTGGCCAAAGCAGAAAAGCCAAGAGTGGATCGCATCCGCAAAGATTTCTTCAAGTACTCCAATCGCACGCTCACCAGCGACACCCCAAAGGGCGCGATACCTGGGATCGAAGACTTTAATAAATAGTAAACTGGCCCCCTACGCTGTGCTCAGTTTTTGGTTGTGCTTCATGGCATAAATCATAATATGCGCTGCAAGCCTCTCTCGCTTTTTTGTGGTGCACCAGGTTTTTCTAAACAACCTATTTATGTTCGCTCTCATCATGGCACATGTATGATTTAAACTAAAAATCGGATCCCACTTGAGCTTTTTTAGCTCCCCCTGGCCCGTGATTGCACCTCGTCCACCGAGCACGGTTTCATAATGAGCATTGGGAAAGAATTTTTTAACGTCAGCTGCATAGTGAGGGTTAGAATCAGAACGTATTATTGCTGCAGGATGAATCAGCCTCTGCGCACGGGCAAAGAGCTTTTTTCTGGCAGCTCCACGATGGTCTTTCCGATACCCGTACTTTTTCAGAGCGCGTTTTGACAGAAGACCCTTGGCTGGCATCTGTGACACTTCAAAATCCAATATTCGGCGCGTTTTAAACTCCACCATTAACGTCACCGAGAGGGGTTTAAGTTTCGTGTGCTCAAATGTTTCTAAATCATCAAACTCCACCTCGGTGGCGAGAGGTGCTCGTCGATTGCTGGCGTAGAATTTTAACTCCTCTCTTTGGCTTAAATAGAGAAACTTTCTCACCACGGTTTTGCGATTGAGTTTTAGGCTCCGCGCAATTTCGCGTTGGCTCATGCCGCCAGAGATGAGCTTGCGCAGGATCTGATTTTTATGGCGCTTTTTTTGTGAAAAACAAGGGTGATTGGTGGCGGAGGAAAAAGATCTACGGCACCTTTTACACCAGAATCTAGAGATCCATTGGCCGTCTGAGCGCCGGTAAAAGAAACCTTTGCGGATTATTCGATTAATTTTCGAACGTTTGTTCTTGGGTGTCAGACATTGAGGACAGTGTGTATGCATGGAGTAGAGCTGTGCATACACAGTGCCCGAAATAGCCTGCTAAAAAGGACAGCGTAGGGGGCCAGTTTTAAAAGGGTTTAAAGAGTACTAGGCCCACCGCTGCCGCCGCCACGAGTATCAGCAACACTATATTGCCCCATCGTGGTAAAACATTGCGAAACGCGATAGTGGGAAAAATCGCGATAATCAGCCAGCAGATCAGTTTACCGTAAAGCCACGGCGATGTGGATAGGGAGTACTGTGCTTTGGCAATGAGGCCAAACCCTGTCACAAAAACAAACAGCCCCGTGATTCCGTGGAGGATCATAATGATCTTTCGACTTCCCAAATTTTGTTTGTTGCCACCACTCAACACATGAAACCCAATTGCTCCTACGGTCAGAAAGCCAATAAATAAACTGACGAGATGCAAATATAAGTAAAAATGATAGCTCATGGGATCTCCTGTGTGATGGGAATGAAGTATCCTTTGCTGCTAAGGGAGTCAAAGCGCCATGCAGTGTGCGGAATGTGTTTTACAAATCCGTCATTTGTCGACACACTTAAAACCATGTTCGGTATGACAGCGTTGGAAACCTGGGAATTCTTAAGTTATGTGGTCACCGTCGTGGGTTTACCGATGGCCATCGGTGTATTTATGTTCGAGCAGCGCAAAGAGCGCCAAAACGAAGACGAAGAGATCTACCAACGCCTCTCCGACGAATACGCCGACTTCCTCCAACTGCTGCTCAACAATGCCGATTTGAGATTGATGTCCCATGAGGATTTGGACATGCAATTCAACGACGAACAACAGGAGCGCAAGCGGATCATTTTTGAGCTTTTAATCTCACTGTTTGAGCGAGCCTTCATTTTGGTTTATGAACCGCACATGAACACTCAGACCAAGCGTTTGTGGTCGAGCTGGGAAGATTACATTCGCTATTGGTGCCGCCGCAAAGATTTTAGGGCCGCACTTAAAACGTTGCTCGATGGTGAAGATCCCGATTTCGAGCAGTACATTTTAAAAATTGCAGCCGAAGCAAAACCGTAGTTGAGGCGTCCGACTCAGTCTTTGGTTGCGCTGTTTTTAATTAACTTTTTCAGCGTTTCACGCATTTCTGGAAGTTTAACCATGGCGGCTTTGGTCCTTAAAAAGTCTTGCATCTTTTGCAGCGGATAGCCCGAATATTGACCAGACTCGGTGATGCTTTTAGTGACCGCCGAATGACCGCCCAATTGGACATTGTCGGTAATAGTGATGTGCCCCGTAACCGAAGTTTTCCCGCCAGTGACAAAGTTGTTACCGATTTTCGACGAACCGGCCATGCCGAATTGGGCGGTGATCAAACCATTTTTACCGATGACGGAATTGTGAGCCAAGTGAACCTGATTGTCTATTTTTGTGCCGCGCCCGATGAGCGAATCCCCAATCGTGCCTCGATCGATGGAGCAGTTGGCGCCCACATGCACGTCGTCCTCTAAAACGACGCGGCCGGAATGGGGAATTCGATAATGATTCCACTTTTCGTCGTGGGCATACCCGTAGCCTTCAGAGCCAATGCAGGTGTTGGGCAGGACTTCACAGTTTTTGCCGACCACACAAGAATGGCCGATGTACACCAATGGATGAATGGTCGTGCCGTCGCCGATGTGCACGTTGTCTTCCACGACACTGTTGGCGCCAATGTAGCAGTTTTCACCGATCACTACACCTTCGCCAAGAACCACGCCGTGAGCGATGGTTGCGGAGTCTGCAATCGTGCACGAATCGGGTATGAAGGCGCTATTGGTGCGGCGGGGAATGTGGGTGTTTCTGTAAGGAGTTGCTAAAAAATAATCACTCTTGATTTTGGCCATGAGCAATTCCGGGTTGGAACTCAGAATCCACGTCTTCGCACTGTTCGCAGGAATTTGTGCGGCGTTATTTTTGGGTGCGAGAACAATTGCAGCGTCGCTTTTCTCCACGGCGTCGATCCACTTCTCTGCGGTGATATACACCATGGCGCCTTTACGAATGCTCTCGACAGCAGCAATAGCGTGAGCCACCGCTTTTTCATCGCCACGGACCTCGGTGATGAGGGAGGGGTATTTTTGCCGTAATTCTGCACAGGACACTGTTTTCACGCGGTTCTCCTCTAGCGAAGTGCCCATATTACCCATCGCCGCCCAGAGATCAACCCGCCTGTGAGACCAAAGATGCCGCGTTGTTTAATATTTGTCTATTCCTAAACTTGACTGCAGCGTCGGGACACATAAAATTCTCCATGCCCCAGAGGCCCGGGTATGCCGGTATCAGCTCAATAGAGAGGTTTTATGTTAAAATCTTTGGAATCGTTTTTAAAAGACAAAATGCCCGCCATTCCGTGGAAGTCAGCGAAAGCTGTTTTGGAATTAAAGAATGAAGGGGGCACGATTCCGTTTATTGCGCGTTACCGTAAAGAGAAAACCGGCAACATGGACGAAGTGCAGATTCGCGACGTTATCGATGGCGAAGTGGAGTACAACGAAATCCTCCAGCGCAAAGAATTTGTTCTCAAAGAAATCAGCGAACAAGGCAACTTGAGTGACGATTTAAAAAAGCGCATAGAAACCTCCTGGTCTCTTCCCGAAATCGAAGAGCTTTATCGCCCATACAAGAAAAAGAAAAAAACCAAGGCCACTCTGGCGCGCGAAGCGGGTATTGAGCCACTGGCCGACTGGATCTGGGAACTGGGTCAAGGCGCCGACAACGGCGGCGTCACACTCGAGGTTAAGGCCAAAGATTTTATCAATGTGGAAAAGCAATTCGCCACGTATGATGAAGTTCTCCGCGGTGCCAGCAATATTTTAATCGAACGCATCTCCAACAACCCCGAACTGCGTGCTGCGGTTCGCGACGAGTTTGCAACCAACGGAAAAATATCCTCAAAGCCGGGCAAAAAAATCAAAGCCCATTCCAAATTTGAGATGTATTTCGACCACACCGAACCTGTGAAATCGCTGCTCCTCAAAAAGAACTCCCATCGCTATTTGGCCATGCGCCGCGGATGGACCGAGGAGGAGTTGGCGGTGACGGTGACAGCGGACGAAGATATGCTGCTTGCCAAGTTTCAAAATTTTGCATGTCCCAATAAAAACACCGTGGCCAAAAACTTTTTAGATTTGGCCGCGAAATCTGCACTCACCATTCACGTGGTGCCTTCGATCGTCAACGAGCTCCACCGCGAGCTCAAGGACGAAGCCGATATTCATGCCATCGAAGTCTTTGCAAGCAACGTTAAAAAAGTTCTTCTCTCAAGCCCTCTTGGGCCCCGTTGTGTGTTGGGTGTGGATCCCGGCGTGCGCACGGGCTGTAAAATTGCTTTGGTGGATAAACAGGGGCATTTTATTTCGAACACTGTGTTGCATATACAGGGGGATGGCGCAGACACCAAAGCCAAGGCCCTCTTCCAAGAGGTTCTTAAGCAAATTCAAATCGAGGCCATCGCCGTAGGTAACGGCACGGGCGGCCGCGAGGCCGAGGTGTTTTTGCGCCGAATCCTCAAAGAACTGGGCAAAGAGATTCCGGTGATTTTGGTGAGCGAGTCGGGTGCGAGTATCTACTCCGCCTCCGACGTCGCACGCAATGAGTTCCCGGATTTGGATCTCACGGTGAGAGGTGCAATTTCCATCGCGCGCCGTCTTCAGGATCCCTTGGCGGAGCTGGTTAAGATCGAACCTAAAAGTATTGGTGTGGGGCAGTACCAGCACGATGTGTCCCAACCCACCCTAAAAAAGAAATTGGACGAAGTGGTGGAGTCGTGTGTGAACAATGTGGGTGTAGATGTGAATACGGCATCCACCATGTTGCTCCAGTATGTGGCTGGCATTGGTCCTGCAACTGCAAAAAATATCGTCGAGTTTCGCAAACAAAAGGGTTTGTTCAAACGCCGCGAGGATCTCAACAAAGTTCCCAATTTTTCGTCGAAAGTTTTTGAGCAGTCCGCCGGCTTCTTGCGCGTGCGCGGTGGCGAGGTCGCCCTCGACGCTACAGGCGTGCATCCCGAACGCTATGCGGCTGTAAAGGACATCGCCTCTGAGCTCGGCTCCACATTGGGTGAAATGATGGGTAAAGGCGCCGATCAAATGCTCAAGGTCAAAGACAAGTGGGTGGGTCTCATTGGGGAATTCACTTTTAATGATATTTATGAGGAACTTAAAAAACCAGGCCGCGATCCGCGCGCCGAGTTTCAACCATTTCAGTTCCGCGACGACATTTTTGGAATTAAAGACGTAAAACCAGATATGATCTGCAACGGCATAGTCACCAATGTTACCAATTTTGGTGCGTTCGTCGACATTGGCGTTCATCAGGATGGTTTGGTGCACATTTCGGAACTTTCCAATCAGTTCGTCAATGACGCACAAAAGGTCGTGAGCCCGGGAGATGCAGTGACAGTGAAAGTGAAAGGTGTGGATCTGGAGAAAAACCAAATCTCACTCACTATGAAACTGACGGAGTCGGCCGAGGCCAAACCGCGTCGCGAGCACGCCGATCGTAAAGAGCAGGGGCCACGTAGCGACAAGCCGCGCGGCGATCGTCCACGGGGCGAGCGCAAAGAGGGGCCTCGTCAAGAGAGAGCGGCAAAGGGTGGGCAGCATGGCGGACAAAAAGGTGGAGGCCAAGATCGCGGACAGGATCGTGGACAAGACCGCGGTGGAAAACCAAAGGGCCAGCCATTCAATAATCCATTCGCGGCCCTTCAGGATATTCGCAAAAACTAAGGTGCTCAACGAAACAGTAACCCCTGTATTATTAGAGCAAACTTTGCAGACGGCCTTTCACTTGCCCGAGTTTCGGCGTGGGCAAAAAGAGATCATCACCTCGGTGATTCGGGGTAAGGATGTTCTCGCAGTTCTTCCTACCGGTGGTGGCAAGTCGCTCTGTTACCAATTGCCAGCGGTTATCCAGCAAAAATTGGTTATCGTGATCTCTCCGCTCATTGCGCTTATGAAAGACCAGGTGTCCTCATTGGCGGAAATCAACGTGCCTGCTGGGTGTTTGCATTCCGGCCAATCAGAGGCCGAAAAGAAAGACGTCTTCCGGCGGCTCGGCGAGGGCGGTGCGTTTGTGCTGTATCTCTCTCCGGAACGCGCGCAAAAAGAGGGTTTTCATTTGTGGCTGCGCGGTCGGTCCATCGCGCTGTTTGCCATCGATGAGGCGCACTGCGTGTCCCAATGGGGTCATGATTTTCGCGAAGAGTACTCGCAGCTCGGAATTCTGAAAACTTTGCGTCCGGATGTTCCCATACTGGCGCTTACCGCGTCTGCAACACCCACGGTGCTTTCGGATATTGCTCGTCAGCTCCATATTTTTCAGGCCGAACGGCACGTCCACGGGTTTTATCGGCCCAACCTTTATTACCAGGTGGTTCTTTGTACCGATGAGGCCGATAAAAAACTTTTACTCGAGCAAGCCATTCGCCAAACTCCCGAGGGTCGCGTTCTCGTCTATTGTGGAACGCGAAAAATCACTGCAGAGGTTTCTGAATATCTGGAATCACGCTTTGAGGGGGTGAGCTATTACCATGCCGGTCTCTCAGGCTCGACGCGCACGCAGCGCCAAGAGGACTACGAGTCGGGCAAATTCCGGATTCTAGTAGCGACCAATGCATTTGGAATGGGGATCGATCATCCGGATGTGCGCCTTGTGGTGCACTTTCAAATGCCAGCCAATATCGATTCTCTCTACCAAGAGATGGGACGCGCCGGCCGCGACGGCAAGAATTCCACTTGCGTCCTCCTCTACGCTCGCAAAGACAAAGGACTGCAAGGATTTTTTATTCAGCAATCCGATGCACCCTACGCGATCAAAAAGGCACGTTGGAGCACCTTCGATGCGCTAGTGGATTACTGCGAAAATAGCGAGTGCCGGCACGCGGAAATACTCACTTACTATAAAGACTCGCAGCGAATCACCAGCTGCGGGCACTGTGACGTGTGCGACCCGGAATCTCCGCGAAAAATTAATCGCCCCCAACGGAAACCCTCGGTGGAAGACGCTCTTGTTTCTGTTCGTGGTGTGGCGTCCGGGAAAAAAGCCAAGACAAAAAAATCGAAGAAGGGCCCCGAAGACACGCCTCTAGAGGGTTTGGAGGCATTGCGTTTTGAAGACCTGCGGGCCTGGCGGAAAACAAAGGCCACCGAACTCGATGTGCCGGCTTTTATAGTGTGTAGCGATAAGACGCTCCGTCACTTGGCTGTTGCGAATCCACAAGATCTCCAGCAACTTGGAGCCATCTATGGATTGGGCGAATCAAAGATCAATCAATTTGGGTTAGAAATTCTTGCCCGATTGAGCGGAACACAGCTTGAATAAAATCCTGGCCAGCTATTCCTCCACAAAAAATATAAAATATTTGTAATTTTAATCACAACTACATTGAACTTTTTTGAATTTAGAATTTTTCTCCACATTCTAAAAATCGAATTTTGCGCGCCCGGATTTTCGACTATAGTGGGGCTTGAGTCGACGCGGTCACGGCCGCTCAAAGAGTTTACTGTGAGAGCGCGGTTCATTGTAAAAAGTACTGTAAGTTATTGCTGAGGCTCCTTGCTAACGGCGGTACCAGTGAAAGAAACTACGAAGCCATGAAATACACATCGCAGTCCGATACTTCAGAAACACTTCTCGTCTTTGCTCCCACGCACAACGACTCGGATGTGATTGTTGAACTGCTTGCAGAGTCGGGGATCACGGCCATTGCGTGCGCCAATCTTCTGGAGATGTGTAAGGGCCTGACTCGTCAAGATTGTGGTGGGGTCATACTTGCAGAAGAGGCGCTGACCGATGCGGAGCGGGAATATTTTCAGATTGTTTTAGGTCAGCAGGATCGCTGGTCCGACATTCCCGTGTTGTTGATGATTCAGCCCCATCGCGTGAAAGTGAACGAGAGCTTCTCGCAAAGTGGAAATATATTTCTACTGGAGCATCCCTTCTCGCGATTGACCTTGGTGCGCTCCGTGCAAATGGCATTGCGTGCGCGCAAACGTCAGTACATCGCTCGGGACCTCGTTGAAAAGCTTCAAATCTCCAAGGACTCTGCCACATGCGCGAGCACCTCTAAAGCAGAGTTTCTTGCCAACATGTCTCACGAGATTCGCACGCCCATAGGTGCAATTTTGGGCTTTACCGAGCTCATGAAAAACGAAAGCAACACTCGGGAGGAAAATCTCCGCTACACCCGCATCGTAGAGCGCAACTCCCAGCACTTGTTGAGTCTCATCGACGATATTTTAGAGCTTTCGAAGGCGGATTCTCAGCGCCTGACGGTAAAAGAGGAGTCGATAGCACTTGTGGAATTGCTGGCCGACTTTGCGTCGGTCATGGAGTTTAAGGCTAAAGAGAAGCGCATCGATTTTGACTTAAAAATTTGTGGCACCATTCCGGAACGTGTGGTTTCCGATCCGGTGCGCCTCAAGCAAATTTTAAGCAACGTGGTCGGTAATGCGATCAAATTTACACATGTCGGTCGTGTGGAGCTGGAGGTGTCGTTTCAGGGGAAGAAGCTGATCTTCACTGTAAAAGACACAGGTGTGGGGATCAGTTCGGAACAAGCGAAAAATTTGTTCCAGCCTTTCTCGCAAGCTGATACATCGACAACAAGAAAATTCGGGGGCACGGGTTTGGGTCTCGTGCTTTCCAGAAGACTGTCCGAAGTCTTGGGTGGAGATTTAGAATTAAAGGAGTCAGCGGTGGATGAGGGAGCCACATTCGTCATGAGTATTCAGCCAAGGCTCGAGCCGGGAGTACAAATGGTGGGTGAGGGGGCGCTTGCATTCGGGGGAAGCACGCCCAAGTCTCAAAATCCATCGCGCAGTCTTCGAAATCTAAAGGTACTTCTTGTAGAAGATTCGCCCGACAATCAAACTCTGTTCAGCCTCTATTTAAAATCCACCGGAGCGTCAGTGGATATCGTCAGCGATGGCAAGCAAGGTGTTGCGCGCGCACGCGAACAGCACTTTGATGTGATATTGATGGATATTCAGATGCCGGAGATGGATGGCCATCAGGCCACGCAAGCGTTGCGCAAGCTCGAATACTCAGGGCCGATCATTGCGTTGACGGCGCATGCACTCGCCGAGGAGCGCACGCGCTGCTTTCAATCGGGATTTAACGATTATCTCACCAAGCCCATTCGCAAAGACGATTTGATTGCGGTCTTAAGTCGTTACATGCCCATTAAGGATCGTGCGGTTAGCCCTTTAGAACGACCGGCCTTGCCTGTGTGATTAGCCTTGCCTATGTGATTATTTGTTCTTTAAAAGAATCTGGCCGAGCTCAACAAAGCCTGCTCCACCGTCTCCACTACAAACAAACTGGGGTGGTGACTTCAGTGTGGAGGCAAAGGCGTTCACATTGGCTACGCCAATGGAGTTTCTAAACGCCGCAAACATCGGTTCGTCATTGGGCGAATCGCCTACAAATGCGACCCGGTCTTGTTGAGCTTCGAAATCAAACTGCAGTTCCTTTTTGCAGAATTCGCGGCACATGGAAAATTTGTCGTGGCTTCCAAACCAACCGTTGACGTGGATAGAGCTGACTTTGGCCACCGCTCCGTTCTTTTCAAAAATGGAAACTATCGTCTGCACTTCGGTTTTGGAGAGTGGAGCCACATCCTCGCAAAAATCAATGGCCAAGTCGAACACGCGGCTGAACTGATCGGAAGACACCGCGGCGGCGGGCACGGCATTAAGAACTTCTTTTTCAATAGCGGCTAGTTTTTCCGCGTTGAGCCGGCGTGTTTTGTCGTCAAAGACCCAGTGGCGTATCATTTTTTTATTTTTTTCATCATAAGAAAAGTAAAACGCGCCGTTTTCCCCCACGATCCCGCGCACCGGCCAAAAGCGTGCGATCATATCGCACCATCCGGCGGGGCGACCTGTCACCGGAATGACCGCGATGTCTGCAGCAGACAACTTCCACAGCATTTCGTATACGTCTGCCGGAAGTTTTCCATGAGTGGTCATGGTGTCGTCAATGTCGGAAAACAAATAGCGAATTCCTTTGGGCAACGAAGAAACATTCTGCATATTTCTAAAAGATAACAAACCACTGTGGCAATTGCTACGAACATTCTTGCGGAGAAACCGTCAGGCGCAAACCGAGTCGGCAAGCAGTGTGCAAGAACGATTGAATCGGGAATTTTATTCATAGACATTACTAAAATCGCCCGTCACAACTGTTTAAATAAAGAGCAGACCTGGGTCCGGGCTATGGTGCAGCAGAAAAACTAGCGCTTGATATCAATATAATAAGCTCGCATTGTGGAAATCATGGCTGGTACAAAAAAGTTAGTAATTGTTGAGTCTCCAACTAAAGCAAAAACCATCAAAAAATTTTTGGGTTCTGATTACATCGTCGAATCTTGCATGGGTCACGTTCGCGATCTTCCGCAGTCGGCAAAAGATATTCCTGAAAAATTTAAAAAAGAGAAATGGTCACACCTCGGCGTGAACGTGAATAAGGATTTCGAACCTATTTACTGTGTTCCACGCGACAAAACAAAGATCGTGAAAAATCTTAAAGATAAAATGGCTGATGTGGACGAAATCCTGCTCGCAACCGATGAAGACCGGGAGGGAGAAAGCATCAGTTGGCATCTGCTCGAATTGCTAAAGCCCAAGGTTCCGGTGAAGCGCATGGTATTTCACGAGATCACTAAGCCTGCCATACAAGAGGCGCTTAAGAATTTTCGCAACATCGACGACGATCTCGTGCGTGCGCAAGAGGCCCGTCGGATTTTAGACCGTTTGGTGGGTTACACCATTTCGCCATTGTTATGGAAAAAGGTGGCCTACGGTTTGTCCGCAGGCCGCGTGCAATCAGTGGCAGTGCGTATGATTGTGGAGCGTGAGAACGAGCGCATGCAATTCGTGAGCGCCAATTATTTTGGCGTCTACGCGCAAAATAAAAAGAGCGGTGTGGCGTTTGAAAGTCGTTTGCAGTCCTATAAAGGCCAGCGTATCGCAAGCGGTAAAGACTTCGACGACAAAACCGGTAAACTCCTGGAAAATCAAAAGAAAGCGGACATGATTTTGGTCGACAGAGCCTTGGCCGATTCCATTGCCAAAGCCGTCAAGAGCAAAACCTGGACAGTTTCCAGTGTGGAAGAAAAACCAGTTACGCGCAAACCAGCACCGCCATTTATCACCTCCACCTTACAACAAGAGGCCAACCGCAAATTGGGCCTTGGTGCAAAAGAGGCCATGCGTGTGGCGCAAAAGTTGTACGAAGAAGGGTTCATCACCTACATGCGTACGGATTCCACCTTTCTTTCCGAGCAGGCGCTGATGGCCTCACGGGATAAAATCAAAGAGATCTACGGCGATAAATTTTTACCGAGTGAACCGCGCACCTATCAGGGCAAAAAAGTAAAGGGCGCGCAAGAAGCGCATGAATCTATACGCCCGGCCGGTACGGAAATGCTCGCTCCAGATGACACCAAACTCAAAGGAGTGCAGCGCGATCTCTACGAACTCATTTGGAAGCGCACCATTGCAAGCCAAATGAAGGACGCCAGCATCTTGCAAGTGAGCGCCAAGATCAATGTGGACGACTGCGTGTTCAGCGCGTCGGGGCAAGTGATCGAGTTCCAAGGTTTTTTAAAAGTGTATGCCGAAGGCACGGATGAAGAGGAAGCAACACCAGAAAACACCAAGCTTCCACCGATGAAAGCCGGAGATGTGGTGGAGCTGGCCTCGGTCACTCCCAAAGAGCATGAGACCAAGCCACCTGCGCGCTTCACAGAAGCATCGCTCGTGCAGGCTATGGAGCGCGAAGGCATTGGCCGACCGTCCACCTATGCGGCGGTTATTGGAACGATCATCGATCGCGGCTACGTGAACAAAGCCGGGGGCGCATTGGTGCCCACATTCACGGCGATGATCGTGTCGAATCTCTTGCGCACCTATTTGCCCACCTACGTGGATCTGCGCTTTACATCGGACATGGAAAAGTCCTTGGATGATATTGCTACCGGTGATTTGGAACTCAATTCTTATTTAAAATCGATTTATTTTGGTAAAACGGGGCTGCTCGAGCAGGTGACCGCTCAAGAAGAAAAAATCGATCCAGAAAAATCGCGCGCTATCGACTTTAGCAAGCTCAAAGGATTGAGTTTTCGCGTGGGCCGCTACGGCGCTTATGTGTGCCGCACAACCACCGAAGGCGAGGAGCAGTGCGCCTCTTTGCAAGACAGTGTGGCTCCGGCCGACATCAGTGTGGATGATGCCAACAAACTGATTGATCAAAAAATTTCTGGTGCCGATGCGTTGGGTATCCATCCCGATACAGAGCTTCCGATCTACGTGCTCACTGGGCGATACGGACCGTACGTGCAAATGGGCGATGAAGAGCCGAAGCGTTCGTCATTGCCACCGGGGTATGCTGTGGAAGACATCGACATGCCAAAGGCGTTGTTCTTGTTGTCATTACCGAAAGATTTAGGAACTCATGACGATACGGAAAAACCGATCAAGCTCGGCATCGGTCGCTTTGGACCTTACGTGGTGTGCGATGGCGATTTCCGTTCGGTACCAAAAACAATTTCGTTCTTTGATATGAATCACGAAAAAGCCATGGAGCTCTTGCGCGTGCCCAAAAAAGGTCGCGCGGCAGCGACGGTGCTCAAAGACTTGGGCGAGTATCCGGAAACCACTGATAAAATTCAGGTGCTCGATGGCAAGTACGGCCCCTACGTGAAGTGCGGAAAGGTGAATGCCTCGCTTCCCGAAGGTGTCGAACCGCCACAGGTGACACTGCAAATGGCTATGGATTTGCTCGCTCCCAAAATGAAAAAGAAAAAGGGCGGCGGCAAAGCCAAAAAAGCGAAAGCTGCAGTGGACACCTCGGAAACAGCTCCGGCGCGCACCATCGGTAAGTCATCGAAAGCCGCCAAAGCCGCCAAAGCCAGTGCCAAGGGAACGCCCAAGGCTGCGGTAAAAAAGGGTGCTTCAGTTGCCGCTAAGCCTGCGAAACCTCAAGTGAAAAGGCGCGCTAAAGACAGCGCCGCCACTGCCGAATAGTTGTGGTCCTCCTTGCCCTCACCGACATCGGTGGGGGGCTCTTGAAGGCGCACCCGAAATGCTGTATAAATATGCAATGGTTCGTCAGCAGGAACTTCCCATTCTCAGGCCTCGACACCCGGATCGCAACGCGGACAAGGGTGGTAAAAGCTTCTATTTTTTCGATTTAGACGAGAACATTTTTAGTATCGAGTCCGCGCACTATGTGTTTAGTAAAAAAAATCGCGAGATGATGGAAGTTCCCGCCAAGGAATTTTGGCTCGAGTTCGACAACATCGGTAAGAGTGGAGTGCTCAAAGACTACGAAGTGTGTCTCACTCCCGAGGGCAGTTTTCGCCGCTTTCGCGACCTTCCCGATGTGCCCTTTCAGGCTCAACCATTTTACGAGGATCTCAGTCGAGCGCTCAAAGAGGGCCTGTGGATGGGCCCTTCGTGGAATCAGTTTGTGCATGCGGTAGATAACGAACGGCCGGTGGCGCTCATCACGGCGCGCGGCCATCACCCCGAAACAGTAAAAGCCGGCTTAGAGCTGTTTAGAGAAGCCGGAATACTCTCCCGTGCTCCCAATTATCTTTCGGTGTTGCCCGTATCCCATCCTGAGGTGACCGCCACTTTGGGCGGCGGTGGAGTACCAGAACTTAAGCGCAAAGCCATTCGCTTTGCTGTGGAAGAGGCCTTCCGCGTGTATGGTTACAACGACCATCATCGCTTTGGGATGTCCGATGACGATCCAAAAAACGTGCGCAAAATCATCGACGAATTCATCGCGCTTAAAAAAGATTTTCCAAAAGTGGCGTTTTTTATCATCGAAACAACAAATGGCATCGTCAATAAGTGGGAGATCTACTCGGACGGGGCCGAAAAGCATGCGGTCACTCGCGCCGAACAGCTCACACTTTTTTAGCTCATTTTGCGGTAACCTTGCAGAACTCAATCACAGTGAGCATGTAGCTCTAAAAACGTGCGAAACAGGAATAGTGCGCCCGAAGTTTCAAAATCGATGGGACTGGATTCAAAAATGGCGGTGGGCATTTGCGCCGCACTTCCAGCTTTTAGGTCAAAATGATAATCGCCCACGTAAAGTATTTGTGACGGCTCCAACCGCAAAAGTTCTGCGATTTGAAGCAGCCCCCGCGGATCGGGTTTTGGGGGAGCATCATCGCGCGTGATTACAATCTGAAAGCGCAAATTGTGGCGAGCCATGGCTAGCTCGGCGGCGCGCCGCGAGTTGCGGGTGAATAGGGCCACAGGAATATTTTTTTCTGCGAGTTTGGCTAGAAACTCACGGACTCCGGGATAGAGTTGCGATGCACTCACGCCCTCGATCTCATGGGTGTCGAGAACAGCGCGTGCCCACTCTTGTTTGTCGGGTGGCCACTGTGCCAGCTCCTCGAGGATCGGAGCGCCAGGAGTGATTCCTAGTTCTTCGCGCATGCGCGCAAAATCCAAACGTGAGTCAATCAGAGTCCCGTCGAGATCAAATACGAAAGCTTTAAAACCCATAAAAGCAGTTTTACAGCGCGTAAATAGGTTGTCAAAGAGAGCACGGGTTCGGCGCGAGAAGGGTAAAGGTGCGACTTTTCTGAACAGCTTTAAACATAGGTGGCTCAGGTCTCCCCATGGCCCTTTGAGTTGGCCAATAGGCCTGTTCGGAAGGCTTGGAAATGACGTGCGTCGGCGGGTCTAGTACTACTAGAAACTCGGGGCTCCCGCGACTCACAAAAAGGTTTAGTCCGAGCACAGAGCCTGCTACACTGAACTGACCAGCGTCGTGTTTTCCCCGGTTGGCTCCACAATTCGTCAAGGAATGCCGAAAAAGGGAAAACAGCTAAAAAGGATTTGAAATGACAAAAATGTTCGCACTTGTATTCGTACTGTTCCAACTGTCTCCTTTTGCCGCCCAAGCCCAGTTTACGGTAGGTGGTAATGATTTTAAAACGGAGCTCAGCTGTAACAATGTCAAGGACATCCAAAAAGGATATCTCTTGGCGCACATTCTCTACAACGATCTGACGCCTGAGTTGGAAAAGCGCACGATCGATCGTTACATCAAATTCCTCGATGGCTCAAAAATGGTGTTCACGCAAAAAGACGTGGATACTATTCAAAGTGATCTCAAAGGTGTGTTTGCGTCTTTGGAAAAGAAAGACTGCTCGCCTCTGGATCGCGTGCACAAGCTGTTTGTAAAACGCCTCGAAGACCGCGCGGAATTGGCCAAGAAAGTGCTTACAAAAAGTTTTAAGCTGGATAAAAAAACCAAACTCCTCCTCGATTCGGACAAGCGCAAATTTGCTAAGAGCGATGCGGAGCTCAAAGAGTTCCAAAGCAAATACTTGCACTTTCAGGTTTCAAACTACGTGCTTTCCGACGAGCCGGTGAGTGAAGCCGCTGAAAAAGTGAAACGCAGCTACGACCGCGCTCTTAAAAAGATGCGGGAGTTGAAAGCCCAAGACACGTACACCAATTACTTAAATGCATTTGGACATGCCCTTGATGCCCACACTTCTTATTTTTCTGCGGATGTGCTTGAGGACTTCGAAATCTCTATGCGTTTGTCTCTTCAAGGCATTGGCGCCACTCTCACTAACGAAGACGGCTACACCGTTATCGAAGCTTTGGTGAAGGGGGGAGCGGCCCAGCGTTCTGGTTTGGTCGAGGAAAAAGACAAAATCGTGGCCGTGGGTCAGGTAAAAAACGGTAAAGAAGAAAAAATGGAAGATGTTGTTGAGTGGGATCTTCGCGATGTGGTGAGCCGTATTCGCGGCAACAAGGGCACTGTGGTGCGCTTGAAACTCCTGCGTCGCAAAGACGGAAAAACGTCAAACCACGTAGTCAATATCACTCGCGACGAGGTGAAGCTTGAGGACGATGCTGCGCAGATCAGTTACGTCGATAAAGACAACAACGGCGTTAAACGCAAAATTGGTGTGATCAATTTACCTTCTTTCTATGCCGATTCCCGCAAGGGTGGTCGTTCGTGTGCGGAAGACGTGGCTCGTTTGATCGAAGAAGCAAAACTTAAAAAAGTAGATGCCATAGTCCTCGATCTCTCTGCCAATGGCGGTGGCAGCTTGGGCGATGCTGTGGATTTAGCCGGTCTGTTCTTCGGAACGGGCAATGTGGTGAAGCAGTCTTCGCGCAGTCCATTAATGAAAGCCTCTGTACTTAAAGATACAAATCCCGATGTGAATTGGGCGGGCCCATTGGTGATTCTCACCAGTCGTGTGAGCGCAAGCGCCTCTGAGATTGTGGCAGGTACTCTTAAAGATTACGGCCGCGCCGTGATCGTGGGTGCGGACCACACGTTTGGTAAAGGTACTGTTCAACAAGTGATTCCCTTGGCTCCAGGCCTGGGCGCTTTAAAGGTGACGATTGGGATGTTCTTTACGCCAGGCGGTTTTTCAACTCAACATCGTGGAGTGGCTTCGCACATAGTATTCCCCAGCGAACTGGAAGCGGAAGAGGAAGAGATCGGCGAAAAAGCTCTCGATTATTCACTTCCTCCTAACAAAGTGGATGCGTTCATTTCTCCGGATGCGTACGTCAGCAAAGGCGTAAACAAATGGGAAAAAGTAGATGACAAGCTTGTCGATACGTTAAAGAAACGCTCGAGCACACGCGTGGAATCCAGCACCGAATTTGCCGATATCCGTAAAAAGATTGCCAAGATTAAATCCGAGTCGAAAGAGATCGTCCTTGAAGATTCGTTTAAGGATCTTAAAGAACGCAAAGATGAAAGCGATAAAAAGAAAAAATTTACAGATGCTGAAAAAGCAGCCGATTATTTAAAACGCCCCGAAATCAGCGAGGCCATCAACGTTGCGGTGGACACTGTGGATTTTAAAAATCGCGTGCCTTTAAAAGTGTTGGCTCAACACACGGGCGCGTCCCCAGAGGACCGCGAGATCAACTCTGCCACTGATAAAAAGGGCAGTGATCATCCTCCCAAGCATGTCCCGCTCCCTGGTGAAAAAGAGGACATCGGTGGAAACGAAGGCGCTCTCATCCACGAAAAAAAGGGTTCCAGCAAGAACTAATTCGGGCATTGACATTCGTAACGGGCTCACCTAAAAAACCAAAGCATGGGTGGGCCTAAAACTACTAATAAATCCGCTAAAACTTCTAAACCTCAGGGCGCAGCCATTCGTGCGCGCAAATCGGCGCGAAAGTCGGCAGCCGCGGGCAGGGGCACAAGCGCTTCTCAACAGGGTTTGGGCAACAAAACGGGCTCCGCTATGAAGTCTTCCTCTAAAACACCATCCGCTAAATCCTCTGGAAGTGAATTAATGCTCCCTAAAGATATGCTCGAACACATGTACCATCTGATGGTGCGCTCACGCATTCTCGAAGAGCGTATGATTCAAATGTACCGCCGTGGGGATGCATTTTTTTGGATTGGTGGCCCTGGTGAAGAGGCTTTTGGTGTGGCCTTGGGACTGCTTGCAAAAAAAGGCAAAGGCCCTGATTTCGACTTTTTACATTTGCACTATCGCTGCACGCCCACTTTACTTGCCATGGGTATGGACGAGGAGGACGCGCTTCGTTTGATTATGAATCGCGCGACCGATCCGTGCACAGGCGGGCGCAACTTCTCCAACCACTATTCGTTTCCAGAGTGGAATGTGGCTCCCGTATCATCGCCGATTGGTATCCAATACGGCATTGGCATCGGCACAGCCATCGCTCAACGCCGTCGTAAAAACGATGCGGTCACCATCATTACTGGGGGCGATGCGGGCAGTGCGGAAGGGGACTTCGCAAGCTCCATGATTTGGGCGAGCCGCCCGGGCTCTGAGCTTCCAATGTACATCACCATTCAAAACAACAAATGGGGAATTTCCACAGACTACGACAGCCAGCACGGCGAGAAGAACGTGTCGGACCGCGGCCGCGCATTTGGTATTCGCACCGCAGTCCATAATGGCAACGATCCCATTGAGGCCTATCTCGCCATCAAAAGTGATCTAGAATACATCCGCAAAACGCGCAAGCCCGCCATGTCGGAATTTCGCGTGTCGCGTTTGTACGGTCACTCCTCGGCTTCGGGTGCTAACCGCGTGACCGGTGAGGACTGTTGCATCGAAACATTCGAAAAGAAACTGATCGAGCTTAAAATATTTACGGCCAAAGACTGCAAAGATCTGCGCGCTAAATATTACGAAGAGATTCGCGAAAAAGCCGAGCGTGTTCGCACCGAACCCGTTCCTACTAAAGAATCGGTGTGGGACAATACGTACGTGAACAATGAGAATGCGGACTGGAGGAAGTTCTAATGGCTAACATGGCACAGGCCATTCGCTTGGCACTTCACTATGCAGAGACGCACATGGATCTTAAAGACGTATTTGGCCAAGATGTGGGCGAACCCTTAGGCGGCGTTTTTACAGCCACTCAAGGCCTTAAGACTTCGTGGAACACGCCTCTCGATGAGCGTGGTATCATCGGTGCTGCCATGGGCCTGGCCATGGCCGGAGACCGCGCCGTGGCCGAGATACAATTTTGCGATTACATTTTTAATACCATCGATCTCTTAAAATACGCAGGCAATACATTGTGGTCCACCAACGGCAATCAACAGATGCCGATGACGGTGATGACACCGGTGGGTGCGGGTATTCGTGGTTCGGTCTATCACAGCCACAGTTTTGATGCATGGGCCACGCGCCTTCCAGGGTGGAAGGTTGTTATGCCGTCCACTCCCATCGATGCCTACGGCTTGTTGCTCGCCGCGATCGAGGATCCCAACCCTGTGTTGTTCTTAAAGCCCAAGGCGCTTATGCGCGTAAAAGGCGATGAGTTGATTCCGGGTGAACCTGCCGACGAGCGCGATCTCAAAGCACGTATCGATGCTCCATTGGGTGACCGCAAACAGTGGCGACCGAACTGGCCGCCAATGGCCAAGCACATTGTTCCCATTGGCAAAGCGAAGACCATTCAAGAGGGCACAGACATCACTATCGTGACGTATGGGCGCCACGTGCAGCTCGCTGTAGATGCCTGCAAGCAGGTGCCTGATGCCTCTGTCGAGGTGATAGATCTCCGTTCCTTGTATCCGTATGACTGGCAAGCTGTTAAAGAATCCATTACCCGCACGAAGCGCGTGATCTTCCTCAATGAGGACACGGAAGTTACAAATTTTGGTGAGCACTTGGCCTACCGCACGTCCCAAGAGTTGTTTTATCATTTGATGGCGCCACCGCGTGTGCTTGCAGGTAAAAATCTTCCGGGTATTGGTTTGCATCCGGCACTCGAGGAAAACTCGGTTCCGCAGACGGAAGACATAGTGCATGCCATTCGCGACGTTTTAGCAGAAGTTCCTTAAATTCACGCTCTCAACAGGTAAAGGCATCGTGGCACGTTCATCCTCTGGTTCAAAAAAATCCCGTAAAGCTAAAGACAAACCCTTCGACAAATACGATTACTACATTCGCTCGGTGCAATCGCCGGAGAGCGATGTTCAGTTTTTTCGCAAGGTCTACCGCGACTCGCGAAAAAAAGAAGCGTACACCTTGCGCGAGGACTTCTGCGGAACCTTTATTGTGTGTCAGGAGTGGGCGCGCAAAAGCCCTCAGCACCGTGCGATTGGCGTGGATCTGGATCCCGAGCCTATCGACTACGGTCGACTGCTTGCAGTAAAAAATCTGACGGCCGCGCAAGCCTCACGTATTAATATCATTAAAGGCAATGTGCTTAACCCGCGTTTGCCAAAATCGGACATGGTGGTGGCACTGAATTTTTCCTACTACTTGTTCAAAGAGCGCTCCATGCTCAAAAAATATTTTAAAAACGTTTATAGAACACTCAACAAAGACGGCGTGTTTTTGCTCGACTGTTTTGGCGGAATGAACTGCTACCAACCGAATGTGGAGCAGACCAAGTTCAGAGATTACACGTACTATTGGGATCAGGACACTTTCGATCCCATCACTAGCGAAGCCAAGTTTTACATTCATTTTAAGCCCAAAGGGAAAGCCAAGGTTGAAAAAGTGTTTAGCTACGACTGGCGACTGTGGACTCTTCCAGAAATCCGTGAAGTACTTATCGAAGCTGGTTTCAAAAAAACCTACGTCTACTGGGAAGGCACCAAAAAGAACGGCGAGGGCGACGGCCACTTTAAACGCACCGAAGTGGGCGAAGAAGACTGCGCCAGCTGGATCGCCTACATCTCCGCCGAAAAATAACCGGACAGGTGCCAGGCACCTTTTAGTCTAGCTGAGCGGCAATCCGGTTTTTCGTTGGGGTTATTATTTTAGTAGTCGAGGAAGTGAACGTAGCTATCGCCGTTGGAGCGGGCTTCGACGATCATGGACGTCAGAGCGACGCGACCGCTGAAAGTGGATGCGTATTTGTCCATGAGGCCCAATTCAAAAGATGAGGCGTATTGTTCAGTGTAGATTGCGGAAACTTTTTCTGTGATATGACCGCTGATTGTGGCATCGGCAACAACGGAGACACCGAAGGCGATTTCGAACGGGTCAAACTTAGTGATGTCATAACCAATCATGTAAGAGATGCCTTCGAAGGCCGCGCTAGAAATAACCGCGGCAATGAATCCTTTACCGAGGGCGCGTGCGCCGGATTTAACAGCTTTAGTGCCCATACCCACAAGAGTGCTCTTGATTGTTTTCTCGCCCGCATTCTCTACACAGTCGGTGACTGCTTTTTTGACTGCGGTCGAGAGTTGCTTGGCTTGGGCGATATCGATATCAGTGAGATTTTGAACCATCTTAATCGCGTTCGCTTTCACTTCCTGTCTGCCGATAGCCAGCAAACCTTGTCCCGAGGTGAGTTTTAACATTTTATCTTGTTTGGCTTTCATGGAATTGATTTTCGCTTTTACTTTGTCGCGGAATGAACCTTTAGTGAGGTAGGAGGAGAACGTGTTTGGGTCAAGAAGGCCCGCTTCATCTAAAGCAATGATCTCCTCTTCTAATTCTTTGTTTGAAGCCAGGTAAGAATAGCTGATTTTGTGCATGTGAGACAAGCGCTCGAAGGACACTGCTTTATCGATCGTTTTTCCGTCGCAACTTTGCATAAATGGATTGATAATACCGAACACGTTTTTGTCGATTTTTTTCGTGGTCACTGCGATTTCTACGGCAGTAGTGGCAAGTGCGAGAACGTTGAGTTTTTCGGTGCACATACAAAAACCATTGACCGACCCGCCCACATCTTCACACTGAGCTTTGTACAAGTCGCGAACGGAATGATTCTTCACTTCGACTGCAGTTTCCGTGGCGGAAGCTGTTACCGAGCTCATCATTGCACTCAACACCAAACTTGCAAAAATCAACACTTTCATAAAGCCCTTCTTGGTTGCTGCTCCAGGCAGACACACTCTCTATCGCAATGAAGGTGCCACCCGGGCGGCTTCTATAAGAGTTATGGTGATGACGAGAGACAATTTTCGCTCGCGTTTTTGAGCTTGAGGCCAAAAACTGTCACAGGAAAAGCGTAGTGAAATAAGTACATTAGCGCCGATCGGCCCTACGTCTAGACCCATGCCAATCCCTGTACTTTGCGCCCCAGAATACCGATGAGAAGGGATGCTCAAGTCGTGGAGTCTGGCTATTCTATTAGTAACTGCTGTGGTCGCGGGGACCATAGGGTGCACAAGTGCGTGGTTTTCAACAACATCCATCTCCGAACTCAATCGCATGCCCGCCAATCACAGTGAAGTCATCGAGGCTATGGCCCTGGTAAATAGATTGTTTGGCTTTGAGTCGGATGGGTGCCGCAAGTTTTCCCAGCAGATGAATTACCCAAAGATGGATAAGTGGGGGTTGTGTTGTGTGCAACATGACATCTCTTATTGGAAGGGTGGCACAGCCGAAGACAAGCATGCAGCTGACCAGCGGTTACAGAATTGCATGATTGAGGTGGGCGAGCCGAACATCGCGCGCCTCTTGTATTGGGGTGTGCGCTCGGCCTCTGCAGAAAACTCGTCGCGCTGGGGATACGGTTGGTTGTTACCGAGAGGGCACGCGCCGTTTTCCGACGCCGAGATCGCCCAAGTGGAAAAATTAGAAAAAGAGATTCCCACCGAACTGGATCGCGTGGCCATCGTCACTCCTGAAAAGCTAACGCGCTATCGCGGGTCACTGACCGGCAATGCGTGCGTCGATGCCTCGCTCACATTTGTACAGAATCATTTAGCGCGCAAGTTGACCCCTATGAATGCGCAGGTAGCACTCAATGAAAACGGTGCCACCGGGATTGAGTACTCGGTCTCATTTATGACTAAAGAGTGCCACGCGCCCTACAAATTTACATACACTCTTAAACATAAAAATTCGTGCACACGCGCCGCTCGCGAACGCGTGATTACTCGCGACATCACTCTCAAAGATATAGACTACCCGGCCGAGTGCGCTCAATAAGGTTCCAGGTGCCTTGTGGTTGAAGCCCCATCAAATTTATTTTGGTTACAGAATAAAGTAGATCAAAAAGAGATGTTCGTTGAAATCGGAGCCCGAGCGGTTGGTGAATTGGTTCATGTATCCATACTCGAGAGTGAGATATTTAAATTTAGAACGAGCGCCAAAGAAGTAGCGGTTGCGATCAAAGAGTTCATCGTAGATCCATTGCGGGCGTGTGGGTTGGAGAAAATACTCATTCCACAGCACCACACTGTGCGCTTCCGCGAAGGGCCATACAAAACGTGCGAGCAATCGAGCGCGTAGGCTCACGCCGTTCATTTTTTCCAAAGTGCGCTGTTCGAAGCGAAAGCGGGTGGCAAAGAATTCAGAAAAACTGTAGACGATCTGTTCGGTGAGTCGGTGTTCGCTGAGCGCTCCGGTGCGCACGAAGGCATACAGCAAACCAACCTCAGCCTTTTCACTCAATCGCCACAGGGGGCCTGCGCGGAAGAGGGACTGTGCTGTAGTTCCAGACTCGTAATTGCTGCGAATCTGGAACTCTTGATGAAAGCCAATAGTATCATCCAGGTCTTTGCGGACAAAGAAACCCGTCCATTGGCCATTGGTGTGTTCGGTGTCTGCAAAGGCGAAAAGGGGCAACCAGAAAAATAAAGTAAAGATCAGCAACTGGTTCACAAGCTACGTCGCCGCGGTGAGGATTTCTTCCATCGTCAGAAGCGGTCGTAAACGCAACTGCGCTTCGGTCAATCTTTCAGTTTTTCCTTCGCTGCGATCAATCACGCAAAGCACGTCGTCGACAAACGCACCCTCTTTGCGAATCATTTCTGCGGTAATCACCACCTGACCGCCGGTGCTGACCACATCCTCGATGAGGCACAAACGCTTGCCCTTGATGTCGGGACCTTCAGCAAATTTACATGTGCCATACTCTTTGGCTTCTTTACGCAGGAACACCACCGGAATTCCCGTTTTGAGTGAAATTGCGGTGGCGATGGGTATGCCGCCCATTTCCAGCGCGCCCAAGTAATCGATTTTTTTAGGGAGCAATGGAATCATTTGCTCGGCAATAGGTGCGAGCACATCGGGGCGCGCTTCGAACTGATATTTGTCGAAATACACATTTGAAATTTTTCCTGAGCGGAGAGTAAAAGTTCCGGTAAGGTGAGCCACCTCGTAGATTTTTTTTGCGAGATCTTGTTTTGTCATGAGAACAGTCTATAAAAAACCGCGGCTGCGGACAAGGTAGCACTCAATAAGAGAATGCTTTTGTGCGAGCGAGGTGTCAATTTCGGGCTTATCGAGTCTGGTCCTCAATCCAATCGGTAAAGGGAGAAAGCGGTGTGGTGAACCTCCAAAAAACCACACACGGTACCTCGTAGGAATGAAGTTCTTTCACTCGTTGGGCCACTTGTTTCTGAAGACGCGCCGAGGTTTTAATAAGCACTGCGGTCTCTTTGCCGAGCACATTTTTGCCCTTCCATTTGTACAGAGTGGTGTGAGCGGGCAAAATATTTGCGCAGGCAATGAGCTTTTCTTTAAGGAGAGCATGACATATGGAGGTGGCTTCGCGTTTGTTCTTAAACGTAAGGTAGCCTATAGAGTATGAAGACATGTATAGCCTTTCTGAAGTGCCGCTATATTGTGTTGGCAATGACAGTGTGAGTATTTTAGATCAAACTTTGAAAAATGCTAGACGAAGATGTATTCCCGCTCATAAAAGGAAGCATGACCTCATTGCGCTCCTGCATTATTTTTGTAAGTCTATTCCTCGTAACGGCCTGCACGACGTTGGCACCTCAGGAACATCAAAAAAATTTAAATTCCCTTCCTGCTGAGCAGTTGCAAAGTGCGGATTCCGCCCAAGCTGTGGAGGATCTCAACTTTAAGCAAAGTGTAACCCGTGTGTTGGATTCTAACTCGCCAGTGATGAGCACCAATGAAAAGAACAAAACGCGCAGTTATTTTAAAAAATTCAAAATTTCAGCACTTCACTCAGACCAGTACATCGAGATCAAAAGCTTCCCCTATAAGCCATTGGGCTTTGGGCAAATAGGCATTATTGAGCCTCTCCTGTATTTGTACGACGAGAACAATAGACCGCTCAAATCGGTCGCCAAATTGCACGCGGACTACGATCGCAGTTTTATAGATGGCGAGTACTACCGCGTTGTTTGGCGACTGAGTGGGTTACGACCCAATCGCGACTATTTCGTTGTTATTGCGGCCAACACGGAGGTCACTGGAAAAGCGGGGAAGTCCTTCACCAATTATGGCGGAGCCTCAACTGGGATCATTATGACCCACTCCGTGCAGTTTAGCCCCGTTGGCAAATTCACTATCACCCAAAGCGATATGTTCAAAAAATAAAGGTACCATCGAGCGGCAGGTTAAACCATTCGCGGTTTGGATCTCGCGCAGATGTGATAGGGAAAAACGGAACTTTTTTGGATGGGTTTTCGGGGCATACCCGAATTTATGAAAAAAAAGAGCAGCCGAAGCTGCTCTTAATAAATTCTGTGGGGATAATGTCCGGCGTTTGACTCGGCGCTAGACTAAAAGGTGCCTGGCACCTTATTTTTGTTCGGCGGCTCGTTGTTCTTGGTATTTTTTGGCGAGCTCGTCTTGGATTGTGCGCGGCACTGGGGCGTAGCGGGAGAATTCCATCGTGAATTCGCCTTTGCCTTGAGTGGCCGAGCGCAGATCTGTGGAGTAACCAAACATCTCGGAGAGAGGAACCTCTGCGGTGATGATCGCATATCCCGTCTCAGAGGTTGTTCCTTGAATCATACCACGACGCTGGTTCACCTGACCGAGCACTGAACCTTGATATTCTTCTGGAGCAGACACTTCCACTTTCATGATCGGCTCAAGAGCTGTCGGTTGCGCGCGTTCGTACGCTTGGCGCATAGCTGCCATGGCACAAATACGGAACGCCATCTCTGAAGAATCCACATCATGGTAAGCACCGTCGTCCAAATCCACTTCCACGTTCACGATAGGGAAGCCGATCAACGGACCTTTAGCCAATTGCTCTGCAAATCCTTTGTCGCACGCCGGGATGAATTCGCGAGGAATACGACCACCGACAACGTTGTTGTTGAACTTGTACGTCTCTTCGGAATCTGGCGGGAGTGGACGAATCTTTCCAACCACTTTCGCGAACTGACCCGAACCACCGGTTTGCTTTTTGTGAGTGTAATCATAAGCCGCTTCGCGACCGATGGTTTCACGATAAGCCACCTGCGGTTTACCAGTAACAACCTCACACTGGAATTCGCGCTTCATACGCTCAACGTAAACTTCCAAATGGAGTTCACCCATTCCCGAAATGATCGTCTCTGCCGATTCTTCGTCACGGTGAACACGGAACGTTGGATCTTCTTTACGGAACTTCTGTAGTGCTTTAGAGAAGTTGTTCGCGCCGGCTTTATCTTTGGGAGAAATAGCCAGAGAGATCACCGCATTTGGAACGTGCATTGACGACATGGCGTAGGTCACCGTGCCATCAGTGAAGGTGTCTCCCGTAGAGCAATCCACACCGAAAAGTGCCACGATGTCGCCAGCGTAAGCTTGTTCGATGTCTTCCATTTCGTTAGAGTGCATTTTCACCAAGCGCGGCACTTTTACCTTTTTGCCATCCGTAGTGTTGAAAATAAATTCGCCCTTTTTCATGGTGCCTTGGTAAATACGCATGTAAGTGAGCTGACCGTAGCGGCCATCATCCAGTTTGAACGCATAAGCTACGAGCGGCTTGGCCGGATCTGGTGTAACGATCACAGGGGCTTCGTTGTTAGCGATGTCGAGAGCTTTGTTCTCAACTTCTGGTGGGCTCGGGAGGTAATCACGAACACCGTTCAATAGAAGCTGAACGCCTTTGTTCTTAAAGGCAGAGCCCATAAACACGGGAGTGAGTTCCATCTTAATGCAACCTTTGCGAATCGCCGATTTCAAAAGCGCCTCTGGGATTTCGCCACCTTCGAGGTACTTCTCGGCAAGTGCGTCGTCGAACATGGTGGCCGCATCGAGAAGTTTTTCGCGATACTCTTTAGCCTGATCCATTAAATCTGCGGGAATTGGGATTTCGACAATGTCTTCACCGTCTTCGCCGTGGAATTCAAAGGCCTTCATTTGAACCAGATCGATAATGCCGTTGTGAGCATCTTCGACGCCAATTGGAAGTTGTACCATCACCGCATTGTGGTGGAGCTTTTCGCGCAACTGGCCTGTCACGCGCACGGGGTTTGCGCCCGAGCGATCGAGTTTATTGATGAATGCCACGCGCGGCACATTGTAGCGGCGCATTTGGCGATCCACGGTGATCGACTGAGATTGTACACCGGCAACGCCACAAAGAACGAGAACTGCGCCGTCGAGAACACGCAGTGAGCGTTCCACTTCGATCGTAAAATCCACGTGTCCGGGAGTGTCGATGATGTTGATTTGAATATCGTGCCAAAAAACATTGGTCGCTGCCGATTGAATCGTGATTCCACGCTCTCTCTCCAGCTCCATAGAATCCATTTTTGCACCCACGCCATCTTTTCCACGAACGTCGTGAATCGCGTGAATTTTTCCAGTGTAAAATAAAATACGCTCGGTGAGCGTTGTCTTACCGGAATCGATGTGTGCAGAAATACCGATGTTGCGAACCGCGTTCAGGTCCCATTTATTCTTTGCCATTGTGTCCTCTCTTCTTCGTATGGAGTGTTCCGACAATTTGATACCTTTTATCAAATTGTCAAAACACCCGGCGAATCGTGCTTTTTATACGGGGCCTCCCTGGCTGGGGACACCTCGTAACTCATGTACTTTTAAAGAAGAATTAGTTAGCATGAAGTTGGCCCCCAGTGCAAAAAAATTGTGATTTTCGGTCTAGGAATTCTGGGCTCATTTTGCTTATTTAAGTGGCTTTTGCACAGGCGGAAAAGAAAGGTTTCAGAAACACGTGAAAACACCGCTGGAAATTCTCAAAGAACAGTTTGGCTACGAGGCCTTTCGCTCTCCCCAGGCGGAGATCATTGAGCATGTCTTGCGAGGAGAGTCGGCGCTGGCGGTGATGCCGACGGGCTTTGGAAAAAGCCTTTGTTTTCAGATACCTGCGGTGCTCTCCCCAGGTCTTACTTTAGTGATTTCGCCGCTCATTGCATTGATGAAAGATCAGGTAGACCAGGCGTGTCGCAAAGGAATTCCAGCAGCCTTTATCAACTCGTCCCAGTCGCGCGAGGAAAAAGATGCGGTATTGGCGCGAGTGGTGGAGGGGAAGGTGCGGGTTCTCTACGCCACCCCGGAGCGCTTTCGCAAAGCGGAGTTTTGGGCGGCTCTTGAGCAAGTGCAGTTATCGCTGTTCGTGGTCGACGAGGCCCACTGCATTTCGGAATGGGGGCACGATTTTCGCCCCGATTACACGCGCCTCGGGGACATACGTAAGCGCTTGGGCCAGCCCACCACCTTGGCGGTAACGGCGACAGCAACGGGAGAGGTGCGCGCCGACATTCTCAAACAACTGGATTTGCCACACGATACACAATTGTTTATTTCTGGAGTGGATCGCCCGAACATCACCTTGAAAAGTGTCGAGGTGCACGGCCTAGCGGAAAAAGTGCGTGCCATCGTGGGCGAACACTTTCATGTGCCGGGCCCCAAAATAGTTTACTTTTCTTTGATTCAAACCTTGCAGGAAGTGTCGCGCGAAATTCATAAACTGGGCATTGAGCATTTGGTTTATCATGGGCAGTTGGGCGCGTCTGATCGCCGCTCCATGCAGAACCGTTTTCTGCGCGGAGCGAGCAATGGCTACGCCAATGATGTGATGCTCGCCACTCCCGCGTTTGGCCTGGGCATCAATAAAGAGAACATTCGCGCCGTCATTCATGCCGAACTTCCCGGGTCAGTGGAAGCGTATTATCAGGAAGTGGGGCGCGCCGGTCGCGATGGTTTGCCGGCGGAAGGGCTTCTGCTGTTTGATCCCGACGATATCGCTATTCAGATGGATTTTATAAAGTGGGCCAATCCCGATCCAGGTTTTTTAGAGCGCACCTACTCCACGCTCGCTAACAATACCGATCGGGTGCGCGCTGAAGGTATCGATTTTTTGCGCCGCCAGCTCAACTTTTATAACACCCGCGACTTTCGCGTGGAAACAGCGCTGGGCACTCTCGAACGCTTCGGGTTTATCGAGGGCCAGTCCCAAGACACGTGGCGCGCTCTCGAAAAACCCACTGGAGAGTTGATGGATGAAGAGCTTTTTCGGAAACGACTGAGTGGACAGCACAAAAAGCTTTTGAGTATGGTGGAATTGGCCCGTTCCGAAAACATCAAGGAGGGTGTGATTGAGTATTTCCAGTCCGAGTCGCTTTCCTGATCCGCGCCACACCGACGAAAATGGCATAGTGGCCATGGGCGGGGATCTCAAAGTGGAAACTTTAATCGATGCCTACTCCCACGGAATTTTCCCGTGGCCCCATAAAAATTTGCCGCTTTTGTGGTTTTCGCCAGAAGAGCGGGGAATTATTTTTTTTGAAGAGCTCCATCTCTCGCGCTCGCTCTCCAAATGGCTCAAAAAAACTCCTTTTAAAGTCACTTTTGATACCCAGTTTGAAAAAGTGATCGAAAATTGCGCGGCCAAAAAGCGCCCCGGGCAGAGTGACACCTGGGTGACACAGGAAATGCGCGATGCCTATTTGGAGTTGCATCGCCGTGGTCTCGCACACAGTGTGGAGTGCTGGAATGGTGGAGTCTTAGTAGGTGGCCTTTATGGTGTGTATATTGGGGGCGTATTCAGTGCGGAGAGCATGTACTTTGCGGAGTCGGGTGCGTCAAAGTATTGCCTGCTGGCCCTGATACACCGATTGCACAAACGAGGGCATAGCTTTCTCGACACGCAAATGGTGACGCCGATTGTGGAAAGTTTTGGCGGCCGTTACATCGCTCGAGAAGAGTATTTGCGTTTGCTCAATGAGGCTCAGTCCAAAAAAATCCCATGGGCGACGATTCATCAGTAAACCCAAGTGAACAGTGCCTTTCTTTTGGGCTTTAAGGGAACTCAGCCCTGAGCGGGTGGAAACACACGGTTGGATTCTTGTCTCATGAACACCCAAATAGTAATTGTCAGGTGCGATCAATCGCTGTTTACTGTGTGGCGATGGACACTTTTTTTTCCGTACCGGAGCCGGTCATTCATACCTCGCGCCAGATAGAAACTGGTTCTGGTGAGTTCGAAATTTGGACGTATGACAAGCAGTTTGTGTACCGCAATCGGGAAAATTTCTTTCTCACATCGGTCGAGCAGTTGGGGTGGCGTTATGTGTTGGCCGGGAGCGATGAATCCACCCATGGAAAAAATCTCTCACCAACCGCTGCACGGCTTGCCGATTATTTCCTAGATCACAACCGCGAATTTGCATTCTTAATGACTGCGGAAAATATTTTCGATTTTGAAGCCACTGTGCGGTTGTTGATCGCTCACGACAAACACAGCGTGTACGTGCTTTTTAAAGAGCAAGATGTGTTGGCGTTGGCCCTCGACACGATTGTTGAGGTGTACGACAACTATCCCCAGTTCCGCATGATGTTCTCCTACGACCATGGTGTATTGCTCGGTTTGGCGCTAGGAAAACCGATTGCTCCGCCTAAACGCGCGGTGATCGAAATCCACGACGATTGCAATCTCAAGTGCGACTTTTGCTGGACTCATTCGCCGTTGTTGGAAACGCCGGGTGAGGGCCGTAAAAAGATGCTCGATGTGGATATGTTTTACAAATACGTCGACGAGCTCGCCAGTATTCCGGTGGAGGTGATCGAGCTGTGCGCGGTCGGAGATCCGCTGTATCATCCCCATGTGTGGGAGATGATTCATTATATCCGCCAAAAGGGCATCCCGGTGCGCATTAGCACGAACGGCACATTGATCAACAAAAAAAACGCCGAAGATATTATTCGCTGGGGTGTGAGCGAACTGGCGATGAACATTAGCGGCGGAGACCCAGAAGCCTATGCGAACATTCACAATGTTTCTGGTCGTCTCTTCGAGAATCTTAAAAAAAATCTGTGCTATCTTCATGAACTTCGTGCTTTGTCGCCCGGCTGCACGCTGCAGATGAATCATATTCACGTGCTTACCGAAAAAAACGCCAAAACCATTCCCGCTATGATTCAGTTTGCGGCGATGACGGGGGCGAGTTCGGTCTCGTTTAGAACTGTTTGGCCCCATCAGGCGTTTTTAAAGCGCTTGGACATGAGCGATGCCACGTTGTTGCGTTTGATCCAAGAAATTCCTCTCTACAAGCAAATGGTGGCAGAGGCCGGAATCAAAGACGATAACCTCGAATTTTTCGATGCGGAGCTGCGCTCCTTCGCCATGAGACGTCGCCTTGAGATCCCATCGAGCGCGACGAAACCCGTGCCTGAGTACACGGTGCCTGCGCCCCATTTTGAAAACGTGCCAGCACTTGAACGACACAATTTTCAGGTGGACCCCAGCCAGCTCGATCCTCGTTGGATGCGGAGAGAATCGTGGCCGCTGATACAAAACGCGTACAACAAGACGGTGGGCTTTCGTGCCGAGAGCGAAACGCGCGACGAGCAGCAGCCGTTGTGTGCGGTTAGTTATCATTTCACATTGCTCGGTTCCGACAACACGCTGCGCTTTTGCTGTCGCGGCGACAAGACCACCGAGCCCTATAGATCGCTCAAGGATCAGTGGACCAACCTCCGCTATCAGTCCTTCCGCAACAATTGGCGTGAGGCCTATAAATACAAAAAGAGCCTGTGTGTGGGGTGTCCCCACGAAGAGGAAAATCATCGCTATTCCGTGCTGTTGCATCAACACGGACTGGATGCGCGCGCACGAGATATCTAACCCTCTAAGGATTCCCTTCGACAGCAAATTTGTACAAAATTACATAATAGTTTGTGGTTTGGTTCACCACTGTATGGAGGCCGTTTTGTATTCTAGGGGTGAAAAGCGAGGACACCTATGATTGCGAAAATTGTGAGAATTACTTTGTTGAGCACAAGCTTGATCGCCTGCGGTTGCGCATCCCCCGGAGACAGTGTGAGTGCGGCCAAGTCGCAAACAGCGGAGCAAATGGCTCAATCACAAAAGCGATCGGCGAATTTTTTGATTGAAGCTTCCGACAAACGACGATTGGTGCATGAGGCCTCGAAAATGGCGATGGAAAAAGGCAGCACGCGTGCCGTGCGCGACAATGCACGCCAATTAGTGGCCGAACAGGAGAGTGTGCTGAGCGACATGGAACAGGTGGCAAAAGCTGAAGGTGTTGTCTTACCCACTCGCCTCAGCGTGCGTAGCTCCGACAGCCTCCGCGTCCTAAGAAACTTTGTCGGCAAACGTTTTGACGAACGGTATTTGGCATTTGTCGTCGATCGACAAGAGGCAGATATCAAAGAATTTCGTAAAGCTCTCGAAGACACACAAAATGACTATACGCCTAAAGTGCAATTGCTCGCCGTCGATAAAGTCCCACGCTTGGAATCTCAGCTCGAGAAACTCCGTGAAACCGAGGGGTATAAGGAGCGCACCTCGCGCGCCATACCCGCCGATCGTGTGCGCTCGTACTAGAGTCGAGCGTTAAAGAAGGATAGCTAGAAATCAAATTCGCTCATGATTGGCAGATGATCCGAGCCGATGCGCAGATAGTGATGATTTAAGATCACCGCCGAGCGCGGTTCAAGGCCTTTGTAGTAGATGCGATCCAGAGCAAACAACGGCAGTATGCTGGGAGACGTGGGCATGGGTTTGCCGACAAGTTTTAAAAACACTTCCTCAACCTCCAGCGATTCGCGCAGTAGTGGATCCAGAGTGCTGCGCCAGTCATTGAAATCTCCAGCTATTAAGAATGGATCCCCACTCGGCAAAACAGACTGCAGTTCGTGTTTGATCTTAACCAGTTGTTTTTTGCGACCGCGTTCGAGAAGATCCAGATGAGTGCAAAACAAATGGAGATTCCGCCCCTCTTCGGGCTGAATGCGGGCATACAGAAGTCCCCGTTTTTCCAGGGCGTGATTTGAAATATTGGCGTTTTGTGTATTGAGCAGGGGCAACTTTGAAATAATGGCATTGCCGTAGTGGTAGTCTCCCATAGTGGCATTTTGCCCGTAGGAGTGATGGGGCCACATCTTGTTGGCCATGAGTTCTAAAAGTGCCTGTGCATCGGAGTCGTTGAGAAATTCCTGTAAAAAGATAATATCTGGATCGACCATTTGTAATAGCTCTTCGAGCACCTGCCAGGTTTTTTTACGCGAGAAGAACGCTTTGCCTTTATGAATGTTGTAGCTGAGCACTTTGAGTCGCGTCATTTAAAGCCACCTTTTAAAACGTAAAAAGAAACTAATTAAAAAGCGCTTCCACCAGCGCTGGTCATCGATTTTAATAACGATCGATTGCTCAATATCTCTTAAAAATTGCGCTTCCGAATCCTTAAGAGACTTTTGGTCGGAGAGAACGATATCCATTTCCAAATCGCTAAAAAAACTGCGGTGATTGAGGTTGGTGGAGCCAACAGTAAGCCAATCGTCGATCAGGTAACTCTTGGCGTGTAAAATTTTGGGCGTGTACTCGTAGATTTTTACTCCACGTGTGAGGAGGTAGAGGTAATAGTACTGGCTTATCCAGCGCATAAAAAACACATCGGAGCGATTCGGTAGTATCAGGCGAACATCCACTCCACGCCGTGCTGATCTTCCCAGTGAGCGCAAAAGCTTGGCCGGTGGCACAAAGTAGGAAGTGATGAGCCACACACGGTTGTGTGCTTTATCGATGCGCTCGGTGAGTTCACGGCGCCAGCGCTTGCGCAAGCGGAAGAACTGATTGGAGCGTACGCGGCGCGAAGCAGTGAGCATGTGGCAAAGTTCGGTGCGCATGCTGTACGAAAAACGATACGCCGGGTGCTTGGACGTAAGCCAGGTGTACTCGAAGGTTTTTCTGACGATCTCCAGCGCGGGGCCAGCGGTGAGTAGGCCCGTTTCTCTCCAGTTGTAAGAGTTGATCGTGATGTTCTGGCTTCCGGTGTAGAGGATTTTATTGTCGATAATGACGTTTTTTCGGTGGTTTCGACGGTTGGCGCGATTGAGGAGTCGCCACGACGAAGGGAAGCGCACCGGATTAAACACACGCACCTCCACGCCGCGGGTGTATTCTGGATGGACGTGTTTGGGAATCCACAAAAACGAGCCCACGGCGTCCACGAGCAAGCGCACCTTCACTCCGCGCTGAACCGCTTGCACGAGGGTTTCAAAAATATCTGCGGCCATGTCATCAATACCCCAAATGTACATCTCGATGTCGATGGTGTTTTCAGCCTTTTGTAAATCGGCCTTGAGACTTTTAAAAAAGTCGGGGGAATCAAAAAAGAGAATCTCCGGGGCCGGAGTGGGGGTTTGTGGCACAGTCATCGTTGGGCCACGATAACACGCTTTACAAGGAGTGGTCAGCGAACAAAACCGCTTTTTCACTGATCACTCACTGCCGAGGCCCGATGTCGAGCAGGGCTCCAATTTGTGCAAATTACATTCAGAAATGATCAGAGAATTAAGGTGTTTATCTGTCTTTTTTGAACACGTTCAAAAATTGATTGTGGTGGAGTCGCGCACTTGCTAAGATAGAGTCACCAACAGCGTATCACCAAGGCAGAACCACTATGGGTAAGTCCTCCGTCACTAAAGAAAATTTATTCCAAGCCGCGATGAAGCTGTTCGCTAAAGACGGTTTCGAAAGCACCACCATGCGTGCGATTGCGGGCCAGGCGGGCGTGGCTGCAGGTGCCGGATACTACTATTTTGCGAGCAAGGAAAACTATGTGCAAGAGTACTATCAGCGGTCTCACGAGGAACATCTCAAGAGTCTCGGCGACTTTTTAACCACCGAGAAGAGTTTCGAAAAACGCTTGCACAGAGTGGTTAAAAGCAAAATTGAGTTGGCCGAACCTTACAAGGATATGGCGCGAGCACTCTTCCGTGTGGCCGCTGATCCGTCGAGCGAGCTTTCGCCTTTTAGTGCTGATTCGCGGGAGCTGCGCTTAGAATCACTTCATCTATTTGAAGAGGTGGTCACCGGTAGCAAAGATAAATTTTTAAAAGACATAGAAAGTTTGTTGCCAAAATATTTATGGTTTTACCAAATGGGAATTATTTTACATTGGATCTACGACACCTCGGAAGAATCGAAAAAGACTATGGAGTTGATCGACAAAACGGTGCCATTGATCGGGTGGATGAACGAAACATTACACTCCCCGTGGGCCGCACCTTTTCGCAAAAAAATTCTGTCCACTCTCAAAAGCTTTGAGCCGAGTCTAGATTAAAGGAGATGCTATGAAGATTGTTATCGCTGGCGGCACAGGACACATCGGAAGTTTCATGGTTTCTTATTGGCGCGAAAAAAATCACCAGGTGGTGGTCCTCACGCGATCACCGAAAGCTACGGGCGAAATTCCTTGGGATGGTGTGAACGATGGACCTTGGATGAAAGAGGTTGATGGGGCTGACGTTGTGTTGAACCTTGCTGGCCGCACGGTGAACTGCCGTTACACCCGAGAGAATCTCAAGCAAATGATGGATTCCCGCGTGTACTCCACTGCGGCTATTGGCCGCGCTATCGCTAACGCGCAAAAGCCACCGCAGGTGTGGTTGCAGATGAGTACTGCGACCATCTATGCACACCGCTTCGATGGCGCCAATGACGAGTACAGTGGCATCATCGGTGGCAGTGAAACTGATGTTCCGGCATATTGGAAATTGAGCATCGACATCGCCAAGGCGTGGGAGCAAACTCAGGCGCAAGCGCATACACCACAAACGCGCAAAGTGGCCTTGCGCACATCGATGGTGATGGGGCGTCACCCGGAAAGTGTGCTGGGCGTGCTCCGCTCGCTCACGCACTGGGGTCTTGGTGGCGCGATCGCTGGAGGTGGCCAGTATGTGTCGTGGATCCATGAGCTGGATTTTGCGAGGGCTGTGGATTTTTTAATGGATAGCAAAGAAATCAGTGGGGCGGTCAACGTGTGCGCACCGACGCCCATTCCACAAAAAGAATTCATGAAGATACTGCGTACAAAAGTGCACAGCGCTTTTGGTTTACCAGCGTCTGCCTGGATGATAAAGTTGGGTGCAGTATTTATGAAAACCGACGCGGAGTTGGTATTGAAGAGCCGCCGTGTGGTTCCTGCACGACTGCAACAGGCAGGATTTGAATTTTGCTATGAGCACTGGGAAGATGCCTGTGACGACCTTCTCGATGTCGGCAACACCTCAAGCACCACGACCGCCTTGGGCGGGTCACTAAAGGAAAAGGTATGAAGATTTTATTTTTTGATGGCTACTGTTCGCTCTGCAACAATCTTATTGATTGGCTCATTCGCCATGATACCAAAAATGTTTTGCAGTTTTCATCACTACAAGGGGAAACTGCAAAAACGCAATTGCCGTCGGCGTATAGAATTCCCGCAAACACAAAAGGCGGGGAGGGAAGTGGTGGCGATGTGGATACAGTGATTTACCTGAGCAATGGTAAGATCTATCAGCGGTCGCGCGCCATCCTTCATGTGTTCCAGGATTTAGGCTTTCCATGGGCGATGCTGGGAGTATTTTTGATTTTACCTTCGTTCACGTTGGATTGGGGTTATCGCATTGTCGCCAAATACCGTTACAAATGGTTTGGTAAAAAAGAAACCTGCCGCATTCCTACTCCCGCAGAAAAGCAAAAAATTCTTCCCTGAGGTGTGTATGTTCTCTACCATTAGTGGTGTGATCGACCGGCGCTTGCTGGTGAATTTCGCCGCCGATCCCCGCGTGGTGCAAAAGATATTACCCGCGCCGTTTCGCCCTCAGCTGGTGAACGGGAAAGCAGTGGTGGGAGTTTGTTTGATCCGCTTTTCCGGCTTAAAGCCGAAAGGGTTCCCTTTTGGAATATCCTCCGAGAATGCGGCTCATAGAATTGCCGTTGAGTGGGAGGGGTCTCAAGGTACAGAGTCGGGCGTGTACATTGTACGCCGCGATACCAACTCCTATTTAAAGCATTGGCTCGGAGGTCGCCTGTTTTCGGGCGTTCATCATCTGGCCACGTTTGAGACTTGCGACAACTCACCTCACTATGAGGTGAACTTTAAAAGTGTAGACCATTCTGTGCAGGTGCAAGTGAGCGGCGCAGTCGTCGACGGATTTACGGGCTCAGAACTTTTTGATAGGCTCGAACAAGCATCGCAGTTTTTTCGTGCGGGCGCAGTCGGGTACTCTCCAGGCTTTGATGGCAAAGCACAGGGCATGCAGCTTGTGACGATGGACTGGAATGTGGCTCCGTTTAAAATCGAACATGTACAATCCAGCTACTTTTCTGATGAATCCTTATTTCCAAAAGAGTCTATTCGTTACGACCACACTCTCATCATGAGGAACCTCACGCATCAGTGGCACACTGTCTAAAAATAATTTTCCAGTGAACCATCGCGGTGCAAATCGAGAGTCACGCAGTGGAAGGCTCCGCCAAGTGTACGCGCATGGCGAATAGGCAGAGGGCAAACATCGATCTGTTGTTTTTCCAGTGCGCGGATCAGCTCCACTTGTGATTTTTCGACGATAGCTAGGTGGGGATTAACCATGAGTAGATTCATGCCGATCCAAGTGCTCGCGTTTTTGTAGTTACCGTAATAGCCGATGTCGACAGGTTCAGGGCACCAGATTTTATCCCAGGTGCGCAGCGGCTCCGGAATGTTTTTGTCGTTGATGCGTGCGGGATTCAAAAGCACGAGACCTGGGCGCAAAAAACTGATGGTGCTATCTAGATGCATGTACGCATAGATATTTTTAAGAAAGTGCACTTTAAATTTATTGCCTAAAAATTCCTGCAGCCATCGGCCGCCAATCTCGTTTCCGCTATTGGAAACCAAGTAGAACAGATCGTAACCGCATCTCAGGACGTTTGCGGCATCAAACGCCGGTTCAGCATTTGTCAATGTGAGGGTGTCTTTGTCGATGGAGGAGAGGGCGTAGAGTTCATCCCGGAGCTCAGCGTTTGGTGCGCGGGCAATTTCGGCGTCGGACTCTAAAAAAACATTCTTGTAGATCTGCCACTCGCGACTGCGCGCACGTATGGGCATGGGAGTGGGGAGCACCGTGTTTCCGTGAACCAAGACGCTGTCGCGCGGGCAGTAGGAGTAGTAGCCTTCGGTGCGCCACAGAGGTGTTTCGATGACCGCCGCCGTGTCGTGTTTGAGAGGACGAAAAACCTGCACACCCATTTTGCTGAGCACGTCGCACAGGCCTTGCAAATCTTCATTGGCCTCCTCGATAACTTGCGAGGGATAGGGTCCCACCGGAATGGGCTGGTTCGGGTCGTCAGCGTAGTTGATCGCCTTTAAGCTGATGTCCGCCCGCGGGACTCGCGCGTTGGTGGCATCACCGACGATCACCGACTGGAGTGGGTCCCACTCGTTCCATGATTCGATTTTAATTTTAGTTGACATGAAGTTCTTGCCTTAAGGAGTTCATAAGTTGCGGGAGGAGCTGACGAATAAACAACAACCGGTTGTGCTCGACCACGTCGCGCATCTCCACTGTCCAAGCCCGCAAGGTGTTCATATCTTGAGAGCAAATAAAGTCGACGGTTTTTAAAAACGCTTCGTAGCGCTCGAGCGGATCTTCGATGCCGTCAAAATCCTCGCTCCAATATTTAGAAAACGTTTTAAAACCCAACTCGCGGAGTTTGCGATAAAAGTGCGGGGCCGCGAACACTACAAACGGCTTCATCGCTTGGAGGGCATCGAGAGTCTTTTCGCTGATCTCACTGCGCGGAGAAAACGGGCGTGATTCACAATAGGCAAAAGCAAAAGAGCGACTCATGTAGTCTTTGATCAGCGAAAAGTTGCGAATGTTGTCGCTCCCATTGATGTCGGGTATACCGCTGGCCACGGGGTGCTTGCGTGTGGAATTGCTCGCATCCAAGGTGAGAGGGAGAAACGGTTGCATTTTACGAATTCCGTCGTCGATAGAGTTCCACTGCGCAAGACGTTGAGGTGAAAACGGCAAACGTTTTTTAAATTCGCGATAATCGTGCTCGTGATAAAATGAAACATAACATTTATCCGAATGACCTTGGCCAAACAAAAAACCCACCAGCATTTCGCGGATGGATTCATAGCGAAAATTCAGGGAGATCAAATGTTTTTCCAGCTTTTCAGGGGAGGTCGCGGGCCACGGTAAAGAGCGGCGGTAGGTCGCCTCGTGCATGAGCAACGAGCTGAATCCATGAAACTGAATTTGGGGATACAGATTGTGGGCGCGTAGGTACTCCGGCATGTCCAGCTCGCACAACAGCACGCGCACTGGAATTTGCAAGCGTTCGCGCAACCGATCGATCTCATCGAGCTCCACAAACAGAGGCGCGTCACCTCCGCTCACCCACGGCCAACTGCGATCTTTGTTCAACAGAAACAGCGGTTCGTACATAAAGATCAGTAAGCCCTTTTCGCGAAGAACCCGGAGTTCTTGCTCACTAAAAGCAATCTTATCGAGCAAAAAGGCATCGCCGTTAGTGATCATCCATGGTTTTTGTAGCGAGTTTGCGAATGGAATAAAATCGGTAAGAAGCCACAAAAAATACAAGTTGGAACTTTGTAACAGATCCGTCTCTTTAAAAGCTTTTCCGTCCTCGAAAAGCACGTGCACATTGTTGAGACCGGGCCCGAAGACGTTCACCGCAATGGTGCGGTAGGCGGAGTGGTAAGAAATGATGTCATCGCCTTCGAGGCGATGCTGAATCATTTCCACTCGTTGATCCTTTTAAAAAAATCCATCTGCGTGAGATCGGGATAGTCGTGCCAGCCACCCATGTCGCTGGTTGTGTCTAGCCCGCTGTCGAACAGCAAGAGTCCGCGCGCGGCGTCCTCCGGAGTCATGTAATAGTGGTACCCCATTTGAGTGATAGTGTCGGTTTTCCAAGCTGTGTAGGGAGTGCGTCCATCGTAGACGGAGCGTTTGAGCCACTCGTAGGCGTGAGCGGAGTCGGTGAGAATCATGCCACCGCGACCAATAGGCAAACGCTTTTTAATTTGAAAGCTCAGACACATGAGCGAGTTCGGCACATACATCGCCGGAGCAAAGCGCAGACTCGAGTCGATCACCAAGGTTGGAGACAATTGGTAAATGCCTTCCCACTTTTCGTTCGTCCATTCAACGTGGGCACCGAGCTTGCGCACGGTTTGCGGAACGCTCAAATAGGTATGCCGAGGTACGCGCACAGATTGCGGAAGGGGCTGGTAGCGCAAAGACAATTCCATGGCATGTGTGGCGCAGTCGGTGGCGATCGCGAATTTGGCGCCGGTCCATGCGGCGATTTTTTTTTCGAAGATATCCACGATTAGCGATGGATCGGCGAAGGTGTAGCCATGCGCTTTTAATAGCTCGATCTCCCCACGCCAGCGCGGAAATACGCTGGGCGCGGTTTGTTGGGAAACAGGGGATGGGTGTTGAGTATGGGGAGTGAAAGGCATGGATACCAATGTTCAAAAAACTATCAAGTGTGTCAATAAGAAGTGCTTTTTTGGCCTGGAGTGTGATACCTCTGGCGCCCTATGACCATAGACGATGAAAAAGTGGTAACGCTCGCGTACACGCTCTCAGTGTTGCACGATGATGGCACTATCGAATTTATTGAGAAACGCGGAGAAGAGAATCCCGTGGAGTTTGTTTACGGACGTGGCTTGCTGCTACCCAAAGTGGAAGAGGCGCTCCAAGGCGAGAAAAAAGGTTTTGAAACCCAACTCAAGCTCAAACCGCAAGACGCTTATGGGGTGCGCAACGAGGAACTGGTCTTGACCTACCCCTTGGATAAATTGCCTAAAGGTGAGGCACCGCAGGTGGGTATGAAGTACCAAACCCAGGGGCCGCAGGGCGAAGTGGTATCGGTGATCGTGACAGCGGTCACCTCAACTCATGTGACTCTCGATGGAAATCATCCCCTAGCGGACGCTTACATACAGTTTGATCTCACCGTGCTGAAAGTGCGCGAGGCGACGGATGTGGAGTTGGACTTGGGAGAGGTGCAGCCCACCAAGCTGCACTAGTGATTCAGTTCGCGACAAGCCACCATACGAGCGTGGCAAGAGTGCCGAATCCGAGCGCCCCGAGCAGAGAGGTCACGAGCAGGTGCTTGCGTTTGAATTTTAAATACCACATCACCTTGAGTTTGGCCTGTTGAAAGCGGAAGCTGCGATGGATTTGTTTGAATTCTTGCGCGAGGCTTGAGCGGATGATCGCGCGCTGTTCGTCGGGAATGGAGGTAAAGATCACCGCCACCAATTTGCAATTCTTGTGAAAAAAATCGGATTCAATGATCGACATTTTTTGAATACGTTTGACCTGTGCATAGCAGGCAATGGATTTACTCTCTCCAGGCGGAGTGAATTCGACCATGATGATTTCGTTCTTGTGAGGCGTGTCCAGATACGGAACCGTGAATGCCATGCCGGTTTCTGAAAGATTGATGATGTCGGTAAAAAACGCGCGGTTGCCGCGAGGAAACGGAGCAAAGCGAAGAACTTTTTTGTCCTTCATTTGCAGCACGTAGCGTGGAGATCGGGGATAAATTTTTCCTGCGGAATCTTGACTCATCTCATCTTTAATCAAAGCGAACATTCAGGGGTTTTACAAGGCAAAAGGATCCCAACCGACCTCGGTTAGTGGTGATGTTTTATCACCTAATTTCAGAGTGTACGCCGGCACGTCGGTCACTCGGCCAATGGCGGTAAGACCATGGTCGGTGAGGGTGCGTGGATCGGTGTTTTGCGGTAGTGCTAAGAGCACTTGATAATCTTCGCCGCCGTTCCACACAAAACTCTTTACGTCTTTTTGCACCTCGCGGGCGTAAGCCGAGAGCGCAGGCGAAATGGGAACGTGCTCTGCATCGATAACAAATCCCACTCCGGAACTTTCAGCAAGAGAGATCAAGCTTTTACTGAGACTATCGCTAATGTCGGTGGCGGCGTGAACTTTTAGAGTGTTAAGAATATTTTGCATTGCCCGCAGCTGAGCCTCGGGCTGTTGGTACCGCCTCACGAGTTCGGAATGCGTCTCGCGTGAAGAAAAATCATTGAGAACTATATCTAGCCCGGCACTGGCATCGCCGAGCGTTCCGGTAACAGCGAGGACGTCACCTGGCTTGGCGCCACTTTTAAGAAGGGGATTGGCTGTGTGACCGGCCACTGTGACATCCGCATAGAACAGGCTATTGCTTCTAGTGATATCTCCGCCCACCAATGGAGCATTGTAGGTGAGGCACGCGCGTTTCATGCCGTTAATAAACTCTGCAATGTGCTCGGAGTGGCGCGGATGCCACGCCAGAGAGGTGAGAACGGCGGTCGGCCGGGCGCCCATTGCCGCCAAATCACTTAACGCTTGAACGACGGCCTTGTGTCCCAATTGCTCAGCACTCATATGGTGCCATTCAAAGTGGGTGCCTTCGATGAATTGATCCGTAGAGAGGATAGTGCTGGGGCGTACGACAGCGGCGTCGTCGCCGGTGAGTGAGTAGCCGGTTTCGCGGCTGGCCTCGTGCAGAAGTGATAAATATTCTTTCTCGGTCATCAATGACGGGATGCTAGCAGATGACAATCAGAAAAGAAAGAGTTAGATCCATACAAAGACTTCGGGAAAGGCTGCGCATGCGAGCAATAAATTATTTTTTTATTTTAGGTTTGTCGTTTTCTTTTTTGGCCTGCCAATCCACGGCAAAAACTCCAAAAGCCCATGCGCGTGCGGGCGAGCTGGCTGTCTTTGAAAAGGAATTCATCGCCGACCTGTTTGCACTCAACCCACGCTGGGGCTCACAAGTGGGCGCGCGCGAGTACGATACCGAACTCCCAGCTTTGGATAAGGCCTACTTGGTGCGCCGTCAGACATTTGTGAATACCTATCGGAACAAAATCGGAGAGGTGCGAAAGCGCACTATTACCGCCGACGAGGCGGTGGATTTGCGGTTGGTAGAGAATTTTATTGATGAGATGGAGTGGGACAACAAAGAGTTTAAGCGTTGGCAGTGGGATCCTGCAATGTACAATGTGGCTGACAGCATCGCCATTCTTATGGAATCGAAAATGACAGAGAGCGATCGCGAAAAACGCGTAGTGGCGCGCCTGGAAAAAGTTCCTGCATATTACCAAGCGGCCATCGAAAACTTGGAGCGGCCTACGAAAGAGCTTTTGCAGTTGGCGATCAAACAGAACAAAGGCACGCTCAACTATCTGCACAACACGGTCCAGCCAGCGGTGCAAAAGATGGCCGATGCCCGCGCTGTAGATGTGTGGAAGGGCGCGTACGACGCCACCGCGGATTTTGTGAAAAAACTTGAAAAACTCGATGTGAGTTTGCAAAAAAAGAACGGCTTTCGCAGTTTTCGCATTGGACCATCGCTCTACAGAAAGAAATTTGCTTACGACGTCCAGGTCGAGACCTCTCCGGAGGCGGTTTACGCTTTTGCGCTCCAGGAAAAAGCGCGCGTGACGGATGAAATGGCGGTGCTTGCAAAAAAAATGTGGACAAAGTACTTCCCTAAAACCAAGCGTCCCAAAGACCGGCGCAAAATGATTGGTCAGATGGTTCACCATTTGGCCGAGCAGCATGCCAAGCCCGAAGAGTTTTTTGAGCGGGTGCGCGCCCAATTGCCGCAGTTGTGGGATTTCGTCGAAGAAAAAAATCTGCTCACCATGGATCGCTCGCAAGTTCTCACCGTGCGCACAACTCCAGAGTACGAGCAAGGTTTTGCAATTGCCAGTGTGGATGCGCCGGGGCCATTTGATCCGGAGCGCCCCACCTACTACAACGTCACTCCGGTGGACAAAATGGATCCGGCAAAAGTCGAAAGTTTTCTTAAAGAGTACAACGACTACACTTTGCAAATTCTTAATATTCATGAAGCCATTCCCGGTCACTATGCACAGTTGGTCTACAGTAAAAAAAGCCCCAGCCTCATTAAGAGTATTCTTGGAAACGGTGCCATGGTGGAAGGCTGGGCTGTTTATGCGGAACGTATGATGATGGAAAGCGGCTACGGGGACAATCAGCCGGAGCTGTGGTTGATGTATCACAAATGGTACCTGCGCGTGGTGAGCAATATGATTATCGATTACGAAATCCATAATAAAAATTTGTCGCGCCCGCAGTTTTTGCGACTGCTGGTGGACGAAAGCTTTCAGGAGCAGACCGAGGCCGAATACAAATGGGATCGAGCCACGTATTCCCAGGTGCAGCTCACGACGTATTTTGCCGGGTTTTCCGAAATATATCGTTTTCGCGAAGAGCTTAAAAAATCTCAAAAAAACTTTCAATTGAGAGCTTTTAACGAAAAGTTTTTAAGTTACGGAAGTGCACCGATACGCGAAATCATGCACATGATGAAGGTGGAGGCCGCCAAAACCGAAGGCCCCACCACCGCCGATGAAACCCCCACGGCCAATCCCTGAGAGGTTTGAATGTCTATAAATCCTTTTGAGCAGTTTAAACGTTGGTATGATGATGCAGAAAAGTCTGGCGAACTGGACCCCTATCAGTTTGTGCTTTCGACCTGTCTGGACGGACAGCCGCGATCGCGGGTTGTCTACTGGCGTGATTATGTGAACGATGTTTTTTATTTTTTCACCAATTACGAGAGCGCTAAGGGGCAGGAGTTTTCTAAAAACGCAAAGGTCTCCATGAATTTTCACTGGCGCAGTCCCATTCATCGCCAGGTGCGTGTCGAGGGCACAATGAGAATGGCGAGCCCGGATATTTCGGATCGCTATTTCGCAAGCCGCCCCCGTGGCAGCCAGATTGGCGCTTGGTCTTCTCCACAGAGCCGCAAAATATCTGATCGGGCGGAGCTTGAAAAATTAGTGCAAGAGACGGAAGCCAAATTTAACGGGAAACCTGTCCCGCGTCCCGATTACTGGGGTGGCTTTGGAATTACACCCACTTACTTTGAGTTTTGGGAGGAGGGTGCCAGTCGGCTCCACACTCGCATCGCAATGAGCAAAGACGTTCATGGTTGGACTCAGAAAATGATTGCGCCTTGAGCTGAGCGCGCACCACTAATAAACCTCTGATCTCCATTCGCGACTTGGATTTACCTGATTCACTTTGTCCACGCTAAAATACATACGGCCAATCTCGCGATCATCTGAGGTCACCACGCGCACTTGCCAATCACCTGGGTCGTAGTTGACTTTTACAGTGTAGCCGCGAAAACCCTTGTCGTTTCCGCCAGAAATTTGCATGGGAATGGAATCGGTGCGCGACCAGCCGCTGTGCGTGTAGAACCACCACTCCATCTTGACCTGATCTTTAAAAAACTCAGGGGCAAACACGCTGGCAAAGCAATACACGCGATCTCCCGGCTGCGATTCAAAACTTTGCGCACCACTTTGCCAAAATTTCCAAAATGGGCGATCAAACGTAAGCACGTAGTCGCCATTGCTTTTTTTAATGTCGTGATAGATTCCCATCTTCTCGATAGAAAGTGGTACCGGTGGCAGCAACCGAAAAATATAGAGCAATAAAAAAAGAACGTGCACGGCGATGCTTGGCAAAAACACACGTGTAAAGATATGGGTGCCCGGCACATGCTCGTACTTTTTGAGTCGGTGAATAAACGCATAGACAAAAACTGCCGACGCCGCCAGCGAAAATAAAAAAGTGAACAGGCCCACATGGCGCCATAAAATTGGAACCAGATAAATAAAGTAAGAAGCGGAACTGAGTGAGAACAAACTAAAGCGGGTCACATCGCCTAAACCTTTTATTTTTTCGAACTCATTGAGCACGAGCAGCGTGGCCATAACGCCCAAAAATATAAATGAGTTCCAAATCGACGAGCTCTTAAAATAAAAGATCATATAGACGCTGAGTAGAGAGCCTAAAAGAAAGTGCACGGCCTCGGTGCGGTAGCTCCACAATGTGGCTCGCCTTCCAGCCGAGAAAAAGTTTTCTACGCGCTGAGATTTTTCGAATACCAAATAGGCACCGATCACAAGAAGATATACAAACTGTTGGACGAGCTGAAAGGTTTCATCGATGCGCGAGAGGGTGACCAGATCAAAAACGAAACCGCCAATAAAGAATGCGGCGGGAAAATAAGGTCGATATTTGGCAATCCATGCTTTCATCACCACTCCTCGGATTTACAGTGTTGTCGTCCCTGCATCAATTGTAGTATAAAAAGAGGCTATGACAATATTTAGCAAAATTATTAATAAAGAAATTCCTGCCACTATAGTTTACGAGGACGACGTTTGTTTGGCCTTTAAAGACATCCAGGCGCAGGCCCCGGTCCACGTCCTTTTGATTCCTAAAAAGTTCATTGAGTCCATGGCAACAGTGACCCCCGAGGACGAACAGATTTTGGGGCACATGATGCTCAAGGTGAGCACCATTGCTGAATCTTTAGGCCTTGCAAAGGATGGCTATCGGACCGTTATCAATACAAATAAAAATGGTGGTCAGTCGGTGTACCATTTGCACATTCACATATTGGGCGGTAGGGCCATGTCCTGGCCACCGGGTTAGCGTGCAAGGCTAGAGCTTAAGGCCTGGTGAATGCCGCGTGAGAGGGGTTGGGTCGCAAGCTCTTCCAGAGCGGATTCAAAGCGCGGACGATTACTGGCGGTGAGAAGTGGCTCGATATTCTGTGCGATCTCGATGGCGGAGAAAATGCTACCGTGCGTGAGAGCCTCGATCATCGAGGAGTCTATTTTTTGCTGGTACTTGGAGTTTTTGTAGCGAGAAAGCTCTCTGATGGCTGGCCCAATAGGCTTGGGGTAGGCTTGATCAATGACATTTTTAAGAATATGGGGCACAACGCGCTCATCTTTGGCCTGCGTGCTGAGGATCTCAAGAGCCCCCATTTTGATTTCTGATTTTTCGTAGGCAAGAAACTTTGTCATCATCTGTGAAAGGCGACGGTCTTGAACATTGTGGCGGAGTTGCCAATCTTGAAGTGTATCTAATGTTTTTTCCACCTCTAAGTATACCGCGTGTTCGTAAGAGTGCGATGTGGAATTGTCCAGTTTGCAACGCCGTTGAAAACATTTTTCTAAAAATTCAATGCGGTTCTTGAAGTAGTCGAAAGCTTTATCAAAGGATTCTTTTCTAGCAGTGGGGACGTCCTCGAGGCGCACCGGAGTGGCACCTGACGTTACAGGTGTATCTTGGTTAACAGGGAGAGTGGAAATGGATGGTGCTTCTGAAGTCATGGATGCTGGAGAGATTTCGGAGGATGTGATGGCGCTGTCTTCGCTGAAATAAACGTACCCCGAATATATCGCTACAACTGAAAGCGTGACGAGTAACAGTGCTCGCATTAAAGTTCCTTTTCCCATTTTTTGCCGGTCAGTTTTTCGAAAAAGCCTGAATCATTTTTGGACCATTTGCTGCCGCGCTGCCAACGGCATTTGGAGCGAGGCCCGCCATTGTAAGCGCTGTAGATGGAGCGGTTGATGGTTTCGCCATTTGTTTCGCCGCCGCACGGTTTGGCGAGCACGTCTTTGCGGGTGTCGTAGAGCATATCGAGTGTGTAGATTAAGTGCTGATCGAGATCGTAAACTTTTTTAGAGGCGATGAATTCGCGGTGCCAACGATCATCCACTTGCATCATCCCATAGCCGTGACCACCATCGCCGCGTAAAAAACGAAACACACCGTCTTTGCCGGCGCGATACTGAGTCCAGTAGCTTTCCTGGTGAGCCGTAGCGAGAATGAGTTGGCGCCAGTTTTCTACGTCTTCATCTTTAGCATCCGGTTCGCGGCGCTTGAGATAGGCTGTGGCAAATTCAGAGATGTAGTTGTGCATAGTGGTCACAAAGCGTTTAGTTTCATCGGCGGAGGAGGCCTGTTCATTGTAGGCCACTTGTTTATAGTCTGCAGACATGGCAATTGCGAGATCCGGAGGCATGGCGCAGCCGTAGGAGGCGCGACCGAAGCCGCCCGCTCCGCCCAAGCGGTTGGCACATTTTGCAGTGCTGACACCTTTATTTTTCGACGTGTGCACAAGCGACTCGAGCTTTCCGCAAGCTGTCGAAAGTATAAACAGTGATAATAGGACGCCGTAACGAATCAATTAAACCTCCGTGAATCTCTTTCGCAAGATCCGCGCTCAGTTGACGGCCTCTATAAGCCAGTACCGTTGTGGGATCACAAAGAAAGTTCAAAGCCTGTGCCGTAAATGGGCATTTGCAGAGCACTATTTTCGAGGCGGCTCTCAGGAATCTGTGGGTAGACAGTGGGCCAAGGCTTTAGCGAATTTCTCGGTTCCCGAGGGCAGAAAGTGGGCGTAGTCGGAAAAATCGATCGGTACAAAATCAATATTGAGATCACAGTAGCGGTATTTCTGGCGGATGGCGGAGGCTTTGAATTTTTCTTGGGCGCGCTTAAAAAAGCTTTTGATCATATCCGGGCGCAGGGGATAGATGGGAAAAAGTATTTCTTCTTTTCGGCGATAGCGCGTTTCGATGGTGCTCAATTCAAAAATATGTTGGAACTCCACCACTACGAACTGAGCAGCGGCTCTACGGGAGACCGCTGCCATTTGCTCCACTGTTTTTTGAACACCCAGCAAAAATGTCTCAGATTTTTGGGGATGAATTTGCGCCTCACCCATGGAGTGCGCGCCAATAAAAAACCGGTTCACCAGGAGGCGATAGATCATAGAGTGAAAATACAGTGTGATCATCCATTTTGGCTTGTGAACAGTCCAGCACAGGGGAGTGTTGCCCTGCCTGTAGGAAAGTGCGCACTCCGGGTTAGTTATAAATTCGTTTTCGAGCAGGCCGCGATCACTCCAGTAGTAGAAAACGATGTCGGGTTTGAGCGGGACGATGATTTTCTCGAGCAGCTCCAAATGGCTACTGGCCTCGGAGGCGCCCAAACTCAAATTGTAAACATCGTAATCACCAACATCCATTTTGTGAAGCTGTGTTTGGAGCGTGTTCACCAGTTGCAGTCCATTGAGCTCGGTGACACTGGAGCCAAGTATAAAAATGCGTTTGCGCCTCTTTTCGACGGGTACGGCGCTTTCGGCGATGAGGGTTTTCTCGTTGGTTCGAAAGTTGATTTTGCTATCGTCGTCACTGTGTTGGCATTTGCCATAAATGCACTGTAGCGCGAGATGGGGTTTAAGCAAGTACTGGGTGTGCTCTAATGGCGGCTCTGTAAAAAATTGGAGTTGGGTGGCTTCCGCGGCTGGAATCGAGTGGCGAAAGCGCTCGTTCCACTGCAGTATATCGCGATCGCGCCAAAAGCTCGACTGACTCTCGAGGCGCAGCGAAAGCCATTTGTAGTTGTGAGCATAGCGAAAATAGAGCTCTAAGGTGGCAGCGCCGACGATGAGCACGACTACAGAATGCACGACCCACGCGTGACGCATAGATCATATTTTGTATTTGCTTTTTAAGTTGGTCAATAGGTTAATATTGGGATCTATGAGCGGCATTTTCGTGCTATTCGAAAGGTTAAAAGTTTTTCTAGCATACCAATTGCTCTGGAAGCGCTTTCCAGGTTTGATGAACCGCCAGATCAAAGCGTTTGCGACCACTGAATTTACAACGTCCTGGCATTTTCTCTATGCGCTTCGCCACGCTCCCGATGCCCATCATAAAGGTTTGTTGTTCGATCAGCTTCTCGAAGAGTATCACCATGCCGATATTTTTTTAGAAGTGGCCCAAAAGCGCTCCGACACACCCGTGTATTTGGATCGCGGCGAGATTCGTCGTTTGTATGCGGAAGAAGATCTGTGGAAACTTATAGTTTACGCTCACAAGGGCGAAGACGATGCGGTGGCGCGCTTCAATGAACTTCTACGTCAGGTGGACGATGAGCCTTTGCGGAGAGTTCTTAAAGAAGTCCTAGCGGACGAAAAAGGCCATGCTGAAGGCGTCGACAATATGAGCTACGACATGGGTGCAGACCCCGAGGCCGTAAGACGCGAGCTTCAAAAAGTAACGGCGAGACGTATGTGGGAGAACTGGATGACGACCGGCCGTCGCGTGTTGGGAGTGCCAACAAAAATAATTCTCTACGCCGTCTATTTTTTAGCCGGCGTGTTTTTAGTGTTACCGAGCCGCCGCCGCTTGGCGCGCCCCACAGTTCGGTCGGACTCCATGAAAAGAGTGCTCACGTGAGCCAGTACACATTGGGCTTAGCATACGGGTATCACGATGCATCCGCGTCCCTGGTGCGGGATGGGAAACTGATCTTTAGTACCACCGAAGATCGCTTGTCGCGCCAAAAACACGATCCTCAGTTTCCCTTCAACGCGGTGGAAGAGTGTTTCAAGTTTGCCGGTATACAGGCCAAGGATTTAGCGCATGTTGCTTTTCACGAAGACCCCTACGAAAAATTCACGCGAATATTGTGCAGCAATTTTGCGGGCTTTCCCTACACACATAAAGAATTCGCCTCGTCCATGGTGGCATGGCTCAAGGGAAAGCTGTGGCCGTTTCATGAAATCTCAAAACATGTGGGCGTGGGTCCAGAAAAAATAGTTTATTTTAATCACCATTACAGTCATGCGCTCACTGGATTTTTGGGATCGGGTTTTTCTCAGGCGGCCATTCTTGTTGTAGATGCCGTGGGGGATTGGGCCACCACTTCGGCCTACAAAGGCGAATGGCGTGATGGAAAACCGCATTTTGAAAAGCTGTTTGAAGTGCAGTTCCCTCATTCTCTAGGACTCATGTATTCGGCGTTTACCGAGTATTTGGGGTTTCGCCCCAACGACAGTGAGTGTTCAACAATGGCGCTCTCCGCTTTTGGAGAGCCCCGGTTTAAAGATCAAGTGCGAAGTGTGTTGGAGACCGGTAGCGATGAGTACCGCGTGCGACAAAACTTTTTTCATTTTCTAAATTACTCAAAAGGGGCCGTAACTCCGGAGTTTTTAAAACTCTTTGGTCCGCAGCGCAAAGGCTCAAGCCCCCTTTTATTTTCCAGTTGGGAAAAAGTGCGCGATGACGACAATCAACGCCACGCGGATGTGGCGGCAAGCCTGCAAGCTGTTTACACGGAAGAGCTGCTCAAGCTGGCGCAGAAAGCTGGAGCGCTGTCGGGTTCTCAAAACCTTTGCCTTGTGGGCGGGGGCGCTATGAACTGTGTGGCTGCGGCGTCTTTAACCGAGACCGCTCCGTTTGAACATTTCTATATTCCGCCTGATCCGGGTGATGGTGGTTCCTCCATTGGCGTCGCTCTTTACACAAGTATTGTGCATGATGATTTTAAATGGCAATCGCAAGATATAGAGTACACGCCCTATATGGGAATGGCGCCGTCTTCACAAGCAGCACTGTCGCTGGTTGATCATTTAGATACGCGCAAGTTTTTACGTTTTGAAAAACGCATTCATCGCTTATGTACCGCGAAAAAATGGACGCGCACTGAAGGCGATGTGGCATTGAAAGTGACAGACGCACTGCTTGCGGGAAAGTCCGTGGGCTTTCTTCATGGACGCTCCGAGATTGGACCGCGCGCACTGGGCAATCGCTCCATCCTTATACGGCCGGATTCGGTGGATGTGGCTCGAACTCTGAGCCAAACGGTGAAGAAGCGGGCGGCCTTTCGCCCGTATGCCATCTCTATTCTTCCCGAGTGTGCCGAGCGGGTGTTAGAGCTCCATGCACCCACAAAAACCTACAAGTGGATGCAGTTTACGGCCAAGGTCAAAGAGCAATATCGTGAGGTGCTGAAAGCGGCATGCCATATCGATGGAACAACACGGCCGCACATCTGCTACCCAGAAGACAACCCAGAGATGCACGCCTTACTATTAGAGCTAAAAGCTCATTTGGGAGTGGGGGCGGTGCTCAATACCTCTTTCAATGAAAGCGGTTTTCCGCTGGTCGCCACCGCATACGACGCGTTGGCCATGTTTGCCCGCACGGGGCTTGACGTTTTGGTGCTTGATCAGACAGTCTTAGAGAAAGAGGATTACTATGGTGTCCGTGAAGCTGTTCCTAAAGTCCCTGCACCGCATGATCTCCGCGTTTAGCGGAAATGGCCTCTACTCCTATATTCCCTTCGTTTTGGTAATTCTGTTCTTAGCGCTGTTCCTCGTACTGAGCGATGTGGCTGCTCCAGTGGCGCCCTTTATCTACTCACTGTTTTAGACGGGCCTAGAGATTTTACATCGAGAGGTTAATCCCTTCGAGTTCCGCTATAAAATAACTTAAGTTGCCTCTTTACTGCAAATTCCATGGAGGCTTCCAGTGACCATTCGTTGGGTATTTACTGTTCTCACTATTTTTTTGGCGACCACCGCTCAGGCCCAAGTCGTTTATGAACAAATGGCGACGGACTTCCAGGCTCTTGAACAAGAAATCCAGGCTCTCGATGTGAACGAAAACGATTCGGACAAACTGGGATTTCAGGTTGTGCGCAGCAATGCGCGCGTGTTGGCATTTCGACTGCAGGGTGTGCTGCGACTACTCACACGGGGCTCGCAGTTTAAGAAGTCACAGAGTGAAACTATTGACGATCTGTTTTCTGAGATAAAGTCGCTTGAAGACGTGATCGGCAAGATGGACGAGGCGACAAGCGTTTTAAAAACGGCAAAGAAGCGTCTCGAAGAGGCTATCGAGGACGACAAAAGCAAAAAGAAAATCAACGACCTTCGCGAAAAAGTAAAAAAACTAGAAGCTAAAGCCCAAGAGCAATCCAAGTACGTGGGCAAGGTCTTTAAAAAATCGGGCTGGCTCAAGGCGGGTGTGGCTAGTGAGCGCACATCCGAGCTTCATTTTCTCCAATATTACAGTGGCGACGAAGAGCTCAAAATGATCTCCACATTGATTCTTAGTGAGTACGCCTTTTTCCAAAAGAAAATTCGCAGCGAACTCATTCCGAAATTTAAAAACGCCAAGTTTAGCCACGATTCCATGGAATACAACTTTCACGAATTCCGCAGGCTGGTGCGCTGGGCGTCGATTTATCTGCAGAGCTTACCAAAAGTATTTTCTCTATCACCATACTCCACCGAGGGTTTGAGCAGTGATCGCGTGCAGATTCTCGAAGACTACCGCGATTACAAATACGCACAGATCGAGTCTTCTGATTCGCCAATCATTGTAGATCGCTACACGTTCTATCACTTGGCGCATTTTGTGAAACTGGCTGGCGATTCTAAAGATGTGGCAGAAAAGCATTTTAAGGCGCTCGAAAATGGCCTCGACAGTGAACTGGACGAGGATCAGTTTAAAAAAGACATGACTGAGATCATGGAAGGTTTTCTGGACGCCCGAATTCTAGATACTTTGTCTGATAATCTTTCTTTGTAATTCAAGTATCTACCGCCAGCGCGATCATTCACTGATCGCGTTCCGATCCACTACGAATCCAGTAAAAAGAATCGAATTGTTTTACGCACTTCATTTTTAAAGTCATCAGGGCTAAAATATTCTGGATCGAGCATGATGTAGCTCTCGACGATGCCTAAAATTCCATGAATCAGCAAAAATGATTTTTGCTGAGCCTGAGCGCGCGAAAGCGCAGGGAGTTTCCCCTGCAAATACTCGCTCACCACTTCGGCCACGCCGACGCGCGCGCGATAGATGGGTTCCAAACGGCCCGACTCGGGAACGAGATAAAAAATCTCACGTAAGAATCCACGGCGCGCCACAAAGTCCATT
>CAYNTO010000005.1:0-103352 GCA_964400355.1 uncultured Pseudobdellovibrionaceae bacterium
GTTACTTGTTACTTGTTACTTGTTACTTGTTACTTGTTACTTGTTACTTGTTACTTGTTACGAATCAGATATACCACGGGGTTTTATTTTCGCTTTTTTAGTTGAAGCTGAGATTAAATTTCCTTCCGACGAAGTTATAAATACGCCAATATAAACTCCCATAGTGATCTCTATTGAATCCATTTTTTTAAATTGCGCTCGATCGCGCTTGAGTTGTGGAGAAGACCTAGAGGCAATCCTCATTATCGAAAAACTAGGTCAACCTTTTATTTGAAAATAACTTTAAAAATGCGATGCATCTTATATGGCTAACTCTTGTCGGCTATCCGCAACACATCGAAAAGACATTTCATAGGAATACCTAAGCTCATGAATTCAAACAATCACCGCAATTCTATAAATTTACAATTACGACGCCCAGTAATTCCCAGTAACCAATCCCAGTAAGCAGTAGTTAGTAGCTGATAGCTAACGAACAATCGGCTACCACTCTGCACATACCGCTTATCCGCTTCCATCTCCATCTCCATCTCCATCCCCACCATCCCACCATCACCGGGTAAAAACTGAGAGTTTAATAATCACGCACCACAACGACCACCGCAGCATACTCTCTCCGTCGCCATCAACAGCGTGCACTTTCTCCTTCCGCCTCGGCACATGCCTCCCAGATACCTCCCTATCTGTTGACCACACTCCACCAAACTCGTTATCCTTTTAGACGAATATTTCAGTGTGCTGTCGCACACCCATGAGGAGTCTATATGGCAAAACCTGTTTATGTTGTCGGTGGCGCGCGCACACCGTTTGTAAAATCATTCACCACATACAAAGATGTGCCCACTCAGGCGCTCATGGAAGCAAGTTTGATCGGCCTGGTCGATAAGCTCCAACTCAAAGGCAAAGTGATGGGCGATGTGGCTCTCGGTGCGGTGATGAACTCCTCTAAAGAATGGGCCCTACCGCGCGAAGCAGTACAATCTTCGGGACTTCATCCCTACTCGCCGGCGTACTTTGTGCAACGCGCCTGTGGGACGGGACTCGAGGCTTCCCTGCAAATCGCGCTCAAGATCGGCGCGGGACAAATCGATTGGGGTATTGCGGGCGGAGTGGATTCCAACAGTGACCTCCCCTTGATGGCTTCCAAAGGTTTAAAGAAGATGTTCTTACGCCTCAATGCCGCGCGCTCACTCGGCGAACGTTTGGCTGCCGTCTCTATGTTTCGACCAGGCATGATCGCTCCAGAGGTTCCAGCTGTCGTCGAAAAACGCACGGGATTGTCCATGGGCGAGCATTGTGAAAAAATGGTGAAAGAATGGAAGATCTCTCGCGAGGACCAAGATCTCCTTGCCTATCAGAGCCACATAAAAGGCGCTAAAGCCTATGCCGAAGGTTTTCACACCGATTTATTGGTGGAATACCAGGGCTTAAAAAAAGATGGCATCGTTCGTGGCGATACATCTCTAGAAAAGCTCGCCACTCTTAAGCCTGCGTTCGACAAAACAGGCTCGGGCACGCTCACGGCCGGGAACAGCACCCCACTCACCGACGGCTCATCAGCAGTTCTGCTCGCATCCGAGGACAAAACGCGCAGTGAAAATCTTAAACCCATGGCCCGCTTTGTAGATGCGGAAGTCGCAGCTGTTGATTACGCTAACGGTGATGGGTTACTTATGGCGCCCACTGTAGCCGTGGGTCGCATGCTCCAGCGCCACAATTTAAAACTCCAAGATTTTGACTACTATGAAATTCACGAAGCTTTTGCCGGCCAAGTGCTGTGCACACTCAAAGCCTGGGAAACTGACAGCTACTGTCGCAAGTACCTCGGCACCGGCGCATTGGGCTCTATCGATCGCGATAAGATGAATGTAAAAGGGGGCAGCGTGGCACTTGGTCATCCCTTTGCTGCGACAGGTGGTCGCATCGTCGCAAGCCTCGCCAAGCTCCTCTCCCAGAGCTCCGGTAAAAAACGCGGATTGATTTCCATTTGCACCGCTGGCGGGATGGGTGTGGCCGCCATCCTGGAAACCGTTTAACGTCAGCGCGGTAGAGGAATGAACGATTACTCCAAGGTGCAAAGCGAAGTTGTTCTCACGGCCGTGCGCAGCGGCGGCCCGGGAGGACAGCACGTCAATAAAACCAGCAGTGCCGCGCAACTGCGCTGGGATTATGGCAGCTCCTTTGTCCTGAACGACGAACAAAAATATTTAGTTGCACAGAAGCTCGCCTCGTACATTAACAAAAAGGGCGAGCTCCTGTTGCGCAGTGAAACGTTTCGCGACTTGGAGTCCAATAAAAAAGAAGTTCTCAAAAAACTCATGCAGCTGCTCGCGCGCGCATTCAAGCGCGAAAAACCGCGCGTGGCTACCAAACCCACCTATGGATCCAAACAGCGCCGCCATAGCGAAAAGAAAATCCGCAGCGAAGTCAAAAAAGGCCGCGGTGCCAAATGGGATTAATCCCAGTTATCGTTTTTCCACAACTTTCACTCTGCGTGAAAGCAAATAAGCTGCAACCGAAATAATAACCGAAAAGTATCCCACATAATTGTAGTTTACAATCTCACCGCTCGAAGATTGATAAACGATAGAGCCTGCGAGCAATGCACCCACGCCCGCCATCGCATGTTGCATGACCGTCACGTACGACATAAATGACCCACGAAATTCAGGTTCGACGGATCCAGTGATCATGGCTTGGGCGGGAATCCATCGCGCGTTGGTACATACAAAATAGAGAGTGGACACAATCAACGTCCACCACAACGGCGAGTGAATCATGTGGGTCACCATTAGAGTGGGAATTGCAGCCGCAAGCACGCCCCAACCAAAAACCTTGTGCTTTCCAAAACGGTCCGCCAGCTTGCCAACATAGGGACCACTGAACAATGTCACCATTCCACCGAAAAAATAAACAAATGGTAACTGGCTTTCGAGCAAATCATGATTTGCCACCAAAGACGGACTCAGAAACGGAATAATCACAAACTGCCCGAGAACCACCGCCGCACTAAAAAGCAATGTGGTAATCAGATGTGGATTTCTGACAATGTTCATGATCGGTGCCATGGGCTTTAGATGCCCTTTGATGTGATGTTTTTGGCTGGGAACTTTTATCCACAAAAAGATAATCAAACACGCTGCGAAACTGGCGAGCACATAAAAGCTCACATTCCAGCCAAAATAGTTGGCAACCATCAGACTTAACGGCACACCCATGATCGATGCTAAAGAAAACGCTGTGGACATAATGCCCATAGCGTAACCCCGTTTTTCATAGGAAATACTATCGCCAACAATAGCCATCACAACCGCACCCAACACCCCACCAAAAGCGCCAGCGATGGACCGGGCTAATAATAACGACCAATAGGATTCGGTGTATCCGCACAGGCCGGTGCCAATGCAAAAGCCAAACGAAAGAGCAATGAGCAATTTCTTACGATCGAAACGATCCATAAACAGTGAACACACTAACCCCGATGCTGCAGCACTGAAGGTGTAGCTCGATACCAAATAGCCAAATTGAACGGTGTCGATATCGAGAAACCGCATGAGCTGAGGACCAAGGGGCATCATCAACATGAAATCCACAATGTGATTGAACTGAACCGCGGCAAGCGCAAATAAGAACTGCATCTCTTGGCCACTTAAACGAGAACTGGTGGAGCTGGAAGTACTTGGTAGAGCCATCCCTATGGAGACTATAGAATATCGCCATGGAAGTCCAGTTCACCCGGACTCAATATTTGGGGGGACACGAACCTTGAAGTGATTTATACTTGGTTTTATGTTGTGGTTTTTATTTTTAACAAGTCTGACCTCCAATGCCGCCGACATCAAGTGGAATGGTACGTTGAGTAGCGAAACATTTGCCTATTTTGAGAAAGCCACAGATCCCACCCGCCAAGTGGATCCCATTCTATGGTTTAAACCCGAACTCGATATTAAGTGGAACAAGCGCAGCCGCTTTGTGCTAAAACCCACTGTTCGCGCCAATCCAGCTACAGACGAATCTCCCGAGCAAATATTCTTTAATTCATCCGAAATGTATTGGGACCTCAAATTTAATGATATTCGCATAGACATTGGCTCGAACGTGCACAACTGGGGAATCCTTGATGGCTATAGCCCATTGGACATCGTAAACGGCCGCACACTTTTCAATCCACTTTCCAGCGATCGTCGTGGCGCCGCAATGCTCGATGTCTCTTACTCTACAGATAGTAGTAAGTTCCAGGCGCTCTACATCCCCAAGCAAGCACGCACATTGTTACCTTCCACCGACAGCCGCTGGCTGCCTCGAGAATACATTGTCAACACCTCTGCGCTGGACGAGACAGTACTCCTACCACCCACTTTCAACTACTACTATCCAGGATACATTGAACTCGATCATGCGCTTGAGAATAACTTCGGTGCAAAGCTCTCAAGCACGTTTGATACCATGGACGCAAGCTTCATTTATTTCAATGGTATGAGCAACAACACGCAAGTGGCACCTACTTTTCAGGCTGATGTTGTGCAAGTGGATCCCATTGTGCTGCAGGCACGTTCTGATATTGGTATTCAACCAGTTTACTATCGCACAGAAACTTTTGGCGCTAGTCTCGTCTGGGCACCCTCCGATATCATCTACAAACTGGAAACCGCCTACTCGCGAACTCTCGAACGCCAGCTCACCCTACCGGAATGGTCGTGGCAATCGGGACTGGGCATCGAAGCGCCGCTGTCCCTAGGTTCATTTTCCACAACGAACGTTTTTCAGTATTACTATGGTGAAAACAAAGACCCGGCAGAAAACTTAGTGAGTTCGAGCAGTCGAATTTTCGACCGCGCCCTGCTGCTCGGCCAACGCATAGAGTGGATGGATGGCGTCGATTCCTTTACATCAGTGCTGTATGACTACGAAAACAGGGGCTATCTCTTTATCGCCAAACTCAATTACCTCATTAACGACAATTTCAAAGCCTCAGGCGAACTCAACCTTCTCGATGGTGACGATGCGTCCATCTTGGGAACATATAAAGCCAACGATAGGTTTATCATCAATCTCAGCTACCTCTGGTGAATTAGATCAGCGGCGCACGGGAATAACGCGCCACTCGTTCGACAAGTTCTTTTTGATTCACTGGTTTGGAAAGGTGATCTGTGCATCCAATCTCAATGCATTTGTCGCGCTCTTCGATGAGCGCATGCGCCGTTACCGCCAAGATCGGTTTGCTGTAACCTTGCTCGCGCAGGGACTGGGTGGCCTGATAGCCATCCATGCCCGGCATCTGAATATCCATAAGCACTAAATCGTGATTGCCATTGAGCGCTTTATCGATGGCTTCTTGTCCGTCTTGGGCGAGCTCCACCTGTGCTCCTGCTTTTTGCAGGAACATGGAAATCATCCAACGATTTTCGGGAGCATCGTCGACCAAAAGCACCGTCACGCCTTCGAGACCTGAGTTCATCAGGCGATTGGAATCCGTGCGCGGCTCTTTTGCGGCGACGCTATCGCTCAAGGTCGAAATAAAAGGTGCTGCAGAACCTTTTGTGCCAATACGCACGCTAAATGTGCTCCCTTTCCCCTTGATGGTTTCGAGCAACAGCACATCGCCGCCCAAAGCCTGCGCCAACTTCCGCGAGAGCGCCAAACCCAATCCGGTGCCGCCAAATTTTCTCGAGGTGGAACTATCGCCCTGACTGAAGGGTCTAAAAAGGCTTCCAATATGTTGCTCCTCGATACCGTGGCCGGTGTCTTGAACCACAAATTCCACATACGGGTTCTGAGAGTTTTCAAAACGCAAACTCACACTCACTGAACCTTCAATGGTAAATTTCACAGCATTGCCAATGATATTGATGAGTATCTGACGCACACGCGTGGGATCGGAATATATATACTCGGGAATTTCTCCCTCTACCGAAAACGCCAGCTGCAAGTTCTTTTTGGACACCTGTAGACTCAAACACGATTCCACATTCTGCACCAGCTCGCGAATGTAAATGCGCTCTCTGGCAAGGCTCAGTGAGCCCGACTCAATTTTAGAAATATCCAAGATTTCATCGATGATCTGTAAAAGCTGCTCTCCGTTTTTCTTGATTATCGCAGCATAGGATTGGCGATCGACGGCATCAAAATCATCCACCACGAGCAGATCGGAAAAGCCCATGATGGCGCCGAGAGGTGTCCGTATTTCGTGACTCATGTTCGCTAAAAAGAAACTTTTGGCCTTATTGGCCGCCTCAGCTTCGCGCTTAGCACCTATTAATTCCTGCTCGATGTCTTTTAATTTTTGAATGTCTGTACAGGTGAGCAGCCAAGTGAGAATACTGCCCGTATCATGTTCACGCTCGGCCACCGCTTTGATCAAATGCCAGCGGTGCTCTTTAACGTGTTGGCAATAGATTCGGCATTCCATCTCAAAATTTTTACCAGCTTGGCTCGCTTCTCGCCAGGTTCTTAGAAAGCGCACCAAATCATCACGGGTGAAGGCAGCAGTCCAACCGGAACCACAACTCTGTTCCGGAGTAAAACCAGTGTAATCAGTCCACGTCTGATTGAAATGCTCTACGGAATAATCACTGGTCGCTTTCCAAACAATGTGCGGAATGGCATCCGCCAAATTTCTGTAGCGAATGCGACTTTCCATTTCCAACTGCTGGAGGCGGCGTGCCTGCTCTTGCGCTTGAATGTCGGCAATTTGTTTGGCCTGATTTTTTATTTGCTGCCCCTGCTCATGGAGCTCCACAAAGACGGCAACTTTTGAGCGCAAGATTTGTGGATCAAAAGGTTTAAATAAGTAGTCCACCGCACCACTTTCATAGCCGTGAGAGATAAACCGCTGATCTTGATCAACTCCAGTCACAAAAATAATAGGGGTGCTCCGCGTGCGTTCGCGCTTTTTAATGTAGGACGCGGTTTCAAAGCCGTCCATATCGGGCATGTGCACGTCGAGAAGGATCACCGCAAATTCGGTGTTGAGCAAATGCGTGAGAGCCTCTTTTCCAGATCGGGCCGCCACCAGGTTGTAGTTGCAATCGCGCAAAACTGTCTCTAGAGCTAGAAGTCCTTCGGACTTGTCATCGACCAACAGTATATTTGCTCTCGTGCTGTCTACATCCGCCATCTTCTCCACCTATTGCATCCATGTGTGCATGACCGACAACAGATCATGTGTGTCCACGGGTTTAGCGATATATTCAGACGCTCCAGCCTCGAGACACTTTTCCCGATCGCCCTTCATCGCCTTTGCTGTTAACGAAATAATCGGAAGTTTTTCGAAGTCTTTATTCAATCGAATCAAACGCGTTGCTTGCAAGCCATCCATTTCTGGCATCATGGTGTCCATGAGTACCAAATCGATGTCGGGATTCTCGGCGAGCACCTGCAGGCAGATCTTGCCGTTTTCGGCATGGAGCACGTTGATTTCGCGCTCTTCCAGAATACTGGTTAGCGCGTATATATTGCGAACATCGTCGTCCACCACGAGAACTTTACGTCCCTTGAACGATGCATCTTTTGGAAGCGGCGGGATCTTTTTCTCGGTTTCTGCAGTTGTCATCCCCATATCTGGGCCTGCGAATTGCTCTGGCAAATACAAGGTAAACGTACTGCCCTCGCCCGGCACGCTGTGCACTTCGATCACACCCTCGAGCAGGCGGGAGATCTCGCGACTGATGGTGAGTCCGAGGCCGGTGCCACCATATTTACGATTGATCGTTCCATCCGCCTGCTGGAAGGCATCGAAGATGATCTTTTGTTTGTCGGCGGGAATACCCACGCCTGTATCGGTGACCGAGAAGGCGATCACCCGGTTTTTATTACTCAGGGACGGGATATCGAATCGCGATGTGTTCGGAATTCGATGCACTTTCATCATCACGCTGCCTTCCTGCGTGAACTTAAACGAATTGGAAAACAAATTCTTTAAAAGCTGCAATAAGCGGCTCTCGTCGGTAAAGATCTCCTCCGGGATCGACGGCTCCACTTCGATCTTAAACTGAAGATTTTTATGCTGGGCCACCGGCCGAAAAGTTTGCTCTAAGTAATCTAAGATGCTGCTCAGTTTCACTTTTTTAGGATGAATAGCCATTTTTCCGGCTTCCACCTTCGACAGATCGAGAATCTCATTGATCAGAGCCAACAGATCCTTTCCGGCCGAATGAATGGTAGTTGCAAAACGCACTTGTTCGTCAGAAAGGTTGCGCTGGCCATTTTCAGAGAGCGATTTGGAGAGAATCAACAAGCTATTCAGAGGAGTGCGCAGTTCGTGAGACATATTTGCCAGGAACTCCGATTTGTACTTGGAGATAAGTGCCAACTGCTCGGCTTTTTCCTCAAGCGACGAAGAAGCCAATTCCACCTCATGATTTTTAAGTTCGAGGAGCTTCGCTTTGTCCTCAAGCTCTGTCGCTTGGGCTTCAAGCTCCGCGTTGGATTTTTTGAGTTTGATCAGGAGCTCTTCGGTTCTTGTCGTCGATGAAATCAGATTTAGAATAACACCTATGGACTCCGTGAGTTGTTCCAGGAACGTCAAGTGATAGGGTTTAAATGAATCCACCGATGCCAGCTCAATCACTGCTTTGAGGTGGCCTTCGAATAAGATAGGAAGAACAATAATATTTTTGGCGCAGAGAGATCCATGGCTCGAATCGATCAATAAAAGCGTCTGATCGGGGTTTTCGATCATAATCGTTTTTTTCTCAAAGCCACATTGTCCGATGAGACCTTCTTTCAGTTTGTAGGTAGAAGCTGTGCCCTGAGTCTTGTTGGAATTGGAAAATGAAAAACTCGCCACCAAACTCAAATCTGGATCCGATGATTCCGCATCAAACATAAAAAATGTTCCGTACTGAGCGTTTACCAGCGGAGTGACTTCACTCATAATGAGCTGAGCCACCGCGCTTACCGAGCGCTGCCCTTGCATCAGACCTGAGAATTTTGCCAAGTTTGTTTTTAACCAATCCTGCTCATTGTTCTTTTGTGTGGTGTCCTTAAGATTCGCGATCATTTGGTTGATGTTGTTTTTGAGAGCGGCCACTTCGCCTTGCGCGAGAACAGAGATCGAACGGGTCAAATCGCCCTTGGTCACCGCAGTGGAGACTTCCGCGATAGCGCGCACTTGAGATGTGAGGTTACCCGCAAGCTGATTCACGTTGTCCGTGAGATCTTTCCAAGTTCCTGAAGCACCAGGAACTTTTGCTTGGCCCCCCAGTTTTCCCTCGATACCCACTTCGCGGGCCACAGTTGTCACCTGGTCGGCAAAAGTTCTCAAAGTTCCGGTCATGTTGTTGATGGTTTCAGCGAGACCGGCCACTTCTCCACGCGCTTCCAAAACGAGCTTTGCGGAGAGATCTCCTTCAGCAACGGCGGTCACCACACGAATGATCCCACGCACTTGTTTGGTCAGATTCGATGCCATCACGTTGACGTTATCTGTTAAATCTTTCCATACACCGGAAACACCGCGCACCTGCGCCTGTGCTCCCAGTTTGCCCTCAATACCCACTTCACGCGCCACCGTGGTAACTTCTGCCGCGAAGGAGTTGAGCTGATCCACCATGGTATTGATGGTTTCTTTAAGTTCCAGCACTTCACCTTTAGCATCCACCGTAATTTTTTGCGACAAATCGCCTTTAGCCACCGCAGTGGTCACCTTGGCAATGTTTCGCACCTGTGCCGTGAGTTTGTCGGCAAGACCGTTCACGTTGTCGGTGAGATCCTTCCATGTGCCCGATACTCCCTTCACGTACGCTTGGCCGCCGAGCTTTCCTTCTGTTCCCACTTCCTTTGCCACGCGAGTCACTTCCGCCGCAAAAGAGTTGAGCTGATCCACCATCACGTTGATGGTTTCTTTGAGCTCGAGCACCTCACCCTTGGCATCCACGGTGATTTTTTGCGACAAATCGCCTTTCGCAACCGCAGTGGTCACCTTTGCAATGTTTCGCACCTGTGCCGTAAGTTTATCGGCAAGACCATTCACATTGTCTGTGAGATCCTTCCACGTGCCCGACACACCTTTCACATTGGCTTGGCCGCCGAGCTTTCCTTCGGTACCCACTTCTTTCGCCACACGAGTCACTTCCGCCGCAAATGAATTGAGCTGATCCACCATGGTATTGATGGTGTTTTTGAGTTCTAAAATTTCCCCTTTAGCATCTACGGTAATTTTTTGTGACAAATCGCCTTTAGCGACCGCGGTCGTTACCTTGGCAATGTTCCGCACTTGTGCCGTGAGTTTATCGGCAAGACCGTTCACGTTGTCAGTTAAATCTTTCCATGTGCCCGACACACCTTTCACATTGGCTTGGCCGCCGAGCTTTCCTTCGGTACCCACTTCTTTCGCCACACGAGTCACTTCCGCCGCAAATGAATTGAGCTGATCCACCATCACGTTGATCGTATTTTTAAGCTCTAAGATTTCTCCTTTGGCATCCACGGTGATTTTTTGCGACAAATCGCCTTTAGCCACAGCGGTGGTCACCTTGGCAATGTTTCGCACCTGCGCTGTGAGTTTGTCAGCAAGACCATTCACATTGTCTGTGAGATCCTTCCACGTGCCCGACACGCCCTTCACGTTGGCTTGGCCGCCCAGTTTTCCTTCTGTACCCACTTCTTTCGCCACACGAGTCACCTCGGCCGCAAACGAGTTGAGCTGATCCACCATGGTATTGATAGTTTCTTTAAGCTCCAAGACTTCACCGCGGGCATCCACAGTAATTTTTTGCGACAAATCGCCTTTTGCCACCGCAGTGGTCACCTTGGCAATATTTCGCACCTGTGCCGTGAGTTTATCAGCAAGACCATTCACATTGTCGGTTAAGTCTTTCCATACACCTGACACACCTTTAACGTTAGCTTGCCCGCCGAGCTTTCCTTCTGTTCCCACTTCTTTCGCCACACGAGTCACCTCGGCCGCAAACGAATTGAGCTGATCCACCATCACGTTGATCGTATTTTTAAGCTCTAAGATTTCTCCTTTGGCATCCACAGTAATTTTTTGTGATAAATCGCCTTTAGCCACAGCTGTGGTCACCTTAGCAATGTTTCGCACCTGTGCCGTGAGTTTATCGGCAAGACCGTTCACGTTGTCGGTTAAGTCTTTCCAGATTCCCGACACACCTTTTACGTTGGCTTGCCCTCCCAAACGACCTTCCGTACCCACTTCATTGGTCACGCGGGTCACCTCAGCGGCAAACGAGTTGAGTTGATCCACCATGGTGTTCACCGTGGTTCCAATGCGGAAAAATTCCCCTTTGAGTTTACGTCCGCCAATTTCTAACGACATCTTTTGCGAAAGATCTCCCCGTGCCACCGATGTAATCACACGGGCCACCTCGGTGGTCGGCTGCACAAGATCCCCGATGAGCGCATTGACCGCGTTCACGTTGTCGGCCCAAGCGCCGCGCACATTTCCCAAGTTCACCCGCTCACTCATCTCCCCTTCTTTACCCACAATCGTCCTTAAACGTGCAAGTTCCAATGTGAAGTTTTGATTGAGTTCAACGATGTCATTGAGTGTTTCACCGATCTCACCCAACACTCCGTCATAACCCACCGGGCAGCGCAAAGAAAAATTTCCCGCGCGCATTCCTTTGACCATAATTAATATCTGGCGAAGATTTTCTCGCTCTGAGTACTGTTCATAAAGAAACGCCTGGGGCGCGACCTCCGTGTGCGATTTGCCATGAGCATTTGATTTTCCATTTGTAGACCCATTCGTGACAGCGGCTGCGCTAGCACTCTTTTTGGAACGAACAACTGTCTTCTTTTTATTGGAATTGGAAAGGGAATGGGATGTCGCCATAACTTCTACTCCGTGGCTTTACCAAGCAGCATCAGTGCCGCCGGACATTTTTTAATAGGAATTAAGATCTCTTCACTACTATTAGGTATCCAAACGCCCAATTCACGCAAATGTTTTATTTTTTAAGAGCAATGGGATTTGATGGAACAGCATTCCATGTTTTGACGATTTCGCAACAACTGCATCTTTAAATTAATTTACGATAGTCCTAAATCAATTTGCGAAAATTGTGAAGTTTTCTTAACAAATTGATAAAGCCCGTCTTTGATCAAATAATGAGACAGATATTTTTATTTCGAAGTTGGAGCATAGCGAATGATCAACATATCGGCATCGCCATCGAGCACCTCGGCACGCATCTTCACGGTATCGGAAACCTGCAATGCCGGGAGCGCAAAGCTATGGCGTTCGTCTTTTATCACCGACTGAATTTTCCGCGCGAAATAAGAGGCGCTGATTCCTTGGCTGGGATTAAAGAGTTTGAGATACAGTTTGTCCCAAATAAAATCCAATCCGAAGCTGGGTTGATAGCTGCCCACAACGGCCACCCCTTTGTGCAATTTGACCCACACTCGCGTTTTAAGAGTGGCTTGGAAATCGCCGTAGTGCGTGTAGCCTTTTTTCTCGGGAGCTTTGGTATCAACACTGCCTTTGGCGTGGAGATCATACCACAATGCCCCGCCGCTCATATATAGATACGACATTTTCTCGAGCGACTTCACCTTCAGATTGAAAAGAAATTCCACGTTGCGTGCAAAACGCATGAGGTCTGGCCATAGAAAAAACTGGTACAGGCGGCTCGAAAACAGGGACTTTAAGGCCTCCACGGATGACGACTTAAAACTGTAGCGCAAAAGTCCCAGCTCCTGCGCCTTACCGATCGACTTCTGCAACCACTTTTGTGAAATATAAAAACCCGTTTCCTGCGCGTTTGCCGATTTTGCTAAAAATCCAGCGTCATCCACTGCCACGACTCCCTGTTCGCTAGACTGTAGCTGAGCGGTTGCGGTGCCTCTAAGGACCATTGCGGATTTTCCCACAACATCGAGAGCCTCCGGTGTCAGTTGGACCTTGACCTGGGGATTTATAGCAAAATCCTGAGCGCCTAAAACTTTTGTCATCCACTGGGCGGCTAATACTTGAAGCTTATTCGCTAAAGGCGCCGATATGATCTTTTGCACTTCGTCCTTATTAGAAAGGATTTTGTTCACCTCAGCCACCAAAGCTTTGTCATATCCCAAAGGCCCGTGACACTGACCCATATCAATAGTCCACTGCGGCAGCTGATTCACCACCACGGTGCCAAGAACAGGTTCTAAACCATTTTCTCCAGCTTTGAGATTCACACGTGACGAGAACAGAGCGCTCTCGCTTCCCTTAATCACAACGTTCTCACAATGGCCTTTTAAATAGATTTGCACATGCACGCCGCCGACAATCCGGTCGATCACAGCGTCTGTTGAAATTCTACCTATTGTTAACACAAGTGCAGGAATCTTGGCTGAAAACGCGAAATCCAAAACAGAAGCACCGGCACTCAGCTGAGCTTCATAGGTTCCAGTCATCTTTATCTTTTGTAAATGGGTTTTAAATGGTTGCGCAATCACAACGTCCTCAAGCATTTGCTCGTCTTTGCCAGAAAAGGACAACTGCTCGAGCATGGCCTTCATCTCTTCACTACCCAGAACCATAGAGTATGGAGCCGAAACATGCACATCCGCATGGCTGTTACTTATAAAAACAAAAGTGCTGAGGATTAAAAGGAGACTTTTCATAGCAAGACTATCGGCCAAATCCAGCTGACCTAAAGTATTAGGCAAAGAAACCGTAATAGTCTTATAACAATTTGTACAAGGTGCTCAATTGACTACAAAATTATCAAAACTACAAAAATTCGGTCACTTCGCAAAACCCGTCTCCATCGGAACGCTGGCAGCGTTGACTCTTTTGTCGATCTATTTGACGCCTAAAATATTTCAAATCAAAACTCAGTACTCTCTGGATCAATTCCAACCCACAGCATCCCCACTACTCTCTGAGGATCAGTCCATAAAGGACACTTTTCACCTCAACGGGCAACTCCCGATCATCGCCGATTTAAAGACAGTTAAAGGTGCCTGGCTCACCAAGAGCCGCCTTCACACCCTCGCTCAGCTCTCTAAGGCTCTAAAAAAGGTGGATGGCGTTTCAAACATCACCAGTCTTGCTACTGTGGACACCGCGATTCCCGATCAGGGGAGCTTTTATGTGGGTTCACTGCAAGATCTTTCACTCACGGCCCGCGAACGCCAACAAGTTCTGCAAAATCCGCTTCTTGTTCCCCATCTCCTCTCTAAGGACGGCAAAAACGCCTCGATTTTGATTGAACTAAATCGTCTAACCTTTGATCAACAGCAGAAAACCCTTAAAAAAATAGAAAAAATTTTGGCTGGCTATCCAAAACTCTTCACTGCACAAATTGGCGGGCCTGCGGCCATTACGGTAGCCATGTCTCAACTCGTGGCGAACGAAGTTGTGGTGTGCACCTTGATTTCACTCATTGTATCGATTCTGTTCTTTTTTATTCTGTTTAAAAATCTATCTGTATTGCTTGCAAGCAGCATGGTGGTTCTCTACTCGAACATCATCGGGCTCGGCATGTTATGGCTCTTTGATTTAAAACTCACTGTCCTTACATCCACACTCCCCACCCTGATCACGCTCACGGTGGTAGGAATCTCGGTGCAAACGTTTAGCCGCGTTGCCCTGTACCGCCACAAAGTTATCGAAAAACATAAGCACTTAATGGCCATCAAAATTGTATCTGGCGTCGTGGGCTCAAGTTTTCTTGCCGCACTCACTACGGCCATTGGTTTTGCCACTCTCATCACATCGGATACTCCTGTTATGCGCGAATACGGTATCTGTGTATCCATGGCGATCCTGATTGCCTCGATCACCAGCATTGCAATATTGAGTTCACTTCTGGTATGGATGCCGGTACCGCACAAACGCAAACTCACTTTTCCGATCGAGCGTTTCTTTTCGTACTTTTTTGTTTACAAAAAACCAATTCTTGCTAGCGCAGCCGGCGCTTGCGTTTTTCTTTTGATTTTTGGCACCCACCTCAATTGGTCGGCGCGCCTGTTTGACGATCTCCCACAGGAAGAAAAAGCAATTCAGGCCACACACTCCATGGAACAAACATTTGGTGGCGTGCTGCCAATGGACGTCATGATCACCTCCACTCAACCAGGCTACTGGAAAAACGTGGTCCATATTCACAAACTCGACGAACTAAAAAAAGAGTTCTTAAATCGAGAAGGAGTAGGAACTATCGTCGCCGTCACCGATTTCTTTCGCCTATCATCGCCGCGCCACACTCTACCAGCTACCAATGATGCGGTCGCGGAGACCTATTTTGTCTACGCGATGGCTCAGGAGAACCCCTTAGAATCCTTTGTCACTACCAATCACACGTCAACGCGCGTGACCCTCAAACTCCACGACATTCCGTCGGATCAAAATCAGGCACTGGTGAGCGCGTTTATAAATCGAGCTCAGGGCTTATTTCCCGATGCTCGCGTGAGTAAAGGCGGAATCGCCGCCACCGTGCATCCCCTCAACAACAGCCTTTCCACCGAACTCATCCTTGGAGCTTTTGGGGCTTTGCTCGCCATTTTTATTTTGCTCATCATTGTGTTTCGCTCAGTGCGCTGGTCCCTGGTGGCCATGATCCCGAACCTCGTTACACCGCTGACGTTGATTGGCGTGATCGGCCTTACCGAAACGCCGATCAAACCCACTTTGGCCATAGTTTTTGCTATTTCTCTTGGAATTTCTTTCGACAACACTATATATGTGCTTCACAAATTGCGGAAACTTCTCGCGAGAAAAGGCAACACACAAGTGCTCCCTATACTCAGTCTGATGCGCGAAGAGCTCATGCCGTGCCTGGTTTCTAGCGCGGCGATCATTTCGGGGTTTACCGTATTCCTATTTTCTAATTTCTCAATCAACAAGACCTTCGGAATGTTTATGATCTTATCCTTAACCGCAGGACTGATCAGCGATCTCGTCCTACTGCCAGTCCTCCTCCACTTTGCGCCCGGCTTATTGCTCAAGCCATTGAATGTTGGGAGAATAAAACAAACAGTGGGAGCCTATCTTATGAAACCATCGACACAACGCAACCTCATGATCTTTGTTATCCTGGCCACGTTCGCTCTGATCTCGGAGTCATCATTTGCAAAGCCAAGTAATGCCACTGATCTGCTAAAGAGTATCGCCAAAAAGAATTCTACAGCCAGTGAAGAAGCTAAGATACGTATGAAAATTGTTGAATCTGATGGAACATCAAAAGAACGTGTACTGGTCATTAAAAAGAAAACAAAAAAAGATCCAATGGCGTTGGTACGCCTGATGAGCCCCAACGATCTCAAAGGTGTGGGACTATTGATGGTCGCCAAGGGCACCAAAGAAAACCAGTGGTTGTACCTACCCAGCGAAAAACGTTCACGCCGCATCGTCGGCTCTAATCGCAACGGCCGCTTCTTGGATTCCGAAATCAGCTACGAGGATTTGCGTTTGGCCACTTATGAAAATTTCAACAATAAAGTCACAATTGATCCGAAAGCGTCCAATAAAGACATCGTTCTGATCGAGAGCACGGCAAAGGCAAAAAGTGATTCCTCATATGGAAAAATGAAAACGTGGGTGGATACTAAGCAAGAGCGACTTCTTAAGACTGAATTTTATGGCGATGACGGCGAATTGCTCAAAGTGATGACGTTCGACAACTATAAAAAATACGCCAACGTGTGGCGCGCCCAATCGATAAAGGTCAAAAACGTAAAAAAGAATCGCAGCACTGTTCTGGAGCTTGAAAAACTCTCCACTAAAAATCTCGACGACGACGAATTCTCAATTGATTCCTTAGAAGAGGGCGCGTAGCGAAGCCGCGCGCGGTAGCGCGGCAATCAAAGTCCAAGGTCTCAAATCACTTCTCCGCACCCACACTCTTACTGAACTGTAAACATATCGACACAGCGTCGCCCGCGGGTGCTTTGGTAGCCAGCTGTCGACAAAATAGCTTTCTCCTCAAACTCCACCACTATTTCACCACGTTTTGGCTGCTCCACAGTGGGCGTATACACTCGCTCCACGTACTCACGGTTTTTCTCCGCGGCCACCTTCGCCTCCCTGATAGCTTGCGAGATATTCCACGGAAACTGACGCGCAAACGCATCAAGTTCCGACGCAGCCTTTGGGTTGAGGTCTCCGAGATATTTGATATGCACGCGCTTAAGAAACGCTGAATGTTCATTGTCAGAGATAATGATAGCCTCCCCAACAGTGAACCCGCCCGATCGGATTCGAAACTGATATTCGCTACGATCACCGAAAATCAAAACTTTATCTAGATTTCCCATCTCCATCAGCTTTTCGCGCATGTTGGCTTTTTCGATATGCTGTTTGAGAAATTCAGTTAAACCGGTCGCATCGGAGACAAACACGGACGAACGCACAATCGCGATCCGCACCGTGCGGATCACTTTGCGCATGGTTTTCGACTTGGAATATGTCGCAAACACGATCATGCACAACGGATCAAGCCCTGGCACCGACACAATTCCACCCGCCACACCAGAAAGCGTCAGCAGCCACTCGGGCCAACCATTGGAGGCGCCAATGGTCACTAGCAAAGGACCGGAGCTCATCTCTATACTGTGACTCAGCGAGAACAACAGAACACTGTCCAAAATAATGTCGCGGCCGGTAGTACCCTCGTTCATGGACGACCAACGGTACCCGTCTTTTGCTTTTTGATAGAAATTAAAATTCTGTTTCCAGTTATCGAGAAAGCGCTTCTGCTCCGGTCCTTCGACCACTTCGTGAGAAGCTTCGATGAGTTTCCTTTCGATCTCTTCGGCGCTGGCGCCTTGCACCTCGATGAATTGCACTTCGGCAATGGGCTCGCGATCTGTCGCAAACGCATTACTTAAGACAAGGAGACTACTGCTCAGAACAAGGATCAAAAGTACTTTCATGAATTGCCTTTTCAAATGTGGTTTTTCAAATGTGAAACACTTCTAGAAATTCGCCAAGGCGTGGTCAATCATTAGAGAGTTTCCCTCTTAAAATACTTGGTGATGAAAATGTACTGATTGATTTTCGTGAATATTTTTTAGCGGCGATAAACTTCTTTCACAACTGATGCATTACGACTCAATGCGAGGTAACCCTCACCGCCGCACCCCTTCCACCGGCTCAATTTCAATTGTTATTCAACTGACTCCTTTGAAACGACAGTTATTGACTCTCGCCGATGAAATCTTTAATCAGGAAGCGATCTAAAAGGGAGAATCTTCTATGGTCTTATCCATCCTGTTTTTTGTTTTCACCGCAAGCGCGCAAAACGCACCTCAGTCCGCAGTCAACCACTGCGACCAGTACGAGCAAAATAGCTTTATCAGTGGACTACTCGTTTCGCTCGCAGCAAAGCTTTCCTACGAGCACGAGGAGTTTTGCACCAACCCCCGCATCGCAGATATCTATCACGAGGACAAACTGGTTTATCACAAAGAGGACGATCAATATCATCTGTACGAATTTGTCACGATTCACTACTATGAGTACTCGTGCGAGTACCAGTACAACATTGAATCCAAGGCATGGGCCAATCAAACCTGTTACAACACTTTTTAAATAAAAAAAGGAAGGCATAAAAACCCTTCCTTTTTTATTTCAGCACACAGCTACTGGTCCAGTATTCCGAATACAGAAACTTATTGCAAGCCCACTAGTGTGAGGACGTAGGTATATCCTTGAACGATGACGTCCCATTTTGCGTAAGCCAAGCTTCCGAGCCCAATCATTCCAGGAGTCATCCAACCGACAAAATGATCATGCATTGAGGGACTATTGAGCTTTGCTAGAAATCCCAACTGCGCAATATTTTTCTCAGCGGCTTCCATTTGATCAAGGAGCTCTTTATAATTGGCATTTTTCGCCGAGCGCTCGACCACCATAGTTTTGATCTCATTCCAGATTTCCATATCCGACGAAAGCCGCGCCATAGTCTCTAAAAACTGAGCGCTCTTATTCTTATCACCAAAGCCCACCTTGCTGGTGAACACTTGTAGACGCACGTCTTTTTCGGCAAGCAGCACGGCTTCGATACTCTCAATATGACGATCGATCACGTAGGTATTGTAATCAATGCGCGCGAGCGCTAAAACGGCGCCGCGTATCTGTGCCGGTAAACGGGTTAAGAATTTTTGCAAGGCCTCTAAGTGAAACACAGAGCGCAATCGCAGTATACGCGAGTGCTGGCGCTGCTGTTGAGCTACTCGCTTGAGCCAATAGATTAAAATTTGTGGACGCGCGTCCACCAACGCCGACGATGCTTTGCCATCGCGAATGTCAGCATCTTTCAAAAGTGGAAATCGGAACTTTTCAGCCAGGTGATCAATGCTCAGCTTACCGCGAATGTACTCTACGTTTTCTCGCAAAGAAGGTGGCGTCTCTGGATCATTCTCTATCTTACGCAGGTACCATTCCACATAACGGAATTCGTCGCCTGTGCGCGCCACGATGCGATCCAACACGTCCAAACGTTCGGCTACTGATGGAAAGCGGTTGTCGAACATGTTGTCCACGATTTTTCGGATGTCGCTAAAATTTTTGTCGGCGGTAAGCCCGCGCAGCAAATATTTAGAGGTGGCATCTGTGAGAATTCCATCGCGAGAATTCACATCGCCACGGGCATAACTCACAAGAAGCGACGTCGACACTCCAAAGGATTCATATAGCGAGCGGTACATATTGGCCGCGATCAGCGCGTCGCCCTGGAGAAGCGCCATTTGGAATTCCTGGCGGCGTTTGCGCATTTCACGAATCGATCTACTGAGGCTCGCACCGAACCATTTCAATTGGCCATCGATGGACGCATCGAAGTTTCTTTTTTCTTCGTACAATTTGTGCAAAACATCCCGGCGCATGAGGCTGTCGTCTTTAAATTCTTTGCGCGCAATCACCACTAGCGCGTCCAACTCCGCATCGGTCATACGAAACGTTTCTTTGACATCGGTAGCCGTCTTTTCCGCGGTCGCGCGCTCCATTTCGGTGACGGGTTCTGGAAGCGCGTCTTTTTTAAATTCGCCCAGGCCAGGCTCTGCTTCAGTGCTGGGTGCGCCCGTTTCGGCGTTGATCGGAGAGGTGAAAATATCGCCACAGGCGCTTTGAGCGCGAACTTGGGGCACACTCAACAGGACCATAACGCTGAATAGAATACGGCTCATAACGACCTCTTTCTTTACCTAGTTACCGAGCAATTTACTGCCTCTGCTTTCCGTAGAGCAATAGGGGAACCAAAACCATGTCATCTCTATAGGTTCGTTGATTTTGAAGTGCCATTATGGTGATATGGCAGCGCATGTACGGCGATACCACCAACCTCCCCGAGGTCCGCAAACGACTGAACTCTGTGTCTCCATCGTTTTGCATGGCCAAATGGCTCCATTCCACCATCCATTTGATGAATGGCACCACCCACTCCTGTTACCTTCCCCCCGTCCATGCCATCCCTCTCAAGGAAATAGAGGCCAATCCCGCCGCCCTTCACAACACCTCAGAAAAGAAGGAGCAGCGGCGCATGATGCTCAATGGGGAGCGCCCCAAAGGCTGTCACAACTGTTGGGCCATCGAAGACCTCCCAGGTGAGCGCATCAGCGACCGAATACTGCGAGGCAGCGAGAGTTGGACAAAACCTTACTTCGAACAGGTAAAAAACTTACCTTGGAATGCCGACGTCTACCCGACCTATTTGGAGCTCAGCTTTAGCCCCATTTGCAATTTCAAATGCAGCTATTGCTCCCCTCACGTGAGCACCGCGTGGCACTCAGAGATCAAGGAACATGGCCCTTACTGGCTGAGCGAGCACCGCCATCAAAACGTTCAGTGGTTGCGTGACAACGGCTGGATGCCCATCGAGGACGAAGATCAAAATCCCTACATCGATGCGTTTTGGAAATGGTGGCCCGAGGCGTACAAAAAGCTCCATGTCCTCCGCGTGACCGGCGGCGAGCCTTTGCTCTCTAAACATACATTCCGTTTGCTCGATTACGTGCGTGAGCATCCAAGTCAGCAACTCGAGCTGGATATCAATAGCAACTTAGGTATACCTGAAAAAGTGATGGATAAATTTATAACCGCTGCGGAACCCGTGATCAACTCCGGCAACGTGCGCGCGTTTGGATTGCACACCAGCCTGGACAATTTCGGCGCGCGCGCGGAATACATCAGAAACGGCTTAAATTTTGAACTCTACAACAAGAATCTGCGCAACTACTTAGACCGCATTCCAACAGCGCAAGTGTCATTCATGTGCACATTCAACGCCTTGAGTGTCGACGGCTTCGAAGATTTCCTAGATTACATCATCGATCTCAGACATGAATACCAGCGCCCCGGCAGATTCATTAATCTCGATCTCCCGCATCTCACGGGGCCAGAACATTTCGCCGTAAAAATATTGCCGAAAGAGTACGAAACTAAAATCGAAAATCTCATCGCGAAAATGGAAAAAAACATTGGCGAAGACCGCGAGAGCGCAACATTCCGCCCAATGGAAGTGGAAAAACTAAAACGCATTTTAGACTGGATGCGCACCCCCACCGACGAAAAACTACGCCGCCGCTGGCAAAAAGATTTTTATCTTTTCTACAAAGAACACGACCGCCGCCGCAAAACCAACTTCCTCGCTACTTTTCCTGGAATGGCTGAGTTTTGGGCCTACTGCTCTGAATTGTAGTATTGAGCGCTTTCTGAATGGGATTTTTTTGGTGGATGTGTTTTTTGATCGGACGGCCATCCTTGGCCTGCGCCACCGTCGCCTGCGGCGATCGCGTCCCGCTCGGTGGAGCCCGATCAAAAAACACATCCACCAAAAAAATCCCACTCAGAAAGCTCAGTTCCCCATTAAAAATAGACGAAGACGAAGAATAGACCAGACGCCCAAAGTTCGATCTGGAAAGTCTCTCGTCATAAAAAACAGAATCAAAATAATTGGAGTTCGTCGGTCAGTTTTTCAGTTTTCACCAATGTCCTAAGGACGAGGTGTTGAGTTTGAGTTTTTTGTGCGTATTGCATTTCGGAGACCTCTGCAAAGCGGAAGCGTCCCCGCAGGGGTTGCAGCGAAGCAGGAGCTGCGTCTGCCGAAATGAAATACGCGCAAAAAACTCAAACTCAGCAACTCGCCCGCCCTCACTAGCAAAAGGCAAAAAAAAAGCACCGTACTATGACGGTGCTTCGGATGAACGCGCAGCTAGACTAAAAGGTGCCTGGCACCTGTCCGGTTAGTTGAAGTGGCAGACGCCGAGGTAGTTGGTGCCGGGTGTGTTTGCGTTGATGATGGCGGAGATGCCGCCTTCGTTGTTCTTTTTGTATTCAACGTCGGTGAAGCGAATGCCCGAGCTGTCTTTACCGAGTTGAATCATTTGTGCTTTTTGCGCTTCGCAAGTGGGGCGATCGACCGAGTAGAAATCTTTTTCGACGTAGAGCCAATTTGTGCCAGCAGCGTAGAAAGCTTTTGGAAGAACGATTTCGCTAGAGGCAGCAAGTTTAAGATAAGCGCGTGTGGCAACAATGGAGAACCCTTTTTCCACATAGGCGTTTATGGCATCACCAGCGTTTTCTGCGAGCGAGCGATCAAAAAAACGGCACGATCCCACCCCTTCGAATTCTTCGTCTGTTGTGGTGCCTGTTCCAGCAGTGATCTCCATGCTGGTGTCGGCCGTGTGAATGCTATACACGGCTTGCAGCCAATGTTTGTTTTCGCTCTTCATGATGTCTTGAATGTATTCTTCGCCGTCCCATATGCACCAGTCTGCTTGTGCCTGTGCCGAAAGACCCGTGAGTGTGAGCGAAAGTGCGATTACGTATTTGAACATATATGTCCCCCCGTTTGGTTGTTGGTCGGTGAGCTGTACTTCCACGCCCTATGGCAAACTAGAAATACAGCGTTGCGCCGATATTGTAACGGGAGATCTGCGGATCATAAGCATACACTTCGAAACGTCCATCGCGGATGTACGTATCGCCCTGTGAATAACCGGCGTAAACACCAAATTTATCGGTCACAGAGTAGTTGGCCGTCAATGAAACGAAATATCGCCCTTCAGCATTTTCTTCAAAAACGCCAAAGTTTGTGGAATCGTCATATTGACTCGCCAGTTCATTGACCATGCTGTAGCCTAAAGAGGCATTCAACGAAAGAGCATCCGTCAGAGAATACGAAGTCACAAGGTTCAGACCATAAACAAATGCCGGTAGTAAGAATCCGCTCTGCGTAGTTTTAAACTCATACCAATTGTAGCGCACGAACGGTCGCAAGCTAAAAACAAATTTGCCCCCGACAAGCGCATTGATCTGCACCGTCTCGGTGAACGTGGCTAACTTGTCGTTGTCTTGCGCCTCGATGGACGTGGGCAAAGCCAATGAACTCACCAAACGGTATTTAAAAATACCCGTCTTCCAACCGGTGTTCCAAAAGTGCGAGAGAATTGTATCAGAGGCCAAATACTGGTTTTCACCTTGGTTCAATCCGAGCTCATAAATCTGAGTCGGAGCCTGCAATACGCGGAAGCTGTGTTGTGCATTCAACTGGTAATCAAAGAAGAGAGTGTAGTCTGTCGTCGTAAATTGATCCGCTCGTCCCGCAGGATTGTGGCTCACGTCGAGGAGGATGTGCCAGGGCTTCGCTTGCGCCTGATTGGTCACATCACTCGTCGCCACGTTGGCCGCAAAGGCTGGGGCAACAAAAATGTTGAGAACAGCGAGAAGAACTCCCGCTGCTCTTAGGATCGAGGCTTTCATTAAGGAAGTCCTCCGCTCATGATCGAATAGATGTAGTAGAGCTCCTGAATATCGAGTTTACCCTCTACAGAGGATTGCTCAAACTCTTCGCTCTGCTTTACTTTTTTGTAAATCACATAAGCAAAAGGGCTCGTCTGTTGAGAGAACATGTAATAGTTCGAATTCACACGCACGAGCGCCACAGTCTCATTGGGAATAAAATCGGCATCCTTGGATGTCTTGAGTGTTACCAGATCTGTCACCAACTGCGCCTTAGGCTGGTAATCAAAATACTGCTCGAGCTCAAATGCCGTGTACTTCTTCACCTTGATCTGATTGATGAACGATTCGTTGTCACGATTTGAAAAATCCATCGCCGACTGCGCATAAAGCTGACGACCAATAGAAATAAACCATGGCTCCATGTCCACACGAACGGTCACGATGTCCTCAATGATACGCTCCATGAGTTTTGAAAATTCAGGAACACCCGCATACGTGAGGTAGGACGTCTCGATCATTACGCGATTAGGATTGTAATAGATCTGATCATCGCCAGCCAAAAACACAATGGCTGCCAATTTATCAAAGGAGATACCCATACGTTTAATACCGCCCGTGAATTCATCGTATTCCGAACGGTACGGTTTATCGACTGCACCGGTCTGTAGAACCGAGTGGTAGAATGCTAGCGACAAGCGGATAGCCTGCTTGATGTCGCGAGAAATCTCCGTCACCATCTGCTCTGTTTGATGAGACTTAAAGCCTTTTTTACCCAGCTCCTCACGCAGAGAGGCTTCGTAGAATGCCGTTCTCCACATCGGTAAGAATTCTTTGAGCTCCTGCATGGTCGATACAATTGCGCTCGGGTAGCCCGTCGTGTTCCAATACGCGCGGCCAAAGCGATAATTGCGCGAGTAGTAGCCATCCTCATAGGCCTCAATGATAGACATCACCACTTCGGTGGGAGTGGTCCCGCGATCAAAGCGGTTACAAAGTGCATTGGTGATGGTGTGGTCATCCGTACAGAACAGGTAGTTCTTGGTTTTGTCCTCGACCTTGCCATCACTGTAGGCGAACCACAGCGCCGCCTTGTCGTAGGGCTCCCACTCCTGAGTGGAGTAATACTCATCCTGCAGACGCAGATAATCCATCACCGACGACGAAACCGTTGGCCAATACACCTGTTTGCCAGAGGCATCCACTACGTTCTTGGTTTTTCCAGACTGAATGGCTTTACCAGTAACTGGATCGATTTTAGGAGTGCCGTCTTCGTTCATTACATACTCAGCCACTTGAACCGGAACGCTTGGTGGAAGGAAGTTCTCCTTATCCACGGAACCGTAAAAGTTATGACGTAAGTTTAAGTTGTGGCCGAACTCATGGATCGACGTGCGGTAAATGATGTTTTCGGCGATCTTATCAAGAGATATACCCTCGAGAATAAAGCGTTCCACACCGGCCAAAGATTCCTGAGCGGCAATCACACAGTGACCGCGGCGGTTCTCGGAAATGTTCTTTTTCATCTCATCATTGCGTGAGGCCATAACATGAGAGAACTCTTTGAGTACTTCTGGATCCGGAAGGCGTCCTAACGACGATCCTCCGAAAAGGTTACTAATGGCCTTCATCGAAGGCATTTCCTCTAGAGGCTTGTAGTTGATGGGATTCACATTCACAAATGTCGTATCGTTGTGCTTGTGGAGCTTAATTGCATCGGCCATAAACGCCTGAGTCATAGTCTTATTCAGCTCCGCACCCATGATGCCGTCGTTGGAGAACGGCACACCGTAAGCCTGCAACTGCTTGAGCTGCTGGATCTGTTCAGTGCCCTCGTGCTTCACCGGCTTTTCAACAATCATCTGGGCCGACTGAAACGGATGTTTACCGTAAGTAAACATATTAAAGCCTGGATAGGAGTAGGTGGTGTAGCTCACCATGTGTGAGAAGAAGCTGCGAAGATCCGAGCGATCGCTCCAGCTTTGTGTCCACGTGTCTGGCGTCTCATCATTGAGCACCGACTTCATACGCAGGAACAAATCGGAGTTGGCCCATTTGCTGTTTTCAAAATTTTTGCTCCACTCGCCATTTGCCGGGTTTTGGAACCACTCCGGATTGCGCTTTGAGCTTTGTTCTAAAACTTTGAGGTAATATTTAATCATCCCCGACCATACATTCAAGTTGGCTGCGATGATTTCACCCGTAAACGGGTTGGCATCCGACGGGCCGTAGCCTAACGGTGCACTGGGATCGATCTCTTCGATTTGATTGATGAACGAGTAGCGGAGATCACCAAACTTCTTGGGCTTGCCATCCACGATTTTTCCGTCGATGTAGTCCTGATTGTTCTCGAGCAGAACAAAACGAATTTTCAAATCTTTTTCGGCAAACACTTTGTTGGTTTTTTCGAAAATATCTCTGTAGATATATTTGTACTGCTCTGGAAAGTCCTGAGTAAAGTGAAACGCATGGGTCTTCTTAGGATGCCAGCGATTGATGTAAAACGTATTTTTTGGCAATCCATCTTTCGGGTTTTCATTCTCAAAGATCGACTGAAAGTAGCCAAACTTGCGCATGGCCTCATCCTGCTCGCCTTTATAAGTCATCGGTTGATAGTCCGATGGCACAACTTTGCGGAACGAAAAGCGATACTGAGCGGTAAACGTGGGATGACCATTTGTAATCGGCTTATACGAGTTTAAGCAGTTGCGGTTGAAAACCACTTCCACCAAAAAGCTAATATATCCTGGCTCCAGCTCCACGCTATCTTCAACCTGGCGTTTGGAGGCCACAGTCCAACATTTGTCGTCGGGGTCAACGCCGGGCATATTGGCCACGTCGTACATACTGAAATCCACTTTAAAGTTTTTGCGGTCTTTCCAGTGCTTGCGGTTGTCATCGATCTCTTTATTGGTTGTTTTACCGTCGATGGATTCCAACTGCGCTTCGTGGTGGGTGATGGGCCACACATAAATGATCGGCGTCGAAGTGAGCGATGTTTCGCGACCACGGTAAGCACCCTGCACACTTTTAAAAGTGAGCTTGGTTTCAGAAAAATCAAAATAACCCACTGTCATGTCGGACTGGTAGCCCGCGAACACGTGGCCGCCATCGAGAGAGTTGCGCACCACTGTCACTTTGGAATAATAGAGATCCCGTGGAGAGTCTGTGCCGATAAAAGCATCTTTGGGAATGATGTTTCGCGTTTGATCATAGCGAAGTTTTTCAACGCCTCTATTTTTGGCACACGAAACTGAAAATACAATAGCGAATGTGATTAAAGCTAAATGTCTCATTATTTCACCTCATTCACAGGAGTGTACATAGTCACGCCTGAAAGTTCTAAATCACCGAAGTTCAAACGAATGCGATCGGAAGGAAGATAGATCTGAACCAAACGCCCGTTACCACCGGAATCATAAACCGGTTTGTAACCACATTTTGTTTCCTGAAGAGCGGACAGCACATCGGCTGCTGGCGTGCCCACCTTAAAGCTAAGCTTAAGAGGACCGCACAGGTCATTCACCATTCCAAGTTTCATCGCCGTAGATACGCTCACCACTTTGTAAATGCGCTCATCTGCGGTTTCACAAGTGAGTTTGAGTCCTAGGCTCACAGTGAGTGAGCCAAGATCTACAAAAGACTGATCCTGCGATTTTACTTTTTCAGCCACATCAAAAGCCACATTTTGTACGCCGCGATCCAAGTACGAGCCGCGAGCCGTGAAGGCCTGATCACCGCGCTCATAGGTAACGTCTGCTTCGTTACGACCCAAATCCCAGTTTTTCACGCGTACCACTTCGCCAATTGTAAAACCGGAAATAGAATTGAACACATCGCCAGGGAGTTGCTCCATAGCGGGGCCTGTAACGCCACAGGCATCTTTGGCTTGGCGCTGAACCGATTTTTTAATAACAGGATTCAGAACATCTTCGAGCACCAGTGGATCGATAGCATTGAACTCTTGCCCGATGTCGATCATCGTAAAGCTCTGCAAATGGCCGTCTTCTTCGCTGATTCCCAATTGCACGAATTTGCCATTCTTCGAAGTCTTGTCATAAACGATCACAAATACGGTGTACGCTTTAATGTCTTTCTTTTGTTGTGCACCAGTGAGGTGCGGAATGATCGTCGCTTTTGGATAGGCTTTAGCGTATTCAGCGGCAAGGAAATCACGCACTTTCTCGGCAAAGAGCTTTACGTTTTGGCGCTGCAAACCCAAGTTGATCGCGAATGGAATCTCGCGGAATTCTCCGCTCGGAACAGCAATTGTATTTTCCACATCAGCGGGAGCGCTTGGCTTGTAGACCTCGATCTGCACATCGTTGGCGTACTCGCGCACCACCACTGGAGAACCATTGATCGTCAGGTTGCGCAAATAATCGCGATAGACCTGAACCATCTTCATTTTGTCGGTTGGAAGTGGGAGCTCTGCCTCACGCTCATAGCGCGTGCGGTGGTACCCCAGGAAAACGCCGCTGTAATTGCGGCCGTAAAGATCGGTGCTTGCCGATGTTTCGGTGGTGATGTTGAGTTTTTGATCGACCGACTCCACCGTATCGCCAAACCCGATAGTTTGGTTTTGTAGAGCGGGGAACTGATCGTCGATCGTGAAGCGACCGTTGATGATATCAAAATCGGCGTTCAATGGACCTTGCGGAGTCACCTTGATGACCATCACCACAAACACGATGAAGCGATCTTTCGAAAGCAGAAGCTGCATTCCTGGCAGAGCGATCACAAAGTTTTCCTGAGCATCCGGGCCCCAGTCCACGCGGCAATAACCAACGCTCAAGCAATCAAAGCTCTGGTCTTTGCCTTCAAACATGTTGTAGAAATCGCGGGCCATCTTGCGCGCACCCGCTTGGGTGTTGGCCGCATACTGGTTCGAGAAATCGTGTTTGAGTTTAAACGGCGAGTACGGCGACGGCACTTGGATATCTCCAGTGTATCCGCCAAACATTTGAAAGAATACTGGAGTGCGCGGCTCATCGGCACGCCAACGAACAACCATGTTTTCATCGTAAACAGCAACACCGTCGGCGTTTGGCGCTGTTCGTGGGATAGCGATCTGGCGCGACTCCTCATATGTCGTAGAAAAGCTGATTCCCGCTGCGCCACCTTTGCCGCCCCCGGCATACACGATCGGCTGGCTGGCATTGAATTTTACTTTCTTATCGAACTCTTCGCCACCTGGCAAAAAGCTCGATGGATCAAAATTCAGCAGGCTATCTGTAGAGATCTCGCCATCAGCCGAGGTGATGTTTTTTACTTTGTCGTACAAAGAGCTGAAAATTTCGTCTTCCGAAAGCTCTTCCTTGGGCCGCTCGTGCGGGCGCTCATTCACGACGAGAGTGTTTTTATCGTATTCTTTCGGAGCTTTAGAGCAGCCGAAAACAAAGGCCATGGCGACGAACGCCAATAGGATTTTTTGGATCATTATTTTATCCCCTTATAGAAGTGTTCCCCGGGGCCTCGTGCCCCAAATTTGGGCTAAAATCGCCTATTTAAGGAGTTTCTGTCAAGAATGGGTTTAAACCAGGTAACATATAGTGATTGGTGACTAACACTCCATGTAATAATTCCTCCCGCTGTGCCAAAAAACGCCCCTGAGAGCTAATATAGAGGCTTAAGGGCGATTCGCGGGTGGCGCAGGGATTGCTCTTACTATAAGTAAACGGTTTAACGGAATGGTCGTAGGCTCCTCTGGGGGAGCGTGAAATGGGGCTTTATGTTGATTGGATCTTTGTTGTTCTCGGCAGTTTTGTTTGTTTCCTGCGAACGTCCTTCTGCGGGAATTGCGGCCTCCTTTGTGTGGGCGATGATCTCCTTTGCTCTGTTTGCGTCGGCCGTGTAATTACCTCCAATTGAATAAAGCATCAATCTGACTTACAGTATGCGTACTCATGCGCGTTTTAATCATTCGTCTTTCGAGCTTCGGAGACATCCTGCAAACCCTACCCGCGGTCGATGCTCTGGCAGCGACGGGCGCCGAAGTGAGTTACCTGACCAAATCGAGCTTTGCACCTCTCCTCCGCCACCACCCCCGCCTTCACGAGGTTCTTGAGCTTGCCGGCAAAGGACGCATCGCCGACCTATGGGCTACCGCAAAGATTTTGCGCTCGAAAAACTTTACGCATGTTTACGATGCCCACAACAATTTGCGCTCGCTGATTTTAATATTTTTTTTGCGGCTTCTTGCCGGCACCACGTTTCGCCGAATCACTCGCTCTAAGAATCGCTGGCGGCGCTTTTTGTTTTTCAAACTGCGCCGGCCTGTCTTTAAAATGCCTTTCCGCGGAGCCGACTCGTTCATCGAACCTCTGAAGCCGTGGGGTGTTGCTTTTCCGGATCGCCACTCACAGCATCTCTTCCTGCCGGAAAGTGCGGTCACGCTTCCGCACCAACCATTTATCGCTTTAGCCCCCTCTGCCGCGTGGGAGACCAAACGTTGGCCGGTGCACTATTGGATACAGTTGATCGCGGCTCACCCTGAACTGCACTTTGTGATTCTTGGTGGGCCCGAGGATTCTTTTTGTGAAGACATTTGCGCAGCGAGCCCCGAAAACACCGTGAATCTGGCCGGAAAACTCCAACTCCTCGAAAGCTGTGCCGTGGTGGCTGCGTCGGCCGCGCTTATTTCTGGCGATACGGGCTTGCTCCACGCGGCCGATCAGTTGAATAAAACGTCCATCGCTCTTATCGGACCTACAGCTTTTGGTTACCCCTTTAATCAGTCTTCCACGGTGCTGGAGACGCAACTGTGGTGCAAACCGTGCAGCAAGGATGGCCGCTCTCCGTGTATCAATAGCGAATATCAGAGGTGCATGAAGGAGATCACCCCGCAGATGGTGAGCTCCACTCTGCGCGCCCAGCTCGCTCAACACAGCATGAGGGCTCCATGATTTTCCGTATTCTTTATCCGCCTCTTTATTATTTTGCATGGTGCGTGGCTTTTGGTTTGAAAGGGTTTTTTCCAAAACTCAAGCGCGGTTTCGAGCTGCGCAAAGTTCAAAATGGTGTTCCCCCATGGCTCAATCATCCGCCGGGCACGCGGCCCCTATGGGTTCATGCACCCTCTGGAGAATTTGAATACGCCATTGCGCTCATTCGCGAATTAAAAAAACGCAACCCCGCGATCCCCATACTCCTCACCTATTACACGGGATCCTATCTCCACCGCGTGAGCCGGGAGCCGTTGCTCGATTTCTACTGCCCACTGCCATGGGATACGAGTGATGTATTGGATCAGTTTATAGAACACCATCAGCCTCGCCAACTCTTGATCGCGCAAACGGGAATTTGGCCAAAAATGCTTGAGTCCTGCAAACGCCACGACGTGCCCACTGCCATTTTCTCCATGTCCTTTAATAAAATACCAACGGGAATCGGTGCTGAATTCTACCGCTGGATCCTGCGCGATATGGATCGATTTTACGTGATCTCCGAGGACGACAAACAAAACCTGCTGCGTTTAAATCCACAGTGGAATGTGCAGGTTTATGGCGACACTCGCTATGATCAATGTTTGTACCGTTTGGCGCAGGAGAGTTTTATTAAGGTTGCGCGCGACCTATTGCCAAAAAAGGTATTTGTCTGCGCATCGACCTGGAGCGAAGACGAAGCCGCGCTTTTACCCTACATTCGAGACCATGCCGATCGCGTCCACTGGATCATCGTGCCTCACGAGGTGGACGACGAGCACATTCGAAGCATTCAAAACTCCCTTGCAGGCGTACCCACGTTTCTCTATTCGAAAATTCAAACGTGGAATGGCGACGGTGTTTTAATTGTGGATGAATTTGGTGTGCTGGCAACGCTTTATAAAATCGCTGACAGCGCCTTCATCGGCGGCTCCTTTAAAGCGCGCGTTCATTCCGTGATGGAGGCCTTGGCGTGCGGCAATCTGACGTTCGTAGGCCCTCACCATTTGACCAACCGTGAGGCCCTCCAGTTTTCAAAATTTCAGGCCACGTCGATCGCGCCGGTGCAAATTTTTAAAGACCCTAGCCAGGTGGGCGAACTTTTGCCGCGCCTAGAGAACTGGCAGATGGTGGATCGAGAAATTCTAAAGAAAGCATTTCGAGCCCAGGCCGGTGTGAGCGCCCGGCTTGCCGAACACATTCTAAACAACCTTGGGTTGTGATGATTTGGCGACATAAATAACACTGATGAATGATTGTTCGTGAATTTAGTCTATGTTAATCTCTCCAAACTATGAATATTCTATTAACTGGTGCCACCGGTCTTATTGGTAAAAAAGTCGGACAGCTTTTAGTGAAGAACGGCCACACCGTCTACGCCGTGTCTCGCAACATCAAGAAAGCCAAACTAGAGGCGCCTTTTCCGGCAATTTGGATCGAGTGTGACTTGGAGAAAGAACTTATCCCTCTGAGCGCACCGGAGAAGATCGATGGAGTCATTCACCTCGCGGGTGAAAATGTGGGAGAGCGGCCATGGGATCACCGGCAAAAAGAGCGCATCCTCAATTCCCGCACCCGCGGTACGCGCAATCTTATGGCATCTCTACACTTGAACAAACTTCCATTTTTTATTGGCGCCTCAGCCATTGGGTATTACGCCGCCGGTGATGACCTTCACACAGAAGATTCCCAACCGGGAAGTGATTTTTTGAGTGAGGTCACACAGGCCTGGGAAAATGAGTTCACGGATGTTTGCCCAGAATGCCGCATCTGCCTTTTGCGCTTGGGCGTTGTGCTCTCCACCGAAGGAGGAGCATTGCCGCGTATGGTTTTCCCGGCTCAAGTTTTTGCTTCGAGCGCACTCGGCTCTGGAAAACAGTGGATGAGTTGGGTGCACATCGACGACGTGGCTCGCGCCTTCATTTTCGCTGTGGAAAACTCGTCACTAAAAGGCACGTTTAATGTCGTTGCACCGGAACCGGTGGAGCAAAAAAACTTTGCGCGCGCCATTGCCTCTACCATTGGAGCCTTTAATGGTCCGGCCGTACCCAGTCTTGCGTTGCGCTTGATGCTCGGCGAGCAGGCTAGCATGGTCCTCTCTTCGTTGCGCGTTTCTGCTCAAAAGCTAGAGAAAACTGGGTTTAAATTTTTGTACTCCGATCTTAGGAGTGCCCTTCAGGATTTATTAGGAGAATGGAATAACGGTTACAGCGTGAAAAAATTTGAGCAGTATTTCGATATGCCGAAAGAACAGCTCTTTCGTTTTTTTTCGATTGCCGAAAATTTAGAAAAGATCACTCCGGCGTTTATGAACTTTCGTATTGAAAAGAAATCCACCGAAAACATCGAAGACGGCACTCTCATTGACTACAAACTCAAAGTCCACGGTGTTCCTCTTAGTTGGCGAACGAAAATTGAATCATGGAACCCGCCCCACTCCTTTGTCGACACCCAACTCAAAGGGCCTTACTCCTATTGGCATCACACTCACACTTTTGAGGATTTGGGAAAAGGCACTCTCATGAAGGACAAGGTGCGATTTAAATTGCCACTCGGATTGCCGGGTCGCCTTGCGGCGCTGGCGTTCGTCGATAAAGACGTGAACAGCATCTTCGAGTACCGACGTTCATCAGTTTTAGAATATCTTTGATTCCGAGCGCTCTGCCCATTATGGTGGGCCTATGCTTTTAATCCTGTGCCCTCTCCCCATTGAGCTCAACGGTGTGCTCGACGCTCTCACTCAGGATGGCTTTGAGGTTCGCGAGATCACTACCCATCACACCCGATACATTTGTGAATCATTGGGATGGATTCTTTCTACCGGTGGGCACGGAAAAACGCAGTTTGCGATTCAAACGCAGTATCTCCTCCACCAACATCCGCAGATCACAGGTGTGATCTGCTTAGGTGCCTGCGGATCTTTATCGTCACAGGTCAAGCCTCTGGACCTAGTGATTGCCACACACACCATCGAGCATGATTTTAAAACGCGATTTTTACCAAAGCCTCCGCCGCGCTTTACAGCCAGCGAAGAGCTGCTTGCCTCATTAGAACGACCAATTCCGTCTGTTCATTTCGGTGCGGTGGCCAGTGGTGATGAAGACATAATAGATCCCCAGCGGGCCCGCGAGCTTGCAGAACTCACAGGCGCTATCGCCGTTGCGTGGGAGGGTGCCGGCGGAGCCCGTGTGTGCAAATTTTTGGAGATACCGTATTTAGAAATCCGTGGCGTCACCGACTCCGCAGACGGAAACGCCCTCGCTCACTTTAAAACCAACGTTTCAAAAGTTATGGCAACGGCGTACGCGCTAATTAAAAAATCCTTTGCCAAGCCCTCCTAGGGCGTTGCCAAAAATTGTGCAATGCTTGCGCTATCCAGTGCACAGTGACCGCCGGGCCAACTCTGTATTTGAGTCAGTTGTTTGAGCGGGAGGAGCATTTGCGCGAATGCGTCTCCACCTGGTTTAAAATTATGATCGAGCTGATTGATGCCAATCAATAGCGGCACCGGGTTGGCCGCTATCAACGGGAGCAATTGGTAGGGGTTTACTTGGGAGTTCCAGGTCTGTTCGTCGGGCACAAATGCTTTTGCAATAAACGACAGGCTGGTGAGAGTCGCGATATCGGCACCGGTTTGTACTGAATGCTCTAAAATCTCTTTCTCACTCGCAAAAGGAGACAAGTTCACCAGCGCCGGGCAAGCCATCACGGCGCGAGAAAACGTTTCAGGAGGCATCTTTGCAAGCACTTGCGTGCTGTTAAAGCCACCCATGGACAATCCCATGAGCAGGCGCCGGGCGGCAACTCCTCCCACCGCGAGCATTTCCATTTGTGGCATGACTGCTTGTTGAAAAACTGGGAGCAACCCACTGTTCTCGGAACCATTGGGTTCAACGAGAAGCCAGTACTCACCAAAGCTAATGGTAATCACCACGGGAGGCTGGACGCCACTGGATTCCCAGTTGAGATAAATACCTTTACTGATAGTCGGCCATTGGTTTGCATCGCCTCCACCACCGTGAAAGTAGTAGAGGACGTCGAGCGAAGAATTCGGGGCTTTCGTGATGCAGTAAGAGTACGGAACCGGCTGCTCCATCTGACCGCAAGTTTGCGTGATGGCCGCCGTAGCGAGTGATGATACAGCGGTGACTAAAAATACAAATATAAACTTGAACATCAAGGCCCCCCCAATATGGTTGAGAGTTGGTTCTACCCCACCTCAGCGGAGAATCTCAAGACCGATCTTTTCATATACGGATTTGAGCGTGGCGTTGGCTCTCTGCTCCGCGCGCTCTTTATTGGCGCGCATGATCTTTTCAAGTTCGCCGCGATCATTCATAAGCGTCGCATATTTTTCCTGAACGGGCTTTAAAGCCTCCACCACGATCTGCGCCAGATCTCCTTTGAAGTGCCCGTACATTTTACCCTTATATGCCTCTTCGATGTCGGCATAAGATTTTCCGCTGAATGCAGAGTAAATTGTCATGAGGTTGGAAATCCCCGCTTTGTTTTCCAAATCAAAAAACACTCGAGCCTCCGGGTCGGAATCGGTCACGGCAGACTTGATTTTCTTTTCAATCTTTTTCGGTAGATCAAGAAGCGACACATAGGTATTTGGATCTTCATCCGACTTGGACATTTTTTTAGATGGATCTTGTAAACTCATAATGCGTGCGCCGACTTTAGGAATAAACGGATCAGGGATTTTAAAAGCCACGCCAAATTTTTTATTAAAACTCTCCGCCAGATCACGGGTCAGCTCCAAATGCTGCTTTTGATCTTCACCCACCGGCACCAGATCGGCCTGGTACAACAGGATGTCGGCAGCCATCAACACGGGATAGGTGTAAAGGCCGCAGTTGATCTCATTTGTTTTTGCCGATTTCTCTTTAAACTGCGTCATCCGATTCAAAGCGCCCATGGGTGTGATGCAACTGAGGATCCATGTGAGTTCGGCGTGCGCGGGTATATGCGATTGAAAAAAAATAACATTTTTTATTGGATCCAGACCACAGGCCAAATACTGTGCGAAAAAACTAAACCGGCGCTCGTGAAACTCCTTCGGATCCTGTTTTACAGTGAGTGCATGGAGATCGGCGACCATATAGTAACAGTCGTAGTCATCCTGCATGCGCGTCCAATTGGAAATGGCGCCGATATAGTTGCCTATGGTCATTATGCCCGTAGTGGTGCTGCCGCTAAGAATGGTTTTTTTCATACTCTACTCTTTGATAATAAAGGAATTGGGTATTTCATTGGCCTTTGCTGAGTTTACAGGAAAATGGACCTTGAGCAAACCTTCCATCACGTTCAATGCATCGCCGATTCCCTGGGCCATGGATCTCTTCTTAATCCCTGCAAGAACGGCATTCACAGCCTGCTGCCATTTTTCCGCTTCGATCTTTTTAAACACCGCCTCGTCACCCTTGATGATCACGCGATGTTCGAGCAAAGACACGTAAATCAAAATGCCATTTTGCCGCTTGGTTTGGCTGATTTTTCCGGAATGAAATTCTGCTTCGGCGCGTTTGAGGCACTGCTCTGCCTCCACATCTTTATGCGCCATTATCATCTGCATACGACCCCAACGGGAGGCCCAAGGAGCGATAATAAATATACTCACCACATAGGAGGCGAAGAATGCGAGCGCCAGAAAACTGTGATCCCAAAACAGTTCGATATCCAAAAAATCCCAAAGCGCCAAATACAAGGTTGTAATAACGAGCGCAAGGGTCATTTTTGTTTGTGGATAGGTCGAAGATGCACGAACGATCACAGGTACAATCTCCACATCGCACTGTGATTCGATGCGCGCAATGTGCTCTTCGAGCGCCTGCACTTCTGAAGTTGTCATGAGATGAAACCAACTAGGAATTACCATGATCCTGACGCGCCTCCACCGCTAAAACCGCCACCGCCGCCGGACCAGCCGCCGCCACTGCCGCCACCGAAACCGCCAAATCCACCACCGCCGTAAAAACCGCGGCCTCGGCCGCCACCACCGCCGCCAAAGAGCGAACGAAATACCACGAAGAGTATAATGATAATGATCCACGCAATCGGCGGAAGGCCACTGCCGCGCGAACGTCTTTTGCGTATGGGCGCGCTCTTCATATGGTCTTCCAAATGGATTGGAGGATTCATACGTAAAAGAATTCCACGCACCCCCACAAGCACCCCGGAATCAAAATCGCCAGAGCGAAAGAGCGGGACGATTTCGTTGTCTATAATTCGGCGACTATAAGCATCGGTGAGATCGGCCTCCAGGGCTTGCCCCACTTCGATGCGCACCTTGCGCTCTTTTTTGGCGACCATGAGTAAAACCCCATCGTCTTTTTCGGCCGAACCTAGCCCCCATTGTTTCGCGACACGAATGGACGCCTCTTCAATAGTGTAGGGATCAATTGTGGTGACAGCCAAAACAGACACTTGAGGCCCACCCTGCGAACGTATGGAGCGCAAGGCTTGCTCGAGCTGCACGCGCACGCGTCCATCGAGAAGACCCGCTTCATCAACAACGGGACTGGTAAGCGCTGGAACGTTAAATTCCGCACTTACCGGAGAGAGTAAAAAAAGGAGTGTAAAGACGATCGAAGTCACTCGCGATTAAAAATTCACGGCCGGTGCTTTTTCGATCTGCGCGCGCTCTTCTTCAGGAACATTCCATTGCGGCATCTTTTCGTAATGAAGTAAGAGAGAGTTGGTAAGGCTCGTCGGGAAAACTGTAACGAGTTCATTGAACTGACCAATGGCTTCGATGTGTTCACGACGCGCGTTCGTGATGCGATTCTCAGTTCCTTCCAATTGTGCTTGGAGGTCGCGGAAGTTCTGATCGGCTTTGAGCTGCGGGTAGTTCTCGGTGATCATCATAAGACGGCCGAGTGCTTGAGAGAGCTCACCTTGTGCGGATTGAAATTTTGCAATTTGCTCGGGCGTCGCCTTGCTCGGATCGATGGTCATGCTGGTGGCTTTAGCGCGAGCGTTGACCACGCCTTCCAGAGTTTCTTTTTCGTGACCGGCAAAACCTTTAACGGTTTGCACAAGATTAGGAATGAGATCAGCGCGGCGCTTGTACTGATTGTTGATTTCAGCAGCAGTAACCTCCGTGCGGTTTTTAGCGCGCGGGATGCTTTGAATTCCGCAACCGGTGAAAAAGACGAGAGTGGACAGCGCAACTGCGTAACTTAAAAATGACTTCATAGGAAATCCTCCGTTGAGTCACTTTCTACTATATATTCCTAGAGCTAGCCACATGCGAATTCGGGACGCACCGCCTCAGCTCTGCTCAAAAAAAAGGCCAAAAAAAACGAGGCCGCTTTGAGAGCGACCTCGCGAGACACACATCTGGGAGCGGAGAGACCCGGCGGGAGGCCTCCCTGCATGGGCTATTTTTGTAAGATCAAAGTGCCGCCGCTGCTCAAATAAAGATGCACGGTTTGTACTTTGTTTAAGACCGAGTACTGCACTTTGTAAACTTGGCTCAGTGCCTTGAAGAGCTCCTGTTCTTCACCGAGGTAGGCACAAGCTTTAAGCGTGGATTGCAAGTTCGAGATCGACAATAGGTCGGTCCCCTCGTTGGCTCTCACAGTGTACTGATAGGAGCCACCAAACGCATTGCACGCGCCTTGTCCACTCAAAATCCCCTTTGCTTGGAAATTGAGAGACTGTTTGGATTTGAAGTTTTGGCTGTGGATCACGCACGGACCACTGATGTTGGCCATGTTTGAGGAGCACAGATTTTTAGAAGTCCCAATCACTCTGTAAACACCAGAAAGAACCGAGCGCACGGGAACAACGGGTACGTTATGGCGTTGTAAACGAATAGATCCACTCTCTTGAGTAGCCGCATTGTACGAGTAGATGTCGACGATGGCCGCTGCGGTATTGGAAATCTTATAAGCATGGGCTAATACCGTGAGCAATAACTGCTCGTCTTTGATGTGGGTGCACGAGGCCTGCGACGAAGCGCCGAGAGACACAGATAACAAATGAGTACCCTCATTCGGACGCAAAGTGGCGCTGTACTTGCCACCAAATTTATTACAGGCAGCCACGCCCGAGAGCACGCCATTGGCAGCAAAACTCAAAGTCTGTTTGGACTTCATAATGTGCGCTTCGCCGCTACAGATATTGTTTTTACAAACACTGGAGTTGATCGAGAGGACGTTGTAGTTACCAACCACACTGTTAGCAAGTGGGCGTTGATCGGGCTCCGGCGTATAGATATCAGAGGTGGGCGTATCCTCCGAAGGTTGCGGTCGATAAATATCTGCCGCAGGACCGTCTTCGCCGCTCAACGACTTCAGCGCTGCCGCGTCGGCAGCAAAGCTATTCTTTTTGGATGGCGCACAGTTTTGAAATGCTATCATCACCATACACAAGCTACCTACCACTACACCGATTTGTTTTAAATTCATAAGCCCCCCTTGGATTCATCTCTAGAATAGCAATTCGCTCGAGGAGCCTAAACCCAAGTAAGTGCAAAAATTATGTTTCAAAGAAAGATGAAAACGGAGATCGGCGTCTCACAATGGATCAGTTTTTGGTGAACACTTAAAATGATAGCGGATGAACTTCGCCGTTGGGCTCAAGGGGCGTATGGAGTACCAGTGTCAGATCGCCCTCGCGCTGTACAAACTGCCACTTCCAGCGGACCGGATCAAAAGGAATGCTGCTCACCAGCGACTGTTTGTGGGCCGATAACTTTCCGCAGCTCTCCACGGCCCCATCGTCACAGGTAAACTCAAGAACGTCCGTAAACTGCCGTCCACGGCTTACGAGCCCGTAAAGTTTTTTATCTTTAACGCTATAGTGGAGTGCGCGCACTGCCGACGCAATACCGTCTTTGAGCAAGCTCCATTTTTGAACGCTGTGATCGTAAACATAGACCTCGCCACCATTGCCCTCGTTAAACACAAAAACGCGCGATACGTTTTCACCGTCCGTTGCTATGGCTGTAACAGCGTCTATCGCTGGCAATTGCAGGGGCACAACGACTGGCACAAACGATGTCTTTTCGCTGTTCCAAACATGCAAGCGCTGCTTGCGCAGTATAAAGGCCCCAGCCACCACATCTGTGCGCTCGGGGAGCTCCACCACTGATTTATCTTTTGTCAAAAGAAGCGCCTGCTGAGCGACCACACGGTCGTCTGTGCGCTTCCACACCACTGCGCTATTCACCCATGGCGCGGGCTTGCGGTCGTCGATACTGGCAATACTTCTACGTCCCAGATCCAGTGGTTTCGGGAGTACAAATTCCTTACCAATGATGGCCCCTTGAAACGACGATGGCCATTGACCGGTGATTTTTTTAAGCGCCGAAATATAAATGCGAAATTCATTATCTGGATTGTGGACTTCTTCCCAAGCGTAGGGATAGGCGCACATTTTTTCTTTGGGCAGGTATTCGATTTTTGCGCTGTCTGGAGCGCCATCAATCCACACCACGGTGGGTGTAGCGACGATAATTTTTTCGAGTTTGGCGTTCTTATCAACGATCAAGCGCCAGTCGTGCATGCTCTGACTGGAGAGTGCTAAAATTTGCGGTTTTTCAGAGGCCGGCACATTGACAACGATGGCGCCGCCCGCATCTTGTTTATTGAACTGCACGGGTTGTGCGGTTCGCACAGACACGACATGGAGGTTTTTTTCGTTAGAGGATGTATTCCAGGTGAGAGCGGATTTATCGCAATCCCATCCCGAACAGGTTTTAATGGCGTTGTATTCACGAGCGAGCGGATCCCAGTATTTCTCCTCGGAGAAGGACTCTTTACCGCACTGAAGATCCACTTGTGTTTCATTCTCCACGAGACGCATTTGCGCCTGATCCTTCATGTTTTTCATGACGAAAAGGAGACTCGCTTGGACCAACACCATCACCATTAAAACGCCAACTAGGAACTTATTGAAAGCTTCGATTGCTCGCATAAGCGTTTATCGGCATTTTCCAGGAAAACCCTGATAGGCAAAGGTCTTGATGCCTACAGGCAAAGCAAAATTAATTTGTAAACACTCAACGGGGAGCAAAAAATTTTGACATGCTTTTTCCATCAACAAACGGCTATTTCCGTGAGATTTCAACGAACTAACGCCCTACGACGGATGTTTGTCGCTACAGATGGGAAAAAACCGATTACCGCGACAAAATCCGGTTTGACAGTACTTTCATGGGGTTCTAACGTTTTAAGTGAAGGGACAGTCGTCTCTTTATTCCGAGACAAGAGCTCTAAGGGGGAAGGGAGCTGAGGGCGATACTTTCCATCTCATAAGAGATAAAAACCGGGTTTGCTAAATTTCTTAGCAAGTCTGGAAGGGATTGCTTTCAAAAAAAAATGCCAATGGGGAGGGCAAAATTTTATGGAAATAACAGGTAGAGACACCAGCAGAGAAACAGGCAAGGATATGGAAAAGACAATCGGTATTACAACAAATCCATCCACCCCACATGTACAGTCACAAATGGGACACGGAGAAAGTACAGACGGACAAGAACAACCCGTAACAGCGATGCGTGTGCGCAAGAGAGATGGCAGCCTTGAGCCGGTGGACGTTACAAAAATCGTACGTCGCGTGACTCAAAACGCAGAAGACCTTCGCTTTGTGGATTCGTACCGCGTGGCTATTAAGGCCATCAGTGGTCTTTACGATGGCGCTACGACGAAAGAACTCGACAATCTCGGCATTCAGACCGCGGCCATGCTCATTACCGAAGAGCCTCAGTACTCAAAGCTTGCGGCGCGCCTTCTCGGTCTTTATGTGGACGAAGAAGTGCGTAACCTCGGCATTCACTCGTTCTCTGAAAGTATCGCGTATGGTTTCAATAGCGGTTTAATTTCTGAGAAAACCAAACAGTTCGTCGATGAGAACAAGGCCGAACTAGAAGCCGCCATTCTCCCTCACCGCAACAACGTTTTTGAATATTTTGGATTGCGTACGGTTTACGATCGCTATCTTTTAAAAGATCCTAAAAAGCGCGATGTGTTTGAAACTCCTCAGTACTTTTTTATGCGCGTGGCGTGTGGTCTTTCGCACAATGCGGAAGAAGCTATCGAATTTTATAAACTGATCTCTACCCTCGAGTACTTACCGAGTACACCGACGCTGTTCAATTCGGCGACGCTGCACCCACAAATGTCCTCGTGCTATCTTTTGGATTCGCCGAAGGATGATTTGAATTCCATTTACGACAAATACAAAGACATCGCCATGCTCTCTAAATTTGCGGGCGGTATCGGTGTGGCTTATTCCCGTGTTCGCGCACGCGGCTCGTTGATCAAAGGCACCAATGGCCACTCGAACGGCGTGGTTCCCTGGTTAAAAACACTGGACTCTTCCGTCGCAGCGGTAAACCAGGGTGGCAAGCGCAAAGGCGCCTGCTGCGTGTACCTGGAAACCTGGCATGCGGACATCGAAGAGTTTTTAGCTCTGCGTGAAAACACCGGGGACGAAAACACCCGCACGCACAATTTAAACCTGGCAAATTGGGTACCCGATCTTTTCATGAAACGCGTCGAGACCGACGAGATGTGGTCACTGTTCGATCCCAAGATCACGCCGGAATTTGTCGACCTCTACGGCGAAGAGTTTGAGCGCGCCTATATTCACGCGGAAAAAGAAGGAAAATTCGTGCGCCAGGTGAAAGCGCGTGATCTCTACAGCCGCATGATGAAGACGCTTGCCGAAACAGGCAACGGCTGGATGACGTTCAAAGACGCCTCCAACCTCAAGAGCAACCAAACCGCAAAAAAAGAAAACGTCATTCACCTTTCGAATCTTTGCACGGAGATCCTAGAGATCACTAACAGCGCCGAAACGGCCGTTTGTAACCTGGGCTCCATCAACCTCGCTCACCACGTGACTGAGGACGGAGTCGATTACCACAAGATTCGCAGAACTGTGAAAACCGCAGTGAAGTTTTTAGACCGCGTGGTCGACATCAACTTCTACCCGATTGGTTCGGCGAAAGATTCCAACAGCAAATGGCGCCCGATCGGAATGGGAGCTATGGGCTTACAAGATGTGTTCTTTAAGCTAGGACTTCCATTTGACAGCAAAGACGCTCAAGACATCTCTCGCAAAATTCAAGAAGAGATCTACTACGCGGCTATCGACACTTCGTGTGACCTGGCTGAAAAATATGGACCGCATTCCAACTTTGCGGACACTCGCGCGGCCCAAGGCTACCTGCAGTATGATCTGTGGAAGGCCGAGACCTCCACACCGGAGCGCTGGCAAGCACTTAAAGAGCGCATAAAGAAACACGGTCTGCGCAATTCACTCGTGATCGCTATTGCGCCCACGGCGACAATTGCGAGCATTGCGGGTTGCTGTGAGGCCATTGAGCCACAAATCTCTAACCTTTTTAAGCGCGAAACGCTTTCGGGCGAATTCATCCAAGTGAACAAGTACTTGGTGCGCGATCTTAAAAAAGCAGGTCTGTGGAACGAGGACATTCGCACCAAGATCAAGTCCAATGAAGGCTCGATTCAGGAAATCGAAGAGATTCCTGAAGTGCTCAAGATGATTTACAGAACCGTATGGGAGCTACCGATGAAAGCATTGATCGACATGGCGGCCGAGCGCGGCGCGTTTATCGATCAGAGCCAGTCGTTGAATCTGTTCTTAGAGAACCCTACCATTGGCAAACTGTCGTCGATGTACATGTACGCGTGGAAAAAAGGCGTTAAAACCACCTATTATCTGCGTTCGCGTCCAGCCACTCGTATCGCGAAGACAACGATCAAGGATTCTGCACGGCCGACGTCCACTCCTGCGAGCTCACCAGCTCCTATGAATGCGTCACCTGCATCTGCATCGACCATGTCTTCATCGCCAAAACAAGCGACTACCGCTTCCGCACCAGCTCCCAAAAAGGAGTACAGTGACGAAGAGATTATCGCTTGTTCCATCGACAACCCTGAAGCTTGCGAGGCGTGCCAGTAAGGCGCGCTTTACGTAAAGGAGTACTTTAATTATGATTCTTGATCCTGGATTTAACCTCACTCTACGCCCGATGAAGTACCCTCAGTTTTATGAGATGTACAAAAACGGCATTAAAAACACATGGACTGTGGAAGAGATCGACTTTTCCCGCGACATCAACGACCTGCGCACAAAGATGACTGCAGCTGAGCGCCATCTGATCAATCGCTTGGTGGCATTTTTTGCCACTGGAGATTCGATCGTGGGCAACAATTTGGTATTGAACTTGTACAAGCATATCAATGCACCAGAAGCGCGTTTGTATTTGTCGCGCCAGCTCTACGAAGAAGCTCTGCACGTGCAGTTTTATCTCACCCTGCTCGACACCTACATCCCCGATGTGGCTGAGCGTGAAAAAGCATTCGCGGCAATCGACAACATTCCGTCTATTCAGCGCAAAGCTCAGTTTTGCTTTAAGTGGATGGATTCCATCAATACCATGGATCGCATCGAAACTGTGGAAGACCGCCGCAAATTTATTTTAAACTTGGCTTGCTTTGCCACTTGTATCGAAGGCTTGTTCTTCTTTGGTGCATTTGCTTATGTGTACTACCTGCGCTCTAAAGGCATGCTCGATGGCTTGGCTTCTGGTACCAACTGGGTGTTCCGCGACGAGAGCGCGCATATGCAATTTGCATTTGAAGTGATCGAAACCGCTCGCCGCGAAGATCCGACTCTGTTCTCTCCACAGCTTAACGACATGATCTCACAAATGATCAGTGAGGCTGTCGAGTGCGAGATGGCTTTTGCGGAAGATGTTTTGGAATTCGGCATCGCCGGTCTTTCTAAAAAAGATATGCGCGAATACCTCCAGTACATTGCGGACCGCCGCTTAGAGGCTCTGCACATCCCCGCCCGATACGGTTCTAAAAACCCATTCGGCTTTATGGAACTGCAAGACGTTCAAGAGCTCACAAACTTTTTCGAAAGAAAAGTCGCCGCCTACCAAGTCGGCGTCACCGGCGACGTCGCCTTCGACGAAACCTTCTAAAAGGTGCCAGGCACCTTTTAGTCTAGTCGCGCGTCATTTAGACGGAAAACGGCGATATAATGAAACACTATTTTAAAGCCAGCGGTAACGCTGGCTTTTTTTATTTACGGATGCACAGCCAGACTGTTTACATTAATTAATTGTATCACTCGGAACCGACCGTTCGGGCTTTTCTCTTCGGTGGCTTTTCCATGGAATCTATTCATGAGCACGTCGGCCAGGCAATTTTCACCAGCGATTGAGGTGTCAATCACAAAGCGGCGAATTCCCGCTGTAGGAAGCGACGATCGCATGTGCTCGGGCCGATTGAACTCAATAAACGCGGAGTAAAAAACATTCTGATCGCCACCGCAGGGTTCCACTGGAAGGTAAAAAACCCGCGTGTCTTTGAGATGAACAAGTTGCGCAAGCGAACCCATACTGGCTGCGGTGATATCCCCTGGCGGCAATGCACTCAAGTACGAGTGATCCCTGTAATTGGAGATGGCCTCACCGGCGTACTTGCCAACATAAAACAGAGGCGGCCTGCCAAAGACGACCATGGCCCACAAAGCCATATAAGGCGCAAACTTGTTGTAATGTTGAAGCGGCGTCTTTTCCATTCCCTTTAGAAGAGCAAAAAACAAAAATGGTAAAACCATCAGATCATAATGAAAAATCATCATACGCTGGGTGGGATTGGCGGAGATAAAATTCATGCCGAGCGCACCGAACGCGGGAATCAACCACGGCCATGCTCGATAGGTAAACGGTAGCGTAGGGAGCAGCATAAATAGCAAATACTTGTAGCGAGAACCGTCGAGAAACTGCGCTATGATGTACTTAAGCACAGCAAGGGGATTTTCCAACAGCGCTCCCACAATACTCGAGGCTGTCGATGATTCGAATCCAGGGATAGGTAGCCGCGACGCCAGCACATGCTTGTGCGCCTGCCCGTCTAAAAAGTAAGGAATGGCACCTTTAAAAGTAAAAAGCATCCAAGCAAAGCCAGTGAAAGTGAATAGCGACGCCATCGCCCAGCGCCGATGGCGGCTCATCACCAGTGAACGGTCGAGCACTACTGCTGCACCAACAAAGGGCGCAAGAAAACAAATGTTCTCTTTGGCTCCGAGTGCGACAATAAATGCAACAAACGACCACAGCCATTTTCCTCGGTGCAAGGCCACCAAGCACACCGCAAACCCGCCAAGCGCCATCATCTCTTCGCGAAAATCAAACACCATGGCATCTCGGAATGTGCGGTGACTGATCATGTAGAGCATGGCCAGCAACCACAAGCTCTTGTTGTGGCGAAGAGGCCCCTGCCACAATAGCAAAACCACTACGAGCGCGGCAATCAGCGATTGGAGGATCATAATTAGTTCGGGCAGCTTAAAAAGTGCCGTCAATGGCGCTATCAACAACAAAGACGGCGAAAAATGTTCAGAAAAATAAGTAGGATTGGGACACACCGTGCACCACATCGGCGGCCATTCAAACGGATAAAAAAGCCCAGAGTACACAAAGGCCACATCCATCCCGTGCGTTTGCAGCGCCCAATGCTTTAGAATATGTCCTACAGCCAGTGGCAAGAACACGAAACCCAAAACTCCCGCAATTGCCCATTTCGAATAACGAAGCACGTCGGGAAACCACGCAGGCCTCCCTAGGCGGTCGAGAAAATAAAGACAGATCATCGCCAGCACCGGAATTCCGTCGATGCGATTAAACCCCTTATTTCCGCCCCACAGGAAAAGGCAAACAATCACAATCAGCGATAAAAAATAGAGAATGCGAAGAACCGCCACCATTTATAGATTTTTCTTTTGGTCGACAAAATATTTTGGACGTTTTTTAACCTCAAAATAAATCTTGCCGATGTATTCACCAATGACGCCGAGAAAAAGTATCTGAATGCCGCCTAGAAAGTACATGGGCACAACCGTCGACGTCCAACCCGGAACGTACCGATCGGTAAACACATATGAAAACACCGCCCACAAGGTGATTAAAAAACTAAAGAGGGATATGACCGCTCCAAACACCGAAATCATTCTGAGCGGCGTGGTGGAGAAAGATGTTACTCCCTGCCAGGCGAAGGAGGCCATTTTTCGAAACGGATACTTGGACTCACCCGCTGCACGCGGAGCGCGATTGTAATAAACAGTTCCCGTCGTAAAGCCCAATTGCGGGATAAGGCCTCGCAAAAAGAGATTGTTCTCCGAATACTGGAGTAGAGCTGTCAGAGCTCTCCGGCTCAATAAACGAAAGTCGGCGTGATTGAAAACAATTTCCACACCCAGACGGTTCAACAAAGAATAGTAGCTCTCCGCCGTAAACTTTTTGAAAAATGAATCCGTCGTTCGCGATTGGCGTACGCCGTAGACCACATCGACACCCTTTTGCGCGAGCTCCACCATATCTTTGATGGCCAGAACATCGTCTTGCAAATCGGCGTCGATAGTCACCACAGCATCACCATCGGCGTGCTCAAGCCCTGCCAGTACGGCGATTTGGTGGCCGCGATTGCGTGACAGCTTAAGACCCGAAACGAATGATTTTTGCGCGCAATAGTGTTGAATCAAGCTCCACGTTTCGTCGCGGCTACCATCATCAACAAATATCACCTTTGATTCGGCCGAGATCTTTCCTCGCACTTTAAGATCGGCAAATAGATCGTCGAACGCTTGAACTGTTTGCGCTAAAACCTCTTCTTCGTTGTAACAGGGCACTACCACAGTAAGATTCATGCTTCTCCATAGACGACGTACTGGGCGCCTAACGGCAGCCAGGAGAGGTGTTGTTCTAAAAATCGAATCGGCGCCAAAAATTTTGGAAAAAATAAAACGTAATCGAGGCGCACATTGGTCCACCCGGCCTCTTCGACTCGCCGACGAAACTCAGGCCCACTGATGAGCACGGCATCGTCATCGAAGGGACAGTCTTTGACCGCTTTTTGCGTAAGAGGATTGTAAGGGTTGTGTTCGAAAATGGCCAACCGCGCTCCAGGTGCAGCGAGCCTGCGCATTTCGCGCAGCCACTGGATGTGGTCTTTTTCATCGATATGATGAAACACACACGCAGCGTACAACAGATCAAATTCCTTATCCGGTAAAGCCAATGCGGAACCTGTGATCTGCTGCGTACGAAGATTGGCCTCTGGAAATTGTTCGCGAACGGTTTGCAGACTTTTTTCGGAAACATCGGCGCACGTCAGCCGGGCATCGCTAAAATATTTTTTCCAGTAAGGGACACTGTTTCCGATCCCACAGCCAAAATCCAGAATAGTTTTAGGCGATCGCTTTAGTTCCTCGCGCACATTGGCAATTTTGTACTCGGCAAAGAACGACGTCTCCTCGCCCGCCAGACGTGTGCTCTGGGCGTGAAGGCGGTCGTAGCTTTCGGTAAAATCATCAAATTTAGCCAATACAATTGGAATAGCAGGTTTCCTTGCAAAGTTGATCTCTGTCACCTAGCGTTAAGGAACAATCAGCTGCGGGCGCGATTGCCTTTAAAATGAGAGGGGGAATCGCCAAACTTCTCTTTGAATGCTTCGGAGAATGCTCCAAAGTTTTCGTAACCCACAAGGAGTGCCACGTCGCTTACGGGATAGTCCCCCGAGCGCAACAAGCGCAGTGCCTCTTCGAGCCTGCGATTTTTTATATATGTGTACGGGGTCATGCCCACATCTGTTTTAAAACGTCGGAGCAGAGTAGACACGCTCGCAAACGAGTGTTTGGCGATATCGGGAATTTCTAGCGGCTCAAACAAATTCGATTCGATGTAGCGAAGCGCACGAACGGTGATCGATTCTTTAGGATCGTTTACTGGCTCGGCCTTAATGGAATCGTCCGTTTCTTTATTGAGGAACGTCACCATCAGCGCTTCTTCGAGCAAGCGCCGCCCGAGATAATGAATCGCCTCTTGGTCGAAACTCTGTTTGTTTAGAACCACGCGCTCGAGGAAATAGGCCTGCGCAATGGCCGTGAGCCTCTCTGTACGCTTAATCTTTACGCATTGAGATTTTAATTGGCGAACGGCATCCTCACTCAGCCCCAGCTTGGTAACTGTGTCGTCCACCAATTTGTCAGACGGAAAAAACGCCATGGTATCGTAAATGGCCGACGTGCCCTCATCGTCGTGCTCTAAAAACTTAGGGACGAATAGAACGCTGTTGTAATCGATGCTAAAAGTTTCGGAAGGTGCCTTCGTACGTACGTCCATGGCCGACGTTCCGCGAGGGAAAATCAACATAAGACGATCATGAGTATGAAAGTCTTTGTAGTATTTAGTACTGCGTTCGTATGCGAACCCCATATCACGAGAGAGATCGATAATTTGCTCGAGGAGACAACCACTGGGGACGAACTCGAAGCCTTTCCAGGCATATTTTTGTCCGACCATCGTGTGACGATTTTACCGAAAACAATGGAGATTTCAACCACGCACTCGGTCGCGACTTACCGTACACTGATTTTATGAATGGTTAGCGCGCCCACGCCTCAAGCTCAGAGGGTGAACAAGGTGCGAAGAATATATAAATCGTTAACAGTGACTACTGAATCTCTAATACGCTTTGGGTAACGATAAAGCGTTCTTTCTGACAAGCGCCTCAAATTGAAGTTCGAATGGATGTAAGGTCTCACCTCGCTTGTGCGAGGCCTTACTACTTTTATTCAAATTTCGTCAAAACATTCAACTGGCGACATGGGAGTGTGGCCTAGGGCCCGACGATGGTGCCCACAGCATCGTGCTGGTGCAGACTCTCAAAGTGGGAGGCTTTCACCTTGAACTTTTCGATCTCTGCAAAACCGCTCAGCGAGTCCTTCACACGACGAAGAGCATCTTCCACAAACATCAGATTCTCACCATTGAGGCGAGCAAACTCTTGTTCGTCCTCCCGTTTAACTGCCGTTTGAACAGGCGTTTTCAAAGCATCCTCGATAGCGTCGATGTACTTAATAAAATCTAAAGAGGCTTTACCGGGCTTAAAGCGCAACACCACATCGGCCCGGCTGCGCTGACTGTGCGCAGATGCCACAGTTTTCGAGCCCAACCAATTGGCCACCTCATCAAAGTGCAAATCACGCTGTGAGAATTTTTCGCTAAATGCCTGTTGAACCAACTGGCGAGCAAGCGCCGCAGAACACGGACAAGTGCTGGAATAGTACAGTTTAAAAGATACTGTCGTTTGCACAGCATCGCCCACTTGAACCAAACGGATACTCATGGGGTAATTCTTCCAACCAAAATTTTCGCTGATCAGAGCTTTACGGCGAATGGGCTGATCCCACTTGAGTATTAATCGCGCTGAATCACTCAAACCATCCTGAGAATCCACAAGCTTCTTCATCACCTGATGCAAATCTTTTATACTGAGATTTTTTTTGAGCAGATTTTTCTCGAGCGCCAGGAATAAACGAGACATGTGTATGCCCTTGGCGCTGGGATCTAGCACGTTCACATGCACATCGGCACGCGCGAGAACGGATTCACCATTCACCGATATCGGCAATGTGACTTTATCCATTCCCACCCAATCAATACGACTATTGATAATGGAACTCGATGTGGAGGCTACATCCGGCATGTCGCCTTTTTTAGTTTTTTCCATAAGCATCCCAACGTCCTCCAACGAGTATAACTTGGGTCTTATAGCACGACTCGCAAGGCGAAAAAACAGAATATCCGCGAAAAGGTAAGTTTACGTAATTGTGAACAAAAAGCGCAATATTACGAAAAAACTATATATTTTAGGTAGTTACGAATTCACTCGCGGCAATTCTAGAAGAGGATAAAAAAAAGGGAGTCTCTTACAACTCCCTTTCAAAGCAACATTTATTAGGAAAACATCAATGGCTCAATCAGTATGCCACGATCAATTCACTTCACAATTCTTAGTACAAAGCATTAGGACCATTTTGTTAAAATATTTTTCCGCGAAAAATAAGAAGCATTTATCTGCTCATTGGTCGAGTCCGGCTAAAGTCGCTTTGGAATTGCTCATATTGCGATTAGAATGATTTTAAAAGACATCAAGGACGGAGCATCATGAAATATCTCCTTATTTTAATGGTCGCAGGATTAGCAGTACCCGCGAGAGCGAACGTAGTGGGAGTGGACGCACAGAATTTTAATCCGACCACCAGCGGCCTAGACTTCGTGACAGTGCACTCCTCGAAGACCCTGTCCCCCGGGATTTTCAACTTTGGAATGTTTTTTAATTACGCAGCAAATACGCTTCCCTATTACGAGGACGTGACTCAGCAAAAATTCAAACCGGTGGATACCCTTCTCTCCATGGATCTGAACATGGGTATCGGCCTTATGAACAACTGGGACATTGGTATTAGTTTACCCCAGGTTCTCAATCAAACGCTCGACGAGAACAGCACTCAGTTTCGCGGTTTTTTTGAGCAGACTGGAATTAACGAGATCCGTATAAACTCTAAATATAGAGTGTGGGACGGCGTCTCCCAGGGCTTGGCGGTGATCGGCTCGGTCAATTGGTTTTTGATTGAGGACTATCCGTACACGGGCACTGATCCTGGACCAACGTACAACCTGGAAATCGCCTACGACAACACCATCAATAAATTCAAATGGGGCGTTAATTTGGGTTATCGCTTTCGCAACGAAGGCGATCCTGTACCCGGAATTCCAGTGACTCCGTTTGGCGATCAGATGCTCGCATCTATTGCTACAAGTTACTATTTTGAGGACTATGATTTTAAGATCATCGGCGAAATTTTTAGCTCATTTCCAACGGACGTGGATGATACCACCAGCGCATCTACCAATCGTGAGCTCTCCTCTGCGGAGGCTTTGATCGGTGGCAAGTGGGATCTCCCCTACGACATCGCAGCTCACATGGGCTTGGGCACAGAACTCTTTAACGGCACGTCCTCACCGGACTGGCGCGTGTATGCCGGCGTGAATTGGACATTCGGCCCGATATTTTCTTCGCAAGAGGAAACACCTCAATCGGAATACTTCATGGAGCAAGAAGAGGTCTACGAGGAGAAAAGCTTTACCTATATTGATGAGCCCAAGGCCTTCACCGAAGCGCCAAAGGCCGAAGAAACTTTCCTCGCGAAAAATATTCTGTTCGAGTTCAATGGTAGTGGCGTCAATCCGCAGTTCCATCAGTACTTGGAAAAATTATCTCAGTATGTGATGCAAGGTGGATTCACCGAGCTGGTGATTATTGGGCACACAGATTCGGTGGGCAGTGATGCTTACAACATGGATCTGAGTCAAAAACGCGCCTCGGCTGTTAAAGATGTGGTTGTTACCTATTTGCCAGAAGATCAACGCAGCAAAGTGCGCTTCGAGGGCGAAGGCGAACGCAGTCCTATTGCCAGTAACAGCAACTATCAGGGCCGTGCCCTCAATCGCCGAGTCGAATTTTTTATTAAGCGCCAGTAGGCACTGCGCGCTGGTGCCATGCTAGCGCGTGCAGGCCTGACTCAGATCAACTTCTAGAGTTTTTGCTTTATCAAACGCCGGCTCGCCGTTATCAAGAATTTTGGCGGTTCGAAAATGAATGGTCACGATTTTTTTCGCCGCATCCCAGGTGGTGAGTTTGCCATTGTTGCCATAATCATAGGTGCGAAATAAATTGTTCTTTTTAAATTTAGGATTCAGCTTATATCCCTTTTCACAAGTGACATCAAAGCGGATCTCAGTGGTTTCCATAACCCCATCACCGGTAAAATGAGAGTTTACTTTTACCTCGCCCACTTTGCTGTCTTTATGGATAATTGGATGAGTTTCGGTTTTATCTTTTTCGTTCACTTCTTCTTTGGCGTAGGCTGTGATAGATACCGCGAACGCCATAAAAAACACTACACTCTTCATTCACACTCCCTGGTTGCCGTATTTGCGAATTAGCGGGTTCTAATTTTACCCACACCATTACGTTGACATTGAGTGAGGGCGATATGCACGTGATTTTTGTGCTCACCGTGTCCAAATATAACACTCAGCTGGTTACTACCGTCCATGCATCCTACAAATTGCTTAAAGCGTGATGAGCCAGGTCCAGAGGTTTTTCCACCGCAGCGAATAGCGTGCACATCAATCGCACTCCCAGAATTATGGCAGCTCTTTTTAACTTGGTGACGCTTATCACCCCACACTCCCCAATTCGTAAAAGTACATCCAGGAGCACAACGATTGAACTGACTTTGGAAAGGACCCATGACGGGAGCGCCTTTGCTGCCCAAGTGTTGTGTCATAGCCGGTTCAAACGGCTGCTGTTTAGCCGGTGCCGTAGTGGCGTAGCTGGTTTCTTCCACATCACCTTCGCGGCCGATACAGAAAAACAGGAACCATTTCGTACACGGACGAGTTTCTGTATAGGTTGATGGATTGTAGCTTGGACCATCTCCACCGCGCGTTGTCTCTGCAGACGCCACAGAATTTAAGAACATAAAAGACATTAAAAGTATTGAAGCACATTTTCCCAACATAATTTCCCCTTACTCATCAAAGGAGCAATGCCTGTGCCGCAAAATGTAACTTTTCCTGCGATATAAAAGATTTGAAGTTTTGAAGTGTCGAAATTGATGACAGTGCACTCGTACTAGAACAGCACATCTCAGAATGAGACAAAAAACTACCGAGGTCAGATCGATCAGATTCCTTTTAAAATAAAAAAAGCGCATTGGGATACAAAGCGCTTTTTGAGTTATTGAGGCTAGAGAGCGAAAATTACTTGTTACGGCAGTACTTGATCTTCACTCGTTTTGCATCTTGAGGACAATTGTTCACATAGATGTAGTTGTTTTGCGAATCCGTGCGATATGACGTCTCACGACCATCTACGAATACAGCTGTTTTCTTACGATCAATTTGGCCTAAGCTCACAACTTCGTTTTGATTTTTAAGTTGATAGCGCACGTACAGCTCACCTTCGCGGTTGATATGGCTCGCAAGCGAGGCGCCAGCTTTGTTGTAGGAATCTTGACCTGAGAGCGCCGCAAGGTCATAAGCACGTCCGCCAGAGGCTTGGATAAGTTCCAACATACCGTGACCCACTTCGTTTTCGCCGTCGCGTGGAACAGCGTGCTCACCAGTATAGATAAAACCTGTGAGGTGTACACGAGCTTCGCCAGATTGGTTGATGGCCTGAAGTTCGTTAAACAGTGTTTGGCTGTAGCCTTGACCGTTCACATCCATCATTCCGCAATGCTTGTAGCGAGCATACTCTTCGCGCGTTGTGGTTTTGCCTGTTTCTGGATTCTTTATTTTGTTCTCATCGGGAACTTGGCCGGGAGTACAGATGTCGTTTTCATCGCCCACGAAGTGCACGTTGAGGATGTTTCCGTTGCCGTAAGCACCCAATTGAGCAGCGCGACTGCGGTTGCTGGGCTTTAAAGCCGCAAGCAGGTTGGCTGTCATCAACTCGCCACCGTCAGAAACGCCAGGAGAGTTGTCTGTGCGCATGAGCATCACTTTAGCTTCTAAAGCTTTAACAGCAGCATTGCGTTCACCTTGTGACATGCCACCGAAAAATTTGATGACAGTGGGCTCAGATCCGTGGCGGTAGAACAACGATTTACCACCAAGAACGGAATCATTGCTCTCTGGCGAGTGGCCAGTGATGAACGAGATCGTTAATGGCATAGAGCGGGCGAGGTTTTGCTCATACATATTTACAAGAGAAAGCATTTGCGAGTAACGCTCTTTAGCGTTGGATTTAGAACCATCCATTACAACCCAAACGTTCATAGCGCGTGGACCGTTATACGGTGGAACATCGTATTCGTAGTCGTCACACTCGTTTTGTGGTGGCGGTGGTTGAACAACAACAGGTGGCGGATTGTATACAGGAGGTGGTTCAACAACTACTGGAGGAGGACAAGGCTCAACAGGTTGAACCGGCGGTTGTTCGATAACTGGTGGAGGAGGATAAACAGGATTACAGTTACCTTGGCAGCCATCGTCGATTGGATAGGTGGGCTGTGGATTGGTCACAATCGGTGTAGGTTGCTGTGTCGTTTGCACAGGTGGCGGTTGGTTTTTAACCGCGCTGAACTTGGATTTCGTACATGCGAAAACCAACGGCATTATTGCCAATAAAACCAGATTGCTACCTAGTCTGAATGTTGAATTTGTTGTTCCCATAATAATCCTCCTAATAACTCGTTACCTCTATTTGCAAGGACCGGCCCATAAATGCCCAAGAGCTATCTCCCCATAATTATTTGTATTTTGTTTTGGAGGTTTGTTTTTGGAACCAAAGTTGTCATTCCGCGTGCACGCCCAAGCCGCAAATTGTCAGTCGGCTAACAATTTTCCGAGGGAGAAAATTTTATCGAATCTGCAAATGAAGGTGGTTATTTGGTAATTAAATCCCTGAGGTTTCATCGCACCCCTATCTATATATATAAAAAGACACCGGCAGAGGGGGTTGCCTCTGCCGGATGAGAGAAGTAGGAGTTGGAAGGGATAATTATTGAGCGCCGTTAGATAGTGTACAAACGGCGTTGACGGCGAACTGCTCAGTAAGAAGAGGCGTTACTTTTGGAGCCGATACTTGTTCAACCTTTTTACAAACTTCGATCATTGCAGGAGATGTTGTGTCCCCGTCGAGCTTGTAGGGATTTGCAACCATTTCGGTTTGCACACATTTCTGAACTGCGGAATCGATGCGCGAAATTTGAAGCTCCAGCGTCGAACCATAAGATGCTGTTTCCATACGGAGAAATTGCTTGATTGCCGAGCCTTCGGAAACTTTAGGAAGTTTGTCGATAGAATCGATCGAAAGCGCCAGGCTGTTTTTGTACTCCACTTTACCGCCGCCTATAAACTCAACCACATTTCCACGAACCGTCAACGAAACATGATCGGACACGTTGTTGATGTCCATACCGAGACCGGCGTACCAGTTTGTTTTGTCCCACTCGTAAATGCTGAGAACTCCTGTATTGATCAATTGATCGATGAGTTGGGTATTCGACAGGCGAACGATTTTATAAGGGTTAGCGAGTACTTCCGTAGCGGAAGTGGGTGCTGTGCCGGCGTTGTAGTGGGCGAAAACTGTGAAGTCGTTACCTTGGCACTTTACTGTGTCCATTTTAACGGGGCCGGTGATTCCGGCGAAGGCGTTGATAACACTGAAAAGTGTTAGTGCAAATAGTGTTGTTCTCATAAAGCGTGCTCCTTTTTTAGTGAATCTCCGCTGGAGGCTATCGATCCTCCAGCGCGTCTCTGAAAAAGAATTTGCTCCACAACCCAAAACATTTCAAATCAAGCTCTCTAGCCAATTTGATCAGATTTGATGCGATACTTAAAGGATTACATTAAGGATTTAGACGAGCCAAGTAGGCTTGGATTGTGGCGGCCCACCCGTAATCAAGAGCATCAGCGACAAGCGCGTGGCCAATGGACACTTCTTTGATGGTGGGGATCTCACGAATGAGAAATTGAAGATTATCGAGGCTCAAGTCATGACCAGCATTGAGAGCTAACCCCATAGATTCCGCAAGCTGCGCGCAAGATTTGTACTTGGCAGTGACCTCGGCCTGTTTGGGCGTGCCATAGGCATCGGCAAAGGCTTCGGTGTAGAGCTCTACGCGATCTACACCCATATCACGAAAGTTGATGAGCTCTTGAGTGGTGATGGTGGCGGGGTCGATAAAGAGCGACACACGAATGTTCTTTTCACGAAGGAGCGGAAGCGCAGTCTCGAGGATTTTCTCATTGCCGTGCAATTTCCAACCAGCGTTGGATGTGAGAACGTGGGGAGGATCAGGAACGAGCGTGCATTGCGCGGGAAGGACGTCAGTGACGCGCATGAGGAACTCGTTTGAAGGATAGCCCTCTACATTGAGCTCCACATCACCAATGGCCTCTTTAAGCGCAAACACATCCTCCCACCGAATATGCCGCCCATCCGGCCGCGGATGCACCGTAATCCCATGCGCCCCAAACTGCAGTATCTTAAGCGCCGAAGCGACAACGTCAGGAGTGTGCTTCCCCCGCGCATTGCGAAGAGTAGCAACTTTGTTTACGTTTACGCTGAGTTTGGTCAAATTCCCTCCAGAGAATCCTAACTTACCTCTTTGGCCTTGTATTGCGAATCCAAATAGGCCATAAAATCGTCGACATCATCTTTTGACGCCTTATCTGATTTTACTAAATAAATTTGCGTTGGCAAGATCTGACCCTTAAAGACATATTCCTTTAATTTAATCATATTCTGATAGTTTACTTCTAGTCGATCTTTTAGGGCTGCAGAAATAACAATGTTGCTGCCAGGTAATTTATGGGTAATCGATTCTAATCTGTGACACAAGTCGACATCAAGCGAGCTAGTATCAAATTTTTTCCTCACTATAATCCCATCTTCAGAGCTGATTGCTGATTGACGCAAATTGATCTTACATTTTTCAGCATAGTGAATCGCAATACCTGCCTGGACATTAACACCGTAGTGATCATTGATGGCTTGAAGTGACGACCTAAACTCCTTTGCAGCCGCAAAGGCAGCGTTGGCAAGATTAAGTTGCTTTCCAGACAGACCAAAATTAGCGTAAACTTTATCGCCCTCTTGGCTCTCGATTTCCCCGCCGTGTTTAAGAACGATCTCCCAAGCTCCTTGTAGAACTCTTGCCCGGACATCAGTCAAACTGGAACTCATCGAATGTAATTTGCTACTATCAATAATATCAATTACAAGAAGTGACAAATCCCTATACACCGGGAAATTCAACTTCTCCTCAGTTGCACTTAGGACAAACGGATGAACCCAAGATTTTAACTCACTTCTGACATCTTCGTATTTTCTGAGCATGATCTCGAGGTCTTTTAATGTTTCACCAAGTGCCTGATTTTGCTTTGACAGATCAGACGAAAGCGATTTTCTCTCCACTTCAGAATAAAAAAAGTCAGAAGCCCGCTCAAGAGACTGCATCAACTTTTCAATATCCCACGGCTTTACGATGTAATCGAACACCTTGGCACTTCGGATGGATTCCACTATCGAAGTTTCATCATTATATCCAGTTGTAATAATTCTTATCGAATCTGGGCATAACTTCCGAGCGGTCTCCAAAAACTTAAAACCTATCATCTGCGGCATTCTCTGATCACTAATAATTATTGTCGGATTAAGCTCGCCAATTTTCGACAATGCTTCAATCGGACTATCAAAACAATGAAGAACCCACGATTCTGGAATTAACTGCTCAAAAGCAATATGCTGCATTGGCTCATCGTCAACATAAACGATAACGGGAATTCTTTTCACGCAACACCTCTTTTTTCATTCGCACAGGGCAAAGTAATATTAAATACTGTACCCTTTCCTTCCGTCGAGCTCACAGAGATTTTCCCTTTATGAGCATCGACCTCCTTCTTAACTATATAAAGACCAAGCCCAGTTCCACTACCTACATCTTTCGTAGTGAAAAAGGGATCAAATATTTTATCAATAAGAGTGCTCGGTATCCCCACACCGTTATCGGTAATACTAATATTAAGAAAATTACCATCTCGAGCCACAATGATTGATATTTCGCCGGCGCTCTCGCTAACCACATCAATTGCATTTGTAATTAAATTCATCATCATTTGGTTCAACCCCACAACATTGCAGGTGAGCGTTGTGTCACCGATATATTCTTCTCGAAAATTAATATTCTCTAGTTTTCTTTTAATAATTGTCTTCACCGAGTGCACGATCTCTTTAAAATCAACCTCTCTCATCTTGCTTTGATTTAGACCTGTGTAGCTTCTCAATGAATTGACAATATCAATGGTCATAGTCGTACCATGCTTGATTGTAGAAAGTAACTTTTCAATTTTTTCTTTGCTGAATGATTCGCTTTTCCTAAATTCTTTCTCCAACCCAACAACACATGCATTAACATAATTAATATTGTTGTTAATCTCATGCGCAATTCCTGCGCTGAGCGTACCAAGAGAAGCTAACTTTGCGTTTTGAATTAGTTCAGCTTGTGCCATCTCTTTTTCTGATAGAGCCTTTTGCAAATCGACAGTTCGTTCGTTTACTTTTGCCTCCAAGTTATTTAAGAGCTGATCTCTCTCTTTATACGTTTTTCGTATTCTTTCGTTTGCGCTAATTCCAAGAATTAGATATGCACAGACGATGCAAACAGGAAAAATGCTAATTCCATTTAGTGCTCCAGAAAAAATATTCATTTCCCATATTATTAGCAAAGAGAATACAACTGAAAAACTAAACCTAAATATATTATCCCGATCGCCATAATTTCTCACATTTTTATAATAACGTGCGCAAAGGTAGCATAGAGAGATAATTACGGCGATGAACGGAAGGGACGTACCAAACTGAACTTCGTCACCATTTCTGCCTAGTAAAATAATTAGAACACCTGCGCCAGACATGAGAGCAACTATAATTATGTGTTTTTTTGTGAGAACCTTTTCTAAATAAAATGACACTAAAAGAGCATAAAAACCAAGAAAAAGGAACGTATCAGCGATCTTGTGATTTAGCAGAACAGGAATGTGAAGCTTAAATGCAGGTGATACATTCAATGCCATATATGCCGCTAAGAAGACAGCTGAACATGACAGCGCGCTGAGATAAACGTAGTTTTCCTTATTAACAAGTATAATTAGAAAAAAGACGGCCAAAATTGCCAGGCCGATTCCCCCACCAATGTAGAATGTTTCATTGAACACCTTAAAGTATGACCGTGCTGTAACAAATGGAACTTCAGGAACACGTGCAAAATATTTACTATATGCAATAATGCTCCACTCAACTACGCTGCCTTTTGCAACTTCGTCGCAAGATATATAAATTTGGGAAAATACGTGATTCGTATCTTTGAAATCTGGATCCCCTAACTTTTCCTTTATTACACCATCAATCATAACATGTTGGGTGGCATATAATACGTAAGGGAACTGCAGGTATTTTCCCTGCGGGCACGATAACTCAGAAGTATTCGCTCTAAATTCCATAGTGGGATGCGCGGAATTAGACCATTGCGGATTTCTCTTCCAAACATTGTCGTCGTCTGGAAGCGTCTTCACTCCAGAAAGAGATGAGAGTAAGAAAAGTAGATTTACAAAAAATTGCATCTCAACCTTCTTCGTTTGAGCTGACCAACTGCTCGGGAGTAAATGAGAAGTTTTCCTTTCTAAATGCCTTCTCAATTACCATTATTGTATAATCAATGTCGCCTTGAGTATGATTTGCATTCACTGAAAATCGAAATCTACATTTACCGCGAGGAACCACGGGATAAATTACAGGTAGCGCAAATACACCTTCGTCGAGTAGCGACTGGTAGATATTTCCCATTTTCTCTTCATCTCGAATTTCTATAGGTATAACTGGAGACAAATATGGGTTGTCGTTTTTATACCCCAGACTCTCGAGACCTTGCCTAAAGTACTTAATATTACCCTTCAATCTCTCCTGAATTTCACCGGTTTGCATAATTTCAATAGCCTTGATTGTCGATGCTGCTATCCCGGGTGGGAATGTCGTCGCAAACATCAAGGAGCGCGCATAACCACGATACCAACTAATAAGCGAACTTTTACCAACAACATATGCTCCTAACGTTCCAATTGCCTTGGAAAATAGACCCATCGTAATATCAATTTCGTCCACCACTCCAAGCTCATCAGCCGCACCAAGAAACTTTTTACCCAGCACACCGAAACAGTGGCCTTGATCTACAAAAACGCGACAATTAAATTCCCGCGCGATTTTAACAATCTCATCGAGCCTACCAACCGTACCATCCATCGAAAAAATACCTTCTGTTACAATTAAACATCCAGAATGATTATTTCTTGAACGAGTGAGCACCTTACGTAAATGGTTCATATCGTTATGCTTAAAAAAACTATATTTTGCTCCAGACATTTTCATTCCATCTTGGAGCGAAGCATGACTAAGTATGTCCGCGACAACAAGATCATTTTCCCGAACAAGCCCTGCAATTAGACCGATATTTGCGCCGTAGCCAGAAGAAAACACCAATGCCTCATCTTTGCCGTGCATTTGAGCTATCTTTTCACATAGTTTAATATGCCATTCTGTGGTACCGGAAGTTGGAGCAGTTCCAGTAGATCCCATACCAAATAATTTATTAACTCTACTACCTTCTTCGATGACAGCAGGGTGAGCCGACAAACCCAGATAGTCGTTCGACCCATACATCAGGTAGTCGGTTCTGTTATTCGGACGCTTCCTCATTAGATTCACTCGCGGCCCTGTAATTGACGTCCTGGGAATGAAATATCCATACTTGTTACTCTTTGAATACTTGTCATAGAATATTTTAAATTTTTCACAGCGGTCTAAAATATCGACGTTACCATAATTAGTTGTGATAAAATCTGCCAAAGTGAATCCCTTGTCACTAAGTTCAACCGAAAATTCATCAGTGGTCTCATTGAAATTACTCTTAAGAAATTTGGAGAGTGACGTGCTAATTGGAATTCTGGTGTCAATAGTTGAGAATGCATAACCAACATTTTCTTTATTTTTCAGTATTCTTCTCAAGGCTATTCTGCCAAGGCCAAATTCATAATCATCCGCGACAATTTTGGAGTTTTGCAAGATTTCATCATCCTTTAATTCACTTATCGATCCAGCAAGCAACTCACAGTACAATCCATTTATCGAGCAATTAAGAATCTTGAATTCAATTTGTTCGCCAAAACTATTCGATACGATCAGCTTTAAAATGAACTTCTCAACTACATCAAAGCGCTTATGTCTAACAACCTGATTAAAATTTGGCATTTACTACTCCATGGACGATCTTAGATCTAGTATGTAACATTACTCTTTCGCATAATATTGAATAGTTCCTCATCTGGACAAATGGATTGAGATGGAGATATTGAAGCCGGTGCACACTCCAGCTGACGACTAAAGTCCAGATAGGTTAACCCTAGGTAAACTAAATGATATGGCTCTATAGGCGCATTCTTTTTTTAAACATTAATTCAACTGAAAAGGTTGTTCCAATGGATTGGATTTCTGCGGCCCCAGACATGTCCTTCATTTTTTTTGATAGATTTAATAACCCAATACCCAAACCTATTTTTCCTAATTGATTCTCATTTCTATCGGAAACTTTTTTATTAAGGAACCTACAACTCAACATCGTGTCATGGATATCGGACCAAATGATCCTCACCTTACCATCCGAGTATTTGATTGCGTTATCGACGAGTTCCTCAACTATTATCTGCACATCAACTGGATTGTAGTAAATCTCTAAATTGGCATTTTCTACATGAGTCTGCTCGAATTCCAATTTTTCATAAACTGATGTCTTCTCTTCGAATATCTGTTGAACACGCAGGCTCATAGCTTCAACCGAATACCAGTCAGAAATCTTTGAAACCTTTCCCTCTTCTTCAACCCGACTTAATATTACATTTAGTCGACTAGAAATCGAAGATATCAATGATCGATTTTTATCTACATCTGAAAGAAGAAAATTTAAAGACATGACCGGTGACTTAATATCGTGAATAATTTCCCTATAGTCATTATACATTCCAGTGACTGCATCTATAGTCTTTAATTCGGCATCCAACCGCATGCTCGTTGTAATGAGAGCTTTTTGCTGGCCATTAAATCCTTTTAACACCCTGAGGAACGCAATTATCGTCGCAATGAAGGCAATGCTAGAAAGATGGAGATAGCTCTCTCTCCTAATCTGTGAACCCGCACCGTCAAACACCAACACGAATAGAAGAACAATATATAGAGAAGTAATAAAATAGTCTTTATTCCGTTTAAGATGCATGAACTTATATATAATCATAAAAATAGTTGCCGAAAGTGCTGCGATGATTAGCAAGAAAACAAGAAGGTGAGTAGCATCTTTAAACCCATAGAATAGAATGCCCGGCAATACACAGGGCCAAAAAAATATAAAAAACAGTGTAGCTTTCTTTCTGTGGCTTATCTCTACTGTATTTAAAGTGAGCGTCAACAATCCTAAAAATCCTGCTATCACGACAACGGTGTGAGCAACGGCTAAATTAACATCGACAAATCTACCGGGGATATGGGATGCAACAAGCAAGCAAAATGAAGCTTGTTGAACCAAATACAGCCAAGCATCTGTTATCGTGGAAAATTGGGTAACAAGAATTGCTCCGACGATTCCTAGAAATAGAGCAACAACAGATGCAATTACAAACATTTCGTCATAAAATACGTATTGTTGAGGAAAAGTCCTTTTAAACTGGGGATAGCCCGATACAGATGCAAAGAATCGCATATACGCATAAATTTCCAATTCAACTACCTTGGCATCATTGAAAATGGCACAGGTATAAAGAGGCTTGCTCATCAACTGAGTTATGTGCCACTTCGAGGACATCGAGTTCGTGTATATTATTTTCCCGTCCACATAAATGTTCATTCGCCCCATATAGGTTTGAGGGAAAACTACAAATCCAGTAGGCTCATCTCTGCAGGTTTGGGGAAGAACACTGCTCGTCATTTTCAGGCGGTACGTTTGATCCCCGGTCTCTACCCAACGTTCTTGTATAATCCATTCACTATTAAAGGTAGAAGGAATATCTTGAACTCCAAGCAAAGAAAACAGTGATACCAATATCTGAAAAGCAAACGCGTCTATAGCCGATACCATAACCTACCCCTCTCTAAGGCTGTCGCGGTCTTAGTAATCATTATTTGATTCCTTAATTTTTAGTTGAATAATTAAATCAAAATTTTTGTCCAACTCAAAATGCCCGCTCCAACTTGATATTCGCTTTTCTATTATCTTTAATCCCCTGCCGGTACTCACAACCTTCATAATCTCTGGATGAATATCTTTCCGCATATTTTTGAATGTGCATTTCAATGTCCGCTCGCACGAGATATTGATCTCAATACTTATTACATTCGATTTTATTGAATTATCTAAAATTTCGGCAAATATTGATTTTAATGAAGTGTATTCGAAATAAATTAAAATTTTACTATTATCATCTATTCTATTATGAATATTAATTTCTAACTTTGATGAGTATTCGCTGCAAATATCAGAAATCAACTCAAAGAATACACTACACTCGATCCATTTTGCGGAACTTTCGAATAGAGCTAGCTCACTTCTATCGAGCAATTCCGTTAGACGATCCCTTACTGCCTTGAACCTTTCAATCTGTTTCAAATCTGCACCATGCAACAAAAAATTTAATCCTGTGAGTGGAGACTTAATGTCATGGATAATTTCTTGAAACTTTTCATTTTTTCCAGTCAAATTTTCATTCGCAGTGATATACTGATTAACCTGCATTTGAAGAGCTAAATTATTATACTTTTGTAGACCAACAACTCTTATGATGTCTAAATAGTTGACTAAACTAACAAGGACATAAGCTATAGGCAATAGTACAAAACTATTGAACATAAGATTACTAGCTATGCCATCATAGATTGCGAAAATAACTATTAGTGCCATTATAAATAGTTGGATAAAATATGTAATCCTATCTTGTTTTATTGCATATGAATTTTTAAAGAATTTGAAACACACGTACGTGAGCCAAAGTATTACCGCAGGGAACAGTGCGAGTGATGAAAGCTGGACCATGTTCTTTTTCCCATATGTCACGTACAAAAGACAGACAAGACACATTACAAATAAAAGAAAACGACGAACCGTAATCAAATTCGCGAAATGTCCAAAAAGAAAGCATGCTAATAAGAGCAATGGGAAGAATACCTGATTTGTGAAAACCATAGAGATTTCAAAGAACTTACCTGGTGAATAGCATAGAAGAACCGCCAAAATAGATATGTCCTGAAGTAATCCAAATTTAAATTTGTTGATACTTCCCGATGCCAGAATTAAAACGCTATTTATAACTGTAAAAAGAATAACAATTAAAGAAGCTATGAAGAAGAGATCACTATTTAGAAAATAGAATCCAAAGGAAGATTTCATAACTTTTGGAAATCCGTCCACGACTCCGGTAAATCTAATATATGAACGAATATCTTGCCGCACCACCTTGGCACCAAATAACTGACTACAATGCAAGTACGGCTTAAAGAAAACCTGCGAAAGCTTCCAGTTACCAGTTGGACTATTTGTCTGAAGCAGACGTCCATCAACGTATATATTATTAATACTTAAATTTGCAGTTGGAAATATTAGATTGGCTTCGGGATTACTTCTACAGAGTTGGTTTATGCTATTACTCTCAATCGAAAACAAATAGCTTCCATCAACCTGCCTTTCCCAATCGGTTACTATTTTCCAGTCCAAATCCTTATAAGTAGGCGAACCATGACCAATAAGTGCCGAATATACGATCATCAATACGCTGAACGCCCAACTATCCATATAGATCGCTACCAACCTGCGCAAAGGCATTTAAAAGGTATGTTCGACGTCATGTCTAACCCTTAGAAACTCTGCTAAATACAAAGTATTTTAGTTTGTATGATGGATTTTTAGAATCAATATTAATTTCTGCAATGTAAAGTCAGAATTCCTCTACCAACGTCTGGGCTTACCCCAGCGCTTTAAACGCAGTTGCATACAACATGATCTGCTTAACCATGCTCATGAGGCCGTTGGCGCGGCTGGGGGACAGGTGGGATTGGAAGCCGAGTTCGGAGATGAATTGGGGTGGGTTTGCTAGGATTTCATCGGGCGAGGCGCTGGAGTATACCTGCAACAGGATTGCCACTAAGCCTTTTACAATCATCGCATCGCTATCTGCCATCAACTCTACTTTACCGTCGGCCGAACGCTGGGCATGGAGCCATACGCGGGACTGGCAACCCTTTACCAAATACTTGTCGTCGTAGAGTGTGTCTGCCAACTTCGGTAGCGTCTTGCCAAGGTCGATAACTTTTTTATAGCGTTCTTCCCACGATTTGATTGCGCTGAAATCGGCGATTAATTGATTTTGACGATCGGCTACTGAGTTCACAAACTGGGTCTATCGAACTACGCAAAGGCGATCAAGTTATATTTCGCGATCGCAACTGGATTTGAACAATAAATTGGCTATTTATCGCCTCAAGCTTTACCTGGCCACCCATACTTTGAATCTTTTTTGTCAAATTGCTCAATCCGAGACCGGATCCCTCTTTGGAGTTCCCACGGCTACCGTATCCTAGCCGACTATATACGGAATCATCGGCAACGAATTTATTTTTAATTTCAAGCACAACATAACTCGGTATCACGTAAATTTTTAATTCAATCAGGTCGTCCCTGACCCCATACTTTTGAGCATTATCAAAAATTTCCGCGATAACTACACTCAATTCAACTCTATCGAAGAATACTAAACTCTCCTCGAGCCCCTCACTCATTTCTACCTTAATATTTTGAACATTCTTTTCCACCACAATACGGTCAATGCATCCCTCTAACGCTGCAACACTGTACCAATCCGCATGCTTTTTAAATTCTTCGGCATCCACTCTGCTTAAGATTTCCTTAACCCTCTTGGTAGCTTCACTCACAAGTGAACCGGATTGGCCGCCCGTTAGACCAAACTCAATTGCAGTTAATGGTGATTTTACATCGTGTATTATTTCACGACTCAAATCATTGAACTTGGAGACCTTGTCCAGGAGTTGCCTTTCAGACAACAAACTCAGCTCCGCATCTGCTAAATTCTTTGAGGCAATATTTATGCTCCGAACAAGCTCAGCAATTCCTACTATTGCGACCACTGCGGTCAATAACGAAAGATATAGAAACCCATCGCGCGCAACCTGCGCCATATAGCAGTCTTTTACGGTAAATGCCCAGACGAGGAAATAAAGGAAAGCTGTAAATTTATCGCGAGTTTTTAGCTTATAGACAAATAGCAAAAATGTTCCCGTAATCGCGACTGGCAAAAAACACTCTATCAACAATTGTGTGACATTAATTTTATCATAAATACCTATCAAAGTTGCGGCGCTTAAAACAAAGAAAACTGCGTGCAGGCGCTTCACTCTGCGGACACCCATCGAGAATGCCGAGAAGTAAACGAGTGCTCCACATAACGAGACAAGGACAATTGCCTGAGCCAGAGCAACATTTATATTCGAAAGCACCCCTGGCGAATGCCCATACATCGACATTGCAAACGCAAAGTTATACATAAAAAACAGAGACGCCGTCCCAGAGGACAACAACTTAAAAGCAAACAATGCTCCCACCAAACCCAACTGAAATACAAGTATTGCAGTTAAGATATAAAATTCCTCATAAAAGAATTGGCTAAGAGGATAGGTGGAAGAAATATACGGATAAGCATTCAACGTGGCAAAAAACCTAATTGGTGAGCTAATATGAACAGAAATTCTATCCGAGTTTAAAAAATATTTACAACTGACTGTATACCGATAGAGCGAAGATGAAAGATTCCAACGCTTGCCTGGAGAATTGGTAAAAACAATTGTATCACCCGCAAATACCTCAACGAGACCCATATATGGGACATGAACTACCAAATAAGCTTCTTCTGCACACTGCTTCGGGATCGTACTGCTGCTTATCTCCAGTTTATAGGAATCATCCAGTTGCTTTGCCCAATGGCTGTCTACGGTCCAATTATCCGCAGGCACAAGAGAGACGTCGCTAACGTTTAAAAAAGACAACAGTGCCATTAGTATGTTTGATGCCCAAAGTTCCATAACTATTTATAAATATCGTTGATTTAGCTTTCAATGTCATCGAACGTTCTTGCGCTTACTTGCTACTGGACTTTTGACATTTATTCTTAAGTTGTTGCATTACGCTTCTTTGCTCAGGAGCTACTTTTTCTAACAGTTTCTCCACGTAATCATTGGACAATGATCCAACATGTTTACTGGACCTCTCATAAAATTCCATCGCCGCATCCAGAGAGTTAAATATTCCTGATCCAGGAATCTTCACCTTCTTCTCCACGGCACTCTCATGCAAGTAAGCCTTCACCTCACCCACTTCTTCCAGCGTCCATCCCTCTTCATAGAGGAAGTCCTCGAGAAGCAGCCACTCCAACGTCCATGTGAGTTCCTCGGCGCTCTTCCAATACATCTGTCCATCTTCGTAGTAGGTGCTCTTACAGAAAAATGTACGGCACACGCCGGGGCGGTTTTGCCATATGTTGCAGCCACCCGACTTCTTATTGTAGAACGTGCAGAGTAAACTCGCATCCGTTCCAAAACCCCAACCACTGCGGCCCTTAAAACGTTTTCTATATTCTAAACTCGGAGCAATTCCGCAAATTGTGAGATCCCAATCTTTAAGATCAAAATCTTTTAAAGCTTCGCCAATATTGCCCACCAAAAAATTTGCGATAAATGGTTTGTAAGTGCAACACTTGTAGAGATCGGTGCACTTGGCGCAATCGACGGCAGATTCTTCGAGCGATATTTCGGTTAATAATCTCTGGTAATAGGACATATAAACGTGTCTTATAACCTATTAAAATTACGGAGAAAAATCAAAATTAATTTGCTAATTGTAATATCTCCTACTAGTTTGAGTCCTCGAAGGTCGCTCGACCTTCGGCGAGCACTGGGGAGTGTTCGAGCTGTTGAATCAGCATTATCCAAGGGGGAGAATCATGAAAAACATAGGATTGTTTTTGTTCATCGCAGTATTGGTGGCGCCGCAAGCGCTTTTAGCAAATAGCGGCACAATTGTTCGCTTAAAAGATCCCAGCCAAGCTATCAGCTATCAACTCGAAAACGGTGTAACACTCACCGAAATATCCAAAGATCTCGGCCTCTATCAGGCGCGGTCCAACGGCGCGCCTCGCGCTATTACTAAATCTTTTGGAATGAAATCGGCATCGCCTGCGCTCTACTCCGTTCCGAACCACAAAGTCACTTTGCGCGCTGTATCTTCCAAGGTCACCTCAGATCCACTTTTCAACCAACAATGGAACATGGGGCTCGATTCCGACAGCGTCGGTATCAACGCCGTCGAGGCGTGGCTCGAGTTCGGCTCGCGCAGTTACGACCGTAGCTTCAACGACATCGTCATCGCCGTTGTTGATGGCGGGTTCGACATCAATCATCCTGATCTTCTCTACAACAAATGGACAAACACTCGCGAAATCGCCGGCAATAAAAAAGACGACGACGGCAACGGCTACATCGACGACATCAACGGATGGGACGTCAGTTCCAACTCCGGCCGCATCGCTAGCGCCGATCATGGCACCCATGTGGCAGGCATTATCGGCGCACGTGGCAACAACTCGCGCGGCATTGCTGGCGTCAATCACCGCGCGCGCATCATGTTTGTAAGCTCAGGAGATCTCGGTGACACCGCGTCCACAATGCGCGCGTACTCTTATATTCTTGCTCAGAAAAAACTTTGGATTCAAAGTGGCGGTAAAAGAGGCGCAAACGTCGTCGCCGTAAATTCAAGCTTTGGTATCGACGGTGCTCAGTGCGCAAGCAGCGAATTTGCAGTTTGGAACGACATGATCAACGAACTTGGTAAATCGGGAATTCTTTCCGTCGCTGCGACTTCGAACTTCGAAGTCAACGTGGATAAGAATGGCGACATCCCTACAAGCTGCGATAGCCCGTACTTGATTTCAGTCACTAACAGTAACCGCGACGGCACAAAAGCCACGGGCAAAGAGTGGAACACCATCTCTCAACCCACATTTGATAACTTGGGTTCTGGTTTTGGAAAAAATCATATTGATCTGGCAGCGCCAGGTGATGAAATCCTCTCCACTGCGGAAAGAACTTCGTCATTGGTTTCACAGCAGTACACTGCACAGAGCGGGACTTCGTTTTCCGCACCCCACGTTGCCGGTGCGATCGCATACCTTCACAGTGTAGCCGCGTTGAATTTTAATAAGCACTACATCAAAGATCCTGCAGCAGGTGCTCTGGAATTAAAGTCTGCGATGCTAAGCACGGTAACTCCGATTTCAGCAATGTCGGGATTAACACGCTCTGGTGGAATTTTAAATCTGCTCGAGGCCAGTCACGCGTTGCAATCCGCAACACCTCTACTGATTGCTCAGGCTCAATAAGGATGTCACAAAGAGGAAGCTTTTAGCTTCCTCTTCATTCAAAGTTACGGGCTCGTCCAATTTAGCAGGTTTAAGCCCCAAAAAGAGCCACCACAGTGGGTTTCCTCGAGTTTTGGAATAGTCCAGATCCTAGGATTTGAACGTCCGGTCTACCGGACCAAAGTCTACCATACCCTGTTATATTCGATTTGAGAGTTAGATTTCTCGGCACAAGCCTTGCGATATGGGTCGCGAAGGATGGTACCACAATGAGAAATTTAAAACACAAGGCCGCTTCACTTTGCATCTTTGGCTTTTCGATTTTGCTCGCGATAAACGCGTTCGCAGAGCCTCTTTACAATGCGGACTTAGGGCCCAATATATTTATAGTCAGCCAGCACCTTGATTCCTTTGCGACAAAAAAAGTTGAATCCCTTCTTCAGCTGTCGTTTAAAAGCTGCGAACAAAATCCACTAGCAGCTAAGGAATTCTGCGGATTTAAGAAAAACTATAGCGACTGGCAACGTGCAACGGAATGGCTCAACTTACAAAGTCAGTTCGACATCGAAAGTGTCGAAGATTTTTCGGTTTTCGAAATCGAGCTCCAAAAGGACTGGCGTGACACCGACATCACCACCATCTCGTGGGGCTTTGCTCCAACATTCGACACCTCTGATCGCGCCAATCAAGAGCTCGTCACAAAAAAAGTTCTTACTTGGTCTGTTCTAAAGAAAACTCTCTCGTACCGCGTTCAACAATTCAAAGAACGCATGCTCACAATAAAAAGCCCCACAGGCATTTCACTGTACTGGACAACTCTTCCCGCAATTGATGCCTGGGCGCAATCGCCAATTATGCTCAAGCAATTGTTACAAGTTAGCAAATCCATGCATTGCGCCTCAGTGTTGTGCGACTTTCAAAAACGTGCCCTGCATCACATGGTCTGCAAAGCCGCAACGGACCACTCATCGCGAGCCGCCGCAGCCCTCGATGCGATTAAAAAAGAATCTCTTTACTACGAAGAACGTGTGCAACGTCTGGCGAAAGCGATCGACATCAATTCACAAGTTTCTTTAGCGATTGAAGAGTCCCTTGCAACATCAAAATTCACAAGCTCCACCAAAGATTATGTAACACAAAAATCAGATTGGACGTCATCGTCTTTAGAAGTCACCCAGCAACTCATGGATCAGATACTGCAGATCGCCGAAGTCGCTGAAAAGGATATGGAGTTTTCAACGGAGAGCTTCCTCGGAGTCAAAATGCAGGCTGTGATCGACGTGGCAAACGCTTGCCCATCAAGCTCGCCCCTTACACCAATGGAACTCCCCGAACTGGAAACATATAGAGGCGCCAAAGAACTCACCGCACTTCTCGAAAACGACATCAATCAATCTTTAAAATCTTTTGAAAGACTTCTAACAAATTTAAAATTGGAGATCACAAGTGAAAACTAAATTATGGCTTATGTCATTAACCACGCTATTAATAAATGCGTGCAGCTCGTCGGACTCGAACACTCCAGTCGTGGTTCCAGATCCAGGTCCACCACCAGCAGAGAGTGAATCGAAAAAATCTGCACGCAAAGGAGATTACTTCCTATCGGTAACGAACTGGCAACTCACGCACCTCAACAATCCAGACGAATCTATTGTGGTGAATTCAGTGAGCTGGTGCACATTCGATGGTATCGATAACGACAACTGTCACCTCCATGCGATTACAAAGGTCACACAACGAGAGACATCTTATATTTCAAAACTGAGTGTGTCTTCGCCGAAAACTACTCCTGCGGTAGAACTTGCGAACAAAAAGTACTACTCAGTGTACTCCACTGACGAAAGCTTAGACGGCAACGAAAACTATGAAATACTTGCTGCAGAGATGGACTCCGTCTACAAAAAAACACCACCCGGAAGCGTCCTCACCATCGAACAATCATTCGACCTTAAGTCGTCCCAAATGCAGCAGGCTATGAAGCATTACTATGATAACTATCGCTGTACTTCGAGTCCCATTCGAGCATTATTTGCCAATTCCTGTCCAATTGATGAGGGGAACATCCTTTTAGCGAATTATTCCAAGGATATCTCCACTGCGATTTACAGTGCGCTAAAAATATCCATCGAGTTCGAACCTAAAAGCGGAAAGGTTGTTGGGGTACCGTTACATATCTCGAATAGCATCCTTGGCAGTGACGACCACGCTGAGATTCCATACACCGACAATCCCGAGACCCTGTTAACTATTCCTGATGCCGGATCAGCGACTCTACCGGGAGCACGGTCAATTGTTTTTCTCGGTAAAAATCTAAGTAAGGCCAAGCAACAACGCGCATTCACGGAAATGTGTGATCACCTCTACCAGAAAGCTGGCGGCACAGGTCCAGAATACATTGGCGATCTCTATAATCCTGCATTTAGCACATCGACTGATGAAAAAGCCTCGGCGTTGCTCGAAAAAGAGTACAGATTCAGTTACAAAATAAATAAGAATATGAGTTTGGAAGATTTCTTTAGTGTCGCGGAGAATCGCAACAAGGAAATCTATTCTTTGAGCAATTCCTCGGTTCCCTTTTTTAACTCTGAAGTTGTGAACTTCCCGATGACCATCGAACAATTTTTAATTGAAAAACCATTTAAAGGAGCGGCTTGTGAATCTTACCTCAACTAAATACTTCATTCTGGCAGCAGTACTGCTACTATCCCCAAACGCATACACTCAAATCAGTGTGGACTTGGATCTAAAAGCCAACATGAAGCTCGACGTGACCTATTGGTCAAAAAAGAAGAAAATCACGGGAAGCAAGACCTCGGGACTTAGTGAATATGGACCATACTATCCGGAGATGCAGATACAGCACAGTTTTTCGGCCAGCGGAGATAAGAAATTTCCACTGAGCTCATATATAAATTCCGGCGTCACAACACCCGGTGGATCTCTTAAATATTATCACAACGTTCGAAACATCATCGCCAAGGCAAAGATCACCACAAGCGAGAACAATAAAGAGCACCGTCTTGTTCTCACACTCGACGAGAATCGTCCCTTCGATAGCCAAAACGGGATTGTTTCCATCACTGATGGTAAGAAAAACAAGAACACCTGGACGGGGATTTTCACTAACCCGAGCGTGACAGGTACGATTCGCGTGGGATTTACATTTCCTGAGAACGTCTGGGTGATCAAACTCAAGCGTAAGGTTTCGGACAATATTCTCAATCTTACCCACATCAACACAACAACCAATGGGTTCACAGACGTGCGCGGACTGCACGGCAGCCTCAATGGGAATTTTGACCCAGCACTATTGGGCAAGGAGGTTTATGTCTGGGGCAAGCCTGGCAGTAAAGTCTTCCAAGAATTTGCATACAACAAGGAAACTCAAGACGTAAAGGGAACCCTGGAATTCCAATTCGAAGTTTTTCCAAGTGGAGAGGCTGCGGCCATAAGTGTATCCGACGCCGTTGACCTACTGATCAAAGACAAAATTCCGCAAATAATTAGCGGCACTTCAAACGACAGCCGTCTTGTGGCGCAGGAAGAATTTATTGAAATGGTTGCCACTACTTTTGCAACGCCCGAAAGCATTCGAAAAGTCGTAGAGAGCCAATCGACGGAACGTCTGGAATTATTTTTGGATCGTTTGGCGATTGTTCGCGACACGGTATTCGAAAAGCACGAATTTTCTCACTCCAAAATTGCGGCCACCATTCTTTCTGCTCGTATCGCAGAAACGTATCTTAAAGATTTATATCCGTTCTGTGAAAGTACAGTTGTTAACCTACCTTACCAAAACACCGAGATTAAAACTTCATGGTTAACAGTCGCGAGCTTTCTACTGCGCAGAGTAAAAAATCGCCTAGAATACCACTCGATTGAGCACTTTGTAGCACTCATTAAAGGCATCCAACAGTATCAGGATAAAGGCTTAACTTATGCCGAGGTCCGCAACAACAAAGAGGAGTACAAAAAAATACTACGCGCCTACAAAGTTTTGAGCGAATCGACAAATTTACGCGAAAGCCCTTTCTCAGCTAGCGCTAAGGAAATCAATTACATCCTTGGAAACACGGGGAGCCTCGGAAACGGTGGCCAGTCATCCTCCGAGCTCACCGATTCGATCAAGGTGCTCTCGGAGCTAGAAACGAATTTCACCAAAGATATCATCAATAAGGTGCGCGCGTTCCAGCCCAAGAACAGCGAAAAGGTTGATGTTTCGGATCTTGTCGCCCGTGCAAAAAGCATGGAATCTTCAGTAGGTTCAGCCATCGATGCGCTCGAAAATGGACGTCAGCTCTTTGCTGTGTCGGAGACTGGATTATCAGGTCTACTGAATGTTATTTCAAACTTTGGAATCAACCATGTGCAGATCTACCTCCAAAATAAATTTGGAGAATTTGAGTTTTTCCGAAAGAACTATTTTAACGAAACTGAACTTAAAGAGTCGTCCACTAAAATTGATAAGTGCTTACTTGGAGAATAACATGAAAAAACTAATTACTGCCCTACTCTGTTTACAATTCGCCGTCCCTCCCTCTGCTTATGGCAATCCATTTATGGAAAATGCTAAAAGCACTGTAGAGGAGCAAAATCGCGCTGCTGACCACTTTCTCGACGCGCAAATCTCCATGGATGTGAACTCAAGCATCGTGCGCTCTATGTTGCATCTTTCAAAGCTCAAAGACGCTGATGGACGCCTCGCTCATTTTCAACAAGCTATGAATAATCTAGAAGTGAAGTTTTCAAAATTTCTCGAAAATCCAGAGGAAAACATTGAGCTGAGCAAGGAAGACGTAAAAAAAGTCATCGACGCTTACTCTCTCCTATACAGCGAAGCTATTGGTCATTCGTGGACACCAATGAGTATCGATCAACAGTTCGCATCCGTGCCAGGGCTCATCGAACAAGCACTTACTCACTTACAGGAAACTTGCAATAACGGCGACTGGTCTGAGAACTTCGATCTCGCAATTAAAATGGGTGATAAATTGCCAAAATTTGAGTACGACTACAGTATATATATTGGCAATGACCAAATTCCCTCGGTTAAATTTGCTCCGCACAATTATGTAGAAGACAACAAAACTCAAAAATTTTTACTTGAAGCATCAACGGTGGCTTTTAGCGCCACGGGCATGTTTGCTGCCGGAGCGGCCACTAACTATCTCGCTGGTACAGCGGTAGTCGGTGGTATTGGCGGTAGTGCCAGCGCCGCCATGGTCGCTGCTTTCCCATACGCTGCCGTTGCTGTTGTTGTCATGATTGCGATCACCAGTATTTCCGCTGCTCGCAAGCGCGAGAAAATGGCGCGACAACGCCTGGAAGCCGATTTCTTCAAATTCACTAATACCCGCCGCTCGATCTGGCTTAAGGAAGAGTACAAACAGCGTTGCCAGGATGTAGTGGATATCACTAAACCATTTCTTAAAGACGTCGTTTATGTTCAGTCGGTGAAGTCCGACCCAGTTCTCGTCGAAAAATATTACTCCAAAGTATTGCCTCAGCTCGAGAAAGCCTCGAACACATTTAATGAGTACCAATCCGCAAAGTGTCAGGTGGAACTGGCCGCGTCTTTAGCAGCAAACAAATGTGTGAGCGGCGAAGAGTACGCCAAGATCGACGCCGATGAATACAAAAAGAAAAATATGGAAATCCCGAACTGCTTTGTGGAAAAGGATCAAGCGGTCAGCGCACGCCAATGTGTAGTTCCTTTAAAAGGAGGCAAAGTGGACTTGGATGTGGCACCTCTCGAAAAAACCATTGCCAAATTTAAGAAAGAGAATTCGGATCAAAATTCTGAGATGGACTTTGCAGTTCAGAATATTCGTATGATCGGTTACAATATGTTTGTAAAGAATCAATCGAAGTTTCATTCTGATGTACGAAGCTACGTGGGAAATGGTCTCTATAAAAATCGTCAAATGGCTTTCGCCCGATTACAAAAGCTGATCGGTATTTACCGTAAGGCCAAGTTCGGAATGCATGATGAGCTTATCGAAAAAGACCTCGCCCTATTCCAAAAATACTCGCAAATGAAAGCGCGCTACATCGGCCTCGTGGCAGAATCCATAGGCGTCATTTTCGGTACCGGCGATTCATCCGAGCTTCGCCTCAGCATAAAAGATTTTCGAATAGAAATGCAGACATTCTATGAAAACTATCTGCACGTAAAAGACGTAAGCGATTTAATGAGTGGACTACAGCAGCTCGAAAAATCCATGGGACTTTCCTCTCAACCTCTTTAAGGTGAATTATGATTCTAAAATGCATATTAATTCTGTTTGCAGCTATAGCCTCCGCTGATCCCGTTGTCATTCAACTGGATCAGCCCTACCTTTTACAATCTGTAGAAGGCGGTTGGCGGCCGCCCGATTCGTCGCAGGTGACATATATTATCGATGGTCTTGAGCTACGCCCCGATCATCATATATACGATCACGCCACTGGGGAACCACTCCACCGCACATGGTCCCTCATCACGCCCGACGTTCAGCAGAATCACCAAAAGTTTGAGCAGATGGCTCAAGAGAACGGTTCACCGGTTGTGGTGCATGTTCAAAGCGGCGATGTGGTTATTGCGGATTTCCCGAACATTAATACCAAATTGGAAATTTCCGATCCCGGATTTCGAAAAATGGTTCACGAGGGTGCACTCCTAAGTCCAAATCCCAACGCCGCCACATTTACGCTAGGAAATACAGAATTTAGGCCTAATGGTAAAGTCTATGTAGACGGAAAACCCACCGGAGAAATGTGGGGAGTTCCTGCTGGCGCAGTCGTTGGCCCCGTAACAAGCATGCCGGGTGGCATTAATGAAACCATTAAAGGTGTGGTTAAAGAGTTCGAAGCAGCGGGTTTTGGCCATCACACTGTTGTCGCCGTGCAAAAGTATTTTTCCGATCAAAAGGAGTGGGACAAATACATTGAGCAGAAGTCAGCGAAGGTGCAGTTGCAAATGCAAAATGCCATTAACTTTGACAAAGTTCAAGCGGAGCATCTTTCCAATATCGCCGATCAAGTGGCTATAGATGCCAAGATCGCTCATGAGGATTTCACAAGCTGGGTTGCTAGCAAGGGAGCCTACTTCAATAAGCCCTCCCCAAGCGGGATGATACCCAAACCCACTCTCAATGATGTCAACGATATTCACGTAAAGTACGATTACGGCGAAAAAACTCACGAAAATATAAAGATTCAAATCAGTAAGGCCATCAAAGATAAAAACTTTGGCAAGCTTTCGTCACTCTTGGATGTCACACTCAACTCTCCCAAAGGCGTTCCCACAGAACTCAAAAAGTACACGAAAGAGGGTAAAATACTTTTACCCGAAAAGTTAGATCCCACCCTCCCGCCCTCGCCGCTTGCAAACATACCTATCACTTGGAACCAAGACAGTCAGTTGGGACAGGTCGCCACTCGCACGATCAATCGCTTGCAGGCGCAGTGGGGAGTCCAAAATGGTCTCAAGGGCGCCGAATACGGCAAAGTAATGAGCTACTTGATTTCTATTAGTTGGGTTCGAAAGGCCATAGAGATTCTTCCTGAACGTCCCTTCGATACTCTCGCTATCTTAAAGTTTACGAATTTCGTTCTCGATACGACCGTGGGCGTGGGAATGGGAATTGGTGAAGGCGCCGTCGATCTAGTTCGTAGTGTGCCGGAGCTGATCACCTTCGCAGGAAAAATGGGCAAAGCCGGGATGGAAATTGCGCATGATCCAGAGAAGTCCATTGAGATGGTCCATCACCTCATCGAGGCCATACCCGAAATTCGGCATGCCATGTACACAGCCCTCAACAAAAATCTTAACTTACTGACAGGTAAAGATAACTATGAGCGCGGCCGCATCCTTGGAAAAATCGCATTTGAGATCATAGGCGCGTATGCTACAGGCGGAATTAAAAATATCGACAAACTCGGTGATGCTTCAAAACTCATGAACACCCCGATGATGGACTCGCTCAAAAATGTAAAGGACGTCGCACTCGGCATCAAAAAATCGCCAAAATTTTTAGATCAAATGATCGCAGCGCAACCAAAAATTCAGCATTGGGTCGATCATGCTACGGATGTAAAATTTCATGCACCGGGGGTCTCGAAAAATCCATTTCCCTTAGAGGATGCTTGGGTGGCCAACACCTTTTCAGGATCAACCTTTATGAGCTATAAAACCAAAAAGGCAATGGAGCTCTTTAGAGTGTATGAAAAGGATGAGTGGCAGATAGGACGTTTTTTTACAGATGCGCCAACAAAGGGCACTAGCGCCATGATCGATCTCGCACTTATAAAAGATACACACAACACGGCTACTAAGTGGGTAAAGGTTGAAGTGCCTGCAGGAATACGTATATTCGAAGGGAATGCCAGCACTATGCATATTATTGATAGTACTGATGGAAAGTTTGTTCCCGCAGAATTTTTCATTGGTGGTGGCCGACAGTACTTTATTAATAAGGAAGATTTATCCAAATTAAAGGTAATACATTATGGTGATATTTAAACAGCGTTGGGCAAAACAGTTTTTAAATGATCTAAGACAGCTCTCGAGTAAGGCGCTCGCCGACCGCTACTTTCGGCAAATTCCGAGCAACATGCTTGTGCAAGATGTCGTTGATGCTGCGACACCAGAAGAATACTCCAGCTTTTTCACTAAAGCACATAGCTCGTTCTTTTTGCCCGAAGATTCACAAATAAAACAAGCAAGCCACGAGGACGATATTTATTTCTTCCCCATTGAAGAGAGCGGACGTTTCATTACGTGTTTATCGGAGCGCTCCCACCCTTATGCGACCGTGGAAACCACAGTCATTAAAGTGGCCTTCGCGAGCTACATCGATAAGTACCTGTTCCAGCTGGGCGCCCGCCTCAAGGATGCTCGAGGCTGAGGTCGCCCACAGTGCGACGCCATATTCAATGCACCCTCAAAAGGCTTCGATTGGTGCCATTATGACTCTGCGTTTCACTTAATTTTATAGCTATTCCATGATCTTACCCAATTGCGTCATATTACGCTATGGTGCGTCTACAATGTCAGTAGGACTGCGCGCTTGAGCTTCCCCCGGTGAGGGCGCGCAAACCTCATTACCAAAGGATGAACCATGCGTTTTCTGATGTCCCTTTTTATTGCTACAGCTTGCTTATTAAGCTCTGTAGCTTCGGCTCAACAAAAACCAGTGCCTATGCAATCCACTTTGGATGCAAAACTCAAAGATATCTTGCAAGTTGTTGTTGGCTCGGTTGTTGGCCGCGTTCCTGGAATGATTCACGATGGAACAAACTTTTCAGTGAGTGATTCCTCGCAGCTCCAACAGGGGTTCATCAATGGAACTCTCAATCTTCAGATTGGAGCACCGTCCCCTACCCCCGATGCTAAACCCACACCCGTCATGACCAGCCAGGCGCAAGTGGCCATACGTTTTTTTGAGGGCGCAACGAGTGAGGATGCGGTTCTCAACATTATCACTCAAGGCCAAGTAGATACGGTGCAGTTTATCCAATTCCTACAGCTCCTGAACCAAGGGGTTTGTATCGCAAACGCCGATGGCAGCTGCTCAGTAAAGCCAGTAGTCGACGCGGCGGATGCGGGCCTACCGGTGTCCCAACAAGCGAAGGTTGCCATCGAAAGATTAAAAGCGAACCTCATCGCTTACCTCGATGCCATCCTTGCTACGGCGAATACGGAAGAGCAGCAACAATCCTTTGGAACACCCACTGAGAGCGAAAGCACTGTTGACGTGGAGAAGATGCAAAAAATGAGAGCGGCTGTAGAGGCGGGCCTCAAAATCGCAGTAAATGGCGCTGATTCTGTAGCGACTATAGATATGAACGCCGTACGTGAATTGAGCACAAATCTCTCGGAGATCAACCCTGCTCTGGGTGTATTACAAATGTTCCAGGTTATTGAAGTGACCATGGGAAATTCAAAATCCTCATACACTCTCACAGTCGAAAGCAAATTCCCAAAAAAGCTCATCGTCAACTACGATGCCTATATCAAACAACAACAGAGCGAAGATCAACTGATGTACTTGCACGAGCTTGTCATGAAAGTCACTTGGTGGGCCTCAGGTCGCTGTACGAAATCCAAACATCAGGAGATGTGTATGAAAAAGCTCTTAAACTCCTGCGCCAACAGTGTGAGCAGCGTGGGCTCGTGCGTGACGCAAGTGTCTCTCGCGCAAAAAGCACGTGAGTGGAAAAACCTTCTCCTAGGAAACGATTGATTTTATGGATGTTGTCTCCCAGCTGATCATTGCGGCTCTATTTTCTCTCCATCAGTATATTCCTGCCGAAAAGCTGGGAGCTAAGTATTTTGACACCACTGTCGATCCTGTCACTCTCGAGTCCACGACCAACGGGATCACGGTGCTCGCTGCGGCTCACGAAACATGTCGCTATATGTTCGCGATGGGCAGCACCGAGCTCGATATGGCCGAGGAACAACTCCTGGGATTCGCTCACACTATTATCAATGAGAAACAGGGCCGCTTGATCGACGCTGGCTCTACGCCCGAGGCTGCAAAAGGCGTAATCCGTAAACTCTGCAGCGAGAGCTTTAATCCGCAGTCCTTCAGTCGTAAAGAAACCAAAAGCATCGAGGATTTCATCAAATCCAAAATCGCCGTATTGAACCAGGCGGATTTGGATTCCACGGGCAGCTACCAGTATTTCGGGCGCGTGAAGCTCTATGATCGTAACGGCAAAGAGATGGGCCCGCTGTTCACACTCACAGAACACTGGGTAGCTTATCCTGAAGTATCGCCTTATGTGGTTCACGCTCTAGTGAGCGCAGAAGATGAAAAGTTCTTTAAACACGAAGGTGTACACCTGGATTCCCTTGTTCGCATGGTTTACAAAATGCAAACTTCCAGCGATGAAACCACAGCCACCGGCGGCTCCACCATCACCATGCAGCTACTTAAAAATTTGTACTTCAATGAACGCAAAGAGGACGTCGGCACTCCATTTGAAAAGCAGTACCATTTAAAGACAATACTCCGCAAAGTGCGCGAGTGGTACTGGGCCAAACCTTACGAAAAATATCATGAAAAACTCGGACCTGGTTCAGGCAAGCGTTACGTGCTCGAAAATTATCTCAATCTAATGGATTTTGGACCGGGTGTGCGCGGCATCGATCAAGCGGCGCATGTTTTCTTTAGTAAAACACCCGGTGAGCTATCGATTTCAGATGCCGCCTTTATAGCCTCGTTGTTTAAAGCACCGAGCCGCTACGCCCGCCCAGCGAACTACGAGAAATACACCGAGCCCCGTCGCAGTTATGTCCTCGATCAAATGCGCAAAGTAAATTTTAATGAACACGGCATTAAACCCATTTCACAAACGGAAATGGATGAGGCATTAGCCACTGACCTCCCCGAATGGAGTATTCAGCCTGCGGCCACAGACACTCTCTCGAACCTGTATGTGCGCACATTTGCTAAAGACTTTCTCAACAACATTATCACTCTGCCTGAGGGCTCTCGTGCGCTGGAGTCAGAGTTTGTAACAACGATTGATTCCGATTTGCAACAAGTTGTGTTTGATGTGGTTCGCGAAAAAGTCGACTCCTACGACGCCAAAAGAAATACCTTAAGCCGTGTCAGTTCAGCACGCGATGATCGCAGCCTTATTTCTACGCCTAATAGCGAGGACGTCCTCGCCCGCCAGGAAAACGCGCTCCTCGAACTGCGCGACAAAATCGACGCACTCAACATCAAAACTCAAATCCTCGTTTACTTTGGAGACCGCGCATTTAATGGCGACAACTTTAAAAAATCCTTTTACGCCTTAAAAACTCGCTCGGGAGTTTCAGACACTGACACACTAGCTGCCGCTGAGAAAGCCGTGGAAGGATCCGCCAAATACTCTGGCCAAATTTTAATCGCACAGATCAATCCGGAAAGCTGTACTGCTAAACAGACGAATTGCGCCAAAGTGTTTTCAGTCCCTACCAGTTTAGAAGCAACACTTACAAAAGCTCAATCAGTGGTCGCGCAAGGAATTGTTAAGAATTATCTCACGCGCACAGCGAATCTGGCCCCTCGGGAAAACCTTTTTCCGGCAATGATCGACGGCCACGATTCGGCGCGACCGCTTGTGCGATATATTCCCAGCTCCAATGACGCTGCTCCCACAGGGTCCAATGGGGCCACTGTCGGTTCGAATGTGTCGGCGATCGACTCTGACGAAGCGCCAAATCTGGTGCGAATTTCACTGATCGACTCCCACAACAAACACATTCAGCGCCAACTGGGTCGCAATTTTCGGGTGGGACATATTTTTTGGGTCGAAGCCAAAGGCGAAAATAAATTGGAGCTCTCCGCCCCAAAACTTCAGGCGGCTATATTAGTAATGAACAGCGAAACAGGCGAAGTTCTGGCAAACTTTGGTGGCTACAATCCACTCTCCTCCAAATTCTTTGATCGTTCGCGCCTTGCCAAACGCCAAGCCGGGTCCACCCTCAAACCGTGGCTCTACTACATGGCGCTCAACCGCGGGCTCCAGCCACAGGATACTATCCGTAACCACGGCGTGGTGTTCACAATGCCTGGCCGCAAGGACTATGCACCCGATAACTTTTCAGGCGGCGGAGCCGAATTTGTACTGCTCGAAACTGCATTTATCAATTCACAGAACAAACCGGCGCTAGGCCTTTTGCTCGATCCACGGTTCGGGCCCGACCACTTGCAAAACCTCAGAGATTTTATCGATCTTTTGACTGAGGTTAAAATTTATGACAAGGAGACCGTGCAATTTATTGCTCCCACGGCTCTGGGCGCGCAAGAACTGCGAATTATCGATCTGGTGTCGTCGTTCACGTTTTTTTCCAATGGAAAACATATTGCGCGACCCCACTTTTTTAACTCCCTTGTGAATGGCCACGGTGAAAAACTCTTCAATGATTCTTCGAACTTTATTCCGGTTCCCATGAGCAACAACCCAGGTCCACTCTTTCAACTGCGTTCCATGATGATCAAAACCGCCAATGCCGGAACGGCGGCACGTTTAAAGAACTTTCCCAAAGAACTGGGGCTTAAAAACTGCGATGGGGCCCACTTAGGACTCACGCAAAGCTGCTTTGCCGGAAAAACTGGAACGAGTAATGACTTGCGCGACAATTGGTTTGTGGGATTTAGCCGCAAGTTCGTCATTGGCGTGTGGGTGGGCTACGATTACCCGGCCTCTACCAACGCCACCGGTGGTGAACTGGCGCTACCCATCTTTATGGATATCGTGAAAAATGGAAAGAATCTCCTTCCGCCCATTGAGCCCGTGATTCCGGTAAACTGCAGTGCCTTCCAACAGGCAGGTTGCCAGTGATACGTGGATATATATTTATAGCAGTTGTCTCATTTGCCTCCATCAGCAGTGCTGCGCCTTTCGCATTGGATGCGGAAAATTGCGCTATCACTTCTGAAAGTGTTGTCGCGCTTGCTATTGGGAACGAAAAATTGGAATCCAAAATTCGCGCTCAATTAGTGATGAGTGGTGACACCGCACTTTTTCCTCGCCTGCGCATCACGTTCCTCTCGCATGAGCCCGCAAAGGCCACTATTGAGTGGAGTTCCATTGTTCATAGTAAAAAGAACGTTAAGTTATTTCGTAGCGAGATTTTTGATCGGGTCGTGCAACGCCAAGGTCAGCAGTTTTCAATGAAGCGCGTGAGCGCCGCGGGTCAACGCGCCACTTTTGAGACTGATGTCGTATCCATGCAGAGCACTCAAGACATAATGGCACTGTTCCTCTCGCAAAACGAGTTCACAGTACACGCCTTTACCGACGAAGGCGATGATTGGGCCGGTGATTTTAGCCTGAGCATGAGCGACAGCTCCTTTCGCCAAATGGCAGTGAAGTGCTTCGCTGCTAAATCCGCGAAATATCTGACACCCAACGGAGAGCGAGCCGACTTAAAGCTCGTTGGCGTCAGTGATAAAAATTCGCTTGCGGCAATGCCCTATTACTGGTCGGAGGGCTATGGCCTCACTCCTTATACGGAGTTGGAACTGCTTGTGCCATCGGAACTCAAAGGCAAAGACGTTTTCGCCGCTACAGACAGCGAAGAGACCAAGAGTAAAAAATTATCCACCTGGATAGGCAATCTGGAACGCAAAAAAGCCGCAGTTGCTGCTCTGGATGCACAAGGTAGCGATCTCACTTTTGTCGCTATAAACAGTGAGCTTGCAGGATTATATAGCCAGCTTGATCAAAGTTATTCTCGCTTTGTGGTTCTCACGGGCACGTTATCCGCTGGCGATGGCCTTATACAAAAGAAGATGAGCGAGCAGGAGGCACTAAAGCTTGCTCTTGCCGACGTCGAAGCAAAAATTCAGTCGGCAAACCTCGCTCTCGATCCACTTCTTAAAGATCAAACCGCCACGGATGTCGCTCTCCATCCCTTTTTGGAGTATTTGACCAACGTCGATGCACTCAAAGAAAAGCATGCAGCACGAATTAGCGAGATCATTGCTCTGCAAGCACATCTGCAAGAAATGTTGTCGCGCCATCAGGCAGCTTTGACCACGGGCCAGCAAACACCGCCCACAGCAGGTCCGTGGAGCGCGGAGGAGATCGAAAAACGCGAGGCCGAGGCCACTTTGCAACTGTTGAAAGCTCAAGAATTGGCCGTGCTCCAAGAGCGCGTCCAGGCTATCGTTGGAGATATGAACGGACTGCTAGAAAAAGCGCGGGCGCAACAAGCGCTGTCGCTTGAGTATCTGACAGCCGTTGCTCAACAGCGCTCAGTAAAAGCAGAGCTCGCTCAAGAGGAGACTTGGCTCTACCAAAGTTCGCAAGTGCCGCGTTTTACCGTTGCCGCAAAAGAATTTTTCGACAACCTGAACACTGTGGCTGAAACTGAAGTTGCGCAAGCTATCGCAAAAACCGGCGCGGTGACTCGTGATTACAAATGGGAATTTGATTTTCACTCCAATATGTACAACGCCATTGAAACGCAGTTCGTGGAAATTGTTGAACTCTCTAAGAGAGACGGCTCACTGATTTCGGCCATTCTCTGCCATCCCAATGTCTTGAAAGACGAAAAAAACCGCACGCAACCCTGCCTAACAGTCGATGATATTCTCGACGAAAAAATTGTAGAAAACTTTTTGAGCACGTTACCACCTAAAGACGTCGATGTGCTGCTCGGCACAGTTCCACGCCCATGGAACAAGGATCAATCAAAAACCCAGATTCTAGTTTCCAAATACCAGGGTGAATTGGCGCGACCTTCGGCACGCCTTCAGGAAATGGTCGATGCGTGGGGCGCTCTTCGCCAGGTGATCTGGCGCTGGGTCACGATGCAGAAAAAAGCAAAAGCCCTTGATGTGTGTGAAGATCGCGACACAGCCGCGGCGCTCTTTGCCACTGCAACCTACTCGCGCGAATTCTACGACAAAGTGATCACTTGCGAGCGCGCCGAAGTGCAAACTCACAAAGCTCGAAAAAAAGAACTACTCTCCACCCTGGCCGCAACCACCGCCGCCATCACGCAAGCCAATGCCAGCTTTCAGCAGGCTGACGAGGCCTACGATGTCGCGAGCCAAGATTTCGTCAATGGGTCTATGGCTAGGCTAAAGGAGATTCCGGCACTCACTCGCCAGACGAGAATTATGACAACTTGTCTGCTCCCACTGGAAAACGCCGAAGAATGTGCCAGCGCTGTCGACGAAATCACTTCGGGCAAATTGACTGCGGAGGCACAGGGCCAATACGTGGGTCTGGTGCAAGCTTTGGTGAGCCACATTTATAGCCGCATAACCCTTCTCGGTCAGGAAAACGCAGTGGCGGTGAGTGAAATCCAGCGGCTTGATCAAGAACGCGCCGCTTACGTGGCCACCAACAATGTGACTCCGTTATTAGAAAAGCGCGATCAGCTCAAATTGCAAATTCAAACTTCCCAGACGGAGCTTGCCGAACTGGTGAGCGCGCAAAAACAAAACACCGAATCTCTCGCTACCGCACAAAAAGATGTGAGTACTTTTAAAACGGAGGCGCAGGCGCTGATTGCCGAACTCACTACTATCACCACTGCCATCAAAGGCACTCTTCCCGCGCTGATGCCCTTTTGTGCGCGCATCCTTCCCCACACCCACCGCATTCACCAGATGGATGTGGAGCTGTTTGCTCTGGTAAATACAACACCTCCGGCACAGGCTAAAAAATATTCCAGCTGCGAGATTCCAAATTTAGAAAACTACATTCCCGCCCCAGGTGCGCTCGAGCTCACCGGCGAAGTCAAAAGATAGAGACAGAGGTCCAAATGAAAAACGTTTTAATTCTACTCACCTTCCTTACAGCAGTGTGCTCCTCGGTTCAAGCACTAGGGCGCACAAACGGTAATGTGCGAGACTACAGATTCACAATTGAAACCGAATTCGGTGCGGGAAGTGTAAAACTCTCTGCGGACGACAAAAATATCATGAAGCGTCTGGTGTATGAACAACTTGGCTACTATCTGCAGTCGCTCCATCAGCGTGGAATTTCTGCAATGCCGGAAGACATCATTGTGAAATCTGCGATCACCGTCAGTCGCACTGACGCTGCAGGAACTGCTGCAAAAAACCAGGAGGTCTCTCAGCGACGTGCCATGGGTCTCGATAATGACATGCGCGCCATAATGTTCAACCTCGGCGTGCGTTTTTCTCCCGAAGTATTCTTTTACATGGGAGTGGGTGAAGAAGAGGCCAACGAGTATGAGTGCGAGATTGAAGTTCGTCCCTGTGGAAATCAACAACAGCAAATTCAACTGCCTTGGGATCCGCCGGTTCAGCAGTGTTACAGAGAAACGCTCGTGTGCCCCGCTCATCAACGTCGTTCCACTATTGAAGTGATTCTCCAGTACGCGCCAGGAGTTGTTACGACTCCACCTGTGGACAATAAAATTGTCACCGAGCCACTGCCCGACATCACTCCCGACAAAACGCCTTCGATCATTGAAATTCCAGAAACGCAGAAACAGCCCGAGGACGTCCAGCCCCTACCAGAGAATCCAAAGGTCGATACGCCAGCAGTTGTGCAACCGCTCCCATCACCGTCCACCACTGAAGAGTCCGCACCTGAGGCCGACAACCTCCCGGAAGCGGAAGACAAACCAGCGCCTGAAGACACAAAGCCTGGACCCAACAAATTGAAAGTGTACGGAAACGAAGTAGAAGATTAGGTCTTGATTTTAGAGGCACCTCACAAGGTGAGCTGCCTCTGAGAGCCGCAGGCTACTCCGCTACGGCTTGAGTGAGAAGCGCAAATCCCAGCGCCGTTTCCTCGTGTTTCTCGGTCACCGTGTTCGCTAGAATAACCACCGCCGTCTTTTTCTCTTTATGAATAGCCACCAGAGACGACATTCCGTAGGTGCTGCCGTTGTGCCAAACAAACTTGCGGTCATCAATGGTGTGCCAAAAATATCCCACCGAAGAACCAGGAACTGCTGGGCGCACTCCCGTTGAGGCCACCTGAAACGCCTTTCCCAGCGCGGTGTCGGAGTCCATTAAACCCTTCACTAAAGTGACCATTTCTCGTGGGGTGGAGAGCACGGCGCCAATTGCAGGTATCCCTGTCATATCCCACTTCGGAACGGCGTCGAAGGCGCTGCCGTTGTTGTAATAGCCCTGCACCAGCCGCTGTGATTGCTCGCTGGAGAGGTCGATGACAGTGTCGTTCAACTGTAAAGGACCTGTGATTCGTGACTGCAGCACTTGAGCGAAGGGTTTTTTATCGACAGCTTCGATCACCTGTCCCATCACCGCAGCGCCCAGATTGCTGTACTCATACTTGCTACCAGGTGGAAAATTGAGATTGGATTTTTTGAGCACGCTGAACAGCTGCTGCGAGGAGAACCCGCTCCAGGGATTGAGCATGTCTTTGGGCTTAAATGCCTCCTCGCTAAAGATGGGAATGATTCCCGAACTTTGAGTCATGAGATCCAGAGAAGTAATAGTCTCTTTGCTCTTCGACACTTGTTTTCCCTGAAGGTAGCGCTGTACTGATTGTGAAACGTTGAGCTTTCCCTCGCTCACCATCTGTGCGGCCATGGTGCCGGCAAGTGCTTTTGTCACCGAGCCGATTTCGTAGATGGAGTCATCGCCGGGCCTGATCCCGCTCCCGCGCTTCGTTTCACCAAGGTGAACAATAAAATTTTCGTCAGGAGTGATCACCATTACAGACACACCGACGAATTTTTTTGAATCCATCAGATTTTGCGCCATCTTTTCTACTTCGTAAGGCGTGTGCAGCTTTGCCGTGGCCATGTTCGCTCCTAAGAGACATATCAATAGAGATACTAAATGCATTGCGACTCCTTGATGACGCTTGTACCAACAACTCCACGGACACGCCAGATTTCCGGCACTTACGCCGCTCGTACTGAATAAAATGCCCATGGGGTTGAAAATACTTCACTGACACATGGAGTTATTAGTAGCGCTCGTGATAGGTCATTAGATAGGTTGATGCCTGCTCACCGATGAGCGCATCAGACCACGCCGGTCGCAGTGTTTCAGAATCAACAATTTGGGGGGAATCCACTATGCGTTTCATCGCAATGCTCGTTGCTATATTGTTCACAGCTTCCACATCCATGGCCAAAGACGGTTTTATCGTCCGCTTGGAGAAGGATGCCAATCCTGATGTTTTTGCAAAGATGAATCATTTGGAACTCAAGCCAATTGCGAAGAGCCTCGACCTCTATCGCGCAACTCCACTCAAAACCACATCCGCTAAAGCCCTCAAAGCGATGCGTTCCGCGTCTGGCGTTGTGTACGCAAACCCCAATCACAAAGTCGCTCCCCGTTCGAATCAATTGATTCCCAACGACAAAGACTTCTCTAAACAATGGGACTGGGTTCTCGATTCCAATAACTACGGGATCGATGCGACAACAGCGTGGGCACTCTACGGCACAGGTGGCGCGGACAAAAACGGTAACGAAATTGTTATTGCCGTTGTTGATGGCGGCTTTGATATCGAGCACGCCGATCTCAAAAACAATCTTTGGGTGAACAAAGGCGAAATCGCCGGTAACGGTAAAGACGACGACAACAACGGCTACATCGACGATGTGAACGGATGGGATCAAGAGTCTGAAACCGGCACCATTCAAGTGGACTACCACGGCACACACGTTGCCGGCACTATGGGCGCCGAGGGCGACAACGGTATCAATGGCAGCGGCGTAAACTGGAAAGTTAAAATCATGTACGTGAGCATGGGTTGGTCTTTGGCCGACACAGAGGGCACAATGGCCTCCTACGATTACATCCGCAAACAAAAAGAATTGTGGATCAAGACCGGCGGAAAACAAGGTGCAAACGTTGTAGCCATCAACTCGAGCTTTGGTATTGATCAAGCAGATTGCACTCAGGGCGAATTCCAACAGTGGAACGATATGTTCGACGAATTGGGCAAAGTGGGCATTCTGTCTGTGGCTGCTACTGCCAATGCCAACTGGGATATCGACAACGTGGGCGACGTACCTACCGGTTGCGAATCGGATTACGTTGTTGCGGTTACCAACTCTGATGTGACCGGCACTAAGGAGACAGGTGCAGGCTACGGAATCCTCACCATCGACATCGCCGCCCCCGGAACGGAGATCTTCTCAACGATTCCAGCAAACGGCTTTGAGACCAACACAGGGACTTCAATGGCCACACCACACGTAACAGGTGCTATTGGCTATCTGTACAGCGTGGCTTCTAAAGACTTCCTCATGTTGGCCGAAACAGATCCAGCTGCTGCAGCTCTGGAGATGAAAACAGCACTTATCCTCACTGTCACAACTCGCGACTCTATGAAATCTCAGAGCCAATCTGGCGGTATCTTGAATCTATTCAATGCTGCTACTGAGCTTTCCAATTACGTTGCTTACAGCGTAAGCAAATAACCATTCAGTTATTGCATGCGCCTCCGTCTGGAGGCGCTTATGCTTCCCGTCAATATCCACTCCAGTTTTTGCATCTCCCTCCGATCTAGATTAGTTTTAACTGCTTCTGTTACTTAAGAACAAGTTTGTGGGATATGTGTTCCCACACCTCGAAATTAAGGACAGTCGTTACAAAACACTAAAGGAGTTCAACATGAGAATTATTGTTACTGGAATGCTCCTCGCTGGTCTGATTGCAGGCTGTGCGGGCTCCAAACACGGTGGTTCAGTGAGCCGCGACGCTTTAATGAAAGGCTCGCCTGTTCCTGAAAAACGTGAGTTCCCCCTAAGCCAAAAGATCACCCCCTGCGAAGACTTCCACGCTTACGTGTGCTCCGAAGTGGAAAACAATTTTAAGCTTCCAGCCGATCGCGAACGCTGGACGTTCTCGTTTACTGACAATGCCGAGCGCTTACTCCACGGTAAAAAACAATTCTTTCAAAAGATCGATAGCTACAAGCCACGCTCGGAACGCGATCAGCAGTTCAAAGACGTTTACGTTGCCTGCATGAATGACAAAGCGGCAAGTGACGAAGAACGCAATATGGTGGCGACAGAAACGCAAAAGATTCTTGGCTTAAAAAATTGGGAAGAACTCGCCCAGCTCTCTCAAGAGCGCATGGATCAAGGCCGCGTGTCTTTTGTGGACTTCTTCGCGGAAGCCAATAAAGAAAATCCACTTAAAAACGATGCATTTTTAATTGCCGATGCTCGCTCGCTCCCTGAGCGCAGCTATTACAGTAAAAAAGATTTGATGAGCGATTTCCAAGCTCTTCTCACGGATTTTTTCAAAACTGTGAACGTCGACAATCCGGAAAAACGTGCCAAGTGGGTTGTGGACTTCGAAACGGCTCTCGCTAAAAAATATCCACTTCCTAAAGAAGTGCGCGAGCGCTTTACGCAAAAACGCGATATCAAAAAGTCTGCTTATATTAAAAAATACGCAAACCTTAAGCCACAGCGTTTTCTGGATCGTTTACCAAAGGACACTGTACTCGTAGATCTGGTTCCCGAATCCGGTGCTTTCATCAACGATGCGATTAAAAAAATGCCGCTCGACCAAATGAAAAGCGTTCTCTTGTACCACACACTTGTGGACTACCTCGACGACGCCTATCCGGAGTTCTTTAATAAACGCTTCCAGTTCACTCACAAATACTTGGGTGGCCCCGCTCAGCGCCCGGTGCGCCAAGAGCGTTGTACGAAGGCCGTAATGGCCATGTTCGGCATGGAGATCGATTACGAGCTGATGAACATTCTATTCCCAAATTTTCCACAGGACAAAGTTGTGGAAGTGGGCGAAAAAGTTCGCCAGTCGATCATCGATGGATTGCAAAAGAACACGTGGCTTGAAAAATCCACCAAAGAAGAAGCCGTTAAAAAGATCACTTCGGCAAAACTCTATCTTGTAAAACCACAGTCCGATAAAGACTGGGATTTTGTGACCGTGCAAAAGTACAGCCCTACCGCTCCCCATGAGAACTACGTAAAGTACAAACACGCCAAGATCGAAAAAATGATCAAGGAACTGAGCGAAGAGCGCAATCCATCGCGCTGGGAATACATGTCGCCGCTTGTGGTGAACGCCTACTACAGCCCACCAGACAACAAATTTGTGCTACCAATGGGTATTCTTCAGTTCCCGTTCTTTGATGGCGACAGTCTCGAGCTTGAGAACATCGCGGCCATCGGCACGGTCGTTGGCCATGAACTCGGTCACGGTATCGACGATCAGGGTTCACAGTACGACTACTCCGGCAAAGTGCGCCAGTGGTTCACGAAAAAAGATCTTAAAACTTTTGAAGCTCGTGGCAAAAAGTTTATCGATCAGTTTAATAAAATCGGTCACGATGGCAAACTCACTCTGGGTGAGAACATCGGCGATCACGTAGGTATTACTTTTGCGTACAATGCCGCATTTCCAGATGCCTCAAAGGTTTCTGCTGACGATAAGAAGAAGTTCTTTGTCGCTTACGCCAGAATGTGGTGCAACGTTGCCACTCCATCGTATCGCGAAAAGCAGCTAAAAACGGATCCGCACTCTTTGGGTAAAGAGCGTATCAACCAACAAGTGATCCACATTGATGGCTTCTACGACGCTTATGCCTGCAAAGCAGGTAACAAGATGTTTGTAGACGCCAAAGATCGCGTCCGCGTTTGGTAAAAGCCATAGAGATAAAGGCTCTGTCGAAAAGTTACGGAGCCTTTCAAGCTGTAAATAACCTCTCCTTTGTTTTAAACAAAGGAGAGACTCTTGGACTGCTGGGCACAAACGGCGCCGGCAAAACCACAACCATTAAAATTTTGACGGGACAATTGCTAGCAAACAGCGGTTCCGTGAGCGTTTTTGGCCTGGATCCTTCGCGCAATCCCAAAGACGTACATAACGTGATAGGCTACATCCCTGATAAACAATCCACATACGACGAACTCCCAGTGTACCAGAACATCGATTTTTTTCGCCGTCTGCACGGCTTATCACGAGAGCGCACACCTCAGCTCATTGAGATGTTTCATCTCCAGGAAAAGGCCAAAGTTAAAGTAAAAAAGTTATCCCGTGGATTGCGCCAACGCGTGCTTATCGCCCGCTCTATCGTACACCAACCGCAACTTTTAATTTTGGATGAACCGACAATCGGTTTAGATCCATCCTCGGCAAACGATATTCTGGTGTATTTAGAATCTCTAAAAGCCCAGGGAGTGACGATTTTAATCACCACACACCTGATGAATGAGGTGGACCGGCTGTGCGACCAGATCGTCTTTCTGGATCACGGCAAAAAAATTGCGGAAGGCACTCCCTTTGATCTCAAGATGCGCTACAAAAATGACACCCTGAAAGTGGTGCGCCGGGACGGCGAGCGCGTGATTACGGACATGTCCCCAATAAGTGAAGACATTTTTGAATTACTCAAGGGGTTGCACACCCGCCGCGAACTTCTGCAGGTGCAATCCCATTCACCCACTCTCGATGAGGTGTTCATAAACATTCTAAGGGAGAAAAGTGAGCGTTAAACGCATCTTCGCTGTATTTTATAAAGACGTCATGTGGGCTATGTTCAATCAAAAGCTACTGGCGTTGATCCTGTTGCCACCGGGAATGTCTGTTTTTTTTCAGCTGATGGCTAAAGGGGCTTTCATTGGCTTTTCATTGTCACTCATGTACGCCATGATTGGCTGCTTTCTAACAAGCTACTTGATCATCGAGGAAAAGCGCATTGAAAGTCTAAAAAATATTCTTATCACACCCTTGAAGCCCAGCGAACTGGCGCTAGGGAAGACGTCATTTCCTATCCTTATTTGCTTTATTTTTTCTTTTCTCGCTTTTGCTTTGGCGGGCAAACTCTCCATGCTGTTCGAACCAGCCCTGCTGATCGCAGTGTTATTGATGAGTGTCGTGGTGTGCCTGCTAGGCCTGTACCTGGGGCTGTTCGTCAAAAATGAGCAGGAACTAGGTATTGCTGGGCCGGTTTTTATTCTTATGTTCATGTTAGGAACAATCAACGCGAAAACGTCAGGGCTCAATTCTGCGGGCTTTTTTCCAGAGTTTCACCTCGTTCATCTGGTCGACAACTACACGGTGCTGAGCATGCAGCAAATTTACCTTCATCTCGCGTTTCTCGTGGCGGAAGTCGCCACTGTACTCTTTGCGCTTACTGTTTATCTGCGGTTTTTCTTTTCGAGTGATGCGGATTCTATGCGCATCAATTTGCAATCGGTCCTCGCTCTAGTGCCACTGATTTTGTATATCGTTGCATCGGGTACGACGTCTAAACAGTTTCGCATCGCCACTGCTGGAGCCGGTAATCTCGCCTCCGTGCACTCCTTAAAAGTTAGAGCAACTGAAATCGTGCTCCGCTACGATACCCACAAGTGGGAACTGATGCGTCTGAAAAACGACGACATGGACAGCGTCCAATTGAAGTCACTCGACAACATAACCATGATTTTGAGTGCCAGTGTTCGCCAATTGCAAAACGATGAACTGACAGAGGAAAAACGCAATGAAAAAGCAAACCTGTACAACACTGTTTATCTCCACCGTGAGGTCTCAACAGGAGACGCAGCAGGGTTTGAACGTCAGGTGGTGGTGACGAACACTGAGTATCGAACCGTCTACAAAAGAATTTGCGGAGAACAAATCATACTTTTGGGATTCCAACACCCCTTTATTGCGAAAGAGTATGCCGCCTATAATGCAGAACTTTTAAAGCTAATAAAATCGGCAAAAACTATTTGCCCCGAGTCCTAGCTCGGAATCGGTAAATTCTTGATAGAATTATAAAACCGAAATGGCATGCGCGCGGTCAGGAGTCCGAACGTGATGGAACCTGCGGTGAGCGCCACTTGATAAGCAATTGCACCCCTACCTGAATCGGCCAGTAAATTGTAAAATGAAGATAGCGCCAATAGACCCGGCACCAATGAAATGATGCCAGTGGTTGAGAAGACCTGGCTCGGCCACTTGTAAAGACGCGAAAGCCCCAAACTCACGAGTCCCACCATGAGCGACGCCGAAAAGGACGCCAGCACGAACATGTGCGGGTCGCGAAACTGATCGAGCACCAGCACGCTTGCCACACCACACAACATGGCGCCCGGAATCGCGCGTGGTGGAATGTGAAAAAAGATACAGAACGACAGGACCATCACCATCCGGCAGAAAAACTGAAACCAGTAACTATCAATGAATGCAGCATGCGTCTGGGTGAGCACAAACGCCGTCTGATCCAATCCCATCGAAATACCAATGTTTTCGATCAGAATGTACGCCACACCCATGGCAATAAGAATCAACGCCGACTTCACCATCTTTACCGTGCCCGACACAAAGTTGTGTTCGGCGATATCGCTCACTGCGGAAGTGAGCGTGAGACCAGGCACCACAAGAAGGATGGTACCGATCACGAACATCGCGACTGGCACCTCAAACACCGAGGATAAAATGGCCGAGATGATGAATGACACAAAACAACCGATAAAATCGTTGAACACACCGCTAAATTTGAGTTTGCGGGCGAGCGGGCGATTGAGCAGATATACAAGCGCTGTAATAAGGCCACTGGTAATGGCTCCAGGAAAGTGTCCAAACTTGGGGTAACTTGCCACAAAACCAATCAAGAATGCCGAGAGTATAACGAGCGCCGATTTGTATTTGCGCGATTTAAATGTATCGAGACGCGTGCGCGCCTCGTTGACACTTATACGTGCCTGGCTCAAGTCCTCGAGGAGAGAATCATAAAAGAGCATGTCCGTAAAATTTGTTTCATGCGATGTGATGCGCTCCATGGACATAAAATAATTTTGACCATCGCGCGTGTAAACAAACATAGCAGTTGGCGTTCCATAAACATCGCATTCATATCCGAGTGCTTTGCCGGCTTGGGCGATTTTTTCTTCCAATCGCGAGGTCGGTCCACCGGCCGCCATGTACCGCTTACCACACTGCCCTGTTAATTGAAGAAAATCGCTGACAAATGCCGACATCTCAATAGTTTGAAGCAAAGCATATAGGAAGTCAAAGTGCCCACGGTTTTGAAACGGTTACCTTAGGACTTTTTATACGGGATCGACAAATTAGTTTTTGTTTGTGGCACGCGGGAAGGTGCAAACGAAAGTGGTTCCTGATCCTGGCAAGCTGTCCACCTCTACTCGCCCGCCCATTCTCAGCATGGCGTTTTTAACAATAGACAGTCCCAAACCCGTACCACCGCTGGAAGAGATCACTTTACCTTGATTCACGCGATAGAAGCGTTCGAAGACACGACTGAGATGGTCTTCACTAATTCCGGCGCCATTGTCGCGCACCTTCAGCACAGTGGCTGCATCGTGAGATTCCCATATAACTTCTATTTGTGACCTCTCATCACAATACTTAATGGCATTTTCGATCAAATTCGAAAGCACTTGGCCAAGCATAATTCGATGCGCTCGAACGGATTTCACGGAGTAGCGCGCGATGAGCGTTTGGTGCTTACCGCTTGCGAGCGCGCGCAGTTCACGCAAAACATCGTCAGTGATCTCTTCGGTGCTGATCTCTTCGCTCAACGCTTGCTCTGGCTCGTCCAATTTCGAAAGCGTGAGTAAGTCGATCACCAGATCGTTCAATCGATTCACGTTGCGCTCCACCACCTCTAACTTAGGCTCAATCGAATTGTAATCTTTGGTCTTTACATCCTGGACCAACGAGTCCACATAACCCTTTATGGACGTCAGTGGGGTCTTGAGTTCATGAGAGGCGTTAGCCACAAAGTCTATTCGCACCTCCTCGATACGCTTAGAATCGGTGATATCGTGAAAAACCGCGATCACACCTGAGAAGGCGTCTTTGTCGTTATTTAACACCGGTGCCACGATCACGTCAAAAATGTGGGTATCTGATAAAGCGTGAGGCCGAGTCTGTATTTGCAGACGACGTGGTTGTCGGAATTCGATCACCTCATCAAATGCCAGAGTGAGTTTTGGCGCTCGAAACACCTCATCCAAGTAGAGCGACGTGATGCGCTCGTCGTATTCTTTACCGAGCATGAGCGCGATGGGACCGTTGTAGTACTTCACACGTTTTTGAATATCAGTGGCGATAACACCGTCGGATACGGCGCCTGCAAGAGTTTCGATCTCGAGCTCGCGGGAAGTATTGCTCTCCTTAAATTTTTTAAGTTCTCGGAAAATCTTATTGAGTGTTACCTCAAACTCATACCACTCGCCGTAATCCTGAATCATGTCATTGTCGGACTCCCAGGAACGACGATACTGCCCACGTTTGATGGCCTTGGCTTTCTCGAGCAGACGCCCAAACGGCAAAATTGCAATAAAGAAATGAACCGATGTGATCGATAGACCAATAAGAGATACGATGAATGTCACCGGCAGTAGTGGCAAGTGAAAGTGTTGCACTAGAAACCAATCGAGCGAAGGCAGCACAACTAAAAAAAGTACGAGTTGCACCAGCACTACCTGCTTGAAGAGTTTTTTAGGGAAATAACGAATTCCCGAATTAAACTTCATTTTCGCTAATCCTATATCCCACGCCACGAATGGTTTCGATAAGATCACCCGAAGCACCCAATTTTTTGCGCAGGCCAAACACATGGGTGTCCACTGTGCGGCCAATGACACTCACGCCTTCGCCCTGCACTTCGCTAATAAGACGCTCACGGGTAAGAACCCGTCCACTGTTTTGCACCATCGTCGCCAGCAGCTTAAACTCAGAAGGCGTCAATTCGATCGCTACGCCATCCACCTTCACTTCGTAGGTTTTCAATGAGAGACTAATCCCCCCTAACCGAAACTCCTCCTGCACAGTAACACCAGCAGGCGCCGTTGCGGTCTGTGATGTTGCCTTCTTGTGGCGGCGCAAGAGCGCATTCACACGGGCCCACAACACGTTGTTCTCGAAGGGTTTCACCATATAGTCATCCGCTCCAGCCTCCAAGCCCTCGACAATGTTTTCGGGTTCGGCCTTCGCAGTGAGCATGAGAATACCCACGTCCTTACCGTTTTCCATGCCGCGAGCCACCTTGGCCACCTGCACGCCCGTCACACCGGGCAGCATCCAATCGAGAATGATCAAATCAAAGGGCGTATCTTTGAGCATCAGCAGACCCTCTTCTCCATTCGCAGCCGTCGCCACATCGAACCCCCGACCTTTGAGATTGAATTGAAGGAGATCACGAATGTCTTTTTCATCCTCAACGATCAGTATCTTGCCCGTGTATTGCAGATTCATAAGTTCTCCTTATTGAGTTGAGCGCCTGTCGATGCGATGCCACCATGGCGAATATCAGAACCGGTGAGATAAAAAATAACCTCTTCGGCGATATTGGTAACGTGATCGGCCAATCGCTCAAAATTACGTACAACATTTAAAAGAGCCATCGATGACGATCGATCGACCATGGGCTCCGATAAACCAGAAATCAATTGCTTGCTGATACGGTTGCGGAACTCATCCACGGTATCATCAAGTTTTAAAAGTGAATTTGCTTTTTCCAGATCTTTATCCATAAACGCATCAAACCCAATGCGGGTCATACGTGTCACAGTGCTTGCCATGTGCTTGATCTCGGAAACCAGCAAACTGGGAGCCCCTGATAGATACTCCTGAATAAAATAGGCGTTGTTATAGATGAGATCGCCCATGCGCTCAAGATCCACGTTCATTTTTATAATCGCTATAATCAATCGAAGATCGGTGGCTACTGGCGATTGGCATGCCAAAAGCCGAAAACACATGTAGTCGATTTTTTTGTGCAGCATATTCACTTCTTCTTCGATGCGATGGACGTCTTTAAATAAACTGCTATCGCGAGTCATCAGCGCTTTCACCGAAAAATCGACAGACTCCTCTATATATCCCGCCATCGTCAGCACTAAGGAGCGCAACTCATGAATGTCTTTATCGATCTTCAGCGGACGTCCGCGTAAAATATTAGACATACACTCTCCGTGAAACATACATCTCCGTCTCGATTTCTTTCGGAGTGGTAAAGAAGCTTTCGCAGGGGCCACACTCAACCATGCGGCCCTGTTTTAAAAATAAAATCTGATCCGCCACTCTCGCCACCTGTTCCAGATCATTGCTCACCCAAATGATCCCCAAACCGTCCTGTCGAATACTATCAACGATCGCCTCAAAACGGGCTTGATCATCCGTATCCAAATTGACCGTTGGTCGATAGAGAGCGAGCACCTTTGGTTCCAGCAACAGCGATCGTGCCAGGTTGAGCCGAATCTGCTCGAAGAGCTTGAGCTTTTCCACTTTAACGTGCAACCGCGTTTTCACCTCGGACCAAAGATCCACTCGCTTAAGGACGTCTTCGATCTCCTCGGCCAAATGGGTCTGTGAGCCTATGCCACGCATCCTTGCAATGAGCGTGAGATTTTCAAACACTGTAAATTCATCTATGGCCGGGTAGGCTCGCGACATCATGCCCATGTTCACGCTGGGCTCTTTCACCAGTTCCCCACTGAGCTTACCGCGATGAATCCCGAGTAGGGTCTTTAACAGCAAACCTTTGCCAGAACCTGTTGGCCCAATCACGCAAAGGATTTCTTTTTGATGCAGTGTAAAGGAAACCCCTTCAATGAGCTTTTTTTCGTCTCTAACCAGAGTGTAATCGCGCACCTCAATGAGCTTTTTCATTTTTGGCGGTCCTTACCCGCTGTGAGCAAATGCAAACTTACGATTAAGCTGACAAACATCACGAACGCAGACAACGACATGCCGGCCTCCACCAGACGTGGAAGCATAATGCGGTAATCCATTACCGAAAGCACAAATACGAGAGGTAGCAATGTGCGCTTGAGAACAATAAAAAAGTAATCGACGAAGGCGGCGATGTAAAAAGAACTCAAAACGTTAGTGATTCGACGGGAGCGAACCTGATGAAACTGGGCAAACTGATGCAAATTTCGGATGGGTCCTTTTAAAAACAGTAACCAGTAGTGCACTGTCGGCAGCAAAAGGAAAAATGCAATCACCTGATGCCAGACAGAAAATTGTGGAAAAGCAAAAAATAAAGCGGTTGAGTAAATTCCGATATCCACTAACGGCAAGCTGGAGAGCGAGCGCAACCAGCCTTCGATCACGGAAATGTGCGCGTAAACCTGCGTGTACACCACTCCAAATATCGCAGTTATGGCCACCACCTGTGCAATCGCCGTTGCAATGATCAATATCAAACACGCACGGAGAACCGTGGATACGAAATACTCGTCTGTGGGATTGCTAAATCGTGTAGCCATCATAGTCAGTAGAATGGAAAAAAAAATTATAAACGGCAGCCACAAGAGCATCGCCTTTACGTAACTCAAATAGGTTTTTTTGCTCAAAGTGCTTTCCCAACGTTAAAGATATAGCCCAGATCTCTAATATTCATTGTTCAATTTCCGTTATTTTTACCATCGAAAAACACCCAATCAAAGCATTGTTCGGGCGCGCTTGAGCTGCAGAATTGAGTATCTGCGTTATTTTTGGGCAATCTCTTTGAGAACATGAGACACGCCTCTAAAAGCGAAGGATGCGGTCAGATGGGTGATAGCCCCCATGCCTCCCCCACAATCTAACCCCTTGAGCAACCCTTCGGGCTTTGTCGACACCAGGCATCCATTCTCTAAGTACACATACTTTTCGGTGGAGAACACGCAAGGAATACCAAATTTTTTACCCTTTTCCTTGGTGAAACCGTATTGGCTTCTGAGTTTTTTGCGCACTGAGGAGAGCAGTGAATCTTCGCGGCTGCGGCTCAAATCGTCCAGTTGAATTTGACCCGGGTCTGATTTTCCACCGACGGAACCAAGAACGATAAGTGGTATCTTATTGCGGCGGCAATGGTTGGCTAAAAAACTTTTCCCAAAGCCATTGTCAAACGCATCAATAACGTAGGAAAACTGGCCATCTAAAATGCGTGCAGCCGTTTCTTCACTGAAGCGGTCATTGATACTGTGAATGGTGCACTCATTGTTGATCGAGCGCACGCGATCGGCCATCACATCCACTTTGAACTTTCCCACTGTTTGATCCGTGGCGTGAATTTGTCGATTAAAGTTGCTCACACACACATCGTCAAAGTCCACCAATGTGATCTCTCCCACTCCACTGCGAGCCACGGCTTCCACGACCCACGATCCGACGCCACCCAAACCGATGATCATCACATGCGCGTCGTGCAATCTTTGCATTCCGTCCACTCCGTAGATCCGTGAGATACCGGCAAAACGATTGGTGTAGTTTTCAGACATGGGTTTACTCATCACTTATCCTTTACGCTCGCCTCTGCACGTCCACACACTTTGGCGCCGAACACCTGCTGGCAATTATTAAAGTTGGTCTCGAGAAGTTTTTCACGGGAAACGTTTTTGATTTCAGCAACCGCCTCCACCACTTTAAAAAATACGTCCACCGCATTTTCAGGTTGTCCGTGATCATCAAGACCGGCATCGCTTTCGAGAAGTATGTGTTCAAGCTCAAGCTTGTCGACGCACGCTTTGAGATTTTTGTATCCGTGGCTCACAACTCCGCGTCCTACAGAAATTTTGTATCCCAAATCCAGGTAGCGCTTCGCCGATTCATAGCTGCCACTATAACCGTGAACCACCCCGGTATAGTGGTAACTGCGAAGTAAACCCAGCGCCTCGTTTTCTGCACGAACCACATGTAGCACTAGCGGTAAGTTGTGGATTTTATTGAGTTCAAGGTGCGCCTCAAACACGGCAATCTGGCGCTTGAGCACATTCGCATCATCTGTTTTAAAGCGATCAATACCTGTTTCACCAAGTGCAGATGCCTGCGGGAGCAGGGTCTTTAAAACTGCCAATTCCTGTTCGATCTGTGGCTCAGACATTTCGATCACACGCCACGGGTGCAACCCGAAGCTCGAGCCCAGGTGCGTTTTGTGCCGAGAGATGGCTTGAGTTTGCGCCAACCAATCTTTGCTGTCGTACCCCGCCATCATCCAAAACAGTAAATTTTGCCGCGCTCCCGCAGCGATGGTGCTCGCGATAGCGGAGTCTTTAAAAAATGAAATGTGCGCGTGAGCATCAATCCAATACATCGTGGGTGATTATAACTCTCTGGAATACAGCAAAAGAACAAAAAAAAAGAGCACTGGTTACCCCAATGCTCTTCTAGTTTTCAACTCTTGCTGAAATTACTCAGCTGGAGCTGGTTCAGCTTCTGGAGCTGGTGCCATACCGTCAGCAGGTGCAGCTTCCATTGCGTCCGGAGTTGCTTCTGGAGCAGTCTCTTCTTTTTTAGAGAAAAGGCAGCCAGTTACCAAAAGAGCCGCTACGATTGCAGAAATAATATGTTTCATGTGTTCTCCTCATTGTTGCTTTGTAAGCTACATGTTTAACCAATACCACTTTGAGTCGCCAATACTAATTAATGGATGTCGCCTTTGCTACGATTAAAATCAGTTTTTTGCTCGTAGTCACGAATTTCTTAGGAGCCTTGACGTTATGCGCAACCCCGCGCCCGTAGCGGCAAAGACCCGGTTCCATAATGAAACTATGTTGTGTGACTCTAGCACGAAAACGGGAGCGCTAAGAAGGATGTCACGCAATCGATGACAAGCGCGCGCGAATCATGAATCCTATTCGAGGAGTCGTTTGTTTTTTGGAGGCAAAATGTCCAACTTACCGTTGATAGAATTTCACAATCTTTACAGTGTAGATCATTTCGGGCAAGCACTCTGGAACTATTGGCTCGGAGAAGAGCGACACCAAAATTTTAAAGAGTACTTTGAACGTTTCGGCAAAGCGGGCGCCGATGCCACTCCACTTTCGGCTCTTGCGGATGCCTATAGCCCACAATTGCACACCCACAACCGCGTGGGTGAGCGCATTGATGCCATTGAATATCACCCCTCCTACATCGAGCTGCAAAAAATATCCTACGGGCAAGGCTTACTCGCGCTCAAGTACGATGCGGAGTTTTTAAAAAAGAACAAAGACTGTCGCCACACTCTCGGGTTTGCTCTCGGATATTATTTTGCGCAAACTGAGAGCGGATTATTTTGCCCGATCTGTATGACAGATGCATTGGGCCGCGTGCTGGAGATACACAATTCCCATCCGATGGCCAAAGAAGCGCTCAAACATATCGGCGCAAAGACTCTTGAAGACCTTTGGCAAGGAGCGATGTTTCTGACCGAAAAACAAGGTGGATCCGACGTGGGCGCCAACACCTGTTCAGCTGAGCAAAGAGATGGCCGCTGGTTTTTACGTGGCGACAAATGGTTCTGCTCCAACGCCGATGCCGATGCTATCCTGGCTCTAGCAAGAATGCCGGGCATGGACGGTAGCCCCGAAAAGGGCACCCGTGGATTGGGATTATTTTTAGTTTTGCGCAAGCATCCGCAAGACAACTCGAAAAGCTGGCTCACTCATCGCTTAAAAAATAAGTTAGGTGTGCGCAGCATGGCCTCCGGGGAAATCACATTTCAAAACACCGAAGCCTTTCTCATCGGCGGCGCCGGAGAAGGTTTTAAAATGATGACCGATATGGTCAACATGTCGCGAATATACAATTCGGTAGCAAGCCTGGGCATCATTCGCCGCTCCCTCATCGAAGCCTACGCCTTTGGAAAACAGCGCAAAGCCTTTGGCGCAAACCTTACCGAAGCTCCGCTTTGGCGCGCGTGCATGGCCGACCTCACCGCGGAAAGCATCGGCCAAATGTTTTTAACCTTCGAAGCCATCAAAAATTTAGACAAAGCCGACAACGGCGACAAAGACTCCGCTTACCTAGTACGAGCCTTAACACCCCTTGCAAAAGCCCTGGCCGGAAAGCTCAGCGTGTACGCCGCCAGCGAATGCATGGAGTTGATTGGCGGTAACGCCTACATCGAAGAGCACATTATGCCGCGCCTTCTGCGAGACGCCCAAGTTTTACCAATTTGGGAAGGCACCACGAACATTCAGTCACTAGATGTACTAAGAGTCTTCCTCAAAGAGGGCATCGAACCCCTCCTCGACAGATGCGACAAAGCCATGAAGTCCGCAAACGGCCACGCCTCTCTGGACCTGATCAAAGGCGTGAACGAACGCGTACAAGCAGTCATTGCACTCGTAAAAGAAATCAAAAGTTATTCACCGGAAGACATGCAGCGCGTGTCGCGTGAACTCATGGAAAAAACCGGCCGCGCCGTAATCATGTGCCTCGTACTCGAAGGCACCACTGATGCAAAACTAAAACCGGTCTGCGAAGCCACCACCCGCCGCCTGCTCCTCCGCCGCTACAACACCGCCCCCTTGGGCGGAAACGTAGCCCCGGCATTAGCAGGCACCGAACAGACGCTCCTCGATTCGATCCTCTAGCACTTCGCACCTCGAGCGCAGCGACGAGTGCGAAGGCCATGGATGGCCGTCCGATCAAAAAGCATAATGAAGAAATTTAATAAAAGAAAAGCCCAACGGATCCGCTGGGCTTGACGCAAGTCTCAACTATTA
>CAYNTO010000005.1:103452-137907 GCA_964400355.1 uncultured Pseudobdellovibrionaceae bacterium
TAATAAAAGAAAAGCCCAACGGATCCGCTGGGCTTGACGCAAGTCTCAACTATTAAGGTGTGGAACTTATTGAGGCGCTGACTGTGGATCTGCTGACGGTGCTGGAGTTGGAAGTGCTGGAGCGGTGCCAGTGGAGCAGTCTCTCATGTCGTCAAGGCGCGCATTGAAGAACGTTCCTGATTTTTGCAATTCCCAAAAAGGATAACGGAAAAATGTCGCTTTGACTTTGCAGCCAGCGACCACCACAGACCATTGGCGGTCCTCACTGCTTGCGGTGTAGATAACACCATCAGCGGCTTGAATCGCTACAGCATAAGAATGCATGACTGCGGTGTTGGTCGCAACGCTGTTCCCGACGATCATTGTAGGATCTGTGACACGCTCCACTTTGAACACCACGCCCTCAACGGTCTTCGCAAAGATCCAGCTGTAGTTGGTGATTACAATAAATACCACCAACAATGTGACAAGAACGGCGAAGACATACTTCATAAACGTTTTCATGTTTTTCATATTAACCGATCAGCGCGATGAGTTGCGCAATCATTAATGACACAACCGACATCACTTTGATAAGGATCGCTACGCCGGGGCCCGATGTGTCTTTGAACGGATCACCAACTGTATCGCAAACCACAGCTGCTTTGTGAGCGTCGGAACCTTTGGGATGCCCGACCAAGCCGCCTTTTTCAATATACTTTTTAGCGTTGTCCCACGCGCCGCCAGCGTTGGCCATAAAGAGCGCCATCGACGCTCCTACCGCCATCGCACCGGCGAGCATACCCGCAAGCGCTTGTGGTCCTAGGAGATAACCAATAGCGACCGGAGCAAGAATGGCGATCATTCCTGGAATCACCATCTCGCGCAGTGCTGCAGCAGTGGCGATGTCCACGATTTTTGCAGGTTGCGGCTCGGCTTTGCCTTCACGCAGGCCCGGAATTTCTTTAAACTGACGGGCAATTTCCTCAACGATTGCGCCTGCTGCTTTACCCACTGCCGTCATCGTTGTTGCGCCCACTAGGAATGGCAAAATAGAACCGATCAGAATTCCAATCAACACTCCAGAGGATGTGAGGTCGAGAGACATTGCGGCCATGTTGTTCAAAGCGCGCACGTGGTTCACTTCCATGTTAAATGCTGAGAACAGCGCAAGCACGGTAAGTACTGCAGAGCCAATCGCGAAACCTTTGCCGATAGCTGCCGTCGTGTTACCGACTGCATCGAGTTCATCGGTGATGTCGCGTGTGTCTTTGCCGAGGCCGCTCATTTCTGAGATGCCGCCTGCATTGTCGGCGATAGGACCATAGGCATCAACAGTCATTACCACCGCAGTTCCAGCAAGCATCCCTACGGCAGCCAAAGCTATTCCGTAAAGACCGAGATAGTAATCCGCCACGTAAGCCGCGATCACAACAATAATAGTGGGAATCGCCACCGATTCCATACCCACAGCAAGGCCGCGAATCATCGCGGTTGCAGGGCCCGTGAGAGCCGCTTGAGCGACAAGTCGGATGGGACGAGCTGCCGTGTAGTACTCAGTGATAAGGCCAATCAAAGCACCACCGAACGCGCCCGCAGCGAGAGCAATAGTCACATTTTGAGTGACATTGAGCATAGGCAGAACAATCGCGCACACTGCGGTCAATAAAATTGGCGGAATCATGAGAGCTGTGCGAAGAACCACAGCCGGTTTAGCGCCGGAGAACAAGCGTGCGCCGAAAATGACAACGATGGAGATCGCCATGCCGATAGCCGATAAAACCAAAGGAAGTACAATTCCCACCACGCGAGCGTCTTCGCCACCGCCAACAAGTGCAGAAAGTTTTTCTACAGGAATTGTAAGAGCAATTGCCATCGCCGAAACAATCGCGGCCACCATCGATTCATAGATATCGGCACCCATACCCGCAACGTCGCCGACGTTGTCGCCCACGTTGTCAGCGATCACGCCAGGATTGCGCGGATCATCTTCGGGAATGTTCTCAATAACTTTTCCTGCGATATCCGCACCCACATCCGCTGCTTTGGTGTAAATACCGCCGCCGATACGTGCGAAGAGAGCAATGGAGCTCGCACCAACTGCGAAAGAGTGCATCACTGTTCCCAGCTCGTTGATATCGATGCGTCCAGATTTGTAAATGGCGTAGAGCGCACCCAAGCCAATAAGGCCCAAGCCCGCAACTGCGAGACCCATAACTGCGCCCCCATCGAGAGCGACAACCAATGCGCGCGCTTTGGAACCGGTGGACGCCGCTTGCGCTGTGCGCACGTTAGCGTAGGTCGCGGCCTTCATACCAAAAAAGCCGGCCAAGAGACTAAGGAATGCGCCTAAAATAAAGCTGGCACAAGAGATCCAACCAATGGCGAACCAAAGAGCCGCACCAACGACAACGGAGTATACGGCGAGAACTTTATATTCGCGCACCAGGAATGCCATAGAACCTTCGCGCACGTAGCCCGCGATACGATTCATTGTTTCGTTGCCCGAATCTAAACTCTTCACACGCACATAGAAAATGAGCGCAAGAATCAGTCCCAATAGACCGGCAATAATTGGCGTCAGATAAAGACCATCAATAACCATATTTTCCACCTTTTTTTAAGAGGTTAGAGAATTATCGAATGCGGGAGATTCTGTCAATTGCGGTAAAGCGCGTCAGAGCTCTGCTGAAGCACGAAGAGCGCTGCGCTTGTACCCGTAAAAAATATAGATGCACAAACCAATTACGAGCCAAATTCCAAAGCGCAACCAGTTGGTATACCCAAGTTCAGCCATCAGATAGCCACAAAACATAATTCCCAAAAGTGGTATGAGCGATAAGCTGTTTTTTATAGCAAATCCAGCCAACACCACCATGGCCGCGCAGAAGAGATAAAAAATGATCATGTCGCCATGAAAATTTCCTGCGGCATCATAAAGCCCATGGCTCTCTTTGTTGATGATCGAATAGTAAAGAAGCCCAGCAACCGCCAGCGGAAACAAGTAGCGACCGCTCACAAACGGAACTTTAAAGCGCGCCTGAGAGTTATCCACGACAAGCACACCTCCGCACACCACTAAAAATGCAAACAGCGTCCCGATACTGGTGAGATCCGTCACCTCGGTAAGATTCATAAATAAACAAGGAATAGCAGTGAGCACTCCAGTGAGCACGGTGGAAAACGACGGAGTCTTGAACTTCGGATGCACCCGAGAAAATGCCTTTGGCAAAAGACCATCGCGGCCCATCACCATCCAAATGCGCGGCTGTCCAATTTGAAAAACCAGCAGCACCGAAAACAATGCCACCAGTGCACTTCCCGCCACCACCGACGACACCCACGGGACATTGGCGGCTTCGGGCCCGAACACATACGCCAGTGGATCACCCACATTGAGGCTCTGATAAGGCACAATGCCGGTGAGGACCAGGGAGATGGCCACATACAGAATCGTGCAAATGATCAGTGCGTACATCATCGCCAGCGGCAAATCGCGCTGCGGTTTTTTACACTCCTCGGCAGTTGTGGAAATAGCATCAAAGCCAATGTACGCAAAGAACACTCCCGATACACCTTTAAGCACTCCCGACATTCCCTCTGGCGCAAATGGAACCCAATTTTTTGGATCAATGTAGTAAGCGCCAACAACGATCACCAAAAATACCACGCCGATCTTTAAGAGCACCATAAGATTAGCAATTTTTTTTGATTCGCGGATACCAATGTAAGTAATGATAGTCACAAAAATCGTAACTGCCACTGCGGGAAGGTCCATCACCATGGGAATTCCCAAAACCACCGGAGCGTTCACATAGGCCGCATAGGCGTCCAACGTGGCTTGCTTAACACCGCTCGCGAGAGCGTGTTCAAGCACTCCCCCACCGGAGATAAACTCCGACACTGCGGCAAATCCGCGTTTTGCAGTGAGAAAGTCCATGGCAAAATAATCGGGGAAGTGCACACCATATTGAGCGAGAAATGCTGTAAAGTAATCGCTCCAAGAAATCGCCACCGCTATATTGCCGATAGTGTATTCCATAATTAAATCCCAGCCGATGATCCACGCCACCAACTCCCCCATGCTCGCATAGGCGTACGTGTAGGCCGAACCTGCGACAGGAATAGTCGATGCAAACTGTGCATAGCATAGCGCCGAAAAGCCACAGGCCACTGCTGTGAAAATAAATAGAAGCGACACCGCAGGGCCGCCACTTGCGGCCGCTGTGCCAATGGTCGAAAAAATCCCGGCACCGACGATGGCGGCAATTCCCAATGATGTGAGATCGACCACCGATAATGATTTATGTAGACCATGCTCCGACGTGTGGGCGTCGTCGCCCGAGTCTTTAAAAATTTTATCGATGGGTTTCGTGCGCAGCAGATTTTTGAGCATGGGCGGAACAGTAGTGTTGGGTCCGCCCGATGACAAGAATTATTGCGTTTTTTTGTAGGAATTCAGTGCCGAAAGGCCGTCGCCCATGGACCCAATCATGGAGTTTAAGGCGATTTCTTTTGTCTTTTCGATATATTCACTTGTGGGCCGCGACCATAACGCCGGGTAAGCATCGCGCTCCTCGCCCTCAGAGTTTAAGGTGAGATAGAGCATCTCGCTGCGCACGTCCCATAGGCTGGCACTCATTCCAAAATAGGTGGTCGCGCGATTGCCATTTATGAACGCCAGAGGTGCAAGTAAAATGTAACTGCTCGCCCACTGGGTCATTTCTCTGCGGGTTTCGGTGGCGGCTTGAACGACGAGCACCGAATCGGCGCCATATTTGGAGGCCGCCAGTCGCAACTCATAGAGATCGCGATTGTCCTCGCCAGGCTCACTCATTAGGAACACATGGCTCACCAGTTCTTGATCTGTAGATTCTCTGAGTTTTTTGACGAAAGCTTCTTTCTCTTTTAAGTTCCAACGCCAGCTGCGATCCTCGTTGCGCGGACTCGGCTCCCTAAAATAGACCGCAATACTAAACGGCTTGGGAAGATTGACCTTTTTTTCGAAGTTCTTTTGGATATCGCGCTCTTCGTAACGAGGCTTCACCATTCCTATGTTCTTCTCGAAGTCCGGTCGTTCGAATTTCGAGTGCGTACACCCCACTGCGACCGTGATAATGAGAACACTTAAAAAGAAAACTTGTTGCATGCCACCTCCATTGATGTGCGTTGTTTGCAAATCAGTGTGGTCGCAGGGAATAAAAAAGCAAACAACTACATGGCTGGATGGAGAGGATACGCCACTGAATATTTTGAGCATAAAAAAACCACTTCGTTGTGAAGTGGTTTTTATAAACTTATAAGTTAGGCCTGATATTAGAAACCTTTTTTAGAACACCCCATCTGACCGGAGTCGATGTTGCTAAACAGTTCCGGGCTACTGTCACAAAAGCCTCCGAGATCGAGAACGTGGGTGGCAATTGCGTCGTCGCCATCGGCGCGATCCACAGACAGCTCCAGGCGCAAGCTCTTGAGGCTACTCAAAATGGCGTTCACCTCTTCTTTTTTGTTAAAATTTTCGGAGATGATGAAATCGTCTTCAAACTTTGTTTTTGGTCCGTTAAAAACGACGTACCATGGAGTGAAGCACGCTTCGTTGCCATCGCCACAAAAACGCATCAGTACGCGTGTGAGAGTTTTCGCCTTCGAAAGCGCTTTAGCATTGATGCCCACATTGAGCGACACGAGTTTTTGTTGTTTAGAGTACACAAAACCCAAATTTTGATCACCGAGGCTATTCTTTGAAGGCTTAATTGTTTGAATCAGATCAGGATCAGGCTCCGTGGGTTCAGGCTCAATCACCGGCACGTCGTTCTTAGAGACGATGTGCAAAATGTTCGACACCTGTTCTTTGAGCTCTTCCACGTTGGAAACATTCACGCACATCAATTGATACGGATGAGCAAAATCGGCTTGTAGAACAATATTAAAACTCACATTTCCATTATGTATCATCTTTGAAACAGTACCCACCGTGAACTGCTGGTCTTCGGTGATCTTAAACTTAGCGCCTTTTTTGATGGTTTGCGATTCGATATAGAACTCGCAGTATTGGCCGAGAGCCTGTGCTTTGTTTTCGTTTTGGAGGATTTCGCCTTCGCTCAGGAAAAAAGAAAATCGCGTCATGCGCGACTCCATTTGCGTGCCTTCGAAAACTTTGTATTGTTTTACTTCGGCGTCTTTAAAGTTAAAGCTCTGAGCTGCGAAGTAGCGGCTTTTACTGATGCTGTCCAGATCGAGCTTTACGCCCCAAGGATTGCCGTTGCCATTACCCTGACCATCGACGATAGGATCGACTTTTTTGGTTTTGTCTTTACAACCGACAAGCACCAAAGCCGGAACCACCAAAGCGAGCATTAAAAAGTTCTTTTTATACATATCCATCCTCAAACTCCTAAGAGCCTGGTGATTTTAGTGCTTGTGCATAAAGGAGTAAATGCCACCTAGAGTGCCCTGCAAACATTACGGGAGTGTCAAAAGATTGGTCAAAGATAAAGAGCGTAAGTCCACGTCCATCGCATTAGGCAAGCTTGATGAGAAGTATACCAAAAAGAATAAATCCAATGCCCACAAATTTGCGGGGCGCGCGCGATTCGCCGAGGTAGCGGATCCCTAAGATGGCGGCGATCACGATGGAAACTTCTCTGAGAGCGAGTACGTAAGCGGCCGACGAATACTGAAACATAGAGATCACCACAACGTATGCTGCCGAGCCGGCAAGTCCCACCCAGAAGCCTTGCCACTTGTAACTTTTAAAGGCCACAATCACATCGGCCTTGCGGCGATGGTACACAAACGGGAACGCAAAGAGCGGGGCCACGAGGTTCATGACCATCACATAGAAAACAATGGGGATCTCTTGAGCCCCGAAGCTATCAATGACTGAATAGGACGCAATGATCACCGCGATCAGCAGTGACGCCATCAATCCTGTTCGTCCGCGCAGTGTATGGAGATCCACACTGCCCATACAAATGGCGCCTGTGGCAATGGCGCCGATACCCATCCACCCCGTTGTAGAAATCGGAAAATCGCCGATCACTGCTAGCGTGAGCGCTGTAAAGACGATGCTTGATCCCCGCGCTACGGGAAACACCATGGAGATGTCGGAGACGGAATAGGCCCAGCACAGGATCAAAAGATAAATGCCTTGAGCAAAACCAGTGGCAAAAATAAAAAATAGCCAGTTCCACTGAAAGGGTTTGTCGATAAAGAAAAGACTAATGGGAGTCGCGATCAAACCAAACACCAGCCAGGACATCAATAGAAACGCCGAGCGATCGATCGGCGTTTTTTTGAGATGGAAGTTCCACCACGCCTGAAAGAAAGAACAAATTACGACTACGGCGAACACCCATATTGGCATAAAAGGAAGTTACAACAACTCGAGGTCGGCAGTAAAGGACAGATCGCTTTATTCGAAAACGTTTTTCCAACGCATTTCGAAAGAAGCGAAGTCCGCTTCGAGGTCTTTGAGAAGCTGAGACTTTAAAGCATTGTCCGCAAAGGAAGTGGTTACCGAGTGAATCATCATCTGGCGAAGCTCAGTGTATTCCATGTCGGAATTAGCAATAGCACGCACGCATTCTTGGTTGGGATCGGTTTGGAACATGCCTTCGTCGTCTGTGGACAAACTGACAGGTATACCTAGGCGATGAAAACTGAGAAATGGGTTTTTGGTGAGCGGTGAAACTTGCAATATCTCATTACTCGTAAGGCTAATCTCTAACGCCACGCCTTGACGGCGAACAAGCTCGAGGACAACCGGATCTTTTTGCAGCAAAATGCCATGGCCGATACGGCGAACATCGAAAACCAAGGCATCCCTTAAATTGCGCACATCGCCCAATTCACCCGCGTGAATGGTGGCACTGAGGCCGGTGGTGCGGACCTTGTTTTCCACAAGGAGCTTGCCATAAACAAACTGAGCCGCATCGAGAGCGTCGACCAGGCTCTCGTCGCCCATGAGGTTGATCCCAACCACATAGGGTGAACTCTCCATGCTGAGGAGCTGGCTCATGGTTGCTACCTGTTGCAAACGGCGCTCAGAGGAATCGAGCGAAGTGCGATTGAACGACAGCAAGGTGCGGGGCTTCACTGCGTGCGAGGAACCCGTCCAAACTAAAAGCTCATTGTAACGATCTATAAACAGACGAGAGTTTTTGAGTACCGGTAAATTGCGGGTGATCTCCATGTAGTGCACGCGCTGGGCGAGACCGCGCAAAAACAAATGGTCATATATGATCTGCTCGAGTGCTATTTGCTGGGCAGTGTTGCAGGTGAGGATTCCCAAAATTTCTAATGGCAGTGCAAAGGCTGCAAGGAACCGCGAAAACGGTGTTACACCCTGAGTGAAAATGTGGGAATCGCGTGGAACAAAAAATAAATCCACAATGCTTTGCGCGTCTTGTGGAAAATCAGCGCGTATCTCTAAATAGGATCGAGCCTGGGAGTAGTATTCGGCGCGAAGGTTCACAAACTGCACCTCTTGGGGGTGAATTTTCTCTGTAGTGCCATCGATATACTTTAGCAGTGTGGCTTTTTCGATCAGAGGATTGAATGTCTCTAAAACATACTCCACTGTGGCGCGATCCATGGTGCCATACGGATGGGTGTGAAGTATGGCGCCTTTAGGTATCTCCGCACAGAAATTGCTTAAGGTCTGCGCGTTAGTTTTTAGTTGGTGGAGCGATATTCCTACTTTGCGCGAATCCACGACCGCTTGGGCACGGCGAGCAGCGATGATTCGTTGATGTTCACTTGCCACATCCGCAGCAAAACCCGCGGGATGACTGGAAGGAAAAAAATTTTCCCACTCCGATCTTTGAAAGGCCAGCCGTTCAAAGGTTTCCAGGAGACGTTTGCGAGCGTAGGTGCTTAGCCGCTTGCTGTCGTGAACGGCATTCCATTCCCGCAATGTCTGGCGCTCTTCGGCACTCACATTCAGCGCGCTCACAGCAGATTCGAACTCGCCGGGAGCAGGACTGATAATTTTTTTGAGTAGCAATTCTTCGCTGTTAAAGGCGCGCACTCGCTCCTCGAGTGCGAGGCGGGCCTTGTAAATTTGCGCCGTTTTTAATTTTAGAGCGGCCTCTGACGACGGAGAAAAATCCGCAGTGGAAAGTGACAACAAAAGTGATAACACCCAGATCCCTAAAGACATGGGCACAACCTAGCAGATTGCGCTGAAAAACCGCAGGAAAACACCTGGAATTCAAAAAATTACCCAAATCTTGGAAAAGTTTTAAGATCCGGGCATGCCCCCACCGCGAGACGGTGCCTAAAACAGCGTATAGACGAACGGCGCCACTGCCGTACCCTGAGCCATAATGACCAAACCGCCAATAAGCAGCATGGTAATGATCATGGGCAACAACCACCATTTTTTATTTTCTTTGAGAAATAATAAAAATTCTTTAAAAAAATCGGTCATACCTAGAGCCTAGTGGACAATGGCTCCCGAGAGCAAGTTGATTAATCCAGTTCGAAGCGTCGAGTTTTTTTTTGCTCCGGCATGGCCGATTTTGTGAGCACAATATTCTCCATGATAAGCACGTCCATATCGGTTGCCAAAAAACAGTCGATGGCGTCCTCGGGCGAACAAACTATGGGTTCGCCACGCACGTTAAAGCTGGTATTGACCAAAATTCCACTCCCGGTCGCGGCCCGAAACTGGGTGAGCAGCGCATGAAGCAATGGATTTTGCGTTTGCGCTACTGTTTGTAGCCGTGCGCTGTAATCTAAATGAGTTATGGCAGGAAACTCAGATCGGGCATAATTGAGGCGCTCAATACCAAACTGCGCGCGCACGGATTCTGGCTCGGGCCTTCGCCATTTTTGTGCCACGTCTGCGACAAACATCATGTATGGCGATTCCCCTTGCCACTCAAAGTACTCGCTCACATCCTCGGCGCGCACAATAGGCGCGAAGGGGCGAAAGCTTTCGCGAAACTTGATTTTTAAATTTAAACGTTTTTGCATTTCGGGATGGCGAGCATCGGCCAGTATAGAGCGCGCGCCCAGCGCCCGCGGTCCAAACTCCATGGCCCCCTGAAACCAACCCACCACTTCGCCCCGAGCGAGGAGCTGAGCCGCCTGTTCGGACACTTGCGACTTATCGAACTTCTGAAACGGCAATCCCAACTGCCGACAGGTTTTCTCCACAGTGAACTCCGAGTAGGACGGCCCCAAGTACATTCCCTTTACGGAATCCGATGCTTGCGATCTTTTACTTCCTTTAAAATGCAAATAGTACGCTGCCAATGCCGCACCTACAGCTCCACCCGCATCGCCAGCCGCGGGCTGAATCCAAACATTTTTAAAAAGACCAGAGTTTTTTATTTTACTGTTGGCAACGCAGTTGAGTGCTACCCCACCTGCGAGGCACAAGTTCTCCTCTGGATATCGCTGTCTTAAACTGTGAAGAATGTGAAGAAGCACCACTTCGAGGACCACTTGCAATGAGGCCGCAAGATCCATGTGGACTTGCTCGAGCTGCCCCTCTGCAATGCGCGGTTCAAATCCCAACAACTGTTCAAGCTTGCGACTGTGCATACGCTCACCAGAAATAAAATCAAAATATTCCAGGTTTAAAGAAAAGCTGCCATCGCTATGCAGTTCGATGAGGTTTTCGAGAAGCTGATCAGAAAATTTGGGAGTTCCGTACGGAGCAAGTCCCATTACTTTATATTCGCCGGAATTGACCTTGAAACCACAGTAGGCCGTGATCGTCGAATACAAGAGGCCCAGCGAATGGGGGAAGAAAAGTTCCTCGTCGATCTCGAGATTGAGCTTTTCACCACGTCCCACCGACAAGGTCGCCCACTCCCCCACACCATCGAAAGTAACGACAAGGGCTTTCTCAAATGGCGATGGATAGTAGGCGCTGGCCGCATGGCTCAGATGGTGTTCGGAGAATAAAATTTTCTGCGCGCTAAAGTCGGCATCTAGCTCACGCAGCCTGCGTGCAAGCTCCTGCTTTAAGAATAACTTGTGTTTTATCCATACCGGAAAGGACTTCACGAAGTGAAAAAAACCAAACGGAGCGGCGCTGATGTAACTCTCTAGAATGCGATCAAATTTAATCCACGGTTTTTCGTAATAAACCACAGCATCCAGATCACTCAACTTCAGGTTCATGGTTTTTAAAATATATTGCACCGAGTGCTGTGGAAAACTGGGATCATGTTTTTTACGGGTGAAGCGCTCTTCCTGCACGGCCAGCTGAACTTCCCCGTCTACCAATAGAGCGGCAGCGCTGTCGTGGTAGTAAGCGGATATGCCGAGGATTTTCATTAAAAGTTCCTCACAAAATCACAGCGCTTTTTCGTTTTCACCCAGCCCCTGTGCGGAAACGGTTTATGCCCGCACAGTTTGATCACCATTGCCATGGGTACAAAAATCAAAAAATAGAAGAGAGTCAAAAATACAGGAGACATCACCCACGCTAGTAGCAGACCGAATACAAACCATAAGCGATTGAGCGGCTCCAGCAGCCGCGGCCGCAAAACGGTGACCGCAACTAAGCCCATAGGGACACCCAGCCACAGCCATTTTTGCGCGTAGAGAATAACTGCGCCCAGAACAATTGCCATCGTCCATCCGAATTGAATGGATGACGGTTGTTTATGCAGTTGCTCCAGATCGCGCAGATGAAAGCGTTGCCACATAGGTAAATATCATAGTGCGCCTGAGTGGGAGTTCAAGCATTAGTGCTTTCATGCACAGGAATTAAACTTCTACAGCCGTATCGGGTGTGACTGCCGGCGGTGGCACATCCGGTTCGATTTTTTCTTTGATGTGTCCGCGCTGAAAGTTGTTGTATTTGATAACGATGGGATCTTTTTGGCTGCACGAATGATCGTACGGTCCTATTTTAAAATAGTTGGGAGAGTCTTTATATCCCATGGGTCCATTGTAGGACCATAGCACTTGGCCATTGACCTTTACGCGCACAAATCCAGGTGCACCGGCCTGAAACTGCATGGTGATTTTTAATGGCTGTCCTGGGACAACTTTTTTAATAAGTTCCTGCTCCACCTGATGGCCATTGGCCTCTTCCCCGTGACCGACCAAACTGATTCCTCCATTGGCACCGCGATTGTGGCGAACGGTAGCCACTAGTCGCCCGTCGCTTTTGTAGCGGAGTGCAAACGGCGGACTGTTCCCACCACTAGCCTTGAATTGAGCAACAACCAGAGACTTATTTTTAGCAGTCAGTGTTTCGGCAGGAGGAAGCGTCATATCCATGGAATACTCCATCGCTTCTCCCTCTCTGGCCAAATAGGCATCGGTAAGCTCCGCGCGCTGAGTGCTCGCCTGGCAGGTTTCTCCCGGCTTTGCAGAGTAAGAGAGCTCCACGCTGCCATCAGGCTGTGTTTTGCATTCGTGCGGATAGTAACAGTACTTCGGATCCATCAAGCTAAAGCCTTGACTGCAGTTGCTCACCTGATTGCGGCAATACACACGGGCCACGCTGCTGTACGCGCGATTGCGGCACGCGGGAAATTCCGCAGACGGTCCTTTTTCACATGCGGCGTAGCCCTGGCGCAGTTGACTGAGTATTGCATCGTCCTTTACGGAGTCTGCGGCTGTCGTCGCACCTATAAAAATAAAAATCCAGATCCACGCCATGAAGACATATCGGAGTTTGCACGCTCCAATAAAATGTGAAACTGATCAAATTGATTAAATCTCAGAATGAGACAATGGCTATTTCTATCAGTACACCCAGAGGCTATAAAACATGGACTTTAAAGACTCGATGGCGATCTGATCAAAGGTCAGAACATACCTGCGCCCCACCGTTCCTCGCGGGTATATGGGTATATCGGCCGGGTACGCGGCCTGGAAAGTGCGCATGGAGCGATACATATGAAGCCGCGAGGTCACTAAGATAATATCGTGGCACTTGAGGGTTTCCACTATGGGAAGCGTTTGCTGAGCGTTACCAAAAGTGGTTTTAGAGCTTTTTTCGAGAATAATGTTTTCAGGTTCGATTTTGCCGTAAAAAATAATATTGGGGAAGATCTCTTCCAAATAGGAGGTGGGATTCACCCCGGATATGATCAGTCGTTTGACCTGATTGCGATAGAGGAGGTCGAAGCCCTCACCCACACGACTCTTCTCGCCGGTAAGAACAATAGCACATTCAGCCTGTTGCGACTCGGTCCAAGCACTTACCGGGTATTGTGTGACCTTTTGCATTTCCTGAGACCACCAACGCCAAAGGGCGCCGGCGGCGACAAGAAAAATCAGCACCACGCTCAATTGGATGAGGCGTCTACGCATTCTTACAAGCTGTGATTTCGATTTCCACGTTTACATTTTTTGGAAGTGCCGCCACCTGCACTGTCGAGCGGGCTGGAGGCAACTCTTTGAACTTTTCCGCATAGATGGCGTTCACTTTGCTGAAATCGTTCATGTCGGTCAAAAAGATCGTGGTCTTTACAATATTGTTCCAAGTGTAACCGGCCTCGCTCAACACCGCATCGATGTTGCTGATCACTTGGCGCGTTTGTTTCTCGATGTCACCGGTGATGATTTCGTCGGTTGCTGGAACAATCGAAATTTGGCCCGAGCAAAACAGCATGCCATTAAACTCAATAGCTTGTGAGTAAGGACCAACGGGATTGGGTGCGTTTTTGGTTTTTATGACTTTTTTCATTGGTGTCTCCTAAAATTATTAAAAGTAAAAAACGATTCCGGCATTGAAGGGATGATTGCCTATAGTGCGAAAGCGCGTTCCACCATCGCCGGTGATGATGCCCACACCGGTTTCAAACATGAACGACAAGCTATCAAGCCCACTAAAGAAAAATTCAGCTCCGAGCAATGCCGATATCTCGGTGTTCGATTTGTTTTCGAACTGCGCCGTTGTCGCGTTGAATTCCTCGTGCGTTGTAAAGCCACCAGCCGCTCCCATGTAAAAATTGAGTTGGTTTTCTGTAAACACCACACGGCGAATTTTTGCCAATGCCGCAAACTGGGAATTGTCTTTTTCCGTATCAATACCCAGCGCTCCCGAAACCGCAAAACGCGCATTGGGGTAGTAGTGCGCTGTCACCATTGGTAAGTCCACCGACCCCATTTGTTGAGAGAATCCCAAACCCAAACGGTTGGTGAGATCCACAGCTTGTGCTTGAGAAGCCATAAACATTGTAACTATGAGAAGCCATCTATTGAGCATTTTTCCCCCAAAATTGAGTGAACATTTAAACACGGCAGTCTCGGGATGCAACGAAAAATCATCGGGCGAAGACGCACGAATCTCAGTTTTGCACAAAATAAATGCAAATTGTCTCATCTCGAGGCAGAACGACTCGCACACGTCAGCACCACTCCCCCATAAAATCAACGATCCTGATATCAGAAACAAACTAAACGGGGGAACCAAATGAAACTATTAAAACTCTTTATCGCAAGCCTTATACTCACTGCCACTGCTTCTGCCCACGCAGACTGCACTATCGTCCTTTCAATGTGTAAACCATTAGGAATTAACAAAAAGACCGCCTTTGCTGACGCCTACGACGGCTCCCATGTAAATCCAAATCGTTGTTTGAAGCGCGCACGTGAGTACCACACCTATTGCAACTCCAAACAAGAAGTCGGCGCTGAATTTTATGTAAAAGGTGTTCTCACGATCAGCAACTATGTGACTGATTCCACATCCTACTTGTGGACACGTGCGGCCAACGGCCAGTGGATCTTGGTCGGCGCTCATTAATTAAGAATCTAATAACAACCAATTTCGTAATGCCCCAGGGGGTGGTGAAAACCACCCCCCTCCTATTAAAAAGCGGTTCAGAAGCTCCAGCTCGCTCAATGGCCGTAGACCATGGTCGGCGTTGCCGAATCTAAACATTCGCTGCACACTTGTGCGGCTTAATGCCGAACTTTCATTGCTAAAATTAAGTAGTACCAGGAGGATTTTATGAAAGTGCAAGCCGTAAACAGAACGAACATTCGCTCGCAATTGGACCGTCACGACAAAGACGATTCGGCGTTTCAAAAATATATTGAAGAGGCCATGAAAAGAAAGCCAGCGAAAAAATAATTAGTAGTGCGGCGGCTTTTGGTGTTCGGGATTGGCAGAGCTGTCCTCGGCCTTGATGCGATCGGTGATTGTTTTGAGTGCTTTTTCCATTTTTTCAATGGTGAGATATTGGTGGTTCACCACCTTTTGCAGCTCTTCCATTTGCACTTCTTGGTAGGAGAGTTTGATCTCCATGTCGATCAGGCGCTGTTCATCCATAAAAACTAAAATCCTAAAATATCCACGTAGGTGATGCCTTTAGCGACACTAGATTTGGGTTTTGCCCGTTGGCCTTTAATAAAGATCTTTCCATCGTTGAATAAGTCTTTAAACTTGGAGCGCGAGATCTCTTTGAGGCGCGGCTGCTCTATTTGCTTTTTAAGCGCCGGCAATAATACCGTATCGAGGCGGTCGCACGCGCACAACAGATCGAGCGTGATGCGAAACGAATGGGCCGGTTGTGGGGGTATAAAATCAGTCATGGGAGCTCCTCGATAGCCTGCAATTTAGGCACAATAGGCCATCAGCTCGCCCCTGTCCACCTAAAACCCCTTGCCTCGCTCACGAAAACTCGTTATCACGTATGTTCCTATTGAGGGCGTGTAGCTCAGTTGGGAGAGCATCAGCATGGCATGTTGAGGGTCGCAGGTTCAACTCCTGTCACGTCCACCACTTCACAATAGTACATATTGTTCACAATCTTTTCCCCCGAATGACTTAGCTCTGGAATTTGGCCGCTCCACTCTTGTTGTAAAGGTAACTGTTCTTTTACCCATTCGGCTTTACAGCCTATTGCTCATTTGATACGAAAACCGAATCCTAGGGGGTTTTATGCTTTTATCTATTCTGGTTATCGTCTTTTCGTCCTCGGCCGATGTCTCAGATTTAAAGGTCTGCGAGACAACCGTTCGCTCACTTCTCTGCGCGGCTGATTATCCAACGCACGAATTCAAACCTGGTGCTCCGTATGATTTTGTTACGATGATGAAAAAAAATCAGGAGCGTCCTTGCAAAGCCGATAAGGAAAATCTCAAAGATTATTTCATGGATGTTTACAAAACCACACCCGAGCCCGTCCAAAAATTGCTTTGCGGTCTGAAGGTGATTTTCCTGGAGGAGGGCGAGGACAAATTTGGCGCCGCGATCAGCCCGTACTTCGACGTCAACGACGTTAAAAACGAGGTTGTTGGTGAGAGTACAAAAACCTTCGACGTCAAATTGTCGGGACTTTATATGTCCGTCAATGCTACTTCTCGTATCCTTAATCCAGAAACCTGCTCGAGTGCTTCGCAGCGCCGACTCAACGGGTATTTTTCGACGGATCTCGAAGCAAGCTTGCCGCTATTGCCGCTGTACACTTACGAGAACGACTCTTTAAAGTGTGATTTCTACGGAACGCTTATTCATGAGGCTGGCCATGTTTTTGATTTTGCAAACGGCGACATCTCAAATACGGAGGCGTGGCTCTCAATCGGATGGATCAAAACGCCAATTCATCTCCCGGATGGGACAGTCACCAATTCTTACCAGCCACAGTTTGACGAAGCATTTTTAGCAATGACAACTCAAGCATTGGTGTCGACGCAGATTGTACCACTGTTTGCGGAACTTAATAAATCACCGTTCCCCACATTTTACTCCATCTATCATCCGACCGAAGACTTTGCGGAAGAATTCGCACTTCATTTTGGTGCTCACAATTACGTGCTCGCCACTACCGATGGCTCCATTGTCTTTAATCCGCTTGAAAACAGCAAAACTGTCCCGAGCCGAATCGCAAAAGTTGCGAAAGTAGCCACAAGCCTTGCAGACCCCAACGTAAAATATGTTTACGAGCCGCGCTATGAGACGATGACAATGCCATTAGTTATACCAGGCGAACCCTTGGCACGCGATCGCTTTAAAGCGCACATACTGGGCTCGCGCGGACACAAACCACACAGTGTGCCGGGTTTATAAAAACTTAACTCTTGTTTTCATTTTTAAGATTGCGCCGGCCAACGTGAATAAAAAAGCACGCTGGCCGACTTTTGACGGGTGCACTTAGCATCGCCCCGCCGATGATCTATGCCTTGAGACACGGCCTTCCCTCGTCTCCAAATTACTGACTCATTGAACGACCGAACCTGCATGAGGAATATTTTTCTCTTCAGAGCCAAATGCATTCAAAGAAAGTTCTTTTAGTTTATTACACACCTGTTCAAGATTTTTATCATTCACCAGACTTTTTCCCGGTAGCTTTCGGCCGTCATAATTTAGGGCTTGGCGCAACACTGATTTATTGGACTCTCTGCTCAAAATCTCGTCTGTTAGCACAAAACTTCGTTCGTAGCCACCGACTGGGTTCATGCCCCAGTTGGAAATATCTCCGCCCTCGCCCTCAATCAACTGCCTCTGCAAAGCGAGGATTCTTACTGAGGTTTGGTCTTCAACTTGTCGCAATTTGGTATCCATATAATATTTTTTATATAAAGGATCTCCACCGGCCTCTAACTCACTCATAGTTTCTCTAATATTTTCCTCACGAGTTTCCTGGCTACGACAAGCGCCCTCCCCCAACTGTGGATTGAACTGGATTGGCTTTCCATTCTTTACTAATTTTGCATCGCTGTTATACCTGCGATCAACGGTCTTTGAGACAGTAAAATCTTTTGCAAGTTTTGTGCGCAAGAGCTCTTCTAATTGTGTGTTACTTTTAGCATCCAAAACTTTTTTATCAATTGTTGTCGTTGAATTCATTGAGACGAATATTCTATTTGGAAGCCATTCGGAGAGCTGAAAATCATCACACAGATCGATACCGACCAATGCAAACTTTATCTGATGATAACTCGGGCGCCGACGAAGCTGGTTTACTATTCGGCGCTCATTGAGTTTTCGCAGCACACCATTATCAAAGTGACCCAGATTTGCGAGTTTACTTTCATCCACACAACGATAAGCGGGTTTCTTTTTCATCTCTTCCAAGGTCTTTTTAGTAAGCACATTTTGCATTGGCGAGGTATTGGGACATTCAGAACTCTCATGTGTTTGCTGAATCTCAGTAAAATCCTTGTGATGAATAAATCGTGGCCACGGAAATTCCTCAAATAAAAGCCGTGGGCCACCGACTCCCCCGGAAGCGTGGCATCCCATGCACGATTCCGGATTTTTTGTACTTAAGTGCGATCGCCCATTTTCAAAATTCAGATCATAAAATTCAACTTCCTTACGGGCGGAGTTTTCTACCAACATCTCTAAAGAGCTTCGTTGATTCAGGTGGGACGCTCCAGAGTTTAATGACACGACTCCAGCGAATCCAAACTTGTCTTTGATAGTCATCAGAACACGAGGATTCTGAAAATCACCATTTTGCGCAGCGATACTGGAGTGAGAAACGATGAACTCCACATCATAATCCCGAGCCAAACAGCACAACATATCTCCTGGAGAACCAATTTTAAAGGTTTTGGCAAAATGCTGAATTGTTTGAGGACTCATCTTTTGAGGAAGTTTACTGCTAGTTGCACAATTATCCTTAGACCAGGAAATGGGCAATAGTTGTAAAAAGGAAATGATCACGATGGAAAACATCACGCTACCTACAATCTTAATCTAGCGGACGCAGTGTTGCACTATCCGTAATTGAATCTGGATATATGTCTTAATGATTTCAGGGGCCAGCATGAAAACGACAACCTTAAATTCAACCAGACCAGAAATAATCCTGTGGACCCCACAACCGGCGCCCCGACAATCTGGTGGCGGTTGCTACGAATTACTAAGCTCCAACCTATTGATGAGACTCCTCGAGGGGGTAAATACTTGAACTTCTATGCGGGCATTTTGGCTCAATGCAGCTTAATAAAATTTGAACTCGGCGATGAATACTATAGTCATCACATTCCAAAATGATGTACCGTGAACACATTATGAATTTACCAACTGCTTTCGCCTCTGTATTGAAGTCGTTGCGCCTTGAAAACTCATTGTCCCAGCAGCAACTTGCCGATAAATGCGAATTAAACCGCACGTTTATCTCCATGCTCGAACGTGGCATCAAGCAACCCTCTCTTACCACCATTTTCGTATTGGCCAAGCACCTCTCCGTTGCACCACATGAATTAGTAATTCGCGTCGAAACCAAAACGCGGCGTGTGCGGTGGTTTAGAAATCATCACGGATAGTTCAATACTTTCGTGTCTCGTAGACAAAGCTCATAACAAAGCTGATTATGGCTAGATGTCTGCTCTTACTCTACTGCTGATCGAAGACAACTTAGAACTGCAGTTTCTGTTTAAGACTGCATTAAAACGCCTAGGCCACACCGTTTTGGTGTGTGGCATAGCGGCCGACGTGCCCTCAATTCTAACGAACGAACGCCCACACTTGATCATCACAGATCTAACAATTGGCTCAACCGACATAGCTTCATTCACCGATATGCTAGTGGGAACACGGGCCCCAATTATCGTCTTGTCAGGGCGCGAGGATCTTGCGGTTTGGGCGAACAAGTTAAACGCCTGCGCCAGCCTTAAAAAACCAGTGCGATTGCAAGAGTTCAGAGACGCTGTCGCAAATATTCTAGATTCAAAATATGGAACAAATGAAAAGGAGAATGTCCCATGAGGGAAGGTAACGAACACATACGAGGCTTGGTCCCAACCGGCATAGATGGACTCGATGAAATATTTTTCGGTGGTATCATCAAAGGCAATGTCATTGTGCTTGAAGGTATGCCTGGTACAGGTAAGACGACTCTAGCGCTGGAATTTTTGTATCGCGGCGCACTCGAGTACGATGAGCCGGGCGTGATCGTTACGTTTGAAACCTCTCCCAATAAAGTGATTCGCGATGCCGCTGGATTCGGTTGGGATCTGCACGCTCTTGAGCGTGCTGGCAAACTAAAAATTATTTACACCGCGCCTTCGGTTCTTCTCGAAGAGTTACAATCCCACGACGGTGTTCTCTCTCAGGAAATTCAGAAGCTCAAAGCGAAACGGGTCGTCATCGACGGCCTGACTCCGTTAAAAGTTTTTGGTGAACGCCTTAATGGCCGCCCATTTCGAGATTCATTGCATTTACTGATCGAAACATTGCAGCGTTTTGATACAACAATTTTGCTCACCACCGAGTCCACTGGAACAAACCCCATCGGCGAAACAGGTTCGGGGCAGGAACAGTTTTTATGTGACACCATTTTAACCGTACGGAATCAAGCGCGGCGCCGAAGTGTGCATCGCTCGATAGAAATCGCCAAATCACGCGGTCAAGACTTTATCGGCGGACGGCACTCCCTAAAAATTCAGTCCGACGAGGGCATTAAAGTTTTCCCACGAGTTTACGCGCGCCCTAAAATATTAACCAGCCAGCCGTCATCGTTTTCGAGATCCTCCACTGGCAACCCGCCTTTAGACAGAATGCTCGGCGGCGGTGTATACGATGGATCGGTGACACTTGTTGTTGGTATTTCTGGAACTGGCAAAACTGTCTCAGGAACGCAGTTTTTAGTTGAAGGCGCAAAAAGCGGAAAAAAAGGCCTGTTGATCAGCCTCGATGAACATCCGGATCAGATTATGCGAAACGCAAAAGAACTGGAAATCGATTTAGCGGGTGAAGTTGAAAAAGAAAACGTTGTTGTTCTCTACGATTCACCTCTTGAGCTGGATCTCGACGAGCACTTTTATCGTATAAAACAATTGGTGCAAGAGCACAACATCCAGCGAGTTCTCATCGACTCGCTCGCCGCGTACGAATCGGCTCAGCCGGAAGAGGCTCATGAGTTTATTGTTGCTCTCGCCGCATATTTTAAAGAAAACCTCATCGCCACAGTGTTCAACTTTGAGTGCCCAGAGCTCCTCGGTGTTTCGCAAATCAGTGATAAAATGAAAGTGTCGGCGATTGTCGACAACATCATTCTGCTCAATTACGTGGAAATCTCGACTCTGCTCCGACGCGCCATCACCGTTCCTAAAGCCCGCGGGAGTAATCCCAATCACCGCACCAAAGAATATTTGATCCAAAAAGGGGGATTCGTCATTCTCGAGGACCAATCGGTGGAAGATATTGCAGCAGTTCCGCAGTTGCCGTTTTCCAGCTACTACAGCGTGCTGGCGCGATCGCCAACGCGCAAAAGCCCGGTCATCGAAGAGCACTTGGCGAGCGGGAAAGAACTTCCGTCCTCGCAAATTCCTGTGCCCGGCTCGACAAAAAAAGCCAAAAGCCTATCGGTTAAAAAAGCATCTAAAAATGCTAAAAGGAATCTCTGATGGTCGAAACTCACCGTGCATTACTGCGCCCTGAATTGTGGGACACCCCACTTGCGCAAATTGCACGCGCCACGGGTCTCACCATCAGTCTCTATGATCGCGAATTCAACAGAACATCAGGGCCTCACGCTTACTCTCCTCTAGCTCAGCGCCTCAGAGAGAATGGCTTTTGGGACAAACACGGCCTCGGTGATCTTTTCGATCGTGATTTGGCGGCAAAATCTAAGGCATCCGATCAGTTTGAATTTTCAACAGCACTACAGTCTTTAGGCGTGGTGGGATTTCCCGTGCACCTCAACGAAAAGCTCCTCGGATATTTTATTCTGGGATGGAATCCAGTACAGTTTGCCGACCCGGTGGTTAGCGACTACATCGCCAAACAAGCAGGCCTTCCACAGATGGAAATTTGGCAATTGATACGCATGCAGCCACCCATGGCGCGCGAAAAAATTATTCTTTATTCGCAGATGGTTCAAACATTCGCACAATCTTTAATTGAGCAACTCCAAATTCAAGCCCTCGATCGTGAACAGGCGCGCGTGCTCAAGATCATCAACGAATCCGGAATTGAACTCACTGGCGCAATGACCGACAAAGACATTTGCGACATCGGATTAGAAGCGATTAAAAAACTAGTTGATGCAACGTTTGTGCGTATTTCGATCGTCCATGGAGATAGCGCTCGCGAGATTTCAAAGTTCGAAACTGTGGATCATCTCGACGATCGGAGCCATTTCAGAACCGAACAAAATATCGAAATTCCTATTCGCGCCGAAGACTATGCTCCATTGGGCACCATTGAGATCAAGCGTGTTGCTGATGGCGATGCCTCTGAACTGAGTCCGGAACTTTCAGCGCTAGCAGCGCAAATTGCTGTGGCCCTGCAAAAATCCAAACTCCTCCACGACATTCAACTGGAGCGGCACGCCTTGAGCAACGCCAACGACGAGCTCCGTCACTTGCACCGTTTAAAGGATGAGTTTTTAGCCACCGTCTCCCACGAGCTGCGAACACCTCTCAACGCCATGTTGGGCTGGGCGCAAATGCTCAGGGATGACGACATCGATCCTGAAGACTTTAAAAATGCGGTATCGACCATCGAAAGAAATGCATTGATTCAATCAAAACTCATCGAGGATCTACTCGATGTTTCTCGCATCATCTCGGGAAAAATGACTTTAAAGCGTGAGATCTTGAATGTGGTTCCTATTCTGCAAAGTGCTGTGGACACCGTTCGCCCTATAGCGGAAAGCCGTGGGCACAAGCTCCATATTGAGCTCCCACTCACTCCGGTGTATGTGAAAGCGGACGCCACTCGTTTGCAGCAAATATTTTGGAATATTTTATCTAACTCGGTCAAGTTTACCGAAGACCCTGGCCACATTTGGGTGATACTCGAGAGCTCAGGGCCCTACTTTAAAGTGGAAATATCGGATAACGGCCGAGGCATTCCTCCTGAGTTTTTGCCGCAACTCTTCGATCGGTTCTCCCAAGCGGACGGCTCTCACTCGCGCAGACATGGTGGCCTAGGATTGGGGCTTGCTATTGTGCGCCACTTGATCGAACTGCACGGCGGATCCATCAGCGCAAAAAGCGAGGGTGAAGGCAAAGGTTCCAAATTCTCGATCATTTTGCCACAAGAACTGGGAAGTGCGGATTTTACCAAAGAGTATACGGATAAAATTGAAAACAGCGTGGAGTCGAAAGTTTTATCAGGCATCAAAGTGCTTGCTGTGGACGATCAGCCCGACTCACTCTATTTGCTCAAAAAGATTCTCGAACGCAGTGGAGCTGCCGTGCACGCCGTCTCCAGCGCTCGCGAAGGCTACGAAGAGGTTCTCGAGTGGCGTCCTGATTTGATCGTCTCCGACATTTCCATGCCGGACGAAGATGGCTACGACTTCATTCGGCGCGTGCGAGAACTGGCGACGAATGCTGGCGGCGCCACTCCTGCATTCGCGCTTACGGCCCATGCCAGCGCCGAAGCCACTGAGCTTGCCATGCAGGCTGGTTTTCAGAAACACTTTACAAAGCCGATCAACTCTAAGTTATTGTTAAACAGCGTCGAGGAGTTTTCCTCGCTCCATCGCAACTAAAGCGCCGCAGACGCAAATCTCAAAGTGAATCAATTCGTCGAAAATTCTATTGCTTTGAGCGCTTTTGCCGATGAGTCTATTAGAGGGCTACTGCCGTTTTTAACTCAATTACAGAGGATATGAGTTCATGCGTAGATTGCATTTAAAGACGACTATTTACTCCACTCTTGTGCTCCTCTGCTCGCCCATGCTCGTCGGATGGAACAATAATTTTGCAAGTCAGTTGCTTCAACAACCCACTGCTCCCCCCACATGCGTGCCAGGTTCACAAACCTTTAACGCTACTGGTGGCAGCCAATCGTTTAACCCAGGCACCTGTACGACATTGGTTGTCCGCGTTTGGGGCGCAGGAGGCAGTTCCGGAGATGGTGGAACTGGCGGCGGAAATGTCGGAGGAAATGGTGGTGGGGGCGCCTATGCTCAAGCTACCTTCAATGCCATCACTACGAACACCACATACACTGTGATCGTTGGTGATGGCGGAAAAAATGGGCACAATGGTTCGTCGGGCGCGGGCGGTGGAATGAGTGCCATAAAATTAGGTGGCACATATCTGATCGCTGCTGCCGGTGGTGGCGGAGGCGGTGGTTACAACGGTTCCGGCAATGCAGGCAATGGTGGCGCGGGCGGTGCCTCCGCAGGCGGACACGGAGAATATGCGTACAGTGGCGCCGCTGTTTCCGGCGGCCGCGGAGCCACCTCTACCGGCCCTGGAGATGGCGGCAGTGGCCCCAATGTGCAATCAGGTTATGGCGGAGGCCAAGGCCAAGGTGGCAATGGCCGATATAATAATAGTTTTTACGAGACACCCACATCTTTTGGCGGTGGTGGTCACGGAGGTTTGGCCTCTCCAGGCAACTCTGGCGGTGGTGGTGGCGGCGGTTACTTTGGCGGCGGCGGCGGCGCTGCGGCGGACGGCTACGGTGGTGGCGGCGGCGGTGGCGGTTCCAGTTATATCACTACGAGCTTTAACCCGAATGGTACGTCAATGGTCGCTGGTAGTGGTAGAAATAATGGAAACACCAGCTATGAATGGACGAGCGGAATTGGTATCGGCGGCCTTGGAATCTTAAATGGCTACAATGAAGGCGGCGATGGGCTTGTTTTCGTGAGCTGGTCCAACTAACGCTTTTTCTTGCGCTTGAGCTGCGCGATGCGGCTCTCTTCGGCCTCGATGAGTTCGCTAAAATTGATGTTGAGGCTATCTTCCAAAGAGATTTCCGGCTCGTTGTCCTCGGGCGAAACAATGGCTTGGTAATCTGCCCTTTTCACTTTAATCACTTCGATGGGTTTTCCAATCAGCTCTTCAATGGCCTCAATACCGGGGCGCTCATCAGTTGCACAAAACGAAACCGCGATTCCTTTATTGAACCCGCGTCCCGTGCGGCCAATACGATGCACGTAGTTTTCAGGATTCTCCGGGATGTCGTAATTGATCACGTGAGTGACATTGGGAACATCGATTCCACGGGCACTCACATCTGTCGCAATCAGAATTTTGCATGCGCCCGAGCGGAAAGCGGCCATCACCGACTCGCGGTCTTTTTGATCCTTTTCGCCGTGGATGGTTTTTGATTCCATGTTTTCACGGGCGAGGGCTTTTGCGACCCGCTCAGCGCGCACACGTGTGCGCACAAACACAATGAACTTTCCCTCAGGATTTTGCCGAATGTATTCCGCTAGAAAAAAACGCTTGTCGTCCATCTCGACGAACATCACCGAGTGGGTCACGTTATTGGACACGGGGTCGTCCGGAGAAATTTGAATGCGAATGGCGCTTTGATGGATCTGCGAGTAGGCGAGTTTTTTTATTTTTGGATTGATAGTGGCCGAGAAAAACAACGTCTGATGGCGACGGGTGAGCTTGCGCTTAACCCCCTCTACGGAATCGATAAAACCCAGATCGAGCATGCGATCAGCTTCATCGAGCACCAAAGTTTCGACGTAATTCAAATTTAAAAAGCCATTGCGAATCAAGTCGAACATGCGTCCCGGTGTGGCGATCACAATATCTATGCCCTCTTGCAACTTTTGAATCTGCGTGTCGTGCTCGACTCCGCCGAACACGGCGAACGCTTTGACCTTGGTGTGCTTAGAGAGTTTGTTGAACACCTCACCGATCTGCTGGGCGAGCTCTCGGGTGGGCACCATGACCAGGCATTTCACTCCATCGTTGCGCTTGCTGCTCTTTTTGGAGTGGATGTTGTGGATGAGTGGAATTGCAAACGCTGCCGTTTTTCCAGTACCTGTTTGCGCGATAGCGAGCACGTCCTCGCCCTTGAGGATGGACGGAATGGCTTTAAACTGAATATCTGTGGTTCGAAAGAATCCGTTGTCATTGAGATTGCGCACGAGATCGCTTGATAGATGGAATTTTTCAAATTTCATAAACTGCCTCAACTTCCAATGGAATAAACCCTTCTAACACTCACGCCGGCAAAAACCCATCTCGAGGACACAAGTCACACAATGCATTATAAACCGCTACCCGTTATCAACTGGAAAAAATAAACGTCGATTGCCGGTGTTTTCGTCGCTTCCGGTGGCGACTGCTTGGGAATATAGTCCGTCGTATCCAGGTAGGCGGCAGAGACGTCTTTTATCACCACAATTCGCACTCCATAGACGGCATCGGGTATATGATTCGATTTCAAAGAGTAATTGTCCAATGCAAAATCTTCGATCTCCGAGATCAGCTTGTCTTTCCGAACGTTGGACCGCAAGTCTGTCTTCAGCTGCTGCAGAAGATGATTCACACGCTTGTGAATCTCTGACAAGGTTTCCATGGGATATTTTTCCTGTGCCTTGAGGACCAGGAGACCGCGCAAAATTCCTTTGTCTGCAGTAAAAAAAGTGGGCTTGGAGCGTGGCGCGGAAGAATCCCGTTCGCCCAACATGAGTTCGGCAATAATTCGACGATCAGCAAGGCCACTGGGACCACCCACCCCGGCCTCTTTGAGCGCGGTCATCAACGATTGGTACTTGTAAGATCGGGCGTGATACGGATGAGAAATCGTATACACATCATCGAATATTTTGGAGCTTTGAGATTCGGACTTTAAAAGTTTTAGTAAGATGCTCGAGGCCCTGTTCTTTGGCTGCCAAAAATCATTCTTTTGTAAAAAGAGCTCCCCCAAAGATTCTTTCATCACCTGCGCCGGGAGGAAAAAGCGGACCGGAGCGTCGGTTGAGAATTGATTGCTCCAGTAATAGCTATCCATCGCCGTTTTCATAAAAAGTCGTGGCAAAGCATGGAGGCGCGCGGTTTGGTACAGGTAGCGAATTTGTTGAGACGCTTGCGCCGACAACGTTTCACCTCGAAAAATTAAATTTTGCATCTCTCCCATGGATTTTGTCCCGAGAATTTGCGATTCAATACTTCGATCCTGTCGCGAGAGTTCTGAAAAAAGGCGATGATAAATAAAATAGCGTGCAATGTTTGTATCGTAGACAACACTGTTTCTGCCGAGTGGCGCCACTTGAATTTGCAATGTCGGAGGATGAACAACTGGCGATGTTGGCGGTGTTTCTAAAGTAAAAATTTGCAAACACCGCGACCCAGCCTCTGCAGTGCTAATAACAAAGAAAAATAGGAACGAGTAAATCCACTTCAAGTTGGCACCTTTTGATAAGGCGGGATAGTACCAGTTCCCGCGCGGGCACACCATGCAAAGGAAAACTCTACAGAGGTGTGCAGACTTTAGACGAAATTGAGCGGCCAAGACTCTCTGGTCAGGTCTTTAGGGCCCGGGCGGCGGGACTGGCTTGATTAGTTTTATGGCAGCCAATCACTTTGTGGGAAATTGTGAAGAAAACTCTAAATATTCTCCCCTCCACCGTTCTTGACCGCTTGAGATTTTCGCCGCAATCTCTAGTCTTCGAACACTTCTGAGCGTGGGGACATTTTATGAAAATCGATGCCAATCAATTGAACCCGAACGATTTGATTCACGCCGACATCTGCATCGTCGGTGCCGGTGCGGCCGGTATCACCATCGCGCGCGAGTTTATCGGTACCAACAAAACCGTATATCTTCTCGAAGCCGGTGGTTACAACGAAGACCCCCATCAAAAAGATTTTTACGGTTCCGAAAGCACGCAATTTAAACCAGGTCAGCTGTTCGACAGCGCGTACACCAGTTGGTCGCGCTACCGCTATTTTGGGGGCTCCACAAATCATTGGGGTGGATGGAGTCGACCGATGGACAGTTTCGATTTTGAAGAGCGCCCCTGGGTCCAAAATAGTGGCTGGCCGTTTCAGCGGGAGGAGATTGAAAGCCACTACCAACGCGCCTGTGATGTGATCCAGATTCCCCCTTACGATTTTAAAAACGAGTCCACATCAGCAAAAGCCAAAGCCTCGAAAGACTACGACACTTTGTTTGCCAAGGCAGGAAACCACACCGATGTAGAAGAGCGCTTTTTTACGTTTAGCCCGCCCACCAAGTTTGGCCACGTGTACGGCAACGAATTGCACGCGGCGCCCAATATTTTTGTGGTTACCAATGCGAGCCTCACGCGCATCGATTGCATGGACAATGGTCAGCGTGTCTCGAAAATCGAATTCATAAATTCGAATTTACAAAAATTTCTTTTGAAGGCCGATATCTTTCTGCTTGCTTGTGGCGGCCTCGAGAACCCCCGGCTGCTTCTCAACTCCAATCATCAGTTTCAACACGGAATTGGCAACGACAACGATTTGGTCGGCCGCTTTTTTATGGAGCATCCCCATTCGGAATTTGCCTGGCTCATGAATAGCCAAGGCGAGGATTGGACTGTGAGTTTTAACGCTAAAAGCCCCACTGATGTTCGCCGTATATTTACTACATCTTTTGACTATCAAAAAAAGAACAGGCTTATGAATTACTCGTGCCAGATGACCACGGTGAATGCCCCTCAAGATTTCTCGGCCGAGATGCAAAAGCTCCTGCCTTTGACTCAAGACACGCAAAACCCCGTAAGCTACCTCCGTGTGTACGTGCGCTCCGAAATGGCGCCCAGTGCACACAATCGGGTGACTCTTGGCAATTCGCGCGACCCTTACGGCCTTCGCCGTATAGAGGTGAGTTTGGAGTACACTCAAGAGGACCTTGCCAGTGTACGCGCCAATACCGAGGCCGTGATTCACCACCTGTCTTATTTGAACTTAGGCCGCGCCCGTTTCGTCAACAAGGACAAGTTTGCGTGGACCCCGGTAACCACAGGGGCCTGCCATCACATGGGCACAACGCGCATGTCGGACGATCCCAAAAAGGGTGTGGTCGATAGCCTCTGCCGCGTTCACGGCATCGAAAACCTGGTCGTTGTGGGCTCTTCAGTATTTCCGACGGGCGGGTTTGCGAACCCCACACTCACACTTGTTGCCCTGGCATTAAGAACCGCAGACCACATCAAAGATGGGAGCATCCAATGATCGAAACCGCACTGAATCGACGCGATTTTATTTTTGTCCTCTCTGGCTTTATTGGAACTCTCTCGCTATCCCCGGAAACCCTCTGGGCCGATGGAGCACAAACCCTTTCTCTACCGACCGCTATCGGCGATCTGTATTTGCAGCTCTTTGGTGAAGACAGTGAGCTCAAAGCCCTCAAAGCGAAAATCCAAGGCAGCGTGAACTCTCTCATTGAACAAAAGGCCGTACTGGCTGATGTTCGCGCTTTGATCTCTGAGGATCACTTGAAGCGGCGTACATTCGAATTTGAAAATTGGGTGTTGAGCAAAACCGAAGGCCGGCTATGTGCTTTGGCCTTTCTGGAACTGCCTCAACGGAGTAAAAGACCAACGTCATAAAGTGTATGCGTTGGGCTCAAACGAAGCGTCCACTCTGTATCCACTCCTATAGAATCTACACCCACTCTGTACAACGCCTGAGTGCGAGCGTATAAATCCTGAGATATGCAATCATTCTTGCTTGCGCTCGCGGTCCTTGCGCTCTCCCCGTCCATAGTACACTCGCAATCTGCACCTCGCTGCTCGGACATATTTAGCAAATCCAATTCGTTACGCATTGAACAGGGCAAAGTGTTCGAGCGCAAAAGTGATACGGAGTTTTTAGTGGCCGTTATCGAACGCGGTTATGAATTTGAGGCCACTCTCGCACCAACAACAGGGCGACTTACCATCGCGGCTTTCCTCGCATTCCCGGAGGCCGGCGTGCGCAGTCACCTGCGCGGTGGCGAGTTGTTTAAAGATATGATCCATCACTTTGGCGCCCACCGCATTCAGACGATCGTCGGCCGATGGATCGATGGCACTAATTTCGATCAATTTTTTGCCGGCCTAGCGCGCGGTAAAACCGAACATCAGGCGGCGGCCGAGACCTGGACCGGCCAGCAGGCTCTGTTGCACGGATTCGGAAACGTTCACAGTGTACACATTAAAGTGAACAAAATGACCGGCGAAAAAACAGTGTACGCCGAATTCACTCGATAATTTTTTACTCTTGCGGTGGCTTTATACCTGGCTGGGCGTGAGTTTTCGATTTTAAACTCAATGCTAAAATGCGTGTCTGCTCGTAGATAGAAAACATGCGAAATTTCATCAGACGTAAAAGCTGATAATTGTTGTCCTCTACCGTCGATACATCTATCTCCTTCGCGAGCTCATTCAGTGCCATCAGTTCCGTTTGCAACTGCCCCAGCTTCGTCACATCCAGTCTACCGCCAGCATAGGCCACATCGGAAACGGTGTACTCTATGCTCGACACTCCCGCGTAGATTTTTTGAACACGCTTATCCAGACCCAATGGCTGATTGAGAATCTGACTTACAAACGAATACATCGGCGTGCAGCTATAAAAACTTGCAAACGGTTCGCCGTAACACTCGTCCCCTTTGGATGGCAAGCCCACCACACGCCGGCATTTTGCGTTCTTCACGCCATAGGACTTGTCCACATCCATTCCGTAAGAATAGGGCATCAGACTCTGCTGACCATACTTAGAGAAAGAGAGTCTTGCATTGAGGTAGATGCCCGCATGAATCTCGAGCAACGGATCCGCTTGATTGCGCACAACAAGAACGTCGCCGGGAACCAGCTCTTCATCCCGAGCGCGCTCAGTACACAGTGGGGAATCGAGAATGGCTGTCATCTCAAAGGGATGAGTGTAAGTAATTTTAGAAAGAGTGTTTGTAACCACGAGAGCTGCATTGAAGCAGTTTGGACCATCGTGAGCGCTACTCGGCTGAAAGCCCGTTCCATAGAGGGTGTGCTCTTTCACGAAGTACGGAGAAATTTTTGCCACATCCATTTGACACGACTTCTTAGAGCAGAAACACTGGGGCATTTCGAAGGTCGTATTGGTGAGATTCTTTGTCCATTCCATGATCGAAAGCGCGTGCGCTTCGAGCTCCTGGCAACTCTTCCCCGTCATTTGGATCTGTTGGGCGGCATCGAATTGCACCTGCGCGGAAGCGCTCGCAGCAACTAAAAAAACAAGGGCACTGATCAGGTAGTTCATGGTCGGCAGTTATAGCGGACCTCAGTGCCCGTTGTCTTCGAGTGAGCTACGAATGGAAAAGTCTACAATAACTGTTTCTGATTCTTGCACTCGGCGAGGAATGCAGCTCCGCTCTCGGGATTCAGATCGATTTGCATCGACAAAAATGAGCGTCCCACGTAAAAGTCGTTGCGCACTTTGAATACTGATCCGATCACGCCTTTGGCACTTTTTGTGAGGGCCGGCTCTCCCGGAAACTCAAAGCTCTTTACTGTAAACTCGACGCGATTGCGAAAGCCCGCAAAACAGGTGGAACGCCATTCGCCGCCCTCGCCCTGACCGCCGATCAGATCAAAGTCGATAACTTGGTAATAGGTTTGAATTTGCAATTGAAGATGGAACGGCTTTTTAAGATTGGTGTTTACCACCTTCCATGCTTTTTTCTGCACTGAGGTGCCCTTGTCTTTACCGAAGATGCCATTTTTAATGTGATGCTTGATCGTGCTCTCCACGGCCTGTTCAAAATCGGTGTTTTTTAGAGTCAAGAGCTGCACCAGTTCGTGATCAGCCGGCACGATGTTCATTAAATCAGTGGCGAAAACATCAGAACTTAAAAAATCGGGAGCAAAGGTTACTAGCGGCAATGCTTCGTGGCCAAGAACTGGAAGCAGTGTAACCCCGCTGCCCGTTTTGCCATTAGTAAATTCGTAGTTTGTGGTCGCCTGGCCCTTAACCCAAGTATCTGCAGCGATGCTAGCGGAGCTTAATGCAAGTAAAATAAATATCAAACTCAATTGTTTCATAAGACACCTCGTGGATAAATTGTTGTTCGCTCACCCCCAAAGTATTCGATATGAGGCGATTTGCCTGCTCTTTTAATCTTTTCAATTTGATTTGAATTGAGTTGATCTTTTATTGTGTTGGCTCAAGCGCTGCTGAGCCACCTGGAGATTATTTTTAGCGGCTAACGATGCGGGGTGGAATTTTACAGCACGCTTAAGAATTTCCACGGACTCCTGCCAGCGCGACGATGCAAAGTAGATATTCCCCAACCCAATCATCGGCCCCAAACTCTGTGGCCATTTGTTGAGAATGGCTTTGTACGCACTTTCGGCTGCCGCAGTGGAACCGATGGATTCCAACGCCGCCGCTGAGGACATACGCGCAAGCTCAGTGCCAGAGACGGGATTTTCGTTGGGTGGATAAACCACGAGCGCCCATTTGGAAGCAAGCTGCCATTGGTAGGAGAAAATAGAATAATCCATTTCCTTTAGAGCATCGGGCCCGGAGTGCAAGTACACTTTTTGGCGTTCGAGGTCGTAACCTACAACCACGGCGTAGTGCCACTGCGGAAACCATTTGAGAGCCAGATTGGTGAACACAATTACTGGTCGCCCCGATTCTACTTCGCGCACAATGTCTGCAAAGGAATTCACGGTGTGCGCCATGTATCCCTGGCGGCGTGCACCGCTGATCATGTCTGATTGCAGTGACCCATCACCTGTGGAGGTGAATACCGTAGACTCTAACGCCTCGGCCGTTACGGAGTGGCGGTAATAATTGAGAATCATGCTGAGTGCAGCAGGACCGCACTGTTTGGATTTTTGAGCCACGAAGGGAACAGTGTTTAGAATGCGCCGGCTTTCGAAATTTGCGGGAAGCCCGTCATTCATAGCAAATTTACGAGTGGACGCGCAGGCACTGATGCCCACGCACGCGATGATTCCCAGTGCGAGACGCACACTCATGAATTAAATGCGTTTGACGAGATAAATGATCAAAACCACGAGAAGTACAATAACCAGGATGCCGACCACGTCTCCGCCGTAAGTGGCTTTGTCGATTTCATTGGATAGATTTTGAAGTTCGGCGTCGCTCAGAGCTGCAACACGCAATTTGGCTTCTTCCGCAGACACTCCGCTTGCTGTCATTTGCTCGCGCACATCGTTGCGATCAAGAAACTTACTGACCTTCTCGGCCATTTCTTGGCGAGCGGCCTCATTGACCCACGCTGTAGTAGAAATCATTTGTCCTTGTACGGCATCCACAGCGTAGAGCTCCGGCACTCGAGTGAGTAAAACAGTTAGGCCAATGACGATGACTTTTTTGTAAAACGACAAGTTCATGAATCCTCCAGAAATTGATACGAGCTCAGCGAGCTCTCCTATAATTTTAGGCAGTTTCATAAAAATAGCAAATGTAGATTTTTACACAAATGCCGCCTGATTGAGCACTCGACACTCTTTACTAGAGCACCGAACAATGACTCGATCTAAGACTGCGGTTGCGAATTCTTTTTGCGAGAAAACAATTGGAACAGTGGAACCAGCACGTAGCCAACAATGGGAATCATAAGTCCACCAACCACAATGCCAAAGAAGGCTTGCAGTAGAGTTGTGGTAAACCATGCGGCTAGAGGTGCAATACTGCCAGACACGGCATTCTCTATAATATGCACCACATGATGAATGAGAGCTTCTGGACCATGCACACCCAATCCATCAAGGCCATGGGCGATGATACTCCCACCCACCCACGTCATCGCCGCAGTTCCCAGAATTGTGAGAGCGTCGAGAACCCACGGCATGGCCAACACTAAACCGCGACCAAAGGTGGCCGCCATCGATCGGAGCGATTTGGATTTCGCTTGATTGCGCGAGAGTGCAAGCCCCATGTCGTCCATCTTTACAATGAAGGCCACCACACCATAAACACCCACAGTGAGCATAAGAGCAATCAAGGCAAGCACCACTATCTGATTGATGATTTGAACGTCGGCTACAGTCGACAATGAAATAGCCATTATCTCCGCTGACAAAATAAAATCGGTGCGCACAGCACTCATGACCGTTTTATTTTCCATGTCTTCGCTACCGATGGTGGCCTGCAAAACTGCTTTTTCATGTTCATGAGCCATATGAGGGAAAACAGCCTCATAAATTTTTTCGGCGCCCTCGTAGCAGAGATAACTACCGCCAATCATGAGTAGCGGTGTCACACTCCACGGCGCAAAGTAACCGAGCGCAACCGCAATCGGTAAGAGGATAATGAGTTTGTTGAACAACGACGCTTTGGCGATTCTCCAAATGATCGGAAGTTCCCGCTCGGCACTAAAACCGACCACATACCCCGGTGTGACCGCCGCATCGTCGATGACGACCGCGGCAGCTTTGCTACCGGCCTTAGTGGCCTGCAAACCCACATCGTCTAAAGAGGCCGCCGCAACTTTTGCAAACATTGCCACATCATCCAATAGGGCTATCAAACCAATGCTCATCTCATGTACTCCTTGGGTTTTGGGAAGAATACTTTAAAGCCGACAAGCTGTATATAGCACTGGGTTCCATGATCGATTGCTAACGCTACCGCACATAAGTTATGCTTTGTGCACGAGGTATTTATGGTGAAAAGCGTAGCAACATACACTGGCGACAAACATTGTGAAATCGAGCACGGCCCATCGCGCTCCACGATCGAGACTGACGCTCCCGTCGACAACAACGGCAAGGGCGAAAAGTTTTCGCCCACCGATCTTATGGCTGCAGCCCTCGGCGGTTGCACTCTCACCGTCATGTCCATGGTTGCCGAGCGTGATGGTATTAACATGAAGGGCGCTACAGCCGAGGTTGAGAAACACATGGTTTCAAATCCCCGTCG
>CAYNTO010000006.1:0-6636 GCA_964400355.1 uncultured Pseudobdellovibrionaceae bacterium
GTGGTTTTCGATGCGATTCATCCAGCGTGTGATCATGGCGTGATCGGCCTCGAGGTGGTATTGCAATCCGTAGGTTTTGTCGCCGTAGCGAAAGGCCTGACCCGTGCACAGTTTGGATTTTGCCAAATGAATCGCGTCTTTCGGAATATCGAACGTATCTTGGTGGATCTGAAAAACGATCTCCTTGGCTTGGTAATGCGCAAAAACCGGGTCGGTTTTCGCCTCAGGAGTTGTTTCCACTTCACTCCATCCCAACTCCCAAGTTCCAGTTTTGCGCACTGGGGATCCTAAAACTTGCGCGATCAATTGTGAGCCCAAGCAGATTCCCAAAACAGGAATTCCTTTTTGAATCGCCTTTTCGATTTGTTTCATTTCCCAAATAAGATGGGGATACTGGTTGGCCTCGTACACACCCATGGGCCCTCCGAGCACGATGAGTCCATTGTAATTGCCCACATCGGGCTCTAAAAACGGATCGCGCCCAAAGTTCACATAGCGAATGCGAAAGCCCGCAGCTTTGATCAATGGATCTAAAGTGCCTAGCGGTTCGTGGGCCACATGTTGGAAAACCATAATTTTTCGCACGTTCACTGCTCCCGGGTGGTTTTGCAAATGATCAAATATTAAGCTAACTGTACTTTGTAAACTTCCTGTTTCACTGGCGTTGTCGTCTATATGATTGCAGAACTGCTGAGAATTTTGAAATCTTAAATGGATTTCTGATTATTTTTTGGGAGCTCGCATCACTGGACGTTAGTACTTGTTCTTAAAGATACTTATTAGTTACGCTAATCCTTGTCTTCTACGGATAGAGACCACGCACGACACTTAACGAGTAGATGTAAACGATCAATAAGTTCATCAACATCTCCAGTCGGGCGCGAACATTGGGGGAATAAATGGATTTATTAAGAAGCGTCCTATTGGGACTCACTACAGTTATAATTATGTCGTTCGGCGCAGAAAGCGCACAAGCCGCCACAGGATGTGTCGCTTCGAAAGACATGAACGAGATCGCAGCGGCATTCAATCAGTTCAATCATCTTAAGAACAAAGAGTTCTGTTATAATGATACAGCCGATTCCGCATTGATCGAAGCGATCATGTTTATGCGCAACACGCAGTTTGAGGCCGCAATGCCACAAAGCCCAGACGATCTGTTCTCTGGCAAGTTCGCTTCGAGCTGGTGGACCTACTTCATTGGTCGCATCAACAAATTCAGCGTGCAAAAGAATTGCCCAGAAGGCGCAGCAGCTTACGTGATCGCTCTCTTTGGTGGTAAGACAATGTATGTGTGCCCCCTCATGTTGACCGGTGCTATGACGGCGCTTGATCGCGCCAGCATTTACATGCATGAAGCTCGTCACATCGATGGTTTCCCACACATGACATGTACTCATGGTCCGCGCAAAGGTATCAACGGCGCTTGTGACCAACGCATCAAAGACGGTGGTTCCTACGCCGTGACGGTTGAAACCTACGCGCAGCTGGGTCAGTATTCTGTGGACGTGCATCCCGCGCTCAAAGCCTATGCCAAGGCATCTGCGGTTGTGTATGCCAATGAAGCGTTCGAAGAAACAGTTCGTATCAATCAAACACCTAACTTTATGTTCCTCACTCAGGACAAGCAATTCCATGAGCTAGATGTTCAAGGTGGAGTAAAAGTTACGGCGCGTGGAATGGTGGATTCTTTAGGAAGCATCTTTATTCGCGGCCTCTACTATGTGATCTTCCCAGACGACAAGACATTGCCAGCTAAGTTCGTATTCACCAACAACGAAGGCAATCTGGATCAGATTCCTGGTAAGGATGCCGGTGATTACAATGCGGCGACTCCAGCGGAAAAAGCCAATTGGGTAGCGCTTCATTATGCGGGTGCTTGGGCTGTAAAATCATTCACTGATCGCGTGCAATTTGTTTGCGATGCTCAAGGCGGCGCAAAATCGGATCTTTCATTGAATGGCGCCAAGCCCGTTGGATTTATCTATCCTAATGGCTACGACAGAGAACATTTGCAGGCGTACCTGATGGTTGAAGACGGCCGGGTGATGGAAGTGGGATGTACCAATAAAACCACTCCGTACATGAAAGTTTCTGCAATCTCTTACGATCGCCCTCTGAAGCGCTTGTACAAATCTGGAACTACAACGGTAGCTCTCGGTACAGACGGCAGCCTTTACACAGTGAACGGTAAGACAACTACGTTGCTGCCGAACGCTCAAAACGGCCAAATCCACGAGCTTTTGGCACATACAAATTTCGCATTTTTTAACTAGGTCGACCTCCAGGATCGAACCTGTTACTTCATCAAGGAGACGTCGAAAGACTTCTCCTTTTTTATTTGCCTTTAAAAGTGGTTTTTTACAGGTGCATGAATGCGCCGAATTACCAATTCGTGCCATTCGGTGGTTTCCACTTGAATTGGCAAATGCTTCGAGAGAAGACTTCCTTATCTTAAAAAAAGGAAGTGTTATGTCTTTAAGCATTCAGAACGTGAGCAAAACCTACGACAATGGCGTTCGCGCCCTGCAAAACATTCAGTTACAGATTCCCAAAGGGATGTTTGGTCTTCTGGGCCCCAATGGAGCTGGGAAGTCCTCGCTCATGCGCACCATCGCCACACTTCAAGAGCCGGATGAAGGCTCGATCCAATTCGGTAGTATCGACGTGCTCAAGAGTCAGCAAGATTTGCGCAAAACACTGGGTTACCTGCCTCAAGAATTTGGTGTGTATCCAAAAATCACAGCGGTGGATCTTTTAAATTATCTTGCCACACTCAAAGGCATCACTGATCCCAAAGAGCGCAAAGAGCGTGTGCTTAGTTTTTTAGAACTCACCAACCTCACTCCACACAAAGACAAAGCGGTGAACACCTATTCTGGGGGCATGAAACAACGCTTTGGTATTGCCCAGGCACTTATCGCCGAGCCTCAGCTTCTTATTGTCGATGAACCCACAGCGGGACTCGATCCAGAGGAGCGTTTGCGTTTTTACAATATTTTAAGTGAAATCGGCTCCGATGTTACCGTGATTCTCTCCACACACATTGTGAGCGACGTGGCCGACCTTTGCCAAAATTTTGCAATTATCAATGGCGGTAAGGTTCTGGTGCAAACCACACCGGAGCAGGCGATCAAAGATATCAAAGGCAAAGTGTGGTCGATCACCGTCGACAAATCGCAAGTGCCCGATCTTGAAAAACAACACAAGATCATCAATACGCGCTTCTCCATGGGTAAGATCGTCGTAAAAGCCTATAGCGAAAACGCCATTGTGGGCTTTGCCGTGAGCGAACCCACGCTCGAAGATTATTACTTTGCACACATTAAAGGATTCGTAAAATGATAAGAGATATTTTTGCCAACATCATGTTCGAGTTGAAAATTCGCTACCGGTCGCTTTCGAGCTATGTGTACTACACCATGTTCTTTGCCTTGGCTCTATTGATGACTCTTGCGGCGGGCGGGGCGTTTAACGGCGTGGTGATTAGCTTCGGGACCTCGAGCCGCGTGTTCGTAAATTCTCCACTCACTATTACAATGTACGTGGCACTACTTACGGCGTTTCAGCTATTTATCATTGCGCCGGTATTTGGCCAGGCGATCTGCAAAGACTTTATCAACAATATCGATCAAATTGTGTTCTCAAGCCCCTTCAAAGTGCGCAACCTCCTCATCGGCCGCTTCTTAGGCGCCACCATTTTTATGATGCTACTGATGACGAGCGTACCGGTGGGCGTATTTGTGGCGTCAGTTCTGCCGTTTGTTTTACCATCGATGCTTGGAGCGAATTCTTTGGCGGCGTACCTGGCGCCGCTATTCACTGTAGCGCTCCCCAATGTGTTGATGTTCGGTGCCATTTTCTTTTTGATCGGCGCCCGCAGTAAAAAGATGGCGCCCATTTATATCGGCGCGGTGCTTTTGTTTCTTTTGTGGTCGGTATCGGGCCGCTTGCTTTCAGATCTGGACAATCGCACGTTAAGCACACTCATCGACCCCTTGGGCTTACGAGCGCTGGGCGAAACCACGCGCTACTGGTCGGTGGACCAACAAAATTTTAGAGTTCCAGCACTAGAGAGTTATTACCTTTGGAACAGGCTTTTGTGGTTGGGCATTGGTGCCGCCGCATTCGTGGCTTCGATTCTTACGTTCACACGCAAGGGTCGCAAATTAAAAAAGGTTGCGCCTCGGGAAGTAGTTTCGAAGATTGCGCCGGTGACCGCGCGAACAGTGGCACCATTAAAATTGGGAACTATTTCCTGGCTACCGGTACTGGTGCGCCAGATGCGTTTTGAATTTCAGCAAACCGTTAAGAGTATCTACTTTATAGTGATCATGCTCGCGGGCACTGGGTATATGTTTATCACCGGCTCGCAAGTGGGGAAAATGTTTGGGACGCGAATGTATCCTGTCACTTACAATGTGCTGGAGTTTATTGGAGGAACGTTCTCCCTGTTCATGCTGGTGATTATCACTCTCTTTGTGGGCGAATCTATTTGGCGCGACAGAGATTTGCGCATGGATCAGATCGTGGATGCGCTGCCGGTTCCCAACTCCGTCATGTTCGCCGCCAAATATTTAAATATGGTGGTCCTCACGTCCATTATGCTGGGGACAATTATTGTTTCGGGGCTGATCGTGCAACTGGCTTACGGCTACACGCGTTTTGAGTTGGATCAGTACTTCACGCACATGTATTTGTATTACTTGCCAAGCTACATCAATACGATCTCGCTGGTGTTCTTTTTTCAGGTGTTTTTTCGAAACAAATACATAGCTCACGGATTGGTGATTGTTTATTTTATTGCTACGCTTTTTGCATCTGGGATGGGCTTTGAACACTTTCTTTATCTTTTCAATGCCAGTCCTACGGCGACATACTCCGATATGAACGGCTATGGAAAGTTGCTGGGAATCTTTCATCTCTACAATACCTACTGGTTATTTTACTCGATGATTCTCCTTGTGGTTGCCTATATGAGTTGGCAACGTGGGACGGCAGCGCCCACATTTAGAAAAGCTATTGGCGAAATGCGAGAGCGCTGGTCAGGAGCGGCAACGGGGGTAGTGTCTGCAGCACTCGTCGGCATTTTGGTCCTCGGCGGGTATTTGTTTTACCAAAGCAACGTGGTCAATGAGTACGTCACTAAGAAGGAGTTGGAGCGGCGCTCTGTAGAGTTTGAGAAAAAGTACAAGTCTTTTGAAAAAAAGGCGCAACCTGTGCTCACCAGTGTGATTGCGAGCGTGGATATTTTTCCCGAGGATCTTAAAGTCAATGCAGCATTAAAGATTAAACTCAAAAACACCACTAGCGAACCCATCGATTCACTGTTTGTGCATATACTTGAGAAAGACAACTGGACCATGACATTTTCCAAACCCGCAACTGCAGAGAAGGACGATGAGCTGCGGGTGATCATCTATAAGCTGGAGTCGCCGCTAAAACCTGGTGAAGAGATGGATGTGGATTATCAGGTCAAGATCGACAAGAGTTCCATTGAAAATGGCAGCAACATTCATTCGATTGCTCAGAACGGAACGTTTTTTAATAACTTCGACTACTTTCCTAATTTTGGTTACACCGGAAATGGCGAACTAGAAGCGACGAAGACTCGTGAGAAATACGGGCTTAAGCCAAAACTTCGCGCGGCGAAAATCGATGATGCGTCCGAGTATAGGTACACGTACCTGAATCGTACCGCCAGCTGGATTGACTTTGAGGCTACGGTGAGCACAAGTGCGGATCAAATCGCCATTGCTCCTGGGTATTTGCAGAAGGAATGGACGGAGAACGGCCGACGGTACTTCCATTATAAAATGGATCAAAAGGTTCTTAACTTTTATGCTTTTCTTTCTGGCCGCTATGAGGTTAAGCGCGACCAACACAACGGTGTGAACATTGAGGTCTATTATCATAAGGGTCATGAGTACAATCTGGATCGCATGATCAATAGTACAAAAAAGGGTTTAGATTACCTCACGAAAAATTTTGGACCCTATCAGCACAAGCAATACCGTATTATCGAATTTCCACGCTATGCAACGTTTGCACAAGCGTTTCCAAATACAATTCCCTACTCGGAAGCGATTGGGTTTATCTCTAAAATTGATGATCTCAAAGAAGACGACATCGATTCGCCGTTTTATGTAACAGCTCATGAGCTCGCACACCAGTGGTGGGCGCATCAACTTATTGGCGCTAATGTTCAGGGCTCTGAAATGCTGTCGGAGAGTTTCTCGCAGTATACGGCTCTGATGATTATGGAAAAAGAGTACGGTCGCGACAAAATGAAAAAGTTTTTGCAATACGAACTCGATCGTTATTTGTTTGGTCGGGGCCAGGAGAGCGAGTATGAAAACCCCATAGCGCTTACCGAAGGTCAGGCGTATATCCATTATAACAAGGGCTCTGTGGTATTTTACGCGCTTAAAGAATATTTGGGCGAAGATGTGCTCAACAGTGCCATTCGCGAGATGTTGCAAAAATACGCCAAGCGATCAGCGCCGTATCCGACCACGCGTGAGTTCGTTGCTATCCTTAAATCAAAAGCGACTTCGGCGCAGGCGTCGCTCATAGAAGATATGCTCGAAAAAATTGTGCTCTTCGAAAATCGTCCCACCAGGGCGATTGCTAAGA
>CAYNTO010000006.1:6736-29896 GCA_964400355.1 uncultured Pseudobdellovibrionaceae bacterium
ATGCTCGAAAAAATTGTGCTCTTCGAAAATCGTCCCACCAGGGCGATTGCTAAGAAAATCGCAGACGGCACCTATGAGGTGGAAGTGGACGTAACGAGTAAAAAAATCTACTCCGATTTAAATGGCAAAGAAGAAGAGAGGGATTTTGCACAAGAGATGGAAATCGGTGTTCAGGACAAAGATAAAAAGTTTATCTATTTACAAAAACATCCCATCACGTCAGGTGAGACGAAAGTGGTTGTTCAAGTGAAAGGCGAGCCGTACAAAGCGGGCGTTGATCCCCGCAATGTGCTCATTGATCGCAATTCAGATGACAATCTCACAACGGTTTCTTTTGTCACCGATGCCAAAGCGGCAAGCCCTGTTTCCGCGGAGGGAGTTAAAGCGACAGATGACGGGTCAAAACCAAAAACGATGTAGAACTACAGTGAGTTTTGCGTGTTGATTTCCACGACCACCGGAAGGTGGTCTGAGGGTTGTTGCTGGCGCTCTTCGAATGTTTCGGCGAAAGGGCGTGTGCTGCCGTCTTCGTTTCTATAGCGATAGACATACGCTTTTTCGACTATACCACTGAGGAACGGGAGTACGCGGATGTCATCGATCTGATGACGGGCCGAGGGCCCATCGCGTGGATGAAATGTATGTGTGACGCGCGCATCTTCGCGCGTGGCGATTTTTGCAACGTCGAATGCACTCACGATGACCTGATTGAGGATATACATCTCGGGAGACGTCATCACATCGGTGTTTAAATCCCCAGCCAGAATAATTTTTGTTTTATCGCCAAATCGCTTTTGATATCCACGAATGATGCTCACGTACGCTTCAAACTCAGAACTGCGCATGAGTTCGGAGCGTGGATCGCCGGGGCGACTGCGCTGTGATTTTGAGTGCACGCCAATTACTATAAGGTACGGCGCCGTTTCACCTTTTTTTCTCAGAATCAATGCGGGAGCATCGCGAATAAAGCGCGGCTCTCGTTGTGACGTGACGGGGTCCACCCATGTGAGATGGCGGTGTGTCTCAAAGGCGGCGGTCACAGGCAGATCACTCTTTAAAAGAATGGCAATGCCATGTCCGTAGGGGTCATTACCGGCAGCCCAAAACAGAGATATCTTTTCAGTGAGCCGGCCAGCGAGTTCCTTGGCGACCAACGGATTCATCACTTCGGTGAGAACGAGCACATCGGCATCCATATCGTTAAGGAGTTTTTTAATCTCTTTGTTGCGCGCCAGTTCGCGTTCGCGATTGGCGGCTTGCTCGAATTCGCTCTCGAACTTGTCGGGAGCTTTGCCAAGTTCTTGAGTGTTGAAAGTGGCAATTTTTAATCGCGCGGGGAGTTCACTGGAGGGTGGAAGACGAAAGAGATTGTAACAGGCGGGTGTGGCCGCACTCTCTAGCGGAGTGACCCAAACAAACGCAAATGAAACCGCCCAAATACCCAACGCCCGAATTGCCCACATACAGTGGCTATAGCAAACGGTTTTAGAGCGGTCGCAGAGCTCAGCCGTATGGGGTAAAAATAATAGGATTTTCAGGGGTTTCGATAAAGATTACACCCCCATACACTTAACATAGGAAAGCCCGGTGCATGACCGCGCCGGGCCAGGAAAACTAGCGTGTGCCTGCCAATGCCAAGAGCAGTGGTTCGTAATACGTCGATACGGTCGTTGCGCCGCCGAGAAAAGCGGCCACGGTTTCAGCTCCGAGATCGAAAATTACTTTTTCGGTCGCGGTCAACCCAACATCCGTGCCATTCGCTGCATGGAGAGCGCTTATTTTTTCGAGAGTGGCCGCATCGGTGGACTCAAGCAATTTTTGAGTCTTGTAGCGCGCCATCATGTCGAACGCCAGGGTGCTCGACTCATGCACATACAACATGTGACTGCCGACACGTGCTCGCAGGTACGTGCCATTGTCAGTTCCGGGATGAAGTGTCTCCACCGACAACGCATTTCTCATCTGAGTGTTCAAAGCATTTGCAGACCCTTGAGATAAGCCATTTCGTAATATCATCGTCAACATTTGCGCGGTGTGAAGATTGTCATACGGCACACCGAGCACGCGACTAATAATAGGAAGCTCCGGGGTCTGTATTTCAAACGACGCCAGCGACATGTCATTGGGAATCGGAATCTCTGCGGTTGTCCCATCAATGAACGTCCAGTTCACATTGGCCTCCAGCTGGTTGCTCAAAAAGCGCTGTAAGAATCCGATCAGTTTCGGTTGCACTTTTGGATGATCCAAAAAGTTTCCGTTGAAATCATCGTGAATGGAACTGTTGAGTTTGCGGCGAAAGAGAGTGTTCATCGCCACCGCTTTATCAATCCATGCTCCGCGCACGTCGATCTGATCGGCATAACGGTTAGGGTTGGTTGGCAGTTTGAGTGAATTGATGGCTTTTCCACCTTGTCCGATCACCTGAAATTGCTCCGGCAGATCCAATTGGAAGCAATCGCGGGTGTTACCATGTTGGAAATCAGGAAAAATAGAAATCGGTGCCAGCTGTATGCCTTGCGCGGTTTGTACCAAACATGTGGTGTCTGGTTGGGCGATCACGTCCATCATGAAGTCTGCGGCAATTTCCACGGCGCCATCCAAATCTTTCAGCCAGTCGATCTCATCGATGGTCGCCTGATCCAATTGGAATTTATTGACCAAGTTTTCATAGCTTTCGTACATCATACGCAATTTGCGAAAAGTTCTCTGTACGCGCGCGTAATACATGTCGTCGTCGATAGCGCTAAAGTTTGCGCGACCACGGCGAAAGTTGGAGCGCACGTAGGATTCTTTGTACGAAGAGATTAAACTGTTCGCGATAGCAGTGTAACCTTCACCTTCGTCGAATGGATTGCACGTGGGGTTGGGGTCAACGCCCTCGTCGGAGCAGTAACTGTATGCACGCAGGCCGGTGACTGGTGCAGCCGCTGCATTGACATCTACCACACTGTTGTTAGCGAGTTCCACTTTACCGGTGTACCCGAAGCGCAGGGCTGCGATGTCGTACTTTCCCAATGTGCGCAGAGCATTGATCTCCGAGCGCGGGTAATCCATGATGGAACTGTAGGGAACCTCACCGTCTGCAGGCACGCCTTCGCGTCCCAGCTCTTCCAGGGAGTACTGATTGGCAGAGTCTTCGGAACCGGAAAAATTATGGCGCAGTCCCAAGTTGTGACCCACTTCATGAATCAATGTGGGCACCCAGACGTAAGGCACAAGCACATCCATCACTTTAGAGCGTTGATCTTCGCTCAGTGATTCCCACGCACGCAGCTCCCCAAGTTCTGAGACCATCTGCTTTAATAAGGTTTGCGTCACGTCGCCAAAGCTCAGCGCCTCGGCCGGGTACTTGCTTTGTTCCGCAAGTTGCATCATATAGTCTTTGCGTGCCGCCATTTCGAGTGCCTGATCAATTTCTTTTTCAGAAAGCTCAGGAGTGCGATCAATGGTCTGTGCGAGAACCGGTTTGTTCACTTTTTTCTTGAGAATCTCTAAGAGATCCACTTTCGACAATACCGATGGAGAGGTGGTCTCGCTACTGACGGGACCTGGGAGCGTACCTTTGTTGGGCAGGATCCCTTGCTGAATCAGAATTTCGTCATAGGTGAAGCGCACAAAGCGTTTGATCGAACCGGAGTACATCACTGTTCGTGCCGAGAGGATCTCGCCCGTTTGCGGATTCGCCACGGAGGGACCATAACCGATAATGCTCGCTTCAAACGGATCTTCGGCAAGTATGATCATGGAATTGCGAATGTCGCCCGGGTCAATATCGGCACTTGGCTCGCGAAGTTCCAATCGAAATTTCACTCCCGCTTTACCAAGCCCACTGTTGATGCGCTTGAACGATTCGTAGGTGGCCGCTTTAAGGCCCGCATTTTCGCTTTTGTTAAAGGCTTCACTCAAATAGTAAATGACTGCGGAGCGCTCTGGGTTCCAACGCGTGATGTATTTCTTTTCCAGGGCCTGCGTGGGATTACCGTCCACATCGAGGCGGTTGTCGTCTTGCTCAAAAAATCCAAACGTATTGATCCAGTCGGGATGGTACTCGGCGGTTTTGTAATTTTTCGAAGCCAAGGTGTCTAAGCGCACTAGCGAGTAGTGCGACACATCACTCCAATTGAGATCCTGCAGGTCGGTGAGGCCTCTCGTGCAAAAAAAGAAAAGTTGGTTCTGATAGGTTCTCTCCACTTTAAAATTGATCGAATCTGGTGTGAGCGTGCGCCCGACCAATTTGGTCTCTTTGGTCTGGAAGCAATCCGCGGGCAAATCACTCGGTAAAAAGTTGGGATCAGTGAGCTTCACCTGATCAAACTTCGGCTTAAAGAATTTGCGTTGGCTCCACTCTATGCGATTGTTCTCGACCTCTTCACTGGTGCACTCCCCAAAGGCGTCATCGGCACAGCGATAGTCCACATGATCCACCGGAATGGTCATTACCAATCGTTTGTTCGACGGGTTGTCGGAAAACTTGGTTTCCTTATCAACGGAGTACACATTGAGAGCAAATTCTCCCAGTTCCATGGTCACCACGCGCTCGTCACCGAGGGAATAGGCCTGGCCAAATTGTGTTTGGCGGGTGGCGGAGATGGTCGATGGCACATACAGGTATTCGGTCTTTCCATCGATCATAGTTTTTGGATAGACCTCATATTTGAGCACGTCTTTTTGAACGCGATCTTCCGTACAGCCAATGATGCTTGCGATGCCAATGGCAATGAGCGCATTGTTGATCGCTTTGGTCAGTTTCATTTTTCCCCCTCTATGGAAAAAGTTTTAAAATCCCTTAAAATTCTGTCTCTATACTTAAAAGTTGTAAGTGCCGTTCACGTAAAAAACGCTGGACCGCGAGTCGTAGAAAGCCACGTTTGAATTGCGTCCATCCAGAGTGGTTATACTTCCGGCATTGGTGTGACCGACTGTAAAGCTCCACTGGCGACCGGCGATGTAGGTGATGCTCTCATCCAGCGTGAAAAACCCGCGATAAGTGTCGCGGTATGTCCATGTGGAATCGTAGGCACCATAAACAAAGAATTGCCAGCGATCATTCGGCCCCCATCCGGCGTTGATGTAGGGAGTGAGTCGCCAATGAATGTTGGGAGTGTTGAACGCCGAGATGGAATACTGGTGATTGTTCATAGTCGCGGAAACACCATTCTCGAATATAAAGGACGTGTTCGTGCGCACAAAAAAGTTAGTCGCAAGCCTCAGAGCACCACGCAGAGATTCCCGTTCGCGCTGAATCTCATTGGCAGGCAGGATCAGTGACCCTGTCGTGCGCAAATCTCCCAGCGTACCAACACGTATGGGGTTTCGCGAAATGCTCAATGTGGCATTGGTCAAATCGGAACGACTCTCCTGGGTGAAGCGCTGTGTGACGCCCAGAGAAGCAATGGCCGTGAACTGGTCATTTATTCGGTATCGCGGCGAGGCTCGGAAAAGGGCGCCGCGCTGGTTTTCGTAGGTGTCTTCCGCCTGCGCATTGGTGTCGGCGGTAAGACTCATGCTCCAAGAGAGGCGGGGACTTTCACGAAGAATTTTTTCTGTAATAGACTGTTGAGCAATTGCACTTTTCGTTAGCATTGTGATGACAATGATCACCGCAAATGGCACGCACTTTCGCATCTTCTCCCCCTGTCACCGACAGCATCCCGCGGTCGATCCCCCGTCGCTAGGCATTCGTCCTGTAGCGACTGAGGGCAAAGTAGCGCGTTTTTCTCTATATTAAAAATTGATTATTTCTATGGATACTATAACAATCTGCTATTGGATTGGTTTTTAGTGGTGGAATAGCATTGGCCGTTCCGCACTTCTAAAAGCGATGATTATACAACTGAGAGGGAGAATCTATGCGCGCACTCATTCATTTTTTTTGTTTGGTCTTAATAGGAGTGGGGCTCAGTTCCTGCGCCAGCTCTTCGCCACAAGAAAAAAAGCAAGCCACCCAAAAATTCAATGACTATTTAGACGCGCGGTTCGACGAGTTCTTGGCCTATTCCCCAGAAGGCCTAGCCTATTTTGGTAAAAAAGAACAATACGGTAAACTCGACGACCACTCCGAGGCTTTTAGCATTAAAATGAACGAGCGTTCCAAGCAAGTGCTCAAGGAATTCAAACAGTTTGATCGCGAGGATCTTGAGCCACAAGCGCAGCTCAGCTACGATCTGTTCGTAAAAGATCTAGAAAAGGGATTGAATGATTTCCAGTGGCGCAATTACCGCTACTCGGTCAATCAACAGGGCGGAGTCCACAGCAACCTTCCCACGTTTATGATCAATATCCACCGCGTGGACAACGAACAGGATTTAAAAGATTACATTTCACGTTTAAAAGAGTTTAAACGCGTGTTTGCGGAAACTGGCGATCAAGTTCTGCGCTCAAAAGATGCGGGCATCATTCCACCAAAATTCGTTTATCCCTATGTGTATGAGTCGAGCAAAAAAGTATTGGTTGGCAGACCCTTCGATAACAGCAAGAAAGATTCGCCCCTGTTTGCGGACTTCAAATCAAAGTTAAAAAAATTAAAATTGCCTGCGGCAAAAAACAAAGAGTACACCGCGCTTGCGGAGGCCGCTCTCAAGAACGAAGTGGCCCAGGCTTACGAAGGTTTGATCATGGTCATGCAGCAAGTGGAAAAAGTGGCCACCACCGACGACGGTGCATGGAAATTCCCGCGTGGTGAAGAGTTTTACAATGCGCGCCTCAATCGCGCGACAACAACAAACCTCACGGCCGATGAGATTCACACTATTGGCCTAAAAAATGTGGCACGACTGCGCTCCGAAATGGAGAACATCAAAGCGAAGATGGGATTTAAGGGAACTTTGCCACAGTTTTTAGAAAGCCTGCGCAAAGACAAAAAACAATATTTTCCAAACACCGAGGCCGGCCGCCAAGGCTATCTCAAACTCGCCAATGGCTACCTCGCGAGCGTGAGCAAAAAAGTTCCCGAGTACTTTCGTCTCGTTCCAAAGGCGCCGATGGAAGTGCGAGCGGTGGAAAAATTCCGCGAGGCTTCAGCCGGCAAAGCATTTTACGAGCAACCTTCTGACGACGGTTCAAGACCAGGTATGTATTACGTGAATTTAGCGGACATGAAGAATGTTCCCAAGTTTGAAGCCGAGGCTCTACTTTATCACGAGGGCATTCCTGGACATCATTTTCAAATCGCTCTGGCGATTGAGCTGCGCAACTTGCCCAAAATGCGTCGCTACAATTACTACACGGCATACACCGAGGGCTGGGGGCTTTATACGGAGCGCTTGGCAAAGGATATGGGTGGTTACACCAACGACTATTCGGAGCTGGGTCGGCTCTCCATGGAAATGACTCGAGCCTGCCGCTTGGTAGTGGACACCGGCATACATGCGAAAAAATGGACGCGCGAGCAGGCGATAGCTTTTTTTAATGAGAACCTCCCTCTGGCTCCAGATGCGCAAAAAGAACAGATCGAGCGCTACATCATTTGGCCGGGTCAAGCAACGGCCTACATGATTGGAATGCTAAAAATTTTGGATCTCCGTTCTCAGGCACAGACGGCGTTGGGCGAAAAATTCGACTATCGCGATTTCCATGATGTGGTTTTGCAAAATGGCGCGCTTCCGCTCGACGTGCTTGAAAACAATGTGAAGACCTATATCGCAGAAAAGAATAAATAAAGAAGGATCGTTTTTATGAGAGCACTGGTAGTAATTCTCCCCCTAATGACGTTGCTGATGAACTGTTCACATGGAGCTAAAAAACCGAATCCGCAAAAGGAGGCTGAGTTCAACACCTTTCTCGATGCTACATTTGATGAGTCTGTCGAAAAGCTGCCAGAGGTGCTCACGCAGCTTGGAATCAAAAGACACTACGGCAAACTCAATCCGCGAACTGAGAAGTTTGCTCAAGAAATGTTACAACTTTCAAAACGCAAGCTCGCCGACCTCGAGGCGTTTGATCGCGAAGCCCTCGGCCCGCAGGCCCAGCTGAGTTACGATCTGTTTAAGAAATCCTTAGAGGAGAGCATCGAGGATTTCAAATGGCGCTTTCATGGCTATCCGGTAAGCCAAATGGGCGGCGTGCATTCCAATCTTCCGGCCTTCATGATGACTATGCATCGTGTGGACACGGAACAGGATTTGCGCGACTACGTTTTAAGGCTGGAAGAGTTTGCTCGCGTGTTTGCTGAAACCATAGAAAACATGAAAATGGCGGAAAAGGCGGGTGTGGTGCCCCCGCAGTTTGTTTATCCCTACGTGATTGCGGCTAGCGAAAACGTTATCAAGGGTAAGCCATTTGATAATAAAGGGCCCGACTCGCCGCTAATGAATGATTTCAAGGTCAAAATGAAGACGCTACGTTTGCCTTCTGCGAAGAATAAGTATTTTATCGCCAAAGCCGAGAAAGCCCTTAAAGAAAAAGTATTACCAGCCTACAAAGAGTTTATCACTTTTTTTAAAGATCAACAGGGCCGCGCGACCACTCAAGACGGGGCATGGAAGTTTCCAAAGGGGCGGGTTTTTTACGACAATCAACTGGAGCGCTACACGACCACCGATAAAAGCGCCGAAGAGATCCATGAGCTAGGGGTCCGAGAGGTCGCTCGCATTCAGGGTGAAATGCGCGAAATCTTAAAACGGATCGGGTCCACAAAAACACTCCAGGAGTTCTTTAAAGAACTGCGCACGGAAGATAAATATTATTATCCCAATACCGATAAAGGGCGCAAAGCGTACCTGGATGCATCCATTGAGTATTACAAGAGTATCAGTGCGCGCACGCCGGAATTTTTCCGCCTGCTTCCGAAAGCACCTTTTGAGATTCGCGCCGTAGAGAAATTTCGCGAAGACTCTGCGGGTGTGGCTTTTTATGAACAGCCCTCCGAAGACGGGTCGCGACCTGGCGTTTATTATGTGAACCTCAAAGAGATGAAGAATTTACCCAAACACGAAGCCGAAGTGATCCTCTACCACGAGGGGGCACCCGGCCATCATTTTCAGATTGCGCTCGCTCAAGAGCTGCGCGGAGTGCCAAAGTTTCGGCGCTTTGGGGGATACACCGCTTACGTCGAAGGATGGGGGCTATACACCGAAACTTTAGCCAAAGAGATGGGTGCCTATAAGGAGGACATGTCCCAGTTTGGCAAATTGGCCGCGGAGATTCTCCGCGCTGCGCGGTTGGTGGTCGATACCGGTCTTCATCACAAGCAGTGGACGCGAGAAGAAGCCATCAAGTACATGGCCGACAATTGCCCGGGACCGTTGGACGACCAAAAAAACGAAGTAGAACGCTACATCGTCATGCCGGGACAAGCGACGGCGTACATGGTGGGTATGCTCAAAATTCTTGAATTGAGAGATATGGCCAAAATGGAACTAGGAGCTGCTTTCGATATTCGCGACTTTCATGATGTGGTTCTAGGAAGTGGTGCTCTTCCGCTCAGCCAACTCGAGCAATTGGTGAAGTCGTACATTGCCGAGAAAAAGAAGAAGGCGTAGCTTTACTAGAGTGGAATGGACTCGCGCGTGCGTTCGTCATTCGAGAAGTGTTACTTTCGAACTTCACTTTTTTTCATTCGTGGCGCGTTTGATTGAGAAGATCTCGACGTTGCGCTATGGTGTTCTCATTCTTAGTTTCGTCTTTAGGAGAGAACATGCGTATCGCACTTTTAATCGCTTTTTTACTGATCAGCTCAACCTCGGTGGCTGAGGTGGTTAAGCTCTCGGCAGGGGATGCGAGCAAGGTGTGTGGTGTGCTGGGATCTATCTACGCCCTTCAAAGCGGTCCGCTGAGCAACTATCCTTTGGCGCGCATGGTTCATGTGAAAAACGAAAGACCCGGAGTGCAAGAGTACACACTGGGAACTTCCGGTGAAAAGGTCATTTGCCGCATTTCTATTTATCACCGTCCAGGAAGCTCCACCGTGCTCGAGGAAGTGAAGATCCAGTACAACGGGGACACCACCGATTTTCGAACCAATCATCAAGTGTCCTTGGTGTCCTACGCTAAAGCCTACGAAATCCGCGGTAACTTGGCGCAGGTGATCTGCGCGAATTTCGAAGATTTCGATGCCATTGAAATGCAGGCGGCAGTACCAACATCGGATCAGGTTTTTCATCGGCCCACGGAGCCCAATGCGTTTGGCCTTGAGGTTTCGGTGCAAGCTCCTGGTGTGATTTCCTGTGGCTCGCGCGACGGCGATAAAATCCTCCTCGTTCATACACAAGGTTTTATCTAAAAGACCTCCTCTAAAATGTGGCAAATGCTCAAACTGCGGGCGAATTCCTCCCTTGGCGGTACGCGTCTGCATCCAGTCGACACTGAGGGGTAGGCCCCTGCAAAGGTTGTCTTCGACCCCTCCTGTTGATACAACGAAAACAACTTCAACAAAGGGGTACGTATGCGTTCACTTTGCCTTTTCTTGGTGGCCACAATTCTTTTTACCTCCGGCTGCTCCAACAAACCGACAACAGCTTCAGATATAAATAAAGATGGCGAGATTTCGCTGGAGGCGTTTTTTCGCAATCCAGTGGCATCGAGCGTGTCTATTTCGCCCAATGGTCAATGGTTGGCGGCACTTCAACCGTTCAAAGGTCGCATGAACGCAGCCATTCGCGAAATCAACGGCACCGAGTGGAAAACAATCACGCATGTTGCCGACCGCGATATTGCCAATTTGTTTTGGAAATCCGATGACACGCTTCTTTACATAAAAGACTTTGGGGGCGACGAAAATTTCCACATTTTTTCGGTCAATATTAAAACCGGCGAATCGCGAGATCTCACGCCTTTTAGTGGGGCGCGCGCGCAGCTTGTGGACGATCTTGAAGGTGTTTCAGAAACCGACATACTCGTGGGTATCAACAAACGAGATCCTAAGGTGTTCGACGTCTATCGCATCAACACCGCCACCGGCGCTAGCTCCCTCTTGCTGGAAAACACCAAAAACTATATGAGTTACACTGTCGACAACAAGGGTGATTTGCGCATGGCCGAGGCGTCCGACGGAGTCAACAACACGTACTACTATCGCGACAGCGGTAAGGGCGAGTTTAAGAAGGTTCTCACTCTCGATTTCAAGCAGAGCTTTCGACCTGTGGCATTCGATAAGAACAACAAAAACATCTATGCCGTCAGCAATCTTAAGCGCAACACAGGTGCTGTTGTGGAAGTGCAGCCGAAGACCGGTAAGATCGTAAAAACATTGTACTCTGTAAAAGATTACGATGTGACTGGATTGAATTATTCTAAATATCGTAAGGAGCTCACTGCGGCCTCCTACATCGACTGGAAAGTTCAGAGACATTTCTTTAGCAAGTACTACAAGGATATCTTTCAGGACCTCCAGGTTCAATTGCCCAACAAAGAGATCTCGATCGGCTCCAGCAACAAACAGGAAGATCATTTTATCGTGATCACCTATTCGGACCGAACGCGCGCGCAATATTACACTTACGATGCGAAAAACAAAAAACTGGATTTCCTGTTGGATTCCGCGCCGTGGATTAAAGAGGCCGATATGGCCGAGATGAAACCCGTGCAGTACAAATCCCGCGACGGACTGGTGATCCATGGTTATCTCACACTGCCTAAAAAGAGCGATGGGAAAAACCTCCCGGTTGTCGTCAATCCCCATGGTGGACCATGGGCGCGCGATGTGTGGGGTTACAATCCGCAGGTACAGTTTCTGGCCAATCGCGGATATGCAGTTTTCCAAATGAACTTTCGCGGCTCTACGGGTTATGGCCGTAAGTTTTGGGAAGCCTCTTTCAAGCAGTGGGGTCTTAAAATGCAAGACGACATCACCGATGGCGTCAATTGGCTCATCTCCGAGGGTATCGCCGATAAAAATCGCGTGGCCATTTACGGCGGCAGTTACGGTGGTTACGCCACTTTAGCCGGACTGGCGTTCACTCCTGATCTCTATCGCTGCGGGGTGGATTACGTCGGTGTTTCCAATATATTCACACTCATGGAGACTGTTCCACCTTATTGGATTCCTATGCGCGAAAAATTTTACGAGATGGTCGGCCATCCCGAGAAAGACAAAGAACTCATCAAAAATGCGTCACCGTTATTTAGTGCCGACAAGATTAAAAAACCGTTGTTCGTCGCTCAGGGTGCGCAAGATCCGCGCGTGAAAAAAGCCGAGTCCGATCAAATCGTGGATGCACTTAAAAAGCGCGGAGTGGACGTGCCCTATCTGGTCAAAGACAATGAGGGTCATGGATTTCGCAACGAGGAGAACCGCTTTGAGTTTTACAAACAGATGGAAGCGTTTCTCGATAAACACATGACCAAGATTTAAGGATTACCATATGGCCCTCTCCTACCATACGGGTTTTGGCTCGTACTTTGAAAGTGAATCGGAAAAAGGCGTTCTTCCACTGGGGAGAAACAGTCCCCAACAACCTCCCAAAGGGTTGTACCCCGAGCAGTTGAGTGGCAGCGCCTTTACCATGAGACGTAGCGAAAACCTGCGCTCTTGGCTTTATCGATTGCAACCGTCGGTGGTGCAGGGGCCGTACACGAAGTACGCGCACAAGTACTGGCAGTCGGTCGTTGTGGATAGCGGTGAAATGCCTCCCAATCCCATGCGCTGGCTTCCGTTTCAAGGTGCTCGCGGTGTTGATTTCGTCGATGGCCTGCGCACAATGATGGCCAATGCGCAGCCCGAGGGTTCCGCTGTTCATGTCTATGCCTTCGATAGAAACATGGACGATAAGTACTTTTATAATGCCGATGGCGAAATGCTCATCGTGCCGGTGGAGGGTGCGCTTTCGATAAAGACAGAGCTGGGAGCTCTGCTTGTGGAGCCCGTGGAAATTGCGGTCATTCCTCGCGGTGTAAAATTTAAGGTGGATGGCGTTGCGCCGGGACTGTGCCGAGGCTATGTGGGCGAAAACTTGGGTGCACCTCTGCGTCTACCGGAGCTCGGCCCGATAGGTTCAAATGGATTGGCTAATCCTCGCGATTTTAAATTCACTCATGCGGCATATGAAACAACGCAAGGTCGATGCGTGCTTGTTGCAAAGTTTCAGGGGCATTTGTTCTCGACAGAGCTGGATCATTCTCCACTGGATGTGGTGGCGTGGCATGGAAATTATGCACCTTACAAATACAATTTGGCAGACTTCAATACCATCGGAACAATCAGCTACGATCATCCAGATCCTTCCATTTTTACCGTCCTCACATCGCCATCAGCAGTGCCTGGGCGCGCCAACATGGATTTTGTTATTTTCCCCCCGCGCTGGTTGGTGGGGGAGAACACATTTCGTCCTCCGTACTATCATCGCAACGTCATGAATGAATGCATGGGTTTGATAAAAGGCGTTTACGATGCCAAGCAGGAGGGCTTTTTGCCGGGCGGATTGAGTTTGCACAATTGCATGGTGCCGCATGGCCCGGACGCAGAAACATTTGCAAAAGAACTGAAACGGGAGGACAAACCGGTCAAGGTGGCTGATACCATGGCCTTTATGTTTGAAAGCTCCATGGTGTACAACACCAGCACTTTTGCACTCAAAGAGGCCGCAATCGACGCTAACTATTGGAAATGCTGGCAAGGTATCGCGCGCCAGCGTTAGAAAAGTCTACGAAGGGTAAATGCATGGGACGATTTTGGTTGATGTTGGGATGTCTGTTCAGCGGGCTAACGGTGGTGTGTGGTGCGTTCGGTGCTCACCTGCTCAAGGGCACTATGGATGCTCACAGTATGGAAATTTTTGATATCGCCACTCGCTACATGATGTTTCATGCCATGGCCTTATTAGCACTTGGATTGTGGAGCCATTGGGAAAAATGGGCCAGCTGTTTTTGGGCGGGCTTCTTTTTTGTAGTGGGAATTTTGTTATTTTCTGGAAGTTTGTATGCAATGGTGTTTGTCGAAATATCCTGGCTGCCGTACCTGACTCCTGTTGGGGGTGTGAGTTTTATTTTGGGATGGATATACTTTTTATTTTCGATTTTTAGCACGCGAAGTAAGTTTATTTAAAATCGCTAAATATAATGTTCTTGCCCCAAATAGTGCTCGCGCATGTTTTCAAATGAGGACAACATGTCGGAAGGGCTACTGTAAATCTCTACGGCATCCTTCAAATGTTCTCTGTCCCAACCCCCACATGTAAATGCAATGGCGCTCACACCCGCACGGCCCGCGGCCGCCACATCATAGGGTGTGTCGCCGATCATAACGGCTTCGTCTTTAGAAATTCGTGCTTTTTTTAATGCGGCCTGAACAATGTCGGGATCTGGTTTGGAATTTTGGACGTCGTCGGCGTTGACTCGCAAAGGTAGCAAAACAGAGATCCCGCCTTGGCGCAAAAGTTTTTCCATATCCTCCTTGGAAGAAGATGTGGCCACAATCAAAGTGTAACCCTGTTTACGGAGATGCTTTAAGAGTCGTCGCGTATCTTTGAAGGGCCTCACGCGCGACAGGTATTTTTTGCGAAAAAGTTCTCCGCGATAGTCGGCAAGTTCTTTGCCCAAGGGATCATCGGACGCAATACCGAGCAAACGGGGTAGAAAATTGTCGGCACCCATACCAATAAGGGGGAGCACTTCCTCCATCGGAATATGGAAGCCTGCATCTCGGAGTGCATCGACCCATGCACTCGCGTGCAGCCTGTTGCTGTCCACCAGAGTTCCGTCCACATCGAGCAGAAAGGCTTTGATCATAGAAGGGCGCGGCCCATGAACGCCAAAACATCCGGGCTCAGATCTTTGGAGTTGTGATCAAGAGGTTGTAGTTTGCTTTGATCAATACCCTGTTCTTTCAGCCGCGCGATCAGGCGATCACTGGGCTTGTCGGATTTTATGCACAGACCATCGCTCATTTGGATGACCTCATCGCCATCACTTTTAATGTTTTGAATCAATTGGTGTTGAGGAATTGGCGAGTCGGCATTGAGGGGGAGTTTGTAGTAGGCCATGGAGTCATCATAGGAGATTTTAATCCGCGAGGCTCCGCTAGTGTGGTGTAGGAACTGTGGAGTTTTTTAAACGTAGTGGCCGTAAAAAGCGATCCCCATAGGAGGAGAGGGGGCGGCCGCGCCGTCAGATGGAATATAAACGACACACAAGGCCTAAAACGGATCTAAATGCCCGAAATGAGTGGTCATATGCGCTTGAGCTCCCTATGTGATTGTGATAGTTTTGCGCCATGTTAAATACCCCTGCCTATTTTGACTACAATGCCACAAGTCCGTTGCATCCGGAACTCAAAGCCAAAATCGTTGAATGGCTGGAGGCCTGGGGCAATCCCAGCTCCGTACATGCTCACGGAAGAGGCGCAAAAAAATTGGTGCGTGAAGCGCGCCAAAACATCGCCGATCTTTTAGGCGTGCACACTTTGGAAATTATTTTTACCAGTGGCGGTAGCGAAGGCAACAACACCATTGTCGGCGGACTGCTCGATGCACCGCTTGCGAAGACAAAAAAAGAACTGATCACCACGAATATCGAACATCCAAGCATGGCCAAGGTGATGGCTCATGCGGAATCTCGCGGTTTTACGGTTCATCGCATTGATGTTTCGAGAAACGGAGATTTCGACTTTTCTCACTTTGAAAGAGTTCTATCAGAAAACACTTTGCTAGTGTCTGTCATGTTGGCCAACAACGAGACCGGAGTGATCCTACCCATCGCAAAGATTGCAAAGCTCTGCAAAGAAAAAAATGTTCTCATTCATACCGACGGGGTGCAGGCGCTCGGAAAGATTCAAACCAAGATTAGCGATCTGGGAGTGGACTTTGCGTCGTTCTCCGGCCATAAGTTCTACGCGCTTAAAGGCACGGGTTTTATTTACGTGCGCCGCGGGAATGAGTTCTACCCGTATATCCATGGTGGAGGCCAGGAGCGCGGTCGCCGCGCGGGCACTGAAAATGTTCTTGCTATTGCATCGATGGGCTTTATGGCTGAAAAACTCAGAGACATGGATGAACACTACAGCCACATGAAGGCCTTGCGCGATTCCTTCGAAGAACAAATCCTAAAAGCTATTCCCGATATAGAGATCACCGCGAAAGACTCCAAACGCTCACCCAACACCTCCAGTGTGATCATTCATGGAGTGCACGGCGAATCTTTGCTCATCAGCCTCGACGTGAAAGGTTTTTCGGTGAGTACGGGTTCGGCCTGTAGTTCGGGAAGTAGCGAGCCAAGTATCACCTTGCAACACATGGGCCTCACTCGCGAAGAAGCACAGAGCACACTTCGCGTGAGTATGGGGTGGTTCACCACTGAGGACGAAGTGAATCGCTTCGTGGAAGCTCTCCAGCAGACAGTGACCCATCTGCGCGGACTTAAGAAAGAGAAAACCAGTGACTATGTTAGAGACTAAATCAAATCTCCAAAAACCTTCTAAAGGCCGCGTGCTTGTCGCTATGAGTGGCGGTGTGGACAGTTCTGCAGCAGCAGCTCTACTTGTAGAGCAGGGCTATGATGTCATCGGCGTGACCATGCAGGTGTGGGACTATTCGTCATGCAGTATTGAAGAGGGTCTTGGAACGTGTTGCTCATCGAGTGACGTCGACGACGCCCGCAGTGTGGCGGATCGTCTGGGGATTCCGTTTTTTGTGATCAACTGTGAAGAAGAATTTAAAGAAAAGGTGATTGATCCATTTGTGGCGGATTACATGCAAGGGCGCACGCCGCTTCCGTGTGTGAACTGCAACACGTACTTAAAATTTGACCACCTCATCGAGAAAATGAAGGAGCTCGAGTGTGACTACCTGGCCACCGGCCACTACGCGCAGATTCATATCAACGACAAGGGAGAGGGCCAGGTTGTAACGAGTACAGACGACTGGAAAGACCAGACTTATTTTTTGTTCACGCTTCCCAAAGATATTCTGCCCAAAATTCTTTTTCCGGTGGGCAATATGAATAAGCCCGAGGTGCGCAAGTACGCCGAGGCACAGAACCTCGTAGTGGCTCGCAAAAAAGATTCTACCGGGATTTGCTTTGTTGGCGACAGAGGATACTCGAATTTTATTAAAGACAACTATCCTGATGCACCCGTGAAAACAGGCAAGCTCCGGTTGTATCCATCCGGTGAAACTTTGACCGAGCATGGTGGTGTTCATTTGTTCACCTATGGCCAGCGCAAAGGATTGGGGATCTCCAGCGAGCATCCTCTGTACGTTGTAAAAGTGGATGCTGAAAACGGCGATGTTTGGGTGGGCGAAGAACAACACCTCTACACTTCAGAAATGCTTATTGAAAACTGCCATTGGCATCAGGACATTACCAATCAACCCTTCAACGTAAAAGTGCGTTATGCGCACAAAGGCGGTGAAGCGGTTATCGAGCGCACGTCGGGTTCCTCTTACAGAGTGAAATTCAAAGAACCCCAGCGCGCGATCACGCCAGGACAAGCGGCGGTGGTTTATGACGGTTCACGCCTCGTCGGTGGAGGATGGATTCGGTGAGTGTATCGTTTGAGATAAAAACCTTTGGCTGCAAGGTGAACACCTACGACGCCGGGCTCTTGCACAAGCGCCTGCAAGCGGCAGGTTTCTTCCGCACGCAGGATAAACCAATGGTTCACATTGTGAATACCTGTGCGGTCACTCAAGAGGCCACTCGCGAGGCTATGCGCTACGTGCGGCGCCTGCGAGCAAAAAGCCCTTTATGCACTATCGTGATGACGGGTTGCTCGGCCCAGGTCGATGGAAAGCTTCTCGACGAGATGCCCGGCGTGGATCTGGTTGTGGCCAATAGTCACAAGGGAGATTTAGAAAATATTTTGATTCGCCACCTACGCGGCGGTAGCACGGAGCGCGTTTTTCGCTCCAATATTTTTCGCAATGAATCGCTCGGTGAAGGCGGCGGTCTCGAAGAAGGGCGCACGCGGTCATTTCTTAAAATTCAAGACGGCTGCAATAGTTTTTGCACATTTTGTATTATTCCCTATGCCCGCGGAAAGAGCCGTAGTCTTTCGATCTCCTATCTCGTGAACAAAGTGAATGAGTTGGTCTCAAGTGGTATACAGGAAGTGGTGCTTACGGGTGTACATATTGGTGATTACGCGGATGAATCGAGCGGTGTTGAACTAAAGCTTGAAGACCTTTTAGAATCTCTACTGGCAAAAACAAAAATTCCACGCATTCGTCTCTCGAGCATGGAGCCTGTAGAGCTATCAAAACGCCTCTTAGAACTGTATGCAGACGTGCGCCTGTGCCCTCATTTTCACATGAGCATTCAGAGTGCGCAAACTGAGGTTCTAAAAAACATGCGGCGCCATTATAACGCTCATCAGGTGGAGCAGGCTCTTGAAAGCATTGAGCAGTACGTCCCCGGTGCTTTTGTGGGCATGGATGTGATCGTTGGATTTCCGGGAGAGACTCGCGCTCAGTTTCAGGAGACTGTGGACCGCCTGGCCTCACTGCCATGGACGAGAATACACGTTTTTCCTTATAGCGAACGCCATGGCACGCGGGCCACCCTCATGGAGGGTGCAGTACCGGTGAGCGAACGGAAAGAGCGCTCGCGTGAGCTGCGCGATTTGAGTCTAACTCGCTACAAAGAGCGAGCTTTAGCGCAGGTGGGTTTGGTCAAGCAATCGCTGCTTTTGCAAACCAAGTCTGCGAACGTACAGGCGCTCACGCGCGACTACTGGAATGTGAATCTGGTGGGAACTGTTCCAGATTCGGCGCAATCGGTTTCGATGAGAGAGGTTCCAGTTCGAATTATTGGTTTTGATCAAAGTACGGATCAGGAATCCGCGTTGATTGGAGAGTTTGTTTATGCCGCTCATTGATCAACTCTCACAAATTTTAGATATCGACCTTCATAACGAGCGACTCTTCGAGCGGGCCTTCACCCATAAAAGCTTGGCGAAGGACAACGAAAACGTTGAACACAACGAACGCCTCGAATATTTAGGAGATGCGGTGTTGGGCATGATTATCGCCGATTTGCTCTATCGCATGTTCGTCGATGACGACGAGGGTCAGCTGTCTCGCAAGCGCGCAAGCCTTGTCAATGAATCCACTTTGAGCCGCATCTCAGAGCATTACAGCCTCTCGCAGTTTCTTCGCGTGCATCATAGCCAGTCACAAGCGGAACTACAGACAAACCCGCGCATCACCTCCTCACTGTTCGAGGCAGTTGTGGGCGCAATGTACATCGATCTCGGATTCTTAAAAACTCGTGACTGGGTCGAGAAGGTTTACGTGAGCGTTGTGGGGCTTTCTTTTAACGATCACGATTACCAAGATGATTACAAAACTCGCTATCAAGAGTTGGTTCAGAGTCGTCTTAAAATCACTCCGGTATACGAGACCACCGAGACCACCGGCCCCGACCACCAGCGCCTGTTCACGGTGACTGTCAGTGTGGATGGTCGAGTGACGGGACGGGGTCAAGGGACTAGTAAAAAGATTGCTGCACAAGAGGCGGCAAAGAGTGCATTTGAAAACGAGGAGATTGATAGTGAATAAAGCAAAAAAAACTGGCGACGTGGGTTTTGTCGGACTTCCGAATTCAGGCAAGAGCACACTCCTCAATGCATTGCTGGGTGAAAAAGTCGCTATCGTCAATGCGAAGCCCCAGGCCACGCGACGCCGGGTTCAAGGTATTATCAACTACGAAAATTACCAAATTCTTGCTGTGGATTCTCCGGGGTTTTTATCCAAAGCAGCCACGCCACTCCACGAGTTTTTAGTCGGTGAGGCCAAAGACGTTCTCGAGACTGTGGGAGTGATAGTTATTTTGATGCCCACGGATCTGGACAACGAGGAGGCGTTTAAGGAATTGGTCGCGCTCGTACAAGCCACCAAAAAGAAGTATATCTACTGCATTACAAAAACCGATTTAAAGCCCACAGATGTAGCTCGACCGCTGATCGAGAGCATCCTTGCATCGACGGCGACGGTTTTTAAAGTCTCTGGCCGTGATGACCGCTTGGAAATTTCCCGTAAGCTCTTTGAGGTGCTCGACCCTTATTTGGTCGAAACCGACAGCTTCCAGTATGATGTGGAGATGTTCACCACCGAGCGCTCGCGCGACCTTATCGCCGAGTACATTCGCGAAGGCTGCATGGAGCACCTGGGGCAAGAGATACCCTACAATATCGCTGTTCAGGTAGATAGCTATAAGGAAGAGAACTTACCAAAAATCTACGCAACTATTTTTGTAAACAAAGAGAGCCATAAATCCATCGTGATCGGTAAAGGCGGAGAGAGCTTAAAGCAAATTGGTATTTATGCGCGCAAGCGTTTTGAAGATATCATCGGCGAAAAAGTATTTCTTTCCCTGCACGTGAAAACTAAAGAAGACTGGGCCAAAAATAAAAACTTTATGAATGAGATGGGTTATGGAAAAAATAAATAAACCGCTGACAACGATTGCCGTTGTGGGCCGCCCCAATGTGGGCAAGTCCACGTTATTTAATCTGTTGGCAGAGATGCGCAAGTCGGTGGTTAAGGATCAGCCTGGTGTCACCCGCGATATTCTGTTCGAAACAGCAGAGCTGTGGGGTAAGAATTATGAAATCATCGATACGGGCGGTCTCACGGATGCCGACGACGATATCTCTGTAAAAATTAAAGAACATGTGGTGGAGTTCTTGCGCTCCGTCGATTTCTTAATCGTGGTGATGGACGGGCGTGCGGGGCTTTTGCCAGAAGACAACGACATCATTCGCATTGCTAAAGAGTCGGGGAAACCGTTTATCATCGCTGTGAACAAAATCGATAAAATCTCAGACCTGGACACACTTACAGCCGAGTTCTATCAGTTTGGAACGGATGTGGTGGGTTGCTCGTTTGAACAACGTATGGGGATGGACCAACTTCTTCAATGGATATATGACCACATTGAGGACAATCAGTCCTTTGCCGAAGACGCTTTTATTCTCTCGATTGTGGGAAAACCAAATGTGGGGAAAAGCTCGCTGTGCAATCGTCTTTTGGGTCAGCAGCGCATGCTCGTCAGCGACATCGCTGGCACGACCACCGACCCCGTGGATTCAGCGTTTAGCTATAACGACAAAAACTATGTCCTCATAGACACCGCAGGTCTTCGCCGCACAAGTCGAAGGCTCGAAGACGTGGAGGTGATCTCGGCTTTTAAAACTGAGCGGTCCATGCGCAAATCGGAGTTAGTACTACTGGTGATCGACGGCACTCTGGGGCCCACAGAGCAAGATGCCAAAATCCTGGAGATGATCTCTGCGGCCCATAAAGGTGTGATTCTGGTGGTGAACAAGTCGGATCTGGGTAATGAGATGGACGAGTACCGAAAGACCGTGCGCGCCCAAGTTGCCAAAGACTTCCATTTCTACAACGATATTCCGGTGGTCTTCATCAGTGCAAAGACGGGCCAGGGATTAAAGGAGTTATTCGAGACCATCGAAGACATACGCGCCAAACTCTATTTCCGAGTGGGGACGGGAGAGCTCAATGACTTTTTCTTTAACACCATTCGCCAGGCACCAGCGCCGGTATTTGGCGTGCGCGATGTTAAGTTCTACTACCTGACGCAAACGCGCCAGTTTCCGCCAAGCTTTATTGCTTTTGCCAATTATCCCGAAGGTGTCGACAATTCCTACCGGCGCTTTATTTCTAAAAAACTCAAAGAACAGTTCAATCTGCAAGGCGTACCGGTACGTATCTTTGTTATGAAAAGCGGAAAAAACGCCCGGCAATGACAGAAAGATTCCGCTATCTCCTTTTTATGTCGCTGATTTTTCAGTTTTTACGGTTTCCGCAAATTTTTGATCGCGGTGGCATGGGGGCGTTTCTTTATATCTATTTTCTTAGCTCAATTATCGTCGGTGGTTGTTTGCTCATGGGCGAACTTATTTTAGGAAAAACTGCCGAGAAAACACTTGGCAGCAGTATGGTGCGTTTTCTCAACGACAAGATTGTGTTGGAAAAGGCCATTTCTCCGCTTCGTCGATCCATACTTCATGCCGGGCGCTGGGTCCAATACCTGTTTTTAACGGTGAACCTACTTGTCGTGATGTATCTGTCGGTAATTTCTATTTGGCTACTCCACGCCGTGGCTGGCATCTTTTGGAATCTTGAATACCATGTTCTGACGCAAAGTATGTTTGCGGCAATTCACTTTGTTTTGATTTATTTGATCTATAAAAAGCAAAATTCCGTTCAACGTGTGGAGAACGCTTTGATGCTTGTGTGCGTGGGCCTGATTGCTTATTTGTTTTTTAACTCTGTGAATATTCTCAGAAACAACAGCGCATTTTTGTCTCTGTTTTATCCCGATTACTCCCAGGTGAGTTGGTCGTCGCTACAAATCGCACTGGGCCACACTTGTTTTTCACTGTTGCTAGGATGCGGAGTTGTCACTCAGTTTGGTGCCTCTCTCGATCGCAATCGCGATGTGACTTCACTGGCGACACGCTTAGTGTCGTTGTCGTTCTTGTCGTGCGTGGTGGTCACGATTGTTTCCATGTCTGTGATGTATGGCAAATCATTTTCTTTTACGGGCTATCGCTATTTTATTGAGACCTTGCCCAAAATATTCACCGATACTTTGGAGTCTACGTATCTTGCAGCTCTGCTTTTAATGATTTTTTACGCGTTTGTTTCCATATTCGTGTTGCGCCTAATTCGAATTTTCAGACGCGACATGAATGATTCTGTATTCCGACAATTTCCCCACAGCAAGCGCCTGTTTTATAGCCTTTATGTGGTGTTCACGTTTTTAATTGTGTTTCTGTCGTCTCAGTACAAACACGTCAAGTGGGTGGGGAATAATAGCCTTTTTGATATTTTTGAAGAATCTTTGATCACTTTTTTGTTTCCCATTTATATGCTCATTGTGGTGCTCTTTGTGTACTTCGCTGCGCCCAAAAAGCTTCTTCGCCGGGAATTCTCGGCGATCGAAATCGATCAGGAAATCAGCCACTTTTACCCCATATGGAGAGCGGCCGTTTTGTGGCTGACCCCCCTCGCGGTGGTTCTAGGGCTATCCATGTATATATTCGATCGACTTTAGGCCCTTGGGCCGCTCTTTTATGCCTGCAATGCTTACACACCTCTCAGATAGGAATTCCCAGGGTCGTTGATGTGTGGGATGTAGAGGTAAGCTATTTTTAAAGTTAGGATGTTTATGAAGGTGTTTCGGTTATTTATTGTACTTTTGGCGATCAGTTTTTCAGCACAGGCGCGCGAGGCCCAGACGGTCAATCCCGTTGACGATCTGGAG
>CAYNTO010000006.1:29996-31556 GCA_964400355.1 uncultured Pseudobdellovibrionaceae bacterium
GAAAAGATAAACGGAGTGTACTCGGTAGGTGGTCGCCGTCAATTCGTTCCTTGTTTCGAAGGAATGCTCGAGGAACGCCTCAAAGCTAACCCAGAACTTTCCCATTTGCTCGATCACAACGGCGGCTTCGAGATTCATGCATTTTTCGAAGGTACTCGCAGCAGCACGATTCGTCCCGTGGCCAAGGCATCGTTTAAAGTGGTGATGAGCAACAAGCTCTCCTTTATAAGCACTTACGGGGCATCGGCTCTCGGCGCAGCGCTCGATGTGCTGTGGGCAGGTAGCGACATAGAGAAAGTTCTCAATGCGGAAACGGAAATAAATATCGACAACAAGGACATCGACTCCGAGTATTTGAGCGTTGAACTCAAAGAGCGCTATGCGTATCGTGCCGGCGGTTATCAGCGGGCCTTCAATTTTGCCACCGTTGTTGCCTATGCACTCGGTTGGGCCGCATACGGGATTGAACAGTACAAATCTTATGATTACGATTTTATGGGTTATTTTTTTGGTGACGTGATCAACGACAACTTTAGTCGTTCACACGATTTTAAAGCGCTCGAAAAGAGTGTGTTCATGCAGAATAGAGGGCACGTGCTGCGCCACGCTTGTTTTAAGGGTGGGCAAACTCCAATTCGTATTTATCAGTGGGTCGAAAACAGCGCACGCACTTATGCCGTCTTCGAAAATGGAAAAATCAGCACGAACCGCAGAGGCACAATGCTGGACAAACTGAAAATGGTAGATATTCTTCCAGCTCCTCCGAGCTGCGACTGATCACTCTGCGGAGAGACCGTCAATCAAATTGACGGTCTCATTCAGAACTTTGCGATTGGCCTCGATAGCCTCTAAGGTGGCGGTGTGCATGGCCTTTGACATTCCAAATATTTGAACCATCACTTTGTGTGAACCGATGCGCATGTACACTTCGCTCGCGGTGAGCAGATTCATCTGATAGAGATCCCCATCTCTTTGAAGGGTCATATCTTCGAAGGTATTGTTATCGATCATAGCACCGAGGAGCGAGCTGGCTGCAGCCACACCGCCCAAAAGTTTAGATACTCCCATCTTTTGCACGATATCGAGAAGTTGATCTTTTGTGGCGCTCAGCGCTTTGTCGTTGTGTACCAGCTTGTTCATATTCGAGGCGCCCACATTGGTGGCGAGTTTCGCAGTAATATTTTTTGAAACCGCCTTTAACGGTTCTGAAAAGTCCGGGAGGGCCACGCGAAAGTACATAAGAGTCAACGCGCTTTCAATGGTGAGCATAGTGAGAGCGTTGGTGTACTGTTCAGGATTTATGACGGCGAGTTTGTTCAAGCCGAACAGGGTTCGAGTTTTTTGAGCGGACAGGTAGAGGCTGTAGGAGGCCACAGATATACCTGCTGCATGACAGGCCAAATGCATAAATTTGATCGGGGAAAAAGTGGAAACTCCGTAGCAGGCGAGAATGCCCCAAAACTGCGGCTTTTGAATTTCCACAAGGACATCGCCGATCAGGGACTTTTTTTTATCCTCTTGCTGAAACAGCTCTAACAAAAGCTGACTTTTCAGCGCGGA
>CAYNTO010000006.1:31656-57359 GCA_964400355.1 uncultured Pseudobdellovibrionaceae bacterium
GTAAAGTCTTCGAGTGCGTAAATACTGGCATCTTTACCTCCCGCAGGATTGATTCTTCGGTGTTTCACAGCGAAGTTGCAGGTGTTGTTTTCGAGGCAATCCAGTGTTTTTTTAAGATTTATGGAAAGCCGTTGCAGATCGTGCTCCACATTTGTTTGTACGGCATCGATAAAAGAATTTAAAAACGTCGAAGGTGCAATAATCTCTTTGATGGATGGGAGTGGCACCAGTTGGTCGCTCGACAACTGAAAGCGCGGATTGAGGCGCTCAGCCAAGGGAGCAACGAGGACTTTTTGATTTTCGAAAATTGCGAAAACCTCGTAAATCACTTGAGGTGACGTGTCTAGTTGTACAAAGTCTCCGGGCTTTAAGACCAGTGATTTCCACGGTAGCGAATTCACGGTGAGTTGCAACTGATTCACAGAATGATTTTCGCTGTGAGATGTTCGAAGGAGACGATCGTGAAAGCCGATCACCACTGTTCCGTTGTGCTGCGCGATTTTACTCCCTATCACACCCAGTTTGCCTTGCGGGGTAAGGGCCATGGAGCCTAAAGTTGTATTGCGTGCGAACGCTTGCCCGCAAGTGATCATAAGAATGGCGACAAGTAAAATTCTGTGCATTTTCGCCTCAATTAAAAATTGTGCAGGATGACGTCCGGCACACACGACAACTCAGCTTTAAAATCGTCAATGTAAGATTGGGCGATTTTTGCACAGGTCAGTTGGAAGTGAAGGCCACTTGTCATTCCGAGCGGGCCGCGTTCCGCCAAGAGGAGATTTTTCTTTTCGATTTGGAGTGAGCAAGAAGGACTGAGTTTTCCTTGGTTGATGTGTCTAAGGGCGTAGATGTCGATGCTGCTGACAGCTATTTGAGTTGTCAGCAAAGGGTTTGCTGGATTTTGAATAAAGGCGTTTATAGTTACATTGAGCTCTTCGTTTTGAATGCGAATATCCAATTCGCGCTTGTTCGCCTTTGCGCTGAAACCCACAGAAAAGGAATCTAGCTTTTCGCCACGTTTCACCAGGCTGCAGTTCGGATTCGAGCGATGACCAGTAGTTTTTTCTCGTTGAAACGGGCCGCTGTCCTGATGCGTGTAGGAGTACGAGTACTCATTGGCTTGAGGAAGTTGTCTCAGGTAGTCGTAGAAAGCAATCAGTCGATCGTTGTGAAAACAGGCTTGATTGAAAGCTTCCTCAGGGTGCCCGAGGTTGGATAAATTCATATCGGCACAGTTTTTATATTCTGGAGCTAGTTCAAATCTCACATCTCCAGTGGGCATTTCGATAATGCGGTAATCGAGATTTTCCTTCTGATCGAAAGATTCTCGAGCGGTGTCGCCCGCTGGAACGTTGGACTGTCCAAAGCCGAACAGAGAAGCGCTGAGCATATCGCTCGTTTGATTTTCGGTTGGCGAGAATTCACGCAGCGCATTTGGTAAGAAACCGTACTTCTCGATGGTTGTTTGAACGATTTTTAGATTGCTATCGATATTTTTGATGTCTTCTTTAAACAGTTCCATAAACAAAAACTGGTGGGCATCGACGACGCGGATGTCGCCGTTGATCGCTTTGGTTTTACCGTACTGGACAAGGGCTTTTCCTGCGGCGGTTGTCTCTACACCTACAAGGTGGGGCTCATTGTTGACCATTTCGATGTAACCGGGAAGAACGTGTCCAGAGGTAAAGATGGCGACCGTGTGCGCGTGGGGAGCCACAGAAATTGCGCTCAACGTAAGGAAGAGAGTTGTTCCAGAGTAACACTGCATGCGATTGTTAAGAAGCACATGGGCCGTCGAAATCGCATCGCGATTGTAAACCAGACGTTCCTCAGAGAAATAAAGTTTAGCGAGAAGATTTTCGTAGTTTAGTTTCCACTCATTGGTGGGGCTGGCTGTCAGAGTGCTAGCGAGAGTGTTTAAGCGCTCGCGCACAGTGATGTATTCAGCGATACCTTTTTTTGCGGCAAGGAAGTGTTTAATAATAAGGACGTCAGCGATTTCTTTGGCGCTGACTTTGTCTTTAGCGAGTGTGCGCTTTGCAATTTGAAGTTTGCGCGATTTTAGTTCGTTCTCAAGTTCTGTACGGTTGCTGATGTTGGATTCTTGAGAGTGCTGAGCCTGGAGCTCAGACAATCGTGCGGTCAATTTGGAAATGCGTTGTTCCACCTTAGCTTTCTCGCGCATCAATGTATCCAGTTTTGCCGTTTTCGTAGTGTCATTCATCATTTTTTCTATAAGTTGAACGCGCTCAAATTCCTCGCGGGCGCGCTGCTCAAGCGCTGTCACGAGAGCGGATCGTTTGGTTTTCCATTCGGTAAGTTCAGCGTTGGTGGTTGCTATTTTGTTCTCGAGTTCCTGCTTGGCCGAGGTGAACCACAGTTGACGATAGGAGAGATTTTGAATTTGGAACTGAAGGTCGCTAATTTCTGATTCGAGCGTGTGGATTTTTGAGCGGGACTCATCCAGTGGGGTTCGATCGGCCGCAATAAAGACCTCGAGAATTTCTTTTTCGGTGACCACGCCATTTTTGTTAGAATCGTATTTTAAAAGTTCTGCATCATAGCTCTTGTTGTTCTTGATGATAATTTCGGTGAGGCTAGTCTTAAAGGCAGAGATTTGCGCCATAACATCATTGAGGAGGCTTTTCGAAGCCTCCAGCCGTCGACTGGTTTCGGTGATCTCGATACGAAGTGAGGTCACACGGGTCGGCTTGGTGGACTCCAGGCTTTTTAAAAGTTGGTCATCAAATTGGGGTTCCAGTAGGGCTATACCATCAAACTGAGCCAGTTGATTGGAAGCGCTGGCATTGGAGTTCTTGTCACTACTGCAAGAAACAGTGTAGACACCTGTGCATAAAATGAACACTAAGCCCAGATTGGGCATAAAGCGATGAGCCATTTGGAACTCCTTATTGGTTATACAAGGAGTATTAGGAAGAAACGTGCCAGGCCTCCGGCCTCAAGGAGGCCGAGAAATTCACGCCCAACGAGGCCCTACTTCTGCGCCTCCGGATGGATCTTTTCGCCCTTTGAATTCACAAAGTTGCGCATGGCTTTATCGAGCTGCATATTGAAATCAAAACCACCACTGCGGGCGGGATGACGAATATAATCCACGTATTGTTTTTGCGTCATAAACATCATGGGCGGAAACTGCGAGCGGTCTTGCTCGGGGCGAGGTTTTTTGAGCTCCGCCATAGGCGCGGGGTTAAAGCGCAGCCCACTGGCCGCATGGCAACCCAGGCAGGAGCCTTCAATATTGTCCACGGGTCCATTCAAACGCGTTTCTGTATAGGGAAGCTCAGTGCTGTTGCCACCCAATGCCGGGCCCGGGCGATGGTTATTTTGAGCCCCATCGAAGATATGAGTTTGCCCGGCATCGAGGCCAAACTGCAATCCTACTGGACGCATGTGTTTGAGCGCTTCGGGAATATCCATATCTGCTAAGTATTCATTGTTGTAACTGGGGTCGAAATAATAAGTGGTCATCAGCCAGTGCTTGAGCACCGGATTGGTACCTAGAAGTCTGCGATCACTTAAGCCAATATCCATTTGCACATGAGCCACATTCATAATCTCGCGAATGCTCTCGTCGCCGTTTTTCACTCGGTCATCTTGGCGCGCGGCACTCACGTGTGTCCACCAATGGTACGCTTCAAGTCCCTTGCGATCGGTCCACTGGCCTGCCATGTGCTCACGCCAATCGGGCATGGCATTAAAGAGCAGTTTAAAGCTCACCGAGCCGTCACCGCTTTCAAAGTTGGGCGCGTTGTCGCGCATCTGCCGAATCATGTCTTGTTGATCAAAAAACTTCACGTAGTTGTCGCACACTTTTTTGTTAAAAAAAGCGATTCCCCAAGTCACTGCATCTTCGCCCTTTTCGATGTCCTCGGGTACCGTGTATACGGAAGTGGTGCGGATGGGAAATTCCTTAGTGAGGCCGTGAATGGCCTCGCGGCCTTTTTCTGTCACGTTCAGCCAGGGTGTGTGGCACCAGGTGCGCTGATTATTGGCGCGGAAGTGGGATTCAAAATCCATCTTGCCCTTGGTTTTATCGCTATCGAACCATCCTTCGTAGACGTAGCGTTGAAGAATTTTGGCCACAGTTTCCGCGTCTGCTTTTTTGCTCACGTCATACTTTTTAGCGAGCCACGGCTCCACCTTGTCTTTGGGTTTTGCGGACTTACCAAATTTAAAAAGCGGGGAGAAGGGCTTGAGCTGAAGATCTTTGACCTTAGCCATGTCTTTCGCACACATAATCGGGTTAACAACTTTGCTGTCTTTGTCGCCAAACTTTTTAGGCTCGAGCACATCGAGTAAAATAAACCCATTTTCAAAACTGTCGCTCGGGTAATTGTTTTCGCAAACACCGTCTCCGGCCTGAGATAGACCGCGCCCACCGGGTGCCGTTTTTGGTGACACACACGCTGTTAAAAGAAAAAATCCGGCAAACGTGCATTTAAAAAATGTTCGCGTCATGAAAGCTCTCCTAGAGGGAAAATCGTAGAAATCCACCAACGCTTCCAGTGTAGTACAGAGGATAAAAAAACAAAGACCAGATCGCAAATCGTGCTGGACGAAAGGTCCGCCAAAAGGCGCGCCCCCCTTTTTTGTAGCGATGCTGCGTCCAACGCAGCATCGCTACAAAAAAGGGGGGCGCGCCTTTTGGCGGTTAGAAGTTGACGCCGATGACGAGTAGGCCTTGAACGTAGTCACCGCGCAGATAAATTCCGGTGAGAATATCGTGATCCATAAGGGATTCGTTTTCGTCGGGGAAGGTCACGTAATGGTACATGGCCTGAATCCCTAAGTACATGCGGTTGCGGGCGATGGGAATTTCTAAGCCAAATCCCAGCTGGGCCCCCATGGGATCGGCCTTGGCGAGCACGCTTTCTCCGGTGATGCTGATAGTTCTTTGGTTCATGCTGAACCCGCCGATGACGTACGGGTTGAGTTCGGCAAAGCCGCGCGTGATGTTCGACGTGTTGAAATAGTATTTAAAATCGATGGAAATGACCGACATGGATGTGGTCCCGGTGAAGCCTTCATAGGCTTCACCTAATGTGAGCCCGCCATCAGGGGATGGGCCGTTGCCAGAGGGAATGTTGAAGTTGTGTTGACCGTGCAAATAGCTCACTTGGACGGCGGAGCGAATATCAAAAAAGTAGGCGAGATAGAGGCCGTAAATAGGTGCGGCATCGGTGTACTCGGCCAGATTGTCGGTCCAGGTGCGCCCACCCACTAAAAAAGCAAAATTGAAAAAGCGACCGTTTTTAAAAAAATGAATATCGGCTTCTTCGTCCGCATTGGGTTCGAATTCGCTAAAATCGGCAAACGGGTCATAAGTGTCATCGGCCGAAACATCCTCTTCACCAAATTGGGCCAATGCCGGTGAGGCGAGTCCCATGGTGAGGAAAAACACAGCTGTAAAAATGGCCTGGACCCAGTACTTCATGATGAAGTTCTTATCGGTGTTTGAATAGAAAATATTAAAGATCTCCAGAAGCTAATAATGCAGCGCGTAAATAGCGAGAATCATTCCCCTTTTTGGGGGGAAATCTTTGAATAAATGGCGGCGAGGAAGTAGACATAAGTTCTACAATTTTTCGAACTATTTGGAGAGTGCCATGGATTATAAACAGTCCGGCGTGGATGTCGAAAAAGGTGATCAGTTTGTCGATTGGATTCAAGACACTCAATTCAAGGGCCCTTACGCGGACAAAATGATCTCCGGTGTGGGCGGTTTTGCGTCCATCATGCGCTTTGATTTTCCACACCTGAAAGAGCCGTGCTTAGTGAGTTCTACTGACGGCGTCGGCACCAAAGTCAAACTCGCCACACAGTTCAATTCGTTTGAGGGTGTGGGCCAAGATTTAGTGGCCATGTGTGTGAACGATCTTGCGTGTTGTGGGGCACAGCCGATTTTTTTTCTAGATTATTATGCCACTGGAAAACTCAATTTGGATCACGCTAAACCATTTTTAAAAGGTGTGCGCTCCGCCTGCGAATTCGTGGGTGCTCAGCTTGTGGGTGGTGAAACTGCCGAGATGCCGGGTGTTTATCAGAATGGTGATTTTGATTGTGCAGGGTTCACGGTGGGTGTGGTCGATCGACCGCACATTTTAGGCCCGGATAAAGTCCGCGAGGGTGATGTGGTGATCGGAGTTTCCAGTAGTGGTTTTCATTCTAATGGATACTCTTTGCTGCGAAAAGTTTTCGCCGATGATCTTGAACAATGGAAAGACGAACTTTTAAAGCCCACAGCTCTCTATGTGCCGTTGGTCCTACAGTTGATGAAAGATGCGGGCGTGCACGCCGTGGCTCATATCACTGGTGGAGGAATGGAAAACATTCCGCGCGTACTGCCACCGGGTCTCAGCTTAAAATTGAACGACTGGACATGGCCCGAGCCTTTTTTGGAAGTTCAGCGCCGCACGCAAATGACAAAACGGAACATGCTCGAAACATTGAACTGCGGCATCGGGCTTGTGATAGTACTTCCAAAAGACAAAGCCACTGTTGCTGAAAAAATTATTGGTGAACATAGTTTTAAATCCTATGGATTAGGAATTATGGAGAAAGGAGATACACCTTTAGTGTATCCCAAGGGGTCTTAAGTGAACGCGCGATGGGCATTGTTTATTTCGGGACAGGGTTCGAATATGTCGGCCCTTATCGAACAACGCCTGGATAACGCTCAAATCTCACTGGTGGTTTCATCAAATGCTCACAGTTACGGCCTCCTGCGCGCCCGCCGCCACGGAATAGCAGTTAGGGTTCTCGAACCCAAAGTAGACTGGCAGCGCTTAGCAAATGAATTGGACCGATGTGGAATCACCCATATATTTCTCGTGGGTTTCATGAAGATAATTCCGCAGACGTTTCTACAAGTTTGGCAAAAACCCATTCTCAATGTTCATCCCAGCCTTCTCCCGGAATATGCCGGCCTCAATAGTATTCAACGCGCTTATGCCGATAAAAATGCGGTCGGTGTCACAGTTCACCGCGTGATCGCGGATGTGGATGCCGGCGAACATGTTCTTCAGCGAGTTGTGGTGGACAAGGAATCAGTGGCGGCAATGCCGCTTGCTCGTGTAGAAAATTTAACTCATTGGACCGAATACGATTTGGTGCGAAGAAGTTTTAAGGTGGCCTCATGTTGGACGTAATCGTGCTGACGGCCTTTGGTCGCGAATCTTGGTTGACCAAGAAATTGCAGGAAAACAATTTACAGTTTAGCAGTATCGATGTGACCGCTTATTTTAAAGATCAAGAGCTTGGCTTTACGGTGCCGTTTGGAATGAGCCTAACCCACCAACAGAGTGACAAAAGCCACGGTGATCGACGTCAAAACGAAATTCTCAATTGCGGTTTTATTTTTAATAAGCAATTTCAGGGCTGGAGTTTTAGTTCGGATCGTGGCGTGGTGGAGTCCAATGGATTTTTAAAGAACTTCCAACTGGAAAAACGCGGTGAACTGGCGCAAAAGTTTTACGCCCATCAGTTTAGCACTTTTGATTTTCCATTTGCTGTACTCGATGAAAAATCCGTGGATCTCATGGCGCCCTACTCCACCTACGAATGTGTATCTGTTCGGGAAAGTGTTCAAGTGCATCCCGGAGAGCCGTTCAGTGTGCAGCTTCGTGCCGGTGGCCAATTTGTTGAGTATGCTGGAGAAACTTACAAGGCACCGTATTTGATCAATCTTCTTGATCCTTATTTGTGCCGCGAGCTGGAGAGTAAAGGTGTGTCGTGCTCGGAGCTTGCGCACACGCGCAAGATAGATCCGCTCTATATTTGGTATCCGTGGAAAGTCACGTCGTCGGCCGCGCAACATCTATCACATATGCCCAAGCAGACACTGCTTGTTCCTGAATCCACAAAACCGTGGATAGAAGACAACTTTGTGGTCATCAACAAAGAGGCCTCTAGCCAAGAGTTTTTGTTGTGGACGAAAATCGTATTTGATTTGCAAAAAACCAAAAAATATCTGGATGACGTGCGTGCGCGGGTGAGCCAGCGATTAGTGGAGCAGCTAAAACTGAAGGATCTTACAATCAGTGAGCATTTTGTTTCTCCAGAAAATGGCATGTCGCCGTTTCCGGTTTATGATTTGGACGAGATTCAACTTTATAAAAAATGGTATGACCGCGGTGTTTACCACGGTGGGTTCGAAGTGTGCGATTCGTTCACTCTCGACGAGCAAATACGCGTGCAAACTTTGATTGTGAACGGACTACTAGAGGAGAATCAACGTGATCGACAGATACACCCGTGAGGAAATGGGCAAATTGTGGACCAGTGAAGCGCGCTTCCAGGCGCTGCTGGACGTGGAAAAAACCGTAGCCCGCGTCGAAGCTCGCCACGGCCTTATTCCGCAGAAGGCCTCAGACGATATTCAAAAAGGCACCTTCTCCGTGAAACGAATTCTAGAAATTGAGGAAACCACGAAGCATGACATTATTGCCTTCGTCAGCTGTGTGGCAGAGACGGTGGGCGAAAACGGCCGCTACATCCACTATGGACTAACGAGCTCGGATGCACTGGACACCGCACTGAGTGTTCAAATTGGTCGAGCGGGAGCGGTTCTTCTCAAATCCGTCGACGGTTTGATCAACGCCGTTCGTGAACAATCCATCGCCAACATGGATGTGATCAGTTCGGGTAGAACCCACGGTATGCATGCAGAGCCCACAACATTCGGCTACAAACTTGCCGGCTTTTATTACGAATTCAAACGCCATCGAGAACGCTTAAGCCAAGCCCTCGATCAGATGGCTATTGGAAAGCTCAGTGGCGCCGTGGGAACCTATTCGTTTCTTGCACCGGCGATCGAAAAAGATGTATGCGCGGAGCTGGGGTTAAAGCCCGAGTCGGTGGCCACACAAGTGATTCCGCGCGATCGCCACGCCGAAGTTTTAGTGGCTATTGCATTTTTAGGTGCAGGCATTGAACGCTTGTCGATCGAGATACGCCACCTTCAGCGCACAGAAGTGGGAGAAGCCCGTGAGGGGTTTTCAAAAGGCCAAAAAGGTTCGAGCGCCATGCCTCACAAACGTAACCCAATCGGCTCTGAGAATCTCACGGGCTGCGCCCGCCTGCTTCGCGGTTACGCGCAGAGTGCAATGGAGAACATTGCTCTGTGGCACGAGCGCGACATCTCCCACTCTTCGGTGGAGCGAGTGGCGTTTCCTGACGCCTTTATACTCGCTGATTATGCCAGCGACCGCATGGCGAAGATCATTGCTAACTTGGAAATTGATCGCGAACGAATGAAACATAATATGATGTTGTCGCAAGGGCAGTTGTTCAGTTCTCACGTGCTGTTACATTTGGTAGATAAAGGTTTGAGCCGCGAAGATGCCTACAAGATAGTACAAAGTTTGAGCCACGGATTAAAACCGGGCGAGAATCTCAAGGATGTACTAGCCACCGCCAGTGAAACCAAAGCGTATTTTACGGCAAAGGATATAGACTCTATTTTTTCTGGAGAAAGACATCTTAAAAACATCGCTGTACAAAAAACAGCGTTAGGGAGAGATTCATGAGTTGGCAAAAGGCCGAGCAATTGTACGAGGGTAAAGCGAAGAAAATCTTCGCCGTAAAGGGCGAGAGCGAATTGCTGTTGCAGGAATTCAAAGACCAGCTGACGGCCTTTAATGCTCAAAAAGTTGAGCAGCTTTCTGGCAAAGGCCATCTGAACTGCCAGATCACCACGTTGATTTTTAAATTTATGCAGGACCGTGGGGTGCCCACGCATTACGTGGAAAGCACAAGCGAGACATCCTTCGTGACCAAAAAGCTCACCATGATTCCGCTGGAGGTGGTGGTGCGCAATGTGCTTGCGGGATCCACGGCAAAAAAACTGGGAATGGACGAGGGCACTGCACTTGAAAAACCTCTCCTCGAGTTCTACTACAAAGATGACGCTTTGGCGGATCCGTTTATCAGCGATGATCAAGCGCTCATGATGAAGGCGGCGACGGAATCAGAAATTACCGAAATAAAAAAACTCGGTCTGCAAGTGAACGCGCTGATGCTAGAGCTTTTTAAAGCATGCGACATCCGACTCATCGATTTTAAAATTGAGTTCGGAAAGGACAAGTCGGGGAAGATCTTCCTTGCCGATGAGATTAGCCCAGACAGCTGCCGCTTGTGGGACACAAAGACCAACGAAAAGATGGACAAAGATCGTTTTCGCAGAGATTTGGGCAATGTATTAGAAATGTATCAAGAAGTTTGGAATCGTTTAAAAACAAAATGGAGCAAATATGTTTAAATTTGGAATCCGCATTTTACCTCGTCAGGAAGTCTTGGACACACAAGGCCGCGCTGTAGAATCCACACTGCGGGCACAAGGTCATGCGGTACAAGAGTGCAAAGTGGGCCGCTATGTCACAATCACTATCGAAGCCAGTTCTATAGACAAAGCCCAAGCGACTGCTAAAAAAGTCGCCGAAGACGTGCTTTGCAACATGTTGATTGAAACATACGAGCTGGAGTCCATCGCAGGGGCTACGAAATGAGCGGAAGAAAAGTAGGCGTGCTGCGCTTTCCCGGCACAAACTGTGACCGCGACATCTGGCAGGCCGTAGAAATGGTGGGCGATACTCCCCAGTGGCTCTGGTATCAGGATCAGTTCGACGCGAAAGACTACGATAGCTTTATTCTGCCCGGTGGATTTAGCTACGGCGATTACTTGCGCTCAGGAGCCTTGGCGGCCCATGCGCCGGTGATGAAGTCTCTCAAAGAAGCTGCTGACAAAGGTTATCCAATTTTTGGCGTGTGCAATGGTTTTCAAATTTTGTGTGAAGCCGGTTTACTTCCCGGAGTGCTTATGCGCAATAATCATCGCCGCTTTCTCGACACTATGGTGGAGCTTAAGGTGTCTTCACCCAATGCCCGTTTTGGTCGCGGCATAAAGGCAGGCACCAAGGTGCGCATGCCGATCGCGCACATGGACGGCAACTATTACGCCGCCGACAGCGAGATCCAATCGATGCAGGACAATGGACAGATTTTTTGCACCTATGTGACAAATCCCAATGGCTCCATGGCCGACATCGCAGGCGTGATGAATAAAGCCAAGAATGTGGTGGGAATGATGCCCCACCCAGAGCGAGCGATGACCGAGTGGATGGGTAGCGACGACGGAAAACGTTTCTTTTAAGGAAAATATATGGAAATGACTAAAGCTGAAAAATTAAAACAGTACCGGCTCAGCGAAGCGGAATTCAAAATGATCTGCGATCTACTCGGGCGCGAACCGAAAGGTCTTGAGTGGGCGCTGTTTTCTGCCATGTGGAGCGAGCACTGCAGTTACAAGAGCTCCAAGGTGCATCTTAAAAAACTTTTCGGCACCTCCAAACGCGTGTTGCAAAGTTTCGGCGAGAATGCCGGCATCGTCGATCTGGGCGAAGGGGAGAAAGTAGCTTTTAAAATGGAAAGCCACAATCACCCGAGCTTCATTGAGCCGTATCAAGGTGCTGCAACCGGAGTGGGAGGAATTTTGCGCGATATTTTTACCATGGGCGCGCGTCCCATCGCTCTTGCCAATTACCTCTGTTTTGGCGAGCCGGAAGCCAAACGTATGAGCACGCTGGTGAACGGCGTGGTTCATGGCATTGGTGGCTATGGCAACTGTGTCGGTGTTCCAACGGTAACCGGGCAAACGCACTTTGATGCGAGCTACAACGAAAACATATTAGTGAACGCCATGGCGGTGGGTTACTTTGGGAAACAGGATCCCATTTGCCTCTCGCAGGCCAAAGGTGTGGGCAACCACGTCGTCTACGTGGGCGCAAAAACCGGCCGCGACGGTATTCACGGCGCCAGCATGGCCAGTGAATCGTTTGATGACAACTCTGCCGCGAAACGTCCTACGGTGCAGATTGGTGATCCGTTCTACGAAAAATTATTGATCGAAGCGTGCCTCGAGGTGATGAAAAAAGAATTGGTTGTGGCCATCCAGGACATGGGTGCGGCGGGCTTGACATCGTCCACTTTTGAAATGGCAGAAAAAGGCGGCGTGGGTATCGAGATGGATTTGGGTTTAGTCCCTTTGCGCGACTCCACTCTTACGCCTGAAGACATTATGCTCTCCGAAAGCCAGGAGCGCATGCTCCTCATCTGTGAACCTAAAAACTTTTTGGCTCTCAAAGCGGAATTTGACAAGTGGGGCCTTGATGCCTGCGTGGTTGGTAAAGTCACCGGCGATAAAAAAGTGCGTTTGTTGTGGAACAAAGAGGTGGTTTGCGAAACCGAACCGGAAACTATTGTGAGTTCCGCTCCCCAGTATGAGCGCGCTTACGATGAGCACACATTGCGCTTTCAAACACCCAAGGAGATCCCGCAGGGCGCTCATGGGCGCGCTGATGATCTTAAAAATGTTTTGAACTCCATTCACGGTGCACAACGCGATTGGATATTTAATCAGTACGACCAGCGGGTGGGTGCTGCGACGGCGAAAGACTGTTCTAAGAGCATCGGTGTCGTGCGCCTCAAAGAAAGTGGCCGGGGGTTAGGCGTTGTTCTCGGTTGCCGTCCGCATGTGATGCGCATGGATCCTGAGTGGGGCGGTATGGATTCGGTGGCTCATCCCGCATTGCAATTGGCATTGAACGGCTTTGAACCTCTCGCGGTGACCGACTGTCTGAATTTTGGAAATCCTGAGAAAAAAGAAACGATGACTCAGTTCGTAGCGGCCCTTAAGGGTATGAACACCATGTGCAAACGCCTCGATGCGCCGATCATTAGCGGCAACGTGAGCTTTTATAACGAAACGAAAAATAAGAATGTGTGTCCAACTCCAAGCACAGGCCTCGTCGGCTTAGGTCCGTCCGTGGAACAGTTGCCAAAGGATACTTTTGTAACCGCCAACGAGGATGTCGTGTTGATCACGTTTGGCAAGAGTTGGAGCACCGGTTTTTACGCTGAGCTGAATTCACAAAACGCAGACGGCTTTCTCGACGGAAAAATGGAAGGTTTTGAATCCTTTGTTAAAGCCCTCACCAAAGCTTCGAACGATCGCCTGTTCACTGCGGGCCGGGTAGTGAGCAAGTTTGGCGCCCTCTACGCACTTGCACGCATGTCGATGGACGGCGTGGGTGCCAACGTCGATCTCAAGCAGGATCCATTTGTCGAAGTTTATTATCAGGTTATTGTTTCGAGTAAAAACTCCGAAGCCGTGAGTAAAGCGCTTCAAAGCAACACGGTCCGTGTGGAAAAAATTGGATCGACGGTGACAGACAAATTGATTTGGAATCAAACGACGTGGTCGGTGGACCATTTGAAATCGTTGTATAAAAAAGGTTGGGAGGCCTCTTTTGCGCAGTTGGCATGATGAGTGTGCGGTATTCGGTATTTGGAATCACCCGGAAGCCAGTCGCATGGCGTATTTGGGACTCTATGCGCTTCAGCATCGCGGCCAGGAGGCCTCGGGGATTATTTCTTTGCATGAAGGTTTTCATTTGGAGCACAAAGGTTTTGGCCTGGTGGCCGACGCCTTTCCTGAAGAAGCTCTCAACCGACTAAAGGGTCTCGCGGCAGTGGGGCACAACCGTTATTCCACAACCGGCGACAACGAGCTTTTTAACATTCAGCCGCTCAAAGCCGTACTCTACAACGGACCCATTTCTCTGGCTCACAATGGTAACATTGTAAATAGTCACAGCGTTCGTCGCCAATTGCAGTCGGTGGGCTCCATTTTTCAGGGAACGAACGACACCGAAATACTTTTGCATCTGCTCTCGCGCAATCCGAGCGCCAATTTAGTGGATTGCTTAAAGGCCGAATTGCCAAAGCTTGAGGGCGCCTACAGCATGGTAATGATGAGTCACAATTCCATGTTCGGATTTCGCGACCCACTGGGTTTTCGTCCATTGGTGCTCGGCAAGCTCAAGCACGAAACCGCAACCAGTTGGGTTCTCGCTTCGGAGACCTGCGCGTTTGACTTGATTGGCGCTGAGTTTGTGCGTGAGATCGAGCCTGGAGAAATTTTTTGGTGTGATGAGAATGGCGCTTACTCCGAACGCTTTGCAACGCCCGTGGAAACCAAGCCCTGCGTGTTTGAGTACGTGTATTTTGCGCGACCTGATTCGCGCGTGTTCGGTAAAAACGTTTACAGTGTCCGCAAGGAGCTCGGTCGGCAATTGGCCCGCGAAAACGGAGTGGACGCCGATATGGTGATCCCCGTACCCGACAGCGGTGTGCCGGCTGCATTGGGCTATGCTGAAGAATCAAAAATTCCATTTGAGCTTGGAATTATTCGCAACCACTATGTGGGGCGCACGTTTATTGAGCCCAAGCAAAGTATTCGTAGCTTTGGCGTTAAGATCAAACTCAATCCACAGCTCGACATTCTCAAAGGTAAACGCGTGGTTGTTGTGGATGATTCCATCGTGCGCGGTACGACCAGTAAAAAAATTGTCAATCTTGTGCGCCAGTTTGGGGCCAAAGAGGTGCATATGCGCATCGCCGCACCGCCCACGGTGAGCCCGTGCTTTTACGGTGTAGACACGCCTATGAAAAAAGACCTCATTGCGGCCAACTCCACCTTGGAAGACATCTGTAAATATATCGGTGCCGATAGTCTTGCTTATGTTTCGCCTGAGGGATTACTGACGGCATCTAAGAGTGAAGCGGCAAAAACGTTTTGCACCGCCTGCTTTGATGGCAAGTATCCGACCAAGATTTATCACGAGCTTTAGAGTCGGCCGCTTAAGCGGCCGAGGTATCGGGACCAGTTTTGGGTTTTTCATAAAATTCCTGGTGGCCGGGTCCAGTTCCAATACGATATCCTTTTTAAGACTATGCTTCACATCCCTCCACTTATTATCGATTTGGCGTTGCTCCTCACCACGGCAGGCGTGTCTCTCGTCATATGTCGTTTGCTCAATCAACCGATTGTTATTGGCTACATCTTAGCGGGGTTTATTACCAGTCCACACTTTCCATTTATGCCTTCAGTGCGGGACATGAATGGTATTTCGACGTGGGCAGAGATCGGAGTGATTTTCCTCTTATTCTCGATTGGCTTGGAATTTAGCTACAAAAAGCTTGCCGAGGTGGGAAAGAACGCCGCCGGTGTGGCCTTTGTTAAAGTGCTATTTGTATTAGGCCTGGGTTACTTTGCCGGACGATTGTTCGGTTGGTCCAAGGCCGACAGCCTGTTCCTAGGTGGCATCCTGTCTATTTCATCGACGGCAATTATTGCGCGGACTTTTGAGGAAATGAAGGTCAAGAATACCAATTTTAGCAATTTTATTTTTGGTGTGCTCATCATCGAAGATTTATTCGCGATCGTACTGTTGGGATTTTTGTCGACGTTTGCGATTACGAAATCCATTTCTGGTCCTGAACTGGGTCAGAACCTTTTGCAGATTTCCTTTTTTGTTCTGTTGTGTTTTGTTTTGGGTTTGTACTTTGTTCCGCGTATGTTCAAGCAGATTTCGCCCACACTCAACGACGAAACGATTCTTGTGATCTCCGCCGGCGCTTGCTTTGTGATGGTTGCGATTGCAAGTTACGTGGGCTTTTCGGCGGCCCTCGGAGCCTTCGTAGCGGGGTCTATTTTGTCAGAAACACACCTTTCGCACAAAATTGAAAAGGTCACCAATCCGCTAAAATATCTTTTTTCAGCAGTGTTTTTTGTTTCGATCGGTATGATGATCGATCCAAAGATGATCAAAGAACACTTTTGGTTGATTCTCGTGGTGTCGTTCATCACCATCGTTGGGAAATTCATCGGTACTCTGATTGGAGCTGTACTGGTGGGTAAAAGTTTACGCACATCTGTGAAGTCGGGGATGGCTCTGGCGCAGATCGGTGAATTCTCATTTATTATTGCTACCTTGGGAACACAACTAAAAGTGACAAGCAGTTTTTTGTACCCAATTGCCATTGCGGTATCGGTCATTACCAGCTTTCTTACTCCCTACATGATTCGGTGGAGCGATCCGGTTTACAATTGGATTCATAAAAAATTACCGCCGGGGTTTTCAGAAAGTTTGCGCACCTATTCGTCGGCACTCCAGGACAATCGCATGACCCCGAACTTTTTTAGTATTTTTTGGGAAATGTATGGCATCAAGTTATTGCTCAATTCCACTCTGATCGTATCCATTGGAGTGTTTAGTAAATTTGTTCTCAATGAACTCACTCCGTACACGGAGAACCGCATGGTTCTGGAATTTACCGTATTTTTTATTACCATACTTTTTGCACTGCCATTTTTTTGGCCCATACTGTTCGGCCAATCGGCGCGCTCCATGCGTGATTTGGAGATTTCCTACGAAAAAGCCAAGGCCATCCATGTGGGGATCATTATTGCCCGGTCATTTTTAGGCGCACTATTGATCACTTTTTTGATCGGTCAGTTTTCTTCGTTAGGAGCTGTATCGACCCTGTTACTAATGGGTGTAGCGATTATTTCCTTTCCCCTCAGTAAGTACGCCGAGGCTCTCTACCATTTTTTCGAGCGGGGATTCATCGAAAATATAAAAAAGAAAGATGAAGAGTAGATTCTAATTTGAGAGGAGTTCTTTGGCGCTAAAACGAAGGCCGCGCCGGATTCCCAAATAAACCAGTATGGGGCTAAACAGCGACACGCCGATAAAAATACCCAGTGGGGCCTTCCAGTTGAAATACCACGAGCCATCGAACAAAAAATAAGAAAACACATAGGAGCCTATCAAACTCAACACGCCGCCACTCAATGCCGCGGCGGTGGCGATGAGAGAAAATTGGAGTAGGAATAAAATAGTGATGCTCGAGTAGGGCGTTCCAATGGCTTTGAGTAAGCCAATGTCCCACTCGCGTGAGCGCACCTGATCGTTCGCAAGCGCCAAGAGAACTGTAAGTCCCACTAAAATACAAAATGCCGACATCACCTGAAGTGCCCAACCCATCTGCTCAATGAGCTGTACAAGCTTTTGGATGAGGCGATCGACATCAATTAAAGACACGTTGGGCATGGTTCGCAAAATAGTCTTTTGCATTTGAGTTTTTTGCGCCAGTGGAATCTTTGGGATCGTGGCAAGGAATGTTTTTGGCGCATCCTCGAGGCTACCGTTCTGAAACAACACAAAGAAATTGGGTTGAAACGAAGTCCAGTTGACACGGCGAAGACTGGTGACTTTACCTTTTACAGGGGTTTCTTGAACATCGAAGGTTAAAGTGTCGCCCACGTGCAAGTCGAGGCGCTCGGCAAAACGCTTCTCTAATGAGATTTCGGCCACAGTGTCGGGCGTGTAGGATGGCGGAAGCGGGTGGCCCTCGACGATGGCTTCGGAATCGTCCAGCGATTCGCGGTAGGAGAGATTGAATCCGCGGTTTCTAAACTGCGATTCGCGCTCCTGTTCGCGTGTGGCGCTTTTACTAAAAGCGCCCTCGCCTTTGCTAAACGGAACATCATTCACAGCGACAAGTCGGGCGCGAATCAGCGGAGAAATATTGTTGAGGGGAATTTTTTCCTGATTTAAAACCGATTTGATCTCCTCGACCTGTTCGCTCTGGATGTCGAATAAAAATAGGCTAGGAACTTTCGATTCGGGTGGGCGGGCAATTTCCGCCTGCAAATTGGCTTTGATTTGCGGCACCACATTGACCAGAAACACGCCGAGTGAAAGCGACAAGAATCCAGTAATGGTGGCGACGCGCAAGCGGGTCACATCGCGCACCGCCCACTCGATCAGGTAAAACCGAAAGTGTGTCCAGCGCCCGATCCACGGCAAACTAAAATGCGCCACTGTATAGAGAATAAGTCCAGCACCCACGAAGCACACGAAAAACAAACTGCCATTCTTTAGAGAATTCATTTGCCGCACACTCAGATAATAAAACAAACTCATCGCCGGAAGGTACCACAGCGTCTGTGTCCAGCGGCTGGGAACTCTGATAAAATGGGCGCCGTGCAGGAGCTGGAGAGCGCTCACCTCGCGCATACGCACCAGGTGCGGCAACAGGAGCAGTAGACCGCCACTCACGCCGAGCCCGATGGATTGTAGGAGAGTTTTAATATCGATAGTGATCCGGATAGAGAAAGACGCCACGGACTGCGTGGCCTGCATGATCAGCGGAAGAACCAAAGTGGCAATTCCGATCGATAGCGCAGTGCCTGTTGCTATCAGCAGAAGAAGCTGAGCGCAGTAGAAGATGATGGCGTGCGAGCGCGGATAACCTACAGCAGTTAATATCGCAACACTTTTAGATTTTGATTGCAGGTACGTGGACAATAGAAAAGTGAGTCCAATGCACGCGATAAACAGAGCAGCCAAAGAGACCAAGCCCAAAAAATCTCCCAAATAATTGAGCAGTCGAGCGGTCTGTTCGCTTGAATTTTTATGAGTGAATACCTGAATATCGGAACTGGGGAGTGATTGATAAATCAGGTCGCGGCGCTCCTCAAGCTCCGTGTCAGCGAGGGTGGGCAGTTTGTAGAGGCGCGAGTGCCAAGCCAAAGTGCCCTCGCGCAACAGTCCCGCCTTTTTAAGGTACTGTACGCTCATGTACACCCGTGGCGCCATGCTGGTGCTGATGCCACTTGCCGCATCATCCTCGACAATAGCGGCGATACGAAATGACAAATTGCCAATTTTTAACATATCGCCCACATGGGCATCGAGAAGTGTGAGGATCTCGGGGTAAACCCACACCGATTGTGTGTCTTGCAAATCGCTCACTCGCTTCATGGGTTTGGTGAGAACCTGGCCATAAAATGGAAACGTCGGCTCAACGGCCTTAATCTGCATGAGTGAAGACGCCGAAGAGCCAGAAGCTTTGGTGACCATGGAGAACATCTCTATGGTGGAGGTGACGTGGCGTTCTTCGGGCATATGTTTTTCCACGGTCTGCAGCTCCGTTTCTTCAAAAAGCCGTCGCGAAGATATGCCAATGTCGGCGCCCAGGACATTGCGCGACTGCGTGCTCACAGTGTGGTCGACGGAGTTCTTTAAAAATTCCAAGGCCACAAAACTACTCAAACCTAGAGATAGATTTAGTAAAAATAGAAAAACAAATCGTTTAGAATGAAAAATCTCGGAAAAAACAAAGCGCAGTAGACTCAAACGATTTTCCCACCTTTTAAGTGAATTTGTCGCGTGCAGCGTTTTGCCAAATCGGTATCGTGGGTCACCAGGACTAGAGTTGTTTTTTGATCCTCACTGAGTCGGAAAAGGAGATCCATGACCACTTCACCATTTTTTAAATCCAGGCTTCCCGATGGCTCATCGGCGAGCAAGACTTTGGGGGCATGGACCATGGCTCGGGCAATAGCAACACGCTGATTTTCCCCTCCGCTGAGCTGCGCAGGTAAATGGTGAAAACGTTTTTCGAGACCCACTTGTTTTAATATCTCCTGAGCGCGGTCGCGGCTCTGTGGGATATGATTGATCTGCAACGGTAAAAGCACGTTTTCAAGCGCGGTTAAATGCGGCATCAAATGATACTGTTGGAAAACAATACCCATGTGGTGGGCGCGAAAATGGGTGAACTGCTTGTCGCTGTAATCTGAAACGACGGAATCGCCAATAGAAATGGTGCCAGAGCTGCAAAAATCGAGGCCCGCGAGTAGTGAAAGCAAAGTGGTTTTGCCACTCCCCGAGTGGCCAATCACTGCCATCGAGCTGCGCGACGGAACTTTAAAACTCACCTCGTTTAAAGCACTGATGCGTTCTGCGCCTTGAACGTAGTATTTGCTGACCCCTTCGAACTGTATGTCCACGCCGATTAGTCCTTCGCCTTGGGGAGTTTTTCGAGTGCCGTCACAAATAACGGATGCAATTTTTCAGCGATCACTTTGTAGCCATCCGCATTAGGATGTATACCATCTGCCAGATTGAGTTTTTTGTTCGTGGCCACACCATCAAGGAGAAACGGCACAAATGGCAGGTTGTATTTTTTAGCAAGGCTCGTGAAGGCCTCTTCGTACTTCTTGCGGTACTCGCCTCCATAGTTCATGGGTATCTTCATCCCAGCAAGAATCACGTGCACGTTGTTCTTTTGAGCGAGTACGATTGTCTTTTCCAAATTTGTTTTTAAAGCATCGGTGCTCAATCCGCGCAAACCGTCGTTCGCACCTAGGGCTAAAAATAAAATGTGCGGTTTATTTTTAAGTTGCCACTTGAGCCGTGATTCACCGCTTGCCGACGTGGAACCGCTAATTCCAGCATTGATAACACGCACGTTTGGAAATTTTTTTTTGAGCTTAGTTTCGAGCAGTGCCGGATAGGCCTCTTCCTTGGTGAGCCCATACCCCTCAGTGAGAGAATCTCCAAGCATCAGAACCACGGTGGACGGCGCCGCGAGCGAGTAGTGGCTTGCCAATAAAAATAAACACCCCATTAAAGTTCTCATCTACGAGGCCACATAGAAATAGGCCGACTGCAGCGCCTGTAGCGAGAGTGCAACAATGCCAAGTACGATTATGAGCAGTGTGAAGTTCACGGAGTATTTGATGGTGAGATACAGTGGCCGATTGGTTTGTTTGAGAAGTTTGGTTTTCTGAAGAACGGGCGCGAGGGAGGAAAAGATGCGGTTGACGAAACCATGTTTGTCGCCGGTCATGTTCGGCACCACTGTGAGACCCATCAGTTGTTTGTAGAGAAAATTTATAAACATTCCCAAAAAGTTCATCGGACGCTCCACATCGCACATGAGAATGAGGCGGTAGCGATCAGAGTTGTTCTTGGCGTAGTGGAGGTAGGTTTCGTCAAATAAAAGAGCCTCTCCGTCGCGCCAAGAATAAGTTTGTTCGTCGATGTTTATAAAACAGCTGTCCTGATTGGGCGTCGAAAGCCCCAAGTGATAGCGAAGGGAGCAGGCCACTGGATCCAGGTGACGCGTGAGTTGGGATCCAACTGGCAAGATAGAGAACATGGCGCCATTCACCATTGGAGACTGCTCCAGGATTCTTACAGTCTCGGGTGCGAGCTTTTTAGCAGATTCATGAGTATATCCGTACCATTTGAGGTAAAACTTACTCCAACCATACTTATAAAAGGTACGAAACCCAATATCGTAATAGGCATTTTGCTTGGGATCCTTTGTTTTTTCGAAATAGCCTTTTTCGTAAAGTTCTATCACTTCTTTTTGAATGGTCTGCCAATTGTCTTGGATGCTTTTGAGTTCTGGGAATTTCTTGACGTCCATGATGGGGACGCCCGCACGTTTTTCTGTAAACATGTAAAGCAGGCAGTTAAAGGGGGCGAAAATGGGCCAGCCTTTGCGCAGATATTCGCCAAAGCTTTCGAAACGCGCTTGGCCGCGGAATTTATAAACATATATCAGAGAACCGAGGACAAAGAGGATCAGTGTGACCAGAAGAGTTGCGACGACCATAATGAACTCAATATAGGGCCAAGTGCGTCTGGCGGCAACAAGAATGTAAGAGGGGTGAGGGGAGGCATAATAAAAAAACCCCACGAATTTCGTGGGGTTAAGTAACTTCCCTCGGTGGAGAGGGGAGGTTTACGTGTTGATTTCGGTTACAGCCGTGGTGAGCGACCTGTAGCTGCTCCTCTAATGAGGGACACAAGCATGAGCACCAGAAACACAAAAAACAGTATTTTTGCGATACCTGCTGCAGAGCCAGCGATTCCGCCGAATCCTAAAAAGGCGGCGATTATAGCGATGATGAAAAATGTGAGAGCCCAACTTAACATAATATCTCCTTGTTTGTTTCTGAGACCAGTATCACTTGTATTTGGCAAAAAGACTTTGCTTGGAGGTATAAACTCTGTGGTTGTTTTTACACAATCACGGTTTTGCTGGCCGGGCGAGCACAGAAATGGCCTCAGCGCCCAAAAACACCGTCAGAGAGGAGTAGTAGAACCAGATAAGGAAAACCACGATGGTCCCCGCAGCGCCGTATATAGAGCCAATTCCAGCGCCAGCGATGTACCAGGCAATAATTTCTTTGCCGATTAAGAACAGTGCTGAAGTAAGAAAGCTACCCAGTAAAATGATCCCTTTGGAAATGCGTCGCGCAGGGGTGCACAAGAAGAGCATAAAAAACAAAAATGAAAAAACTAATAGGGAAAATCCCTGGAAAACTATTTCATAGATCATCGGTGAATACTGCATCAATGCTGAGTTTAAAAAGAATGAAGCAAGTAAAGAAACAATCGCAAAAATTGCCCCCACCAAAAACACCAGAATCGTGACGATACGGTCTTTCACCACGGCGCCCACTTCCTGGTAATACTTGCGGTTTTGTTTGGTGGGCTTACGAAATTCTCGGAATATAAAATCCATAGTGAGCTCGAGCTGTCGAAAAAAAAGACTCCCTGAAAACAACAAAATACCGATCCCGATAATTCCACTGAGGGAGGCGAACTGAACGTTGTCTTTACTGTAGTCTGCTAATTTTAAAATCCACTCTCCAGTGCCGTAACCGAAGATCGAATCTGCCTGTTCTGAAATGGATTGCACTAAATTGATGCGCAGAATACCAAGGAACGACGCAACCAGAATAATGGTCGGCGCAAAAGACAGGGCTGCCGCGTAAGCCACTGCCGCCGAACGGGTAAAGATCTCATCGTCATTGATTTTTTCATAAAGCGGCAGCAGAAACTTCGGAAATACCTGGAACATAAGGTTTGAGGGTATTGGTTTTATGTTGTGAAGTCACTTTTTTATCGTTCGGGAACAGCCACTGTGAAATATATGCCGTCTCTACGGCAATCATTAGCGTGAGCGGAATGCCCATTTTTAGGAAGTCGGAAAACTTATAACGTCCGGGGCTCAGTACGAGCAGATTTCCATGGTGACCGATCGGGGTTAAAAAGGAGGCCACCGCACCCATAGTTACGCAGACCAGGGCCGCCTTTGGCGAGATGTGCAGCTGCTGGGCGGAGAGGAAGGCGATGGGTCCAATGAGTATGGTCGTCGCGGCATCAGACAGGATTTGTGTCATGATAGCGGCGGTACCAAAGAACAGAAGCAAAATTGTCAGCTCCGAATAACCGGCAATCAACACGGAGAGATGATCGGCCAAGAAACTAGAGAGTTTGGTTTTATCCATGGCAATACCAAAGGGAATCACTGAGGCGATAAGGATAAAAACACGCGCCTCCACTGAACGCAGCGCTTGATTGGCGGTAAGGCAGCCGGTGAGGATCATCATCACTGCTGCGAGTGCAAATGCGACCAGAGGCTCACAAACTTTTCCGACCACCAGACCTATTGCTACGAGCAAAATAGAAATGGCTAAACGTTTTTTGTGCCGATGAAAAATGGGGGTGTTTAAAAGACTCACGGTTAGAAAGTTTTTATCTGAGTAGAGGGCCTTCATGTTGTCGTTGATCCCCCAGAATATGATGAGATCACCGTCACGGATTTTTTCGCGCGATATTTCCTGGCTGATCCAACCATCTTTGCGCCATAGGCCCACAACAATAAGACCAAAGAGTTTGAGAAAATTGTTTTCGGCCACCGAGCGTCCTATGTAGCGTGATCCATTGGCCACCACGGCTTGCGCGATACCGGTATCGTCCTCCTGATCCAAAGCCAGTCCCGAACCGATAAAATCGACATACTTATTGACTGCCTTGAGCTGTAGACCATGCTCATTTTTGATAGAGCGCAAAGACCGAGAGGGCATACGCACACGCAACATATCGCCAACATTTAAAAGCTGAAGATCGTCGCTCACAGTGTTTTCCCCAATGCGGCGATCCACTTCGAGAATGGTAAAATCATCTTTGGTTGCTTCACGCACTTCATTGACGGTGGCTCCCGCCCATTTCGACTTTTCTAAAACAACGAGTTCCGTGTGAACGTCGCTGATTTGAAACACGGATTCGTCGAAGTTCGATCCGGTTTTTCTAGGCAGCAACCATTTCAGCAAGAGTATGAGAATAAAGCTTGAGAGAATGAGAGCTGCGCCGATTGGAGCTACAGAAAAAAGACCAAATTCACCTCCGCCGGAACGCTTACTGATGTCGTTCATAACCAAAAACGCCGGGGCACCGACGAGCGTGAGAGTTGTCCCCAGCGAGGCCGCCGTAGCCATGGGAATCAGAACCCGCGAGGCGGGAATTTTGTTCTTTTCGCACACGCGCATGGCCACCGGGAGCACGAGGGCGGTCACCATCAGGTGATGGGTAAAAGCGGAAAACAAGGCCACACCTGTCATAATATAAATGTTGAGCTTGAGTTCCGAGGCTCCCGACTGCCTCTCGATAAACTGTGTTAGCGTCTCCAGGGCGCCAGTTTGGGTGAGTCCTGCGGCCACAACAAATACGAAGCCTACAATGAGTGCAGGTTCACTGGAGAAGCCCGCAAAAGCCTCTTTTGGTGTGAGAACGCCAAAAGTGATCAATGAGAGAATGCCGATCAGACCAGTGAGGTCGATACGCAGTGTTTGCGAACAAAACATGATGAAGATCACAACAAGGATCCCGCTGAGGATAATTTGAGGGGTGCTCATAAACCGCCGTTGAATGAAAAGGTGAATATTGAAAAACTAAGCTCTGATTATAACGAAACCATCTCAGGATGCACGTACGATTTTCGTTCGGTAGTGCTTACGCCAATAATGATCTTTCTGAACATGCTGTTTTTATCGACATGTGCAAAGTGAGATTTCATACGCGCCTGCTTATTCATAAGAAGACGGGCGGTCCACGATGCGGAATCTTCCATATTGAAAGAATTGATAAGTGCCGTGGTTTTTTCCAAATGGGGAGTAACGGCCGCGCGCACCCTTTCAAGGCTCTCGGATGCCGAGCGCACCTTGTTCTCCCTGTCGAATGCCCACGCCAGAACATGAACTTGATGGATGGCGCCCGTGGCTCTGGACTGCTTAAAGAGTTCGTGAATCTCCTTTTTTTGTTCCGCTGTGAGAATGCCGTCGGCAGGGAGGTTCAACACTATAGTGATTCCACGTGTGTACTCCGGATACATTTCTTCGTAGAACTGCGGGGAAAGATTAACACCTTCCACGAGCGGTGTCGTGCGAACGACATCCCCATCCGCATTGGTTTGCAAATCGGTAGTGCCAGCAGGTTGCAAACGTTTGCTCGAACACCCAGAAATTACAAGAAAAGCGCAAAAAAAGAGTGCCACCATCGAAAATATCAATTTTAGATTTTGCTCTTGCGGGTTCATCATATCTCCTCCGTGTGCCGATGGAAGAGCTCGTGGCTCTTCCATTTATCTTCTAACTGCTAAATCGAGATGGGAAAACTAATGCTCGCAATCCAGGCTTCGTTCTCAAGCTGGACGCTGTCCGTAGCAAACGCAGGAATTGGTCCCAACTGCTGAACGTCAGTCTTGTCATAATCGACCTTCTGATATTCAAGGTTCAAACTCACTGCAAGTATGCGAAAGCCCGCTCCCACACGATATCCCGTACCGTCTGAAAACTTCATGTCAATGCCTGATGCCTCTTCCGGATCGAGTGTGGATGCGGCAATATACGATCCCCATACTCGTAAACCAATCGCCGGCATTTGAATGCCAATGACCGGCCCCACATTGAAGCTGTCGGCATCGGTGTCGTAGTTGAACGACGAGTTGCTATCCTCAAAATTTAGTTTTGAATAGCGGCCGTCGACACCAACAAACAGCACATCATTCACATGGAAGCCCAATCGCGCTCCCAAGCCGAAGCCGTCGGTTTCACCTTGCGAGTCCGTAAATGGATAATTGACGTCGAAGTCCGAAGTTTCATAGGTAACAGCGGGCTCGACGAACAGACCCGT
>CAYNTO010000006.1:57459-112144 GCA_964400355.1 uncultured Pseudobdellovibrionaceae bacterium
TGACGTCGAAGTCCGAAGTTTCATAGGTAACAGCGGGCTCGACGAACAGACCCGTGTCACTCTCGGCTTGGGCAAATGAAGTCGACACCATTAGTGCAAACAGTGTAACAATTGAACTTTTTATAGCGACTGAACTTTTCATAGCGACCTTCTTTGTTGGCTTCTCGTTTTTTACTATTAGCGGGCGAGATCGTTGGCTTTGTCTTTAACTTCGTCTACGCCGTTACCAATTTTGTTACCTGCTTTTTTCATCGCACATTCCATTTTGCCATTGACCATTTCGCAGGTTTTATCCTTAGCACCACGGTAGGCTTTCTTTGCGCCCTTTTTGGTGTCTTCGTAACCTTCTTTAACGGCGTCTTTGGTCTTTTCATAGCCAGCTTCAACTTTTTGGCCCACGGTTTTATCGTCGGCGGTGTTGTCGGCAAAAACGGGCAAACAAAATGCCGTGATTGTAAGAGTTGTGATGATTAACTTTTTCATTTTAAAATCTCCTTAATAGTTAGTTATATTTAATCCGATATACTGAGAACCGAGTTCGCCGCCGATCAGGCGGCGAACTTGAGACGGCATTACTTATTTCTGAAGTCTTTCAAAAACTCGTTAACGCTCTCTTCGGTTTTTTCACGGCTGTAACCATATTTTTTTTGAATGGTTCCAACAAGAGCGTCATAATTGCCCTCTACGCGCGTGATTTCGTCATCTGTCAAATCGCCCCAGGCTTCTTTAACTTTACCTTTAGCAATTTTCCAGTTTCCTTTAAGTATATCTGAATTCATAACATCTCCTTTAGAATTCTGAGAGGTGAACTCTCGGGTTAAACATGTGCGAGCACTTAGCACTCGCTATGCCCTTATAATAAGTTTTTCTAGCAACCTGTTTCATCTAGCGATTGCATAGTATTTGTGTAGGTTTATTGATGCCCGTGGCTTGAGAGCCTCTATATTGCAGATAATCGATACCGCTAGGGCGTCCGCTGAACATATTCAATTGTTAATAAACGAACACAATTTCTAAGCCAAGCGTAGGTAACAACTGGACCTTCCATATCTTACTATGAATTCAACGCTCTATTGAGGAGGACCTATGAAGATCATTACCAAAATACTTTCTTGCATACCGTGGACGAGAACCTACAAACTGAGCCACCACTTGCAGTGCTCGAGCCAAGATGGTCTGAGACAGGCACGCAAACAGGATATGGCCGGAAACTATGATATCGACGGCGTGTCGTTTGATGGCGATTGCCTGTACATGAGTGGTCGGATCAAAGATAGCCAATCGTAAGAATGCCATTGGCGGGGGAGTCTCGTTTTAGACGTGATACTTTTTAGTACCGTAAAAAAAGGAGAGCTCTCGCTCTCCTTTTTTTATGAGTCTTGTCGTGTAGGATTAAAACCAATATTTGGCCATGGCATTGATACTAAATGTGTTCGGTTGGCCACTGGAGCTCACCAGGTAACGCGCATTTAACCCGGCAGAAACATCCTTACCATTGTCGAGTGCGAACGGATAATCGAATCCCACCGTGGGCATCACACCCAGTTCTAGGTTGTCATCGCTGGCTACTGACTCAATCATCGGACCCACACCAACACCCACATATGACTTATTTATGATGGGCATGTTGCCTCCAAAATTGTAAGTGCCCTGAACCAACAATTTCGTGCGTTGGAGGTCAAAGGCATCGGAACCACCGTCGACGTCACTGCGTGCCGAGGAGAGTTCGAGTCCTAATCCAAAGGGGATGTAAGGTTGGTAGCCCAGAGTTATCCCGTACTCTGTACTGCTTTGGTAATTGCCTTCCGGTGTGGCTAAACCGGCAAGCAAACCGGCATGGGGTTTGTACTCGCTTTTCATCTCTACGGGTCGCTGTTCCACCAGCACGCTATTTACCTTTTCGTCCTCCATTGTTTGGCCGTGGGCCGTGAAGGGAACTAAGTAAAGTAAGAAGGCTACTGAAATTACGAGTAACGTAATGAAGTAGATGTTGTACTTTTTGGCTTGTGTGTGTTTCATGATGGTCTCCTTTGTTATTCAATTCATTTTTATTGTTGTTCAACTCGTTAATTTTGTTTTTCGATGCTGATGAGTATTTGGCGCCATTCTTCCGGAATCTGTTCACCGGCGCTTCCACTGTATGTGAATTGGAGGTGATTCTTCAGTAAGAGCCATGCCGATCGAGAGATTTGAGAAGATGTTCGGTCCGCGGCTAGGATCAATAGAGGGAGCAGGGCTGCATCGTCTCGATTAAGATTCCACAAGCGCAACCCCAAAAATCCCACGACATAGTAGTATTCTTTCTTTAATACAGGATCGCGTTCGGTAATCGCCAGATGCACATAGGCTAGGTACGATTTTTCCAGATGATCTAGCGCAAAAACGTTAAAGTTCTCGCTGAGGGCATTCTTATAAGTAGAGTAGGCAGTCAGGGCGTGTGCTTGTATCTGCTCGCGATTTTTATTCTGTAAATGAACAGACTGGGCCTCCATGCAGTCATCCTGCAACGACGAGTAGCTGGCGCTAACATCTTCGCGAAACAGATTAGACTCAGAAGAATGAGTCTTCGCCACAAAATCAGTAAATTTTAAGGGCTCTTTTATGCAGTCGGCGCGCACTGAAAACAATGCCGTGCGAAGTTGCGCGAGATCCCGTTGGCCGACAAGTACCTTTTGCGGTTGGAGCGCGGTAGAGCGCTTCAGTTCAGACAACGCGACCGCGTATTCGCTCGCGACGTTGCGAGTAGGAGGCACCTTTAAATAAACGCGGGCGTCCTCTAGAAAGGGCTGAAGTGCTGGCGAGGCCATTTTTTTTGCTAATGCTGCTGACGCCACATCCAAACTTGAAGCCGCGCCGGAGAGTGGTGGAGTGTAAGCCGCAGCCAAACATGCTAAAGCAAAAAGCACGACCATGCTGGAAGCGAATTTGGTCTTCCAGGTTTTGCGATCGTGCTTCCATGCTTTAACGGGGTGAGAGGTGGACATTTTCAATCCTAGTATTCATCGTTATCGTAATACATGTCTTCCAGATCCAACGAAGACATGGAATCTAGATCTCGCATAAGTATGTCGAGATTTCTGAGCGCATTGTTCTGTTGGGTGTCGAGCTGTTCGTAGAAGTTTTTCATAATTTGTCCTTTGTTGTAGTGACATTCTGTTAATAATATCCAACGCTTCAATAGAGCCAGTTTGCTGGAGACGGAATTAAAAATCTTTTTTGGATCATCTAGAGATTGTGAATATCTATTCACACCGTATGTTTCATTTTACGACGGAGGTCCGGCCAATGATGACTCATCTTAAGAGGAATGAGGAGGGGGCAGTCTTTTGTGCAAACTATTACACAAATTCTATACGCCCGCTAAAAGCGGCGGCTCGCGCTTCATTGCTAGATTGGAGATGTACATGAGAACAACTTTTTTCTAAATTAATAACTGAGGAGAAATCATTTATGTTGAGTTGGGTTGCCGTATTTTTTGTGCTCTCGATTGTGGCTGCTGTTTTCGGTTTTGGTGGAATCGCCGCGGATGCAGCAAGTATTGCGCAAATCTTATTTTTTATTTTTATAGCACTTTTTGTGATTTCGTTGCTGATGCAATTGGCGCGCAAGGGTGATCGGGCTTTGCGGAAGAATCTGTAAAGTGGCTTCTATGGAAATGGTATGGAAATAGCTTTAACTCTCAACCCCATCGAGGTGGCCAGTGTTCGCAGTCCTGCTTGACGCTCTCATCAAACCCATAGTCGTTGTAGGCTTTTTGCTGATAATGGCGCTCTGTGGTTGTACCACCGCGGGCGAGCGCTCCCAACTCAAAGAAGAAGTGAAAGAGGCCACAGGTCGCACCAACACAGACTGGGTAGAGCGGCGCCAGGATGTTTTACTCAAAGCCAAGACGCGCCTCGAAGACATGTCGAAGGACATCGTAAATATCGAGAAGGCCGGGACCAAAGCCGCTTCGACCAAAGAACTCAAAAGTCAGTTCAAGGGTAAAGTCAGTACGACTCAAACGTCTTTAGCTGAAGCTCGCCAGTCGTTTCAGACATTGGAAGCGGCAGACGCGGGCCATTGGGAGTCTCTCTACACGGATTTTAAAAATAAAATGAACGTGGTGGAAAGCCAATTCCATCAGTTGCGTTCCATGGTAAAATGATCGGTCTGAACGACTATCAAGGAGGATGTATGGACCAGAAACAAACAGATTTTAAGAGCACGCTTAAGGATTACATGCTCAAGCACAATCTAAAAGCTGGTGATGATTTTTTCGAGAGTGCGAATGTACGAAACATCCGCACTCGAAAAGCCAACGAGATTTAGTTGGTTTCAGCTCTTGGATTGAACTTATAGCCGGCTCCGTGAACCGACTCAATGATGTGAGCAACGGAGCCCAACTTTTTGCGAAGCTTGCTGACGTGCGTGTCCACCGATCGAGCGTACACGTGCACGTCTTCACCCCAAAGTTTATCAAGGATTTCATCGCGATGAATAACTTCGAACGGTTTATTAGCAAAATACATCAACAGCTTGAATTCGAGAGCGGTGAGGTCCACTTTTTCGAAGTTTCCCGACTCCAAAATGTGAACCTCTTGACGAGATTTATTGATCTTGAGCTCTTCCCACTTAAGGATATCGGCCGCTTTTTTCGCCAGATCGCCTTTTTTAAATTTGGCTTCGACACGCGCTTTCAACTCCAAAGGTGCAAACGGCTTTGTGATATAGTCGTCAGCGCCGGCCGAAAAGCCCAATACTTTGTCAGAGAGGCCTTCATGGGACGTGAGAAAAAATACAGGCATGTGGGTATCGATGGCATTTATTTCCGTGCACAGGTCCACGCCGTTTCCGTCTGGAAGCTCGATGTCGAGCAAAATGAGATCATAAGTTTCTGTTTTAAGTACTTTGCGGGCGCTCTCAAGGTTTTCAACCCACTTGAGATCGGCAATAGCCTCAACCGCACGCGACACCATAGTAAAAATTTCTTTACTATCGTCCACCAAGAGAATCGACTTCATAGTTACCACCCATATAGATCAAGAATAAAATGTAATATTCACCAAAATACGAGTAAAAATAACGGATTAAATTGATTATTGCCAGTGAAAAGTTTAGATTTTTAACATAGACGAAGAGAGGATGAGGTGCTCATGGACAATATACAGGCAAATACACCAGAAGAAGTAACGCCTGGGTTGGAGCCATTTATCGAAGGTTTTTTTGAAGACCGCAAGAAGGATTTGGCGGAGCTCAAGTCGCAGATTCAAACTGAAAACTATGATTCTGCGCGCAAGATTGCCCATAATTGGAAGGGTTTTTGTGAACCCTATGGCTTTGGTCAACTGGGCGTTTTGGCTGCTGAATTGGAAAAGGTTTTAACGGTGAAAGATGAGCAATCGGTGCACCAGTTGGTGGACCAGATTGACTGGTATTTTGCCAACAAAAAATTGCCGATCGTTTAATCACCGCTGCGGCACGCAGACCCGTGCTTTTTCATCCCTTCACTCCATCGCATTAAAAAGCTCCGTTTGTAGTAAATGGGGCTTTTTTATTTTTTGGCCCACCCCTTACTTATCAATGTATTTACACAATTTCTATACTTCATCTGGAAGTGCAAAATTGCCGGGTTCTTTAAGATGGACCCATAGGCACTCCACACACGGTGCAAACATTCAACACAATAACAGTCACTAAGGAGATAGTATGGAACAAACTCAGTCGGCAAAATCAAAAATCAATAGCGCGCAAGCAGCCACATCAACACTGTTTTCACAGGAATCGGTAGAGCAGCTTTCACAGTCCGTTAACGAAATGACGGAAAGAGTGAAAGCAGCAGCGGACACTGCAGTTACTGAATCCCTGAACTTCGCAAAAAAATACCCTGTTCACACGGCGCTTGGTGCTGTGGCACTGGGCTTTGTCATTGGATTCTTTGCTCGCTCCGGCAATAGCAACAAGAAGTAAGCAATGGTGCGCGCACTCACGATCAAAAGTAGTGCGCTCGCCCGGATAGAGGTGGCGGGAATGCCGCCTCTTCAATTTTGGCAACCCACGCGAGTGCGGGAGCTACAACTCAAAGAACTAAAAGTAATTCGAATCAGAAATATCAACGGTATCGAGGTCAAAAAATGCAAAGTGTTTTAAATCGTATATATCCCATGGTGTTGCACTTTTTCGCCAAAGGTTGGAGCGACGATCTCGATATAAGTTTTAAAAAAGCGGTAATGAACGACGTCAAAAACTTTCAGACGCGTCTCATTCTTATTCCCACTTGTTTTGTTTTGGCCATGGTCACTGGCGTTGCGGCGTTGGTGTTCCTTCTCTACGGCAGTGCCAATTTGATGGTCGCATCCTTTGATGCGGCATATGTGCCCTTGATCACTGGTGGGCTACTCGCGATGATCGCCATAGCTGCCGGCACGGTGTTTTACCTCAATGTTCGCTTTCTCCTGCGCCGCGTGGAATATGTTCAAACATCCATGATCAAGGCGCGTGAGGTTCGGCCCCTCCACCAACTTTACCAGCAAATTAAAGAAGAGCAAAACATGCTATTAGAGGCATTTTTAAAGAACAAACAACAAAAGGAGTATGTATGAGTCACACAATTTCGGCCCTTTACAAGGACCACGGCGCGGCCCAATCGGCGATCGATCAACTGACACTTTACGGTTATGACCGTTCGGACATTTCGTTGGTCGTTGCCGAAAACGGTTTTGGCAAAAACACGGTAAAACTGGAAGAAAATACGAAAGCCCCTGAGGGTGTCGCCATTGGCGCCACGGCTGGTGCCGTCGCTGGAGCTGCACTGCTCGGACTCACTACTGTGGGCGCAGTGGTCACTACAGGCGGAGCCGCATTACTGGCAGCTGGTCCAATCATTTCGGCACTTGCTGGTGCAGGTGTTGGCGCAGGCGCTGGCGGTGTTATCGGAGGCTTGATCGGTCTCGGTATGCCAGAGACCGAAGCTAAGTATGTGGACGAATACCTTGGTCGTGGGCACGTTCTCGTTGGTGTTGCGGTAGAAAAAAAGGATGAAGATCGAGTTAAAAAACTTCTCGATTCCGCGCACCCTGAGAAAGTTACAGTACACTAGTTATTTTTTAATAGTCTTAAAGTTTGCAAAAGGAGCCTTGTGCTCCTTTTGTTTTAGGTGAGTCGATTATAGAGTGAGCACTGGTTCAACCTGTTGTCGCAATTGTGTTGTTATCTACATATATCAAACTCTTATGTGTGGATAAATGTACAACATATGTTAAACATACAGATGTTTTTTCTCCCTAAAGCGATAAAATTATTTATTATCTGCACTAAGTTTGTAATATTAAAAAAAATTAATGTTACGCGTGCAGATGAATGTAATTTGGAAAAATTGAGTGAGATTGGTACGCAATTTCAGACCACCTAAACCAACATCGGTTCCACCTGGCTCATCGGATACGGCATATTTAAGGAGGAAAAATGAATTTAGTAGAAAACCACACGGACAGCTGTTTTGTGAAACGGTTGTCAAAGTACTACGACCTATCGAGTGCCGATCGGTTATTGATCAAAGCACTGGAAGATAAAAAAGAAGTGTACAAGCCGGGCGAGAGTATCGTCAAAATGGGTGGAGAGACACATCACCTCTATCTGGTTTATGAGGGCTGGGTGAAGTACCACTCGTTGTTTAATAATGGCGAGTCTTGTATTAGCGACATCAAAGTGCCGGGCGATATGCTCTCACTGTTCGCGTTCACATCCAATGTTTCCATCACTAACATTTCTGCCGTGGATACGGTGACGGTTTGTCCTTTTCCTGTAGATAAATTGCAGGTGATTTTGCGCGAATCGCCCAGCCTTTCATTGGTGCTCTTTAGCATGATGAGTCGCGAGAATACATTTTTACTGGAGCGCTTGCGCGGTGTTGGTAAGATTGAGGCTGTTCAGCAAGTGGCCTATTTTATTTTGTTGATGGCGTTACGCATTGGCGACATCAATCGCATCGAGGAAAATCGGTTCTACTGGCCAATCGATCAAAGTACTTTTGGTGATTTGTTGGGTTTGAGCAGTGTGCATATCAATCGCTGCCTTATAGAACTAAAAAATAAGAAACTCATCGAATACAGTCGCAATGCTATGAAAATAGTAAATGTGGAAAAGCTCGAAGAGTTGTGCGAATTTAATAAGCTGATTAAGCGCATAGATTATCGCGCGGAACGAGTCAGGGAACACTAGTCGCCCCCGGAGTTGTGGGTAGAGGACACATGGATTACTTTAAGAGATTTATTATTGTCGCTGTAACGATGTTGGTCCTCGATGGAATTTGGTTGGGCTTTGTTTCGCCGCAATTTTATTTCTCGCACATGAAACATTTGGCGCGGGTGAGCGGCGAGAGCATCGACGTCAACAAGATGGCCGCTGCCATCGTTTACCTCATCATGGTTTTGGCATTTTTAATATTTGTAAGCCCCATCGTGAGCACGTCGTCGTGGGGAATGGGCTTAATGAAAGCTGCATTTTTTGGACTCGCCATTTACGGAGTGTATGATTTCACCAACATGGCGACGCTTCGCGATTGGTCGTGGACGCTGAGTTTGGTGGATATGGCGTGGGGCGGTTTTTTGTTTATGGTGACTGCGGCTGTGGTCAAATTCTGTGAACAGCTGCAGTGGATTGAAAGCTAGTCTTTTACACATTTTAATCGCAAAATACCGTTTCTAATAAAGCGACCTTGGAGGGCACAAGTGCTTGAATCAGGGCCGCTTTTTGTCTTTTTTGAGAGCTTCTATATGCTCAAATCCATTATAAGGTCGGCGCGCGCGGCATATCTTTTGTACTCAGTTAGCTCTTAGGTATGCGCGGCCTCTTTTTATTAAGTTTATTATCAGTTGTTGCCTGCTCCTCGGGGGAATCTCCGAGGTCCACAGACAGCCGTCTTCAGTTAGACTCTCAAAAAGCCGCTCTCGAATTTATAAATAACGATCAGGTGAGCTGTCGCGGAGAGTGCCCGGAGGCCGTAGGTGCGTTTTACATGTATAGCAAAAAATCGTCGCTTGCGAAAACCCACGAAGTCCGCTTGTGCTCCGTTACTCTCATCTCCGAGAATCGCATACTCACGAACAAGCATTGTATCGAAGGTGTGCTAAAGGCCGGCGATGTGTGCGGGATTAAAGCGGATATCGAAATCAAATTTCCTGCGACAAAGTCCAAGCCCTACCTCACCCGCAAATGTCGCCGCGTGCTGAGCACGTCCGAGGACTACTTTATAGCGGGGAGCGACCCCAAAGATCTTAAACGAAAACTTCAAGTTCCCGACTGGGCAGTCATTGAGCTCAGCGAAAACGTAACTGATCGTCAAGCAGTGCAAGTTTCTAAAAGTGCTGTGGATCAGGACAATCTTCCCGTGGCACTGTATCCGGTATTTTTCGACAAACAGAAGAGTCCTCCAGTGGGCGTGATTCGGCAAGTGAAGTGCACCCGCGTATACAACAAAGGTGGCGTTCATATCTTTTCAAACGACAGTGACAGCCCTTTGTTCCGCATTGAGCAATGCTCCGAGACGCTGATTCCCGGCAATTCGGGAAGTGGTGTGCTTATGAATAATTCCACTGAGCTTTTAGGTGTGATGGCCAACACCGATCTTGCCACGGGCGGAGCGGGAACCGTTGCTCATTGTGTTTCCGATTTTAGCAGTTCTCAAGCTCCCTGCATTTTTCCCAGTGAAGAGGAGTTCACCTCAGCCATGAAAAATATTTCCTATCTGCATCGTTTGCGCCTACACATCGGCGAAGGATTGCACTCCAATTCACAGTGGTCGTCATTGCCTGTGTTTCAATGGGGTGAACTGGGTGCGGAGCCCGAGATCGCTGTGCGCTTAGAACTCAAAGAGGAGTGGGCGAAAAATATGCGTTATCTCGAGAAGAAGGGTAGTCCTCAATTGTCTCAACGCTATTTGCGTGCGTTTCAAAATTTGCTTTTGCCACGCTTACCACGCTGTTATGAGCCGCAAAAGATCACTAAAAAAACAGCTGTTCCCATGTTGGATCTTGCGAGCTGGTCGCAGCTTCAAAGCTACAAGTGGCAGGAAGTGATCACTGTTGCGCCCGATGGAACGGAAGTGAACACCATCGAAGACTCTGGAATCGCCGCCACCACTTTGAGCATCAGGCCCGTCGCGTTTACCGTAACTCAGGCGAGCGACGGTATCGTCCTCGATGGCGTCATCACCGATGTTCCGCTTCCAGTGAAATCACTGCAGTTGCGCGTGCCTCCCTGTCATTGACGCTAACGGTCAGCTTGACCGAACATCTGACTATACTGAACAATAGAAAGGTGGAAGTGGTGCAAAGCCTCTACGTCCAATGATTGGACGGCTTTGACGCCGAACTTTGAAAATCTCACGGAGGTGATTTTCGGTGCGTATTGTTCTACTGGGTGGCGGGATCGGCCACGTTTCTTTTATTCGCAATTTTGCTCAAAAACTTCCTGCCGCCGCAGAAGTGGTTCTGGTTCATAACGAGCCACAAGTTTTTTATGAGCCTTCCTTCTATTCGGTTCTCACCAAAACCATGCCAGTCCATGATGGGTTCGTAGATCTGCGCAATTTGTGCACGCTCATGGGTGTCACATTTATTCAGGCCGAGGTGGAAGACATTCAGCTTACCGATAAAATCGTACGCCTCAAACATCGCGCCGGAATACAGTACGATTTTTTGTCGTTAAGTGGTGTAGAAGTGCCCGACACTTTGGATGCCGCTCCCGACAACTCCGCTGTTGTTCATATGAACGATTACAGCAGCTTTTTTGCAAAACTGAAAGATGTGCATGAAGAATTAAAAAAGACCCGACCGTCGAAATTTCATATTGCCATTGTCGGTGGCGACGGCGAAGCGGTACAGATTGCGAAGCAGTGTGTGACGCGTTTTAGCGCAAATGTTCATCGCCTGGCCGTGGAGATCTTTGAGAAAAACGATCGATTATTGAGTCGTTACCCTGGCTCCATTCGCAAGCACGTCGAAGGAGAACTGCGCGACAAGGACATTCTATTTCATACCGAGTTTTTGGTGACCCATGTGAACTCACTCCATCTCGCTGAGCCCAAATCTAATGGTCGCTCCTTTGACGCCGATCTGGTGATTCTTGCCAATGGCCATAAAATGCCCCAGTGGATGGAAGACACGCAATTTATTCGCACCAGTGAGGGCTTTTTAGAAACCCATAAAACGGGTGTGCTGCTCTCGGTGCCCTCCATCTCTGCAGAGGGTTGGCTCACTGGAACGGACTCCGACGAGGCAAGCTCCTACGCTTATGCACACAGCCTCTTTGCGCGCGTGACCGGCGACACAAAACGAGAGGCGGTGGACATTCCGAAAGTGGCAAAGCTCAAAGATTCCTTTGCGACGGAAGGCGAGATGCTCACTGTGCAGTGGGGTTTGCTGCGAAAAAGTCAGCACAAATTGGGCGAAGACATCGCCGCCATGAAAGCATCACTCGAACACTTGCGCGCGATCAAAGAGCAAAAACGCGCGCAGCTTGATCCCACATTCGAAGACACGGGTCTCATCGATAATCTCAAGCGCAGACTTTTGCTCGATATCGAGCAGCCCGAAATTGACCGTTTATTTTCGGAATTTATTGGCGAAGGATGCCAGGTGAATTCGTGGCTCGAAAAGGAATACAAAGACGTTTTTAATGACCACTATCAATCGAGTTATTACACGTGTTTGGATATTTTGGAAAAAAGCTACCTGAAGCAGGCGCGTCCGCAGTACTTGCGCTTGCATGTGCCGGCACCGGTGCAAATGAAAGATGTGGAGATATTAAGCCAGATCATTATCGGCGCCGTCCTCGCTTGCGGACAAGAGATTCCACTGCGTTTGCACATGTGCAGCTCTTCCATGAACGTCGTGCAAATGACCCTAGGGCTTATGATGAGTGCGCCGGTGTCTTATCGTCCGCACAAACGCGCCTACATTGCCATCGCCCGACCACTGGGTCTTTACGGCTTGCTCTCTCAGCAAGCCAACTCCGAGTCGGTGGGGCAGTGGATGAGTGCGGCTCGCGAAAAATTGGGAATCTCCATGCGCTCACTTTTGGAATTGCCGGATCATCTTAAGCAAAAGATGAGCGCATTCCCAGTGAGTGAATGGGGCTTGATGAATGATCTCACCGGTTTCGTCGGCCACGATGGGTGGCGCGTATGCGTGAATTTAAGCCAACTGCCGCGCTGGGAGGGTGTGGATCACATTATGAAACAACATCCTAATGATGTTCTCATCGAGCGCAACTGGCGCCGCGGTTTTAAATTTTGGCCTGGTCACGGTGAAACTTTACCGGAGTCTCAGTATTTGTTGTGGGAGCCGCACGTGTTGAGGCCCTCGGCGTGTTTTATAATCGATCCGTCCATCGCCCAGGAGCTCGATCAGGAACTCGAGGAAAAGCACAAGCTGGGATTGGAGTTTGTTGGATATGTTGAGCAGGTTCATAGTCGCGAGCAAACTCATTACAAACTCTCCGATTGGGAGTTAGAATCGGGTGATGTGGACGGCGAAAGTTTCGTGGGCGTAACACTGTGATCGAAAACACCTCGGAGCTTAAAGCATTGCGAGATCCGTTTGAGCTGGAGCTGGGGCAGGTCTTGAGCCTTCGCTTTGGACCGCTTTCGATTTATCTCGGGCACTTTTATCAGGAGTGGCGGGTGAGTTGGACGACGACCAATGATTACTTGGACAACTCGTTTGCGCTTCATCATCCGTTCACAGGCGAGATTCCTCACGAACTCATGTCCATGATTCGCTACACCTATTCGCGGCCGGCAAACCATTTTGTAAAGATCACGCCAGTGCTTGGCGATTTGCCGTTTGTCGCCAAGCCGACCAAACCGTTGATGGTGCTTCCAGATGAAACTGTTCGTATTTTTATGAGTATCCCGCTGTTTGTGCGCATAGAAACCGAAGACCCGTATCATCTGCTCGAAGACATTCCCGTGCTTCAAAGTCCAAAAACGTGGTTTGGCGACAGCACGGTGCGCGGTGAGATCTGCTATGCCACAAGAATCAAAGCGGTGCTGAATCAATCGGAGTTGATCAATCGACCTTATCGCGCCATCTCTCAACTCGAAATCCAAAACCGGAGCGCCCATCCATTGCACGTGGAGCGCCTCAAGGTGCCGGCACCGTTTTTATCGCTGTTCCAGGGTGACGATGGCCTGTACTACACCAGTGTTATGAATTTTGTGTGCGATTATGATGGAACGATTCGCAATGTGGATATCGATTCCCAAGAGGATCAATTTCGCGACAAAGTGCTCATCTCGAGCCCGCGCCAGTACGTGAAAGATAAAAATCTACTTCATCCACTCACTTACATTTTTGGAAACGTATGATCGAATTTTATAGCGATCTCAAAGTATCGGATACTGTCTTAAATGTGATCTGGGTTGTCGTGACCTTTGCGAGTTTTTACGTTTTGTCGCGCGCCAGTTCGTTTATCTATGCCATGGTTTTTAATGATATCGCCGATCGACAAAAACAGGCCATATTGCGCAAGTTCACCACCTACTCGTTGTTTATTGTAGCGGTGATGGTGTCGCTAAAAATTTTTGGAGTGGAACTAAAAGTTATACTGGGAGCGGCCGGTGTGCTCTCGATCGCAGTGGGTTTTGCCGCGCAAACTTCGGCATCAAACCTGATTAGCGGTATTTTCCTGATGTTCGAGCGCCCGTTTGTCATTGGCGATGTGGTTGAGGTGAACGGCATGCGCGGGGAAGTATTGAGTATCGATTTGCTATCGATGCGGATGCGCACCATGGACAACACCCTTGTGCGCGTGCCCAACGAATCGGTGATGAAGACTCAAGTTGTCAATTACAGTCACTTCCCCATCCGCCGTCACGACATTTTATTCACTGTTTCTTACACCGCGGATCTCGATGACATCAGAAAAATTCTGCTCGATATCGTCGAGCACAATCAGTTCTGCCTTGAGGAGCCGGAGCCGTTGTTTTTGGTGCAGCGAGTGGGTGAGTACTTTTTAGAGATCAAATTTGGCGTATGGGGTGAAACGCGCAATTTTTTGTTTTTGCAATCCACCTTTGGCGAGCAAATGCGTGAGGCGTTTATTCAGAATAAAATCGATCTTCCGCGCCGCCATGTGATGGTCGATCAAAAAAACGTGTGAGTTTCGGAGCTATCATCGACGAAGAATTTCCAACCTACCGTTGAATGAGGTACTGACACTCTTTTGGAAATTTCGCACTGGAAATCACCCGCTCCCAATAGGGAACAGGCTCCTTCGGTGATTTTGGCAAACAATCCGCGCGGACATGCTTGTCATCGCTGGCTTGAAACCACGATTTAAAATCGTTGCCGGCGCATCCAACGCGAGTGGAATCGCTCGAGTCATAGGCCACGGGCGGCTGTCCCTCGCAGCGAGCCAGACCTTGCGGGCATTTCATGCGCACATGCAAATGTCCTGTATGACCCCACTCTGGGCGCACTTTGAGCAGCCACGCGGGATGATCTGGAAAACTTTCGCAGAGATGGCGTTTTATCCCCGCGCTGACGAACACACGCTCAACCGATGTGTCGCTAGCGATTTTTTGTAAAAGCTGAGTGGAACTGATCGGCCATTTGTCGGGACGAAACTTGTAGTTGACCGCTTTTTTGTGTGTCGAGCAGGTGACCACGTCGATGGAGTTGTAGTCGTTGGGATTTTTGATTGATTTTCCTGGCGGGAGAATATGCAAGCGAATATCGGCATCGAGTCCAATTTGGTGACTGCGGTGCGCGCCGGTGAGAGGGCCACCTGCGGGTTGGGCCACGTCCCCCACAATAATTTTACCTAATTTTTGCGAATGAGCCCATATCCCTAAATTTTTAACAAAGCGCGCGAGGGCCGGGTGGCCATGATAGCGATTGCGGTAGGGATTTGCGACCTGGTAGCCCATGCCCGAGAGCTCGAGGGTTTCCGCATTGGTCAAGCACCCCGAGGTATAAGAGCCATATATCTGTGCGCTGTCGCGATCGATGGGTTTTGCAACTTGCGCCCATGGGTTGGGATCGGCTTTTGCGGCGACGGTGAGAGACAGGGCTAGGGCAAAAAGAACCATAACCAATAACAGCATGATTTACCCCATGACGGGAGTCCTATTTCGCCACTGCGTAAAAAGTAAGCTTAAGTGAATTACACATCAAGTTATATAACGGTTAGGCGCTGACGCCACACTCAGCGGGTGTTACGAACGACGTTTCAATAAAGGGGGCACAATGGCCACAGCAAAAGCGGGATTTCCACCACAAATCAAATACATCGTCGGCAATGAAGGCTGCGAACGCTACAGCTACTACGGCATGCGCTCGATCCTCACTGTTTTTATGACGAGCTACTTATTGATGACCAAAGAGCACGCCACAGAGGTGATGCATTTGTTCATGGGTGCATGTTACTTGCTCCCGCTTTTTGGCTCACTGATCGCCGATTATTTCTTGGGGCGTTACCGCACTATTTTGTTTCTCTCATTGTTTTACTGTGTGGGCCACGCGGTGCTGGCAATCTACGAAGGGACCGAGGCGGGACTCTATGCGGGCCTTGCATTTATCGCGTTGGGATCCGGTGGGATTAAGCCGTGCATCTCGGCCTTTGTGGGTGATCAATTTAAGTCGGACCAAAAAGATCTGCTGAACAAGGTGTATGATCTGTTCTATTTTATGATCAATTTTGGTTCGTTCTTTTCGACCATCCTTACGCCTCTCACCCTTGAGTATTATGGGCCCAGCGTGGCATTTGGTATTCCTGGGATCCTCATGGGGATCGCCACATTGATCTTCTGGCTCGGAAATCGCCATTACATCAAGGCACCCCCTACGGGTTTCGATAGAAACGGTTTTTGGCCAATGCTTGCTTTGGGTTTGTTCAATAACTTAAAGCTCGGAACGAATGCTCTCGTCGGTGTGGTGAGCACACTGGTGATGGTGGCTATCGTGGTATATTGCGGAATGGAGTACGGATTGACTGGCGGTTTTGGTGTGCCGATCATTTTGATGATGGCCATAATTTTGCTGGGCTTTAAATCGTTTTGGAAATATCTGGAAAAAAATCACCCCAAAAAATCGGTGGAAGAATTTCGTATTGCCTTGAGCATTATGCGCGTGTTTGCGTTGATCTCGGTATTCTGGGCACTTTTTGATCAGCACGCGTCCACGTGGGTGCTACAGGCGCAACAGATGGTTCGCACAATCAACATTCCAGAATTTTTACAACCCATCACCGGTAAGCCACAGATCGAAATTCTGGCATCGCAATTTGCGGCCATCAATCCCATCTTAGTGATGATCATGATTCCTGTGTTCACCTTTGGAATTTACCCGATGATGGACAGAATGTACCCCCTCACGGCGCTTCGTCGCATGGGCTGGGGATTTATGGTGGCAGCAACGGGCTTTGCAGCCGCAGCCCTGATTCAATATCCTATGGATGCCGGCGGTCAGATGCACATTCTGTGGCAATCGGTGCAATACATCTTGATGACGGCGGCCGAAGTGATGATCTCTATTACCGGATTAACGTTCGCCTACACTCAGGCGCCAAAATCCATGAAGTCCACCATCATGAGCTTTTGGTTGCTCACCGTTTTCCTCGGAAACCTAATGACTGCATTTATTGTGAAGATCGCAATCTTCCCAGTAAACACAGGGAACTTTTATATGTTCTTTGCAGGCCTCATTTTCCTCGCAGGATTGATTTTTGCTTTCCTGGTGCGCAACTACAAACTGCGCGATGTCGCCGACGCCTAAAAGTTGCCAGGCACCTTTTAGTGAAGATCTGCGTCATTAGCCTTCGGCACCGCCCTTAGAGGAGGTGCCGAGGTTTACTTGTTTTTAGATTTATTCGGAAATCCCTACAATTCTTATACGGAAAACTCAGCCGGCGTGCTGAAAAAATTGCGAAGCTTGCTGTATCAAACCCTCAGGATGTATTTAGGCGCACTCGCGCGGTACAAGGACTGTGTGTTTAACAAAAAACCCACAGGAGAATCCATGAAAGCACTAGCGTTTATTGCGGCGTCTTTATTTATCACTTCGGCTCAAGCCGACATTATCAAATGTTCATTCACAGAACCGTTCATCAACTTCGAGTACAGTATGACTCAAAGTGCGATGAAGGTGAATGATGCCAACTACGGCGAGTACACGATCAAGAACGTCTCTTTCCAAATCAAGGGCCCAGGCCAATTTCAACTTTTCGATAAGAACAACAACGTGATCGTGAATTTGACTTTGGACAACGAAGGCTCTGATGGCATGAGCGATTACACCTACCCATACACGGCTCAGTGGGACGGCCTTTGGGGCGGTTGCACGTCCAACTTCCAAGCTAAATCTCTCCTTCCGTAACCGGAGAGGTGCCTAGCACTTTTTAGAAGGGGCGGGGGAAGAGTTCTACTTTCCCCTGAAATTTTTTGTCGATTTTTTCTGCGAGCACCTCTTGGGCGCGCTTTGTTGTGTAGCGGCTCGAGAGGTGAATGAGTACAATTTTTCTCGCGGGGATTTCGTCGATGCGGTCTTTCCATTCGTCCAGATGGATATGGCCCCACTTGCGGGCGGCTTCCACGTCGCGGAGCTCGTCGATAAAGGTAGTTTCCATAAACAGCACGTCGACGGGCGTAGTGAAGGAATCTAAGAACTCGATTTGAGTGTCTCCGGTGAACGCGAAGATTCCCTGAGGTTGGAGGGCGTTGAGATCCTGTCCTTTTTCGCGAAGGGCGCGCAATTGTTCGTGAGAAAAATTTTTGTATTCGGGTTTGAGTGATTTTTTAAGCTTGCTCACCACATAGCCTTGCGAGGCCACGCGGTGAAGAGTGGGGAAGGATTGCACAACGTAGTCTTTACCGATCCTGACCGTGTCGCCGCGGTTCATGGCGTGAATGGTGAACGGATAAATAAAGTCCTCAAGCTCCTGCCACTGTTCAATGATTTGCGTGAGTGGTTTTTGATATTTGGGCAGCACGTAAATGTTCGCGGGCGGCAGGCTCCAAAGGGAGCGCTGCGAGAGAACGTAGGCCAAACCGCCAGCGTGATCCGAATGACAATGACTTAAAAAATAGTGATTGCGGGGAATATTAAACGGCATACCTTGGCCGATGTCCATAGCCATACTGGCGTTTTCATAAACGATGGACGTCGTAATGCCCGCAACCGAATAGCCGACAAAGTGATGATCACCATAAGACCATTTAAAGCCGGTGCTGAGATTTTCTCTGCTTGTCTCGAACTCACTCATTGAGATTTGGCCAATTGCTTGGCCAGAATGTCGTGACCCAACCAGATCACTGGGCCAGAGGGTTTCCAGCTTTCGTGAAACATAATAGTTCCTGTGCTTTTAAAAATCTCTTCGCTCAGTACAAAAGTGATCAGATTTTTTGGATCTTTATGCATGTCGATGATTTTTTCCGAGGCATCGAGGAGCTTTGCCATTTGATCCTGAGAGTTGTGCTGGGGAAATTTTTCGTAGACCATGTGGGCCTGAATCAGCGGATCTTCAAAGAATTTTTTGGTGAGGCTCATGATCTCAGGAAGGCTGTGCTCTGGTTTGAGAAGCTCCAGGGACTGCTCCACAATTCTGTGGGTGTACGGTGTGTTCTCTTTTTTGAGCGCGCCCAAAAACGGGTAAAGTGGAACCTCCACGCCTTGAAAGATGCTGCTCGAGTTGGTGAGAATCTCCGGGCAGTTAAAGACCGCTGTATTGAGTCCCTGTTTGAAATATTTTTCGCACAGTTTTTCTAATTCCACCTTTGCCCAACCTTGCACATAGGGCGCGTAAGTTTGCCATTTGAGCTCGTCGCCGTGGAGCACTTCGGTTCCGTGATACCCGTAAGCCACGTAGCTGACGTGGCCCCCTTTACCTGCGATTCTTTTACGGAGCGCAGAGGAAAGATCAACCAGATGACCAAAGGTGTTTGCTGTGACTTCTTTAAAATTGATATCGCAGAGTTTGCCCAAATCGGAGTCCCAAAACTTTTTGGACGGAATGTGGCGCTCTTCGCGGCCTTTAAAAACTTTGTTCATTACCGGCATTAAAATTTTTGCGCGCGGAACTCCTCCGGCCATCGTGTGCACAAAGAGGACGTTGGCGCCGTCTGGAACAATTTTTTCCAGCTCCTTCATGTAGGCTTCGGTGTTGGCGCGAAAGCGGGTTTCGCCCTTTTTACGCGACTGTTCTATGCCATCCCAATTGAGTTTGATGGAATCCCATTCGTCCATTTTGTAGCCCTTGAGCGCATCGCAAGGACTTGTGCCAGAAGCATCGGGCTCCATATCGAAGCCTGCTTCGAGAGGAATGTTGATGAACGGCTGCGGAATGGACGCTGATTCCTCCTCGTTGAGCGCGCGCAGTTCACCGCCATCGCGACGACCCACGGTGGAGCGCACGATGGTGAGGCCTTGCTTTTGCGCTTCATCGACAATGCCATTGGCGTAACCGCGCGTGAAGAGTTCTCCAAATAGGACGACCACATCGCCTTTTTTGTAGGGAGCCTGAGCCGGCAATTTGCGCAATGGAAAAAACATATGGACCTCACTCGTAAATTGGAAAAGCTCCACACTATTCTATTTTTTGTGAAGAGCCCACATTGGGAGTGTCGCGTTGTGTGATGCAAAGGCTAAGTAGGGGCAAAATTGGTAGAAACCCGTCTAAAAATGCCTTAATTTTCATCTCAAGCTGGGCCACCGGAGAGGATTTTATGCAATTAGAGTGAACTAACTTTTCTTTTTCTTCGCGCTCGACTTTTTTCCGTCTGTTTGAGGCACATCGGCTCCATCTGTCAGCAGCCCCCCATAGAGTGGCCCCTTCTTTTTGAGTGTCCACACCAAAAGAAAAATTCCAAACAGCAAAAGTCCCAAACTCAAAAACTGGCCGCGCGTGAGACCTAGAGGCATTTTGCTCAAATCGGACAAATGAGCATCGGGGAGTCGAAACATTTCGTCGATCACTCGCGACACCGAATAAATCAAGTAATACAGTGCCGCAATCAAACCCGGGCGGCGGGGTTTGAGCCAAACGATGGCAAGAATTATTAACGGGATCAATCCCTCCGCCAGGGCGCCGTACAACTGCGAGGGATGGCGGGGCTCAAGAATGCGGGCGAAGGCATCGATCATGGCCTGATTGCCACTCTGTACGGCGGCAATGGCGCGATCGGCCACTTCGAACATGCGGCCTTGATAATTGTTTTGTACAAAATTCGCCCAGTCGCCGGCGCTGACACCGGTGAGTTGAGCCACTTCGCTCATGGAAGCCAGTTTTTCTTTTTCAAATCCGATCCAGCGGTAAATATCTTGGGGGAACTTTACGGCCCACGGTAAACTCGGGGAGGCCACACGGCCCATAAGTTCGCCGTTTATAAAATTGGCGATGCGACCCAAAAAAATTCCCAAGCAGGCACCAAAAATGGTCAGATCCCCCAGGTGCAAAGGGTCTTTCTTGTGGCGCCAGGAAAACAGCACGCACGCCAAAATCACACCAATAAAACCGCCATGGCTTGCCATGCCCCCTTCCCACACTGCCAGCGCTCCCCAAAATGGAAACTGCGAGCGAAAATCGGTGAGGAGTTCTGGAGCATAAAATAACGCATACCCCATACGGCCGCCCAATAACACTCCGACGATCAGGTAGGTCAGGAAGTCGGAGGCTTGCGCTTCGGTGAGAGAGGATTTTTTACGGCGCGCCATCCAGGTCATAAAGAAAATGGCGAACGCAAAGCCCGTGAGATAGGCCATCGAGTACCAGCGAATGCCAAAGCTACTTGAAAATTGTACAATAAAAGGATCTAAGTCGTGTACCCAGACGTTGCTTGTGTTTTCCATGATCAAAGTATCGTAAAAACCTTTTCCAAACACAAGCAGTCCCTCGGAAGCGTCGAAAAAACCACTTAAATACGTGCAAAATTGCTCATTCAGCAAGCAGGATGTTGGCTCTTTGTTTAGGAATATGTCGCATTGATTCCAAGTGCTTCAGTTCCGTGGTCAGAGGGTCTAAAATGTTGTAAATATAGAGACAAACCGTCTGTGCGAACACTGCGAACATGAGAGGCAACTGTGTCCCAATCGACCAAAAGTTTGAGTTCCGAAAATCTTCAGTACATTGAACAGCTTTATGCCATTTACAAAACCAATCCCTCGGCTCTGGAGCAAAAGTGGCGCGACTTTTTTGGGGGCGTGGATTTTGCGACGGACTCGGGGGGCGGGCTCTCCACCAAAGAGCTCAATGTTTTTCATTTGATTCAGGCGTACCGGGACTACGGTCACTTCGAGGCCAACCTGGATCCGCTCACGTCTCCTCAACCTTCGGGCGATTTGAGTTTGCAAAAATTCGGTCTCTCTGAAGCGGACTTGAATTCAACTTTTTCCGTGGGCGAAAATATTGGTTTAAAAAATGCCACACTCCAACAAATCGTTCTGCATTTGCAAAAAGCGTACTGCGGCACGATCACCGCGCAAGTCTCTGATGCGGTAAAAGGTGTTCGCGATTGGTTTCACAACGAAATGGAGAAACCGCGGGAAGCTTTGTCGGCGGAAAAAAAGAAAAGTATTCTCCAGCATCTGATCCGCACCGAAACTTTGGAAAAATTTATTCACACGCGCTTCGTGGGCACAAAACGATTTTCGATTGAAGGTGCGGACTCCATGATTCCCATGCTCGAGCACTTGGTGTTGGAATCCTCAGGTGCTGAGGTGGAAGAGATCGTGATTGGTATGGCCCATCGTGGCCGGGTGAATGTGCTCACAAACTTTATGGATAAGGCGCTCGAAGTTATTTTGGCGCAGTTTGACGGATTCACCGACGACACTCCCGATTACGATGGCGATGTGAAGTACCACATGGGCTATTCCACGGATAAAAAAACCAAAACCGGCGCCCAGTGCCACGTGTCTCTCGCCTACAACCCGAGTCACTTGGAGGTGGTCAACCCGGTAGTGTGCGGAATGGCCCGTGCGAAACAGCGCTTTAGAAACGACACCGAAGAGCGCAAAAAAGTGGTGCCGGTGCAAATCCACGGCGATGCCGCGTTTGCTGGCCAAGGTGTGGTGCCCGAAACATTGCAGCTTGCGGGGCTCAAGGGGTACACGGTGGGTGGATCCATTCATATCATCGTCGACAACCAAGTGGGATTTACCACGGACCCCGAATTCACGCGCAGCTCTCCTTATGCGTCGGATATGGGGAAGTCACAAAGCATTCCAGTGATTCATGTGAATGGTGACGATGTGGAAGCATGCGTGCGTGCCATGGATATTTCTCTGCGCTTTCGCCAAAAATTCAAACGCGATGTGATTATCAACATGATCTGTTATCGCCGATACGGACACAACGAGGGCGACGAACCTGCGTACACACAGCCTGCCATGTATCAAACTATTCGTTCTCATGCCACTCCCTGCGAAATGTATGGCAAGCGGTTGGTGCAGGAGAAAACTATCACGCAAGACGATTATGAAAAGTTCTATAAAGAAAAAATGGACAACCTCCAAAAAATTCTTGAAGGTGTTCGCAAATCGCCGCCGAAGTGGAAGCCGCAAGCGTTTGCCAACAAATGGCAGGGTTATCGCCGTCCTGTGGAGAAAGATTTTTCCACAGTTACGAAAACGGGAACTGATATTAAAATCTTGCAGCAGGTGACAAAACAAATCACCACAATGCCAAAAAACTTTGCCATCCATCCCAAGCTCACCAAACTCATTGAGCAACGCGTGCAAATGGGTGAGGGAAAACTCCCGATCGATTGGGGAATGGCGGAGCTCTTGTCGTACGGAGCCACAATCGTCGAGGGCAATTCGGTGCGCCTCTCTGGGCAAGACTGCGTGCGCGGCACGTTTTCCCACCGCCATTCTTGTTTTTATGATCAGAATACCGGCGAGATCTACAATCCGCTGGAGCAACTGCGCGAGGACAAAGAGTTTTGCGTTTACAACAGCTCGCTTTCGGAAATGGCGGTCCTCGGCTTTGAGTACGGAAATTCTAGCTCCGATCCCAGCTTTCTAACAATTTGGGAAGCGCAGTTTGGTGATTTCGCCAATGGCGCGCAAATTGTGATCGATCAGTTCTTGTCCAGTGCGGAGCAAAAGTGGATGCGCTCGAGCGGCCTCACAATGCTTCTTCCTCACGGTTACGAAGGCCAGGGCCCCGAGCACTCCAGTGCGCGATTAGAGCGTTTCCTCCAACTGTGTGCACAAAACAATATGCAGGTGTGCAACATGACCACGCCAGCGCAGATTTTCCATGCTCTACGCCGCCAGATCAAGCGTGAATTCCGTTTGCCGCTGATTGTGATGTCGCCCAAATCTTTATTGCGCCATCCGCAAGCCGTATCCACGCTTAAAGAACTCACCGATGGCGCATTCCAAGAGATTCTGGTCGATTCCGACGTCGAGTTGGCAAAAGCGAAAAAGTTAGTGTTTGTTTCCGGCAAGCTCTACTACGAACTGAAAAAGTATCAGGACGAGAATAACGTGAAGGATACGGTTTTGGTGCGCGTAGAGCAGCTCTATCCGTATCCTGCCCATCTCATCAACGAGGTTCTCTCCAGTGCCAAATCTCTCGAGTCAGTGATCTGGGCGCAAGAAGAACCCAAGAACATGGGAGCGTGGACGTACATTTGCCATTACCTCAAGGAGAGCATGAAGGCCTCTAAGTCGAAGGTGGATGTGATCCAGTACGTGGGCCGCGAAATGCGCGCATCTCCTGCAACAGGGACTACCAAGCGTCACGTTGTGGAGCAAAATCAAATTATCGAATCTGTATTTAAAAAGTGAGGTCATAAGTGAGTGATATTAAAGTTCCCGCAGTGGGCGAATCGATTACCGAAGCAACTATTGGCTCTTGGCTCAAAAAGAGTGGTGATTTTGTAAAAACAAACGACGTGATTTTGTCGTTAGAGACCGATAAAGCCAGTGTGGAAGTGATTGCCGAAGAAGACGGGATCCTAACAACAAGCGCCAGTGCTGGCGACACCGTCGCCATTGGTTCGGTGGTAGGAAGTATAGCTCCTGGAAAAGCGCCGAGTATTGCTGCTTCGTCAGAAGCTGCAAAAAACACTCCCAAGCAAGAGCCCGCGCAGAAAGAAAGTAAATCCACTGCTGCACCTGCGAAACAGGCACAAGCTTCTGAAAACGCTCGATCAGCTGAGCAAGTCACCACAGACGGCGCAGCCGCTGGCGGCTCAGGCGACAAACTCGCCCCCGGTGTTCGCCGCATGGTCGCTGAAACCGGCGTGAACCCGAGCGACATCTCGGGCTCCGGCAAAGACGGCAGACTCACTAAAAAAGACATTCAAGATGCGCAAGCCAATCCTCAAGCAAACGCGCCTGCCCCAAAATCCGCTCCTGCGGCGACACCCAGCGCTCCTAAAGAAAAATCAAATCAACTCATCGAGCGTGTGCCAATGACAACGATCCGCAAGCGCATTGCTGAGCGCCTCGTGCAAGCACAAGCCACCGCCGCCATTCTCACCACTTTCAACGAAGTGGATATGACAGCCGTGATGGAACTTCGTAACAAGTATAAAGATCAGTTTGAAAAACGCCACGGTGTGAAGCTCGGTTTTATGGGCTTCTTTGTAAAAGCCTGCATTCAGGCCCTCAGAGAATTCCCAGCGGTGAACGCATCACTGGAAGGTACGGACATACTTTATAAAAACTTTTATAATATTAGCGTTGCAGTGAGTTCGCCCAAAGGTCTCGTGGTTCCGGTGATTCGGGATGCCGATAAGATGTCGCTTGCCGAAATCGAAAAGGCCATTGGCGAAATGGGTCAAAAAGCCAAAGAGGGTAAACTCACCGTGGATGACATGACCGATGGCACATTTACGATCTCAAATGGTGGCGTGTTTGGCTCACTCATGAGCACCCCCATCTTAAACCCGCCACAATCGGGAATTTTAGGAATGCACAAAATTGAAAAACGTCCAATCGTAGTGGATGACCAAGTTGTGGTGCGCCCGATGATGTACTTGGCGCTTTCTTACGATCATCGCATGATTGATGGCCGCGAATCGGTGAGTTTTTTAGTTCGAGTGAAAGAGTGTTTAGAGGATCCTTCGCGATTAGTTATGGAGATTTAAGAGTATGGCGGATAGCAGTTATGATGTTGTAGTTATTGGAGCTGGACCTGGTGGATACACGGGCGCCATTCGGTGCGCGCAGCTGGGGCTAAAGACCGCGATCATCGAAAAAGACAAAACTCTCGGAGGTACGTGCCTCAATGTGGGTTGCATTCCCTCAAAGGCGCTTCTCGACTCCAGCGAGCACTTCGCGCAGGCCAATCACGAACTGGCCGATCACGGCGTCGATGTTGGCAAAGTGAAGCTGAATCTTCCGGTGATGATGAAACGCAAAGATAAAATTGTGAGCGATCTCACCGGCGGCGTTCAATTTTTAATGAAGAAGAACAAAATTGATGTGTTCCATGGTTTAGGTATCATCAAAGCACCGGGCCAGGTGCAAGTGGGAGACCAAACCCTCACGACAAAAAATATTGTCATCGCTACTGGCAGTGCTCCAGTGGAGTTGCCGTTCTTAAAATTTGACGGCACATCGGTGATTTCGTCCACCGAGGCTCTCGCTCTTGACAAGGTGCCGGAACAACTCATCGTAGTGGGTGGTGGTGCGATTGGTCTTGAGATGGGATCCGTGTGGTTGCGTCTTGGATCAAAAGTCACCGTGATCGAATTTGCCGACAAACTCTGTGGGCCGCTCGATAAACAAATTTCCAATGATCTTTTGCGTGTTCTCAAAAAACAGGGAATGGAGTTCTTGATGTCGACCAAGGTGACTGGGGCGACGAAAAAAGGAAAGTCGCTCACGGTGAGCTACGAAGCTGTGAAAGACGGCGCAAAAGGTGAGATTTCAGGAGATGTGGTGTTAGTGGCGGTTGGCCGCAAACCTTATAGTGATAGTTTAGGTTTAGATGCTGTGGGCGTAAAAAAGAACGAGCGTGGGCAGATCATTATCAACACCCACTTCGAGACAAGTGTTCCGGGCATTTATGCCATAGGCGATGTGGTTCCGGGAGCAATGCTTGCTCACAAAGCCGAAGAAGAGGGCGTTGCTATTGCCGAAATTCTCGGTGGTAAACCGGGACATGTGAATTATCACACGGTGCCGTCAGTGGTATACACCTGGCCCGAAGTGGCAAGCGTGGGTTACTCCGAAGAAGAGTGCCAGGCCAAAGGCATCGACTACAATGTGGGTGCGTTTCCGTTTACCGCAAATGCTCGCGCCAAAGCGATCGGTACGACAGATGGTAAAGTAAAGATCATCGCCGACAAAAAGACCGACGAAGTATTGGGAGTGCACATTTTGGGGCCACGCGCCTCGGATATGCTCGCCGAAGCGGTGGTGGCTATGGAATTCCAGGCTTCCAGCGAAGACATTGCCCGCAGTTTCCATGCGCACCCGACGTTGTCGGAAGTGATGCGCGAGGCTGCACTGGCGGTGGACAAGCGCGCGCGACAGATGTAGCGCACACCGTTTAGGCGCGCGTGGGAGTCGTGCCGCAATTGTTTTTGATTATTAATCGAGTGAGAGAAAGGCATAAATATGAAAGCAGCAAATGATGTAGTGATAGTGGATGGCGTGCGTACGCCCTTTGCAAAAGCCGGAACCAATCTTAAAGACGTGCATGCCGCAGACCTGGGCCAAGTGGCTCTGTCGGAACTGGTAGCGCGCACTAATCTGAATAGAGATATCGTCGACGAAGTGATTGTTGGCAACGTGGGGAATCCGTCGGACACGGTGAACATTAGCCGTGTGGTGGCTCTGCGTGCGGGATTTCCGCAAAAAATTTCCACCCACACCGTGCACCGCAACTGCGCCTCGGCGTTAGAGAGTTTGGCCGGTGGATTTAATATGATCAAAGCCGGGTCCGCATCAGTGATCGTAGCGGGCGGCACGGAAAACATGTCGCAAGCGCCATTGTTGTTCGGAAAAAAAATGACCGATCTTTTTGGGAAATTGCAATTTTCTAAAACCACAAGCCAAAAGCTCGCTGCGGTGATGGAATTTCGCCCCTCCTTCCTTGCTCCACGTATAACTTTAGTGGAGGCGCTCACCGATCCTTTTGTGGGGATCAATATGGGCAACACGGCAGAAATTCTCGCCAAAGAGTTTGGCATTAGCCGCGAAGAGCAGGATCAATTTGCACTGCGCTCCCACTTGCGTGCGGTGGCAGCCACGGAGAACGGCAAACTGCTCGAAGAAATCACGCCGGTGTTTATCGGTCCTGATTACAAAGAAAGCCTCGACCGCGATTCGGGTCCCCGTGCTGGTCAAACCATCGAAGCACTGGCAAAATTGAAGCCCTATTTTGACAAACGCACAGGAACTGTGACCGTTGGTAACGCCTGCCCCATCACCGATGGCGCTGCGATGATGTTACTCATGAGTCGCGAGCGCGCGGAAGCAGAAGGTTACAAACCGCTTGCTAAAATAGTGAGTTATGCTTTTGCGGGTCTTGAACCTGAGCGCATGGGGTTGGGGCCAGCCTACTCCTCGCCGAAAGCTCTCGACAAAGCGAAAATGAATTTGGCGCAAATGGATCTCATTGAAATCAACGAAGCGTTTGCAGCGCAGGTGATCGCCTGCCAAAAAGCAATGGCGAGCGACAAGTGGTGCCAAGAGAAGCTCGGTCGGTCCGCATTGGGCGTGATCGATGATTCCAAGCTCAATGTGAACGGTGGCGCAATTGCCATTGGTCATCCGGTGGGTGCTACAGGAACTCGCATCGTGCTGACGCTGGCTAAAGAGCTGCGTCGTCAGGGTAAACAATTTGGACTCGCTACTCTCTGCATCGGTGGAGGCCAAGGTGGCGCAATGGTGATTGAGAACGAAGGGTAAGGGAGCCAAGATGAGCATACAAGAAAGTTTAAAAATTACGCCCAAAGGTGAGATCGCCCTCCTCGAGTGGGACCATGTGGGTGAAAAGGTCAACAAGCTCTCAACGCCGATCATGACCCGTTTAAAAGAGATTTTAGCGGATCTGCAAAAATCCTCCTACAAAGCTGTGGTGATCATTTCGCGCAAGCCTAAGATTTTTATTGCCGGCGCGGATATCGAAGAGATCAAGAATCTAAAATCGCGCGACGATTTTAAGTTTGCAGTGGAACAAGGGCAGGGGATCATGAACATGATCGAAGACCTGCAGATTCCAGTGATCGCAGCGATCAACGGCGCGTGTGTGGGCGGCGGTTGTGAGTTGGCATTGGCCTGCGATTACCGCGTGGCCTCCGATGATAAAAGCACCAAGATCGGTCTCCCCGAGGTCAAGTTGGGGATCATTCCGGGTTTTGGGGGCTGCGTGCGCTTACCCCGCGTGATCGGTGTGATGAACGCACTCGATATCATTCTCGCAGGAAAAACCGTTCCAGCAACAAAGGCCTATAAGATGGGTTTGGTGGATGCGGTTGTACATCCCAGTATTCTCGAAGCCGAGGCATTGAAGCTCGCACAAAAAGTGATTAAGGACGGCGGTAAAAAGCGCTATTCCAAGCACAAAAATAAGGGCATGGTCGAAGGCTTTATGAATACGATGGGTTTACCGATCGTATACAGCAAAGCGAAGTCTACGGTCATGGCTCAATCGCATGGCCATTACCCGGCACCTCTCGAAGCGCTGGACGTGGTTAAAAAATCCTACGGTAAGCCGCGCGAGCGCGCGCTCGAGATTGAGCGCGAGGGTTTTTGCAATGTGGCCGGCGGAGAAGTGAGTCGCAACCTGGTCAATCTGTTCTTTATGATGGAGAACGTTAAAAAACGCACAGGTGTGGCAGATCCCAACGTCAAACCAAAACCAGTTAAAAACATTGGTGTGCTCGGAGCGGGCACCATGGGCGGCGGGATTGCCTACGTATCCGCCGACAACCATATTCATGTGAAGATGAAAGACATCAACAACGACGCCATTGCCAAGGGCTTCCAGCATGCCCGTAAAATTTACGGCAAGCTCTTAAAGCGCAAACGGGTCACCAAATACGAAGTGGCTGAAAAAATGGCCTACATCACAGGCAATACGTCGTATTCGGGCTTTCAGTCTCTCGATGTGATCATCGAAGCCATCGTCGAGAACATGGACGTGAAAAAGAAGGTGATTGCGGAAACCTATAAAAACTCGCGCGAAGATGCGATTATCGCATCGAACACCTCGTCTCTGAGTATTACCGAGATGGCAGAGGCGCACCCCAAGCCGGAAAACTTTGTGGGTATGCACTTTTTCAATCCAGTGGATAAAATGCCGCTCGTGGAAGTGATTCGCGGTCCAAAAACCAGCGACGAAACCACGGCAACAATTTTTGAGCTGTCTAAAAAAATGGGGAAAACGCCCATCGTGGTCAAAGACGGAGTGGGATTTCTCGTCAATCGTCTGTTGATTCCGTACTTGATCGAAGCCGCGTTCTTTTTGCAAGAGGGCATGGAGATCGAAAAGGTCGATGACGTTTTTGTAAAGCAGTTTGGTATGCCGATGGGCCCTTTCCATCTGATGGACGAAGTGGGCATCGATGTGTGTGTAAAGGTCTCCAAGATCTTTAAAAAATCTCTCGGTGAGCGCTTGCAGCTCCCGGATGCACTTGTAAAACTGGAAGAAACGGATCGCCTCGGTAAAAAGAACTTTAAAGGTTTTTACAAATGGTCCTCAGACGGCAAAAAACAAGAAGTCGACACAGCTATTTATTCGGAGCTGGGCTTAAGCAATCCCACCAATCCGCTTTCGGATGAGGAACTCATAGGTCGCGCCATGTACAATATGGTCAATGAAGCGGCGCTCGTTCTTCTTGAAGAGCGCATTGTGGAAACTGCGGAAGAGGTGGACCTGGGCATGATTATGGGTACCGGCTTCCCACCGTTCCGCGGAGGCCTGTTGCGCTGGGCGGACAGCATAGGTAGCGAAAAAATGGTGGATACTTTAGAGCTGTATGCCAAAAAATATGGGCATCGTTTTAAGCCTTCCCATCCTTTAAGAAACATGGCCAAAACGCAGCGCTCGTTTTACTAGATGTTCAATTATCGGTTTCGCGATCACAACATGAGAACAGTCGTAGGGGGAATATCCCCCCTCGATCTGCGCAATATTTCCATCGACTCGGTGGAAGAAGCTCATGAGTTTTTCTCCTCTTATGGTTTCGATTGGAACAACGATATTGATCGCAAAGAGCTATTGTCTGTTTTTCAGAAGGCGCTGGTGTTCTTGCAATCAGAGATTGTTGAATCGACGGATAAGTTTCCAAGCGAATTGATCAGTTACAATGAACTTAAAGATTTGCGAAAGCTTCTGGTTTTTGTAAACTCAAAATCCGCACACAGTTCTGAGGAGCTGCGACGGTGGTCTGGAGCACTTCTAAAAGTGATGCATGTTATAGTGCACTTTGCCCACGACATGTATTCCATTTTCCCCGACGAAATCCAAAAACAGATCCTGGGCCCTTTCGAAGAGCACTTGTTCACCGATCCTGCCCACGGAAATCCCTATTTGCGCAAAAATTCTCAAGACGAGGGTATACGCCTTTATAAGTTCGAAAAAAAGCCGGTAAAGGATTTTCGTAGCAGCATATTAAAACTCCTTGCGAAAAAGAAACTTTTTGCGCTCAATCTCTACGACAACATCGGCATTCGCTTTGTCACTTGGAATCAGTTTGATGCCTTTCGCGTGATCCGCTATTTAATGGCCAACACCCTTATCAATCCCTTTCATACGCTTACCGATCAATCTGTAAACACCGTGTATCCGCTCAATCTGTTCATGGAAGTGATGGACGAGCTGCGCACCAATAAAAATGACGTGGATTACAACGAAGTCGATACGCTGTTGCAAAAAAAACTTACGGAAAATCACAGTCGTGCGGAGTATTTGCTCAAAGAAAACAATTTCTCGGGCGAAGGATATAAGTTTATCAAATTTGTGAGCCGCAGGCTCATCTCGGTGAATGTGAACGGCAACTTGCACCGTTTCTTTTATCCTTTTGAGGTGCAAATTCTGACTCGAGATGCTTACTTAGAAAGTATTCAGAGTGAACAGGCTCATCATGAATACAAAAAACGCCAGCGCGTTGCGGCCCGACGCCGACTTTTAAATTTGGAAGAAGATTAGACATACCTATGAAAAAAGTGATTATTATTGGAGCCGGTTTTGCCGGATTGAGTGCGGCAAAAAGCCTGGGTAGAAAAAAAGACTTTCAGGTGCTGGTTATCGACCGGCGCAATTACCATCTGTTTCAACCTCTATTGTACCAGGTGGCAACGGCAGGCTTGTCGCCGTCTGAAATTGCCGTTCCTATACGCGGTGAACTCTCGCGTTTTAAAAACACACAAGTGGTGATGGCGTCGGTGGAAAAGATCGATGTGCACCACAAAAAAGTGTTCACTCGCGATAAAGAATACTCCTACGATTATCTCGTTCTCAGCAGCGGCGCTCAACACAGCTATTTCGGAAAAGATCAGTGGGAGGAATTCGCGCCAGGTTTAAAAACGTTGGAGCAGGCCACTGAAATTCGCCGCCGTATTCTCGATGCCTTTGAGCAAGCGGAAAAAGAAACAGATCCCGAAAAACGCAAAGCACTCCTCACCTTTGTGATTGTGGGTGCAGGCCCCACAGGTGTAGAGATGGCGGGCAGTATCGCCGAGATCAGCCGCCACACCCTCGAGCGCGATTTCCGCAACATAGATCCGTCCCGTACCCGCGTCATCTTGATTGAATCCGGAGACCGCGTTCTCGGTGCGATGGATGAGAAGCTCTCCAAGCAGGCCACTCGCGACCTCGAGGAGATCGGCGTGCAGGTGTGGACAGGTACGCGCGTGACCGAGGTCAAAGAGGAGGGCGTATTTTTAGGAGCGGAGTTTATAAACGCCCGCACTGTCATTTGGGCTGCGGGAGTGGCGCCATCGAATTTGGGGAAAGCTTTAGGTGTGCCCCTCGACCGCGTGGGACGTGTGATTGTTGGAAAAGATCTATCCGTTCCCACTCAGCCGGACGTGTTTGTGATTGGCGATTTGGCCGCGTTCACCGACGACAAAGGGAACACGCTTCCGGGACTTGCGCCGGTGGCCATGCAACAGGGGCGCCACGTGGCTCTCAATTTGGTAAAACGCTCAAAGGAAAAACCCACTGCGAAGTTTCAGTACTTCGACAAGGGAGCCATGGCCACCATCGGCCGCCGTCGTGCGGTGATGGAGTTTCGCGGATGGACGGCCTCGGGACTAGTTGCGTGGCTTGCCTGGTTGTTTGTGCATATTTTTTATTTGATTGGTTTTCAGAACAAGGTGTTTGTCTTTGTGCGCTGGATGTACAGCTATATCACCTTTAACAAGGGGTCGCGGCTGATCATCAGTCGCCAGTGGCGCAGTGAAGAGATCCTCAACACCAAAACGGATCCACTTCCTCCTCCCCCTCGGATTCACAAGTAGACGTTCTTTGTTTGTGAGCGCGGAATTACTGAATTCCCGAACGCTTCATTTTTGCCGCACTTTTTTACAGGACTTGGGTCTTGGACTGTCAAATCCAAGCTCCGCGCTTTGACGTAAGATAAGTCTCAGAATGAAATACAGTTCTAAATGTTTGCGCGCGTCCCAATAAAAGTAGTGCCGATCTTTTAAGTCAGGACCAAGGCCAACCGATTTTAAAGACACTATGGAATCATATAAAAGGCTTCTATCATTATTATGGGTTTTCGGGGGAATGTGGCTGGCGACGACATTAAATATGTCGAGCGCTCACGCCGCCAGTGCGGAATACAAGTGCACTAAGAAGTGCACGTTCTGCGTGACTATGTCTGCAAAGACCGTGTGTTCCGAGGGTTATTCTGAGGACAGCGAAGAATTCGACAAGGGTCGACAGCTCAAAAAATTCGTCAATGACGGGCTGATTGTGCCCGATGCTTCGCTAAAAAATGGTTTTACTCTCGATCAGTTTAATAACAAATACTTTAATTGTGAGTTGATGATCCGCAAAGCTGAGCAGATACAGGCAGCGGCACAAACCATGTGTGTAGCAAAGACCGTGCGCTACGAGAGAACCGTTATTCAAAAACGCGCTCCCGCAAATGCGCCAAAAGTAAAAGCAAAGCCTAAGAAATCCAAATACTCCAACTAAGAAGTGGATGAGGCACCCATTCCCGTTGCGGGCCGGGCAGTAAGAGATAAAAAAAGAGTCTCCAAGGAGACTCTTTTTTTATTTCCAAAACGTAAAGTTCGTTTTCTACTTAAATACGAACACCGTTTTCTGGCCGTTCACTGGAATCACGCTCAGTGGATCTTGCGGAGTTTGTAGCATCCCAGGATCGAGAACTTTAACGCTCCATTTTATGCTTTGCAGGCTCGGCAACTTGAGGGCTGATTCTTGAGTGCGGAAGAAAGCTCCATCACTGCCGGCTTCGAATCCGCCGTGTTCGCCGTCGCCTTCTCCTTCGCCCTCGCTGAAGGCCGGAGTGACGATGGGTCCCTGGTCCAGATGTTCCAGATCGAGCACCAGGTTCATGGAATAGTACAACTCACCCTGTGGAGAATTGACTGTTTCGTAGGAGCTGGCCGTAACGGTAGGGTATACGCCTGGCTGCACGTACAACGACACACTTTGTGCCACCATCAGCGCTTTTCCCGTGGAGAGATCCACGACAAAGCTGTAGTAGCTGTCACCCATAGCGCTCGACCCGGTGGCATAATTTCCATAGAGTGCACCGAAACTGAGTTCTTCGCCAGGTTGAGCGCCGGTGAGGCGCGCCACTTCTTTTAGCTCACCCGCAGCCGAATCGATTTTGTAAATGGATGGGCCCACAGTGATGAGGTCGCCGCGCAGATCGTAGCAGTTGCCGCACGAGCCGTCGAGTTTTACGGTTTTTTGCGTCAGTAGATCATCGCTATAAAAAATGATCTCGCTTTGCGATTTTCCGGTAGCCTCGTTGTAAATGCTCGAGATGGCCACATTTTCGCCAAGCTTTGTAGAGTACGATGGAATATTCAGTGATTTAGTGGCAATGCCTGATTGCATATCCACACGAATTTTCCCCTCTTGTTGGCCGTTGGGATTAGAGTAGTTGGACCAGCTGATCACCACGACGTTCTCGTTGGAGAGAGCATCGTAGTTGAGGTAGCTCGGGTGGAGTTTGCCGAGAATATCGTTCACTTTAAACTGCACGATGGGAGCGAGATCATCCGTTACATTTGCGAGCGTCACCTGATACTGAGATGGTTTTTCCTGATCGGCCATTAAGTTTAAATACTGATGAGCAAATTTGTCTTTCGAGCGGTAAGTGAAGTCTTCGAGTATTTTTACCAGGGTGTAACCTGTGTCCACATCCCCTTCGAAAATCACCAGGTAGGTTTGATAGTTTACGGTAAAGCGGTTCGCATTGATCCACGCCACATTCGTGTAGATGCCATATTCGCTCACCGGTTTCTTCGGCAGCGCTGATGCGTCTACTGAAGTGGTCTTTAGAGTAACAATGTCTACGACCTTAATATCACCACGCTCCACGTCGGCGTAGGCGAATAAGCCATTTTGCGTATTGAGTTCGGAGCCGGCATTGGTCGAAGTGTTCGCCAGTTTCACAAGGGATTTGGTTTGAGTATCGAGTGCGTAAAAGGTATAGCCGGAAGCCTTTTCACTGTACGTGTACTCCGTGAAAGCCATGCTGTTTTCAAAGCGGCCTATAGGCCCCAGTGCACCATCAACCACCATGGTGTCCAGGTACGTGGGCATTCCTCCCCAGCGCTGTTCTAGCGGGACGCGTGGATCAGAATTGAGAACATAAATATTATTCCATGTTACAGCAAAATTGCTGTGCGCGCTGTACGGAGATTGGAATGTGCCTAGGGCGGCCATATACAGCGCGCACTTTTCTTCGCCAACGATGGAGCAGTACTGATTGCGTAGCGATATTTGATTTTGAATGTCTTGATCTTCGATGAATGTGGAATTGGCGATGTAGTTCATCGAAAAAATGGCACAATCGGGTGAGGTCAAGCAGCCGGATTTCTCAGAAACTTTTGTTTTTCGCGCCTCGAGCAAGGGTGCAATTTGATTGAAGGCGCCTATTGCAAAAGCCTCTGGCGCCATTCCCCAGCGCACTGCCGGCGTGGCATTTGGGTTTGAGTCAAAGAAGCTATTTTGAAATGTCCATTTAAGATGAGAGAACAGATAGTTGACACCGTCGAGTTCGACGATGTTTTTATCTTGAGCATTTTCCCATTCCTTGGCCACCGAAGGCACACCGTAGAGGGCGCTTTGGTAAGTTTCGAGATCGGTAATGAGTTCTTTGATGCGCTTGTCGCGCGATGGAGTGGACCAATTTTCGTAGTCTGCTGAACCATCGGCGCAGCCTTTCTTGCAAGCAGCGTAGCCTTCAACAACAACGTCTTTGCGGGCATCGACCATTTGTGCCACTTCTTTAAGGCCTTCGGTGATTCGCAACGTGGGATCAAAATTGGGATTGAGCTTTTTAAATACAGTGATGGAAAAATCTTTGTAGTCCGGGTTTTCTTCGCTCACAGCTTCGAGGAAGTTGGGATCGTACTGCTCCTCGGAATAATACGGCATGTCCTTCATATCGACCAGTGCAGTGGCCCCTGAGGATTTCGGCCAACGAAAACGCACAAAGCCCACTGTGCCATACTTGGATTTTTGCGGCTGCCCCGAAGAGTAAAACATGGATTCGTACAACGGCCGCACCGTTTTTGGCACGGTGGAGTTGAGGGTGTACATAGGCAAACGCGATGTAGTCGCGTCGTTCACGTTGATTTCGTTGACGATCAAAGTGTGTCCAGAGGTGTCGCCGAGTGAGAGGTAGGCCGTTCCCTCGATGAGCCCGTCTACAGACATCTCCACCGGATAGGTGTCACGACCCAGGGTGTGCGTGTAGGTGGTGTTGGCGATGTAGTCCAAAGCTTTTAAAAACTGTTGGTTTTTGCGCCAGTCGGCATTGGTCTTTAGTTTTTTCCACTCAGGGCGGACTGTCTTTTGCGTGAAATACGCACCACCACCGGCAAGACGGAAGGTGACGGGCAGAGCGTTTTCAAACGCAAAGATCATGCGCGCTTGGTAGTAAGCATCGGCGCAGTCGTTTTCGATGCCGAGTTTTTGGAAAAAGTCAGGGTGAAGGTTGTTGCGGGTCCATTTTGCGAACGCGATTTCCCAGTCCCAGTTCCAAACGTTTGTCACTTTCCAGAGTCCATCTCCAGAGTTGAGGTTTTCCGATAACAGGGGGTTGTCGCTACCTTCTTGATCGAGAGCGGTATCATTGCGCTGAGTTTCGTCCACACCTAGATTGGCTTTCGCAAAAGCGTAGGCTTTGTCTTTCGTCGTAAACGTCCAACGGCCTTCGGGGGTCGGTAGACCATCCACATCTATTATATTTTTTTCGATCACCCAAATTCCGTCCTCGGAATAAATGTGGATCGAAACATTTCCTTGCGGACCCGCAGTGAACTCATAAATATTGGGAGTGTCCACTGCCAGCGGCGCGCCCTCGGTGCCAGTAGCGGAAGCGTCGGGCTTTTGTGGTGCGGGTGAGTTTGCCGGGGTTTTAGCGTTCGAACAGGCAACAGCGAGAGAGAGTAGGGAAATCAATAGAAAACTCTTAGTCGTCATAAGACACTCCTCAATTCTATAAATAGATGTTGAGCGCCTTATAGCATGGGGTTAGATTCTCGCCTTAAAATTTGCCGTCGGTTGTGAATTCTACAAAAAAGAAATCAGCGCAGCAGCGCCCAGGTGCGGCCGCGATCGGGAGTTTGAATTTTGATCGGACGCGATCCGCCCACATCCAATTCGTAGACAACCTGTTGAGAGGTTTGGTGGGGAGTGTAAATAGCGAGGATTTTTACATTTTCGGCGACACCAATATTGGCCACACGCAGGCGGTTTAAGACCGCTTCCCAAAACACGAAGGGGTGGAGTGTTTCGCCGTTATCCATACTGATCTTGTCATCAATGAACAAAATACCATCGCGGCTGTAGGTAAAGGCCGGATTGGGGTTGAACACACCGCGAACCCGCGCCCAGTTTTTGCCATCGGTGCTGCGGTAGAGGGAATCGGCAAGGCCTATGCGCGAGCTGGGAAAGAGCGGATTGTGAGCGATGGTGCGAAAGCTTTCTTTTGCCAGTTCCTTCCATTGCAGAACAGAACTTTTCATCGATTCATTCTGCCACCACACCGGACCCACGTTGTCGACTTGAGAGAGGCTCCATTCCTGTGTCACCGACTCCTGTTGCTGGAGGCTCATCCACGGCGCAATGACGGCGGTTTCTGTGCTCGTCATCGATGGCTGCGCATAAAGTGATATGGAGTGCACTCCGGTGCCGAGCCACAATGGGTCGACGTAGACTGCAAAAATTTTTCCGTGAATCATATCGGCGCGGGCGGGAAGGAGGCCCTCGTCGGTTCGTACTTTGTTGGCCACGTGGATGCGGTGAACGATTTGATGTATCGGCAGATAGCCTTTTTTATCTCCGGCCGCCACTTTGACCCACTCACGCGTGACCTGAAGCGGTGTTAAGCGCTGACCCCCTTTGATCGATGCAACATGGCGGGCTTTGGTGCGCGGCTGATCTTTTAAAACGGACGGGAATTTCGCATAAAAATAGCCAGGATCTTTTTCCACGGGCAAAAGGTAGGTGCTGTGCACCCACAACTTTTGGTTTTCGATATTTATTTCTATCCATTCGCCATCGATGTTGGAAATGGGGACTGCTGTCTCTACCTCTGGTGACAACTCCATGCTCGGGCGGCGATCGGAACGCAGACGAAACACAGGGCTTTTTGCCAGGAGCCGTGCTTTGGTCGAAAAGTGCAATGGGGATAGCAGTTGGTCGCGCGGTGTCCAACCCATATGACCGGTGTACAGATCCTTCACAAAAACCCAATTGAAGTTTTCGCGACGAATGAGGCGCTTGGAGAGCTGAGCTACACTGTAGTGGCCAGTAGGAATCGCCGCATAAGGTTTGGTGTAAACCGCTGCCGCTTCAGGAGCCAGACTCCGGTGCGGTGAGGCAGCGACGATGGCTGGAGTGAGGAGTGCGATGCTCAGAAGAGCAAGGTAAAGATATGCCGCCATTTTTAAATCCCGCGCCCCCATTAGATTGATTCTCACGCTCGAGAGAAACACTAGCAAGAAATGACTATTTTTTAGGCCTTTAGACTCGAGAAAAACCAGATGGTTTTAGCTCTTAAATATTGCGCTTTTGGTAGTGATCTGCGACTTTAACCCCATTCCACACTCAGACCTAAAGGAGAACGGTATGAAAGTCGCAAAAATTGGCGTCGTCGGCGCGGGACAAATGGGTAATGGCATTGCGCAGGTATTTGCCGCAAAAAATTTCGATGTGGTTATGACGGATGTGAGTGAGGCGCAATTGGCGAGGGGACTTGCGACAATCACCAAAAGCTGTGAAAAACTCGTCGCTAAAGAAAAAATGACCGCCAAGGACAGAGACGATTTGTTAAAACGAATAGCAACATCCACAGATCTGTCAGCGCTTTCTGATTGCGACGTTGTGATTGAAGCCGCCACCGAAAACGTCAATCTTAAGCTTGAGATTTTTCGCCAGCTCGATCAAAAAGTAAAAAAAGAGGCGATCCTTGCCACCAACACGTCGTCTATTTCCATTACAAAAATCGCAGGCGTCACAGGGCGCCCGGATAAGGTGGCCGGCATGCACTTTATGAATCCGGTCCCGCTGATGACTTTGGTGGAAGGCATCCGTGGATTGCAAACCTCCGAAGAAACATTCACCACAGTCGGCAAACTCACTGAGAGCTTGGGCAAAGTTTTTGTTGAAGGCCGTGACATGCCAGGCTTTATCGTCAATCGTATTTTAATGCCGATGATCAACGAAGCGTGCTACGCCCTTTACGAGGGCATCGCCTCGCCCGAAGGCATCGACTCGGCGATGAAGCTGGGCACCAATCAGCCGATGGGCCCGTTAACACTCGCCGATTTTATCGGTCTCGACACCTGCCTTGCGATTATGGAAGTGTTGCATGATGGCTTGGGTGATTCCAAATACCGCCCGTGCCCGCTACTGCGCAAGTACGTAGAAGCGGGATGGCTGGGACGAAAAGCGGGGCGAGGGTTTTATAAGTATTAGTTTTGGGCTTTGCCCAAAATTAAAGTTTTAAAACAACCATCTGCCACTGACCACGCACGACGAACTAAAGAACGTAAAATACAGGAAATAAAAAATGTCACTCATCACTTTTGAAAAAAACCAGGCCAGCACCATAGGAAAAATCACCATCAATCGTCCGGAGTCCCTAAACGCACTCAACACCAGCGTGCTTCACGAACTGGAGACTCTTCTCACCCAGATCGAGAACGAAAAAACTCTCCGCTGCGTGATTGTGACGGGAGCCGGTGAAAAAGCATTTGTTGCTGGCGCCGATATCAAAGAGATGAACGGCATCGACTCCCGCCAGGCGCAATCGTTTGCCGAGCGAGGGCAGAGCGTGTTTCAAAAAATGGAATCTCTGTACTGCCCAGTAATTGCTGCCGTAAATGGTTTTGCATTGGGTGGGGGGCTTGAGCTGGCGCTGGCCTGTGATTTTATCGTCGCCTCCAAGGCAGCGAAACTCGGTTTGCCAGAGTGCACTTTGGGTTTGATTCCGGGTTTTGGTGGAACCGTACGCCTCGCACGCCGTGTGGGGCCTGCTCTCGCGAAACAGTGGACGTTCTCGGGTGGCATGATCACCGCAGAGGAAGCGCTGCGCACCCAGCTTGTCAACGCCGTGTTTGAATCGGCTCATTTGATGGACGAGGTGCAACGCTTGGCCGAAACCATGGCACTCCGCTCTCCGCAATCACTGATGCTGATTAAAAAATCAATCAATGAAACTTATGGCAAAAATGTCACCGAGGCCATGGGTATTGAGGCCAAATATTTTTCGCAAACCTTTGAGAGCTTTGATCAAAAAGAGGGCGTGAGTGCTTTTATTGAAAAGCGCAAACCCACGTTTAAAAACATTGGGGAGCAACGCTAAATGGTGACCGAAGTCTACAAGCCGAAAAATGCCGTTCGCATTGTGACCGCTGCCAGCCTCTTTGATGGACACGATGCCAGCATCAATATGATTCGCAGACTTCTTCAGGATACTGGCGCCGAGGTGATTCATCTTGGCCACAATCGTTCAGTGATGGATGTGGTTATTGCGGCTCTCCAGGAAGGCGCACAAGGTATTTGTGTGTCGTCGTATCAGGGCGGGCACATGGAGTATTTTAAGTATGTGCGCGACCTGCTCGATAGTTGTGGAGCGGGCTACGTGAAAATCTTTGGCGGCGGCGGCGGCGTCATTGTGTACGAGGAGAAGCAGCATCTAGAGGCAAACGGCATTGATTTTATTTTCCATCCGGAAGACGGCCGCCGTATGGGGCTTCAGGGAATGATCAACCTGATTGTCGAACGCTGTGACTTTGACATTCAGTCGGTAAAAAATCTCGATTTCAAAAATACCAAAAGCCCCGAAGGGCGCGATGACCTCAAGCACCGATTGATCGGTCTTGCCATCGACCAACAGGAGCGCTTTGGAAAAGTGGACGCTGAGCTTTTAAAATCCATTTCCACACGCTCCACAACGCCCACTATTCTCGGCATCACCGGTACGGGCGGTGCCGGCAAGTCGAGCTTAATCGATGAACTTCTTCAGCGTTTTCTCAACGCCTTCCCCGATAAAAAAATTGCCGTGGTGTGCGTGGATCCCACCAAACGAAAAACCGGCGGCGCACTTTTAGGTGATCGGATTCGTATGAACTCCCTTTCACGGCGAAATTCTTACATGCGCTCCATGGCTTCACGCGGATCGGGTTCGGAAATCGCCACAGCATTGCCTGATGTGCTCTCGTTACTTAAAAAAACGGATTTTGATTTTATCATTGCCGAAACATCAGGTATTGGTCAGGCCAATGCCGCTATCACCGAAGTGTCTGATGTGACCATGTACGTGATGACCTCCGAATTTGGAGCTCAGTCGCAACTGGAAAAGATCGACATGATTGATTACGCCGACGTGATCGCCATCAACAAAGCGGATCGTCGAGGGGCGGAGGATGCACTTCGGGACGTGCGCAAACAGTACCGTAGATCTCGCAAGCAATTTGATTTGGCCGACGAGAAAACACCAGTGTTTCTCACCCAAGCGGCGCAGTTCAATGACAAGGGCTGCAATCAGCTGTTTTTTCATATCGTCGATCTTCTTCAGGCGCGCGATAAAACCTGGGAGCTTCCACCGGAGTATCGGTCTGCTTTGCGCGGTGTAGATCGCCAGACCATAATTCCCGCAGACCGGCAAAGTTATCTTGCCGAAATCGCGTCCACAGTGCGCCGCTATAAAAAACAAACCGACGAGCTGGCGGCGAAGGCCTCGCTCATTGGCGCCATCGAGACTGTCGAAAAGCAACTCAAAGACACCACTCACGAAAAAACCAAGGCCGCACTTAAAAAAGAGATTCCGGCCGAAGTGCTCGAACATGTGGAGCATTGGGATGTATTTACCGGTCTTTACCGTGAAAAAGAATTTGTCTACGAAGTGCGCGGTAAAGAGATCCGCCAGCCACTCACCACTAAGAGTTTATCGGGAATCGATATTCGCCGTGTGGTGCCTCCGCGCTTGAACGATTGGGGCGATCGCCTGCGATTTCTGCGTTTAGAAAACATGCCGGGATTTTTTCCGTACACCGCAGGGGTGTTTCCTCTCAAGCGCACAGCTGAGGATCCAAAGCGCATGTTCGCAGGCGAAGGTCCACCGGAGCGCACCAACAAACGCTTTCACTTTTTATCGAAAGAGGAGCCAGCAAAACGGTTGTCGACCGCCTTTGATTCGGTAACTCTCTATGGGTTTGATCCGCATCAGCGCCCCGACATTTATGGCAAAGTGGGGGAAAGTGGTGTGAGCATCTGTTCACTGGACGACATGAAGCGCCTCTACGATGGCTTCGATCTGTGCTCGCCCACCACATCGGTGAGCATGACCATCAATGGGCCGGCGCCTATGATCCTGGCTTACTTTCTCAATACGGCAATCGATCAGCAGGTGGAGAAAAAAGAAAAAGAATTGGGCCGCAAACTCAATTCTGAGGAGTTTGAAAACGTGCGCGACTTTGCACTCAATCAGGTGCGCGGCACAGTTCAGGCGGACATTCTCAAGGAAGACCAAGGCCAAAACACTTGCATTTTTTCCATCGATTTTGCTCTCAAAATGATGGGCGACATTCAAGAATACTTTATCAATAAAAGTGTTCGCAATTTTTATTCCGTGAGTATTTCGGGCTACCATATTGCTGAAGCAGGGGCTAATCCCATCAGTCAGGTGGCGTTCACGTTAAGTAATGCGTTTACGTTTGTAGAATATTATCTCGCGCGTGGAATGAAGATTGACGACTTTGCACCAAATCTTTCATTCTTCTTTTCCAATGGCATGGATCCCGAGTACAGCGTGATTGGCCGCGTGGCCCGACGCATTTGGGCTGTGGCCATGCGCGATCTTTACAACGCCGATGATCGTTCGCAAAAGTTAAAGTATCACATTCAGACTTCCGGTAGATCCCTCCATGCGCAGGAAATTGCTTTTAACGATATTCGCACCACACTGCAGGCGCTCATTGCCATTTACGACAATTGCAATTCCCTCCACACCAACGCCTATGATGAGGCGATCACTACGCCCACCGAGGAGTCGGTGCGCCGAGCGATGGCCATCCAGATGATCATCAATAAAGAGTTCGGTGTGGCAAAAAATGAAAACCCGCTCCAAGGTTCGTACTTTATGGAAGAGTTGACGGAACTGGTGGAGGAGGCCATCTTGACGGAGTTTACCAAGATCAGCGAGCGCGGTGGTGTATTGGGCGCCATGGAAAGCCAATACCAACGCGGTAAAATCCAGGAAGAGTCCATGCACTACGAGCATCTCAAACACTCGGGAGAGCTTCCAATTATTGGTGTGAACCAGTTTATCGATCCGGCCACGCAAGTCGAAGGATATGTGCCACCAAAAATAGAATTGGCGCGCGCCAGTTACGAAGAAAAAAATCTTCAGTTGAACCGCGTTCAGGAGTACCAAAAGAAAAACCAAAAATCCGCCGACGAAGAGCTCAAAAAACTGCGCGAAACGGCGCTTTCCGGGGGGAACGTATTTGCTGCACTGATGAGTGCTGCACGCGTGTGTTCGCTCCATCAGATGACACAAACATTGTTTGAAGTGGGTGGGCAGTACCGTAGAAATTTGTAAGCCGTGCCGGTAATTAAAGTTTTGCGAACTGACGATATTTTGATGGCTTAAACAAAAAACAGCGAAACACTCTCCCATATTGAGAATCCACTGGACCTTGGTTTGGATTGTTCCTCGGGGTGCAAGCTATCTCCGTGGGAGCACACGAGTTTTCGCGATTCTCGCCGAAAAGGCAGTATGTCCAGCTCGGCGCGTGCTCCAAAATCAGAGACTTCTTCTGCGTACCTGTATATTCCAGGGCGTCCCGAGCCCATCGTGCTTGGTAAAAAGTTTCAGTTCGGTCGCACCCCATCGTTCAACGATGTGTCGGTGAGCGTCCAGCATTTTACCATCACAGCTAACGACAGCGGTGTGTATTACATTCTGGATAGCAACTCTGCAACCGGGACCAAACTCAACACCAAAACGATCAAACCCAAAGAGTGGCATGAACTCCGAGAAGGGGTAAAGATATTTGTTGGGCCGTACATGTTTCAGTTCTCCTACACCTATGTGCCGCACAATCGTAAGGAAAAACGCCGTCACAAAGACGCTGCCGGTTTTCAAGAAACACAAACAAAAACTTTGACCAAAGATGGTTCGTCTCTTAACAAACGAAAAACTGATAAAGATTCACGGCAACAAAATGTGGCGCACAGTTCAAAAGCCAAACCGCAAAGCTCTCAACCCCAGAGTGGCAGTCAAAGAACAGCAGCTGTTACTCCCGCGCAGCCACTTCATGTTTCGCCTGCGCGTCCGCTGGCTCGGCCTGCAGACCCGCAATCTGTTTACCGCGCACGAAAGAAAATGTCGGGCGAGTATACGGGTGCTTATGATCTTCATAAAAACGACAATACATTTTTAGTGGGTATGGCGTCGCTCAATATTATTATTTTTGCGATCCTACTTATGAGCGGTGGCGATTTACAAAAAATGGAGCATGGACTCATGCTCAAGTTTGGTGCCAACACTCCCCATCTTACCACTCAAGGGCAATGGTGGAGATTGTTTTCAGCGGCCTTTCTCCATTGGGACATTTGGCATTTAGTGGGCAACGTGGGCGCCATGTATTTTGCAACCGCGCATATCATCAAATACCTTACGCCCAATAAAATTATTGCGGTCTATCTGGGATCCATCTTATTTTCCAGTGTGCTTTCTACTCTCTTGCAGCCGGCCTATGTTGTCAGCGCCGGCGCCTCGGGAGCTGTATTTGGCCTTTATGGAGCCATTATTGTGAGTGCGATCTTGTATCGCAATCGCGGTGTTGTTCTCGACAAGGGTTTGTTGTTCACGGCGATCTACTTTGCGTGGCAGAACCTCGGAATCGGCGATAGTTCCATAGATATATGGGCACACCTTGGCGGGCTCGCCGGAGGTGCGCTGATTTGCTATTTGTGTGTGGAAATGCTTCCCGAGAACGATACCAAAAGCGCCGGGGTGCTATTTGCCAGTTTGGCTGCGGTGACTCTCGCTGTGGTGATGGCTCTGCCCAAGCGCCATATGCCCACAGAGCGGGTGATCGGAATTTATTTTGATACCTACATGCAAATCATGAATGACCACCTAAAGAATATAAAAACGTGGGATATTGATCACAACATATCCCGCTACGAACAAGCGGATAAGTTTGTGGTGGGATCGCTGCAGCTGAACGACACCGACTTAAAGGCAACTCCATTTGCGGATGAGCGTGGCGAAAGGCTTAAAAATAGACTCCTTCGCTTTAGCACGGTGATGAGAAGTCATGCTCATTACGTGAAGCACTATTTAAAGACCAACAATTCTAAATCATTTGCCACCGCTAAAAAGTTCGATAAGGAATTGGGCATTACCGTGAATGACATGATGAAAGAACTAGGGATGGCGGTCCCTGCGAAAACTGCTAACGCCAGCAAACAACGAGCGCGAGTGCCAGCGGCACGGTCACGGACTCCGCGTAAGGCCCCGCCGTCTGCGGCGCGACCCCAACGCGGTCATTAGTGTTGAGAGCTCACTTACCGATTTTTTCCTGAATTTTCTTTGCCGCTTTTTCAGCGACAACTTTGACATCCACGCCTTCTTTTTTTGCCAGATCTTCGTACACGGCTTTACGTTTGGCATTCACATCGTCGGCCAGTGCCTTGGCGGAAGCGTCGTTGGCTTTCACGTAGCCATCTGGTTGCTCAGAGACCATTTTTTTTGAGCGGGCTTCGTCCAAATCCAATGCGTGAACAGTCATTGAAAAACTGTAGACGAGTAAAATTGCAATTAGAGCTGTCCATGTGTGTTTCATAAATCCTCCCGATTAAAAAATAGCTTCATTTTTATTTACCAAATCTTCGACCTGCTTGTCGATTTTGACAGAGATTTGGTGATCCACCTTTACATTGAGGTTGATCTCTAACGGTTTGTCTGGTGCCTGTAGCGCCACTGTGGGCGCGCACCCCCAAAGTGTGAGCGCGATAAGTGCAGTTACTAATAGTGTTCTCATGGTTCTTTTCCTGCCTTTTCTATCTTCTCTTTTAACTTATTGGGCAGGCTATAGGATAGCATCATCGACTGAATGGCGGCCAATACATTCTGTTCGAAATTGATTTTCAGTTTTAACGGCTTGCCTCCTAAATAATCAGGGTTTCGACCCAAAGCTTTGAGACGTGCCGTCATTTTGTATTTGCGGTCGGTGGCAAGCTCCATATCCAGCTCTTGGTACTGGTAGTTGTAAAGATAGCCATTGAGAATGGTCATGGGGTTGTCGGAGAGACTAATATTTTTTTGCTGAACATCGCCCTGCTTGCGATAGCGAATCCAGCCGGGACCATCCGATTGAAGTTGTCCATCGATAGTGGGAATTTTATCCTTGTAGGCTAAGGCGATTTCTCCAGAGAGAGTGCCTTCCGCAGAGATGAACGGCCCCGCTGCCAACACGAGGAGGGTATCGAGCTTTAATTTTTCGATTGTGGCCTTAAAGCCTTTAAGAATTTTAAGCACCGGATCTATCGAAAAATTTTTGGCATCTATATTGGCGCCTTCATGTTCCACATGAAGAGAGCGGGCAAGAATATGAGATTTGCTGAGAACTTGGTAGTTCAACTCCAAATTGCGCAGTTCCTTGCCGGCGGTAAAGCTTTTAATCGTGAGACGCTGGCCGGGAGAGCTGGCAAGAGTTTCAAGCGACACCACATCGTGGCTGAAATTCATTTTAGACACTTCACCGAACGCCGTATCTGCGGAAATATCTTGTCCCTCCGCCTGAATATTTCCTGCCAGTTCACCGTTTTTGTAAGTGATCAGGCCGCCAAAGCGGAGTTTCCCGGAGATATACTGAATGTATTCCTTGAGGATGGGAAACACCTCAACGATCCGTGAATTGAGTTCGACCTGCGTGGTCTTTTTTTGAAATTCCGCGGCAAAGGCAGAGTTGGTTTGCAGGATTTGTAAGTCGGTGATGGCCAAATTCTTTGTCGCATCGGAAATGCTGAGAACAGCGTTGCTCGAGCCCGAAGCCTTATGAAGCTGAATTTTCGACGAAAGGTTCTGAACGAGCGGCTGATCGAGAGCGCTTAGAATCGTGAGTCCGCTCAAATTCACCTGGCCATCTAAGGATTCCGACCAGCTGTAAGGCGTGCTCAACTCCGCTTGGAGGTTGGCTACCTTTATCCCGTAGGGTGAGGAGAGGTGCAGTTTTTTGCCGCTCACGAGCAGTGAGCTCTTTTGCGACGAATCCAGTGAGTGGTCGGCGGTGAGAAGCAGTTTTGGAATGTCGGCCACAATCTTTTGCGTCGCCGTTAGCGCAGTGAGTTTGAGCTCTAGCGGCAGGTGAAGACGCGCGCGGTTGTCGCGCGAAAGCACCAGTTGTACTTTTTCGCTGGTGATTTTGGAGTTTTTCACAGTGAGACGCGGGCTATCTGAGTAGAGGTTTTTTACGGTAAGTGTTACTGGATCACCAGAGAGTCGAATAGAGTCGGCGGAACACTCCAACTCCATATTTCCGGCGTACTTTTGTGCCGAAACTTGAAACTTCTTGTTGCCCGTGTAATCGAGATTTTCACCGGAAAAGCGGAACTCTGTTTTGTCCGAACCCGGCGTGTGCTCGAGTTTGAGATTGAGAGGGATCTCGGTGCTTTCGTGCACGATTTTTTCGATACGAAACTTCAGTGTTGTCGGTTTGAGTTGATAACAATAGTGTGCATAGTCTGCAAAGCCCAGTGGCTCGCTGGTGGTTTCACCCGCCGGGACCATGAGCTGCTCGATCACTTTTTTAGTGGTCCACACGTCGATGGAGTCGATCTGGATATGGATGGACTCAATGTTAGCAATCTGCGGGGACGTCGATTTGCGCAAAATATGCACTTTGGGAATAAGGATTCCGTTTTCGATATTGATATTGGTGATGAGGATTTCGTTCCAATTGAGCGTCTCAATAAGGTAGCTTGCGCGAATGTTTCTGCTCTCGAGAAACTGAGTCAATCCCCAGTCGGCGATGGGTATACGATTGGCATAGGCAAAAGCGCCAAGCGCCGTAATGAGCAGTGGGACGCCAATGAGAGCCCCGCGAATCCAGAGGCGACGAGCGGTTTTTTTGCGGGGCGATGATTGCAACATAATATTTATTTAATACTCATTGAAAAAACGGGTGCTGGCCGGAGAACGATTCGTCTCCAAAAGATCATAAATTGGTGAGAAAGTCTATTGCCTCTAAAAAGTATTCACGTCCACGATGGCGCGACCGGTGGTTTTGCCGGCAATCATCTGCTCCGCAAATCCAACAATTTGATCGGCGGCCAAAGTTGCACTGAGCGCCCGTTCCCACTGGCAAGCGAGAGCACTGATCTCGGACCAAATGGTTTCGCGCAGTGGTCGCGGGCAAGTGCTCGAACTGATCCCCAAAAGGTTCACCCCGCGCAAAATAAACGGAAACACGGTGGTGTGGAGATCTGCACTTTTCGCAAGACCAATGGAGGCCACACCGCCATGGGGCAAAATGCGCGGAAGAACAAACGATAAAATATCTCCACCCACGTTGTCGATCGCCGCCGCCCATTGAGCGCTTTCAAGAGAACGGGTTTTGCAATCGAGCTCTTTGATGTTCGTAAACACGTCCACTCCCAAAGATTGAAGGTAGGAGGCCTCTTCGGCCTTGCGCGACCAAGCCTCCACCTGATACCCGCGTTTTTTGAGCATAAGAACAGCGAGCGAACCGACCCCGCCGGTGGCGCCGGTGACGAGCACTGGGGCCGTTTCCGGTTTTAGCCCATTGTGCTCCAGTTGATGAAGTGCAAGGCCCGCTGTAAACCCGGCTGTGCCCAGGATCATGCACTCTCTGAGGGAGAGATTTTTAGGGCGTGCAATGACCGCGCTCGCAGGAACATCGATAAATTGCGAGAGACCACCATTTATCGTTTCGCCCAGTCCACACCCAGTAATGAGAACCTCCTCATTTGGCGAAAAGCCACGAGCGTTGCTTTCCACCACGATTCCAGAGGCATCGATTCCCGGAGTTAGAGGCAGTGCCCGCAGAATTTTGCCGTTTCCAGTGATGGCCAATGCGTCTTTGTAATTGATCGATGAGTAGCGCACGCGCACCCGCACATGCTCGGGAGCCAGTGCGCCAAGGGCGGTGCTCTCCCATGAGCAAACAATGCTCTTAAAGTCGTTCACATCGCCAGAGGGGTTACTGGCCACAAGTTTTTTGCACGAGTTCAGAACTGTAGAATTCTCCATAGGTTTATTTTACGACGTCTGGTCTATGGGGGCAACGCCTAGACATCCTTGCCGCAAGCGAGTATAAAAGAAGTCCTTCTCAAGGGTGCCTTAAAACTCGCAATCTCGCGCAAAGCGTCGCAGGCGAATTTATGCCCCCAAGGGGGGACACACCAAGGAGACACTCATGTTTGAAAAACTCTCGGATCGACTGCTCAATAGTGTGCGCACGTTGCGCGGGCAAAAAAAGATCACCGAAGACAATGTTCAAGAGGCGATCAAAGAGATCCGCATGAGCTTGCTCGAAGCCGACGTGAACTTTAAAGTGGTAAAAACTTTTATCGACCGCGTAAAAGAAAAGGCGATCGGTCAGGACGTGGTGAAGGGCGTAGATCCGAGCCAACACTTCATCAAAATCGTCAATGACGAGTTGGTGGAGCTTCTCGGTGGCAAGACGGAAGAGCTCGATGTGAGTCAGAAACCAACGGTGATCTTCCTCGTTGGTCTGCAAGGTGTGGGTAAAACCACCACGGCTGGAAAGCTGGCCAAGCATATTAAAACCAAACTTTCGAAAAATGTGGGAATGGCATCGGTGGACATTTATCGCCCGGCCGCCATTCAACAACTCCAACAGTTGGGTACCGAAGCCGGTGTTCCGGTGTTTTCTACCGATTCCAAAAAGAAAGTATCAGAGTCCGCAAAAGAGATCCGCACTTGGATGCAGGCGCAAGATCTGGATGTGCTACTTGTGGACACCGCAGGTCGCTTACAGATCGATGCGGATTTGATGAATGAACTCAAAGATCTAAAAGCCACTTTCCAGCCGCAAGATGTGCTGCTTGTGGCCGATGCTATGCTCGGTCAACAGTCGGTGAATGTGGCTGAGGGATTTCACAAAGACGTGGGGATTACCGGATTGATACTGACCAAAATCGACGGTGATGCCCGCGGTGGTGCGGCACTCAGTATTCGTGAAACGGTGGGTGTTCCCATCAAGTTCCTCGGCGTGGGCGAAAAGCAGGTGGCGCTCGAGGTGTTTCATCCAGACCGCTTGGCCTCGCGCATTTTAGATATGGGCGATGTGGTCAGCTTGGTCGAAAAGGCTCAAGAAGTGATCGATGAACAATCGGCCATGGAGTCGGCGCAAAAGATGATGTCGGGCGAGTTCACATTGGAGGATTTCCTGGCACAAATGCGCCAAATCAAAAAGCTGGGGAGCATGGAGGGAATTCTCAAGATGCTTCCAGGCATGGGACAGATGATGAAACAAATGCAAGGCATGGCTCCGCCGGACGAGGAACTTAAAAAAATCGAGGCGATCATCTGCTCAATGACTCCGGCCGAGAGAAGAGATCACCGCATCATCAATGGATCACGTACGGTGCGCATAGCCAAAGGCGCCGGGCGTCGTGTGCAGGACGTCAATAAGCTTTTAAAGCAGTTTGAGACGTCCAAGGCCATGATGACAGGCCTTATGAAAATGGGTCTTGGCGGCAAGGGTGGCGGCTTTCCGGGTATGCCAAAATTTCCGTTTTAATCACACAATTTCCGTTTAGTTTACACGCCTGTGAACTCTAAAACTGACGATTTTACCGAGGTTTAACGAAATTCCTTCAGGGCACTCTGTGATTTCTCCGTAGGGTGTTAGAATTCCCTTGATGATTGCTTTGAATCTCGGTACATCCTTAACCTTATCGTACAACACAGTTGAGGTTTTAATGGTTGTTATTAGACTTGCTCGCTATGGAGCAAAAAAAGTTCCTAAATATCGTATTCTTGTTGCAGATTCTCGTCGTTGGAGAAACGGCCGCTTTCTAGAGAATCTGGGTTACTACAACCCGAATCCGTCGGGACAGGATAAAAAACTCGTATTTGACCTCGCAAAGGCGAAAGAGTGGATCAGCAAAGGTGCACAACCGTCTGATCGTGTCCAAACACTTATTAAAATGTCAGAGACCGGCGCTGTTTAAGCGCCTTCTGCAGAAAACAACCATTCAGGAGAATAATAAATGGGTTACGATCCTTCCAGTCTTAAAGACCTTGTGGATTTTATGGCGAGATCACTCGTCGATGCCCCGGACAAAGTTTCAGTAAACGAAGTTGCCGGCGAGCAAACAACGGTGGTTGAGCTCACAGTTGCTAAAGAAGATCTCGGCAAAGTGATTGGCAAACAAGGCCGTACCGCTAAATCCATGCGTACGATCTTAAATGCTGCGAGCACCAAGCTGAGCAAGAGAAGCGTTCTTGAAATCATGGAATAGTCCAAGGTTTAAGAATCCAACAAAGGCGCCGCGAGCGCCTTTTTGTTTTTGTACCCGATGAAACATCTGAGGATATCCCAACCTCCATCTTACTCTGAATCAGAGCTGTACCAGATCGGCTATGTTCATTCGACTCAAGGCCTCAAAGGGGATATTTTCATCGTACTTAAGTCAACAGACATTGCATGGTTCGACCAATGGGAAGATCTCATTCTTAAGGCGTCGTCGACAAAGGCGCCGCAGAATTCCTTCATGTCGTTTGAAATCGAAAACTTAAGAGAACACAAAAAGCAGGGCAGAAAAGGCGTGGTCGCTCGTCTGTTTGATTTAGAGAGCTGCAACGATGTGGAAGCGCTGGTGGGCCACGAGGTGTGGATCCCGAAATCGTTTATGGAATCCAAAGAAGGCGAAAACTTTTTCCTCGCCGAACTCCTCAACTTTCAAGTCATCGATGTGGCAGCAGGCCCGATTGGGCAAATCGTGGGATTCTCCACGAACGGCGTTCAAGATTTGCTCGAGGTGAAGTCCGCAGAGGGAAAAGAGTACCTGATCCCTCTCGTAAAAGCGTTCATCGATCGCATCGACAACAGCGAAAAAACTATTTACATGAAAATTCCAGAGGGCTTGCTCGACTTGGCGTGATGCTTTAGAACAAAGCATGCGTTTTAGCGTGATCACCGTATTTCCAAAAATGATTCAGGACGCCCTTAAGTGGGGCGTGGTGGGTAAGGCGTTAGAAAAAAACATCTTTGCGGTCGATACTGTAAACCCCCGCGATTTTACTGCCGATGTTCATAAAACTGTCGACGACCGGCCCTTCGGTGGCGGCGACGGCATGGTAATGATTTTCGATCCGCTCGCGCAGTCGTGCGCAAGCATTGCGGAATTTGCGAAGGCCAAGAAAATTTTTCTTTCCCCTGCGGGGAAACTTCTCAATGAGGCGATGGTGCAAAAACTTGCCGAGGAAAAACACATCGTGCTTTTGAGTGGCCGTTACGGCGGAGTGGACCAGCGGGTGATCGATCATTTTGATTTTGAGTGCGTGTCTGTTGGCGATTACGTGTTGAGTGGGGGCGAGGTGCCGGCGCTCGCGTTGATCGATGCGGTGGTGCGCAAACTTCCTGGAGTGCTCGGACATGCGGAATCGGCGTCGCAAGATTCACTCGCTGGAGATAACGGGCTTGAGGCTCCCATGTTCACGCGCCCGCGTGAGAACATAGGAGGGAAAGTTCCCGAAATGCTTCTCTCGGGCGATCACAAAAAAATGGCGGAATATCGCCGGTGGGTGGGGCTGTTACTGACGATTCAAAATCGTCCCGAGCTTTTGAAGACGCCGCTGACCGATTCGGAGACTTTGAAACTAAAATCTTATATAAAAACTTTGCCGCGCGAGGAATTGCTCCTCTGCGGAGTTGAAGAACAATTCCTAGAAGGGTTTTTAAATGGCCATTGAGCTTGCTGTGGGACTTGTCCACTATCCTATTCTCGATCGTGCGGGCTCCACCGTGGCCACCAACGTGACCAACTTTGATATCCACGATATCGCTCGCGCGTGCCGGGTGTATGGCGTGGAGAACTATTTTATTATTCATCCCTCCCGCGAGCAGCAAATGTTTGTCTCCCGTGTTCTCGATCATTGGAGAGTGGGGCCCGGTGCAAAATTAAATCCCAAACGCAAAAGTGCGCTGGAGCCTGTAAAAACTGCCGAGAGCCTCGAGGATGCCCTCCGCCAGTGGGGAAAGCCTGGAGCCCGCGTAGTGACCACGCATGCGCGCGAAACGTCCAAATGGCAAAAGGTGGGCTTTCAGGAGCTCCGTGCCCAACTGCCCGAAAAACCGCACTTTTTAGTATTCGGTACCGGCTCAGGCCTTGCCGATTCGGTGTTCGATAGCTGTGATCTATTATTGGAGCCGATACGCGGTGCTTCCAAAGACGATTATCGACACCTTTCGGTCCGATCTGCTGTAAGTATCTGTCTTGACCGCCTCATGGGGTCATGATAGAAAATCGCCTTTGTTCAAGGAGTTAAGTCAAATGACGAACGTGATCGCAAAAGCTGTTGCCAGCAAAAATGTTAAGAAAAACTTCCCGAAATTCCGCGCCGGTGACACCGTTGAGGTATCCGTTCTCGTTAAAGAAGGCGAAAAAGAAAGAACGCAGTTGTACAAAGGCGTTGTTGTGAAGATGAAAGGTCACGGTGTTGCCCGTTCCTTTACTGTTCGCAAAATTTCTGATGGTGTGGGTGTTGAGCGTACATTTCCATTCGTAAGCCCCATTGTCGAAAAAATTCAAGTTGTAGCTCAGGGTAAAGTTCGCCGCGCGAAACTTTATTTTCTTCGCAAACTGGAAGGTAAAGCTGCGAAACTCGAGTCGGAGCTGGTGTCTCAAGAGGACACTCGTACGGCTGAAGAGATTCAGGCGGAGAACGAAAAGAAAGCCGCTCGTAAAGCTGAGAACGCTAAGAAGTCTGCTGCTGGCAAAAAGAAGAAATAATCTCTTTCTAAATGTCCAAATCCAAAAAAATGATTTACCCCATTTACGAATGGGGTAAAGAGACCGCACCCGTTGTCGGTGTGGATGAAGCCGGCCGTGGGTGTCTAGCAGGTCCAGTGTATGCCGGCGCCGTGGTCTTGTGCGAAGACATCGATCCCCTCCAATTCACCGATTCGAAACTTCTGTCCGCAAAAGAGCGTGATCGTTTGTTTGATATCATTATAGCGAAGTGCAAATTTGGCGTGGGTTTTGCGACTGCTGAAGAAGTCGATACGTTGAATATTCATCAGGCTGGATTCTTAGCGATGAAGCGCGCGCTCAAGCACTTGGTGGCCGCGCACTCTGTAATGCCTATGGGTACCATCATTGTCGACGGAAAGTTTACCATTCCAAAATTAAAAACGAAACAGCTCGCTCTCGTTAAGGGTGATCTGCGCGCGGCTCCGGTAGCAGCGGCATCAATTATCGCCAAGGTTTCGCGCGATCGTTGGTGTGTGGAAATGGCGGCGAAATATCCGCAGTATGGGTTTGATGTTCACAAAGGTTACGCCACAGAGGTGCATCGCACGGCTATTGCCACGTTTGGGCCCACCAAGCTCCATCGCTTCAGTTTCGCAGGCGTGCGCGAACACGTTAAACTTTCGCGCGAAGCATGCCCTTGAGTGTGAACGCCGCGTTCTTCATTACTACCTTCAGCTAAAATACCAATTGCTTTATCACCGCACCAAAATTGCCGGCGTGGAGCTCGATCTGGTTTTGCTGTCTCCGGCGGGGCGGGTGGTGTGTGTAGAGGTAAAGTCCAATGATGCTGGGTGGTCCATCGCTGATCGCATCACGCGCACGCAGCTGGTGCGCTTGTTCCGCGCACAGCAGAGCTTGGCCGAATGGCTAAAGGAGCCGGTGAGCACAGAGATTGTATTGAGCGGACAGGCGGTGGAAATTTACTATTTAAAGGATCTGTTGTGAGTCGTTTCCTTATTGCCAGTTTCAGTTTCCTGCGAGGTCGTTTCCCTGGGGAAGTGAGCGTGTGCATCCCAGTTACAAAATGCTCGGCAAC
>CAYNTO010000006.1:112244-130455 GCA_964400355.1 uncultured Pseudobdellovibrionaceae bacterium
GTCGTTTCCCTGGGGAAGTGAGCGTGTGCATCCCAGTTACAAAATGCTCGGCAACTATTTCTTCGCCGCTGGCAAATCTTCTAACTTGCAGGAGCCGTTCACGCACTTTGCAACGGAGTTTTCGTTGTGGAGCTTTTCTTTTTCTGAGAGTTCTTTGCACATGGACATGGAGTCCATCTTTTTGGAGAATACTTCGAAATCTTTTATAAATTTTTTGTTGATGGAGTCTTTGCGATTGCAGAGGCCGTTGACCTTCATGCAATCGTCGTCGGAGTTGCACGTGAGCCACTCTTTGCCGAATTGGGCGTGGGCCGAGGTGCTCATGAGAGCGACCGCAAAAAATAAAATGCTAAAAAAAGATTTCATCATAAATTATTTTCCGAACTTAAAGGTGATTCTAGCATCCCAACCAATCTCATCTGTGTCAAGGTTCTTGTAGAGGAGAGCGCCGATGATCCAACAGTCTCCGGGTGGCGTAAGAGTGGCGTTGACTGTCCAGCGGCGCCATTCGCTGTCTTTAAGAGAGTACTCGATGTTGCTAAACAGTGCTGTGGTTTTTGTATCTAAACCCACAGCCAACAGCGCAGACTCTTGGCGCAGGCTGCGTTGAATGTCGGCGGGATCGGCGGGCACGTTGAGGTAGTTGGTATAGATCACTTCGAAGTAATTGGTATTTTCCAAAGCCAGTCGAAGACGCGAGTTCACGTTGGTTTGTTTGTGATAGGGAAAATGAAAAAATTCGGTCAGGCTATCTACACGGCCCGTGCGCACATTGAGTAGTCCGCGAATGTCCTGCCAGGGGCGCCCATTGTCGTTCTTTGATTCGATGATGTCATACGCTTGCGACACGGTAAACAAAACAGGTTGATTATAAACTTGTCCCAGAGGCGAATCGCTTTTTTGCGCAATTTTATTTGTAAAGGCAAAATTGACCAAACGTTTCCCGATGATGCGATCCTCGTAGTCAAACTGCAGGCCACGGCCGTCGGTAGTGTTGAGCACATCCGAGTTTTGTAAAGGCTGAGTTTGAAGAAAGTAGGGAATTTGATTTTGGCTACCAAAGAATGTGCTGTTGGTTTGATTGGCGTTGGTGATAGCCTGAAAACTGACTTCCGGAATCATCGAGTGACGGTAACGGCTCGAGCCGCCCTGATAGATGGCGCTCATTTCGGTAGAGGTGTTGACACCCACTTGCGTGTAATTGCGGTGTGGAAAAAAATCGAAGTTCTGTTGCTCGTTGATGGCACCCAAAACATATTGGGTGTGACGGTAACTGGCATAGGGAGTAAAATCTATGGCATTGTCCATCAAGCGCATAGGCATATAGAGCATTTGTTGAATGTCGAGTCGCTGCCCGGTGCGTACCTTGTCGGTCGTTGAATCAAACACGCCGGTGACGTTTCCGGGGCGGTAGCCCTCGGGTGCACCCGGTGGCGTGAACAGGGAATCAAAGCCAAAACCCTGCCGCGCAATATTGATGTATTGGCCATTGAGCCTATAGAAAATATTGGCATTGTCGAACAGCTTTCTATCGGAGAGCGAGAAGCGCACTTCTGGCAAACGGTGAACCGAGGTCTCGCGACCGTCGGCAATGCTGTCCTGAAGGAGGCTGATATAATAGCTCGTATCGACGCTCAAATGAAAATCTTCAAAATTTTTGGTGATCGAGGTGCGGTTGTCCAAAGCGGGCAATCCAAAAAACGGAAACTGCTGTTGGAAGTGGTTCACGTAATCCAAATCAGACGTTAAGCTGATTGTCGTGCGCTGAATGTAGTCGTTGGGAAGTTCCAGGTAGTGCTCGTAGTTGGCGTGCCAGCGGCGCTTGCCGTCCATGGCTTTGTCCCAAAGCATTGCGGTGTCCAGCTCACCGCTCGACTTCTGCGAGAGGCGATAGCGGTAATTCACTAACCCCTGAAATCCGCTGCTGTCGAAATGTTTCGCGGAGAGAGTCATGTCTTGACTGCGCGAAATAGCCCAAAAGTAAGGGATCTCCAAACCAAAGCCGGCATAAGGATGATTTCCCATGGTTGGAGTGAGAACACCGGATTGGCGTTCATTTTTTAAAGGCACGATCAAGTAGGGGAAATAGATCAATGGCACTTCGAGGACATGGAGCCAGGAATTTTTAATGTAGGCATAGCCCTCGATTGTCGCATCGATCTCGTCGGCGGTAAAACTCCACGAGGCGGCGCACGTTGTGCACGAGGTGAGGTAGGCGGAGTTAGAGACATAGGTGTCGAGCCCGGTTTTTTCGATGTAATCCGACTGGATGAGAACTTTTCCAGAAAGCACAACTCCGTTAAAGATTTTCCCAGTTTGTTCCTTAAAGTTGAAAACAAGTTTATCGGCCTGAATGTCCGATTGAGGTGTTTTCAGTAACACTTTCCCCACGGCGATGACTTCGTTCTTCCCCATCATGACGATGGCTTCATTACAGGAAATAAAATTTTGCTCGAGTATGATCTGTACGTTGCCGCGCAAGATGGTGAGATCTTTTTCGTTATCTCGTTCGGTAAAATCCGCATTGAGGAGTACTTTTGTTTTGTCTTTTTTTTGAAAAAGTTGTGCCGACGCAGAGGGCATTAGCCATAGAAACGCGCACGACAAAAATACAAATTGGAGCCATCTACTTGTCATTTGGAGGCTCAGGTTACCTGAATCAAAACGGGTTGTGTATCGACGATCGATCTTGATGCTCCACGACCAACATCCTCCCAGACGGGGCAATATGTTCCTCATTTGTCTCAATTTGAGGCGATTTTAAGACCATAGTTGTATCACTTTGAGAGCCTGTTTTGAAAAAGGACGAACTGTCGGTATCATTAAGAGATCGGGGGGTAAGAATGGAAGCAAAAGTCTTAAAAGTAAAAGGTGTTACGATCGTAAATCTCAAGGGGTTTATAGATGTGGAAACGGCGGCCCCTTTTAGAGATGCCTGCATTCGTTCATTCTCGAAAAATGGGCAAAAGGTAATTTTTAATCTGGAAAAGCTACAGTTCGTCGGATCCAATGGGATCATCCCGTTCGTGGAATCACTTCAGGATATTTGTGACCAAGAGTCCATTCAGGTGAAGTTTTGCCGCGTTGGCTCTGAATTCAAAAAAGTATTTCAAGCCAGCCCACTGCGCGATATCGAGATCTTCAACGACGAAGAGGGCGCTATCACGGCCCTTGTTGAGCCTAAAATTGAGGGCGTGGGCGCCTAATTTATAGGCACTTCACAGTGTGGTCGACAGTAGGCGCTCCTGAGAGCGCCTTTGTTGTTTTTAAGCCGGTACAACTCTTGAAGCATAAGTTCCACAGGCCGCGAGCTTTCTTTGGGGGAAATATGCGCTTTGTTTTTTTAGCACTACTTTTAATGTGTGTTTCGGTAAGGGCTCTTGCGGGTTGCGCAACGCCGACATCGTCAGCCGCAGATAAGGCGGCACTGGGCGAAGAGATTCGTGGCGTGATCGGCTCCACATCTTCGTACACTGAAGTTCATAAAGGCACCAATGAGCTTGCGACAAGTAAAACCATTAAAATCGGTGTGAACTTTGCCAATCCCTTCAATTCGACGTTCTCTTCAGGAACATTAAAAGCGACTCTTAAAAAAATCTGTGTGGCGGGAAGCAAAATCGTCATCACCACGTCTTTAGGAAATGTCACATTGGCGAAATCCGGCAAACATGTATCGGTGGGAACATTCGTGGGCACGTACTACGTATTACCGACCAGTCAAGTTGTTAAGAAGACGTCGGAATTGAAAGACGACTTAAAAAAGATCGTTCCCGATAAAAGATCTGACACAGACACGACCATTATGAGCTAGTGGTAAGCGCTGGAGGCTATGAGAGTTGCGCGCTTTCGCGCGCCTCTACACGTCCATATTATTGCGATTGTTATTTACATAGCGTTTAAAGAAATCTTCATCATATTGTGGCGACGTTTTAGTGCGCTGAAGTTCCACGGAGAGCTCGCGATTGAGTTTGGTGAGTGCCGTGGTTTTGGTGCGCTCTTTTTCGAATTCGGATTGCAATTTGTACCACAAGCCCTGAAGATTCTGAATTTGCTTTTCCAAATCTGAATTGTCGCGCGACAAACCGTTGATGGTTTCCTCGGTGGATTTGAGCTGAGTTTCCAGCTGTGCCTTTTCGCTTTGAACTGAACGAAAAGCCACTTGAGTGTTTTTGAGCTCCTGGCGCATATTCATCAGCTCCGACGTGGCCGTGGTGACCTGATGTTCTTTTTCGCGCTCCTTAAGGATCAACAGGTTTTCCAGTTCCGATTTTTCTTCGATAGCACGCGTGTTCATATCGGTGTGTTTACGAACTTCCTGAGTGTGAAGCTCCATTTGCTGACGGAGTTCTTGAGTGGTGGACTCCAGTTGAGTTTTCAGTTGGTGGATAGCCTCACTGCGCTCGTTAATAATGGATTCCATTTGAATGATGTGTTCTTTGAGACCGCGAATCTCCGTCTCTTTGGATTGAACGTGCTGAGCCAGTTCTTCCACTTTTGTTTTGAAAAACGCATTGTCGTCGGAGAGTTTAAAGTTTTCTTTTTCGAGAGGAAGCAAACGACTGAGATCTTTTACCTGCTGTTCGAGCTGCGCGACCTTAGTGGTTTGGTCGGTTGTTTCTTTGCGATGCAGCTGGCTCTGTTCCGCATAGCGCACCTCGAGGAGTTCGATTTCATTTTTTTGTTCACTCAAGCTTTCCTCGAGTGCGCGAATTTTTTCCAGATGGCCCGAATCTTTTTCGGTCAATAGCTCATGCTGCTGGCGCAATGTGGACAATTGCTTTTCTTGAGTCTTTGCGGCGTCCTCAAGTTCGAGCACGCGTCTTTCCATAACAGCGCCGCGACGAATTTGCACTTTAAGGCGTGCAGAGAGATCTTCAGTTTGTGAGATTAACGTCTCCACGGTAGCGGAATGTATCACTGCGAGGGGGATTTTTGAGAGATCAGGAGGTTCCGGTATTTGAAAGGGTAGTGGTACCGGTACAAACTCATTGGTTTCTGAATCAGTCATGAAAAATCCTCCGTGAAGTATAGACACTCATCCCGTAGTGTCGGTTAGGGCTAAGACTTTCGTCTCACGCGCCTTAAGTCTTTATCTTTGCAGATGCGGCAGACGTATGTCCATAAAAAACTCCCGTCAAAAAGGTCTAGCTCACGGCTCGACCTCTCGATTTTTTCCAGAATATTCCGATACTTCTCTATGACCACTGCTCAAAAAAGCCCCCAACAGGAAGCCGCTTTAAAAGCCTACAATGATATTAGGCATTTAGAGTCGCGACTCGCTTCTTTGATCGAGAACGGTGAGGGCGGCCGTAGTGCTTACATTTCCTTTGGATTTACGGTTCTATCCAGTGTGGCGCAAGGCCAGTACGATCGAGCCATGGAAGAGTTGGAATCTGTGGGGGTTGGGTTTGAACAGTATCGCCTTTTTAAAGTGCGCACTCACCGCTACGTGGAGCACGCCAAAAGTCTAGTCAACGCCATTCGCATTAAGCACATGATCGGTCGCTCCACCCATGTGAATAAATCAAAACAAAAAGAGTTATCAGATAAGATTGCCGACCATTTTTTGGAACTGAAAACGACCATTGTGATGATCGAGAAAATCCAAAAGAATGTGCGCGCAGAAGATTTGAGCTCCACTATCTATCTGGTAAAGACCGTATTTTATGCCATTGCCGCCATGGTGCTCATCTCGGGGATGGGCTACGCGTACCACCACCTGGATATTACTCCAAGCCAGCTCTTTACATTCGAGCTACCGGAGTAGTTGGCGTTCGCGACAGATTACTCAACTACAACGACTTGTAGATTTCCTCTAACACCAACATGCTGGGGCCACCACGAAACGGACGGTTGTTAATGAATATGGCGGGCGTGCCTTCCACGCCAATGCGTTTGCCAAGCTCCAATTGAGATTTGAGTGTGGTGAGTGTGGCAGGATCGTTGTAACAGGTTTTCAGCGTCTCCGCGTCGACCCCCAGTTCTTGGGCGACTTTTGGAACCTCTACATTTGGATCGGCCAGCTCGTACAGATTTTCTTGATTTGAAAAAAGGTATTCCTGGGCTTCCCAACCTTTATTTTGTTTTTGCGAACAAAATGCGATTTTGGCCAAATCACAGCGACGTCCCGGCGTTCCGCCATTGAGGCCACAGCCATCGAGCGGAAAGTTTTGAAAAATAAGCTGCACATCATTTTTGTGGCGTTTGGCAAAATCATGAAGATTGGGAAATGCGCTTTTGCAGTGTGGGCATAGAAAATCGGAGAACTCGAGAATTTTCATTTTTGCAGAATCCGGTCCCATCGTTAGTGGCTCGACAAGGGCAACATCGACCGGACTTTTTAATTTCCAATCCGAAACGACCAAAGCCATATTTTCCATCACTTCGCGATTCACAGATGTGCCCATGACCACTTTTCCGGCGGCGACGCTGGTCAGGATCAACGCCAAGAATGCGACGCCAATAGGGGAGCCGTACTTTGCAAGTACCGACCAGCGAAATCCATGGGTCCACTTCAGTGCAGAGAGCAACGTCACCACTGAAAGCACATAGGCGATCACGCAAAAAGGGCAAAGGGATTTTATCACAAGCACAGAAATTAAACCCATGACCACACTCGACGCCACGGAAAACAACGCCAGTGCTAAAGTGACGGCTGCACTCTTTTTGCCGTCTTGATCGAGGTAAAGACTTTTTAAGCCGTAGATCAAAATAAACAAGTTGGTGATAAAACCAAAAATGGCGAGGGGAATACCGAAGATTTCCGAATAACCGCTCATGATAGTTCCAGAGCAATTGACGGTTTCAGAAATATTGCACATGGCACTGCCGGCTTCGGCGGAGTATTTGATGCCGATGTGTTGGCGGGTGAGGTACCAATGGATGGCCATGGCGGCCAAGGTGGAGGTTATAAACAGGATGGAGGAGAATCTAAATTTGCTTGTGCTCATTGCAATTGTTCCTTAGTCTATACGTTGAATGATTCAAATCTAACGTGAGTTAACGATCATGTCCATGCTAAATCGATGGGGTGTTCCGTTCTTTGGCTGGCTGGCCGATCGATTCAATGGCGTTGATTATTTTGAGGGCGACTTTGGGTGAATTGCGAATCGGACTTAAGCTCCGAAAAGAAATGTTGCAGAAGCTCAAGAGTCAGGTGCGCCTGTATTTGGGAAATGAGTCTTCATCGCTGCGTCGTTACGCGCTTCCTTACAAAAAAGACATCGAGCGCACCCGCTGGTCTATCACCGACAATCAAAAAATGATGGAGGCTTTGGAAGCGTCCGATATGGTCCTTGGCGGTGATTTTCATGCCTTCGCGCAAGCACAACGTTCTCACCTGCGCTTGTTGCGGGCTCTGGGCAAGAAAAAAGAAATTGTACTGGCTATGGAGTGTGTTCCCTCCAACAAACAAAAAGTACTTGATAGCTATATGAACTCCTCCATCACCGAGAGCATGTTTCTAAAGAAAGTGGGTTGGAATAAAAATTGGGGTTTTCCGTGGGAACAGTACAAACCGTTATTTGAACTGATCAAAAAGAACAAAGGGCGGTGCATTGCCTTAAACCAAGTGAAGAACTCTAAAAGTTACCAAACGTTGGTCGCCCGCGATCGCCATGCCGCCGCGATACTCGCACGCGAGTTGAGCAAAAACCTTATAAACAAAAATGACAACCGCTTGATTTATGTACTGTTCGGAGATTTGCACATTGCTCGGGATCACTTGCAAAAGCAAATTCTAAAAAAGATCAAGGGCGCTCGAGTGTCCACGGTTTTTTTAAATCCGGAGAAATTGTATTTTCAGTTTTATCGTAAAAATCAAGAGCATCGCAGCCCGGTTGTTCAGTTCTCGAAAAATGAATTTTGTTTGATCGAATCTCCGCCCTGGGTGAAGTGGCAGAGTTATCTGATTTATCTCAATCAGAACTACGATCAATTCATCGATGACGATGGTGGCGTGGATTATTCGGAGCATGTGCACGCTCTCATTAAAATTATTGGCGCCGACTTTGAGTTGGCACTGGATGATTCATCGAGCGTCTATTCGTTCAATGATCTTGATTTTGTAGATATTCTCGAGGAGCGTCTCGATGCTAAAAGTTTTGAACTTGTAAAAGCATGTGTTCGCAATGATCTGAGCTTTTACATTCCCTCCACGAATAGCGCTTTTTTGGCTCGCGGAACTGTCAACTACACGGCTCACCTGGCGGGGCTCATCGTCCACTCTGTTTATAGTCGGCGCAAAAATTGGATCCTGCCTGAAGCGAGTAACTTTGAACGCTTGATTTGGCAGGAAGCGGTGGCTTTTTTCTTAAGTAAGCTGATCAATCCCAACCGCAAAGCAGTAAGACTTGATGATCTTAAGAAGCAATTGGAGGCATTTTCGCCAGATGACAAGGGCGAAGAGGCTTTGCGATTGGCTCTCGATCAAAAAATGCAAGATCTCTTGATTGTTTATGGACATACCCAATCGAGCGAAACAAGAAAGCGAAAACTCGTAAAGAAAGACACCACGTTTTTGCGTGCTTCCAAAATTCTCGGAGCCATGATGGGCGAAAAATTGTTCGCGGGTTACAAAGCTGGACATTTGTCCAAGGCCGACGTGCGAAAATACTTAGAGTATCCCGTGGAATCTTCGGAATTTTACGAATTCTATATTCAGACGTTGAAAACAGTGGATAAAATAGAGCTGGAGCCTTCATAAAGAGATGCTCGATGTCTCAGGAAAAGGGAAGCATGGATCAGTATTGGTATTACGAAGATCATGGACGCGCGAAAGGGCCAGTTACTACCGATGAATTGGTTCAAAAAATAAAAACCGGAGCCATCAAATGGGTGGATTTGGTTTTTAAAGACGGCGATAAACAATGGCAGCCGGTGCAGAGTTTTACCGAGCTCACAGATCTCATCGGCAATGTGACACTTCAGGACACCGCGGACTGGATCGTTCTAAAATGCAACGACGTCGATGGAAAATCCCTCAATCAACAGATGGGCCCCTACAATGCCCAGCAAATCTTGGATCTCCTGGATAAGGGAAAAATTCGCTTTAGTGATTTCGTTTGGCGCGACGGTTACGAAAAATGGGTGCCGTTGGGTCGGGTGGACGAATTCGAACAACCGCTGCGCTCCTCTGTTGCAGTGGACAAATCGCTGTACACCAAGCCGCGACTGGATGATTCTTTTTTACATTCTGAGGTTCCCTTAAAAGTTGCGCCGCTTAAAAAAGTAACACCGGTGGTGATTAAAAATATAAATCAACAGACGGGCGAAGACATGCCTGCAGACGCGAAAGGCCGTGATTTGACGGCGCCAGTATGGCTGAATCCGCCAGAGGAGCATGTGACGGAAGTTCCCCACGCTTCGCAGACGCCATTCCACGATGAGAAAACTCCGCCGCCAATCACGATGGCCTCCAATAAAGCTCGCCGCGATCTGGAAAGTTCGCTGGACAAACAGAATCTCGAAGTGGCGCAGACCTCTCAATTTTTTGCAAACGTCGAAAAAATTTCCGCAGCAGAGGACGAAGCGTATTTGGCCGAGCAGGGTTCCGCATCGTGGCTACAAAAGCTCATGACAGCATTTAAAGGGACAAAAGCCGCGCATGCAAAACCTGATAGCGATGCATTGACGGGAACAGAGGTGACCGCCACCAACATTCAAATTGAAGCTCCGGTGGTGGAAACTCAGGCCGCGCGCAGTTCTAACCGCACCATGTACATTGGAGCCGGTGCCTGCGTGCTGGTGATCATTTTTATATTAAGTGCTATGATGTCCCTTGGGAAAAAAAAGCTGGACACTTTGCCTCGCGACGAGTTTTCCATTAAAGTGGGAGAACCATCGAGCGAAGTGCAGCAAAAAAATCAGCTCGCCCAACAGCAGGCAGTCGACTCGCAAGGCGGCGCCCCCCAGAGCACAGTTGCTGTGGCGGAAAAGAAGACTGTTCCGACAAAAACCACTAAAACTGAACCAGAATCTAAGAGCCAGGCCGGCGCGCGGCGAGAGGCCGGTGGGAAAAATCCAACAATTGGTGGGAGTTTTAAGAACAAGTCCTATTTTCATCATAAGGAGCGCATCTACCTGTTCTATTCTTCCAACGAAGGCCAGCAGTTGGCGAGCGACTTGCAAAAGGCTTCTAAGAAGCACCAAAAGAGCAGCAAGCAGTGGAAGAACTTTTATGGTGGGTGGAAGGGACGCGCCAAAAATTATTCGTCCAAAGTTGGCAAAGAGGCGAGAAAAGCCAGGCTCCATCGCAAGCTCTTTCATCAACTCGCCACCTCGGCCAGTGATCTAGAGGACATTGGTCGAGATATGGATGCGCAAATTTCTAAGGGTCGCGGCCCTTCGCGCGTGGCCTCTGCGAAAAATATCGAGACCCAATTTAAATCCATACACAACAACGCCCGAGCGCTGGACCGATAGCCAGGTCTTGGCGGTGCAGAGACCACAATAAACTAACTGAATCGCTTTAGAAATACCGGAAAAACACCGATTATTTCAATAAGATGAAAACGATACCTATTCTACTTGCCAGTCTTCTTGTCACCATCGGATGTTGCATTGGTTTATGGCAGCATGAAAAAGTGATGGCCCGTCAGGATAAAACTCAAGAGCGCGTCCACCAGATCGCGCAAAATTACTATAACGAAAAATTAAAAAACGAAATGATTCTTGCCCGTCTCGAAGAGTTTCGCCAGGAAGTCGCAATTCACTTACCGGGTGAAAAATTCCCATTTCAGTTCGAAGAATCCATGCGCAATCTTGCTAGCGTGATCCCGCACCAAAAGCTTTTTGGTGCATCGTCCACTCTCGCCTCAAAAAAGATGATCGACGATGCCAAATCTCGGTTCGCAGAAAAGCAATATGACGGAGCTATCAAAATCTACTTAGATCTGTTGAGTAAGTACCCTGAGTCGTCCTATTCGCTCGAAGCGTCGTTCGGGTTAATCCAGTGTTTTTACGTAACGGGTAATAAGCAAGAGGCTTTAGAGTGGTCGGAGAGAATGCTGAGTCAGTTTCCAGAAAGCCTGTGGACGGCAAAAGCAATGTTGATCACAGCCGACATCTACAACGATCAGAATCGTAAGAACGATGCGATTGACGTGTACCAGATCATTCTCGATACGTTTAAAGACAAAGAGATCCGCGACGAAGTTCAAAAACGCATTTCCAGTGCGGGTATTTAATGATGTTGTGGTCGATGTCTCTGATTTTAGTTGTCTTTGCCTCGCAAACTCCGGTGCCGCCACCCGCAGATATTGCGGCTACAGCGCTAGCCCCCGCAGTGGTGGTGCAGCCGGCGATTATCTCGTCGCCTGAAAAGTGTTTACAGAAAAAATCATTTCCATGTATTGTGCTCACTAAAGGAAAGAATTCCTTGCAGGTGGACGGGCAGCTACTACACCTATCGAGCAACGCGCTGTTGTCTTTCTCGGCTCCGCGCGAATTCCAGATTGTGCGCGGCATGGTGTGGGGTATTGCAAAGCTTCCTATAAAGTTTAAATCCACATTCGCTCACTTCGAAACTCACGAGCCCACCGAATATTGGCTCACGGCAAGCAAAGAGTCCACAGCAGTGAGGGTCTTCTTTGGTGAAATTGAAGCCACTCCGCGCGGAGGTGCTTCACACTGGATATCTGCCGGAAAAGAAGTGCGCGCCTCGGCTGTGAACTTTGCGACTCGCTCTTGCTTTATAAGTAACCCGATGGTGATCGATATGTTTGCCTACGTTCGTGACTTCAGTCGTGTGTTCCCCTTTGGTACGGCCAGCGTAGAGGATCACCTCAATTCCGTGGCAAAAACCGTTCTTACGGCGAGTTCCGAGGATAGTGAGTTGTTGCGCCAATCGGTCTCTAGACAGCTGGCGAGTGATATAGCGAAAGAAGCCCGCCTTAAGGTCGAGCGCGCCAAAGCCAGTGCCCTGGAAATTTACCTCCGTCGTCTATTTAAAATAAAAAGCAATTTTGAAGACCAATAAGCTGTGATAGACTGAAATCTGTACGCCTTTTCATGGAGGAAAAGATGTCTTCGATTAACAGTAGCGATTCCGGCGACGACGTAAAAAAGCTCCGTGAGTTTTACGAGTCCCGCGAAAAAGATCTCAAGGCCAAGCACAATAAAGAAAAAGAAAAGCTTTCTGCCGCTCACATGAGTGAGGTCAAAAAGATTCGTTCGGAAACTTCAGAAAATGACAGCGCTCGCCGCGCCGATCAAAAGGCCGCTATTTCAAAAAAGGATATGCGCTTCACTAAAGACGTCGATAAGATCAAGTCGCTTCATGAAAAGCAAGTTAAAGATCAAATGTCGAAGCAAGCTTCCGAAAAGGAAGAGCTTAAAAAATCATACAAGGAAAATGTAGAGCGCACTGATAAAACATTGCGCGCAAAACTCACCGAAAAAGAAAACTCCCACAAGAAAGCAATGGAAGAGCAACAGCAGGCCTATGCGGCGAGCCTTGAGCGAACATCCGCAAACAATAAAGAAGAACTGCTGCAGCGAAAAAACGAATTGCGTGAACAGTACGAGGCTAAACAGGACGTAACTCGCAAAGCTCAGGCCGAACAGCTTGGCAAACTCAGCGAGGAATACACCGATTATCGCGCCGAAAAAGAACGGCTAATCAACAAAAAAACCCGTGATCATGAGTACGAAAAAGAAAAACTGGATAAGAATCACGCGTTTCTCATGCAGCAAAAAGAAAAGCAAAATAGCGCTATGCTTAAAGACATGCGCGAAGAGAGTATTCACGGCGTCGAGCGCGAAAAGCGTATGATGCGCAAACAGATCGAAAAAGAGCAAAAATCTATAGAAAAAGTAAAAGAGGATCTGCAGGCAGGTCACAATGCCGATAGCGTAAAGAACCTTAAATACAAAATCAATGAGCTCGAAAGCGAAAACATCCGCGAGCGAGCACGCTTGGAGCGCGCTAAAAAACGCGAAGTGGAAAACACACGGATTGCCTATCAGGACAATATCGACAAGCTTCAAGAAGAAAAGTTGGGTCAGTTAGAAGTGCACAATAAAATGCGTCATGAGCAGATCAAAGAGGTTCAAGGACGCACGAATGAACAGTTGAAGAGCGCGCACGACTTCTACAATCAGCAAATCCAGGAGGAAGCAGATCACCACGACGCCCAGGTGGCGAGATTGGATCGCGTGTACTCTAAGAAGTCCTCGCAAGATCAACAGCGCACGGATAATCGCTTTCGCAAAGTGGATTTCGATCACCAAAAAGAGCGCGCGGTGCTGGAAAATCAACACCACAAAAATCTCAATGCATTAAAGACCGAGCACGAAAAGGTTTTAATGAACGAACGCTACAGTCATGTCTCGGAACGCCAAAATATGCAGGAGCGTTTTGAAGCCAATGTCGCAGATTTGCAGGCACGACACGAGCACGAAAAGCAAAAAATGAAGGAAGCTCAGGAACTCACGTTGTTGCAAATGCAAAACGACTTTGAGGCCAAGCTTGCGGACGTTCACAATCATCATCAGAACAAAGCCGCCGAAAAAGAACTCAATAAAGACAGCGAAATTCGCCAACAGCAGGCGCGCTTCGACTACAAACTTAAAAAAATCGAAGACGCTTATGCTGAAAACGCCAAGCGCACAGATAAGGCAAGAACGAGTGATATTCGCCTACTCAATGGCAACTCTAGTAACAAAAAAGGCAAATACGCTTGAAGTATTGTGCGCTTTTTATAATTTTATTATGTAACACGAAAGTCGTGGTTGCAGACGAGCTCGATCCTTATTGCAAGAAAAACCTAAAGGGCTCTTACTCCGCCAAAAAGAAAGAAAGCATTTGTTGGTGTGTCGACGACAACCTCCAGTTGCTCACCGCCGAAGAGCGTGAGTATCTGGTTTCGCGTTCGCAAAAGAAGAAGAAAGCGGAATCGCAGCCACCCACGAGCCTCAGTGCAGACGATAAGAAGCGTGTGGAGCGTCGCGAGTTTGAGATCTTTAAAAACTGCTCCGTCAATTACAAGTGGAAAGCAAACCAAGACGATATCGGGGTGCCCGATGACATCACCGCGCCATAGTTGAGTCGCCGCTCGAGACTTTACCGCCATAGGGATAGTGGAATGAATCGTAGACAGTCGTTTTTGTATGTGCACCTCTCTGCGGCGTTTGCTGTTGTTTTGTTCTTCGTAGCTATACCTCCGCTGGTCAGTTACCTGTACAAGGTATTTTATTATCAGCCGCGTATCGATAAGATGGAGCGGCATTTTGATTCTGTTCAGGCGCGCATGATGAAAGATCTCCAGCTGCTGGAGGAGGAACCCTTATTTGCGCCAACGGAGTGGGCGGCCAATGCGCACAGTGTGATTATTCAACACACTGGATGGTTGGCAAAGAGCAGCTCGGTCGGGAAGAGTGATTGGAGTGATCGTCTTTCTAAAATCAAGGCGTTGCGATTTATGGAGTATTCCAAGCACGAGTTTCTTCACTTGTACACTCAGTGGCACACTAGCGGCGTCGATGTGTCGGAGCTGAGTTGGATCGACGATCTTAGAGATTACGATCACTGGAATTTTACTACTTCTAAGGAATATGCGGCCGAACTCTCGGTCGTTGAGGGCCTATCGTCCATTGAGCGCATGAGTGTAGCGGCTATACTGCCAATTCCCGACTTTTCCACTCTCAGAACCCAAGCCGTGGTTTACTTTTTGCACAAATATACACAAGGCAAATCCCAGGAAGCGCTTGCGGGCATTCGTCGCCTCGCCCAGCTGACTCAGTCCTCAGGCGCGCTGATCGGCCAAATGACAGCACTGCAGCTGCTCGAACTGGGAAACCACTTGCGCGAGGCCTTCGATGTGGTTGATGTCCATCAGGTGGCGAGTGCAACCATCGCCGCGTACAAGCGTGTGACCTGGGCGTGGGCCGGCGTTTTCAATTTGAGTGCGATGACAGGTAGAGTGTCGCCATTGATGAAATACGCTTCTAGACAAAACGGAGTGTGCAGTGCCGCGTTCGAACTGCCGCTAGGACTGAATGCGTTCGGAGACTTTCTCGACAAACAGTGGCCGATGGAAATGGATATTTTAGGCGGTCGGGGGAACGCGCGCGAGCATCTAGCGGTGGTTCAAAAAAATTGTGGAGCCGAGACATTAGCGGCGTTTCAGAAGCCGTTGCCGCCGATCAAATGGTGGAGTGGAGACAAGCTGTTCGCAGTCGCTCAGCGCTCGCCCGCCGCACGAGAGGGCAAGTCCCACCTCCAAGTCAATTTGGCCAAGGTTCCCTACATTCGGCAAATGGTGGGGATGGCGCTATCCAGTTTGGCCGCGCCCAATTATTTTACTCTGTACGACTCTCAGAAAAACGGAAACTAAAATTTCATTTCCTTAAGCTGAGGACTCACGTCCACCGGCGCACCTGTGTTTTTGATGATGTCTTCGACCGAAACGTCTGGAGCCTTTTCTAATAGTACAAAGCGTTTGTCTTTGATTGAAAACACGCCAAAGTCCGAAACGACGAGATCAATACAATCAACGCCGGTGATAGGAAGAGTGCATTTGTCGAGAAGCTTTTTCTCGCCCGAGCGATCCACGTGCTGCATAGCCACAACCACGCGCTGTGCTCCCGCAACCAAATCCATGGCGCCGCCCATGCCTTTGACCATCTTGCCTGGAACCATCCAATTGGCGATCGAACGAGTCACATCGACCTGCATGGCGCCTAGAACAGTGAGGTTGACGTGTCCGCCGCGAATCATCTCGAAGCTTTCTGCCGACGAGAAGAAGCTTGCGCCCGCAACGGCGGTCACCGTCTGTTTGCCGGCGTTGATCAGATCGGGATCGACATTTTTCTCAGTGGGAAATGGACCCATGCCGAGAAGGCCGTTCTCGCTATGTAACATAACGCTTATGTTGTCGGGAATATAATTGGCGACAAGTGTGGGAATGCCGATGCCCAGGTTGACGACAAAGCCATCTTGGATTTCTTGGGCGATACGTTGAGCCAGTTGTTCTCTAGATAATGGCATTACTTCTTCTCCTCATTGTTCTCGGAGCGAACTGTGCGCTGTTCAATGCGTTTCTCGTAGTTCTTACCGAGCACCACACGTTGAACATAAATTCCCGGCGTGTGAATGGTGTCGGGATCCAGTTCGCCGTAGTCGACGATCTCTTCCACTTCGGCAATGGTGATTTTTCCGGCTGAGGCCATCATCGGATTAAAATTTTGTGCGGTCTTGCGGTAAATCAAATTGCCGTAAGGGTCCGCTTTCCATGCTTTAACAAGCGCAAAGTCCCCGCGAATTCCGCGCTCCATCACGTACTTGCGTCCATCGAACTCGCGCACTTCTTTACCGTCGGCCACCACAGTTCCAACTCCTGTGGGAGTGAAAAATGCGGGGATTCCAGCGCCACCGGCGCGCAAGCGCTCGGCCAAAGTGCCCTGCGGGGTGAGTTCCACTTCAAGCTCTTTGCTAAGAAATTGGCGTTCGAACTCTTTGTTCTCGCCAACGTAGCTGGAAATCATTTTGCGAATTTGGCGCGTCTCGAGGAGCATGCCTAAACCAAAACCATCCACGCCGGCGTTGTTGGACACGCAGGTGAGGCCCCGGGCGCCGGTTTTTTTAAGGGCCGCAATAAGGTTCTCGGGAATTCCACAGAGACCAAAGCCGCCCACGAGGAGAGTCATATTGTCTGTCACGCCTTCGAGAGCTTTATCCGCGCTCTCGACAACTTTATTGATCATAAGCTCTCCACAATGACGGCAACAGCTTCGCCGCCGCCGATGCAGATGGAGGCCATTCCATATTTTTTACCGTGCGTTTTGAGAGCGTGAATGAGCGTGGTGAGAATGCGCGCGCCGCTGGCGCCGATCGGGTGCCCCAGCGCTACAGCTCCGCCGTGCACATTGATCTTGCTGCCGGGGATGTCGAGATCGCGCATGGCGGCCATAGACACCATGGCAAACGCTTCGTTGATTTCAAAGAGATCGATGTCGGACATGCGCAGACCGGCTTTTTCAGCAACTTTTTTCATGGCGGTGATGGGCGCCGTCGTAAAGTACGTTGGATCGTGAGCGAATGAGGCGTGTGCAACGATGCGCGCAAGCGGTTTTAAATTTTTCTCCTTCACGATCTTTTCGCTGGCGAGAACAAGAGCTGCGGCGCCGTCATTAATTTTAGAGGCATTGGCCGCTGTGATGGTGCCGTCTTTGATAAATGCCGGGCGAAGTGTGGGAATTTTATCGAACTTGGCTTTTCCGGGCTCGTCATCGATGGCGATCATGTCCACTTTGTCTTTGTTCTTCATTTCCACAGGAGCGATTTCGTTTTTAAAATAGCCTGCGTTTTGGGCTTTGGTGGCTTTCTCGTAGCTCTCTTTGGTGTAAGCGTCTTGATCTTCGCGAGAAATATTTTTCTCTTTCACGGTGACTTCGGCCGCTTCGCCCATGTGAAAGTTTTTGTAGGGATCCCAGAGACCATCTTTGATCATGGAATCAGTAACCTGATTGTGCCCCATGCGATAACCGCCGCGGACGTTTTCGAGCAAGTGGGGCGCAAGGGTCATGTTTTCCTGCCCGCCAGCAACGACAATTTGCGAGTGACCGAGAGCGATACTGTCGGAGGCGAGCATCACAGCTTTGAGGCCCGAGCCGCAAACCTTGTTGATGGTCATCGCGGGTGCAGAGGTGGGAATACCGGCATAGATCGCCGCTTGGCGCGCCGGTGCCTGGCCACTCCCTGCGGTGAGAACCTGACCCATAATCACCTCATCCACCATGCTCGGTGTGACATTGGCTTTTTCAAGGGCGGCCTTAATGGCCGTAGCGCCAAGTCGTGGTGCGGGGATGGACCCGAGAGTTCCTTGAAAGCTTCCGATGGGCGTGCGCGCGGCACTTAAGATATAAGCAGTGGTCATAGTGATTCTCCTTCGTGATTGATCACGAGTAAATGACGGGATTTTAAGGGTCTTGTCAAGAGGCGAGCGCGCGGGAACCGCGCGAACCAAACGCCAATGGCAAACCCTAGTTACAAACCCCACTTTTCCATCCGAAAAGTTCGCACAGCGTTACAGCCACGCGCCCACCAATAAACGCAGCGCGCGTTCCCCCGGGAAACTGGATCTGCAGCGGAGACTGAAAAATGAGCAGTGGAGTGGAGTGGAGTGGAGTGGAGTGGAGTGGAGTGGAGTGGAGTGGAGTGGAGTGGAGTGGAGTGGAGTGGAGTGGAGTGGAGTGGAGTGGAGTGGAGTGG
>CAYNTO010000007.1:0-63485 GCA_964400355.1 uncultured Pseudobdellovibrionaceae bacterium
TTCCTGAATGTTCACATGCGCGGGTTGCTGCACGACCCAGGTGATGGACTTTGCGATATCTTGCGGGGTAAGAGGCGTTAAGCCTTTGTACACAGACGCGGCTTTTTCTTTGTCGCGGAAACGCACTTCTGAGAATTCGGTTTCTACCATCCCGGGTTCGATGTTGCAGACACGGATGTTTTTTCCCAAGAGATCTATGCGCAAACCTTCGCTGATGGCGCGCACACCAAACTTTGTAGCGCAGTAGACGGAACCACCGGGATACACCCAACGGCCGGCAACCGAGCCGATGTTGATGATGTGGCCTGATTGTTTTTTTACGAAGTGCGGGATCATCTTTCGTGTGACGTACAACAAACCTTTAACGTTCACGTCGATCATCTCGTCCCAGTCATCCAAGTCACCATTTTGAAAGGCGTCGGCACCACGAGCAAGGCCGGCGTTATTCACTAGAATGCCCACTTGTGAAAGGAGCGTTTCGTTTTTATTGAAGAACGATTCCACCTCTTCGCGCACGCTCACATCAAACGGTGCCAAGTTCACCAACACTTTTTTGCCCAGCTCCTGGCGAATTTTATCCAGACGATCTTGGCGACGGCCGTTCAATATTAATGGATGCCCCAGCTCGGCAAACGCTCTCGCAGTTTCAAGACCGATGCCGGATGTGGCGCCAGTTATAAAAATGGTGTCTTTGCTCATTGCTTACGGCCCCAATTTTTTTTGATAAACTTTTCGCGGCCCGAACCGCTGCTGTAGGCCCGGTAGCGCACAGGATTTTTTTTATAGAAATCCTGGTGGTACTCTTCGGCGCGGTAAAAGGTTTTGGCAGGAGCGATCAAGGTTACAATTTTTTTATCAAATTTTTTGGAGCTTTCCAAATCTTTCAGCGATTTTTCTGCCGCCTTCTTTTGAGCCTCATCGGCGTAAAAGATACCCGTAGTGTACTGAGTACCGCGATCCACAAACTGCCCCTCGGGATCGGTGGGATCGATCTGCGTCCAGAAAACCTCGAGCAGTTTTTCGTAAGTAATGATCGAAGGATCATAGGTGACCTCAATGGCCTCTTGATGCCCACTTTGCCCACCCGCTACTTGCTCGTAGGTGGGGTTGGCGCTTTGGCCTCCGGTGTAACCGGAAACGGCGTCAATTACACCTTTGTGCTCTTCGAATGCGTGTTCCACACACCAAAAACAGCCGCCAGCAAATACTGCTTTTTGCAGTTTATTTTTTGCTGGGGCTATCTGCTTTTTTTCGAAGAGCCCTTTGTACTGAGCGTAGCCTTCTTTTTCCAAATTCTCTTTAGGTATAAAGCGCAGTGATGCGGAGTTCATGCAGTAGCGCTGACCACCGGCCTCTTTCGGCCCGTCGTTGAACACATGACCCAAGTGGGCGTCTCCCGTTTTGCTGCGGACCTCTACACGCTCGGCAAATAGTTTGGTGTCCTTTTTTTCCACAACTGCCGCTTTATCAATGGGCTTAGTAAAACTGGGCCAACCGGTCCCCGAGTCGTATTTGTCCATAGAGCTAAATAGCGGCTCGCCAGTGGTGATGTCCACGTAAATACCTTCGCGCTTGTTGTCCCAATATTCATTTTGGAAAGCGCGCTCCGTACCCTCTTGCTGGGTCACCTGAAACTGCAGAGGAGTGAGCTTCTTTTTTAACTCCTCTTCTGATGGTTTTTTATAAGCTTTCGGTTGATCTGCCATAATCATTAGTCCTTGTAATAATAAGATTAATATTTTCATCGATTCCGTCCTTCTAAATCTGACAACCGGCCTGGTGAATCAGGAAACCAGTTTATGTTTAAATCCAAATTTTGTGACAGGAGTTCGCCGATGGCTTCAAAAAGTTTTAAGTCTTCCGCTTTGAACCTATTCTCAGTGGGTGAGTCGATGTCTAAAACTCCGATCACTCCATTATGCCCATAGATCGGTACAACAATCTCGGCCCGAGATGCTGAGTCGCAGACTATGTGATCTGGAAAGCTGTGAACATCGTTTACGAGCTGTGTTTTCTTTTGAGAAAAAGCCGCTCCGCAAACACCGCGATGGTATGCGATTTCCGTGCAGGCGGGTTTCCCTTGAAAAGGCCCCAAGCGCAACTTACTACCATCGTCGAAATAAAATCCCACCCAGTTGAGATCTGGCACAGCGTTCATAATCGCAGCTGAGATATTCGCGCAACTGCCAATGGGATTGGACTTCTCACAGTACGCACCTATATCTGACAATAAATCCTTTGCAGAAATCATGGGTGCACATTACTACAGATTACTCGTTGAGGCGATCCATGACTCTGTGCTATCAATAACGCCATGGATCCCTTATTTAACCAACTGGACCACATCGAAGAACGCATTCGTGCGGCCTGCCAGCGGGCCGGCCGCAAGCCCGAAGACGTGCACGTTTTACTAGCCACGAAAACAGTGCCTGCGGAGAGGTTAATTCTGCCGCTACAACGCAACTACCGCCTCTTTGGTGAGAACACGGCGCAGGAACTGATAAAGAAGCAACTGCAACTCACTCACCAAGATATCCAGTGGCATTTCATTGGCCGCCTGCAGACCAATAAAGTTAAAGATGTGCTTCCCCGCGCAGTGCTCATTCATAGCCTGGATCGCTGGAACCTTGCCGAGGAGATCCAAAAGCGCGCTACACGAGCGGTGAGCGTCCTTTTAGAAATCCACTCCTCAGAGGAAGATACCAAAGCCGGCTTAGCGCCCAAGGAGGTCGAAGCTTTTGCGCGGGAACTTGAGAAACTGGATAAAATTCGCATTGAGGGAGTGATGACTATTGCCGAAAATGCCACCGACGCCCACAAAGTTCGTCGGTGCTTTCGCGAAACACGTGAATGCTACGAAAAGCTGCAAGCTCTTAAATTAAAGAACTGCATGCTGAAGTATCTCTCCATGGGAATGTCGACTGACTTTGAAATAGCCATCGAAGAGGGCGCCAACCTCATCCGCCTGGGGTCCGTGGTGTTTGGTGAGCGCCAGAAAAACTAAAATTCGAAAGGCACCGGAGGACACAAAAGCTCTTCGCGTACCGACTCGCAGACCAGGTCCTCGGCGCGTAGCCCATCAACGTACTCTTCTGGAAGATTGGCACAGTCACTGGCGCTGATTTTGCCTTTGTTTTTTTGCAGAACTGTGGCCATTTTGAGATACAGTGGCGTGAGCGCCTCGCGCACCGCTTTGACCACCGCCGGCGACTCGGTCTTTGTTGGATTTCCAGCTTCGTAACCGCGAGCGCACATTTCATCGCGGAAAGCTTTTACGGTGCTCATTCCACCGCTTTGAATTTTTAATAGACCCGCCATCATACCGGTGCGGTCCTCACCCACCGTACAATGAAATAGCGCAGGCCCTGTGCTTTGCTGCACAATCTCCATTGCCTGTACTGTCATTTCACAGGCTTTTTTGTAGTTGAACGGTTTTTTCCCGTCTTGTTTCCAGGGCATAGGAATGTGTGTGAGACGGCTCGTATCGTAGCCACTATCGGTATAAAGGCTGTACAACAGATCTTTATCTTTTTTGTCGTAAAAGCTCTTGTAAACAACCACGGTTTCGATGTTGAGGTCCATGATCTCTAAAACATGCTGAGTCTGATAAGGCGAATTACTGCGATACACCGGAGCCCCTTGCGCATTTTTCTCAAGCACCACATGCATGTTTGGGAGCGACACACGCTCCGCTGATGCATTTTGAGTGGTGGAGCAGATCGGAGAGATGTGTCTCTGGTCGATCTGGGTGACGGGATCGGCAAAGGACCAAGAAATAACAAGTATGAGGCTTTTTATAATCATTAAAATCTCCTGTAGGAGAGGTTCTACCTCTGTCGCCGAATTTCCACCACAGCCAAGCGCGGATTTTGAATTTATGTGAATGTTTTTTGTCAGGATTCAGTCAGATCTTACAGGGCGTGGGCTCGAGCCTTTGCCGCGCACCCCTTACAGGAAGGTGTCCCTAGACAGCGGCGCAATTTACATCTACAAACAGGCTATCAAGGGGGGAACTATGTTCCTAATATCAATTTTATTTATTCTTTTCAGCAGCTCTTCTCACGGCGACACACTACTGCCAGAACTGCAGCTCATGCACACCAAGCCCGTGTGCGCTCACGATGGAAAAACCCCCGCATGGTGCACTTACGACGATCTGATCCCCAGCTCCGATGCCTCGGGCATGGTGGCGAACATCAGCACTCAAATTGAACTTGCGGTCGACCCAGCTACAGCAAAAATCTTCGTGGCTTATTTTAGTTTTTCCAATAAGCCCATCTTTAAAAAACTCTGCGAACGAGCCACTGCCGGCGTGCCCATTGAGTTTTTTCTCGACAGCTCTTATCGCGGCAACAAGCTCGCCTCTGACCTAAAAGCATGCGGCCCAAACGACAATGTTAAGCTGCATTTTATTGGCAAAATGGATGTGTCTGATCCGAACGACATCGTGTGGAGACTCCACCACAACAAATTCATGATCATCGACACTGGTGTGGACGCAGAACCAGTAAAAATTAATTTTTCAAGCGGCAACCTATCCGCTTACGGGACATCTCTGCACTTTGACCATTGGGTAACAGTCACAGCGCAAAGATCTTCTAACATTTATCAAACCCATCGCTGTGTGATCTCTTCCATGCTCAGAGCGATCGATCCCGATGGTGATGGTGTAGATAACGATGTGGATGATCCCGCTGTTTACCGCCAGAATTTGGATGCATGTTTAAATGCAATGTCAGCTCTGCGTATCGAAGACGCTATCAAATCTGAGACCATCGCTCCGCTGTTTTCCCCCAATCCTAAAAACGAGATTGCCAATGCTCTTATCGCCGAAATCAAAAAGCTAAAAAAAGGTCGCGCCATTCGCGGAGCGATTCAACACTTCACTCATACATCCATTGCCCGCGCCCTTGCTGATGCGTGCACTCGTGGCGTGGATGTAAAAATGGTTATGGACGACGACGTGCTCTCCGGCGAAAGCGAAGTCCCGGGAGTTAAAGAATTCTACGACTCTTTTCTCGACAATACCTGTATTCAGATTCGTTTTATGCAAACCAACTCACCGGCATTTCAAATGATGCACAATAAGTTTTTAATTTTGGGAGGCTTGCGCGTGTTCGCAGGTGCCGGGCACTTTACATATTCGGCGATGACGAAGAACTATGAAAACTTTTACTTGATGCAGTCGGCGTCTATCGTTAACCAGTACGACACCATGTTTGACGGCATGTGGGGCATCTCTCTCGATGAACAACAGGCAATAGATTCTCTGGCCAAGCAAGTGATCGAGCAGCAAGAGGCAGCAGAAGCCGAAGCAAAGGCGATTGATATCGCCACTTCGAACAAAGACATTCCCTATGAGATATTGTTGGCTGCGGAGGCTGCTATCACATTGAAGTGTACAAACATTTCCAATCCTAAAATGATTTTGGCGGGATCCAACATTGCGACTAAAACTGTGGATCAAGGGCAGGTGGATACGGTGTATACGCTGCTCGTGGAAATCCCCAATAATACGGATGCCGATGATGAGGATATGCTGACGATTCAGGTGACGAAGGCTGCGGTGTCCAATCCCACAATTGAAAATCCTGTTGTGGATTCGATCACTACGAGTGGGGCGGTGGTGTGTCAGTAGCCGGCTTGATCGAGAGTTGGGGCGTCGGAAACTTCGTTTCCGACACTTTTTTTGCGTGGTGAACGCTAACTAAAGGGTCGGAGTTATTGACAATTTTTGCTGATCTTTGGGCGCTTTGCGCCCTTTCTTGCGCTTTTTGCTGTTCTCAACTTTCCTAAATTATTGAAATTATTCATTTTTGTGGCCAAGTCTGTATGCTAGTTCCTGGCATACTACTTGTACTTACACTCGCGGCTGCTGCGTGGAGGCTTAATGAAACTGCCGCTTTTAACCATTCTGTACGTACCGTTGTTTTCGGCGCTCGTTGCTGTCCCTGTGTGGGCGCAGACGAACACTCCTGCGCCTGTTCAAGAACCGACGGAAGAAGTGGTTTGTGAAGTGGACTCCAAACTGACAGATATTTCCTACGAGGATCTGCGCAAAAAACTAGAGGTGGTTCTCAACGAAAAAAATCGCTCCCTCACCTTTCTCGATCTTAAGTCTCTCCAGGCACAAATGGACATCATGGTGAATCACCTGGTTTCCGAATCCGAAGTGGATGGCACAACGGCGCTCACGTTTTTGGAGCGTACGGGTCAGTACTACGAACAGCTCGCAAAACTTTTAGACAACACCAAAGAAAACGCACGCATTATTAAGGAACATCACGTAGTTCCGCTCGCCACGCTCACGTCGCTGAAAGCCGAGCTCGATCAGTGTCATGGTATCGAATCTCAGTACTCCGATGTTTTTAAAATACTTTCTAAACTCAATCGCGATCTCAACGAAATACTCATGTTGTCCCCTAGTCGGCTCAACATGCAACGTGAAAAGAACAAAGCTCAGATAAGCGCACTTCGCAAACAGGAAAACATACAAAAGATCAGCTCACGCGACTTGGTGGAAAGCCTCAACTTTATCCAAATGCAGATCAGCACTATCACAATGACATTTGATTTTAACTCAAAGGTGATTCAACTCGCGACCGCTCACTGAGGAATGGCCGCGAGTAATACTTTTGTGTACTCGTGGCGCGGATTTTTAAACACATCTTCGCTTTTACCTTCTTCCACAACCTGCCCATCTTTCATGACCAAGATACGATCCGACATAAAACGCACCACTGAGAGGTCGTGGGAAATAAAAACGATAGATATGTTCATTTCGTCGCGCAATTTTAATAATAAATTTAACACCTGAGCCTGCACCGATACATCCAAAGCCGATACGCTCTCATCGCAAATCAACACTTCGGGCTTGAGCGAAAGGGCCCTCGCAATGCAAATGCGTTGCCGTTGCCCACCTGAAAACTCATGGGGGTAGCGAGTGAGCCAACTGGGTTCGAGACCCACCTTACCCATAAGTTCCCGCGCCAGCTCCGCACGTTCCGCACTATTTTTACCAATCCCATGCACGAGCATGGGTTCCGTGAGCGCGCTCAAGATAGATCGCTTAGGGTTAAGAGACGAGTATGGATCCTGAAATATCAGTTGCATGTATTTTCGGTTAGCGACCATTTGTTGGCGCGACAGTTCAGAAAGATCTTTCCCGCGCAGAGCAATTTTTCCCTCGCTGGGTTCATACAAAAACATTAACGTTTTTCCCAGGGTGGATTTTCCACTCCCCGATTCACCCACTAGGCCCAGGATTTCGCCACGACGGAGCGAAAAATTCACATTCTCACAAGCTTTAAACCAGCCAACAGTGCGTTTGAGTAGTGGAGACTTCTTTGGAAAAAACTTGCTCAGATGGGTAGCTTCGAGAACAACGGGTTCACCTTCGAAATTGCGCGGCTTCTTTAAGGAGATTGTGTCTGGATCAAAATTTTTTGTTTGCCCATCACTCGACAAGTAATCAGTCAATGTGGGTAGGCGCTCGCGCTTAGAGTGCAGTGAAGGGCGGCAGTTCAACAACCCCTTGGTGTACGGATGTTGGGGATTATTAAAAACCTCTAAAGTATTTCCCTGCTCTACAATTTGGCCTTTGTACATGATACACACTTTGTCGGTGCGATTTGAAACCAAACCCAGATCGTGAGTGATAAAAACCATTCCCATATTGTATTTGGATTTAAGGCTATCTAATAAATCGAGCACCTGTTTTTGAATCGTCACATCGAGGGCGGTTGTCGGTTCATCGGCAATGAGGAGCTCGGGCTGACAAGCTATGGCCATGGCGATCATAATGCGTTGGCGCTGGCCACCGCTCATTTCATGGGGATAATAATTATAGCGCTGTTCGGCCTCGGGAATTCCCACCTCATTCATCAAGTCGATGGTTTTTTTACGAGCCTCTTGGCGATTGGTCACCAAGCCGTGAATACGCAACGCTTCGGCGATCTGATCTCCCACGCGAAACACCGGATTGAGACTGGTCATCGGCTCCTGGAAAATCATAGCCATCTCTTTACCGCGCACACGGCGGATAGCACTGGCACCCAGACTCAATAGATTTTTACCTTTAAATGTGATTTCACCGGTCACCCGGCTTTTGCGATCATTGAGCAGTCGCAGTAGCGACAAACTGGTCACGGTTTTTCCAGAACCCGACTCCCCTACAATTCCCAACGTCTGGCCTTTTTCCAAAGAAAAAGACACGTTTCTCACCACCGGCAAATAGGTGTCGCCGTGGAGAAATTCAATGGATAGATTATTAACAACCAACAATGGTGAACTCATCGCCTTTAAGGATATCGGGCGATCTCTGACACAGGCAAGTATTAGTTTCGATAAGCGATGGTCATGCCTTCAGATGTGGGTACAATGCAACTGGTAAACTGATTGTCCGAAAAGATCTCGCGATTGAAGGTGCGCATCGCCTCGGTGAGTTTGGGATCCACACCCGTATCTCCAGCATCTGCAAAGACGCTTTTTTTCATAAACGTATTGTCGCCGATAATAAGACCTCCCATATTCACATGCTCGCGCGCATAGCGCAGATACTCTGGATAGGCCTTTTTGTTGGCATCGATAAAGATAAGATCAAACGATTTGTCCTTGAGTTCATCGGCCAATATCATCTGGGCGTCTCCGCACAACAGTGTGCAACGCTTGTCGGTCACATTGGCAACAGCCTTTAAATAGTGAGCTGGGTTTTTTTCTAAGGTGATCAAGGTGCCATCGGCGGGAAGGTTTTTTAGGAACCAATGAGCGGAATACCCGTACTGCGTTCCGATTTCGAGAATCGAACGCACTCGAAAAGCCTTTACAAGAAATGCTAAAATCGTGCCCTCGGTCACTCCTATATTGATCCCGTACATGTCATCGGCTTTAAGCTGATCCTCAATATCACCAAAAATCGGAGGAAGTGGCGCCTGAAGCACCTGTACATAGTGACTGATAGGATCAAAATTTTCTCTCATATAGGGGCTTTTAACATCCATCCGCGTCCGTGAAAAGCCCTTTTCCATTTACATTTTTCACTGTCCCGTCAGGTCCATTTTGTCATTTCCTCATTACTCAAAATCGCTCCTACGAGGGCATCCCTCGCCGTGTTACTCCAAGCACAATCAACTCAAGATGGTTTTTCCATCGTCGAAAGGAACTATTATGTTTCAGTCATTAAGTGCTCTTGTTTTGGCTTTCGCTACCGTAAGTTTTATAAGCTCTTTAGCTTTTGCCAAAGTGGATCGCCCCCAGCAGTTCGTGCTTCTCGCCTTTGACGGTTCTAAGAACGTCAATTTCTGGAAGGAATCTCGCCAGTTCGCCGCGGACGCCGATGTCAAATTCACGTATTTCGCCAACGCCGTGTACTTTCTGCCAGACGCGATGAAAACCAATTATATTGAGCCCAAGAACGGAGCAGGTAAAAGCGCCATTGGATTTGGCGGCAAAAAAGCCGACATAGCAATTCGCCTGGAGCAAATGCAGCTTGCCATGGAAGAAGGCCACGAACTCGCGTCGCACGCCAATGGGCATTACGATGGTTCCTCTTACACCCGTAAAATGTGGAACAGCGAATTCACTCAGTTCACAAGCCTGTTCACTGATGCTTGGAAAAATTCCGGTGTTCAAGCACAACAACCAAACTGGTGGTCTGATTATTTCGCCACCGAAGTTATCGGTTTCCGCGCGCCGCAACTGGGCGTGGGTGAAGGCCTTTGGGGCGCGCTACAAGATCACAACTTTTTATACGACACGAGCCGCGTGGACAAAATGGGTTACTGGCCCCGCAAATTAAACGGCGTGTGGAATTTTCCCCTGGCTGGATTGCCAATCGCCGGCACTACTAAAAAAACGCTGAGCATGGATTACAACTTTTATGTGTCTCAATCCAAAGGTGTAGACGGACCGGAGTCGAAGTTTGCAGAATACGAAGAGCAAATGTACAAGTCCTACATGGGCTATTTTAATAATAATTACTACGGAAACCGCGCGCCCATTCACATCGGCCATCACTTCTCCAAATGGAATGGTGGCGCTTACTGGAATGCCATGAAGCGTTTCACTGAGTCTGTGTGTACACAACCGGAAGTGGTTTGCGGTACATACAAGGATCTATTGGCATTTATGGTGGCGAACGAAAAGAACATCGATGCGTATCAGAAAGCGGATTTTACGAAGCTTGCGAATCCAAACGGCGGGAGCCAGAATTTGTCGAGTGTTGTGAAGGAGCTTACGGATGCGGAGTTGCTGGAGTTGAGCAATTCAGTGGGTAATCACTTCAATGCGCATGAGGGCGAGTAGTGCTTCCGGAACGGAAGCAGCAATTCTTAAGACTCTCTCACACTCTGATAAATAGAATGAGATAGGAACCGGCTCATAGGAAAGCAACAGCGTTGACGAAAATTATCGCTTTTACTTTCTTTTGCGAGAGTCCTCGCTTGTTTCTTAGGAATTTGCTTTGAGGAAATTTTTAAATTCTAGGCACCTGCGGTGCCTAATACTCACTTTACGTCGAGGAGCTTATTTACTACCCCTTTGATGTGTTCCACATCGAAGGGTTTTTTGATGTATTCGTCAGCGCCAAGGTTCAGACCCTTTTGCACGTCGAAATCGCTGGTTTTTCCTGAGACAAAAATGAGCGGCAATTCTTTAAGCTCCTCATGCTCTTTCATGAGTTTTGCAAGTTCATAGCCGTTGATCCACGGCAAACCCACATCGAGGATGATCAGATCAATAGGGGTATCATCGAGCACCGTAGTGAGCTGTGTTCCGTCGGCAGCGGTCTTCACTTTAAAGCCTTCATTTTCGAAAATGCGCTTCATTGCCGCGCGCATGGTCTCATCGTCTTCGACGATCAATAGGCATTTGCTCTCTTTGGTATTTTTGAGTTTACGAAATTCCTCGAGGCTAACAACGCTTTCTTTGGTGAGGCGTTCTTTAGTTAGCTTTTCGATTTTGTTTACTAATGCTTGGGTGTCTAAGGATTTTTTTGCCACGAAAAGCAGTATACCTTAGAGGCCCTGTTGTTCCAACCATCTCTCGCAATCGATAGCGGCCATACATCCAGTACCGGCAGCCGTAATCGCTTGTCTGTACACGTGATCCGCCACATCTCCCGCTGCAAATACGCCCTCGACCGAAGTATAGGTGCTGTCGGCTTTGGTCTTTAAGTAGCCTGTTTCATCCATATCGAGTACGCCCTGGAACAGTTTGGTGTTGGGTTGGTGGCCGATGGCGATAAACACACCGTCGACCTTCTTGGTGTGCATCTCGCCGGTGAGCAAATTTTTAATGTCGATGGTCTGCACAGATTTATCGCCCGCAATGTGCGTGATCTCAGAGTTCCACATGACAGAAATTTTTGGATGCTTCATGGCCTTTTCTGCCATGATTTTTGAAGCACGGAACGAATCGCGTCGGTGAATAATGGTCACGTGGCTCGCAAAGCGCGTGAGAAATGTGGCCTCTTCCATTGCCGTATCTCCACCACCGACGATCACCACTTCTTGATTTTTAAAAAAAGCACCGTCACAGGTTGCGCATGCGGAAACTCCGCGACCTAGGAATTTGCGCTCTGATTCCAGCCCCAGGTACTTGGCGCTGGCGCCAGTAGAAATAATTACTGCATGTGATTGGTACATATCATCGCCCACCCACACTTTGAACGGACGGGTTTTAAAATCCACCTTAGTTACGTTGCTGGCGAGAAAGCGCGTGCCGAAGCGCTCGGCTTGTTTTTTAATATTCACCATGAGGTCAGGGCCCATAATGCCCTCGGGCTCACCGGGCCAGTTTTCCACGTCGGTTGTGGTCATGAGCTGCCCGCCCACTTCTTCGCCCTCGATCATAAACGGCTTCAGGAGTGCACGCGATGTGTAGATCGCCGAAGTCAAACCAGCGGGACCAGAACCAATAATAATAACCTTTTCAACTTCAGCCATAACCACTCCTTAAAGAAGAGGAGTTAATCACACTTCACCTAGGGCGTATAGATTTTGTGCCAAGCAGCCTTTGGAGTTTGCGCCCATTGCACAAAGGCACGCGCCACGTCCGCGGGGTCTGACACAGGTTTGCCGGTTTTTTCGGCTGCATTTGCAGGCAGCATATCGGTGCCCATATAGCCGGGGCTAAACAGGCGAATATCCTTGTTTTCGCCCTCTAAAACCACAGAGCTGATCAGCCCCATGAGACCATGTTTCGCAGCACAGTAGCTCGCAGCGTTCTTATCGGAAGCACTTTCCGCTATGGCCGAGCCAATTACAATAAACTGTTGGCACGAGGCCAAATTGAGAGCGCCGTGGAGCACCTTCATAGGAGCAAGCAAACTCACCGATAGGCTCCAGCTATGATCCTTCCAGGCTTTTCTGGAGAATGGTCCGTAAGGACCGCCGCCGGCAACGTAGAAAATATGTGTGGGCTGTTCTTCTTGGAGAGTTTTTAAAAGTCCATTCACGCCACTCTCTTGCGACATATCCCAGTGAAAGGTTTCGGTAATAATGGCAGGTTTATCCGCGGCGGGAATTTTTGTGCGCGATGAAATTTGCAGTGCGTCCTGCGGACATACGCGCTTCCACTCCTCGGCAATCTTTTTGCCAAGCCCGCGCCGGCCACCAATGATGAATACTTTGCTTCCTGGGCTTTCCATCGCTTACAATTCTTAGCATGCGGATTGAGCTCCCCCAACTGAATAAAAGTATCGAAGCAAAAAAAGAGGACTCTCTCTTTAAAAATCTCAAGGATGCCGAAGTCCCCATTGCTTCCTCTTGTAAAGGCGATGGCGTGTGCGGGAAATGCGTGGTCCGCCTTGAAAAAGGTTCACTGCCTCCCGCAAATGCGCTGGAACTGGCTCTCCAAAAAAAATACGCTCTCGATCCAGATCAACGCATCAGTTGCCAGTGCCTCATCACTGAGGATATTGCCATTTCCACAAGCTATTGGTGAAATCTCACGTTTTCTTAAAATAGTGGCCTAGTCCTTGCGATATGGCCTCCCATTAGGAGGTCACAATGACTATAACTCACAGAAACACCCTTTTAGCCGCCGCAATCCTCGGATTCGGACTCGTATCCTGCTCCAAAGAAACCGAAATCCGATACCAACAAGATAAATACGAACCGCGTGATATCCTCGTAAAAAAAGACGACACTACGGTGAGTGCGCTGGAGCGCCTCTCCAACGTGGACCTTTCCCACCGCCTAGAAATCAACACCGCAGACACTCCCGCCGCTCAACGAATTAAAACACTCGAAATCTCCGCGCAATGCCGTCTGAAATCTTCTGATAGCACTTACACATTAGAGACAAAATGGGTCGAACCGAAGTCGATCGACTTGATGGCCATTCTTCCTATAGATGTTTTGCTACTTAAAAAAAGTGAGAATATCGTGTGTGAACTCAACTACACGACGACCAATATGCACAATTCGAGCAACCTGAGCCAAATTCAGCAAATTGAGGTGAGTAACTTAGAAACATTCACCAATCTCGGTGGCGGGCACCCTCTTGCCGTACCTGATGTCGCTTGGTCCTCACTCCAAGCCGGTGTCACTGTTCCTCTGGAAAATGCCGTTTCCACCATCGCCTGCGACGATTTTATTTACACATCAGGAAAACTGGGTGCTGGCGCCACGGTAGATCAGCTTTTAGATCCGTCAGTTTATAAAAGCGGAAAGACACGATCCTCAAAGCAGAGTTGTCGCGCAATTTTTAAAAACCGTGATGCGGTAGCTGTCACACCCGTGTTCCGCTTGAATTTACCCGTAGCGCCACTCTCCTACACGTTTCAGTTTTCGAAACGCACGCACGGCAATGCCACAGTGGATTCCAATCACAGTGTTGTATATTCAATCACAAATCCGAACGATTATCCCGTTGCTATTAAAGCAGATGTGGACGGTAGACTCTTTAAATTGCGTACGATCATGTGGACAGCAGGTAATTATTACCCCAGCGAAACTATTACTCGCAGTATACGTTGGATATTCAATGGGAGCGAACTACCACTGAGCTCACAAACAGAATTCATGATCCCTGCAAAATCTGTCGGATATTTAGAAGGTCGATTCAATGGAAGAATAGATTGTTTGCCCACTGCAAAAATTCACTTTATCGGCAGCCAAAGTGATCTTAACGCAGACGTTTCGTTCAGCTACACAGACGCAAACCTTCAACTGCAACAGTTCACCCCGCCTTATACCGGCTATGTTCAAAACTCGCCATCGCTAATGAGATACTGGGATATTCCTGAACAAACGCTATCTCATCACAATACAAATTTGAGTGGAGTCATTCACTGGGTGCGCTGGGGATCTCAATTTGCGATGGCCACCACACCTGCAGAATATGGATTGAATTGCATTCAGGTACAGTAATTAATTTTGTAGATCTTGCGGTTTGCCTTCGCCGAGGTAATCGCCCAAACAGCGTAACAGCTTCTCACGGTTGAGAGGCTTCGTGAGTACGAAGTTACATCCGGAGGCCAAACATTTCTCGCGCTCCGGTACAGACGCATGGGCGGTGACCGCAATGATGGGCGTTTCGCGATCAAAAGCGCGAATCGTCCGAGTGGTCGTGTGCCCATCCATTTTTGGCATTTGAATATCCATTAAGATCAGGTCAAACATCGCTTTGCTGTCCTGGATCACTTGCAACGCCTCAGTACCGCTTTGCACCAGTGTGAGCTCCGCCTGTGTGGCTCGCAGATAGAGCTGTATAATCACTAAATTCTCGGGATAATCATCAACGATAAGAATCTTTTTGCCCTTGAATGTGGGGCCGTTCTTGGCGCTTACCGGAACCGGTGGAGCCGGAGCCTGGGTGGTGCCCACGTCTTGTGTACGCCGCAGACGTAAAGTGATCTCAAACAGACTGCCCGCTTCGGGGCTCGAACGCACGAGGCGCACGTCTCCGTCCATGGCCTGAGCCAAACTCTTTGAAATCATCAAACCAAGGCCTGAGCCTCCAAACTGGCGTCGCGTGGACGTGTCGGCTTGTGTGAATGCGGCAAATAACTTGAGCTGATGTTCCGGCGAAATACCAATTCCAGCGTCTTGCACCATAACTCGGACCACGTCTCGAGTGGGATCGAGTTCGTCTTTTTTACAATCGATGTTCACTACAACATCGCCCTGTTGTGTGAACTTTATGGCGTTGCCAATAATATTCAGTAACACTTGTTTTATACGCGTGGGATCGGATTGATAGTTCCTATCGCACACGGGACTGATTTCGAACCTGAGTCCGATTCCCTTTTCTTCGGCCTTGGGTATTAGAGTGGCGCGCACTTCGTTGATCAACGGTGCAAACGCCAGAGGTGCAGCATCGATGTCCACCTTGGAGGTTTCTATACGAGCTATATCCAAGATATCGTCAATAAGGCGGAGCAAGAGGTCGCCGTTTTTTTTGATCATGTTGATCATTTCGACGCGCTCACTCTCATGAAACTTGTCACTGGCGATCATCTCCGCAAAGCCCATTACCGCCGCTAACGGAGTGCGAATTTCGTGTGACATATTAGCGAGAAACTGACTTTTCGCAACGTTGGCTGCATCCGCTTGGCGGCGCAATTGATCGAGCTCCTGAACCTGCGATTCGAGGAGGCGCTTTTGTTTGTCGAGCTCCACAAACACGCGGACCTTTGAACGCACAATGGTAGGAACGAGTGGCTTAAATAATAAATCGACCGCACCGGCCTCATAACCTTCGAATAAAACAAACTGATCCTGTTGCTGAGCGGTTACAAAAATAATCGGTAAGTTTTTATGACGTTTGACCCCACGAATAAGTCGCGCCAATTCGAAGCCATCGATTTCGGGCATCTGAACATCGAGTAATGCCAGTGAAAAATCGTGGTAGGTAAGAATATCCAACGCTTCCTGAGCGTTGAGCGCCGTATAGATTTCATAATCGTTGGATTCAATCAACTTAGATAGAGCCAGAATATTCTCTTTATGATCGTCGACGATCAATATTTTACTTTTCAGAGACTTCATGCTTATCCTCAAATACAGAAAGTGCTTTTGCTATCTCTACGATATTGAGCACACCATCTGGTTTAAACAAATCCAAAGCGGCCATAGGCATCGTTGGCGCCTCGGCCTCCTGGGGGCTTTGTACGTATGTGCGGCCACGAGCGGCCTTTATAGCCTTTAGCCCAAGAGCCCCATCGCCACTGGCGCCGGTCATCAAAACTCCGCACGCCTCATTTTCAAAGATGTGGGCTGCGGACTCAAATGTCACGTCAATTGAGGGTCTTGAGTAATGTACCGGTGAATCCTGGGTTAAAGCCATGGTACTTTTGTCTTCGAACAATACATGATAATCCGGTGGAGCAAAATAAATCGCGCCAGGATGAAGCTCAGTCTTATCATGAACTTCGTGGAGTGGACCTTTGTAATGCTGCCCAAACACCATCTCCAAATTCATTTGTGTCTCTTTATGAAGGTGGAGCACAACGACGATCGGCACTTTCAAAGGAGCCGTCAGATTCTTAAAGAGGTTCTGCAAAGCAGAAATCCCACCAGCCGATGTGCCAATAACTATTACCCTTGTCATTGCGCTCTCATCTTTCCAGAAAAGTTTGTCTTTACTTGATAGATGTTATTTTTTGAATTCACCACATCGTAGTGCTGATACACACTCGAAAGGCGCAAGGATTCTTTACTACCAATCCCCAAAAATCCCTTATAAACCAAACTCCGCGTAAACAATTCAAATGCGCGATCCTGAAGCGAACGATTAAAATAAATCAAAACGTTGCGGCACAAAATAAGATGCATGTCTGCGATGATATCGTCCATGGCCAAATTGTGTTCGAGAAATATCATTTGTTTTAAAACATCTGGATTAAATTTTACGAACCCATACTCGGCCGTGTAGTAGTCCGATGGACTCGCCACCTGAGAAACTTTGTTATAGTTCTTAATAAACTGCTGAATTCCCTGGGGACTGTAAATGGCTTTTTGCGCCGAAGCCAGCACCAACGGGTTGATGTCACTCACATACAAAGTCGTTTTGTGATAGAGATTCGCCTCCATGAGAAGAATGGCCATGCTCACGGCCTCCTCTCCCGTGCTTGAACCGGCGATCCAAATATTTATACTCGGATAGGTGGCCATCACTGAAAATACTTGCTCTTTAAGAGCCAAGAAAAATTCGGGATCGCGAAAAAATTCTGTCGTGTTGATGGTGAGCGACGGAAGAATTTTCCGAAAATTATCTTCGGAATCTAACAAGTTTCTAAGCACCGGAAGCAATGAGGACTGATTGTTCTCCCGCAACACTGCCGAGAGACGGCGATCGAGTGCGGCCGACGAATACTGCCGAAAATCATACCCGTATTTGAGTAGAATTCCCTCTAAAAATAAATGGCGTTCCACCGGATCGACACGAACCATTTATAAAAAATCCTTTCCTGGCAACCACACTTTAAGCACGGAAAACAAATTTGTGAGATTGATCGGCTTTGGTAAATAATCATTGGCGCCGGAGCTTATGCACTTTTCATGATCCTCTTTCATCGCCTTGGCCGTAAGCGCGATGATCGGTAAATCCTTATAACGCCTATCGCTCATCGAACGTATTCGTTCCATCGCCTCGTAGCCGTCCATAATCGGCATCATGATGTCCATCAAGACCAGATCGATTGCCGAGTTATTTTGTACAGCCTCAACCGCTTCGCGCCCGTTCTTGGCGATTTGTACGTTCATTCCCCGAGTTTCCAAAGCATTGGTGAGCGCAAACACGTTGCGAAGATCATCATCGACAAGCAATACCGTCTTGTCTTTAAAGATAAAATCTTGCGAGCGGAGGTTTTGCAGCATCATGCGCTTTTCCTCCGGCAGCATAGATTCAATACGATGAAGAAACAGGTTCACCTCGTCGAGCAGGCGCTCTGGCGATCGCGCTCCCTTTACGATAATGCTCTCGGTGAATTTTTTTAAATGCGTTTCTTCTTCAATGGTCAGATCTTTGGCCGTATATATCACAACCGGTGGGAGTGCCACACTCATCGCATTTAACTGCTCGAGCAACTCCAGTCCTGAAGTATCGGGCAGATTGAGGTCAACGATTATGCAGTCGAAAATCTTCTGTTGAATCTGATCTATAGCTTGTACGCCTGTTCCCACAGAAACCACTTCCACATCATCGCCCGCAATCAGTTCAGTTATAGCCATACGCTGATTGCGGTCGTCTTCGATGAGAAGCACACGGCGCAATTTATCGGAGATTAAATGCTCAATACGTTCTAAAGCCGAACTCACTTTTTCCATAGTGACGGGCTTTGTGAGATAGCCCAATGCACCCATCTTTAGAGCACTGAGTTGATGGTCCAAGCCCGAAATCATATGGACCGGCACATGTCTCAGATGGGGCATCTGCTTGATCATCTCAAGAAGCCCCAGGCCACTAATCCCCGGGATTTTGATGTCGAGTAAAATCGCTCCCGGAGTGAACGCCTGGAGAATGGCCAGAGCCAACTCCCCATCGCCCGCTTCCAGCGCATGAAATCCATATTCCTTAGCAGTCATCACAACAGCTTTACGGAACTGCTGATCATCCTCAACGATGAGAAGTGTTTTTGCATCTTTGGGAATTTTGGCAATTATTGCCTTCACTTTATTGTTGATATCCGCGAGTTCATCCACGGTGGTCTTGCGATCGGACATCGGCGGTGCATAGCTCACCTGCTGCGCTGGAACCGCCGATCCACCTGAGGGCGCTTTATCTGAATTGGATGCCGCCTTCTGCTTGGGAAGATCTGTGGGCACAGTGACACTGAATTCACTGCCTTTGTCTTTTTCGCTCTTGAGATCGATGGTACCACCGAGAAGGCCGGCGAGTTCTTTCGAGATAGTGAGTCCAAGTCCCGTACCACCGTAACGGCGACTGATAGATGTATCCTCTTGTTCAAAAGCATCGAAAATTAGTTTTTGTTTTTCTACGGAAATACCGATTCCCGTATCTCGCACCGCCAACTTGATATCGGTGTCGGAAACTTTTTCGACGGCAAATGTGATCGTCCCCTTTTCGGTGAACTTGATGGCGTTTGAGATAAAGTTTCGCAGAATCTGCTCGAGACGCTGACGATCGGTGAACAGATCAAAATCTTTAACGTCTGATTTAAACTCCATTTTCCAATCTAAGTGGGAGGTCATCATCTGGGGTTCAAAGCTCTTTTTTACTTGTTGAATGAACTCCTGTATGGCGAACTTTTCCGGTCGCATGGTGAGCTTTTTTGCTTCGATCTTGGAGAGATCCAAGATGTCATTAATGAGCGTGAGCAGGTCATTCCCAGCGCGGTGGATCGACCCTACGAATTCGAGTTGCTGCTCGGAGAGATTGCGCTCTTTGTTTTCGGTAAGAAGCGACGACAATATCAAAAGACCATTGAGCGGAGTTCTCAATTCGTGGGACATGTTGGCCAGAAACTCGGATTTGTATTGGCTAATTCTCTGCAGATCTGTGGCCTTTTCTTTAAGCTGCAAATGCATTTGCTCCAACTCCGAATTTTTAATATGCATCGCCTGCTGCTGAGTTTCGAGAGCCCGCGTTTGCTGCTCCAGCTCTTCGTTGTTAGTTTTGAGTTCTTCCTGCTGAGTTTGCAACTCTTCGGCCTGCTGTTGGGTTTCCTCAAGAAGGTGCTGGACGCGAGTTCGCGATTGGGCAGCACTGATGCCAATGCCAATCACTTCGTGGACACTCTCAAGTATTTTGAGTTCCTCCTCGGGCAGAGGGCGGAAGGAGGCCATTTCGATAATTCCCAACATGTGTCCCTGGAACTGCAGAGGAAAGAAGATCAGGGCCTTAGGAGCCGCTTCGCCCAGCGCCGATTCGATCTTCCAATAGTCCGTTGGGACTTCGGTCAGCTGATGAAGCCGAAGGCGATTGATCGCCGATGTAATAAGACTCTCTCCGACAACAATTTTGTTTGTGTCCAGATGAGTTCCCTTGGCCGATAGAGCTTCGAGCTTTCCGTAGTTACGAATATAGAGCTTCGCGGCCAAAATATCGAAATGCTCGATCAAATATTCTAAGATCGCATCGCCGGCCTCATTGAGCATCAGATCGCCCGAGATAATTTTACCCAAATCTGCCGAATGCTTTTCCATGGCGGCCACTCGGGCCCGCTCAGCGATCTCTCGTTGAATGCGCAGCTGGTTGTTACGAAACTGTAGCAAACTGTAACCGACCGCTCCCAAACTCGTTACCGATGTGATTACCAGGATGAGGTAAAACAGAATAGTGTAGTACTGAGAATTTTGCACCCGGATGTTGTAGCGCTCCTGCGTGTATCTGGTGAGTTCAGCCAATAGCGTCTCAACTACTTTGAGCGTTTGCCGGCTTTCGGCGATGAGGACATTCCAATCCCGAGTGTCTTTGTCGCGAGACTTCATCTTAATAACGAGTTGATCCAGAGCTTCGATTTTTTTATCCACAGCAGTCTTCAATGGTGGAATGAACTCTCGAACATACACGTCGCCCACGGTAAGATTGTCGAGTTTGGAAATATTGCCTCGAGTGGCGCCCAACTGCTCACTGTAATAATCGAGGAACTCCTGGCGTTCCGCCAATCGATAACTCAGGATCTGCGCATCCATTCTGGCAATGTTCAATTTAAGGTTTTCGAGAAGGGTAAGCATCTCACCACGGCGATTGGCATAGTCGTTTTCCTCTTGAAGTGTGCTAAAGCTGCTATACAGCAGCACTGCACCCATGGTGAGAACAGCAATCATTAGACCCGATAGGCCTAAAAATCGAGTTTGAGAGGAATCCGTCGCGGTTTTTGTTTCGGGCATAGCTCATCCAATTCACGTTTATCCGTGAAATAATTTTTATTTTCGAAATGTATTTAGAATGAAATCTGGTTCCAATCTAGTACAGCAAAGGCTAGTTTTTAAGCAAAAAACCAATTGTGTAGAAATCTGCAAATTTGTCTCAACTTCAGTCCAATCTCCACGCCTTAACTGCTGAAAAATCAAACTCTCTAAACCCGTCATGCGTCATTTTTTCGCAATGAAAAGTAGCAGATCCGCTGACGTTTGTTGAGAAACAAACTTTCAAACTGTGTTTTAAAATTCGCCTGTGCCCACACCGACCGGTGTAGGTCTTCGGTGTAGCCCAATAGAGTGAACGGTGATTGGCGAATCCGCGATGTGGCGGTTAAAAAATACTCATGGTGATCGGTCTTAAACTCGAGCACCCCGCCCGGCTTTAAAACCGTATGGGCGGAGTTTAAAAAATCCGTGGATATCAGCCGATTCTTCTGCTGCCGTTTCTTGGGCCATGGATCTGGAAAGTGAATAATAATTTTTTCAACTTCGTTAGGAGCAAAGTACTCCGTAAGCAGTTTGACCGAGCCAAGAACCATACGCGCATTGACACAGTCGTGACTGCGCGTGCGGGAAATACTTTGCACAAGTGTTTTAAATTTAATCTCAAAACCAACCAAAGAGACGTCAGGATTAGATTGGGCGTAATGGGCAAAGTGAGTACCGTTTCCAGTACCGATTTCCACATGCAAGGGATTTTGGTTTTGAAAGACCTGGGACGACCACTGCGATGGTAACGATTTCGCACGCGGCTCGGTAAGAACCCACTGGTCATAATCGCCCATCTTCTGGATATAGGGATTGATGAACTTTCTGTTTTCCAGTCGACGTACCAGGTTCAATTCCATAAATGCGAAGTACCAAATTTATAAAAAGACATCAACAAGTTGCTAGTTTTTCTGCACATTTGTAATCTATTCTCGCCCCATCCCAGATTAGGCTCGTCCTCCACAGGAAAGGAAAACCATGAGTTCTTGGATTGTCTCGATCACCTTGTTTTTGGCGGTTTTAAACACCACACCCCAGTGCTTCGCGCTCACCGAGGACACTCAAAATCTCATGGTGGCGGTACCGTCGCGACATGCGGTGGATACAGCTCGTAAAATAGCTGGCGCTGGTGGAAATGTTATCGATGTGGCTGTGGGCATCGAGCTGGTGCTCTCTGTAACCCTCCCCTACTACGCCTCACTAGGTGGCGGCGGTTTTGCCATGATTCGCATAAATGGCAACCATCATGCCGTGGACTTTCGTGAAACCGCACCTCAAGCGACACACGCCGATTATTATAAAAATTTAGGTAAAGATGCGTCTGTCAACGGCCCTTTTGCCGTTGCCGTTCCCGGAATACCCGCCGGGCTATGGGCCATACACGAAAAATATGGGAAACTAAAATGGAAGACCCTCTTTGACGACGCCATCCGCTTGGCTGAGGACGGGTTCCCGGTGAGCGGCGAATGGGCGCGCATCACCAAAATGGAATTCAAAAATTTTAATCGCTCTGGAAAGAAATATTTTGCCAAGGACAATTCTTACCTCAACCCCGGCGACGTGCTCCGGCAACCGCAATTGGCTCAGGCGCTCAAGGAACTTCGCGACAAAGGCGCTAAAGGATTTTACCAAGGCGCCGTCGCAAAAGACATCATCGAAAGTGTGAACAGCATGGGCGGCGCTCTCAGTGAAAAGGATTTTGCCAACTATAATGTGCGCTGGCTCAAGCCGATGGAGGCCCAATTCAACGATCACACTATTTACATGATGCCACCGCCCTCGAGCAGTGGAGTGGTCACTAGCGCACTCATCGAACTGCTCAAAAATCCACTTTCCAAAAAAACCATTCCCTTTGGAACGAGTGACTATCACTTTTTGGCAGAAATAATGAAGATCGCGTACCGCGGGCGCTCCACGCTGGGTGATCCCGACTTTCATAAAAATCCGTCGTTTCATTTGTTGTCCAAGTCCTATCTTTCACCGCTGTCAAAAGAGTTGAGCCTCAGGAAACGTATTTCATTAAAGCCTCTGAATGAAAAAAAGATCAGCGGCGAGCACAACGAGACCACCAACTTTACCGTGATGGATCGTGCCGGAAATGCGATAGTGATGACAATTACACTCAATGGTTACTATGGCTCTGGAGTCACTTCGGCGAAATACGGAATTGCGCTTAACAACGAGATGGACGACTTTACCACAAATCTCGAGGCGCCCAACATGTATGGATTGATTCAGGGGACAGGGAATTTGGTAGCGCCCGGAAAAAGACCGTTGAGTTCGATGAGTCCAACTATCATTACGAAAAACGGTGAGACGGTCTTAGCACTGGGAGCACAGGGGGGACCGCGCATAATTAGTAGCGTTTTTCAGACTTGGTACCGTGTACTTAACAACAAGCTGGACTTGGATCGCGCCATTCAGACTCCCCGAGTGCATCACCAATTTCAACCCGACATGATTTATACCGATAGTTTTATGTCCCCAGATACACGTAGCGGACTAGAAAAGTTGGGACACAAAATAGAAACGTCATGGCCCGCGAAGGTGAACGGTGTTCAGCGCGATCCCTCACGTAAAGTTTTGAGTGGCGCCTTTGATGCTCGCGGAGAGGGTGCCGCCGGCGGAATTTAATGTGTCCGTCGTTTAAATAATAGTGTTGAATCACTTGACGGTGGGTTTTGTATCTGGATTAATTGTGGGTACAACAACTCAGGGGGTTTATCCATGATCATTCGTATCGCACTTATTTTATCCACTCTTGCTCTTGTCAATTGCGCCAGCGTTGGCAGCCGTATGGGCATGGGCCTATTCTATACAAACGTAAAAGACTACACTAATGTTGAATTCGAAAACATTGGCACATCTAAAGCCGGTAAAAGCTGCGGTACCAACATTCTTGGTTTAGTGGCGATGGGGAATACCAGTATCGACGCTGCTAAGAAAAAGGGCGGCATCACTAAAGTGGCCACTGTGGATTTCGAAGGAACTTCGATTCTCGGCGTTTATTCTACAGTTTGCCTTGTTGTTCGCGGCGAATAATTCTTAAATGCTTCAGACAGCGTCGGTGGATGCTGTCTGAACTTTTTATACGACAATTTCTTTCCACACCTGCTTTAGCCAGCGCAATGCTTCGATCTTGCGTGGCGTGCTCTTAAAGTGACCTCCGTCAAATTCTGTGTAGTGGTGATCAATTTTGTGACGCTTCAATAATTCGTGAATTCGGCGCGCACCAAACTGCAAGCTATACTCATCAAATCGACCCACGTCCAAATACAAACATGCGGTATTTAAATTCACGATATTTTCTTCGAGAAATTCGATGGGATCTTTCTTTTTCCAGGTGGCGAATTCTTCCGCGTTGATGAACCCAGTGTTGAGATCAATGGGATAGTTGATGGTGTCGTTACTGGTTTCACTATAGCACATAGCCATTGCTACGGCATTAAGGACTGGGAAAAACATTTTAGAGTCACGAAACTTGGGATCTTTTAATTTTTTCTGCAAGCTTTTAACGTCTGGAATATCCTTCAATACTTCACTGGCCTTGTAATAATCTGCGAGGAGGGAAATCTCAAATAGGCTATCGGGCGCAATCGCTGCAGACACACCAAATGGTGAATTGCTTTGCGCCACGTGATAGAGAGCGCCATAGCCACCGCTCGATGCACCCAATAGGCAGCGGTACTGACGGTCTGCACGTGTAGGTAATAACTCGTCGACGGCTTTTACTATTTCTGATTGCACGTAGTCCGCGTAATTGCCACAGGCTCTGCTATTAATGAACTGCGAGCCACCAAATGCTGTCATTGCATCCACAAAGACATGATGTGCGAGTGGAATATTTTTTTCCGCAGTCTCGCGGCCGATCGTCTCCGGGAAATTCTCTTGCAAAGTATTAAAGTTAAAGGATTGGTAGCCATTGCCGAAATACCCAGAGAGATGAAAGATCACCGGAAAGTTCCCCGCAGCGCGGGGCTTAAGGACATAGTTGGCGCGCACAGGACTATCTCCCAAGGGGTTGCCTTTGAGGGCCATGCTATCAACCCGAAGCGTGTAAACATCGAAGTCCGCCGAGCAATAAGGAATTGGGAGTGGGATCAGAGTGTGCGCCATGCCCCAAGGATAGGGGAGCGAAATTAGAGAGTCCACGGAGCTAATTAACGTTTAGTGTCAAAAGTGGGAAAAGACCAGTGCACAGAGTATAAGCATAAGATGAGCAAAAAAGTTTTAGAGCTGAGCCTAGCAGCCTATTCCCAGGGCACGAACAACGATAAAAATAAGTTCATCGATGATCTTTTCAGCGGCCTTAAGGATTTAGGGTTTATCAATCTCATCGACCACCCTATTTCGGTGGAACTTCTCAACAAGGCGTATGCGCTGAGCGAAGAGTTCTTTCAGCTCCCACGTGACATCAAAGAACAATATTCTCTGCGCGAAAATGGTTTTCAGCGGGGTTATACACCGTTTGGAACTGAACACGCAAAAGATAGCCCTGTCGGCGACCTCAAAGAGTTCTGGCATGTAGGACGCAATTTGCCGGCGGGCCATAAATACGAATCTCTCTATCCAAAAAATATTTGGCCCAAAGAAGTCCCTGAGTTTGGCGAGGTGTTCTCGCAAATGTACGCAGCTCTGGAATTGAGCGGCGATATTCTGCTCGAAGCACTGACCATGCCCCTCGATTTGGATAAAAATTATTTCCGCACTATGACCAAAGACGGAAATTCCATATTGCGTTTGCTCCACTACCCGCCATTACCGCCAGATCGCGATCCGCGTTCGATTCGCGCTGCCGCTCACGAGGATATCAATCTCATTACGCTTTTGGTTTCGGCCTCGGCGTCAGGTCTCGAACTCAAAGATCGAAATGGAAACTGGATGCCAGTGGAATCTTCCAAAAATGCTATCATTGTTGATTCCGGAGATATGCTCTCGCGCATTACCAACGATGTGATTCCCTCCACCACTCATCGCGTGGTGAATCCTCCAGATGCAAAGAGCAGTCGATACTCTATGCCGTACTTTATGCACCCCAATCCAGAAGCAATGCTCACCTGCCTACCATCATGCAAAGGGGCAGGCGCTAAATATACGGATATACTTGCAGAGGATTTTTTAAAGCAGAGACTGCGCGAAATAGGACTTCTCAAATAAGACTTTTTTGACAAGCCTTCGCCAGTTAGATCTTATTGCCTCGACGAGCCAACTCCAGATCGGCAAGCACCGCCCACGCCATACTTTCTATGATCGGCACTGCTCGCGGCAGTACGCAGGGATCATGGCGACCCGCTTTGGCCATTTCACCGATCGTAGAAGTGGGTTTAAAACCCACGCCAAAAATAACTTCGTCGCCAGTGGAAATCCCACCGCGAATGCCACCGTAGCTTTTTGAAGTCTTTGATGTGTGAAGAGACGAACCTTTTTGCGAAACCAAATCCTTCCCCCCTCCGATCTCAAAACTACAGGTTGCACCGATGCTCATCATACCATAAGCCAATTTAGATTTGAGCTTTTCAAACACCGGTTCGCCCAAGCCTTGCGGGCAACCTGCAATCCATGTTTCAATAACGCCGCCGTAGCTATCGCCCGTCTGTTTCGCTTCACGGAGGGTGTCGGCAACCGGGGCCTGCGTGGGAAAACGAGCCACATAGGATTCGATAACAGCTTCATCTTTCCACTCAGACTGCCATTTTTTAAGATCGGATTCATTCATCTTCATTTCACCAATTTGAGATACAAAAGACCGAACGATCATCTCGGGATAGAGTGAACGCAAAAACATGCGTCCCACCGTGCCGGCTATCACGCGGGCGGCTGTTTCCCGGGCGCTGGCGCGCCCACCACCACGGTGATCTGCATGACCAAATTTCTCAAGCCATACATCGTCCGCGTGTCCTACGCGTGGGTTTGCCTTGATGGAGTCGTAATCATGAGATCGCTGATTTTTGTTACGAATCACACACGCAATGGGAGTTCCTAGGGTGCGTCCATCAAAAACGCCAGACACTACCTCAACATCATCGGCTTCATTGCGATCGGTGACGAGAACCTCTTTAGTTGCAGAGTCCTGTTGGCCAGGGCGGCGGCGATTCATTTGTGTGACCAAAAGATCATGATCCCATAGCACCCCTGCTGGGCAGCCATCAATCACCACGCCGATGGCTGCGCCATGGCTTTCGCCAAAAGTCGTCCAGCGAAAATAATTTCCAAAACTGTTGGCATCGCTCACCGCTTGAGCTCCTCTTTCCAATGTTTTTGCTGCTCATGGGCCTGGCCATAAAACATATCTGCTCCGGACACATATCGCGCTCCCCACCTATGGGCAAACGATATCGCAGGAGAGTCCTGGCGATAATTCAGATCGACAAACCAAATAGGCCGCCACTGGGGATATTTTACAGTGAGAATTTCTTCTCCCAAATCGCCAGAGGCCCACACCAGAACTTGCGGCATCCAACCTTCTGGGGCCGGCGTCACTGGCTCTCCGGAGCGCGCACTAAAAACGATGGATTGTGGGTATTTTTCGCGAATGCTATCGGCCATGGAGCCCGACCCCCATATAGCCACTTGAAGTGTTTTCATGTTGATCGCCGCTTTCGCCAGCTGACTTTCGAAGCCTACCATATCGGTGCTGTGTCCTCGCCATGTTTTTTTGCGCTTAGACCACACTAAGGTGTTTATACCCTGATCGGCTTCTACCAATTGAGCTGCCCACGTTTTCAACGGACTCGTGACCGCAAAGGCACGAAACCCCAAGCGAAATAAAAAATCCACTGTACGCTGGTTGGCATTTTCGCCATGAAGATGAATTGCAAAAATATTCATTCCGAGATCATTAAAAAAACCGCGATGATATACCGGGCTCCAGCTGTGGCGTACCGGCGCGCCCAACAGTGCCGACTGCTCCTGGTAATGCTCATCCATTGACATCCAATCCACAAGCGACGGCTGATCGGCTGCTGAGCCTTTACCTTCGCGCAAAAAATTAATCAGCATTTTTGTTTTCATCAGTCGTCGATACCAACTCCAGCGCCCGTCGGAGGAGCGCGGCAAAAACGCGCGCGTCTGCGGTGACTCCATCACCCACTCATGCCCCAGTTCCAAATGCATCCAACTTGTGATCAGAGGTGACCATTTTACCGCTTCTCGAGTGGCCCTCATCTTTTTGAGATCCGCCGCAAAAGTCGTTTCATCGGAATGATAGGAGTAAAAACAACGTTCGCGGACAATGGCAGGAGCATCCACCAATGTCATATCCCAGTCGATCAATGAACATTTAAGGGCCAACTGAAGTTCTACGTCCAAATTTCGAATTTGGCGAAATGAAAACAACAGCGGTGTGCGCAGATTCAATTGCAAAATGCGGCGAATCTGTTCGGTCGTGAGTAAATCATTACGCATTTCAAACGCCTGCAGACCCCAACCGTCACGGTCGGCAATCCAACTTTCGAAGTGGTTTTTGTCCAGTTGCCAAGGAAGCAATGTGAGTACGCCGCCGATATTTTTTATGGTTTTTGTAAAAAACTTTTTCTCTTCCGGCAAAAATGAGTATTCCCCCTCGGGAAGCATCAGTTCTTCGTCGGCAAGGCGCGCATAGTTTTGGTCGCGTTTAGTAAAAATATCTTTAGGCATCGCAAGTAGCGTCGGATTCGGATTGAGAGAGGGCCGATTTAAAAAAACGTGCTTTCCCAAATCAACTTCGCGTCGAATCCAGATTTTGCGCACGTTCTTGGGGAGTTCTTCCGAGAATCCCGCACCTACAGAAATAAACACATCTTCCCGTTCGTTCTCCACACGACTCATCATTTGTACAAACACATCGTGCTCGATTTTTCGGAAGCCCTCCTCGCCTTTATCACGAAACAACAGGCGAATGGGACCATGTAGCTCCTCGATACGCTCATCGAGACAAAACACGTAAGCGTCGGGACGATATTTTTGAATTCTTTTGAGTAGAGACGTTTTTCCCACGCCGCGATGTCCGATAAGAGCATAGATCATAGCATCTGCCCCTCGACGATCTCCCAGAACTCCGGAAAACTTTTATTAGTGACACTTTTGTCGGTGATATTTAGTTGCGCGCCGCCAAGGTTAGCAAGTTCAGCCGCCATCGCCATGCGGTGGTCGCCTTTAGGATCGAAATTACCGCTGCCGGAAAACGCGCTGGTGCGTCCATGGATCATTACCCCGTTTTCAACAACGTCGACACGTCTGCCAATGCGCCTTAACAAGTCTAAGACGTTCTCGAGACGATCCGACTCTTTGAACTGCAAATTGTCCAGACCCGTAATTGTAGAAAAATCTTGAGCGCGCGCGCACAACACCGCTAGCACAGGAAATAGATCCGGTGAGTTCGAAATATCAACGTCCAAACCACGATAGTTATCCTGTTTTTTTATATAAAACATTTTTCCAGTGCGCTCATATTGTATTTTCATACGCCTAAAAAAATCAAAAAATATAGAGTCGGGCTGGATGCTCTGCACTGGTAAATTTTTTATTTCGATCTCGCCGTCAACAATTGCGCATGCTGCTAATGCAAACAGGGAACTCATGTCCTGTTCTATGACCAAAGTGGTGGCCATTGGTTTCTGCGTGGCTTTTACCACTAAAACGGGATCGGCGGTGGACGACGCCTCTTGAACTCTTCCCTTTCCGCCACAGTCTTCGATCACTCTGAGAGTCATGTCCAAATAACCTCGCGAAGGCAACTGTCGCGGCATTGTGATACGCAAGTCCTCTGCGAGACCCCAACTGCTGAGTGCGATTGACGACAAAAATTGGCTCGACTGCGTGGATGTGCACTGAATCTCGCGCCGAGCCGCCCAGCCCTCACTTGCAATGGAAAGTGAGGTGCCGTTGAGCGAATATGTAACTCCCATTTGGTCGAAAAAATTGAAGAGCTCCTTCATTGGCCGACGAAATAATTGTTCAGTCCCGCGCAGTTGATAGTTTCCAGGCTGTCGAGAAACTCGCACGGCTAAAAAGCGAAAGGTCGTGCCACCATCGCCGCAGAAAAAAGATGTTTCTCCAGCCTTAAATGCACGCAATGCATTCTGTAGATACACGACATCGTCACTTTGTGTGATACCCCGAATTTGAACATGTTCGGAAAAGGACTGTATGATCAAGGCCCGATTATAAATCGACTTCGAGCTAGATATTTCTCCGCGAAACGTAAATCTCATCGTACTAATCCTTTAGCCATCCCTGTCTTCGCGCCTCATTTACTATGGCATCCACGGATACTTTTTCCCGCCAGTCGGCCCCCGCATTTTTTAAAAAAACAAAATCGATCTCACGGCCGCCAGTCGCTTTTTTATCGGCGAGTAGTAAACTCTCCAGCTCCCTGGCTGAAAACTTATAATGTGAACCCTGCTCGTCCCATATGGCGACACCTTGCCTCTTAACAAATGCGATAACATCAGCCAGCAATTCAGTATACAAGAACTGTTTAAAGCTACTCCAGCGCAAAGTGAATATCAACCCCTGGAGCACACAAAGTCCGTGGGGCTGATGGGTGACGGCCTCGAGGGCATGGCCAAAGGTATGGCCGAGATTCAATTTTTTGCGAACGCCGCTTTCTTCGTAGGGATCCTTAAGAACCACGTCATATTTTGTTTGAATCATAGCCGGCAGGTGCTTCCACATGAGATCGCGCAAGTCCTGACGAGGCGCTTTGAACAGCTCGCCCACAAAATGAGGCTCCCAAAGTAAAAACGTTTTCAGCGCTTCACCAAAACCATCTACAACCCTTTCATGGGGAAGTGCAAACAACACATCTTTAAAAATATACACTTTGTCAGCGGGATAAAATGTTCCTATCTGGTTTTTTATCCCTCCCACGTTGAGCGCTGTCTTTCCACCATGGGCCGAGTCAATGGCGGCAAGCCATGTGGTAGGTATATGCACCAGCCCCACTCCACGCTTGAGCACCGAGGCGACGAATCCGCCGAAGTCACCGAGCGAGCCGCCACCAGCAACCACAATGCGCGAGGCACGATGGGCCGTATTCCCCCACGCCGCGCATATTTCTTCGATATGTTCGATCGCCAGTTTTAGGTCCTTGAGTTTCTCACCGGCATCTACAATGTAAATATGTTTCCAGGCCTCACAGACCGACTGGAAAGACTCCACCAATGCCCGATCTAAAATCAATAAGTCGTTCTCGTGGTCGGCAAAACTCAGGTCTAAGCGTTCCTGGAGTACAACTTCGCTTTTAAAATTATTGCGCATGTTCAGGAAGCTCCCAATGGATAGGGCTCAATTTATTCTTAATCAGAAACGTGTTCGCTTTCGAAAATTGCTTTGTGCCAAAAAAACCGCGAGAGGCAGAAAGCGGAGACGGATGCACACTTTCCAAAACCAAGTGTTTATCGCGATCAATAAACGCACCTTTTTTCTGCGCATAGGCGCCCCACAAAAAAAACACAATGGGTGTTGGAGAATCGTTGAGGACATGAATCACTCGATCCGTGAATTTTTCCCACCCGCGATTTTTGTGCGAAGCGGGTTGGTTGGCCTCCACCGACAGCACACTGTTCAAGAGAAGCACGCCTTGTTCGGCCCAGCTTTTTAGATACCCGTGCTTCGCAGGAGTGATACCTAAATCAGACTTGAGCTCTTTGTATATGTTGAGCAACGACGGCGGAGGTCGCACACCCGGTTGAACGGAAAAACTAAGCCCATGCGCTTGCCCGGGACCATGATAAGGATCCTGCCCTAAAATAACAACTCTCACTTTATCGAAAGGAGTTGCATTGAACGCCGCAAAAAATTCTCTGGGCTTAGGATAGATTACCTTGCGCTCCTGGATTTGCTGTTTCAGAAATGTGCGCAATTCATCCATATACGGTTTGCCGAACTCCTCTTGGAGAACCTTTTTCCAACTCTCATGAAGGTTGATCGTCGACTTGCTATTAGGATCCGTAATAGTTTGCATAAGTTGGTTTTAAGGAAGAATTGAAAGTGCGTCAACCGTCTCGAAAAAGTGCGGCCCGAGTCGTATCATTCCAACACACCCTTCGTATTTTCGCAGCTAAAACGCGTATATCACCAGCACCCAGAACGAGACCTTGACATAGTAGGTTTAGCGCCCAACTTTATGTTAGAATTAGAGGTGGGGAAAGACTCTTAATCCGCTACAGCAACGGCTGACGGAGCTTTCACCTAAACACAGAGGAGGGCTTATGTTTGCAATGAATCTTGGTAAGCTCAACATCAATGAGGCCGAATTAAAGGCATATATCTACCAGCAGCTCAACGATATACAGCCTTACATTGGTGATGACCCGGTTGCCATAAAGATGGCGCTTACGGAATCTGGCGAATTTGTCGTCAAAATGCAGTATCAGCACGATGGTGGCGAGGTCGCCACAGAGACAACGGGAGAAGACATCTTCAGCGCAATATCTAAGGCGAAGACTGCGTTTATTCGCTCGCTTGCATCTTTAGAAAATGCATTCGAGATGGAGCACGAAGACGACTATCGTGCCAGCGTAACTACGCATGTGGAAAAAAAGACGATTCACTAATACTCCTGATTACAGGCACTGCAAACTTGTAGTGCCTTGATTGTCGTCGACAATTCTCATTTTTGATGCTCCAATACCAGTCATGAAAAAACGTTGGATTGGCATTTTCCTACTTCTGTTAACAATCTCCGCGTTTTTCTTTTTCGATTTGCACCATCTAATGGATCTCCAGTTTATTAAATCCCAACACTCTTTCCTCCAAGAGCTCTACGCCAATCACCCAATTCAAGTCATCGTGGCGTTTAGCACCCTCTATATCGTTACAACAGCGCTTTCTCTGCCCACCGTGATATTTCTCTCCGTTCTGGGAGGAGCTGTGTTCGGACTCATCACCGGAGCGATCATCGTTTGCATTGCCAGTACACTTGGGGCCACTCTCTCTTTTTTAATGTCGCGCTGGATTTTCCACGACATGGTTCAAGCGCGTTTTTCCCATTACCTGAAAAGATTTAATGCAGGAATGAAGAAACATGGAGCCTTTTACTTATTCACACTACGCACGACTCCAGTTGTACCCTTCTTTATTGTTAATATCGTGATGGGGCTCACCAATATCCGCACACAGTTGTTTTTTTGGGTCAGCCTGGTCGGCATGATTCCCAGCAAGCTCATTTACGTCAACGCCGGCACACAGCTAGCCACCATCGAACATTTTTCCGACATTCTTTCCGCGCGCGTACTCCTCTCACTTCTTTCACTGGCGCTCATTCCCCTCGCCTTAAAACTGATTCTGAATGTGGTGCGACCAACTCCGATCCCGTGATGACGACTCCGGCCTTGCCTCATCGACCGAATTAAGGAATTCTAAACCAAATATATGGCACATAAAGCGCTGCTAGTACGCCTCGACAAGATTGGCGATTTAGTTCTTACCTTACCTGCGGATCAACAACCTGCATTGGCTTCCTACGACTGCACATGGATAGTGGCAAAAAACATGGGTTTCGTTCCCGACCGAGCAATACCGCAACGAAAGCACTGCGAACTTTCAAAGCAATTCTCTATGGAAAGTTGGCGTGAACTGTGGTCCATACTCAAAAGAGTTAACCCCGACGTCACGGTTTCTTTTCAGGCGCCGTGGTGGGTGAACTTTGCATTTTTTATTTATGGGGTGCGGCTGCGCATTGGTGTGCTCAGCAAGTGGCATTCCTATGTTTTTCTCAACCGCGGTGTTCGACAAAAGCGCAGTGAAGCGAAGTTCAACGAGCTTGAGTACAATCATCAGCTCATTCACGAAGGGTTTCGCCAATCCGAACCCGTTGAGTACCCTTATCTACGACTGCGCGAGAAAAGTGGCGTTGAAGTGAGTGGATTACCGGAATCGTATGTGGTCGTCCATCCAGGTATGGCCGGCTCCGCTCGCAATTGGTCGCCAACAAAATACGTGGAGTTCATTGGCCAAATAGCCTCCCATCAATCGGTAGTCATCACCGGAACCGCAGCCGACCGACCGTATATCGAACCTATCAAAAATGCGCTTGGAAATATGCGCAACGTGATTTGGATGAACGAAAAACTCAACGTCGATCAGTTGATACACGTGCTCGCACGGGCGGGTCACTTGGTCGCACCAAGTACGGGCGTATTGCATCTTGCGGCATCTCTAGGCACTCCGGTCATTGGCATCTATAGCCCCGTTCAGGTTCAGACAGCAAAACGATGGGGGCCAAAAGGTAAAAACGCACAGACATTAACGCCAAAGGTCGATTGTCCCGGCCATTTTTCGTGCCTCTATGAGAAATGTCCTCATTTTGATTGTATGGAGCTTGTCACTAGCACAGAAATTTATAAGACTATTCAGCACGACAACGGATCAACCTCTTAATTGAAAGGTTTTTTATGAAAAAGTTTTTTATTACCGCCCTTCTCTTTTTAATCCCGCTCTCGAGCCACGCTCTCCTTGAGATCCGCGCTGGTGCTGGCAAAAATATGTTTGATGAAGACACTTACGGTGGCCAACAGTTGGACGATTCTATGGGTTACAATCTCGACGTGATTTTTGAGCCGCCTATGCTCACCGATCTAGGCCTTGGCGTACGCTACGAAAAAATCAACTTTGATTTTGGCACCGGTGAAGCGGAGTGGACACGCATCGCGGGTTTGGTGAATTATCGTATCATTGATTTTATCGGGTATTTTGGAGTGATTGGCACTGTAGGGATTAGCAATGATTTTGAAATCGACTATCCAGCCGGTACTGCCTCTGACTTCGATGAAAAATTGAACTTCACCATTGGGCTTGAAGGCGGCGTAAATCTCGGCATCTTCAGCATCGGTGCTGAAGTAGGTAAGATGTTCGCCAAAGTTGAAAACCCAGGTTTCGCTGATATCGATCTCAATAGCACCTACGCTAAAATTCTTTTCGGCATAGACATCTAAATTTTTGCGTCTCTGGTTTGGGGCGCTGGATGAGATGAGTTTGGAATTATTGTGATTTGCTTTTCGCGCGGACGGCCGTCCTTGGCCTGCGCCACCGTCGCCGTTGGCGATCGCGTCCCGCTCGGCGGAGCCCGCGCAAAAAACAAATCACAATAATTCCAAACCCATCTCATCCAGCGAAGCAAATATAGGGGTATTTGGTCGAAAAAATTTCTCGTTGAAAAAAAATTACCAAAAATCCAAAAGGGCTCCAAAAACCTGGTGCCCTTTTTTATTTCTCGTTCTCAACTCCCCAACAAATCTAAAGTCTCCAGCGAGCGCAGCGACGCTCCCACAGTATGAAGTCGCTTTTCTTTTTCGCCATTTTCCATATTTTCTTCATGTGTTTTTTGAGCGGGCTCCACCGAGCGGGACGCGATCGCCAACGGCGACGGTGGCGTAGGCCAAGGATGGCCGTCCGCTCAAAATGCACATGAAGAAAATATGGAAAATGGTAAAAAAGAAAAGCCTGGCACAAACCAGGCTGAATCGGACATGACTCACCGCTAGACTAAAAGATGCCTGGCACCTTTCGGATTAAAGGCCGAGAAATTGAATGTTGTTGTCTTTAACGTACTTGTCTTTGAATAAAAGCGGAAGAACGTTGCCTGCAACCGGGTGGATGTCGTGAAACAAGATCACTCCGCGACCGGCGGCTTTCATCTGCTTGAGTGTGCGCGCGAGAACAGATTGAGTGTTTTTGTCCTGCCAATCCATGGTGTCCACTGTCCAGTAAACATGACGAAGACCTGCATCTTTGATGGCTTGCTGTACGGCTTTTGATTTAGGAGCCCAGCACGCACCATAGGGGCAACGGAAATCCTTCATGCGATAACCTGTGGCGCCTTTGTCGTGAAGTTGCTTTTCGATCACGTCGCGGCTTCCAGAAACCTGATCTTTGATCTTCGCAGCAGAGAGCTTTGGAAGGTTGGAGTGATCTATAGAGTGACTGGCAATTCCAAAACCGTCGTCATAGATGGACTTGGCGATGGATGGGTAGGTCTTCACGAGCTTAGACAGCCAAAAGAAATCGCCCTTTACGCCCTCATCTTTGAGAAGTTTTGCAATATAGAGTGTGTTGTCTTTATGGGGACCGTCGTCGAAAGTGAGAACCCATTTATTAGCACCAAAATCGGAACCTGTGGTGTTCTTAAACCCTTCTACCACAACATTTGATTGAGGTTCGCGGGTTTTCATCTCACGGTCGTAGTCAGGATCCTTCACACTTTTCATCAAATCGATAAATTCTGTATAAGTAACTGCAGAAATAGCGTTTTCACTTGCGTCCAGTTTCGCGAGAAGCGCCGCAAGGTCCGCAAAAGACTTATCGCCGGAACGAATGTCATTTGCCATGGAGAGCGACAGCTCTTCGATTTGTGGTTTTAAGCGAATCAAACCGATAACACGCACATCGCTCAGGTAGGAGCTCACTTCGGAATGAACCACGGCAAGCATATCCTTGGCCCGGCCTTGCACGCGTGTCGCACGATGTGAGGGTACGCCCGCTTTTGCTGGGCTTATATAGAGTTTCCAAAGATGAGCATAAACAGAAATCAAATGGTGCTCTACCGATTCCACCAAATCGCGCGTGTGTTGCAACTTGGAATAGGTTTTACTGGCTTGCAGGTCGAATGTTTTGCCGGCAATTAAATTTCCATTGGCATCAAAATAGGTTTCCAGTTCTTTATCAAAGTCATTCATCAATGCCGCGGCGGCGGATGAACGCTTGAGTATCTGGCTCATTCTTCTTTTAATGTCGGCCTCCGCTTTTTTGTACGCAGAGCTACCACTTAAAGAAAAAGCGGCTGTGATGGAACGCATGTCTTTTACAACAGCTGGATCGTCTGAGACTTCGAAGTCTTCAATCGATGAAGGTGCGCGCGACACAACACCGTTGTTCGCTACAGATGTATTTTTAGAACCCGAAGTGCACGCACTTAAAAAGAAAAGCGCAGATAGCACCAAACCAATAGTTTTTTTCATAAATCCTCCTACGCCACCCAGTCTATTAATGTATGTGGTGCAAGAGTAGCCCAGATCCGAGGACCTAGACTATAGGAGTGATTATTGTACGATGTCTGTAAGGAAAGTTTTGCTATCACAGACCCACGGCTGCTCGGCTTGGAGGCAGGCGTGCGGATTTTTTGACGATTCCTCGAGATCTTTAGCAATTTTATCGGTGGCTTTTTTCTCTGCGGCACTGAACTTTGCTCCCTCTTGAACCAAATAGTCAGCAAAGGAATTGTACGCTCCACAGTTGCACTCTTTTTTACAATCCGTCGGGAAAAACCCGGCCCGCTGCTTTTTTGCGAGCTTATCGTACATGACTTTATCAGCTGCATAGCGCTCATCGAGAAGAGCTTTCAGCGATTGTGAGAGCGGCGCCAATTGATCGGGCTTCACAGGGCACCCTAGGGGATCACCGTCCATCGTAAACATCACTGTCGTCATAAGCGTGGATAGATCCCTATAGCTCAATTCCATGTGGGTTTTTCGTGTGCGCTCATCGGTGCTCACAACGCGCGGTTTGGTCTCAGGAATTGGCGTTGTCGGGTGAGTGCACGCAACTACTGTAAGCGTGAGAAGGACGGCGGATAGAATTCTCATGGGGTAACTCCTTGGGAGCTCTTTTTTTCTGGCAATGGCCAGGGTTTAAAATGGGGTGGACGATTGGCAAAATAATGTTTAGTGATCTGATTATAAGCTGCATCGGCCAACACTTGCCGATCAGGAAATTGCTTGGTGGAAATAGGATCCAAATAAGTGACCGTCACCTTCAGCGACTTTAAACTCATAGCCTGAGCAAAGTGTGGAGCAAACGCCATTGAACCATACCAGCAAATGCGGTCTTTATTGTGCTCATCAAAAGGCTCTCCATCTACAGCTTCATAGCGCAAGCAGATCGGCAGAACATCGACTCCCGCCTCGATAGCTGCTGAGAACATGGCGCGCTTAAAAGGAATAATATGCATGCCGTGAGTACTCGTCGCCTCAGGAAAAACAAACACATTAAATTTCTCGCGCATGAGATTGGCAAGATCCTTAATCTCACCAGGAATTTTTGAACGATCACGACGCTCCACAAAATAAGCCCCTCCGTATTTGGCGATATCCCCAAGAAACGGTGAATCTCGCAATTCCACAGAGGTCACAAACACTGTCGGCTCTCCAGATCCTAAAAACAATAGATCCAGGTAAGACATATGGTTACACACCATAAAATAGGTCTTTCCATTGGCGAACAAATCAGGGCGCGAGTAGATTTTTTCCACGTCAAAATTGATTTTCTTTAGAAAACCTGAGGACTGTGTATGGGTAAGCTGAATAGCTTTACGCCGCCACACGAGGGGATCCTTGTTGGTTTTTTTAAGATAGAGCCCTTTGGCAAAAAAATCCATCACCAGCGCACTGGAATGGTACATATTTTTACCGCTGCGGATGGCGTTGTCTAGAAAAGCTATAAGTCACACTCCAGCTAGTTAGTGATAATGGTGATCCAGAAATATAGGTATTGTCTTCAGCAAACGCATCCGCAGAGTTTTGCAAACTATCATCGTTTACATCGACCCAACCACAAACGTAATAACTGCGCGCGCTGATAGTATCGGGAGTAACATTGGTAACAGTGCCACGGCAAGAGCCGCCAGTGCAGAGCAATTGGGTGGTACCTGAGGCGATCGTATCAAAACCAATTTGGTCAGGGGCGCAACCTGAAAGCGAAAGCACTACATACGCATCCTTACTGGGAAGGCCTGAAGTGCACTTCGATGTTGAGCAAACAATATCGATGTTCGGCGCATCCACCTGGGTGCCATCTCCGGAAGACTCACATCCCGAGAGCACTCCTAGTGTTGCAGTTAAAAATAGAAATTTTATATTTCGAAATAAGGTTTTCATAACAACAATTAGTTCCTAAGAATCATTTTCCAAAACTTATTTTTTAAAGACCGGCTTGTAAGGTCGGGCTTTTTTCATATCCACAAAATAATAACCAATTTCAATAGGATTATCACGAATGGGCGCGCAATACCCAAAGACAGTAATATCCACACCATTCTTTGTTTTTACATCCTCGGTCCAAATTTTCGGTATGTCTTCCTTTTTAATATCTTTATCTTCTTTAAGGCGGAGTTTCTTTTGCAGGTCTCGCTCTAAGTTAAGAATATACACCGATTGAGTGCCTTTGGGCTCTAAACCCACACCGCAGAGTTCGGGGCTTGCCCCGGATTGAATCCACTCTGCTCCATAGCCCGTCCACGTGGGCCCATTTTTCTCGTCCCGGTATATTCCGGTTTGCAAGCGTACACTCTGCATACGTTTCGGCAAACCAAACCGCAGCGAAAAATAGGGAATATCAAATTGGAAGTCTGATTCTTCGGCATTAAATTCAAACCCTCTCATCGACGGCATATTCTTACCGTTGGGCGTCTGTTTGAATTCGGCCACAGCTGTGGGTTGCCAAAAGTAAGGATTCTCCAGAAAGTGGCCAAGAATATGTTCACGAAAATGACCTTCGATCGTGTTAAGACGAAAATCATTGTCGATCGGCAGTATGCGGGCCACACACGTTGCACCCTCAGGCAGGTTCATACAGTAAATGTAAAAGTGAAGATTCTCGAACAGTAAAAAATGAAACCTTTTCCACTCACGCTGATTGCCATCAGTCACGTCCGTCACATCAGGTTTCTTTTTGATATCTTTAATGAAAAACTGTTTGTAAGACTGCGGCTTAATGAACGCAGAATAGGTGCTAGTGAGAACACCGTCGGTACTCAAATAATTTTTTAGAAATCTCTCCAAGAGATTTTCATCTGTGATCTTGGCATCGAACAGAAATTGGGAATACAGCGAGCCCTGAGACAGCTCCTCTAAAAACTGACGTGTTTTTGCGGTGTCTTTGGGTTCGTAGAGAATTGGTCCCACAGCATTGATTACGAGTTCGGTATTCATACCATAAGCTTGAAAATCGAACTTGTTTTCTTTACGGAACTGTTCAGCGTACTGCTTAAATTCTTTCTTACTCGGACTATCAAGGAAACCCGCGACCTTCATGTAGTAGCGATCCTTGATTTTGTAAAAACTGTTTTGGCTGGAATCAAATTGCGAAGGATGAATTGCCGGGAATGTGGGAATTGCAAATGACTTCCAATCGAGAATTATTTCATTCTTTTTAAGCAGTTCGTTCTCGATCTCCACCACCACAGCTTCCGACTTACTAAACACCTCGCCAAGAATGTTCTCTGATACCGCCCCAAACTCAATGGGAGTTTTAAAGACAAACTCTAATTTTAAAACTTTTTGTAGCAGTTCCGGGTAATCATTGTAATCCGCCAGATACGGCAACACCTGCTTACTTAGAAAACCATGCGGATTAAATTGGAAAAGTTTGCGCGCGATAACTTTTATCTCTTTCGGCGTTTTCGATTTTACAAAACGGTCGAAACCTTTTTTGACATCATAAACCGACGTTCCCAGGTTGTAGTTCTCGGCGCCCGTGGCCGCAAAAACCAATGCCACGATACGGCCATCCATATCTAAAAGCGGACCACCACTATTTCCAGGGCTCGCCCCCGCCGAAAATCGAATGTACTTAATAGTGGGATCGTTCACATCCTCTGTCTCGTTGGCCATGATACCTTCGCGAATGGCGATCCCCTGCCCATGTGCATTCCCTAAGGTGTAAACGGTTTGCCCAATTTTATAGGAATCAGCAAAATCCAAATGCCCATAGGATTCCATGCCCTTCATTTCCAAAAAAAGATAATCGCGTACGGAATCAAAACCGAGCACGCGCACCGGTTTAAATTTTTTATTGTCGAACGCGCGCAGCTCAAAATCTGTTTGAAGATCCAGAAAATCATTGCCCCACAGACAATGGCTCGCCGTGAGAACCACATTGGGTGCTACTAGAAAGCCGGTGCAATAACCAATATTCTCACGAAAATCCTTGGCATCGAAGCCACCGAATTGAATAAAATCCTCGATGGCCGATTCACTTTTTATCTTTTCAAATTCGACTACTTTGGACCGCACTTGCGACAATAGCACATTGGGATCCGAGTGACGCCCCTGAGCGCGAATGAGAAGATAGCCAAATAACGACAACGCAAGCACTCCCGCAGTGACTAACGAACCAAAAAGAATTTTTTCTTTTTTTGTGCGACGAAGTGTCTTGTAAGTATGTACATCGCCCGTAGTTTCAGAGGCGGCGTAAGCCATTGTTGCAAGCTCAATAGAGTCGGAAAGGCGCACTGGAGCGTAATCGTTTATGGCATGGATCGCACCAGTTGTTTGATCTTCGTAGATCCATTGATCATTTTTGTGAACAATTTTTCCGTGAACGCGATGGATAGAGGGATGATTGATGGTAATGGCGGATTCAGAATTTCGACCGAGTGTATATTCACCAGGTACAAGATCTATATCATCTATAGCATAACCATTAAATCGAACAACGAGCTGAAGTTTCATCATTGGTTTTATTATGATGGTTCAGCTCGTAGGCTAAGGCAAGAACTTACATAAAGTCGATGAGAGCAGAAGACTCATTGTCGCCCTTAATGAGCATTTTATCGATGTCGTAGGAGCCCACTACGTTTTCTGCGGGGATCGAAATTGTCTTTTGCACAATTCCTCTGCACACGTCGCCTTCGGTGTGATCGATGAGGCGCGCCTCGCAGCTGGCGGGCACCACGCGGTTGCACATTTCGACGCGCACTTCAAAAACATGTTCTTTGCAGCCGCCCTGATAAACAACGTTCAATTCGATGGTGTCTGTAGATAGATTGTATTTTCCGTCCAGCACTTGTGCAGCGGAAACATTGAGCGAAATAAGTGTGAGAGTTAAAGCGATAAGTGATTTCATAAGATTCTCCCTTGTAATATGGAGCTACTATAACGCCGTTACATGATTAAGAAAAATTATTCATTGTAACATTTACCAATAAGTTAAACTTATGTGCCAAGAAGGCCACGAACCGCTGTGATATCGATCTTCCCGAGTGGAGTCAGCGGCAGTTTCTCGAGGGAAATCACCCGCGCAAAACGCACTATCGGCAATTGCGAAGCATAAAACTGCGCGAGCAAAGCGTCGTCCAATTTTCCTTCCACAACCAGGCACAGACGATGCCCATCGCGAACCTCCGGTTCGCTCACCACCGCCACTCGGTGAGGCGTGCCGTTCTGCAGTAGGAAATTCTCCAGATTCATCGTTGTTTCTAAAAGCGACACGGTTTCGCCTTTAATTTTTACGAGTTCACTCTCGCGCCCTTCCAAAATGAGCGTGCGACCGCGCACCACGGCACGATCTCCCGAACTGAACCAACCATCGTGCTTGGGGTCTACCAGTTCCACGGAACCGGTTGCGGTTACAAAGGCGTAAGCGCTCAATAAGCTCGCTGAAAGGATCTCGAGGCGTCCATCACTATTGGTGCGACAGGCGTCGATGTGCGGAAACACTGTGAACTCGTTGCCGCGTTCGCAGTGGGCCATCATGGCACAGGTCTCTGTCATTCCGTAAGTGGGCAGGAGATTCCAACCGAGCTCGCGCGCTTGAGCCCAGAGCTCCTCGGAGAGAGCCCCGCCACCAACAAAAACAATCCGCAAGGATGCCGGCGCGACAATTCTTTCTTTGACCAGATCAAAAACTTGAGTCGGCACGAGTGATGTGAGGGTGATTTTTTCCTGTGTCCATAGCGCCTGCGCCTCGCGCGCGTTCCATTTAGCAGGAACTTGAGGTGAAACATAGCGCGCACCGCTCACCACGCAGCGAGCGAGTATGGAAAGACCACCAACGTGGTAATTGGGCAGTACGTTGTGATAAATGTCGTGCGCCGAAATTTTAAGTGTGTCGCACACCGAGCGCGCTGCGAAGAGAAAGGCCTCTTTTGATAAACCCACCATCTTTATCGCGCCGGGTTTATAGTTTTCAGTGCCAGAGCTGGCCACCCAAATATGGTTCGCGGGAGAAATCTTGAGAACACCGCTCCACACCCGTTCCTGCACAGAGGTTTCCCAGTGCGGATTGACCATCACATGAATGCCATTGTCCGTGAAGATACTTAGAGAGCTATCCACTTTTGCCTCTTTAGAAGGTGATCGAATCCCACTCCATAACCTTCACTCGGACGAAAATAGCAATCGGGTGATGCGATCTGATTAAAGAATTCGTTGCTGCGAAACAAATGGGAGGTCATCAAACCAAAGTCCACAGGCTGTTCGCCCCACCTTGCCACAGCGACCTGAGCCGCCCAAAATGCAAAGCTCTGTCCAACGGGATGGTCCATGGAGTTGGTGATGATATCTCGTCGACGAAAACGGGTTTTCTCTCGAGCGGGTTTAATCACACGAATGCCTTTATAATTGCGATTGCCGCCCGCGCTGAGTGGCCGATCAAATGCACACTGAACGTTGTATTTATTTTCGAGAGCGGTCCATTGCTCTTCGCGAAAGGGAAGCGGATCTTCGATGAACTCGGTGTTCGCCAGATGCACATCGTCGAGATGGGATAAAAACCTGTCGCCACCGGCACCATTCGCATCGAAGCGCCATCTCAGTGATGGATTCCGAACTGTTGTGTTGAGATACAACGCTTCTCTCTCAGGAGCCGCGCCGACTTTGATTTTTATCGTCGTGAATCCCCGCCTGCGTATCTGATCGATAGTTTTGGCGTTCAACGAGTGGATGTCCGCACAAGTGTAATGGGATTTTATTTTTTGGCGCGAGAACAAACTCTTTTTGTCTTCGCGGGCACGGCCGTCGATGCGCGCAAGCTGAATGGATCTCTCGAGCAGTGGCGACTGGGAATACTGGCGCAAGAGCGTGTTTATGTTTGGATCCCCAAACTCAAGCAGCGGATGACAATCGGCATAGCCAGCCTCGATGGACCGCGTTTGAATTTTAATTAAAAATCCCGCGCGTGTGTTTTTTTTGAAGCGATTCAGCGCAGCGATGGGTGTGAGTTTATAAGGAGAGTACCAAATTTTCATAACAGCAAAGCCAGGCAGTGCAAAACGGAAAACAACATCATCAATAACGCCGAAAGGCCAAGCAGGCGATTGAGCGTGGCCTTATCCGTATGTGTCCACACTTCACGCACAATGATAAATCCCAATGGAGCTGCCAAAAAGACAAGAGTGAACCACGCTTTTTGGTATTTGATCCACCAATATAACGTGAGTGCAAATGTGCTTGCGATTAAAACGGAAATTTCGGCTTTGGCAAACGTGTCACCAAACCTCACCGCCAGAGTTTTCTTGCCAACCTTGATATCTGTGACGCTATCACGCAGATTATTTATAGCCAGGAGAACGGTGGCCAAAAAACCGATCTGAACACCGAGAACCAACGACGACACAGTCACATCGCCGGTAAATAAATAATAACTGCCACTCACCGCGACCAATCCGAAGAACGCAATCACAAAGATATCGCCTATACCGAGATAGGCCAACGGCACAGGCCCACCCGTGTAGCCATAGGCCAAGAATAACGAAAGCGCCCCTATAACAGCGAAAGGCCAGCCCCCCACCATCAAGAGCGGTACACCGGCAGCCACTGCAACGAGCACAAAGAACAGGGCGGTGGCGAACACTTGGCGTGGCGAAAGCAGTCCCGATTGTGTGACGCGCTTTGGACCAATACGCATTTCATCATCTGCGCCTTTTTTAAAGTCGATGAGATCGTTAAAAAGATTTGTCGCTATTTGAATCGCTAGCGCACACACCAATGCCGCAAATACCAAGGAGTATTTAAGATGATCCTGCTCTGCCAATGCCAGGAACGCTGCCGCCACAATCGGTACCACTGCGGCAATCAGAGTTTTTGGCCGAAACGATAACAGATAGGCGTTCACGCAAACTCCTTACGGATATCGCGGAAATTTAGAGAAATCAGGTTTGCGCTTTTCAATGTAAGCATTTTTGCCTTCGGTGCCTTCTTCAGAGAGATAATAGAGTAGCGTCGCATTGCCGGCAAAATCGAGAAGCCCGATCTGGCCATCGCAATCGGCGTTCATCGCTGCCTTCAAAAAGCGTAACGCCATTGGTGAAAGTGCCAACATTTCGCGGCACCATTTCATGGTTTCCATTTCCAACTCGGCAAGGGGAACCACGGTATTGACTAAACCCATCTCCATAGCTTGATCCGCATTGTACTGACGACACAGGAACCAAATCTCGCGGGCTTTCTTTTGGCCGATGATGCGCGAGAGGTAACTGCTACCCAAGCCGCCATCGAACGAACCTACCTTGGGGCCCGTCTGACCAAAAATCGCATTGTCGGCTGCGATCGTAAGATCACACACCACGTGGAGTACATGCCCGCCGCCTATCGCATAGCCTGCGACCATCGCCACCACGGGCTTTGGCATACTGCGAATTTGTTTTTGCAGATCGAGAATGTTCAGGCGCGGGACGCCGTCGCTTCCCACATACCCACCTTCGCCGCGCACTTTTTGATCGCCACCGGAACAAAAGGCTTTGCCTCCTGCGCCAGTAAGGATGATCACACCGATGCTGGAATCGTCGCGCGCGATATCAAAAGCTTCTTTGAGTTCAATCGTCGTTTTTGGGCGAAAGGCATTGTGGACTTCGGGGCGATTGATTGTGACCTTACAGACGCCGTCTTCTGTTTTTTCAAAAAGGATGTCTTCATACTCTTTTATTTTGATCCAATTTTCTGTCACCGCGACCTCCACGTTAGGGTTCGATGAGGTTGTATATTCTATGAGCTACTTTGGGCAGCTATGCGCCCCGCAGAAACAAAAAAACGCGTATTTCTGAGAAATACGCGTCTGAAGTAGGTTCAAGAGGAGATGGGTCGAGCAGCTCCTCAGGTAGCTTTAGTTGTGGTTTACGTCTTCTGGAAGGATCTCATAAGATACGTCCGTACCAACGAAGTTCAAAGTCATAGGGGGGAATACCATTGGCAATGAAAGAGTTTCAACAGTTGCTCCAGGCACCACCGCAATGCATGTCATCTTGGTATCGATCTTTTCTACCGCAGTCACATCAACAACATTGGATTTTTCGTCCACTGCGTATTCCATCGTGATCTCGGAGCAGGCACTTGAAGGTTGAAAACTCAAAGTGATCACTGTGCCATCTGTGATGCACATAGCGTTTGCTGGACAGAGTGCTGTTACAGAAACGATTTCGGCCGCGATAGGGCTAAACATAATGTTTTCGCGGGTTCCGGCGTTGGCTGTGGTTGTTACAAGAAGGGCTGTAAAGATGGCGATGACTGTTTTCATGGATTCTCCCAAAAGTTTAAAATTTAAATTCGTTTATGTTTTGGTTATACGCCCATGTGCGCCCCATTTGAAATTATTTGAATCCAACTCAACTCATCAGTTTTACTGATCAGATTGTTACGATTTCATCAAATTTCTGTAAAATGTACTGATGGTCTGGGTGATCGCGTGTGCAGAGTTTACAAGTGGAAAGTGTCCGCCAGGAACACTTTGTGTTTGTAATTGCGGGCGCTGAGTTTTCCATTTTTTTACAAATACTGAGTACTTAGGGTCGTCACTTCCGTAAAGGAATAAAAGTTTATTCACAGGCAATGTGCGCTCCATGAGCTTTGCGCTTTGAATTCCCAGCGAACACCCCACAACCACATCCGCCAAGTGTTGACGCGAGTAGTTTTTTTCGAGGCGCAAGATGCGCGAAGAATCGTTGGCAAATACGGGTTGGGCCTCCCAATCGGCCATAATGTCTTCCCACATGTCGCTCATAAACCTCTCGGCCCAACGGTTATCGACCTGAAGGCGCTCCACTTTTTCTTGGTCCGATTCTAAGCCAAAATGACTCGAAATTAGAATAAGCGCTTTCGCGCGCGCCACGGCTGCGGCAGAAAGATGAAGGAGTATACGTCCACCCAAGGAGTATCCCACCACTACTGAAGTGTTCGTGACGTGTTTTTCTATATGGAGAGCCAGTGAATCCAAAGTGCTCGCGCCATCACTCACCTCCCAAAGATTGATGAGATGAATTTCCCCATTAAAGTGCTCTCGCCAGTGCATCACGACGGCGTTCCAGTCGGTGGGCAATCCGAGAAAGCCGTGGACCAACACCAAATCAGCGGAAGAGTTTGTCATGGTCGCTCCAAAACTTTTCGGTCTGATCCGCATCCGGCACAATCTCAAATACTCCCGTAGCGCCAATTGGCTCAGTGGATTTCAAAGACATATAGGGAATACCCCACATTGTAGCCAATCCCTCAAAGTGAACCTGGTGGGAATTGTAAAAAGATTTTTTATTAAAAAGACGTTCGAAAATGCGGCCCCCGTTGTTGTTGATCACAAACAGGCGCAGAGATTGGACTTGGTCTTTAAACCACAATCCAGTGGCGTCATAAAGTGCCGTCAAATCACCGACAATGATCGACAGATTGTCATCAAGAGTGGCCATTCCAATCGCAGAGGCAATCTGCCCATCGATGCCGTTGGCTCCGCGGTTCACACCCGTGTGTCGGGTGGAGTGATAACTGGCAAAGACATCCCACTGGCGAATAGGAAGACTATTACCGATATAGACTCGCTCCTCCGGCGCCATTTGCTGGGACAATCGATGCACCCATGCCGGCTCACTCTCAGGATATTTTTTGAGTAGAGTGAGCTGATCTTCGAAAATTGCACCGTCGTCTAAAAGAAGTTGTTCCCGCAAAGATTCGTCCACGACCACATCGAAAGGGCCAACAGCCAGTTGTGAAAGATCGGCATGGAAAAGTTCGCCACGCGCCAAGCCCGCAAACGGCCGCGAGGAAAGCGAAACCACAGGCACATTTGAGTTTTCCAACTCGCGCCACAGCTTGAGTGTGGGTACACCTCCGATGCGCAACACACCACTCCACCTGTTTTGCCGGAGCATCTTGGACACATACTTTTCCCCTGAACGCAGTTGGCCCGGCACGTTCGATTCGCGCAAGCCCGACGCCGCCTCGATGTATTGAACGCCCGGCCACGTCTTGCAAAGAGTGTGAACCGCAGCCACCTCACTCGTATGCAATGGACCGACAATCAGGAGTGGCACACCCGGATTTTGACAGAGAGAATCTACCGCGTTCAGAAATTCTTTTTTAGACACTGATGGTGCACGAGTTTTGCTTGGGCGCGACAAAGTCTCCCAAGGCGCTATCGCGCCGTCGATCAGCGGCTCCTCAAAAGAGATATTTATATGCAATGGTTTTTGCTGATTCCAACTGGGACTCACCCAGGATTCGTTCCAATTCAAATCCACACACTTTTCCACATAGCCGCCAAAAATATTTAGCTGATCAATGACTTGCGGTGAACCGGTGCCGCGTAGGTGTTGCGGGCGGTCTGCAGTAATGAGTATCAAAGGTGTGCCGGTATAGTGCGCCTCTACCACGCTCGGGAGCAGTTCCGCAGCCGCCGTTCCCGATGTGGTGATAACTACTGCTGGTCTCTGCTGAGAGTATGATCTACCAAAAGCAAAAAAGCCCGCCGCGCGCTCATCAAACGCAGATGTCACGCGAAAAGAGTTGGTGCCCTCAAGCGCAACCACAAACGGCGCATTGCGACCACCGGGGCATATACAGATGTCCGAAACCCCAAGGCTTTCGCACCACTGCAAAATCTGTTGTGCGCGCAATATATTGTTCACTCTTCCATCCATCCAAAGCGTTCTTTCACCGAGCGAATTTTTAAAAGCAGCTCTTGCCACTCTTCCTCGACATCGCTGCCTTTAACTACTCCACATCCACAGCGAATGTAATAATAATCTTCGTCCCAAGCCAACTGGCGAATACCAACAAGTGCGGTGAAAGAATCTGCGCTCTCGGCAACTCCAAAAGGTGCACCAAAAAATCCATACCCTTTGCGCCACTGATTAAGACGGGATATTTGTGCACGTGGTGAAGCTCCGAGTGCGGGCGTGGGATGAAGCGCCCTTACCAGTGCAGAGACATCCAAATTGGAATCGAGGTCGGCAGTGATGGGGGTGCAGAGATGAGACAGAGTGGAAAGATCCAGCGTGGTTGTGGGTGCGACGTGCACAGTGCCAAATGTTTGGAGGACATCTTGGATATCGTCGATCACCCATTGATGCTCCTCTCTGTTCTTTGCAGAACTGAGAACATCACTCGCACTTTCGAGTGCACTAGTGCCCGCGAGCGCCATAGTCTCAACATGTTTGCCTTTGCGTTGGAAGAGCACTTCTGGCGTAAAACCGATAAACCCTGCGCCCTCTGACCATTGCCCATAGAGATGTGTATTGGCGGGTATTTCACCGAGAGCCTTTTTTAGGAATACGTGTGGAGCGTAAGTGCGTGGTGCGCGTGTCTCGGTGGCCAGAACAATTTTTTTAAGTGAGCCGTCGCGAAAACCTTTTTGTGCCAATTCGAAATGCTCTACAAACTGCGAGTAGTTGGGCGCTTCCCACTGCAAATTTTGCGGCGGAGATGTCTCTAAAATTTGCGGTGGTACGTGAGCGTGATGAGAATACCGAGTCCACGGCTGAGAGTGGTTCAGAAAGAAATCGTTGGAGTAAATCGACGGATAGCCTGTAGGTGCGTTGGACTGCGCAGCATCTCCCCAGAAAACGTGCAGATGATCTTTAAAACCATATACGGCACCCCGTTCAATCCAGGCGGAGAAATTTATGGGGTTGGCCGTTGTCATGCCTCTTCATACTGCGAGTGCGGATGTTCGCCAATGACACATCGAATTATCAGCGCGGTCTAGACGCCAATTAAACACTTACAAGCTCTTAATTTTCTGCTAGAAACTAGTGCACTATGCAATCGGACGCAAAAGCACCCAAATTCTCGATCGGTAGACTCTCTCTGGAACCCAAAAAGTTTTATGTGATCGCCGGCCCTTGTTCCATTGAATCTCCCGCCCAATTCGAGGAAACCGCAGGCTTTGTGAAAGAACATGGCGCCAGTATTCTTCGCGGCGGTATTTATAAAATGCGTACAAATCCCAATAGTTTTCAAGGCGTGGGTGCCGAAGCACTATCGTGGGTGAGCGAAATCAAAAATAAAATGGCGATGCCGCTGATTTCGGAGGTGACTGACCCTCGCCAGATCGCCGCTTTCGATCAATACGTCGATGGTTTCCAAGTGGGAAGCCGCAATATGTACAACTATGAACTCTTAAAAGAATTGGGCGCTTTGAATAAACCCGTGCTTCTCAAACGCGGATTCTCAGCGCTTCTCGACGAGTGGTTGAATGCCGCCAAGTACATTATCAATGGCGGAAACAGCAACATCCTTTTATGTGAACGCGGCATTCGCACTTTCGAAACAAAAATGCGCAACACGCTCGACCTGGCATCTGTCGCATATTTAAAGCTGAACTCCCCCTACCCTGTGATTGTTGATCCTTCACACGGCACTGGGGCACGCGATCTGATCACACCTATGGCGTGCGCAGCCGTGGCTGCAGGTGCAGATGGCATTATGGTAGAAGTGCATCCCCGACCGGACCAAGCCCTCTCCGATGGCTTCCAGGCTCTCAACTTTGATAACTTTAAAACATTAATGGCGCAGATCAAACCGTTTGTAGAAGCTGCCGGGAAAACATTGGTGACCCATGTATAAAGAGCCACAAGCAGCCACGATAAAGCAAATGTTCTCTGAAATTGCGCCGAGCTACGATAAAGCCAACTCCGTTTTATCTTTTGGCATTCACCATTTGTGGAAACAAAAAGTGGTTTCTTTAAGTGGTGCCAAGCCCGGCGATAAAGTTCTCGATTGCGCCACGGGTACTGGTGACCTCGCCCTGCTATTTAAAGAAAAAGTAGGAACCTCTGGTTGCGTCACGGCCACCGATTTTTGTGCGGATATTCTGGCGTTCGGTCCCGATAAAGCAAAAAAGAAAAACCTCGATATAAAATTCGAAACCGCCGACGTGACCCAACTGCAGTATGCCGATAAATCATTTGATATCAGCAGTATTTCCTTTGGCATTCGCAATGTGGAGAATCTCGATAAGGCTCTCTCCGAGCTTGCTCGCGTGACTCGCAATAAGGTCATGATCATGGAATTTGGCCAAGTCAAAGCGCCCCTCTTCGGCCCTGCGTACAATTTCTACTCCAATACCATTTTACCCAAGCTTGGTGGGCTTATATCAGGAAACCCCGCAGCGTATTCCTACCTCAATTCATCCGCGAAAACCTTTCCATCTGGTGAGGAATTTGTATCGCGTGCTCTTAAAACGGGCGCATATTCAAGCATGACGTACCGTAGGCTTTCCTTTGGGATTGCCTACATATATGTGGGCAATCCTAAGTAAGGAACCGCTCCGCATCGCCGAAGTCTTCGTTGCTCGGCCGCGCCGCCTGTGCGGCGTACAGTCGTACGCCTGCGCGCAATCCTCGGTCGCGCCTTGACTTCGACGATGCTAAACGTTTCCCTATTAGTGCACAGTCACTCTAAGAACGTTATGAGGAGCATATATTATGTTTCGTAGAATTTTTCTTATTTTAAGTCCGCTTTTATTTTTAACCTCTACTTCCTGTTCGAATTATTTCACGCGCAAAGGGTGCGAAAAAGTAAATTGGTTTCAGCATGCGCACGATGTGGCCATGCGTGGACAACGGCTTGAGGAGGACGATCGCCTCAAACAGTGTGAACGTGCCGAGACCGATATCAATTCGGCAGAGCTGGATCGCGGGTTTAAACTGGGAATGGAGAACTACTGTAAACCAGATACGGCGCACGCCAAGGGTGTGGCTGGCGACGGATACAACTATGATTTTTGCGATTCCAACATGACGAACAAACTGCGCGCGCGCCATGTGGAGGGCATTCGCAAGTTCTGCCAACCTGATTTTGGTTACACTTTTGCAAGTAAAGGCGGTGTGTACAAAGAACAGTGCCCAAAAGATATGGCCGCGGCCTACTTACCGAAATATAAAAAAGGACGTCAGGTTTATTTGCGCAACAAGATTGCCAGCAACGAGGCCGCGGTGGCTGGCATTGACAATGAGATTCGCAATGATCAAAGCAAGGCGACGCAAATCACATACATGATGGCGTCTTTGCCTAAAACATCGGTGATGTCGAAAACAAAAAAATACGATGAGCACACAAAAACCTATAAAGAGGAAACATCGGTGACCGAAGATCCTGAGATTCGCCGTCGCCGCGAGGATCTCGAATACCAACTGCGCCAGGTCAATGGCGAGATCAGCGAAAAGCAAGGCCAACAACGGCAACTGCGAGACGAGGTGCACACCATGCGCAGCGAGCTTGAAGGCTTAAATTAGTGGAGAGACTGGCCACGTTCGATGAGTTTTGGCCCTTCTATCTGTCTCAGCATAAAAATGCTTCGAGCCGCGCACTGCACGTTTTTGGCACGGGATTGGTGATTGCGGTATTCTTAGGGGCGTTGATTTCCGGCCGGTATGCCATGCTGTTTTTACTCCCCGTTATTGGCTATCTCCCGGCCTGGATTGGTCACTACGTCTTTGAAAAAAATCGCCCGGCCACATTTCAATACCCTTTGTGGTCTTTGCGCGCCGATTTCAAAATGTTCTTTTTGTTTGTAACAGGAAAACTTTCCCACCACCTTCGATAAGAGGTAGCCCAACACCGGGCGCGGTGACTTCTAAGCACAAGCGTACTAAAAATTTTCTCTATTAAAGGGGTATACATGTCTCACATCAGCCAACGAACGAATTTTTTTGCACGCGACGCTTTCTCGACCCTATGTCTGCTTTTTTTGCTGGCGGCATGTAGTAGTGGAAAAAAAGTCTCCACATCGTCCACTAAAGAATATGACGAATATCTTTTTGGAAGACTCGCAATTGTTCAGGGCCCCACCTCAGACCAAGAGACACTTATCAATGTACTCTCTCCCCGACTGCGCAACTACAAATATGTCGTTAAAGACGAATCCGGTAAAGAGGCCTCCGTCGAGCTCTACGAAACAGTCACCACCCCCGTCGTGCACTACAAAATTGATAAGGTGCATGTGAAAGGGCTCAACCCCAACTCCACATACACTCTACAGGTGATGAACGAGTTTCGCGGCCGCACCTCGACGACGGATCAACGTACATTTAAAACTCTAGATATCTCTAAAAACTCTGTGCGCTTTGCAGCGCTATCGTGCATGGCCGACGACTGGAAATTTGAAAAGGCCATCGATCCCATGTGGGCCCGTCTAAAAAAAGAAAATCCCGATATGGTAATACTCAACGGGGATATCGTATACGTGGACTCCTTCGACTATGTAGAGCGGAAAAAAGCGACGGAGGCCGATCTTTGGCTGCGTTACATCGACACTCTCACCCGATTGCCCTACTACCATTGGCTCGAACTTAAACCTACTCTTGCCACCTGGGATGACCATGACTTTGGAACAAACGATGGCGATCGCGACTTTCCTGCCAAAAAAGCCGCAGAGAAATTGTTCAGAGGAATGTTCGGTGGGCGCGCCATTGCCGGCGTTTGGGAACCCGGTCCGTCCACTGTCACTAGCGTTTACACCGGTTTTGGCCAACGCCTGTATCTCATGGACGATCGCACCTTCCGTCAACCCAACAAAGAACAAAAGAAAAAAGAGATTTATGGGCACTGGGGCGAAAAGCAACACAAGTGGTTGATGGATTCCCTCAAAAAATCAAACACTCCAGCGTGGATCTTTAACGGCAATCAAGTCTTCAATGGCAAAGCCCTTGATTTTAAGGAGACCTTCGAAGGCAATCACAGTGCTCACTTTGTAAAATTCATCGACGATCTCAAAACGGTTTCTGCGCCGGTGGTATTTTCCTCGGGGGACATTCACTTTAGTGAGGTCATGCGCGTGCCTGCAGATCGCATTGGCTATGAAACCTTTGAAATCACTTCCAGCTCCATGCATTCTTATCGCGGAGAAGGTTGGGAAAATCCTATGCGCATACCGGGCGCCTCGACGACAGAGTACAACTTTTTAGTAATGACAAGCACTGCGAGTAAAAATGCGCTGGATATCGGCGTACGTAGCGTGGGAATTTCCGACCAAGCATATTTTGAGATCCCTTTGAAAGTGAAGAAGTAGGTAACCGTGTTTCCTCGGGGGTCGCTCTGGCAGTGAACAGACGCATTGTTGTCTCTTGCATGGCGGTGTTTTTCGCAGTCGCCCTCTATCAGCCTCTCGGTGGCAACCTAGAGATGTGGCCATTTTCCTATTTTGGAATGTACAAGGGACGCGTTAAACCGCGCGACTTTATCAAAGTTCTCGTAGAATACACTGAACCCGGCAAAGCACCGCTCAACGTGGTCGAAGGTCGAAATGGCTATTACGTGTGTGAAAAAATTCGCGACATCGTCACCGGCACTGTTACCGATTACAACAATAGCTCATTGGTTTATAGCACCAACATTTCTTTAGACGAGGCTCGCCGCGAAGAAGTCCGCCGCATTGTAAAACTTGACGCCTTAACTATGCTTCGGGAAAAACAATGGTTGGAACGGCAGGCGATAGTGAGTGTGCGTGTGCTCAAGTGGAATTTCTTTAAAACTGAAAATCTCTCTAAACCGGATTTTGAAACTGTAGTTTACTCCGGCACTGTTGGAGAGTTGCTGTAATGGAAAGACTACTGGATCGGTTTTTATTCACCCCAACGTCACCCTTGCCACTCTACGTTGTTCGGTGTTTGGTCTTTATAGGTGGCGCACTGTTTTTTTTGGTTTTTAGAAGCAATCATCCTCCCACCTTTTACGATCAGTGGAATCCAATAAGCTTTTACACCTTTTTGCCAGGCCCACTCTCCCCTGCCCTTCTCGAGAGCCTGAGAGCAATTTGGCTTGTGCTGAGCGTTCTTGCAGGATTTGGCATATATTTTCGGTGGACAGCGCCTATTGCGTTCACGATGGCCGTGGTCTACGTGGGCCACGATTACAATTTTAATCGCGTTTATCACTCTATTCATTTGTACATTATGACCATGGGCATACTGGCGCTGGCCCCGGCCGCTCATCGCAATGTGTTTTGTAATCCGAAAATGTCTCAACGTTTAAGTGGCGATTATTTGTGGCCGCTTCGTTGGATTCAACTTTATGTCGTCTACGCATTTTGTCTGTGTGGCGTTCAAAAGCTATTTTACGGCCAGGGATTGCAGTGGATCTTTTCAGAAAACTTCTATCTGCGACTCCTACAAAACCCCTATCATCCACCGCTCAATGAATGGATACTCCACCAACCTCTGTTTGTGAGTCAAATTTTGGCTTTCGTCGCCCTCTCCATCGAACTTTTTGCACCTCTCGCGCTGATCAATAAACATTGGGCGTTAGGTTTTGTAATCGCGTGGACAGGTATGCACTTTTTTGTGAGCGCCACACTGGGAACACATCAACAATTTTTCTCTCAATGTTTTGCCTATGCCGCCTTTCTCGATTGGAACGCCATAGCTGCGCGAATTACTAAATGGCGCACATGTTTTTAACGCAATGACGCTACAAAAAAGGGGGCGCGCCATTTGGCATGTGTAGCACTGTGAGACCGCATTCATTGCGGTCCACATCGAATTTGCAAACATTTTCGCTGGTCTAATTGACCTTAGCGCCTTTGGTGTCGCTGGTTGCGAAACCACGAGATTTTAACAGTGCATCGACCTTTGGATCACGACCGCGGAAGTTACGATACGCTTCGGCGGGATCCACAGAATTTCCTACGGAAAGGATCTTTTCCTGAAAACGCTTTGCTGTTTTCACATCGTACGGGTTTCCTGCCTCTAAAAAAGCCTCGTAGGCATCGGTCTTAAGAACATCCGACCACAAGTAGCCGTAGTAACCAGCGGCGTAGCCCTCGCCTGAAAAAACGTGGCCAAAATGATGGGTGCGATGGCGCATGACGATTTCTTTAGGCATACCGATTTCTTCGAGAGTTTTCTTCTCAAATTTTACCGGATCAATGTTCTTCTCTTTGGAAAGATGCAACTTCATATCCACTATGGCAGAACCTAAAAACTCCACACTGCGAAAGGCTTCATTAAAAGTTTTGGCCTGCTCGATTTTGGCGAGAAGATCTTTTGGAAAAGGTTTTCCCTCTTTGTTCTTTAAGAACTTGAGAACCTCAGGGGTGGGCAACCAGTTCTCATGCATTTGCGACGGAAATTCTACAAAATCACGGGCCGTGGCTGTTCCCGAAATACTCGGATAGGTCACATCTGAGAGCAAGCCGTGAAGCGCATGACCGAACTCGTGAAACATGGTCGTAGCATCATCCCAAGAAATCAGCACAGGTTCGCCGGCATTGCCCTGGATAAAATTGGAGTTGTTGGAAACCAACGTCATCACTGGCTTACCGTTCATCTTGGACTGTTCGCGGTAGGCGTTCATCCACGCACCGGAGTTCTTCCCTGCACGGGCGTAGGGATCAAAGTACCAAAGACCCACGTCTTTACCATTGCGGGCCACTTTGTAGACAGACATCTGATCGTTATAAACAGGAATTCCGCTGATCTTTGTAAACTTTAAACCATAGAGTTTTTCTGCAGACCAGAACATGGCTTCACGAATATTGTCCAACTGGAGGTACGGCTTGAGAATGTCCATATCCAAATCGTATTTGGCCTTGCGAACTTTTTCTTCGTAGAAACGGTAATCCCACGGTTGAATCTTAAATTTGCCTTTTTCCGAGTCTGCGAGTTTCTGCATCTCGACCAGATCCACCTTTACTTTTTCCACCGCGGGTTTCCATACCTTTAACATCAAGTCCATTGCTGCTTGAGGATCTTTCGCCATTGTGTCTGCCAAATGCCAGTGCGCATAAGTTTCGTAACCAAAAAGTTTCGATCGTTCGGCGCGCAGGCTGAGAATCTCGGTGATCACTTTACTGTTGTTGCGCGCATTTTTATTCTCTCCGCGTGAGGTCCATATTTTAAAGGCTTTTTCGCGCAGTTTGCGATTTGGAGAAAAAGTTAAAAATGGTTCCATGGAAGAGCGCGTGTTGGCAATGATCCACTTGTCTTTACCACCGCGGCGCTTGGCCTCAGATGTAGCAGCCTCAATAAGCCACTGCGGCAGCCCCTCAAGTTCGGATTTGTCGTTGATGACCAAGGCGTCTTTTTCTTCGTCGCCGAGAACATTTTGCGAGAACTTGGTACTGAGCGTGGCAAGACGTTGGTTGATTTTTGCGACGCGCGCCTTCTGCTTTTTATCGAGCTTGGCACCGTTTTGGACAAACTGCGTGTACTGACGCCACACCAGGCGCTGTTGCTCCGCCGTTAGTTTATTTTTGTCGGGAGACTCATAAATCGCTTTTACTCGGTTAAAGAGTTTTTCATTTTGTATGATTTCATCGCCAAAGGCAGCAAGCACAGGTGCCAGTTCGGTTTCCACTTTTTGGAATTCCGGGGTACTCATAGCACTAGACCACACACCGTACACCGCCATCACGTTGCGGATCTGTTCACCCGAACGTTCCATGGCAGCCATCGTGTTTTCGAACGTGGGCGCCTCAGGATTATCGGCAATAGCATTCATTTCTTTGCGATTGGTTTCGATCGCTTGCAAAACGGCGGGCTTTATATCAGCCACACGAACCTTGTCAAACGGCGGCACGCCCCCATAACTTCCAGTCCACGGTTCGAGCAAAATATTTTTTGCTTTAGCATCTTCCGCATAGATCGAGGTCGAATAGGTCATTAAAACTCCCACGCAAAGAAATAAAAAATGTTTCATCGGGTATTCTCCTTTTGCAATACGCCAACCTACACGAAATCTGCGGCAACGTCAGGCGATTGCGGTTTATGATTCGGCGCCTATGTGATTTTTCTAAAGTAGGACTGGCACGAGTCCATCAAGCTTTTAAATGCTGAGATGTCATTGGTGCGACCGGCGCGAATGCGCGCCGCCGCCCAGAGATAAGAGTGTGCCATTCGGTATTGAACAAAAAGCTCGAGCTGCGTCTCAACGTCCAAAGGCGGCGTCATTTCCCGACTGTAACCTTCGAGGAGTAAATTCTGGAATCGGCGCAGAGGCAGTTGCGACTGACCGCGCAGGAACATCATTTCTGTGCGCGCCAAGACCACTGCGAGATCGAACAGAAACCAGTGGTATACACTGTCGTCAAAGTCAAAGACCGTAAACTGGCCCCTATTATCGACGAAGAAGTTCCCATCATGCACGTCTGCATGAATGAGTCCAAAATTTTCGCGATTCTTAGGTAGGCTCCGCATCTGGTGAACGCGATCGAGGAATATTTGCACCATAAGATGGTCGTTACCGAGAGTTTGTGCCTCGCCAAAAGCAAGGCGTACCCCATCGTCCTGATCCCAAACCTGCCGGGCCCATCGAGGCGTGTAATCTAGAGAACAACGGTGCATCTCGCCAATCACACGTCCCCACTCAGAAAAAAGTTCAGGTGTATATTGAGCTTCCCCCCTCAATGCGACACCCGCTGCCCGTTCAAACACGCTCACACACCAAGTAGGGTCCAAAGAATGCACAAGCATTCCATCGAGCGCCGCACGCGGCGCCACCACTTTACAATTCTTCTGCTTTAGATACTGAATCCACTCCAGTTCTGCTTCGAGCTCACGGAGAGAACGATGATAATCGGCGGTGAATCTAAATATTATCGGCTGGCCCTCGAGGGAGTACACCCAATTTTCATTGCCACGAATGAGCTTTAACTCGCCGTTTGCACCCCAGAGCTTTTTAGCGCTCTCCATGAGCGCGCTGCTTGGTCCTAGATATTCCGTCACTTTAACTCTGCAAACGCTGCAATCCCGACTCCAGGCCCTGAATTTTAGAGCGAAGCTCGGCAAGAAGTTCTTTATCTTTTGCAACGATATCTTCGGGAGCATTCTTAACAAAATTTTCGTTGCTGAGTTTTTTTGTGAGCAGCATGACGTCTTTATTGATTTTTTCGATCACTTTTTGCAAACGCTTGACCTCGTCTTCGATGTTCACCAAACCCTCAAGGGGCACAATCACGTCGACCTGAATGTCCTGAGAGCGAATTGGCGCCACCGCACACTTCGCCAATGATTCGCGCGCCTCGATCTTAAGGTCATCCAGCCCCGCCAAACGCATAATTTCAGCCACATTCTTAAGTAGCATTTTTTGTGATTTCTCGTCCGTAGGTACAACCCACGCCGGAAATTTCTGGGACGGTTTGATTTGGTTTTCTCCACGAATATTTCGAAGTGCCAAGACCACATCCTTTACCAGAGTTATTTCCTGAAAGGCCACTTCGGAACCTAAAGCCAACCACTCTTTATCGTTTTGCACAGTGGGATATGTATCGATGATGCACGCTTCGTTTTTGTTCGGCAGTTTTTGATAAATTTCCTCGGTGATAAATGGTGCGAACGGATGGAGAAGCCGCAATATTCTTTGCAACGTTTCCATGAGCACCACCAATGTACTATCCTTGGAACTGCCATCAGTTTTGTAGAGTACAGGTTTAGAGAACTCTAAATACCAATCGCAGAACTCATGCCAGGTAAAACTATAGATGGCATTGGCGGCGTCAGAGAAGCGATATTCTTTAAGATATTTATCCACGTCTGCCTCGAGTTTACCGGTCGAAGCTATAATCCATTTATCGGCTGTATTGAGATCGGAGGGACCAACTTTTTTAAATGCGTCTACATTTAAGCCCGTGCTGTTTTGAAAGATAAAACGAGCCGCATTCCAGATTTTATTCATAAAGTTGCGATAGCCCTCGAGCCTGTCGGTAGAGAATTTAATGTCCTTCCCGGAAGCAATTTGGGACATCAGCGTAAAGCGCAAAGCATCAGCGCCATACTGGTCGATCATCTCTACGGGATCGATAGAGTTGCCCAGAGATTTGGACATCTTGCGGCCTTCAGAATCACGAATCAAACCATGTACATAAACAGTGCGGAAAGGCACGTTGCCGGTAAATTCTATTCCCAACATGATCATGCGTGCGACCCAAAAGAAAATAATGTCGTGGCCGGTGACCAGGACATCCGTGGGATAAAATGTCTTGAGCGCTTCGGTGTTTTCGGGCCAGCCCATTGTGCTAAAAGGCCACAAACCCGAACTGAACCAAGTATCGAGGACATCGTTGTCTTGAGTGATGCTGTTGGATTTGCACATCTCACACGCCGTTGGATCTGTTTCTGCCACCGTGACGTGCCCGCACTTGGAGCAGTTCCACGCAGGAATTCGATGTCCCCACCACAATTGACGAGAGATACACCAATCCTGAATAATTCCCATCCAATGCAAATAGGTTTTTGTCCACGATTCCGGTTCAAACTGAATACTTCCGTTCTCCACCATATGGCGTGCTGGGCGCGCCATCTCATCCATACGCACGAACCACTGTTCCGACAAATAGGGCTCGACAACAGCGCCGGTACGATCGCAGTATCCGACGGAGTTTACAATGGGCTCAGTTTTTACGAGAAAACCTTGGGCCTCGAGATCCGCCGTTACGCGCTTGCGCGCCTCTTGTGTATGTAAACCTTTGTAGGCGCCACCTGCAGCGTTGAGCGTGCCATCGCGATTGAGAATATTTATAAATTCCAGATCGTGCTTTTTTCCAAGTTCGTAATCATTAAAATCGTGTGCTGGTGTGACCTTAAGTGCGCCGGTTCCAAATGTCATATCCACATAGGCATCGGCAATAATTGGAATTTTTCGGTCGGTCAGAGGAAGTAGAACTTGTTTGCCAATAAATTGCGTGTAGCGATCATCTGCGGGATTCACACATATCGCCGTATCGCCGAGCATGGTCTCGGGGCGTGTGGTGGCAATAGTGATAAATTCTTTGGTTCCTTCAATCGGATATTGAATGTGCCACAGGCTGCCCTTGGTTTCTTTATGCACAACTTCCAGATCGGAAATGGCCGACTGCAACGGCGGCGACCAGTTCACAAGTTTTTCACCGCGATAGATCCAACCTTTTTTATAAAGTTGTACGAAAACTTTGCGCACAGCCTTCGATACGCCCTCATCGAGGGTAAATACTTTACGATCCCAATCTACAGAATCACCAAGGCGCTCCATCTGTTTGTAAATGCGTTCGCCGTACTCATTTTTCCAGCTCCAAATGCGTTTAACAAATTCTTCGCGACCTAAATCATGACGGGTTTTTTTTTCTTCTTTGTGCAAAATTTTTTCAACCACCGCTTGAGTGGCGATACCCGCGTGATCTGTGCCTGGCAACCACATAGCATTAAACCCCGACATGCGCTTCCAGCGGATCAGCACATCTTGGATGGTGTGATCGAGGGCGTGCCCCATATGCAGAAAGCCAGTCACGTTGGGTGGAGGTAAGATGATAGAATAGGGCGGTTTAGTGGAAACATCTTGCGCTTTAAAATAACCTTTTGCTGTCCACCATGCGTAGGTGCGCGCCTCTACCTCTTGTGGAGAGTAGCGGTCGGAGACGTTGTCTTTTGCGTCTGTAAGGCTTTCCGAATTTATTCCTGAATTATCTTCTGTCATCACTACTCCTTCAACTGATCGGGCAATTGCTGGTAAATCGCAAAAGCACCCAGCACCGCGATCGCGGTCAAAATTCCTGCAACTACAAACGGTGAACCCATGCCGGTGTTGGTGTAGAGCCAACCCCCAATCACGGGGCCTAAAATTCTACCAAGACTGGAGGCACTCTGTGAAGCGCCCATCACTTCGCCTTGCTCATCCTCTTTGCTCGCCAGGCTCACCATCGCCAGCAATGAAGGCCGCGACAATCCGTGCCCAATTGCCAAGAGCACCATAGCGAACGCTAAAGTAAAGATCGAATAAGACATGGCAATTAAGATAAATCCAAAAGTGAGAACGAACATTCCGTACATCATGGTTTTCCGCTCTCCCCACTTGGGAACTAAACGGCGCACAAGAAATCCTTGTGTAAAAGCCATGATAAGACCAACCACAGCAAAACCCAACCCGGATTCAATCAAGCCCCACTCAAACCGATCAGCGACAAACGGAAACAGCATCACTTCCATGAGCGGCATGGCTAAGTTGGCAAGAAAAAATAGCAAAATCAAGCGCACTACTAAGGGCGATGGGTGACTAAAAATATTGAGATTAGAAATCCAGCTGCCACGAATGGCTTCTTCGCTACGCGGATTGCGTGTTTCGGGAAGCGCAAAATAAGCCCACGCCAAGTTGAGCGCCGTAACGACGAAGGCCATGAGCGCAGGAAAAAAAATTCCAAACGGAGGAGCGTCACCAATGAGAACACCCACATATCCAAAGCCGCTACCCAACGAAGGGCCGATAATAAATCCCAAGCCAAAAGCCGCACCTATCATGCCCATACCCGCTGCGCGCTGATCTTTGCTTGTCACATCGGTGATCGCAGCGTGTGCAGTGGAAATATTTGCCGCAAAGAGTCCGGCGAAAGAGCGGCACAGAAACATCCACCACAAGGAGTAACTAAACGCCAAGCCCAAATAGGACAGAGTACCGCCGAGAATACTCAGTAGAAGTATCGGGCGGCGACCAAACCGATCGCTCATTTTTCCCCAAAAAGGAGAAAATAAGAACTGCATAACAGAGTAGCACGACATGAGAAGTCCAATTTCGAATGCAGAGGCATCGAAATGGCGCGCCAAAAACGGGCTCAGCGTAATGAACATGCCGAACCCAACAAGATCCAGAAATACGATCAAAAATACTATTTTTTTAGCAGAAGACGCCGCACGCTCAGACATTCCCATTGTCATATCTGATTTTGGGGGCAAAAGGTACGTGGATACCCGTTGCGACTATGGGTGGCAAACACGCGGCGGCGTGCGGAGCAGAAGTGCCAAATCGTGCGAATGTTGAGTGTTGGGGGTTCAGAAGCTAGGTTGGACGCCAGCCCGTTGGCGACTGGAGGCCGGAACCGGTTTTGTAGATGAATTCAGCTCGCGGGCGGGCACTAATTTTCGATTTCGGTGCCCTCGGAGTGCTCTCCTGCGCCCACCAGGTCGCTACTTAAATTGTCGACGTCTTTTGGAGTCATTTTTGTGCACAGCTCGGTGTGCAGTTCTCGGAGTAAATGTATATTTTTGGAGGTAAATGGCGTCTCCACTCCATCGGGTGTACGAGTAAAGTATTTCATGCCGCTCTGGTCTTTGAGCACCACAAGTTCCACCTTGTAATTGCCACCATCCGTGAATGTGAACACCGCCGACGATTTGGCCCCTTGCTTGCGGCACTCCATGGCTGCAAAATAGGATTTACCGACAAGATCCTGGAGTTTCTTTTCGAGTTGAACATCGGTCAGTTTAAACTGCTTCATGATTTCTTCGTGTTCGAGGCGCGAAGCAAATGTAAGCACATGCAAGTCAAAAACAATTTGATCCCAATTTTTTAGCTTCGCATGAGCTTCCGATAAGAGTCCATAAAAGAGGCGCGCCGATTCCTGCGCGCGTAAAAGTTTTTCTAAACGCCGAAGGTTATCACGAACCGATGTTCGGCGATCGTAGGTGAGTTGCTTTCCTCGATACATCAAGCCCTTGTTGATTCCATCCCACATCACCTTTTCGTTTTCGGCACCATAGACTAACGAGCGGTTATCGGCAGCTAAAGAGAGTTTGAGCGGCTCGCTCAAACTGATCTTCTTTTGCTCAGCCACCTGGCGGAGCGAATGAATGTCGGTGGCCGAAATCGACGCGCTCAGGGTGCGCAACCATTCCTCGCGATTTTTGCCGTGAGCTAGCACACGAACGCCAAGCGGCAGAATCTGTTGCCGTTGTTCTGCAGAGAGCGACGCGCCCACCTGCGGTTTTTGAGCAGGTTGCTGCGAGTGCGGAATGTGTGATGACTGCTGCTTCGA
>CAYNTO010000007.1:63585-66028 GCA_964400355.1 uncultured Pseudobdellovibrionaceae bacterium
TGCTGTTTCGATTGGGAATTGTGCGCTGATTGCTGCTTTGGGTGCAGATTTCGAGAGTTCTGCGTTTTTGAGGGCTGGCTGTGCTTCACCGCCCCCCTTTGCGCCGTTGATGTGACCGATTGTGATGCCTTCGTCTCGGCATTGGCAATGTCGATCCCGGGCAGAGTCAAAAATAGTGTGCACACCGCCGCCGCAGCTACATTCATGGCGACCTACGCGTTACCCATCATTGTCGGGCTGATTTCAGAAAATTCATCCGCCTCTGCGACGGTCTCTACGCGCGGTGGATTGACGATCGGATCCGCAAATACGCGGCGGCTCTGATCGAGCATGGTGATGTGGCTCTCCATCATGGCGCGCAAATTGGTTTCGTAATGCATGCGCGATTTTTTGAGATCGGCAATTTCGTGATACATGCGCTTTAAGGAGTCGCGCGCGTCTTTAATAAGAATCTCTGAGCGCTGGCGAGCATCGGCGATGATAAGGTCCGACTCTCTCTCGGCATCCTGGCGGAATTGTTCCGACATTTTCGAAGCCGCCTGGATGGTCGCGCGCAGTGCCTCGTCGCGCTCTTTGTATTCCTTCATTTCGGTATCTTTTTTGGCGCACTCTTCTTTAAGGCGATTGCGTTCGCGAACCAGTTCTTCCATTTGATCAGCCACGTCGCGCAGGAATTCATACACTTCCTGTGCATCTAAACCCATCACTTTTTTGGAAAAATTTTTATTGGAAATATCCACCGGCGAAATTCGCATACACCCTCCTTGGTATCAGCGCAAACAACGAGGCTAGGCCTTCGCCCAACCACCTATAAACATATCAAGAGCTGGTTCTTAATCCTGAGCAAAATCTATTGAAGGTCGTGATTTCAGGACCAAGGTGGGGTGGAGCGCGTAACAGCAGGCCCCCGTCGGAAGTACTCCCGATCCCTCGACGAGGTATAGCCACGCCGTAACTGGAGCATGCCACCCACGTCATTGCGAATTCTCATAGCGGAAGCGGTTGTGAAATCCGCAGAGCACTCGCAAATTGGATTCGTCATCTGTTCCACCTGCCCACACTGGTTGGATGTGATCAATCTGCAGAAATCTTTGGCTGTTGCAGAGACGTCCCGTCGTCCTATCCAAAAACTCGCAGCACGATCGACCATGCAGAATTTTTCTTCGGAGTGCCGAGGAAATAGGGGGGCGCCTCACGGAGGTGATGGAACTCTTGCCGGCTCCAACTGTAACAACTGCTTTAGAAGTTTTCACAGGTGCACCCGTCGCTCTTGCTTGCAAATTGAGTAGAGGAGTTTCACAAGTGATCGATGTGATCTCGGCTTCGTTCATGCCCCGTTTTTTGAGTTCATTCTTTGCAAAATAAGTGATCGCATCGGCCCAACCGCCGGCGCTGATCGCGTGATCCACAAGGTTGCGCGCTGTTGTGAGAACAACCATTTGGTCTTTAGAAAAATTAATTGTCAGGGAAACAGAATCATCGCGGTGGCATTGCTCTTTAGCGGTGCGCATGACGGGCGCATCGTAAGTCTGATGCAGTACTTGTTCCGTTTTCTTCTGGCTCATGAATTCAATTTTCCCGAGAATTTCTTTTTTCTTTTCTGTGGTGAAACGTTCGCCGCTGGATTTCTCCAATGTTCGTACCGCCTGACGCACCATTGAGATTTGTGATAGATTGAGCGCACCGGATTCCACCTTTTTTGCCACCTCCGGCACCTCACGGAGCATTCGTGCACCTTCCATCCTGCGATATGCCGCAGACGAGCTATAGCCAAATTCCGAGATCAAAAAATCGTAGAGGCTCGAGTAGGCCCGCTCCAGATAAATTTGCCGTTCATCCATCTCTGCAATGCATTCCAAAACCAAGTGCATAATCTTGCGTTCTGTCCGCACAAGCTTCGTCATGCGCCCCATAAGTTGTTGGTTTGATAATTTTTTGAGTTTCATTCTCCCCCCACGATCATTTTTTTACTTCCAATGATTTTATGAAGAAAATATAGCGAAAATTCAGACTTGAGAAAAGCTATATCCGGCTGAAATTACTCGGATATTTGCCGCCGGACAACACCTATTATATTCGGATTTTTACTTCCGCTACGGAAGTGATTCAGTCGAAATTGTGCCTTGATTTTAAAGTACAGATGCATCTCGATGCGCGCGGACGACAGTTTTATTTTCGGGTTTTACTTCCGCTGCGGAAGTGATTCGCTCGATTGCACTTGGCGCGATGTGGTCTATTAAAAATCCTGATGAGAACTGCAACTCGTACCCACTTCCGCTGCGGAAGTAGATTGCAGAGCTAACTTGGGCCTTACAGACCACTATTCTGAAACCTACACGCACACTCGCAAACCTACACGCACACTCGCAAACCTACACGCACACTCGCAACCTACACGCACACTCGCAACCTACACGCACACTCGCAACCTACACGCACACTC
>CAYNTO010000007.1:66128-67725 GCA_964400355.1 uncultured Pseudobdellovibrionaceae bacterium
AACCTACACGCACACTCGCAACCTACACGCACACTCGCAACCTACACGCACACTCGCAACCTACACGCGACTTACCTGCTCTGCGAGTCGGCCCTACCGAATGGCCTTGCAGGAGAGTAGCCCGAACAGTATATTTCGTCCCATGAAAACTTCGCATCTTATTTTTGTGGTAACCTACTTCGCAGCCGCATCTTTCAATATTGCACATGCCCGTATGGATAAACTCGTTAAAACGTTGCCGGGCATCAATTTGAATGCAGTGCTGTGGGGAGATCTTTCCAATCGCTCAGTTGTGAAAGCACCACTCCTGGAAAATAAATCTATCAATCTCTGGCGACTTAACTGTATGGGCTGCATCGAGAAACTCCGGAAAGATTGGAAAGACAAAAATCAAATCTGGATCAATCTCGACTACGATCCCGACACATTCACTAAAGCTATACTCTTTTTAAAACATGAAAAAATTGAAATTGTACCTTACTACGATTTCACCGGAAGTTTTAAAAAACAACTGGGTGACTTTTATTTACCAGTGCGATTCACGGTGAAAAACGGAAAAGCAAAAATGCTCGAATAGGAGGGATGGGAATACCTGTTGTGTCACTGAACTTGTTGTGTCGCCATACTTTTTGCCTCGGCCGCTAACTACAGCGACAAATCCAGATCTCCGCTAGCGACCGCTTCCTAGCTCCTGATAGCGTTGTGCGGCTTTGCCGAAACTCATTCGCAGCAAACCTTCTACTTCCAAGCTCCGCATAGACTCGAGGCCCGCTGCCGTCATTCCTTTTTTCGAAGTGACTTTATTTTGCAACTCTTCAAAACTTTCGTGCGAACCTTCGGCCAAAGCGGCTGTTCCTAAAAATGTATGCACAACAATTTTTCGCGCTTCTTCGGGGCTCACACCGTGCTCTTCGATCCAATCTTGCCAATAACTCATCAACTCCAAGATAAATCCAGTGCCGCTTGAACTAGCCACCGTAAAGGCCTGGAAGGGATCGCCGGCTTCGAGCTTGATCACCTCACCAAGAGGTTGAAACAAATCGCGAATCGCCTGTTCATAAAGATCATTTTCAGAGAGAAAACCCACCACCCCTTTGCGAACAAATACCGGGGTGTTGAGCATCACGCGCGTGAGGTGCGCGTCCGGAATCATACGGCGGAGCATTTTAAAATCCACACCGGCCGCCAAGCTCACAACGATTTGGTCGGAGCGAAACGAATTGCGACAGGGCTCCAGCGCCTCTTCGAGGTCTTGCGGTTTTACAGCGATGATGACAATGTCCGAGGCATCGACGAGCTCTTCATTTGTGGTGTGCGATTGAATGCTGTACAGTTTTTTTACCTTCTCAATTTTGCCCGCAGAGCGGTTAGAGAAGTGAATACGATCTGGAGAAAAAGTATCGGAGTCGATCATCGCTTTAACGATCGCTTGGCCCATATTTCCAACGCCCAAAATTCCTAATTTTTTATTTTTTAAAAACAAAAACTTCTCCTCGACCAAGTATGCAAAAAATTTATTTTTTGCATTATTCTACTTCGCTGAATTCAAACATTCTAGATTCCAGATTCCAGATTCCAGATTCCAGATTCCAGATTC
>CAYNTO010000007.1:67825-124618 GCA_964400355.1 uncultured Pseudobdellovibrionaceae bacterium
TCACTCACCGTTCTACGTTTCGCGGCATCGGTTGCACCTATTGCCGGTGTTACTTCGCCAACGACGTCGGTATTGAGCGGCTCGCCGCCTGTAAACTGGCTCGCCAGGCTCTGGATTCCATAGGAGCCGGCCTTGTCCATAGGGTCGCCGGTGGCCACATAGTCTAGGATTTCTTCATCGGACAGAGGTCTAAAAGTGACTTCCGAGACCTCATGGTCGCACAGGTGTTCATTGGTCCGGGTGTTGAGCAGACAAAAGGCCGTGATCACTTGATGGGTCTGGCCAGACAGGCTTTTGAGGGTCTCAAATGCGTCCTGTTCGTTTATAGGCTTTCCGAGAACCTTCCCACGGTGATAGACCACCGTGTCCGCTGAGAGGATGACGTAGCCATATCCGGGCTCCAATTTCCCCTGCTGGACCAAGGCCTTAGCTTTGCGCAAAGCCAGGTCCTCAACAGCCGATTCTACACTCAGGTTTTCATCAAGAATTTCCGATATTTCTACTGGAAAGGTGTGAAACGAAAACCCTCGTTTTTTGAGAAAGAAACTGCGGCGTGGAGACTTCGAAGCAAGTATGAACCGCATCATGGGGTGATAGTAATCACAAAACGCATTTATGGCTATGGATTTGTTATTATATCTCGGGTTATTTCTAGCGGGTGCTTCCACATTTTGGTTTGTGTATTCCATCTTCGCTGCCAATCAAGATAGCAAAGCTCTCGCATGGGCTTCTGGTGATCAACCTAAACTTTCCAAATCGGCAGTGATCAATTTTTCGCGACCGCTCGTGCATCAGTTCACACTCAAGTACGCAAAAAAAATCAAGAGCGAACGGATGCGCAAAAATACAGAATTTACCATTCTCACGGCGGGCCTCTCCGAAGAGCTCAACGTCGACGAGTTTCTCGGCTTAAAATTATTTTGGGGGGTGCTGTTTCCCATCATCCTCGTAATTCTCAACTTTGCACTTGCGCTCGGCTACCCATGGCCGCTAGTGATCATGCTCGCGCCCATTGGTTTTTACATTCCCGATATGCATGCTAAAGCCGAAAAGAAAAAGCGTTCGACTTCGGTGGTGATCGACCTGCCGTTTTTTATTGAACTGCTCGCGCTTTCCACGCAAGCGGGTGCGGACTTCTTTGGTGCAATTCAAAAAATCACTCAGAAGGCCGACGAGAGTGTTCTTGCTACAGAACTCGATATGGTCCTCAGAGATCTGCGCTTGGGAAGTACCCGTGAAAAGGCACTCAAAGACATGTCCTATCGCCTCGATGTTCCCGAAGTGACAAGCTTTGTGAACGTGCTCACCGATGCGGACGCCACTGGTGCCAGTATCGGAGATGTACTGCGCGAGCACGCCTCACAAATGCGTCTCGAGCGTTTTGTGCGCGCCGAAAAAGCCGGTGCCAAAGCATCGCAGCTCATGCTCCTACCGCTGATCTTTTTTGTTCTCCCAGCCGTGTTTGTGGTGGTGTTCGCACCCGTTGCCCTGCAGTTCCTTTACGGAGGCAAACAGTGATGCTCAAACGCCGTGAACCCAACACTCAACTGTGTAGCCGCCTGGAAACCGCGACGTCATTTGCAACGCGCGCGAAAGGTCTTATCGGCACACGCAGCATGAAGGACTACGCTTTGCTGTTTCCCAAGTGCAATTGGATTCACACGTTTTTTATGTCGGTACCGATTGATGTTATTTACGTGGATAAAGATATGAAGATTAAAAAGATTGATCACTCCTTACAACCGTGGCGTATGCCACTCCCCGTTTTTACGGCCTCTACCGTGATCGAGGTCGAAGCGGGTTTAGCGAGCAAGCACAATCTACAAGTGGGCGAGGAACTCCATGTGGGCCATTAAAATTTTAAACGGATCGCAATCCGGTAAAATCTTTCCATTGCAAAAGGGCAACAACGTGATCGGCAGATCCGCTCGTGCCGACATTCGCTTTGCCGACAACGGAGTTTCTAAGAGCCACGCGCAGATATTTGTAACCAACGACAAAGTGATTGTTTCCGATCTCAAATCCAGTAACGGCACGTTCGTCAACGGTATTAAAGTGCAGAACCATGGTCTCAAGACCGGCGATAAAGTTTTGATCAATCAAACCATCTTTACAATCTTTCAACTGCCTGACAACGTGGTGTTCGCCGACCCTAAACTCAACGGCGGCAAAGCTCTCGCCCCGACATCGCCGCAACATCCCGCCCCCCAACAACCGGGTGGCATGTCTCCGAACATGATGGCACCCTACAGCGGCAATAATGCACTCCAACCCATGATGCACTCACAAACGGACTTGGCGCACTACTCGCCCCAGGGCCAGCCGATGATGGCTCCGGTTGCTGTGACCCAGCAGTTCAACGCCGTAGATAGTATGGCCGCAAAAGCAGACAACTATATAGAGAGCGTTGCACTCCCGCCGATCTATAAGACCGCGGAAAAGGTCGAGTTTAAATATTTACTGATGCTGTTCGCACTGGGCTTTGTCCTATTATGTACGTTTCTCTCGGCCATTCCACTTTCGCGAATCACTACAGAGAGCGTCACCACGGAGAGTAAGCGACGCGCTCTCACTCTGGCGCGCAATCTGGCGCAAATGAACCGCAAGGCTTTATCCGAAGACTCAGAGTTGTCTCTTACCACCGAATTTGTCGAGCGCGAATCGGGAGTGGAAAAGGCATTGATTCTCTCCTCGAAGAGCGGAGCGATTATCGCGCCGCCAACTATGATGGGGCGTTATGTTAAGGATCCATTTTTAATTGCCCTGCGCGACTCTCACGAAGAAAAAGTAGAAGTGCTCGACGACGGCACCAGAATTGGCGCCAGCGTTCCGATCAAATTCTTCAATCCCGATGTCGGCGACACGATGATCGAAGCCTATGCTATCGTGGTCTACAATATCGATCCATTGGCGATCGATTTTAATCGCACGCTCAGTTTGTTCATTCAGATCTTCCTTATCGCGGTTTCGATTGGCGCCATCGTGTTCTTTGTGCAGTACCGCTTAATGGTCTACCCACTCAAGCAGCTCAATAAAGAAGTAGGTAAAGCGCTCAGCGAAGGCAGCTCGACCATTCAAGTCCCTTTCCGTCTGCCGATTTTTCAGGATCTCATCAGCTCCATCAACTCGGCGTTGTCGCGGATCAACACCAATTTCACGGGCACCGACGAAATGGCATCGATGGCCGATAAAACGGCCGAAGCCTACGAACTCGTAAAAATGTTTCCGCAACCGGCTTTTGCCGTCAACTCGGAGACCAAACGTTTTATTGCCGTGAATCCCGAACTGGAACAGAACAAACTCTTCGCTTCCACGCAACTCATTGGCCAAAGCATCGACGAACTCACAGATAAGTCACTGTATGAATCACTCAAGGATCTCGTCACAATTTGCGAGAGCAATCCCAACGGTCGACACGCCAACCTACTTCCAGCACAGGGATCAGAAACCTATGAGATCACCGCCAAAGCCATTGTGAGCGGTGGCAAGATCTCTTATATCGTTTTCACTGTCATGGAAGTGGTTGAGGAGGGTGCCGGATAATGAGCGCTCTCGCCGTAACTCAACAATCTGGACCGGTTGCGAAAACCGCCATCCTTAAGGTCATTCAAGGACCAAATAAGGGTGATATGTATCGCATTCAACCGCCAGGTGCTGTTATCGGCAGGGATCCACAGAGTTGCCAGATCATTATTAATGATGACCGCGTGAGCCGCCAGCAATGCCGCGTGGATTTTAAGTTCAATGGGATCTTCGTCGAAGATCTCAGCGGCAAAAGCACCACCTTCGTCAATTTACAAAGTGTTGCCACCCAAATTCTCGCCTCCGGCGACCAACTCGGTTTTGGCGATACTATTTTTGAAATCAACTTTGAGTCACAGGCCCCACTTTCTCTGGCCGCGCCACCGGGATCGCTCACTGCCAATGGTCAGCCCGTGCTGCCTCCCGCTGGTCTTTATGGAATTCCCGATCTCGGTGCAGGAGCGCCGAAAGAGCCGTTCCTCAATAAAAAAAATATTATTCGTTTAGGGTTCGTCGCGATACTCATCGCCGGCGGTATTTTTATAAATCAGGAAGTGCTTAAAGCAAAACCGCCGAAGATCAACTCTCCCGATGAGATCAATCAAGCCATCGAGGCCGTGCAAAAGCGCCAGGAGGAGTTGCGCAAACCCCGCGAGCACCTCACAGCGCAGGATACATACAACCAACGTTCAGCGGAAAAGTATTATAAAAAAGGGCTGCGCGATTTTCAGAACAAAATGTACTCTCGCGCTATCGAATCTTTCCAGACCGCGCTTTCCGTGCAACCGAACTATGTGCAGGCAAAACGTTATTTAAAACTGTCCGAAAAACGCCGCCAGGACGCGATAGATATGCATATGGACTTTGGTAATAAATTTAAGGCCAAATCAATGTACAAGCTCTGCATTGGCGAGTTTGGAAAAGTTCTGCAAATTATCAACAGACCCGACGATAAAAAATACCAACTTGCTAAAGAGCAGATCCAAGAATGCCGTTTGCTACAACAGGGGACCGACTAAGTGGCTCGACTAAAGGTGAGACGACATCAACAGGATTTCGGTGAGCTTATTCTCGATGAGAGTAAGAAACACTATATCGGTCGCAAAGACGATTGCGATGTCGTGCTGCAATCCGATCCCGGAATTTCTCGCCAACACATGGAGCTTTCCTACGAAGCCGGCAATTGGGTTTTGCGCATTCTCTCGCAACATCTACCCATCGTGTTCGAGGGAAAAACACTCATTCAACTGGAACTCAAAGAATCTCCAATGCACTTCGAGGTGCATCCCTACGACTTCACTTTCGAGAGCGAAACAATTTCCGCCGAAGAAGAATCGCCTCTGGATCAGTTGGCGGATTTGCCGATTTTAATGGACCACGACATCTCCGAGGGTTCAATGGCGGATTCTGCAGCTCATGAGTCGGAGTTCAATCAGGCCATTCCCGTGGAAGACGACAACGGTGGTGGTCGCGCTCAATCTCCCGATGCGATAAACCCTGAGGTTACCTTTCATGGTAGCGAAGAAAAGACCAGCGAAATCAGTCTCTCCGGAGAGCCGTATTTAAAGTTCATGTACTCCACACACTCGGAGTCGATCCGCCTTAAAGGTAACAAATGGATTGCGGGTCGCGACAATATCGCACAAATCCATCTCGATGATCGCAAAGCGAGCCGCCAGCACTTCACAATCGAAAAAGCGGGCGATCAGTTCTACATAAAAGATCTCAAGAGCGCCAACGGCACTTTATTGAATGGCCAGGAGCTTTATGCCTCCGAACCCAAAGAGATCAAAAGCGGCGACATCATCACCGTGAATCAGCTCACGATTATTTTTGAGCTTCGCGATTTATCATTCTCCGACAAACTGAAAGATCTACCTCTGCAAGCCTACAGTGGCCCCATGATTCTTACCTCTCAGGAATGGGACTCGGTAGGACCAAACCTGGCGCCCACATTGCCGCAACCAATGCCGCTGTCCACAAACCAGCTCGCGCAATTGCCGGGCACGGTTTATAAAATTGAACAGCCGCAAAAAAAGAACCCTATGCGTATGGTTCTTATGGCTGCAGCCGCCCTCATTATCGTTGGCGCCGTGGTCATGAATCAGGAAGAACCACCTAAACCTGTCGTTGTTAACGACGGCCAGATCAAAACATTCGAAACACTCAAGCCAGAAGATCAAAAACTGGTGATGGATGACTACAATTTGGTACAGCAGTACGCGGCCGCGGGCCAAATCGAAAATGCTCTAAACCGATTGGAAAAGATCCACACTCTTGTGCAGTTTTATAAAGATTCACGCGAAATCGAAGCGCGCATGCGCGAGGCGCGCGAAATCGTAAAGCAACAGGAATTCATTAAGCAACAGCAGCGTGAGCAAGAAGAGACCAAACAACGTGTGATCACGGTGGTAGCGGATTGTCGCGAGCGCTATGCCAATGGCGTTGATGTGGATGCGGCAAGAAGCTGTTTGGGCGAAGCTCTCCAACTCGAACCTGACAACGTGGAAGCACAGTCGATCATTACCGCTATCGAAATGCGTCTCAGCCAGGCGCGCGAACAGGAGCGCTTGCTTAAAGAATACAACGACAGCGTTGATAAAGGTCGAGATCTTTTTGGCAAAGCCAAAACGTACTTAACCAACAAAGATTACCATGAAGCGATCAACGCGTTCTCAGCGCACATCAACTCGAACCTCCCCGATCCTGATAATCTTAAAAAAGCATCGGAGCGAACCATTGCCTCCATCCGCGAACATATAGATTCGCAAAAGAACAAGTACATGGTGAAGGCGCGCTCACTGCAGTCTGCCAGCAATCTCCGCGATGCGATCCTTTACGCCGAACAGGCTAAAAAAATTGATCCGTACGATTACAGCATACCCAACTTTATCGAATCCAATCGACGTGAGCTCGAAGGGCAAATGAAGCTGCTTTATCAAGACGGCGCGATTGAGGAAAAATTTGGAAACCTCCACATTAGTAAAGAAAAATGGAAGATCATTATCGATAGAGATATCCCCACGGGTGAATACTACCTTAAGGCTAAGCGCAAGATGGCGCAGTATGGATTGTTATAAACATGCAGATCACAACTCGGCCCTACGGTGGCAAACTTTTTCGCCCCTTACCGGAAGTCCACATTAGCGAGGATCAAAACCTTGTTATCGTTGCGACTCCGTGGGGACAAACCGCGATTGCCAAAGATTTTATAAATGGAGTAACGACCATTTGGCGCGACTCCGCGCGCGACATTGATCGCGCTAAGGGTTACGCGCACGATGACGGCCTCTCTCCCCTCGAGCATTTGTTCAAAATGGCCGTGCTTGCCGTGCACGAGGATTTAAAAGACAAATACAATGAGGAAGAGCTCTCCGCGGGCTTAGAAGTGCTGTGCATTCTACGCACTCAGCACAAGATCGCGTGGTTTCAGGTGGGGGCTCCGGCGCTGGTGCTTGTGCGTGATCAGGCGCTAACGCCCCTGTTTCACCCTGTCGATTTTAGTCATGATTTCTCGACACCCGAATTGTTATTACCACCACTCCCTAAGGATCTGTTGGGTGTTCAGCAACAAGTGAATTTAACTGTAGGCGGATTAAAATTGCACAAGGGCGACCGGTTCTTAATGGTGAGTCGCAGCTCAATACCGAGCCGCTTTTTTCAGACTCTCGATCCACAGTCGCTCACGCTCGATGCCGCCACAGAAATCTTTGCGCAAGACAATGAGAACCAGCCGTTTTGGATGGGCTTATTGCTTATGGATTGACCAAATCTGATTCAACGTTTTTAACAATGTATCCATTTCGGCCAGCGGCAAACTGCTTGGGCCATCGCACAACGCCTGATCTGGGCGCGGATGTGTTTCGATAAATACGCCGTCCACACCTGCCGCCATTGCCGCGCGAGCGAGAAGTGGAATCATTTCGGCGCGACCATCGCTCGACGTGCCCGAGGCCCCTGGAAGTTGCGTGGAGTGCGAGGCATCCATGATAACCGGGTAACCCAACGCGCGCATATCGGCGAGGCCGGTCATATCATTCACAAGTCGATTGTAACCAAACGTTGTCCCGCGTTCGCACAACAAAAGTTTGCTATTGTTCCGCGACACCATTTTCTCTATCGGCGACTTCATATCCCAAGGCGCTAGAAATTGGCCTTTTTTAATGTGCACAACTTTGCCCGTTTCGGCGACGGCGTACAAGAGATCTGTCTGACGCGAAAGAAATGCCGGGATCTGAATCACGTCGGCCACTTCGGCAACGGCCTTGACCTGAGTGGTCTCATGAACATCGGTGATCACCGGGCAACCGATTTTTTCTTTTACCTTTTGCAAAATGGCTAAGCCTTCTTTGAGGCCATGACCGCGAAAGCTTTTGCCGCTGGTGCGATTGGCTTTGTCAAAAGAGCATTTAAAAATCCACGGAACACCATTGGCATCGGTGATTCTTTTTAGCTCCTGAGCGGCCTCGAGAACCAAGCCCTCATCTTCGACAATATCGGGGCCCGCAAAGAGCACCCAGTTTTTACAATCGCCCCATGTGTAAGTGCGATTGTTGTACGTGAACGACACAGTATTTTTGAGGGGTTTCATTTTTTGCATAGACCCAGAACCTACCCGAACTCGCAAAATCAAGCAAGTGGGAGATCACCTGCACAGCTCAGTCGTAAAGAAAATTCAGTCCCTCTGGGAGTGGATAGGTGGCTATGGTTTTGCGCAGGTGGGCCTTGTCCGGCAGACGCAGGTAGAGGTCTGTCAGTGATGGCCCAATCAATCGAGAGCTGTCCACATGCCAATTTAAGTCGATAAACAGATTGCGATAGGCCAGATGCTTGTACTGGCGATAGAAACGGTATTTGCGCATAAAGCGTTTTTCCCAGTAGAGCGCATCGGATTCTTTTATGCGTTTTTCCCAGGCCAAAAGCGCTAGTAATAGTGAGTCGTTGCAGTTGCGCAACAGTGAGAGGCGCTTGCGACCGTAGAACAACCGTTCGCACGACGTCTGCAGTTGCGGAATTTTCGCAATTTCCAAGTTTCTCTGTGCCACATAAGATACAGCCTGCGCGGGGTTGTCCTTAAGGCCGTCCCAATCGTTTCTTTCCACCGCGATATCGGTGGTTATGGTTTGCACAATGGCGCTTTTATTATTTTTGCGAATGCGCTCGATAATATTTTTAGGAGTATCGGGATGCTGTTTGTTGATCTCGCGCAAAAATGTATACAGTTCGTTGCCATAATCTATTTGAGTATCAAAACTTTGATCCACACGGTAGTTGAGCCACGTGAGGTTTTGGCTTCCCACCTGGCTTTCGGAAAGCGCCGTCATTTCAGTTTGATCGGCCACGGAATGATAGATCTCGAGGGTACGTTTTGGAAACACCAGGTAGTCCTCGGTGCGCAAGGAAATGAGCGGCGGATAACCAAACCACCACGTGGGCCAATCGGAACGAATCTCCACGGATTTGGGCAAGGTTCCCAACCACCCGTCGACAAACACCTCAAAGCTCTCTTTGCTTTTTGGCGAGTCCAATACGCCGAGAACAAAGTTCCCCAGTTCGGCATGAGTGAGAATGTTGTCTACTGAACGCGTGCTCTCACGATCGGTAAACGGCAGCTTCACAAAGAGCGGCACGTGAACATTTTCCGCGTATACATTTTCGCGCCAAGTGGTTGAACGCAGAGCGAGGCTCTCGCCATTTAAGCCAGTAAAGATGAGCACGGTGTTCGCCCAGTATTTTTCTTTTTTGAGCCACTGTAAAAATTTGCCGAGAGTTTCGTCGATTTCATCCACCTGAGAATCGAAAGTGCGCGCGCGCTCTTTGCCCTCTTCGTTGACGGTGGTTTGATTGTAAAACTGCGTGTCCGGCACATAGAGATTGAGGAGAAACGGCCCTTCCTGTTCGGAAATCCACGACTTTGCGCGCTCGAAGTTAGTGCGAATCGGGCGAAACGTTGAATCGCTAGTGAGAAATTCGTCGTCACACAGTTCGAACCCTTGCTGCAAACCCGATTTGCACAACAGCGGTGGACCGCCGGTGAGAAATGCGGTTCGGTAACCCACTGTGAGCGCCTTTTCTGGCAAGGTTTGCGTGGTTTCAGGTATCGACACGGAACCGTTGTCCACAACTTTGTGTTGAGCAAGGGTCGAGCCGGTCAGTAGCGATGTCATGGTCGGTTGACTGAGTGTTGATGGACTAAAGAAATGGGTAAATCGCAGACCGCTAGAACACAACTGCGCAAATCCCCCCGCCTGTTCCATCGGATCACTACAGGACAGGCGGTCAAAATTGAGACCTTCTACGGATATGATAATAATATTGGGTTTTCCTTCGTTTGGATGCTCCCAAAACGTGCAACTGGAGAGAAAAATAGACCCAGTCAGAAGGAGAAAATGGCGGTAAAAGCTAGCGTGCATCATTCGAACTCTTAGTTGATTTATTGAACACCTATTCCTATAACATATCTTTACTCGCGAAAGGAGTGACGCACCGTGAACTTTCAAGGATTATTCGGATTAGCTCAAGGTTTTGCAGATGTTATTTTATGGATTCTCATGCTTTCGAGCGTAATGAGTATCGCCCTGATTTTGGAAAGATTCGTCACATTAGGTAAAGTCGCAAAAGGAAATAAAAAATTCCGCGAAATGGCTAAAGATGTAATCGAAAATCAGAACTACAATAACTTAGATTCACTGGCCCAGGACGACACTCTTGCTCAACGAGCCATGAGACACGGCCTTAAGCACGCCAAGACGCACGGTTCGAAAGGTCTCGACGAGGTCTTCACTTCGTTCACTCTGATCGAAAAACCGCGTCTCGACAGATACCTCAACTTTTTGGCGACTGTGGGTTCTAACGCTCCTTTCGTCGGTCTTTTGGGAACTGTGATGGGGATCATGAAGGCGTTTAACGATTTGGCACAGAACTCCGCCGCTGGTAACGAAGTGGTCATGTTGGGTATTGCCCACGCACTTATCGCAACAGCTATCGGTCTCTTCGTGGCCATTCCCGCAGTTATTGCTTACAACTATTATTCTAAAATGGTGAAAGACACTGTTCAGACGATTGAAGTGGCCAAAGAACTCAGCCTCGCTTACGCGAAAACCACAAAAGGATAAATAATGGGTGCATCACTAGGCGGAGGAAGCTCCGACGATCCAATAGCAGAGATTAATATCGTACCGTTCGTCGATATTATTCTTGTGGTTCTGATCATCTTCATGGTGACAGCGCCACTGGTTATGAAGCCTGCTATCGACGTGAGCTTACCGCAAGCGTCGTCAGGTGAAGTCAAAGAGTCTGAGAAAAATTTGGATGTTATTATTTCTGCCACCGGCGAGATTTATATTAACGGAAAACAAGGCGATCTAGAAATGCTGAAGGATGAAGCCTCAAGCGTTGCAATGAAAACCGTGGAGTCCGGTGCTATTCTTAACGCTGATAAATCTGTAACCTTGGAAAAACTCACGGAAGTGATCGATACCATCAAACTTGCCGGTATCAAAAAAGTCGCTTTCAGTATTCAAAAGAAGTAAGTTTTGCGAGGTCGACGACCTCGCAATAACCTCTCCTCACTACACGTGACCCTCTACTTCTTTAATCCCAGCTCTCTGTAGAGAAACGCATAATCCAAAACGTAGCGGTAGGCCGACTCTTCGCTGGTCATCGTCACTCCACCGTGACCGCCTTTGAGATCCTCGTAGAAGTCGTGATCCACATTAAGTTCTGTAAGACGAGCGGAGAACTTGCGCGCATGGGCTGGATGAACGCGGTCGTCGTTTCGATTCGTCTTAATAAAAAAGCGTGGATACTGAACGCCTGGCGCCAACTGGTGTAATGGTGAAAAGCGGCTCCAAAAATCTTTAAGCGCTCCTTCGGGATCACCGTACTCGTCCATCCACGATGCACCCACTAATAGTTTGTGGTAGCGAGACATATCGAGCAACGGGACACTACTAATCACTGCTTTGAACAGATCCGGGCGCATAGTCGCTACAGCGCCTACAAGCAAACCGCCATTGCTACCGCCTTCGATAGCCAGCTTCTCAGGCGATGTGATCCCGCGACGAATGAGGTCTTCACTCACGGCGATCAAATCTTTATAGGAATTGTCTTTATGTTCAAGAATGGCGGAGTCGTGCCAGTAATCACCAAACTCATCGCCACCACGGATATTGGCGAGCACATAAACGCCGCCCTCTTCGAGCCATAGTTTTCCAAGATAGCTCAAATAGAATGGGCTATAACCCACATTGAATCCACCGTAAGCACTGATTCGCGTGGCCACGGGTAGTCTGTTGTTCTCCAGTTTTACCTTGGCAGGATTGTAAACGATAAAATAAGGAACTTTGATGGCCTTGCCATTTTGATCCGCCCCCATGTCCACCCACAATTGTTCGGTTTTGTAGTTGGAGGCGTTGAACAGATCCTTATCGCGATCAACAAGCTCGTAGGTGGTTTTACCGTCCTTCTCTTTGATCACGTATTCCGTAAACGGCACCAAAAAGCTGGTGAGCGATAGGTGAAGTGATTTGTCGTCGCGATCTTCCCACATGTACATGGATTTGATTTTTAGACCCAATGGATCTTGGAACTTCTTTTGAATCCAATCATTTCCGCTGCGTGAAAAAGCGATGACCTCGTTGCTCACATCTTTGGAAAGAGTGATATAGATTTTATCGTCGCTCGGATCGAAGTCTTCCCCGGTGGCCACATTGCCACTGGAAACGATAACTCCATCGTCGCTGTTGCGATAGATCAACTGCGGTGAATTGGCTACAATCTGACCATTGGTATATTCCAGGCGGATCGATGCGATGTCACCATATACAAATTGGCCCCACTCTTGTTTGACCTGAAAAATCACATCCCAACTGTCGGTGATTCCAAACACAGATTTTTTAAGTGGTAGATCGAGCTTTAGAGATTCGAAAAGCCCGTCTTCATTGATATCTTCTTTAATATACACTTCGTAATCGTTAAAATTGACCATGTCGTAAATAAAAAAGAGCTTGTCCTTTGGAGCAGATTCCTTCCACTGCCCGGGACTCGCACTGACGGTGAACGACGTGGCCTCCACAGATGCAATCGGGTTTTCGGGATAAAACTCCTCGCCGCGCTTCCATATATATGCATGGCGCGGATAACCCGACTTGGTGATAAGGCCTTTCTGAACAGCCTCCTCCGCCTCCATTTTTGCATTGGGATTGAGAGCGTTGTAATAGGACAGCCCGTCGAGAGTAACAATAAGAGTGTCCTCATCGACCCAAGTGAATCCGGTACGACTCAAGAATGGAAACTCAAAGGAGCTGCTGCGAATCCACTTTTTGGTAGGTATATCGAATTCGTAGTACACCAGGGCATCGCCCCCGCTGTTAGAGAAACCCACCAGACAGCGTAAGGGCGCGTAGGTTTTTTTATCGTAGCGACAGTTCCATCGACCTACAGAGGCATCTTTTATCGAATCAGGAAATGGGTTGGTTTTAATAAACTCATCGAGATTGACGATGGTTTCCCATTGGAGGGTGGAATAATCGTCTTTCTTTTTTGCCGCTAAAAAATCAGCGGCCGGAGTTTTGCGGTAAATGCCTTTAGGGTTCGTATCGTCCGTGAAATAATTGTAAGCAAAATCTCCGCGCACCGATCCTTTGGTTTTGGAGCGCTCGCGCATTTTGATAATTTCTTGTTGAACGTAGGATTTCGTATCATTAAACCCCGTAACACTCTCTAGAGACTTCGTGGTCTTCTCGTTTCGAGGGAGAACAAATTGATCGACCTCGGGGGACATGATCGTCTCGAGCCATTCATAGTGATTGGGACCAAAAGGCAGCTTTTGTGCAAAAGCGGAAGACGCGATGAATGTGGCTAAAAAATATAGGGGAATGTGGCGATGCACATGTGCTCCTTTTGAAAAGAAATTTATGAACGAAAATTACGAAGCAATGCATGTACCACGCGCGACTGAGGCAGGATTCAATTGAACGACTCAAATGCGAGCACTTTCGACTGCAGTGATGACAGTACTGTATTTATTTCAGAGAATGGAATCCCACGGGTTTTTGCAAATAGCTCAACTACAAATCGGAGAGCAGGCGCCGGGTGATCGCCGTGAACCACTTTTCTAGAACCTGGGAGCGATCCACTTTTTTGCCGATCACGTCTTCTAAGGTGGTGACCTGATCACCGCGAAAACCACAAGGGTGGATTCCGCTAAAGGCCCTATCGTCACGCCAAAGATTGAGGGCGACACCATGAGAGGCCACCCAGCCTTTCACCGCGATGCCGACGGCGGCGATTTTTTTGTCGCCAATCCACACACCGGTGGCTTCTTTTTCGGCGTCCTCTCCCACTTGGGTTTTTAATGGTTGCGCCACGGCAGAATGAACGTTGAATTGTGCCAACACATCTATCACCGATTCTTCCAGCACGCGCATGTAGGCATGAAGATCACTAGGGGGAATTCCTTTAGGCGCAAACTGAGGATTGGATTTTCCAAGGTAAATGAGCGGATACATGATCAATTGGCTGGGACCATGATAAGTCGCGCGGCCACCGCGATTGACCTCTACGGTTTCTCCCGACCAACCAAAAATATCTTCAGGTAATGTCCCGCGCCCCAGAGTCACTACCGGAGGGTGCGAGCAAAATACAATTTGCTCTTGAGCCGTTCCACGGAGGATTTCATCGACGCGTTTTTTCTGCAGATCAAACGCGTCTTGGTAGGGGATTTCTCCCCAGTCTTCGCGGTGGATAACTACGCCTTTGCCTGCGGTTGCGGGCGTGCCGACGTCAGTGGTTTTTGAATGATGTGGATCGCATGGCCTAAGGTGGCCTCAGCAGCTTCCATCATTGTTTCACCCAACGTAGGATGTGGATGAATCGAAAGCGCCAGATCTTGTAAGCGTGCACCCATTTCGATGGCCAGCACGGCTTCGCTAATGAGGTTGCTCGCCTCTGGCCCAACAATGTGGACTCCAAGGAGCACATCTGTTTTTGCATCTGCGATCATCTTTACAAACCCATCGGTTTCCATCATTGCCACTGCTTTGCCGTTGGCGCCGAATGGGAACTTGCCGATCTTTAGATTCGTATACCCTTTTTGTTTGCACTCTTCTTCGGTCCAACCGGCAGAGGCGATTTCAGGATGCGTAAAAATCACGGCAGGAACAGTTTTTGCGTCGTACACGCGGTTTTGTCCCGAGAGGATTTCAGCCACCATCACGCCTTCGTAGCTCGCCTTGTGCGCGAGCATGGGCTGACCCGCGATATCGCCAATGGCGAAGATGTTCGGAATGTTGGTGCGGCGCTGTTCGTTGGTTTTAATAAATCCACGTTCATCAATGGCCAATCCAATCTTTGCAAGGTTCATTTGATCGGAGTTGGGTTTACGGCCCACAGTGACGAGGATTTTATCCACCGTAAATTTTTGATCTTTGCCTTCGACGTTTGCCGTGAGCTCCATGGATTTTCCTTTTTTGGAAAAGCCTTGAGCCTTAGCCTTTAGATGGACGTTCACCCCTTCTTTTTTAAGCGTGCGCGCCACAACTTGCACCACATCCGGCTCCACTACACCCTTGAGGAGTGCGTCTTGGGCTTCGAACACGTGCACTTCGGCACCGAGTTTATTGAGGTATCCACCGATCTCAAGGCCAATATAGCCACCACCGATAACAGCGACGGATTTTGGAATTTCGTCCATAGCAAGGGCACCGGTCGAAGACATTACGTCTTTTTCGTCAAACTTAAAGCCTGGGATCTCGATGGGGCGGGAACCAGTAGCAATGATAAAGTTTTTTGCCGTGACAGTTTCCGTACCGCCCGATCCTTTTACAGAAATCGTTTTTGTATCGGTGAATGTGGCATCACCGGCGATCACTTCGACGCTGTTGCCTTTGAGAAGCTGCTGTACCCCACCCGACATCTTGTTGCACACGCCCTGTTTCCAGGACTGCAGTTTTTTTGCGTCGAGCTCGATGCCTTTAACAGTAAACCCCATCTCTGGCGCATCGTGTTCCATGCGACTTAAAAAATGAGCTGCGGCAATCATGGCTTTCGAGGGAATGCATCCCACGTTCAAACACACACCGCCCAACTTTTCACGTTCGATCACCACGGTTTTAAAACCGAGCTGTGCCGAGCGAATCGCCGCAACATAACCACCAGGACCAGAACCAATCACACACACATCAAACGATTTCATCACTCACTCCTACATCATATCCATCATGAGAACGCCGGGGCTCTCAATGCGCTTAATAAATGCGGCCAAGAAACGAGCGGCTTCGGCGCCGTCGATCAAACGGTGGTCACAAGTAACGGTAAAGTTCATAAATTTTGCCACAGCCAATTCGCCGTCTTTAATGAACGGACGGTCTTGGATTTTGTACATTCCAAAAATAGCAACCTCTGGATGGTTGATAATTGGCGTCGCATACGTCCCACCCACGGAACCGATGTTGGTCACTGTGAAAGTGGCGCCTTTCATCTCATCCATTTTGAGCTTGCCGTCGCGGGCGCGTGTAGCGAGATCGGTGATCTCTGCGCTCAGCTGAAGGATGGATTTGCGGTCGGCATCTTTCAACACAGGAACCAACAATCCGTTCGGAGTGTCGGCGGCAAAACCCACATTGAAGTATTTTTTAGAAACGATTTCCTGAGCCGCGTCGTCGATGGACGAGTTGAACTTTGGGAATTCCCGAATGGTGGCGATAAGCGCCTTCATCACGAACGGCATGTAGGTGACTTTTACGCCTTTTTTCTCGGCGGTAGCTTTGAGCTCTTCGCGCATGGCCACGAGGCTCGACACATTGGCTTCGTCCATCAGAGTAAAGTGAGGAACGATGTGTTTGGCCATTTGCATATTCTCGGCGATTTTTTTGCGAATTCCGCGAAGTGGTTCACGCACCTCTTGGCCTTGTTGGCTCACGAAAGAGGTTTGCTCGAATTTTGGTGGAGCGTATTTGCCAGGGCCCGCAGCCGTAGCACCTGTGCCCTGCGACTTCACCACATCCTCACGGGTCACGCGGCCAGCGAGGCCAGTGCCTTGAATGTTGTTGATGTCCACATTGGATTCGCGTGCGAGTCTGCGCGTCGACGGCGTCGCAAGCACATGCTCACCCATAGGTGGAGGTTGAACCGCTTGCATGTTTGCAGATTGCGCCGGAGAAGAAGTAGGCGCCGCAGGCGAACGTTGCTGTTGAGCCGGTTGTGTTGCTTCTCTTTGCGCGGCCGGTTGCTGAGACGGAGTTTGTTGTTGTGCGGGAGCTTTTTGTGCAGCTGGTGCAGCCGACTCGGGAGTCTTCTGTGCAGCTGGCGCTGCAGACTTGCCACCGGCATCATCCACTACCGCGAAAGTAGCACCAACTTTAATAACATCGCCCACTGAACCTTTGAGTTCTTTGATCACGCCGCCGAATGGAGCGGGAACCTCGACGGTGGCTTTGTCGGTCATCAACTCGACGATGGATTGATCGGTCGTAATGGTGTCACCCACTTTTACGAGCCATTTTACCAATTCACCTTCGGTGACGCCTTCACCGATCTCCGGTAGCTGTATGTCTTTTGTTCCCATCGATAACTCCTTTTATAAAAAACTCTCCGGCTTTGTAAGAGCTGCGAACAAGTGGACCGCTGGCACAGTACAAAAATCCCATGCGCAGAGCTTCTTGCTCCCATTGTTTAAATTTTTCGGGGCTAATAAATTCTAAAACTTTTAAATGTCGTCGGCTTGGTTGTAAGTATTGACCGAAAGTGATCACATCGCAACCGATGGCGCGAAGGTCTTTCATGGTGGTCAAAATTTCCTCATCCGTTTCACCCAAACCCAACATCACCGAAGTTTTGGTGTAAATCGTTGGATCCTGCTGCTTCACCATATGAAGCACACTCAATGACTGGTTGTACTTTGCACGGGGATCGCGCACCTTAGGCGTGAGGCGCTCCACTGTTTCCACGTTATGGGCAAAAACATGCGGCTTGGCTTTTACGATTTTTGCCACCAGATCTTCGCGGCCTTTAAAATCGGGAGTGAGAACTTCCACGATCAAATCGGGATCGTTGGCGCGAATCACATCGATGGTTTCTGCAAAGTGTGCTGCACCTTGATCTTCCATGTCGTCGCGATTCACGCTGGTAAGCACCACGTACTCAAGCCCCATCTTGGCGATGGCCAAACCCACTTTTTGTGGCTCTTCGGTATCGATCTTGCCTTTAGGGTTTCCTGTTTTAACGGCACAAAAGCGACACCCGCGCGTGCACGTGTCCCCCATGAGCATAAAGGTGGCTGTGCCGCCCGACCAGCATTCGCCAATATTGGGGCAGCGCGCTTCCTGACAAACAGTTGCGAGCTTGAGATCACCGAGCATGGACTTGATGCGATTGTAGTTTTCGCCAGCAGGAGCTTTGACTTTGAGCCATTCCGGTTTTGGATGCTTAATGATATCGGCCATTGGATCCTTAAGTTCGTGTTCTCTAAGACTGGTACCTTTGTAATTCTAGCTCTGATTTCAGGCAAGCAGAGTCCTGTTTTGAGAGGGAAAACGCGGCGGGTCATGTGTCCTCAAATGATCGCCTATTAGCGGCACTCATGAACGCGCGCGTGACAGCGAATTCCCGCAGACTTATTATCCCTCCCATGATTCAAACAAAAGCCTACGCCGCACCCTCCGCCACATCTCCCCTACAACCTTTTACCTTTGAACGCCGCGACCCACGCCCTGACGAAGTGGCCATCGACATCGCGTTCTGTGGAATTTGCCACTCCGACATTCACACCGCGCGCAGCGAATGGGGGCCAACGATGTATCCGTGCGTGCCCGGTCACGAAATCGTGGGCCGTGTTTCCGCCGTGGGGAAAAAAGTAAAAAAATTCAAAGTGGGCGACCTCGCCGGTGTGGGTTGCATGGTGGATTCCTGTGGAAAATGCTCCAACTGCAAATCCAAAGAAGAACAGTTCTGCGAAAAAGGCGCCACATTCACTTATGGTAGCGAAGAGCGCGACGGCAAAGGCTACACTCTGGGTGGCTACTCCACGGCCGTTACAGTCAAACAAGATTTCGTATTAAAAATTAAAAAAGGCGCACCACTCGATCGCGTCGCACCTCTTCTCTGCGCGGGAATCACGACCTACTCGCCGCTCAAGCGCTACAAAGTGAAAAAAGGCATGAAGGTGGGCGTCGTTGGCTTGGGCGGCCTCGGTCACATGGCCGTTAAAATCGCAAAAGCCATGGGTGCAGAAGTCACCGTGTTTAGCACCTCCGAAAACAAAGAGGCCGATGCCAAAAGACTTGGCGCTAAAAAGTTTGTGGTTACCCGCGATCCCGGCAACTTCGAGAAAGTGGCTGGATCTCTGGATCTGATTATCAACACGGTTTCCGCCAACATCGATTTCTCACCCTACATGAGCGCACTTAAGAAAGACGCCACTATGGTGCTGGTGGGCGTGGCCCCGGAACCGAACAAGATTGCCGCGTTGGCTCTGATTTTCGGTCGCAAGCGCCTTACGGGCTCATTGATCGGTGGAATTAAAGAAACACAAGAGATGCTGGATTTTTGCCTTTCTAAAAAGGTATTTTCCGATATCGAACTCATCGAAGCCAAAGACATCAATAAAGCCTACGAGCGCACTATTAAAGGCGATGTGAAATACCGCTTCGTGATCGACGCGAAAACTTTTTAATATTTTAGAGAGAGCCTCACGCGATGCAGTTTCAACACACGGTTAAAAAAGCCAAATTCCTCAAACGTTACAAACGTTTCTTTGCCGACATCGAGGTGGACGGCAAAGTCGAGGTGGCTCACGTGGCCAACACTGGGAGCATGAAGGGTTGCATCGAACCCGACAGCGACTGCATCGTAACTTATAACGATGACCCCGCCCGCAAACTCAAATACACCCTGCAGTTGATAAAAACTCCCACATCGTGGGTGGGTGTGAACACGAGCCTACCGAATACATTGGTTTATGAACTTTGGAAAAGTGGAAACGTAAAACACTGGACGCTGTTCGACCGTTGCCAAACGGAAGTCAAAATCTCTAAGGAAACGCGGCTCGACATGGTGATGTACTCGAGTTTGGACAATCACGCGACCAAAAAAGACCGCCTCGTCAAATTGGATATACCGATGCACTTTGTAGAGGTCAAAAACGTCACTCTCGCCGACAAAAACACAGCGCGCTTTCCCGATTCTGAAACCACGCGGGGCCAAAAACACATCACCGAGTTGGTCGCTTTGATTCAAAAGGGCTACAGCTGTGAGATCGTGTTCACGGTGCAACGCCAGGACTGCACTGTGTTTTCCCCAGCGGACGACATTGACCCGGTGTACGGGAAACTCCTCCGCGAGGCCGCCAAAAAAGGATTAGTGATTTCGGCCTTTCCTACTTCCGCTACGGAAGCCGGAATTGAGCTACTGCCGGAATCGTTGCCGATAGTGCTGTAGAGTTCACTGAGCATTGGTCATTGGGCATTGGGCATTTTGCTCTGGCTTTTACTTTTTTTCTGCGTGGGTGCTGTTGTGGTGAGTGGGTTTTTGGGTATACGCTCTGTCCTATTATTGCTCGCGCTTTTGCGCTCGCAGAATTGTGTAAAAAACTTCATTCGGCGAAACCGATATTTTTTGCTAAACTTCCCAAATGAACTCAACGACCTATAATAATAGCAGCAGCCGCACCTACGCTAACCCGACATCTAAAAACGACATTCGCGATTTAGAATACCTCGCGGAGTTCCTGGACAGTAAGTACAAGCTGGGGGGAATCGGTATAGGCTGGGATGCCATTTTAGGTTTGGTCCCGGGCGTGGGCGACATGGTCACAAGCAGTATGTCGTTCTACATTTTGTTCCGCGCGGCCGTGGTGGGCGCTCCCCCATTTTTGGTAGCAAGAATGTGCCTCAACATTTTAGTAGATAGCGTTCTCAATTTTATTCCAATCCTCGGAAACTTTATCGATATCTTTTGGAAGTCGAACAACAAAAACGTGCGCCTCCTCCAAAACTACATGCGCGACCCGCACACCACCACAAGAAAAGCAAAAACCTCTGTGATTCTCTCGATCATAGTGATACTGATTTTTGCCGCAGTTGTCTTTACCGGAATAGCCTTTGGAATGTACTACCTGGGTTCGTGGCTCTACGACTCTTTACAGGGATACAGCGCAGCACCCAGTGGTGGTGAGTGGGACATATGAGTGAAGAAACTAAGAAAAGCCAGATTGTAAAACCTTCCAAAGACATACCAGATACATCGGGTGATGAAGGCGTGTCCGAAGAGAACACCAGCGGTCAAGAGACCGTTGATTAAACCACTTATCCTTTTATCGTAACGCCCATTTCTGTGATCTCGACAGTAAAGTACTCCAGGGGTTTTTCCTGAACTTCGGGGATCTTCCACTGGGGCTTCGTTGTGCCCAGGAGAGCGCGGATCTGATCGGCGTTCAGCTTGCCTTTGTGCTCCAGGCCATAGCCCTCGTCGCCGATGTAAAAATCGCCCGTTGCGTTTTTGCCAGCAACCGCTAATGCGCTATCGAGGAGGTCAAAGACCTCTTGCGTGCCCCGATTGCCAGGTGTCCACGATACTGAGAGCTGCGCTTTGTGGTTTTTCGATCCGGGCATCAATCGTAGGGTTGTATAATCCGACAACCAACCTCCCCCACCATTTTCTTTATTCGTATAAACAATGACGGCTGAGGTTTGGGACTCGTCTGTTTTTTCGATGAGTTTGGGATTCCATTTGGCGAGATCGGTCGCTGCCCATCTTTCGTAAGCGTCGTTGGGAAGCTCGATAGTGAATCGCACTTCAAAAAAACCGCTGGGAATGTATTCTAGTGTTCTTGGTTGAAACGACATATACCCCACCATTGTAATAAAAAAAGCCTTGGGTTCGCCAAGGCTTTTTCAAAGAAAACTGTGCGTAATAAAATTACGCGCCTTTTCTCTTCATCCATTCGTCGATGATCGGTTTGAAATCCTTAAACGGATAAGCACCCTTGATGGTCACACCGTTGATCAAGAATCCCGGCGTACCTTCGATGCCATTCTCTTGAGCTTCGGCCATGTCGGCGTTGATGCGCTTGGTGATCTTGTCGGCGTTGTCTTTAAGATCTTTATTGAGCTTGGCCATGTCGGCTTTCGCCTCTTTAGCCAGCTGTTGATAAAGCTTGTCGGCTTCTTTATCAGAACCGTAAGTCTTATCTTGGTTTTCGAAAACCAGTTTTTTGAACGCAAATGCTTTGTCCGCACCTTGCATAGCGATGGCCTCAAAGTATTCAGAACCACGGCGAGCGTTGGGATGTTTGCCCTCCAGCGGAAGGTGCTTAAAAACTATGCGAACTTTATCGCCGTAAGCTTTTACAACTTCCTCAATAGTATCAGAACCACGCTTACAGAACGGGCACTGGAAATCCGAATACTCTACAATCGTCACTGGAGCCGTTGCAGAACCACGGAAAGGGCGATCGTCTTCCATTGCGTATTTTTTAGGATTTTCGAATTCTTTCATGCGTTCTTCGGATTCGTTCTTTTGCGCTCTTTCCATCTCGGTCTTTTGAGCTTCTTGAGCGGCTTCACGAAGAGTGTCCATGAATTTACCTGGATCTTTTTTGATCACATTGTAAATGATCTCGGGGTTATCTTCGATTGTCTTTTCAATCATCTTCGAGCACGACGTGCCGAATAGACCCAGAACAACTAGTAATGTCAGATTTCTTAGTTTCACTTGTCCTCCATTGTTGCGAGTCTTTAACCAAAAAGACCACTAAATTTGAAACTTCTTACTCAATATAGAGGAGAAGGTGGGGCCTGTCCACCCCATCCATTGACCTTCTATAATATACCGCTACAATTATGAACATCAGGTTTGGAGGCATTTATGAAATTACGTCTGCTCTTAGTCCTAACACTCATTGTCCAGGTGTTTGTCGCACACCAATCAGTCGCTTTGGAGTTCCATTCAGAACGGATTAAGACAATGGATGTGGAAGTCCTTCAGCAAATCGTCTCGCGCAACATTCGAAAACTGGAATCGGGCGACGAATCCCCAAAGCCCATCGTTAAGCAATCGCTGGAAATAATTTTGGCAAGGCCCGACCAAGGTGTTGCTTCGTCGGCGCTGTTTGATCAACTCTCGGCTCTTTCTGGTGGCGAAGAAAACTTTGTTGTGGTGCTCGATTCGATTGCCGAGGATGGTATCAACTCCCTCAAAAAAGACACTAAGAACAAAGAAGAGCTGCGCGAGCAAAACACCTACGTCTATATTCTGATCAACATGCTCAATGAGATTCAAAAGTTAAAAGACAAAGAAGGCTATAAAGGCGTAATTGAGCGCGTTCGCGATGCCGACATCTCTTTTAGCGATGCACTGGTCTCACACCGTTTGCTCAACAGCATGTCGGAAATCGAAAATCCTTCTAAATTTGCGCAAACATTACTGCCCAAAAAGAAGCCGTGGTGGAAGTTCTGGTAGACGGTTTCGTCTCCGCCCAAAGCGCCAAAAAAAAACCAGGTCATTACTTTTTAGTAATGACCTTTTTTTTGCGATCTGGAAAGAGAGCCTTGCAGATTTCGCACTCGAGGCCATGACACTTTCGCGCTTGGCAGTGCTCGCGCCCGTAATAAATAATCTGCAGATGCAATTTGTTCCACACCTTTTCGGAAAACGCGCTCTTAAACGCGGCCTCGGTCTCCACGACATTTTTACCTTTGGCGAATCCCCAGCGCTGCGCCAATCTGTGAATGTGGGTGTCTACCGGAAACGCCGGCTTTCCGAATGCCTGGGACATAACTACCGACGCCGTCTTGTGACCCACGCCGGGGAGCTCTTCCAGATCTTCAAACGTACCGGGCACCTGGCCACCGTGCTTGTCCAAAATGATTTCGGAAAGTCGGTGAATGGCTTTAGACTTTTGCGGTGAGAGCCCACACGGGCGAATGATCTCACGTATCTCATCCACGCTCAGCTTCACCATTTTTTCGGGCGTGTCGGCCTTTGCAAAAAGCTGCGGGGTTACCTGATTGACCCTCTCATCCGTGCACTGAGCCGAAAGCAAAACGGCGATGAGCAATGTGTACGCGTCCTTATGATCCAATGGAATCGGTGGATCGGGATACTTTTTATTGAGAATCCTAAGTACGGTTTTCGCTTTTTCTGCAGACGTCATCGACTAAATTTCTTGAACGCCGTCCACAACAAATTGAAAAACTTTTTGCGGGCTTGTCACTTTTTGGATCTCGTCTGCGGGACGCCCCTCGTCCTTCATGTAGTGACGGACAACTTTTACCGGCAGTTCCTTTTGCTCCATCACTCCTGTCAGCTTAACGCGTTTGTCTTTGAGCTCTTTTGGAACTTTAAAACTGTGCCCCTTCATGATGGCGCGCACGGTGATGTTTTGATCTTCCAGCTTTACCCAACAGCCCTGCTCTTGGCACACTTGCTGAACTTTTCCTTCCACCGAAATTGTTTGATTGCGATAAGTTTCGAAATCTTTGAGTACCTGCGCGAGTTTCACCGACGGTGCAGCAAAATCACTGGAGCCGTAGGTTTTACCTGTAGGAGTGGCCGGCGGCGCGGGATTGGCGGATGATGGCGTCGCAGACTCTGCCGCAATTTCGGCCTCTGCCTTTACGGCTTTTGGAGTTTTGGAATCGGGTTTAGATTCAGCAATGGCGAAAGACAAAATAAGTGTGGTTATAAGCATAGTTCCTCCTCAAAAGACTGCCCTCTTTTTATCCGATGGAACAGGCAGTTGTCATCCCCAGTGAACAAGGCTATAACCAGTTTTATGACGCTACAGAACAACACCCATCGCTCCATCCTCGTAACGACCGCTCTTCCCTATGCCAACGGGCCTATACATCTGGGTCACATGGTGGAGTACATCCAGGCCGATATTTGGGTGCGCTTTCAAAAATTGACTGGTGCGGAGTGTCTGTTTATCTGTGCAGACGACACCCACGGTACACCCATTCTGATTCGCGCGCGCAACGAAAAAAAGACGCCCGAAAAACTGATCGCCGAGTTTTACGATCTGCACGTCAATACGTTTAAAAATTACCAAGTGAACTTTGATAACTACTCGTCCACCAACACTGACACCAATCGTGAGCTGTGCGAAGAGTTCTACATTGCCATGCGCGACAGCGATCACACACAAGTCAAAAAGATCGAACAAACCTACTGCGAACACGACAAAATGTTTCTTCCGGATCGGTTTGTAAAAGGCACCTGCCCCAAATGTAAATCCGAAAACCAGTATGGCGATTCCTGCGATGTGTGCGGTAGCACCTACTCGCCTTCGGAACTCAAAAATCCCAAGTGCTCGCTGTGCAACAACGCGCCAGTTTTACGGGACAGTGACCACGTATTTTTTAAACTCAATGATTTTAAAGATCTGCTCAGCGAGTGGGTGCCGCAACACACCAGCACGGAGATCTCGAAAAAACTCAACGAGTGGTTGGGCGATGAGCTGCGCGACTGGGATATCTCCCGCGATGAGCCTTATTTTGGATTTAAAATTCCTGGGTACGAGGACAAATATTTTTATGTTTGGGTGGATGCTCCCATCGGATACATCGCCTCCACTAAAGATTACTTAAAAAACGACACCGAAAAATTTGACGCCTTTTGGAAAAGCGATTCCACCGAACTCTATCATTTTATCGGCAAAGACATCGTGTACTTTCACTGTTTGTTTTGGCCGGCCATGCTCACCGCCGCCAACTATCGAACGCCCACAAAGGTGAACGTGCACGGCTTTCTCACCGTAAACGGTGAGAAAATGAGTAAATCCAAAGGCACCTTTATCGAGGCGGATGCGCTCCTCAAATACGCCGATCCCACGTTCCTGCGCTACTATTATGCCTGCAAACTCTCCTCGGGGCTCGACGACCTCGATCTCAACTTCGAAGATTTCGTGCAGCGTGTGAACTCCGATTTGGTTGGCAAATATGTCAATTTGGGTTCGCGCTCAGCGCAGCTCCTCCACAAGTATACCGGTGGAAAGATCGGTGATATTTCGAGCACCGAAAATCTTGCAAAAATCGTCGATGTGCTCAAAGCCTCCCACGAAGTCCAAAAACATTACGAATCTCGCGATTACGCAAAAGCGGTTCAACTGATCCGCGCGCAAGTCGACAACATCAATCAGTATTTCGATCAGGTATCGCCGTGGAAAGTTCTTAAGGAAACTCCGGACTCACAGGAAGCCCTGGAATCTTTGAGCGTGGCGCTCAATGCCTTTCGAATTTTTACCATTTACCTAACGCCCATCATTCCCGCAATCAGCGAGAAGGTGGCAGCCCTGTTTGGTGAAACCCAATACCAGTGGCCAGCTGTACCACCAGAGCCTTCGATCGAGTGGCTCAAAACATCTTACTTTTATAAGAGCAACTGCACTCTCAACCCGTTCCAACATTTGATTCAACGATTAGATATTAAAACTGTTTCGGAAGTTATAAAAAAATAATCAGTGTCCATGAGCACGTTTAGCCATGGGCGCGTGCCTATTGGGGCGTTCCGCTATCGGTACACAACCCAAACTGCATCTCTACAAACTGCGGGTCGTCGCTAGAAGTGGCGCTCGGTTTTATCTCCTTAAACAGACGCGGCGTGGACCCTCGGGTATCGAGCTTGTATTTGGAAAACACCCGTTCATCGCGAAAATAAGTGCGTGGCTCAAATCGCAGTTCAGAATCAAACCTGTATTCCTTTACGATTCTCAAAAAATCTGAAAATTCATACTCATAAATTCCCGGTGCCGTGTTCAAATTAAAATAACTTTTCAGACACGTCGGCAGTGCTGTGAGTATGGTGGCAAAACCGGTGGTGGATTCGAAATGATAGTTGAACGGATTGGGGAGCTTGTAGCGCCACTTCGATTTGATAGTGCCAAAGGCCTCGAAGGAGGGATCGACGATCATGTTGAATATGTGAGCGAGACTGCGCTCGCGGTAGTAATCGCAGTCGCTACTAGCACGATAGCCCGTTACGGGATGGGCGATACAGGAAAAATTAGAGAACACAAAATGCACCGGTGGCTGCTGAGGCAGTTCGAGCTGGCTTTTACGCGCCAATTGGTCACCCAGGTATAACAAATAGTCCATCACTTTTCTGGACTGAAGAATCCCCACAACCTCTCCACTGGAATTCATCACAGGTGATCCTGAATTCCCTCCGCGCGCCTCGCAACCCATAGCGAGCTCGGTGCGAGAATAAGGATGAATCGCATAGAGATTCAAAAGGGATTTCTGCACAGTTTTGCAAGTGAGTGTTTCGAACCGCCCGCCAAGGCTCCCATCGTCAGTGGGATTTAACTTTGTCACACGAACGAGAGAGCCATCCGCAACACCCACTTGGGAGATCACTACGGGCTCGATTGCCATCGGAGCCACCTCGATAAATGCAAAATCATCAAGATCCATGCCGCCTGTGATTGAGCTCATCACTAATACTTGGCCACAGCTTCGATACACCGACGTTCCATTTTTTTGTGGAAACACCATTGCCATGCGCTCACTACAGGCCACTTGTTTTTGTTTTACGGCCTCTGGGATACAGTGGCTGTTGGTGGCGACAATATTTTTTGCGACGACAAAGGTGGTGCACTGAAGCACTTCAGTGTCCTCACCAAAATCGTTTTCAAAGTAGGCCGCCATGCCAATATTTCCCGCGCAGTTCCCCTCACATTCAAAGGCAGAGTTTTTCAAGGCGCGCCCAAACCAGGTGTCTGGCAGTGAGTCTGCACTCGTTAAAGAGTCAGGGGTAGGTGTGCTGATGATGGGCGATACGGTCGGCGATTCCGAGGTTCCGGAGGTGCAGGAGGCGAGTGCTAGTAATAATGAGCTCAACATCAAAATTCGCATGGCATCCTTTATGAATACGCCGACTATACACGGAAGGTGGCTTATTCTCTATGTGGACGTCACCCGTCTGTACAAATTTCAGTAAAGGCTGGACGGGTTCGAGTAAACCCCTCTAAACTCAATAGGTGGGGTTGCAATGAAAAGGTACCTTGGATTACTCATTCTAGCATTGGCACTTTTTGGTGGATCTACCTTCGTTTTTCAGTTTGGTACTAAGAAAGACCCCAGCGACTATCGAGTGGTGCAAGGGACCGGGGTCACTTACTTAAAGAATCCCTTTGCCGAGCTGTGCTCGCCCTACTATCTACTCCATTCACTGGCGGTAAAACCCGAGTGTCACATTTATAACAATGACGGTGCATTGGAGTATTCGATTCCCGCCCGGTTTTGCAGTTTTCTCTCCGAAGAAACGCTACTCACTTTTTACGCTCAGGAACTCAAAGCCATCGACCACAAAAAGGGCACGCTGTGGACATTCCCTACGTCAATGACGAGTAATATTCATGTGAATGCCGCTCGCAAAGAGCTGGCCTTTGCAAAAAAAGAAACACATACGGCCAATAATATCTCCCACCGTTACGACAGCGTGGAAGTTATCGATTTTAATGGGAAGGCTGTGTTTACGTGGTCCACATTTAAAAACCGCGATCATTTGATCCAGCGCGAAGGAGTGAATGCGCTACCAAAGAACAATTCTACCGGTGCCGAAAGTTTAAAGATCAACTCTGTTTATATTTTGCCAAAGAATGAGCTTTCACAAAAAATTCCACCGTTTCAGGAGGGCAATTTACTTGTGAACTTTGAAACTCTCAAAAAAATAGTCATCATCAATCGCCAGAGCGGACGCATCGTGTGGAGTTATTCTTACTCTCCGGGGATTATTCATTCGCCCACGCTCAGCATGGATAGGCCTGAGTCATTGATGTGGTTTAGGAATCTCTATTCGGGGCTTGAGCCTTTAGAGTTGGGAGCGACAGCGCCGAAGGGATATTTTGTACCGAAAGATCGAGAAATGATTTTTAAAAATGTGATCAACCCGGAAGATGGCCGCACCGAGGCCGTTGCCGTGGGCCAGTCTCGAATAGAAAAAATCCATCCCGAACACCGAAAGGTCATATGGGAGTACACGGGTACCTCGCCACTCGCGTTTTACAGTTACAACTACGGAAGCGCCCACGAATGCGCAAACGGCAACATCTTGGTCTCCCACAACACGTTCGGCGGCTCCGTAATGGAAATCCGCCCCCCCGGCGAGATCGTCTGGGAATTCATCAACCCCCAAAAAGACCCCTACACCCAACTCCCCGCCACCCTCATCGATGCCTCCCCAGTTTCCGCAACAGCAGTGGAAAATTTTCGAGCGGTATTTCAGAAAAACTAGCTCTGTATATTACGATAAGCGATAGCTTTGAAGAATTCTCGGTTTATTGAACTGCTTTAATGGCCGGATTGTCGGCGAACTTATAAATGACTATCGATTGCTGACCCTCATCAAAACGCGAGAACTTTAGCACAACTAGATTTTCCTTTTCAAAGCGCTTCAAAATACACTTTAACTTCTTTCGGCTTTTAAAAGTAGAACAACTCGCATCTTTAAGTGATGACACTTCATTTTTCTTAAAATCAAATAGCTCACAGGTGTTATCCGGGCAGAATTTGAACCTAACAATATCTTTTAGTTTCTCCCGCTCAATCTTACTCCCTAGCTTATCTTTTATGCCCTTGGCCTCCTCAGTTGCTCCAGCACTTAGCAAAATACTCAAGATAGACAGCAAACATATCTTACTCATAACGATAATCATAAATCAGATACTCCATTTCCTATTAAGCACAGATTAATCACTGACTTCTCCCCAAGACTTCATAGACCATCATGGGCATAATGCAAATTAAGACGCAAAAGGAAGCAGCTAAGAATATTAGTTGCCTCCTTGTATTCATTTTTAAAAAGTTTTTTTGCAAAGCCGAAAAAAAAGATTGTTCCAATTAAAAAAGACACCGTTATAAATAAATAGTATTCCATTCCATAACCGCATAATGCTAGCGAAACTAGCAAAATAGTCGCTGACAAAAACTGGGTCGAAAGAAAAAATAAAACATATCGAAACAAATTATCTACCAATACGCCTAGGTTGCGGAATTTACGCAAGGTTTACTTCTCCTTCATCAGATACATCACCGCCATGCGAAATGCCGCCAATGTACTGCAGAGTAGAAAAGAATAAATAAGAAGTATATGTACTGATATGCCACTACCTGCATTGGAATTAGCTGCCAGAATCGTACAAATGAAAGTAAAAAAACCAATGGACATCAAATACTTAAAATAAGTTGGTCCTCTCCCAATCCTAGTCATAGTAACGTCCATGATTGTTGCTAAGCAGAATGTAGCTGCAGCAAAGTAAAAGTCAGTACTCATCCAATACAAAAATAATGTGGTGATAAAGTATAGAGCCAAGCGACTATAAAAATTCATTGTATCGTTCCTTCCGTCAACGTTTATAACCTACTCGCCTACCATGTTCTTTAATACCAATAACACTATAGCTGATACTGTCAGCGCAACGATCGACCAAATTCCAACGAAAAGCAGTTCCCAGCTTAAGAGTTCCGATCCATCAGCTCCTAGCCAAACTGGTGTCCAATAGAGTATATGAAACTGGAGCCGGTAAAATAAAAATGACAATCCAACGTGGCCTTCTTTTTAATATCAAAACCCAAGTAAGTTGAAATAATACGCAAATAAAGGTGACAACAAATGGACCGGATACCAGAGAAAGCGAATCTAAAAAATTAATAATCATAGCAAACACCAATAATCATTCACTTAATCTGATGTCCAAATTTTAGTGAATCCATTATCACGCCAGAGAAATATCACTTCGCTCTGCTCATAGGCGATTCTCTTAAATCCTTTTGAGTCAGCAAAACCCTTTGATCTAATATGACGCAAATCCTTTTCGCTTAAAGATGCAATATAATAATTACTTCGATCTCCTGAAGAATCACTATAGTCCTCGAGCAATTGTATGTTTTCCATTTTATCTATCCAGAAAAGACGATCAATTCTGCCCTGCTTTTCGTCATCGACAACAAGAACTGCGCAACCGAAATTATCGCACACTAGTCCTGGACCCTGCCCTGAATGTTGGTCGTTAAACGACTTGAGTATGTCTTGCTGTAGCATTTCTTTTTTTAACGCCGAAAAATTAGGGTTCGTGCGCTTAATAATCCTTTGTACACGTGAGCTTAATTCAGTCGCGCTTTCGACATCTGGTTGCATTTTAGTTTGGCATGAAATGCTCGGGGCAAGTAACAAAATTTGAATACTAATCAATAGAAGTTTTTTCATGTTACATCTGAGTATTTTCATCTACAACAATTGAAATCTATCTTTTAGAGATAATCAATTGCAATCATACAACAGACCAACTAAAAATATTTAGACCTACAAATCTTATATCCAGAAGTAGAGCAAAACTTTGATGCATCCATTTCTCAGCTGAGTTATCACTTCATTCTAACTCTAACTAGTTTCCTGTTTTTTTAATTATTGTTAGAATATCTTGCACTTCACGACTCTTAACTGAACCAACCGGCCTAATTGCCTCTGGATGCTCAACATTAGGTGCATATATGTATTGTTTATTTATAAGAAGATTCCCAAATGTTTCGCACTCGGTCGACTTATATAGATAGAAAGTTTCTGTTTTATCTAATGGCTCTGCGGTAGCGTCTAGAGTGATTGTAACTACCTCATCCTTCTTTAGTTTTCCTTTTAAAACGGTTCCGACTCTTGCCTTATATAAAAACTTGCGTCGGCCCAAGTCTTCCTTAGAGAAGACTTGCACAACTAAAATATCTTTGGAATTCCAAACTAGTTTCTCAGGACTCCACTCCCAGCTATGAGTAGGTGGGTACTTACAACCAAAGGCAAACTGCGGCACAAATAAGGACGTAAATATCAATACGTCAATTAATCTCATATATTATATCCCTATGGAGCGCGCCCGTCACCATCGAAAATGTCTTGCTTAACCGGCTATAACTTACTTAGAACGGACAACTTTGAGCAAATTTAATTTCAAATATTTTGAGTTTCCCATCTAGTTTGCCTAGCCTCATAGGCACCTCATACTAACTGGCAATGAGACTGCTCTTATCAAAGAATAACTTTCTTAAGGTATCAGGAGAATATATATAAATACTAACAGTTAAAAGTAATGCGATTATACAGACGTAAACGAAAATCTTAATTATTCTTTTTCTATTCATGCGGTTCTCCATGTTGGAGGACTTTTATCCCAATGTTTCTTTGGCTTAGTGTCAGTCCCCTGGTTAGGCCTCGGTCACGTCGGTGCTCGATAGTCAGGGTCACGATCCCTGTCGACTTCTTTATTGACCTTAACATCCAAGTTGTGTTCTTCAATCTTGTGACAAGTCATCGAATCCCCGATAAGACATCCGATATACTTGAGCGGTAATAAGTGCTTCGGGATACGATATTCTCCTTTTGGATCAATATAATTTATAGGATCACTTATTACATACCCATACAGGTTCGTATCTCCACCTTCAAACCCTATCGGATCCTTACTCAACCATCTTCCTACCTTGCCATCATAATGTCTTTCTCATCTCGCAATAAACTCTTTAGAGCAATATAGATTCGTTCTTAAGTATAATTCTAATCCAAATATTCCGAATTTTCCAAATTGTTTGGCACTCAATTGGTACGATGATAAATCTCAACCTAGTGGATCGTGAAATAGTGGGCTGAGGTGAGTTCTCAGCACGACAGGATCCGAGGATTACATCCAATGTTCGTGAACGGATTCTTGAGAAACGAAATCCAGAAGACTCAAGCGAAACGCCACGCCGACCAAGTTACTCAAGGTCACCATAAATCTGCGCGAAAGTATCCGGCTCTATAAATCTTAGCCCCAGAAGTAGTGCAGACTCTTATTGCTTTTTTATTTCGATACTGTGCTACCAGGTAAATTCTATATAGTCTTGCACAAGCTTACCGCGTTCAGCAATGATCCTATTCAACGTGTCTGCTTCATTCGGATTTTTGGGGCACTGCATATCTAGCTCATTTAATCTTCTCAAGAATCTGTTATCTCTCAATTCTATCTTCGGGACCAATCAATCCCAGAAAGTGTTTCCGATATAAAACTGCTAAAAGCATGAACGTTGCACCCGCAGTCAATAGAAGTTCAACCTCTGATACTGCGGCTCGCACTACTTGATTGTAATTATAAATGCACACGAATGCGTTACAAATGCAATGCATGAGAATGGGTACCCAAATATTGCGAGTCTGATAATACATAAGGCCAAAAATCCAACCACCAATAAAATAGATCGGATAACCACCTAGATTAGAGTGATAAAGCGAGAATAATGCACTCGTGATGAGAAGAATTATAAATAATGGAGTTTTTCTTTTAAATAAGCTGAACATCGTTCCACGAAATATTACCTCTTCTAAAATTGGACTAATTAAAACTGCAGAAACTATTTTGATCCAACTTGTGTTAGGAACAGTAGAAAAATTAAATAACTTCGTTAAAAGGTCAGCGGTCGAAATATTAATAACAAACAACGAAATACTAAGCAGAACCGCTTGCAACCACACAATTGTCCGAGCCCGTTGAACATACAGTTTCGTTTTACTTGCAAACATAAAAAATATAAACGCGATCGATAGCGTCTTACTTATAACTACCGCCAGGTCTCCCACCAATAATAGATCCACCGTAAAATATTGAAACATTGAGAACAAAAACAGATAAAAAATAGCTTGCGTGAATACGAGAATACAAAAGAGGAACAGGCAAGCGATCCAAGGATTTTTTTTAAAAAGATTATTCAATTTAGTTTTCACGCCGTTACAAACCTGGGATTTTTAAATCATCATCGGGAGGGCACCTCGGTGGTGGTGGTGAATATTTTCTACAACCCATTATCATCGGATTACATTTTCTATCAAGTTCTTCCTGCTGCTTCTTTTTTAAGAGTTCTGTACAATCTTGAGGTGTGTGGCAATGACCTAAACCTATCAAATTACCAATCAGTATTGCCAAAGAAACTCCTCTTTCGCCATCAAAAGGATCTTTGCCTTTTGCCGGGCTATTCCATAGACCATTCATATCGATGAAGTTCACTGGATCATTTAGCACATACCCATACAAATTCGTATCACCGCCATCAAAATCAATCGGGTCTTTACTCAACCACCGACCTGTCTCTCCATCATAATGTCTTTCTCATCTCGCAATAAACTCTTTCGGGCAATATAGATTCGCTCTTAAGTATAATTCTAATCCAAATATTCCGAATTTTCCAAATTGTTTGGCACTCACTTGGCACGATTATAAATCTCAACCTAGTGGATCGTGAAATATTGGGCTGAGGTGAGTACTCCGCACGACAGGCTCTGGGGATTACATCCAATGTTCGTGAACGGAATCTTGAGAAACGAAATCCAGAAGACTCAAGCGAAACGCCACGCCGACCAAGTTGCTCAAGGTCACCATAAATCTGCGCGAAAGTATCTGGCTCTATAAATCTTAGCCCCAGAAGTAGTGCAGACTCTTATTGCATTTTATTTCTCACCTGCGCTACCAGGTAAATTCTATACCTTCCAGGTTTTCTGGATATTTTTGGCACGATTAGGCACGATATATTATGAACTTAAATCATTACCTCGATTTATTGGTAAATTTATTCGCCAAAATTGCCAGCATGCTAATAACAAAAACAACAGTAGCGACAGTTAACACCAATGACCAAGTTTTAAAGTTCTGTACAGACTGCTCACCGTTAGGCCCCGCAGACATTGACGCCGACATTGCAAGACCCATTAAGGCATAGCCTCCAACTAAAAAGCTTCCAATTGTAGAGAAGTACCAAATCCGACTCTTAATTATATTCTTCATCTTTTCTCACTACTTCTTCCTACCACCGAGGTGAATAACACTATAAAAAGAGCCATGGACACGCTTTTATATCCAGTTAAAATTCAATCTTGGTGGTGTAATCCATGTAGTTGCCGAATAGGGTTTTATCTTTCCAAGAAAAATATTCTTCCGGTCGATCATCAGTTGCCTTTTTGCGCGAAACTTCTAGATTATCTGAAAGATCATATTTAGGAAGTTCAGATGAGTTCCATTTTGTGTTGCTGAGTAGCTTTGCACTAAATGCTTCGACATTCTTAGGATAAAATGATACTAACATCAAACGTTCACTGAAAAAAATTAAAACTAATTTTCCGCGTTCGCCGAGGTGCTGGTAGTCGTTTATTTGAATTCTATCCAAATTAAATTCTCCCTTTGAACGGCCACGAGAGAGGTCGGTAGTCGCTTTTTCGAACGCAATTCCTTTATTGCGTAACATCAGCTCAACATCTGCCACTGAGTTCCCACTCGAAAAGTTGTCAATAAATGAAACCGCTGGAGCAGCTTCCAAAGGCGACCCACTGGCAAAGAATGAGACGTAAAATACGATTACGGCGGCAAGACATAAAACTAACGCGACGACAGATTTTTTCATTACTTCCTCATGGATATTTGCTACCTTATTTTACCACATCCCTATTAACGTAATCACTACATTTTGCACTACAATTATCAGCGGTTTTTGCAGCATCAATTCCCATGTTATTATTATTGATATCTCTTTTACCTTCGCATAGCGGTTGTCCCCTGAGCGTGCCTGCTACCTCGTAGGCGTTTCCCATAACGACAGTTGATAATGCGCCGTTTTCTCTTGTATTCATGCAAGATGCCAAGCAGTGCCTATAGGCATCCTGACGTTTACTAGAGTCTTTATCATTCACATACTTATCTGCAGCTTCCTGAGCAGCGTCATTATAAATATCCCATGGCCAAGCCCATAGTCCCATGGGATCTACTAAGTTTATTGGATCCTGCATAACATATCCGTAGAGGTTCGTATCCCCACCAGCAAAACCAATCGGATCCTTACTCAACCACCGTCCTGTCTCTCCATCATAATGTCTTGCTCCAAACTGCACAAGCCCCGTCCTATAATCGTACAATCCACCGGCAAATCCGAACGGCTGGAACCCGGGATTTGTATCGCTCGTTACTCGTCCCCACTCGTCGTAGTCCATTCTTTGTGCAACTGTGCCGTCATCAATTTTTACCACGAGTCTTATGGAACCGCGCGGGTCTGTAACTAATCTATACTTGTTACCACCCTTAACAATGTAGTCTGGGCTGTTTGCTTTAGAGCCCCATATCACCTGCGTAAAATTACCACTTGAATCTACTTTTGCCGCAACTTTAATTTGATCTGTATAGATATATGCTTCCTCTACTGAGCCATTGATAAGAAGCTCCGACTTTCTGTTCGAGCCATCATATTTATAACTCACAACATCGCTGTTCGGTAGCGTAACAGATTTTAACTTACCCCACGCATCCCAACTATAATTTGTCTGGTCGCTTGTGCTGGTATCAAGCTTAGAAGTTCTTTCTCCGTTCTTATCGTACCCAAATTGGTAGTTGTTCCACGTTGAGAGGCGGTCATGAGCATCGTACGTGGCTGTGAATGCCGTACCGCGAACCTGGCCGCTCGTGCGGTTGGAGTTTGAGTCGTAGGTGTTTTCCGAGGCCAATGTGGAATTGACTTCGACCTCGTCTAGGCGACCTGCTGTATCGTACGTGTAGTCATAGATAGCGGTTGTTCCGAGTACGTTTTCGCTCATTTGAGTGATGCGGCCTAATAGATCTCGCGTTAACGAGTAACTGTACTTGGTGCTACCACTGTAGCTCACTGTGTAGCCGTTGAATTCACCGTACGTGGAGCTATACGTGAGACTCTCGCTTAAACTCCCAATCGTGATTGCGTCGGTTAAGCCGGTTGTGGCGTTTACCGAGTACGTGAGATCACCTGCCGTTTCCAGGATGGAATCTAGATCGTACGTGTAGTTCCATGATCCAATAGTGGCATCTGCATCATCCTTAATAGTGATCGATGCGAGTCTGAGATCATCGTAGGTCATTACAAGCTTCCCAACGTATTCACTGCCTCCATCTATCCACAGTTGGTTTGATAGCAGCATAGGGCCGCGACGAGTGTATTCGTTGACTATTCCATCTGGACTTGAGGTTTCTGTTGGCAATCCGTTTGGATCGTAGCCGTAAAAGTTGAAGGAATTTGTTCCGTCGCTTATTGATGAGAGCTTTGTAGAGTTTGAGTAGTAGGTGTAAGTCAACTGGCTGCCGTCCGGGCGTTGAACTTTTGAGAGGACGCCGTCGTCGTTGTAGTAATAGTGTATACCGGTGTTGTAGTTACTATTTACGGCTGGGGGAAGTAGCGAAGCCAATAGCTCTGTCGCTTTTCCGTAATTGTAGTAATACGCATCCTTTCCCGGAGGCTGCACGGTTAGTAGTTTTCCATTGCCGTCGTAGGTGTAGTTGATCTCTCTGCTATCAGGTAACGTGATTTTCGTATTGTTGCCAGCCAAGTCATACGCATATGTCGTCACTTGGGATAGAGAATTCGTTACAGTTTCCAAAAATCCTGACGACAGGTAAGTATAGGCTGTTGTTCTTGAACCCTGTGTCGTCGATGTAAGTTTACCATTGCTGTTATAAGTAAACTGCGTCGCTGCACTTGCTGGTCCGTCAACTTCTACAGTTCTTTCTTTCGCATCTAACACCCGGGTGCTCACACGACCCTCGAACGATGTGTTCGTCCAGGTTTTGGTGGACTTTGTGAAAACTGAAGTCTCTGTGTTGCTATCGTACGTGTGTGAATTCGTTAACGTGGTATAATTGAAAGGATCGCCTCCGGTGTGATTCGAAGTTCGATTGTAGTAGTGAAAGTAGTCCTGAGCAGAATCGTTAATTTTATTTTCGCTTGTGTACTTAATTGTATCAAAACGAGGATCACTCGAGAGAGTTTTGAACTCTCCAATGTGACCGCTGGATGTGATCATGGTGTCTGCGTATTCTTTATACGTTTGTTCTACGCCATCACTGGTCGTGCCACTTCGTTTGGATACCGGCGCAACCACAGTACCAACGCTTCGCACCTCGTAGTCCGTCTGAGTGCCGGCTTTCGATGTAAATCGGACAATGCCTTCATTGGGATTGCCTAAAAAAGAAAGCGTGCTCGTAAGGCCGCCGACACGTTCGTCTTTGGTAAGCCTTCCCGATCCATCGTAGAAAAATTTGGAAACCTGCCCGGCTGGCTTTTCAAAACTTTTTAAAAGTCCAGAACCACTCTGGTGATATTCCATGTAGTACGTTTCGCTTTTTGGATTTGTCACCTCTACCAATCGCCCTACGCCGTTTAGCGTAAGCGAAGTCGTCTGACTGTAGGGAGATGTAATCCCTGTTAGCGCTCCACCCATATTGCGATTTATAGTGGTGACCTTACTATATGCATCCGTAATCGTCGAGAGTCTGCCAGAGAGGTCGTATGCAAAAGAATAGATTAAACTATCAAGAAGCGTTGTTCGGGTCTCTAAGTGTTTTCCGTACTGATCGAAAATGTAGTATTCACTTCCGCTCGGATCAACAACGAGCAAATCACCACCTGAGATTGTTCTGTATTCGACCACTTGAGTGTCGCCATCACCTTTATATAACTTGTTCGTTGCCACATTGAAGTAGTGGTGAGGCGTAATCATCCACCCACCAAGACCGATATTTCTCGCATCGAAACGCGATAAAATTAAGTAATGCTCGCCCTCCTCGGGTCGCTCTGAACCTGACGGATCCTGCCGAACTTTAAATTTGATAGGCATATGCGGTACATACACGCCACTACGGTTTTTACCGTTCCACGTGTACGTGTAGTCAAATTTTTCAAGATCTGGCACACTAAAATCTAAGGTATCCGTTTGACCATCATAGGTGACATCTAAGTGAAGCGAAGTTGCCGTTGGACTCGTCCATGAATATTTCAGCGGAATTGTCGCCTGCTGACCTAAAATTCTTCCCACATCTCTGTCTGTCATATAAACGAGGTCAAAACCAGTTCCTACGAGTGGTATTGTTTCGCCGAGAACTTGATTGTCGACTTTAATAATTGATCCTTGCTTCTCACCAGGACATTTTGGCTCCTTCGGCTCGTCTTTTTCTGGCGGCTTATCCCCAGGCAGCATGCAAATCCATATCTCGATTCCGCCAGGAGGATACCAGTATACGGGCTGACCCGTGACTTGTGTGAAATGGGTATAACGGTAATTATGGCTAAGGGCGCCTCCCTCTTCCCCATATATAGTTTCTTTCGAATAAAATTCGAGGCCTGATGTTGTGTCGGACACAGGATCGTAACCAGTTAAATCGTCAATACGTGTATCGTGGAAAGCCCAGTCTGTAGCTTGTTGGGTCTCGGTACATGTGTTTCTTACCGGCCTCTTGTTAAGAGATTTTACCTTTACGCCATTGACCGTATGGATCGCAGAATAGGGCACAGTATTATAATTGTATTTTGGTTTACCTCTGACCGTTTTAGTGGTTGTTGCAAAAGAGGAAGTAGCCCAAAAAACAGCCGAGACAAATAAGACCGATGCCTTTATCATATAAATAAGCTCCGTTGGTAAATTGAATACATTTAATAACTGGCGAAAAATAAAAACAAGGCCTTTTGTAAAACCAGACCAACATAGTAACAGCGTGTATTAAAGTTGGCGGACACTACTAATAGTATCCTGACCGTGTGATTAAATTTAGAACACCTTTTGTATTTATTAAGAAATCGCAACAAGTTTGCCGGCACGATCGGTGGAGTCCGGAATTTTTTATTTTATTGATAATCGCAAAATGCGTGAGTACGTTAGTTAAAAGTAAATAAATCGTATAGATGGAGGCGTCATGGTCGGGTTATCAAGGCTGTTGCTATTTTTGTTTTTAGGATTCTCTGCAAGTATTGCGTGCGCGTTTAATATCAATATAGATGTGAATGGCTATGCTGGTAGCTATAAAGTGAATAGCGTCACCTATACCGGAAACCAAACCATCAACCTAGCGGCAGGCTCCTACACCTTTGAGCATCACCCGGGCTCCATTGGTTTTACCGTCGATGGAAGCGGCAATGTGACCTCGCTCCAAACGGCATCTGCAACTGCAAGTGGTAGCACTTTAACGTTGATCACTACGGTCGTTCAGTTCGACCCTCAAGATTATACTTATAATTATTCTATTTACGGACATTCTAATATATCTGGAGTGCAGAATGTCACTCTCATCACTAACACTCAACATCGATTGCGGAATGGACTTACCGCCATGATCACTGATTTTGAAGTGGACGGATCGGGGGCCATTACAAATGTATCTCATCCCAACTATATAATAACATCCAATGCGAAAATAACTTTGAAGACGGCTCACGTGATAATTGATCCCGCCAAATACACTGGAACCTACAAGTTCAGCAATGTACTTTACTCTGGAGTGAATAAAGTCATTATGCTTGTTGGAGCCTACGATCGCATTTGGCTTGGAAGCAATGGGACTATTGCTCACGTAGTGGTGGATCATGAGTTGACGATTACCAATGTTGCGCAGACAAACCTCATTTTAGAAAAAGGGAAAATTACGTTTAAGACCCAACCCTTCACGTTCTATCCAGGGCGATTTGAAGGAGGATACAAGCTTATAGGATACGAGGGAACACCAAAATTCGGAGTGCACACATTTGATATTATTCCGGAAGCAACTAACCGTGTTGACCACAGAACGGGTGCCACCATCGCCAACTTCACTATCAACAGTTCGGGATACGTCACTTGGAATGATGGACAATCGATTCGCTATGAACGACGTGCGATTTACTTTAAAAATCAAAGAGTCCATATAGCAAAGCCAACAGGTTTTTCTGGCTCATGGCGTGTTTACTATATCAACGAATTCACGAATCAAGATGTGGATCTGTTTCTAATTCCTTATACAAATTTTGTATTGTATTCAGGCTCCACAGGCACCACTGTTCATAATTTCCAGGTCACGGACTGCGCGAGCGACGTTACTGTCACAACTCCTGCCGGAGACTACACGGTTTCCTGCATATCCATGGACCGCGTGAATCTTTTAGATATTAACCCCGATGTTTATACCGATATCAAAAGCGATTTTGTGCTCCAGTATATCAACAGGAAATATTCCGCAACGGTCGGTGACTTCACACTCACACACAACGGCAACACTGTTCCTGTGTTCGGAGGGAATTTTACGGAGTTTTTGTTTAAAATACCTGGCTTGTTACAAAATGGACGCAATCACGTTCAGTTTTCTGGAAAAGATGAGAACACCAGCACGTTCACGCGCAATTATATTATTTGGGCGGGGCAAAACGTTGTGGAAGTCGACACCGGCAGCACCAGCTTAAACTACGACGTTACCTTGAACGTGATTCATACCATCTCCGGCACCGACTACTACTTTGGCGAAACAAAGACCACGCAAAACGGTAAAGCGTATTTTTTAAATGTTCCCAACCTTTATGTTTGGGTCTCCACGACGCGCAATTATGTGGAACAGGTTGGTCGCTTTATCGACGGCGATACGCAAATTTTGCTACCGCAATAGCTTTCTTGCTTCCCCTTACCGGCGCGCAATGCGCCGGTTTTTGTGGCGCACTCCAACAATTAAGCTGCGCCTATACCTTCCATTTTCGAGAACGGCGGGATTCTGGCTCCCCGGCTCCGCTCGGGCACTATAAAAATTGATTTTTGGTCACGGAAATGAAAACATTTTTGATGGAGGGGGGGCCGGTTTATGGAAAAACCAGTGTTATCGACATATACAGACTATCGATCTTATCTCAACGACCATTTCGAATTTCGCAGACACGAAACTCGCCATCAGCTGCGACCATTTTCCTATTCCGACTTCTCGGCAGCAGCCGACATCCGTTCTCCCAACTATCTCAAACTCATTATTGGCGGCGATCGCAATCTGTCGCTCGACATGTGCAAAAAATTTGGCCGGGCCCTGCGTTTAGAAAAAGCCGATCAAGAAGAGTTCGAACTCCTGGTCGCTTACAACCAGGCCGATGACCCTCTCGAGCGCAACAGTTCCCTCAAAGCACTTTCGGAAATGCGCGCCCAAAAATCGTTAGATGCCGGAGATATCGATATCACTACCTGGGAAAAAATGCCGGGATGGTTGTCGTGGGTGATCTATGCTTTGATCGATCAAACCAATATTGATTTTAGCATTGATCATCTCAAAAAAGTGCTGCGCCAAAGAGTTTCCGAAAAAGACATCCAGGAGGCCATCGACAAATTGGTCGCCTCCGGAGACGTGCGCATCGAAAACAATATCCCTTACAAAAACAACAAGGTGATTTCGAACTCCGATAAAATTCCTGCGGCCCTGGTACGCAAGCTTCAGGCGGAATTGGTTTATTTAGGTTTAGAATCGCTGTATCGCGATGCGCCCCAGGAGCGGGAGATCAGCGGGTTTACAATTGCTATGACCGACGACGAATTCACCTGGGTGCGCCATGAACTGCGCAAGATCCGCAAGGAGCTTCAGGCCAAATTGATGATGGCGCGCGAAAAGAGCCCGGGCAAAAAGGTCTATCAGGTGAATATTCAATTGTTTCCATTAACGAATGAGAGCTTAAAGAGTGGGCTTTCGGCCGAAGAGGAGACTGAAAGCTCAAGCACCAGAAGTAAAGACATTTAAATTTTGGGGGGGAGAATCATTTAAACGACTGCCAGTGCTCGGCCTCAGAATTACCAACCAACGTACAACTTCAACTAACGTACCGACGAACCATAGAGCAATCAGTGTGCCACTTCCCGATTGCCGGTATTTTCCCGTTATGTTGGCACAACAGTGAAATTATAACAAAAAACGGTACCAGCCTGGCCCGAGATGGACACGCCAGCGGATTGCATCTAGTCCTTCCTCAAACACTCTTAAGGGGGACATCATGAAATCAGTTATCATCGCCATCGCTTTACTTTGTTTAGGCACACCGGCTTTTGCCACCGAATCCAGTGGGGAAAAGTTTGAGTGTATCCAGGAGACCGAGCTGGTTGGCTCTACGCGCAGCCTCACACTTACACAAATCGAAAAATCGGACCAATGGTTGCTGGAAATCTACACCCAACCCGTAGTGCCCAACGCGCCTAAAACCCTCGAAGTCTCTAGCGTGCTCACCGTCACTACGGTAGAGGATGTGATGTTTTTTCTCGAGAACAGAGAAGACAACATTCAATTCAACATTTACATGGATGAGCTCTATATGACGTATTTGTACATGAACGGCGAAAAACAAGCGCAGTACTTTAACTGCGAAGCTAGCTACTAAAAGCGAAAAAAAAAGCTGGGTTCTGCGCCATGAGCAACACAGAACCCAGTATGTGGCTTTCGTTACCTAAGTGTTTACCGAACGTGTCGGTTGAACTTATTTTTTGATAACACCACAGCCAATGCGTCCACCAGAATTACCAGAAGGCTGATTTTTCAGGTCATCCTCTTTCTCGTGGACGACAACGGATCTGTTAATAACAGAGCGTTTATCTTTAGCATCGGCATTTAAACTTACATTTTCAGTATAGATATCTATCGTCGCAACGCCGTCAGCGTTTGCGAGAACATTCCCGAGATCGCCATTGTGTTTGGACTTATCCCCAGGCGCCCCGTGGGGCATCTTTTCCACACTAAAGTGGTCTCCAGCACTTTTTGCACCTTTACCAGAGCAGTTTCCGATTTCATGGATGTGCAAACCGTGCAGATGGTTGGGTTTTAAGCCTTTAATAGCGCCTTCGATATGCACTTTATTTTTATCTTGGGAAAATTTGAGCGTGCCACTCACCTTGCTGCCATCGACCGCCTCTAACCCGGCTGTCGCAGTATCGGGAGTTGCCGCCATCGCCGGGCTCATCACCACGACCGCTGAAAGTAATAAAATTTTGAATGTGACTTCGCTAATTACCATTTGTTGTGCCTCTCACGTGGACAGCTTTTGCTGTCACTGCATTCGGTAATCATAGCTCTTGTCTCACCGTAAAGGGTGGAAGAGAGGTCTAATAAATGTTTAAAATCCTTAACAACTGCAAGCGCTCCTGGGGCGCCCGTTTTTGGCAATTGCGCCCCACCGTAGCTTGGGAATAAGGAGTACCGCGTTAGGACTGAAAACCTGCAATTTTCGAGAGAAAAAAGCCCATTTGAGAGCATGTAGCCCTTGTCTAAAAGGCCCAAGATGAATACATTAGCAGGGCTGAGTCCCGTACAACGAAAATTTTATGAATCCCGCCAGGTTCGGAAGAAAGCAACGGTAATAATTTCTTTGTGTGCTACGGGGTGCTCAGCCTTCTTTTTTGGGGGTTCGACGTTTGAGTGAGTATCATGTTTTAGCCAGAAAATGGCGCCCACAAGAATTCGAAAACCTTGTCGGTCAAGAACACATCAGTAAAACTCTCATCAATGCGATTCGTAACAATCGCGTTCCCCATGCTTTGCTGTTTACCGGACCTCGCGGAACGGGAAAAACCTCCTCCGCACGTATTCTCGCTAAAACATTAAAGTGTAAAAATGCTGTCGATTTTATTCCCTGCCAAAAATGCAGTGACTGTATCGATATCGCCAACAGCCGCCATATCGATGTGATCGAAATCGATGGAGCCTCCAACAATGGTGTGGATGCGGTTCGAGAACTGCGCGATTCAGTGGGCTACGCCGCCTCTACCGGCGGCTATAAGGTTTATATTATCGATGAAGTTCACATGCTCTCCACTAGCGCCTTCAATGCGCTCCTTAAAACTCTCGAGGAGCCACCGTCGCACGTGGTGTTTATTTTAGCGACCACCGAAGTTCAAAAAATTCCCAATACCATTTTATCGCGCTGCCAGCGTTACGATTTCCGTATGATCTCCCAGCAGGAGATTCGCGGCCATTTGGCCAAGGTCTGCGCCGCCGAAAATGTAAAATACGACGAAGACGCCTTGTGGTTGATCGCCCGCCAGGCCAAGGGCTCCATGCGCGATGCTCAAAGCCTGCTCGATCAAATTATTACTTATTCCAATGGCAATGTGACCGCTGCAACCGTCACCGATAACCTGGGACTTGTTCAGCGTGTTCTCATCAACAATTGCCTCAAGGGAATTTTACAAAAAGACATCGGTGCGCTCGCACAAACCATAAGTGACATTGGCCTCTCCGGAGCTGATCCCACGCTGTTGGTCGAATCTATGTTGGAGCAACTGCGCAATCTTTTAATGATCAAGATCGGCGCCGACAAAATGAACGTGCCCATCGCCGTGCCCGAATCAGAACTGGATCTACTGCGCGAATGGGCCACAGTTGTGAGTGAAGAAGATATTCACCTGCTGTTTGATATCGCTCTTAAGGGCAGTCAAAGCATGGTGCGCGCCGCAGAGCCGCGGCTCGCGCTGGAGATGTTGTGTTTAAAAATGGGCTCCGCTCCGCGAGTGATGAGCTTAGCGCAACTTCTCGAGGCCGCACCGAGCCCCTCGACTCCCTCCGCAGCACCCGCACGGGCCGAAAACAAATCTCCAACCGCTAAGAGTCGCGCGCCCCAAAATGCAGGTGGCGCTAACGTCATGGCCGCTCAACATCAAGCAAGCGCCGCTGTAAGTGCACCGCGTGCGGCAGCGGCTCCCGCAGTGCAAGAAATATCCTTGGAGAAAACTCTCGAGAACATCACCGATCCGTGGATGCGCTTTGTGGAAATGGTTCGTCAGTCCAATGGATTGCTCGCCGCTTTGATCGAGCACACGTACATTATCGAACAGGACGAGACCAAGCTGCGCTTAGGGCTTCCGGAAAAGATGGCCTTTCTTTTTGATAAAGTCAGCGATGCCACCAACGTGGAAAGAATCACTCACTTTGTAGAATCGCTGTGGAATAAAAAACTCAAAGTGTCGGTGGAAAAAACCAAGGCCTCGGCGGCGTCGGCCACTACCACACTCACCATGACACCTAAGGACCGCGCGGTTCAGTCCGAAAAAGAAAAAGCAGATAAAGTCCGTACCGCAGTGGAAGACCATCCGTTAATGAAAAAAACCAATAGTTTGTTTAAAACCGAAATTCGAGCCATTAAAGAGGAGAAACCATCATGAAAGGCAGTCGACCAGGCGCAAACAGTATGCAAGCCATTATAAAACAGGCCAACCAAATGCAAGCACGTATGAAAAAGCTGCAGGATGACCTATCCACTAAAGAATACTCCGCCACCAGCGGCGGCAATGCGGTTCAAGTCACTGTGTGCGCCGACAAAGTAAAGGCAATCACGATTAGCGAAGACGTGTTTAAAGCCGGCGACGCAGAAACTCTGCAAGACATGATTGTTACTGCCGTCAATGAGGCGCTCACCACTGCAAAAGCAGAGCACGACGAGCAGGTTCAGGCTCTTTCCAAAAATTTTAACATCCCTGGGCTGACATAGTTCATGTTCAATATTCCGTCCTTGGACAAATTGATCCACGAGCTGAGCCTGCTACCAGGTGTGGGGCCAAAAACCGCGCAACGTTTGGTGCACCACATCTTGCGGCACAATGGCTACTCGCAAACTTTGCGTGACGCCCTTCGCGGAGTGGAAGAGAGCATTAAACTGTGCAAAACCTGCTACAGCTACACCGATGCTTCCGAGGGCGTGTGCCATTACTGCACAACTCCTAAGCGCCGCGACGATTTGATTTGTGTGGTGGAGGCCCCCGAAAGCGTGATGCAAATTGAGGCTTCGGGAACATTTGACGGGCGGTTTCATGTGCTTCATGGAGCGATCTCTCCATTGCATGGGCAAACACCCGACAAGCTCAAGATTAAGGAATTGGTACAAAGGATTGACCAACTCATAGAGAACACTCCACAATCGAAGGTGGAACTCATATTGGCTTTAGATGCTGACTTAGAGGGCGATACGACGATGCTGTATTTGGCAAAAATATTTGCCGATCGACCACAGGTGGTGGTGAGTCGTTTGGCGCAAGGTGTACCGATCGGCAGCCATTTGGACTTTGTCGATCATCGCACACTGAGCCGCGCGCTCGAAAACAGAGTGAGATTGTAATGGCATTAATTAATCAAGAAACCAAAGAACTGCATTGTAAGATCGTGTACTACGGTCCAGCGCTCGGTGGCAAAACCACCAACATTCGCTGGGTTTTTAAAGCCACGAACGACGATCAGGAACGCTCGGACATGATCGAATTCGATATGGGTACACCGGAGCGCACACGCTTTTTTGATTTTTTACCACTCAATGTGGGCGAAATCCGCGGCCTCAAAGTGCGCTTTCACCTCTATACGGTGCCCGGCCAGGTGATCTACGATTCCAGTCGCCGCATGATTTTAAAGAATCTCGATGGCATCGTGTTTGTGGCCGATTCGCAGATCGATCGTATGGACGAAAATATTTTGTCCCTGCAAAATCTCGAAAAGAATTTGGATCTGGCCGGTTACAACATCCGCAAAATTCCACTGGTGTTCCAATACAACAAAAGAGATCTTCCCAACTCTGCGTCCATCGCCGAACTGCGTGCCGCTCTCAATAAATACAATGCTCCCGATTTCGAAGCCGAAGCGGAAAGCGGCAAAGGTGTTATGGAAAGCCTTAAAACGCTTTCTAAATCGATCGTAACAACTTTAAAGAGCGGGAATGCCTAAGTCGTTTGCCAGTTCACTGGCAACTCCTTTGCCCCCACCATTTGCCGACATTTATTTTGAAGTGTTGCCCGGAATTGGCAGCGCCGTGGATGACCATCGCCTCACATTGCGCGCTCATACCGACATGGCCCTCAAGAAGTTGGGTCATGCACCAGGCACCAACATTACTGATCTCACCCAGTCTGTAAAACACACTGATTTGAATCTTTCGTTTAGCCACACCATGGACGCCAGCGTTTTTGCATGGATTGAAAAGCCACAAATAGTGGGCGTTGATATTGAGATCCTTGAGCGGCTTCAACCTCAGGTGGTTAGCCGTGTGAGTTCGCCCACCGAAATCTCTACGGCGCCTGACATGCGCTATCTGTGGCCGGCGAAAGAGGCGACTTTTAAGGCGCACTCCGAACACCTTAAAGTTGTGGGCGAAATTCATATTCACTCCTGGAAGCGATTGGACCCATCTCTCTGGCAATTTTCTGCACGGTATAGCCGTTCTCACGAACGCTCAGATGAAATACTCGACGGTTTGGGGCTTGTTTGTCTCAGCCCGAGACATCTATTATCTTTTTTTGTTCGCGAGGGTAAACTTTAGTCGAGGTTGGCCGATAACTTAGTACGACCTAAGGAGAGTATCATGGCCGACAAACGAACCGCGCAACGACACACAATTAGTCCTCTAGAAATTCACGGCATGATCGACATATCTCGACTCGCGCCCATCTGCGATTTTGGATACATCACCGACGCCTCTTCGACGGGCTTTAAACTGGTGGTTAAACATCAGGATATCTGCGACTCGCAGCTCAAAGGCGAAATGAATCTGGATGTCCTCAAAGGGGTCGAAGTTTCACTCTACATACCCATCATGGATTTGGACATCACCGGCCACGTCTCGCGGACCAAATACATTAGCAACAAAGAGTATGAAATTGGCATCGACTACACTGCCGATGCACCGGAGTACTGGCGAGAGTGTCTTTGTGATCTACTACCGAAGGTGGGCTAACATCCGTTTCGGGTAAATAATAAAAGAAGGATCTCTTTTGAGATCCTTTTTTATTTTTACAAAATTATTAAAATTTACTTGGCCTGCACAGTGATCACGTGAGCGACGACGCGGCGATTTTTTGCTCGCCCTTCCTCTGTGGTGTTTTCGGCCACCGGTTGTGATGGGCCAAACCCCTTCGCAGTTAAGCGCTTTTTATCGATCTTGTGGTTTTTCACCAGGGCATTCACCACCGCCTGCGCCCGTCTTTGCGAGATCGCAAAGTTTTGCTTTTCGCCGCCGGTATTGTCTGTATGGCCTTCGATTTCGGCTTTGGTGTCGGGATACTTGGTGAGGAACTGCGCAAAATTGTCCAGATCGCCCGTGAATCTTGGATCAATCGTGGAGCTGCCGGATTTAAAGCGCACATTCAAAGTGATCTCGAGTTTTTCCGTTTGTGCACAACCAAACTCGTTCACCGCCTGGCCGGCGGGCGTTCCCGGGCAACGATCAGTGGCATCGGCCACTCCATCTTTGTCGGTATCCATTTGCGCAGGTGTGACAACGCAACCATCGGAGCCAACAGTGGCGCCTTTTTCGGTGCCTGGGCATTTATCGGCGGAGTCACTGATACCGTCACCATCCGCATCGGCATCAGGTTTATGGCTTCCAAAATAATAGGTCACCGCCAGTGACGGAGAGAGCACATTGATGTGCGAATCGGGACCGCCGCCCAAGTTGATGCGATAGTTGTCGCCATGGAGTGCAATCATTAGATTGTTGGTCGCCATGAATTCAAAACCGATGCGTCCTTTGATAAAATAATCGTCGAACTTTTCGAACGCTGTTCCCGGAGCATCGAAATCGGTAATGCGGGCGTACCCTACGCCGAGTGCGAGCACCACATGGAAACGTTGATAGGGCCACATTCTATAAGAGGCGCTCACATCCGCGAGGTCCGCGATGGGGTCTAAATCCGAAAGCGGAGCATTGACATATTTAAACTGCAATCGTGTAAGGCTAAGATCCGCGCCAAAGCGGTCGGTAAAATGATAGCGCCCCCAAACCCCATAGGCCATCTCACTGTCCATATCGGCGGCACCATTTTTAAAAAGATCGGGGCTGCTCGCGGAGGTCATGCCCACACCTAGACCCGCACCCCAACGGCCTTTTAAGCCGTAAGCGTTTGCATCTTGTGCAAAGGCGTTGTGAGAAATCATCATAAAAAAAGCGACGACAAACAAAGACAAGCTCTTCATATATACACCTCGTTGGTTCTAAAATGAGTAGATAATTGCGCCAAGCGCTCCGTATGACAAATAAAAACCTAATGACGATCAGCAGAACTTAGATGTTCACGAAGTGCTGGCGCCCAAACTGCGATTCGCTCACCAAAACGAGCGCGTAATGGCGAGGAAAAAACCACGAAAACGCCTCGAGTATGCCATTGTGCTCACGCTGTGGAGGATTGCCGATGGACTCCAAAGATATGCCCAACTCTGGATCACTTTTCGCATCTTTCGAAAAGAGAACAACCTTGGGTTGTAGAATATTTTGTTGGAGTAAAAATTCTTTAAAGATCTTGCGCGGCTTTTCGGGCCAGTACACGTCGGTGATTTTTCGAATGACCATTTCGTCGGTTGCGGAGGAACTTTCATCGTGAGACCAAAAAGAATAGAACTCGCCACGGTGTTTGTAATTCCACAACATGCCAAAGGTGAACAGGTAGTCTTCACCGTCCTCGGTGGGATTGAGAGTGAGTCCGATGCCTGTATCCGCGCACCAATGAGCCACGCGCTGAAAAGGCTCCTGGCCCTGCTCCCCGTAAGTGGTGGTGAGAAGGTAGGGAAAGCCTTCCGGCCCGGCTTGGGGATCCTGAGATAAAACGCGTATTTGACCCTCTTGAAGGGCCGCGAAGAATCCAGTTTCCCATTCTCCATCGCGCAATTTGCTTTTTACAGCCAGCAACTCATTTAAGTTCATAGGCCTTTCTTAATAGAAAACCTGCAGTCTGTGTAGTTCTATTTCTTTTTTTCAAAGAACAATGCTAGCTATTTCAGACAGGGAGACATTGAGTTATTTTGCATCAATTCATTACTTCGAGGCCTATATGATTCCACACTTATTCCGCATGCGGGCAGCTGCGGTGCTTTTTGCAGCTCTCATAGGCTTATCTTGTAAATCTTTGGCGGCAGTCAGCACCAATTCCACTTGTGAACTCAACAGCGCCGGTACGTTTTCTGGAACCGACTCTGAGAAGAGCTTTGTGATTGCCTCGCTTTCAAAAATATTTACAACTCAGTGGGCTCTGCAGGTGATTGGTTTTGATTACCGTTACGAAACGGTTGTTTACGTGGATGCCGTATCGGCGACCACAGTGAATGTGCACATTAGCGGTGGCGGCGATCCGACTTGGGGCCGTGAACGCTTGCATCACCTTGTCTCTGAGCTTCAGCGCATGGGCGTAAAGAAAATTGCATCGCTCACCTTTGACGAAAATTTTATTTTGAGTTGGCGCGCTAAAGCGGCTGTTATTAAAGATGTAAAGTACTACTACGACTTTACCGATCTTGCCGGCGCCGAAACCGAAGTCCCTACCGGCATGGACATTTTAAAAAGTCTAAAAGCGCACTTTGTTCCACGTAAAAACGAGTATGCTGCAACTGTGGCCAAAGCCGCACTGGCCGGTGTTGAAATGGTTCCCGCACCAAAACTCTCGGCTCCCGCAAAAATTGCTTATATGGCTGCGAGCAGCTTTCAACCATCGCCAACGGCGCGCCCGTTAAAACTTTTGAGTCTTCCTCTTTACCAAATTCTCAAACTCATGAACGTAACGTCCAATAATTTTTTGGCCGATATTGTTTTTGATCAGCTGGGTGGGCCATCTGCGTTTCGTGATTTTATCGCGCAGTCTCCACTGGCGCCGTATTTAAATGCTCTACAAATGGAAAACGGCTCAGGCTATCCGCTGATAAATGGCGAAAAGAAATTCTACAATCGGGCCTCCTGTGCCAGCGTAGTGGCATCGCTGGCGTGGATCGACAACCACCTCCTCCAGCACGGGCTGGGATTGCAGTACGTGTTCCCAATTGCGGGCACCGATCCCAGCACTCTGGACAAATATGAACTCCCAGGGGACCTCATGGTCGCCAAGACCGGAACCGTCAATCCGACCATTGCCATGGCGGGTATGGTGAAAACCACACAGGGTTCGTTGTACTTCACCCAGCTGATCAAAACAGACAGCTCTCAAGATTGGACCCAGGCCCGCGCACTGATCAAAAAATATCTGCTTGGCCTTGTGGACACCCAGGCCGTTGCTCTTCAAACACCTCCCACGCTTCCGCTCTTCTGGGCCGAAGGCAGCGGTACAGCGAACTTAGCGGCGCCCTAAAAGCCGCCACTGACACGGCATTCCGAGGGTGAAACCTAGGAAATAGGATAGCTTAAAAAATACACAAACTCCCCGTTGACCCCAGGCCGTGGCGATGGAATTGTACTTTTTCCATAGGGGGGTCTATGAAAAATATCGTTCTCGTTTTATCCGTTTTAATAGCAAATCTTTTAACTTTTAACGCTGCGGTGGCCGATCCGGCGCACGCGCTCACCATGCGCTTGGAAGTGATCGAAGAGGGACCTGTTGAGCAGAATTATGTTCAGCCGCTCATCGATGATCGCAACGACTGCGCGCTTTTGGGCGAACGTTTTGACCTGCAGGCAATAATGACCATTGGAGAAAAAATCTGGCAGATCGTAAAAGACAATCAACCGACGGTGAATTTTACTGCGCACACGGCCTCCGCCATTCCCGCTGCTGCCGCCTGCCCGTTCAATCTCACCGGCTGGTCCGTGCCGTTCTCCCGCACTTATAAATTGGCTTACGACAACATGTGGGGCTCTTCGGTGGTGGATTTCACTTTTAAAGTGATTTTTTCTTACGGTGGTACTTTCGATGGCCGCGGCGCCTATCTTGCCAATGTCACGGTCCATCCGGTTCAGGTGAACGCCTCGTGGGGACAAAACTTTGATGCCTCTGTCGTTATTGCCAACGCCATTAACGTGGGGAACTCAGAACAGCCCGTTGCAGGTATGGAAGTGGCCATTGATTGGAACGTGAAAAACGTTTTTAACAACATCAAATCACGACGCATCTTTTTTGTGGATGGCCGCGGTGGCTTGACCGAGCTCTAAATGCTCGGCCTTACGGCTCAGTTTACCACTGAATTTTAAAACTTTTAAGGTGAAGCGGCAGCTTCACCATATTTTTTATATCATCAACGCTGCCGTCTTCGCGCTGACCACGCACGCACAAAAAGCGCACCTCGTGCGGCTCGTTGGGTTTTGCGCTATAGGTTTTGCCATCGGCAAAGAATGGTTCTCCAGAAATCGTATTCCCCTCATGCAACTTGTAGCCGTCGGGCTTGTCGCAGGAACAGGATGGATCCGACGTGCACCCCTTCACCTGAAATTTGGTAAAATTAGAGGTGATGTCGAATTTTTTCTTTAGGGTGTTCGAGTACGCAACGCCATTGCCGCCGAAAACTATTTTACTGTCCTCGTCAGGCAACAAGCAGCCCGGCAACTTGGTGTTCAGTTCGCAGTTGGAGTAGCACAAGTGGAGATTGGTGACATCGTACCCATAGTTCACCAGTTCACGCTTGGGTTTGTTGTTCTCAAATGTACAGGTATCGGTGATGCACGGCTCGGGAGCGTTTTCGTATTCATTGTCGGTCGATGCGCCGGCGTGGAGAAGCCCGTACAATTTGCCCTGGCTAAAAAGCCCGGAACCCGAAGCCCCGCCGCGCAACGAACAACCGGTGAATGCCATTTCGTCGTCCCATAAATATCTTTCGTTGAGCACCGTTTTGTTGTAGCCGGCAGGTGTGCACGTGCCATGTCTGAGCACTTGCTGTTTTTTAGTGAGCTTATCCAGGGAAATACCGGCGGTCTCGAGGGGCGTATTGCTGCGCGCGGGAACGTTGGCAATTTCAAAAGGTTTAATAACTTTAGCTAAAGATTCGTAATCGGTATCCAACTCCATTACTGAAAAATCACGATTAAAATACGAGCCATATTTTTTTGTGGCCGAAAACTTTAGCGTGTCCTCAGGCTTCGCATCGGCAAATAGTCCAAAGGTCACCTCGTATTTTCCGCCCCTGTCGGTGCAATGTCCATTGGTGATCACTTGTGGTTTTTTGGGTTTAGGACAATTGGGAATCTGAATGAAATTCACTGTACATCCTGGCTCACCGTTTCGTGACAACTGACCAACCGCTTTCCAGCGATTGTTTTGTCCATTGGCGTTGTTCAGTGGCGGCCAATAGGCCTCCGAAACTTTATTCGTTATATTGCCATCTTCATCGTACATAGCGGTGGGTTGCATCTCTTTGATTTCGCCGTGGCCATGATTTAACAACAAGACTGCTGCGAATTGGAGGAGTGTGTTCATCACTCCACTATAGCTCAAGAATGGAAAGGCCTTAAAAATCCACGATTGGCGAAAACAGAATATAGACTTTCGGCCTGAACCGCACGCGAAATGATAAAATCCATGCCTCATTAACCGTATGAATTTTAATATAAAAAGATCAAAACTCAGCGGAGGATAAATGAAGCTATTCAAGATTCTTGTGCTCGCATTACTACTTACGGGATGCGCAAATACCGACGAAGTGGACGATTCCGATGTTCATGAGGATATAGCCAATTCCCAGGGCCAATCCAGTGAAGACAATGAAGACAGCGAAGACGGTGGCGAAGAAGCCTCATCGACTTCGTCGAGCAGATCTTCCGGTATCAAACCTCCCCACGAGGTCTCAGGCGAGCGTGCCGCTTTGCTTTATGACATTGCGTCCGCAGCTCTTAAAAAAACGGATAGCACACTCACCTACAGTGTCACATGCAAATACACCATTAAACCGTTAGTGGTAAAAGGCTGTATGGTAAAGACAGGGTTTTTGCCCGGTGATGCTAAAAATAAAATTGGGCGCCTGTTGGTCGAAGCAAAAAACCTTCCCCGCAAGAAAACCGCAGCCAACGAGGCCTCGATCACGGCCAACTATACTTGTGTCAAAGGACGATTAGCGGAGGAGACCTCTTGCTCGCTCGATCGCGATTGAATCACTGCTGTCTCGCTTAGAGACAGCAATTGTGTTTGATACCCATTCACTGATAGACTTAAATACGGGGGTTTCATGGTTTCGTCTTTAAAGCACTTACGTTTTTTTCCCATTCTGCTCGCAACATTTTTACTCCTACCCGGTTCCGCTTGGTGCGAAGGTGGCAATGGTGGCGGCGCTGGCGCAACTGGCAGTGGTAACAGTGGCAGTAACGGAGGCTACGGCGGTGGCAATAACGGGAACGGCTCCTCTTCAGTAGTTACCGACGAGAACGCACTCGCTAACAGATTTAAGAAAAAACCCTTCATCGGCGTAGATAAATGCAAAGGCCTTTCATGCCCTATGGGGATGCCGGCGTGTCTCGATGGAGAAACTCTTGTGAAAATCAGCACCGACGACGAATGCTGCGCCCGTTACCGCTGCGAAAAAACAACCGAGGAAAATATAAATCCGCTCCAACCCAATTGTCCTCAAGCACCCGCTGTCATGCGACAGTGCAAAAACAACGCTGAGCCTAAAGTGGTCACTGAACTCACAGCCGATAGCTGTACGATGACAAGATACATTTGCCCGGAAGACTCGTTTGTTGGAAAACCGCCAGTGTGCCCTCAAGCGCCCGCAGTCATGCGACAGTGTAAAAACGGAGTGCAACCTAAGGTCGTCCAGCGGATAACAAATAACGGATGTACGATTCCAAAATACATTTGCCCAGAGGATTCAACAACCGTCACACAATGATTCGCTGACATCCAGACCGCGAGAAATCGCGGTCGACGTGTGTGGTCGAGCACCGTCTACGGACGCCCGACAAAAATCGCAAACTCCACTTTACCATCAACCATTACAAAGTAGACAGTTTCGCCGCCAGAATATGCCGACTGTGTGTATTCCGCGCAAACATTAAGGCTTTTGCCATCAAGATAGGTCATCAATTGATTGGTGGTGGCATTCAATTCAAAACTCAACGCATTGAAGTCCTCGGCAGTGATCATCGTCTTTTCCTGAAGCGCAGTGATCAGCCTGGCCGCAGGTTGAGAGTACAAATAGCCCACGTCCTCGGAGGCATCCATGGGATTGTAATACGTGAGATCGTTGAACGCGCTCATGCCACACGTTTTTGATTCGGCCAGCAAGGCTTCAAGGGCATCATCGGTGAAAAAATCGATACCGATATCTGTAACGTCTGAATTGTTATAACCCTCAAGATGAACATAGGTCGACGCTGCGGTTGTTAGTACCATCGGTTTGGCAAAAGCCATTGTGGAAACGAACGTGATTGTTAACATTAGAGCTGTTTTAAGCATGAGATCTCCCTATTTGCCCTTGAATTAACACAGTATGTTCCAACCGCAAAGAGTAAATAGTTCAAATTCTGTAAACAGCCGGTTTATCGCCTCCGTAATTTCGTCCGTCCCGAATATAAAAAAGCCCCGTAAGGGGCTTTCTGGTTCAAAACGAAATCGGCAAATTATAAATCAGTGTACGGATTCGCTGTGAATCGTTGTTGCATCAAAAGTTTTTTCAAAGGTGTTGGTGAGCGCCATTGAACTCAGCGACGATCCGGAAAAAGTCGCCATTGTTGCGCTCGCTGTATCCGAATGAATCCCAGTGATGCCATTGCACGAACCAAATGTCGAATTGCTAAAGGCCTGGGTATCAAAGTTATAACACCCTTCTTGATCCGTACCGTCTGCCGCCGAACCGTTGTAATTGACGTACGTTTGGCTCACAGTGCCCTGGCTCAACTCATTGGCCTTGGAGGTCAAGGTGGTGAGGATGGTTGTCGAACCCGAGCCGAAATTGTCGTAGGCCAAGAGGGCTGCGGCGTTCGTCGTGTCGTTGATATAAAAACGGTAGACCTGCTCAATGTTCGAATTTTGGCTCGACAACTGAAAGCGAATCATCTCTGGTGAAGCGTTATACTCTAAGTAGGAAGTCATGCGCGTCGTGAGTGGATTATCAAACTCATCGTGTGAAAATATAACGTTGGATCCGCTCACGCCCAATCTCATCACCTGATCGGCGCCGCCAAATTGAGGATTATCATCGCCATCCATTTGAATGCGGCGCTGGTAAACTCCATCTGCAGAGATATCAGTAACTGTAATTACAAGAGGGATTTCGCCGGCAGAATCAATGTTAGGAGCATTATCAAACAGATAATCCATTGTGGCCTGAGCGCCCGGGCAGCTGGAGGTGCCCCACGATGTTTTCATTTTAATTGTGTGCGTTCCCACTGCCATCTGAGCGCTGGAATCTTTTGTACCATACAGATCTAAAAAGCACGCAATCATAATGGAGTTCTTTACTCGGCCAAGAACGGAGAAATCCTGACCTTCATCTACCAAACTTGCAACATACTGTGCGCCTGTGTTCGTCGTCGCACTGCCGCCGACAAGCGGCCAGTCGGAGTTTGAAAAATGAGAATGATTGGCGCGGCTTGCGCCCAACACCATGGCGCTGGAACTGCCGCCGGGAAGATTGGCTTTGAGTGCCTGGTAGGCGCCATTGAACGAACTGGAAGCTGCACCACCGCCACTACTGCTCGAGGAGCACTGGGTGGAACCGATGGCCAACACTGAAATACCAACAGAAATTAAAAAACGTCTCATTTTTCCTCCTTGAAAACTAAATTGAATAGGAAAGGGGGAATTCTGCCAAACAATTGTTAATGATCTGGACTTAGG
>CAYNTO010000008.1:0-103817 GCA_964400355.1 uncultured Pseudobdellovibrionaceae bacterium
CACCGGTGGAGGCGATCTTTCCGCAGATCGCAATATCGCCATGAACGTCGATAATACTACGATTGAAATCGCCACCAACACAGTGCGAGTTAAAGACGGCGGTATTACTAGTAGCAAAATTGCTGACGGCACTATCGTGAGTGCGGATGTGAGTGCAATCAGTATTGGTAAAATATCAAACGCACCAGCTGAGTACTTTACATATATGCCAGCAGGCACCGAATGTACGGATGGTTACGTGCTTAAATGGACTTCCAATGATCGTTGGGAATGTGCAACGGATCTCGTGGGCACCACCGATCACGGAGCCCTCACGGGCCTCGGTGATGACGACCATACTCAATACGCGCTTCTCGCCGGTCGCGGTGCGGGTCAAAACCTGCGCGGGGGAACAGCGGCGAGTGCCAACCTCACTCTCGAATCCACTTCTGATTCCACCAAAGGGTATGTCATTCTTCAGCCAACGGGTGGCAACGTAGGAATTGGAACGACAGCTCCCAGCTCGAAGTTGCAGGTAGCGGGCGCTATTCAATTGGCGAACGATGCCGGCGCGTGCCCTGGTGCAGGAAATTCTAAGTTAGGTGCGGTAAAATATGTTTCTGATGTGCTTTCAGTTTGTAATAGCGGTGGGTGGACACCGATCAGTGGTTCGATCGTCGCCTTTTATGCCACCCGTAGCTCTGGCAACGTGGCCAGTGGAACTACAATAGCCTTTAATACAGAAAGACTTGATACCGCGAACGCCTACAACACGGCAACCGGCGCGTTTGTCGCACCAGTAAGTGGTGTGTATCAGTTTACTTGGGGTCATATTGGAAACAGTGTCACCAACGACGTGTATCGGGCCTATTTACGTAGAAACGACGTCAATGTGGGAACCGGCGTGCAAGCTCGTTCTGCGATGGGCACGGCTGGCGGCGACTACTCATCCTCTACAAACAGTTCGTACCTGAATCTAACGGCAGGTGATTCTATCACGGTCTACTATGTATCGGATGCGGGCAATCAGCTTCACGGTCAAAATGACTTCGCTTACTTTGCGGGGCACCTCCTCACTGCGGGAGGCGCAGGCGGTGGAAGCGCCGATCATTTAGGGAATCACGTTGCTACCCAAAACATTGTGCTTGGATCCAATTGGCTGTCGGGCGACGGGAGCAATGAAGGTGTGTTTGTAAATGGCAGTGGTCTTGTAGGCGTAGGCACAGACGTGCCAGCTTCGTTACTCGATGTCGCAGGCACCATGCGTGTTCAAGAAATTTGCGATGAAGCAGGTAACAACTGTAAAGACGTATCTACCGGTTGGCCGACAGGCGTGACTACCACGCGCGCGATAAATACAAACTCGGGCTCGGGCCTTACGGGTGGTGGAGATCTCTCCGCAGATCGCAACATCGCCATGAACGTCGACAATACTACGATTGAAATCGCAACCAACACCGTGCAAGTGAAAGACGGTGGTATCACGAGCGCAAAGATTGCCGACGGCACAATCGTCAGTGCCGATGTGAGCGCGATCAGCATTGGTAAAATATCAAACGCACCTGCAGAGTACTTCACGTACATGCCAGCCGGCACCGAATGCACAGATGGCTATGTGCTCAAATGGACAGCCAGTGACCGTTGGGAGTGTTCAGCGGATCTCGTCGGCGCCACCGATCACGGAGCCCTCACGGGCCTCGGTGATGACGACCACACCCAATACGCGCTTCTCGCAGGTCGCACTACGGGGCAAACGTTACGCGGTGGAACTTCGGCAAGTGCTAATCTCATATTGGATTCTACGTCGGATTCTACAAAAGGCTACGTTGTTTTGCAGCCTACGAATGGTAATGTGGGTATAGGAACTTCGGCTCCGGGGCAAAAACTCTCCGTCGCAGGGATGGTGGAGTCGACCGCCAGTGGATTTAAATTTCCCGATGGATCGATTCAAACCACTGCGGCAGGGCCACCCACCAGTCCAGATGCCTGGGTCGTATTTAAAGGGGACACAGCTGCAATTGCCGCGGGTTCGGGAGTTTCATCCATCACTAGGAACAGTGCCGGGTCTTACACCATTAACTGGAGCACTCCATTTCCAGATCACAATTATATTATTTTGGGAACCTGCAATGCGTGGGGTTTTAACGGTGCCAATTTCACTCTCGAAGGAAATAATATTGTGGGACATGGGTACCGAACCGTATTAACGACGAGTGCCCGCGTCGGTTGCCGAGAGTTGGCCACAAATTCAAACGTAGACTCCGATTTGATTCATGTCATGGCATTTCGATCCGCCGGGTTTTCCATGACATCGGTTGCATCTATGGCGGATACCGATACCGATACGCAAATCTTCGTAGAAAAGAACGCCGACGAGGACAAGATAAGATTCAACACGGCTGGCACAGAGCGAATGATCATCAACCAGAACGGTAATGTTGGTATTGGTACGACGAACCCTACTGCGCAACTTCATATACATGACACAGTTCCCATAATCAGGATGGGACCGTACGGTTATCAGGGCTTGGGCAGCTCTGGGTATCCTTATTTCGCAATGGATCTTTCTTATGACGGAACGAACTGGAATTCCACTCATGCAACGGTTCGCGGTACAGCTCTAAGGATGACCTCGAACAAAATCAATCTCAGTTCAGCTCCTCCAAATACTGCCGGAGCGACAATCACCGATCATTTTACTGTCGATACAGTGAGCGGAAACGTTGGTATTGGATCCACTGACCCGGGCCAAAAACTCTCGGTGGCGGGCACAATCGAGTCCACCTCTGGTGGTATTCGATATCCAGATTCCAGCACGCAAGCGACATCGGCGTTTGGGCCGGCGTTTTGTGCATCGATTAGTACGGGCAACTCATCTTTGAATTCCGTATGGGCGAAGGCACTGTTCGACACTGTGGAGTTTGATATCACGTCGAACTTTAATACCTCACTCAATAGGTACACTCCGAACAAAGCGGGCTACTACCGTGTGTCGGCCATGGTCACGTTCACACAAGTGGGTAGCGGCGCCCATACAAATTCTTTGTCTGTACGTAAAAACAATGCGCACTTTAAAGGCGCCAACAAATTGGTCAATTATTCGGGTAGTTTCACAGATACGGTTTCTGCAAATTTCATAGTTTATATGAATGGATCTACCGATTACTTAGATGTATGGCACGTTACGAATCATGGAACTAATGCCGCCACCGTAGGTTCTGCTAACGCCAGTTTCTGCGCCGATTGGGTTCGTCCTTAGGGCTCTGTTTTCTCGCCGACTAAATTCTATACATAGCTATCGTTTTTACATCGCAGGCCGGGCAACGTGGCCGAATGGTGACGCGTTTGCTATATTTGGCGCTCTCCCACGCCCATAGCGGCAAAATAGAAAGAGGCTTTATGCTTAAGAGAATCGCGTGTTCGTTTTCATTTTTGGCTCTCACGGCGGTGTCTATCGATGCCAATGCTGGCCGTTTGGTTTCGGTAAAACAATGCACGCAAAATGGTGCGTTCTCACAAAGCTGTAAAAATTTAAAGATGCCCAAAGACCGCTCTTGTTCGGCTTTGACAACATCGGTGTCCTCTGGACAAATCGGTAACAGCCAGTTTCATGGTAAATATACGATTGCAGCCACCGGTCGCGGTGAACGCTCCTTCACCTCGAGCATTGTTGAATATGCAGAGAACGGCTGGGGTCACGGCGTGGTCCGTAGCCCATGGGGCGGCGATCAAATAGGTGAGTGGACGGGAACACGAATTAAAGTTTCCGGTGGATACCAGATCCAGGTAAAAGATTTTTACTTGTATGAATATTCCAATGATTCGCAATACATTGAGTACCACTGCAAGCAATAATCAAATCAACATTGCGATATAAAATGAGGGCCCGCCAGGCCCTTTTTTATTTTCAGAATCCGATATGTTCAGCAGAGCACGCCGGCGATGCAGGCAGTGATAAAGGAGGCGAGGCTCCCGCCGACCACAGCGCGAAGGCCGAAAACGGCCAGTTCTTTTTTGCGTTGGGGGACGAGGCAGCCGATGCCGCCCAGTTGAATGGCGATAGAGGAAAAGTTGGCAAAACCGCAAAGAGCGTAAGAGGCAATAATCAGGGTTCGCGGAGTGAGTGAATTGCCTTTTTGTGCAAGATCCAGATAGGCGATGAATTCATTGAATACAGTTTTCTTGCCCAGGATGACAGAGACTGTCGGCACGTCCTGCCACGGTATACCCATAAAAAAACTAAACGGAGAAAAGATCCACGACATCGCCCAGTCGAGGGAAAGCTTTGCCGGCTCACCAGTGAGCGTTGGACCCCACGATGAGAACGAAATGGCCTCGCCGATTTGCACCAACACGTAATCACCCAAGGAGATGAGCGCGATAAACGCAAGCAACATACCGCCCACATTGATGGCGAGAGTGACTCCTTCGCTGGCGCCCTCGGCCGCGGCTTCGACAACGTTGACGTGAGGGCTTTTTGTAGAGGGTGGTGTTTGATCGGCGGTTTCTGGTACTTCGACCTCCGGCACCATCACCTTAGCGATCAACAATGCCGCCGGAGCGGAGAGTACACTGGCTGTGAGCAGGTGCCCGCCGATTCCTGGGATCACGTCTTTTAATAACCCCACGTAAGCAGCGAACACGCCGCCGGCCACGCTGGCCATGCCACCCACCATCAGGCAAAACAACTCAGAGGATGTCATGCGGGCGAGATACGGACGAATGATGAGCGGTGCTTCTGTTTGCCCCACAAAAATATTCATGGATGCCGCTAAGCTCTCCGCACCACTCACTCTGAGCGTTTTGTACATAACGTAGGCGAATCCGCGCACCACCCATTGCATGATCCCAACGTGATAGAGTACTGCCATCAGCGATGAGATGAAGACGATGGTTGGTAGGATGGTGAAGGCGATGATAAAGCCGTACTTTTCTTGGTCGAGCAAGCTCCCAAATAAAAAGCGGCTGCCTTCGTCGGAAAAATTGAGAATTTTTAAAATAACAGCATTGGCTTTGTTGAACACAAATGCAAATGGGCCGGACACTCCTAAAGACGGAACACCCAAAACTAAAACGGCCAAAACAAACTGTAAAATCAACGATTTTGCAACGAGCGCCCAATTCACGCGGCGCTTGTGGGTCGAAAAAGCAAAGGCCACGCCGATAAACACGAAGATGCCGATAAAACTGAGCGCGTGTTCCATTATTTTCCTCGGACGGCGTTGAGTTCGTAAAAGAGAATGCTGGCCGAGACGGCGGCGTTCAGGGATTCCACGTCGTTATTCATCGGTATTGTTACGCGTTCACAGTGCAGCTCACGCGGGATGCCCTGACCTTCTTCGCCGATGAGCCAGCGGGTAAATGGAGTTTTGCGATTTTGCATAGCCAGTCGTAGGGGTGTTCCCGCCATATCAAGAGCCACTAGGTTTGCAGTGCCTTCGAGATCATTAATCGAAGGGCCAAGTTTAAAATCGATAAAAAAGTTAAAGCCGCTCGCGGCTTTGGTCACTTTGGGTAGGTAGGGATCGGCGCATTCGTCGAGAAGAATAATGTTGCGCACGCCAAATGCACTCGCGCTGCGGATGACCGCGCCCAAGTTCGAAGGGTCGCCCAGAGCGCAAAGGAGTTCCTGGGAGTGGAGAGTGGCATTGGGATCCCATTCGGAGAATTCTTCAACGGGCGTACAGAGGAGTGGGGCGTTGGTTCCCACCACATCGAGTTCGCGGAATAGATCTTTTTGCAGGACGAGAAGTTGTTTGTCTGCTGCTTCTGTATTTTGTAATGAATCGAAGAGTGGGTGGTGTTCACTGTGGAAGACAAAAAAACTCTCGCTTTTTCGTCGACTCAGCTCACGCACAATCTTTTCACCGCTCGCTAAAGCGCGCTTCTGCTTATGAATGCCCTTTTTGCCGGTGAGTTGAGACAACTCCTTATAGATGGCATTAGACCCGCTGTCGATGCGTTTGATTTTCATTCATCGTCCTCGTCATCGGCCCATTCATCAGGAGGTTCTCCCAACAGGGGGCTCTTGATTTTGCGGAAGACAATTAGGCGGCGTTCATGAGTGGTGTGCGGAAGTGTATAGGGAATGTCTTTTTCCAACACGTAGTACTCACCGTACTCGTCCAGTGCCATTTTAATTTCGGGATCAACGTTGGGGCCCTTCATTAAAAATATTTTTCCGTTGAGTTGCAGGCTGTTGATCACATTGCCTAAAGTGTTGCGGCAGTCTTCCACGGCGCGAGTGATTACGCCGTTTACAGGGTAGGCGAAATCTTTGGTGATATTTTTTCCAAGGATATCCATGTTTTCGAGCTTCAATGCCTCGCGGGCGGTTTTTAAAAATTCCACGCGTTTTTGTACACCTTCGGCGAGAAAGATTTTTTTCTCAGTGGGTATTACCATGCGCAGGGGAATTCCTGGAAACCCAGGGCCGCTTCCCACATCGATCAGCGGAAAAGTGAGGTTCACCAAGCGCGGAATGATGAGGCAATCGATAAAATGCTTGATGGCCACATCGCGCAGGGAGAGCAGGCGGGTAAAGTTGTTATCCTTTTGCTCGGTCATGAGCAGAATGTAAAAATCGACGAGCTTGAGGCGCACTTCGTGAGAAATATCTTCGAAACCGTGATTGCGAAAGATGTCGTAGAGGCGGTCATTGGCCTCGTCACGGCTTAAAATCTCTGTGGGCCGTTTGTGGGCGCCTCGACGGAGATGAGCCCCTTTATGAGAGCCCATGGGACTGGTGTTCGAACGATTTTTGTGCGCCATGTTGACCTCTTTATGATTGATAAAAGGAGGCGGTGCAATCATATTTTGTGAATGCTTTCAAAAAAGCTCCAAGATATTAAAATCGCAGCTGAAAAAGACATCCAAACCGCTCAATCTCTCGATGAATTGTACCAAGTAAAGGTCAAGTATCTGGGGAAGCAGGGCGAGCTCACCGTGATCATGAAAGACATGGCCGCTCTTCCCAAAGAGGAAAAGCCCCTGTTTGGCAAAGAAGTGAACATTGTGAAAGAAGCCGTCACCGTGGCGCACGACCAGCGCTACGCGGTTTTGGATTCAGAGGAACTCCATAAAAAACTCTCGCAAGATGAACTGGATCTCACTTTGCCGGGTCCTGTGGTTCCTAAAGGGTCGGCCCATTTGATTCCCAATGTGATCAACGAGATCGTGGATATCCTTGCGCGGATTGGATTTTCCGTGCGCACCGGTCCGCTCGTGGAATCGGATCAGTACAACTTTACATTTTTAAATATTCCTGAGAATCATCCCTCGCGCGATATGCAGGATACGTTTTATATCGATAAAAATCATGTGCTGCGCACGCACACAAGCCCTGTCCAGATTCGCACCATGCTCGCTGAGAAACCACCTATTCGGATTCTAGCTCCCGGCAGTGTGTTCCGAAACGATTACGATGCGTCCCACTCGCCGCACTTTCACCAGATCGAGGCGTTACTCGTGGACAAAAACGTGTCCATGGCGGATCTCAAGGGCACCATCTCTTATTTTATTAAAGAATTTTTTGGCAAAAATATTAAAACACGTTTTCGCCCCAGCTTTTTTCCGTTCACGGAACCTTCGGCCGAAGTGGATTGTTCTTGTCCGCTCTGTAACAGCAAAGGCTGTAAGATGTGCAAGCAGACCGGTTGGATCGAAATCGGCGGTAGCGGTTTAGTACATCCCAATGTTTTGCGTGCGGCTAACATTGATCCCGATGAGTGGCAGGGGTTTGCTTTTGGTTTTGGTGTGGAGCGTATGGCGATCATCAAATACGGCGTCACCGATATTCGTTTGTTCATGGAAAATGACGGGCGCTTTTTAGAACAATTCAGATAAGCGGAGATTGGTGCTATGAAGATATCTTTCAAATGGTTGAATGACTACATCGACATTTCTGATTTTCGCAACAACGCTCCCGAGCTTGCGCGCAAACTCACCCAAGCCGGGCTCGAAGTTGAAGGCATTGTGGATCAAAAGCAAGCGTTTCAGAATGTGGTGATCGGTCATCTATTGGCTGTTGATAAACATCCCGATGCCGACAAGCTGACGGTGTGTAAGGTGAATACCGGTGAGCCCGAGCCGCGCCAAATCGTGTGTGGCGCCACCAATCACAAGGCGGGCGATTACGTTGTAGCTGCACTGCCGGGAGCACTGTTGCCCGGCGATTTCGCAATTAAAAAATCCAAGATCAGAGGCGTGGAATCGCTCGGCATGCTCTGTTCCGAATCCGAGTTGGGATTAAAATCCGAGAGCCAGGGAATTCTCACGCTCAAGAGCGGCGAGCCCGGTGCTCCGTTTGCTCAAGCATTTGGTTTGGACGATGTTATTTTTGAGATCAACGTCACTCCCAACCGTGCCGATTGTCTGAGTCATCGTGGATTGGCTTACGAACTCTCAGCCCTTCTCGATCGGCCGTTTCGGGCGCCAGAGGTAAAACTACCACCTACGAAGGTCGCGAGTGATGCGGTGAAAGTGGTGTTGGAGGCTGCGCAGGCGTGCCCGCGCTATTCGGGCGCGCGCATCGATGGCGTTAAGGTCGGGGAATCTCCACAGTGGCTCAAACAGCGTCTTACAAATGTGGGCATGCGTTCGATCAACAACATTGTCGACGTTACAAACTACATCATGTTCGATTTTGGTCAGCCCATGCATGCTTTCGATTTTGATAAATTACAAGGTGGGGAGCTTGTGATCCGCTTTGCGAAGAACGGCGAGCCTTTTAAAGCTCTCGATGATTCCGAATACAAATTGAACAGCGAAGAGCTTGTCATTGCCGACAAAAATCGTGTCGTGGCTTTAGCCGGCGTGATCGGTGGTTTGGACTCGGGCACGACTACGCCCACAAAAAGTATATTTTTAGAATCCGCATTTTTTGCAGCACAAACTGTTCGCCGCACGGCGCGGGCGCGAGGAATTGAGACCGATTCGGCCTATCGTTTCGCGCGCGGAGTAAATCCGGAACACACCGTGCAAGCGCTTCAACGCGCTATAGAGCTCGTCCTCGAGGTTGCGGGCGGAACCATTGCGAGCGAGATTAAAGATCTGTACCCAACACCGATCAAACGGGAATCTATCACTATCACCGTGGATAAAGTGGAAAACCGCTTGGGTTACAAAGTGGACAAAACAGATTTTCACAAAGTGCTGCAACGACTTGGCTGTGCAATAGATGGCGATAAAGTCACCGCACCCGCACACCGCTGGGATTTGTCGATTCCTGAGGATCTCGTCGAGGAGTACGCGCGCATTAATGGCTACGAAAAAGTGATCGAGAAACTTCCGGTGCTTTCCGAGGAGCCGACCACGCATACGAAGTCGTATCTACTCACACGACGCCTTTCGAGCTATTTGTCGCAGCAGGGTTTGTCGCAAGCGGTGAACTACGCGTTTCTCAATCCGCAATTACAAAAAAATGCTTTGGGCGATGTGAGCGCCGTGGAAGTGCCAGTACAAAACCCGGTGAGTGAGGATTTTGGCGTGCTTCGCATATCGTTACTGCCATCGCTACTCAATAACGTGTCCTTTAACGTGCGCCACGGCAACGACAACGGCGATACCTTTGAGATTGCACCCACGGTGCAAAAGAACGGCGAAGAGTACGCGGAAACACTGCGATTGGGTTTTGCATTTTGGGGACAGGCCACAACTATTTGGGGTGGCTCCAAGATCCCAGCTGTGTATCGTTTAAAATCTTATTTCGAAAATTTATTAATGAGCGAATTCCCCGGCGAAAAATATTCCTGGGACGTGCCTGATGTGATCCCGCCACTGTTTCATCCAAAGCAGTGTGTGGCGTTGTTTTTTCGCGGTAAAAAGCGCGGAGTGCTGGGTGCGATTCATCCTCAACTCGCCAAAGAGTACAAACTCAAGATGGATGTGGCTTTCGCTGAGTTTCCAGTGGATGAGATCTTCTCTGATAAAAAAGTGGTGCGCTACAAAGAGATCTCCGCACATCCTGGGATCGAGCGCGATGCCGCATTTATTTTACCGCAAACAGTAAAAGCTGAGGCGGTGAAGAAAGAGATCGCAAAAACCGCTGGCGATCTGCTCAAGTCTATAGCTGTGATCGACAAGTACGAAGGTCCTCCTCTCAAAGAGAACGAGCGCTCAGTGGCTTTTCGACTCTATTTTCAGAAGAGCGACCGCACATTGGCCGATGAAGAGGTCAATCAGGTGTTCAAGACGGTTTTAGACACGGTGCAGCAGAAACTACCCATTACACTGAGATAAAAGTTGAACGTTTTCAAGTACTTGCTATCCTTTATATAGGCCTTCAAAGGCCTGGGAGGGTTCCATGGCAGGACGTAACGTTTCAAACTCAACGGTGACCAAGGCTGATATTGTCGAGCGCGTCTACGAAAAGATCGGTTTCTCAAAAAAGGAAGCCTCTGATCTGGTGGAGTTGGTTTTCGATGCGCTTCGCGGAACTCTTATTCGCGGCGAAAAAGTAAAAATCTCAGGATTCGGCAAATTCGAAGTGAAGCAAAAAAAATCGCGTATTGGTCGCAATCCACAAACTGGCGATCGCATCACAATTTCTGCACGGCGTGTCCTTAACTTTAGCCCCAGCCAAGTTCTCAAAGCCATGTTGAATGGTAAAGAGGGCGATTTTAAAGGCTCGGATGAATTTGACGACGAATAAAACTCACCAATAACGGGTAACACCAATGAACACAACAACGAGTACGACATCCGCGAACGAACAAAAAGCCTCTAAGAAATTCGATCTCAAAGCGAAGATCGAGGAGATTCCAGATAAATTGGGCTTTAAAATCGGCGAAGTGGCCAAATATGTGGGTGTAAAATCCTACGTGCTTCGTTACTGGGAAACCGAGTTCGAATCCCTGCACCCTAAAAAATCCAGCAACGGTCAGCGCTTTTACACCCGTAAAGACATCGAAATGGCTCTTACCATCCGTAAGCTCCTTTACGAGGACCGCTTCTCCATAGAAGGTGCTAAAGCGGCTCTCAAAAAGATGAAACATGCGCGGACCTCGCAGATTGCTGTGGACCTCGATGTTCCAGATTTGGTAGCGACAACGACAGAATCGGAACTGTTGGCCACCCACAAGCCTGCTGCTGAGATCGTTCTCAATAAATCAAAATCCAAAGAGATCGCCGAGAACATGGCCAAGCAACAGTTGCAGCAGCAGCTCCATGGCCATTCGCCAACCCATGAGGCACTGCAAAAGCGCGAGCGCGAGATCACTCAATTTTGGGTGTCGTCGCTGGATTATTTGGTCGAAGAGATTCGCCAAGCTAAAAAGCGCCTGCACGGGCTCACGTAAGCATTTATCGCGCGCCTCCGGCGATTGACTCCTATTTCCCCTTATAGCAAAACAGGACTGCGCACCTCCGTTACGGATGTGCGCAAGATGTCTGCCCGTGGCTCAGCTTGGTAGAGCACTTGCTTGGGGTGCAAGAGGTCGCTGGTTCAAATCCAGTCGGGCAGACCATTTTAATACCGAGCAGTCGCTTTCACCTGTCCAAAGTGTGCTTCGCAAGGGCACAAACTTAAAAAATTAATATATTGTGCAACTATTTCCTAAAATAGACCATTCTCTGTTATGAGGACTCCATGAATTGGGATGGCTTGGTCAATAATCTAGGGCCGCGTTTGTATAGGTACTTTGCTGCTAGCCTTTCTGACATTGTAGCGGATGACTTAACTCAAGAAACACTTTTGCGAATCGTCAGGAAATACCACGAAGGTCAGTTCGACCCCTCAAAAGGTTCTCTGGATATGCTGTCTTTTGGCATAGCTAAAAACGTTAGGTTTGAATATTTCCGTACACAAAAAAATACAGACTCGATTCACGAAATGGAAGAGAGCCTTGAGTCTCAACAAGGCTGTTCTTTCGATGCGCTCAGCCAGCATCAGCAAGTTCACGAGCTAAGGCGCGCCATCTCTAGGTTGGGCGAGCCGCAAAAAGAAATTCTGCTCTTAACCATTGATCAGGAACTTACCAGTTTAGATATTGCCAAAATTCTGGATATGCCTGAGGGAACTATTAAGAGCCATATTCATAGAGCAAAAGAACAATTAAAAGATATTTTATTGTAATTCGGAGGAACGATGAGTGACGAAAAAGACGATTTGATAAGTAAACTCAGATACAAAGAGCCCAGCGCAATGCAACTCCATAAATGGAATACGGCCGTGCAGTTTGAGGCGGCTATATATAAGAAAAAATTCTCGTGGTTTCATATTATGCAGCTCGCTACAGCCGGATTTTGTGGATTGCTCGCGGGTGCTTTAATCTTCGGGAATTTCACTGGCGAAAGTATAGAAAGTAATGATTTCGCTTCCGACAATGCAACTATCGAGGTGATTTACGCCAAGTTGTAGTAGCAGCTGCGATAAACATCTCAACTAAAGAGGAACAAATGAAAAAATATCTGTTTTTGATCCTATGTGCTATTTCCACCAGCGTGAATGCGGAATCTACTTCAAACGATTTTGGCGTACACTCGGGAGAAGTCAAAAACATCACGAACAAAGAGCTTCGAGAACGCTTTGGAGTTTCAGGTTTTGTGTATTTATTTTCTCCAGACGGAAAAAAATTGTTGTCACAGGGTCATGAAGTCAGGGAGTGGAGTTTTGGCAGTAAGGGCGATCTGGTGAGTAATTGGTCTTTCGCTTCTGATGCAATTGAAAAATTCGCTTTAAAACATCATTGGAAAATAGAGGACAGTGGCGAAATCTCTGTTCATATTCAGCAGTATGATGAAATTGTACCTGTAAGAGGGGCTAAAGAGCCTAAATATGGAAAGGTTATCAGAGAAGAAAAAATAATTGTGCAAAATTTTTCACCAGTCATTTGGGAAGTCCTTAAAAACAACAAACAAAAAGTAATTGTTAAATTGGATCCGCACCTGAAGGAAACGGAAAGCCTCACGCAAATTGGTAAATTGCCAATTGCTGGCAAAGATATCGTCGCAATCGATAATAGAAGCCAAGCTTGGCTCCAAGGCGCGTCTTTCAGCGCCGAGTACGTGGCTATAACAACTGCGAAGGGAACAATGTACCTCAGTTATTTGCCATTTAAAGGATCGAGTGAAATTGGCTCAGCGAAAGGCAATCGATTGAAAGTTAAGATTTCAGATACACACAATTTAACGCTTGTTGCCGCCACTGCGTTTTTACCGGAAGGCTTAAAAGCCAAGGTATTTGGTAAAATGGATCTCAATAAAAAATCATCATCGCCACACTCCGTTCAAATCAGTGCAAGTGATGAAGAAAAAGAATTTCTAGAAGTTTTTGAAAAGTAGTTATATTCTTGAGCCTATGACGAACACCATTCTCTGTGCATTAGTGGGTTTGCTACTCGCCAAATACGCCACCAATAAAGTTGTCCTTGCGGTGGCGGCTTTCGTCATAGGAGTCTTTTTACCGCTAGTGAATTTTTTCTTTACCGTACTGATGGTGGTATTGGCGGGTTTTTTTATAGACTCCAATTATATGGAGTCTTTTCTTTTTGAAGAGTCGCTCCTGCGCGCCTTTTTTGTAATTCCCAGAGACATTCTTTTTTTGGAAGTGTTTGCGTTTTTGTTTTTTTGGAAAAAGCCAAAACTGCCGGGGCGCTATTTTGTGGGGTTCATGAGCACGCTCTTTGTTGCATTGCAAGTGGTGGCAGTTTATTTGCAAAAACCTATGAGCGGCGGCGAATATTCCGGTGCTATTTCTCAAGAGAGCGGTTCGAGCCCAAGTGAGTCCGCACCTGAGGAGCTCCATGGGACGTTGATGAAGATTAAGGAGTTCAATCGCGATAAGTTTCCTATTGTTATCGACGCTGTGACGAAGGTTGTGGGTGTGGACGTACACGGGTCGGATTTGATTTACAAAGTGGAAGTGGAGCAGGCTTCCACCGAGGTGTCTATTCCTCAACTCAAGAGAACCATCGCCAAAGGCCCATGCACTGGTAAAAATATGACCATCCTGATGTCCCATGGCGCGCGCCTGATTTACGACATCCGTTATCTCAAAGACTCCATCGACGTGAAGTTCGCTGTGGACAAACAGTACTGTGATCAGCACTGGTCCATTAAAAATTAGTGCGGCTCTGCGCTCATCCGCAAATCTCATAACAAAACAGATATACCGAAATTTTCTCAAGATGAGACAACTGGAAAGCCTATTGTCAGTTCTGAGCCTCCGCCATCCTCGATAGGATAAATGTATGGGGGTAAGTATGAAACAAATTTTCGTTATCGCTTTTTTAATGGTGAGTGCCTGCGGGCCGCAGCTTCAGCCGATGGAAGATGGCAGTGGCAATGCGGAGTCGGGAACTGTTACTTTGGATGGAGGAGCAGGAGTAAAAAACCCGCCCGCGGCGTCGTCACAGAATCCACTGGAGATTGTGATCAAACTGCGTGTGTACCAACTTTCGTTTCCGTCGTCGCCGTCGTACAATTCCACATTTTCTTCCAACACCATTAAACAATATGTGGCTGAGGTGAATGAAATCTATCAGCAGGCCAATATTCGTATAGAGTTGGAATCCATCAAGGCACTTGCGGCGCCGTCTGCGGTGCAGTTTAGTTCCAGTGAGACCAATCAGTCCTTTGTGCAAAAAATTGGAAAGATTCAGTTTCCTGCGGCCAACACCAGCTATCCACTGTTTCAGGCCGCATTTTTCTACGGCTTTCCTATTAGTGCCAAGGGCCTTTATGTCCATCAGCAAAAGGTGGCTTATGTGGGGGAGTACTTTCTTAAAACCGGCGAGCTCCAAGGCGCAGTCGTGCTGGCGCATGAACTCGGCCATGAGTTGTCTTTGCCGCATGCGAACACTTCGGGCCAGGCTTGCACGGATAGCAATCTTTTGTGCACGGGTGGTACGGGGATCGGCGAGTATCTCAGTGCGGAGCAAATCACCGCCATGCGTGCGCAAGCAGTGATCGGGCCGGCATCGAAATGATATTCATTGCAAAGCCGATCAGTTGTTCAGATCGGCATAAGGAAACAGCGGTTGGTTTTTGGGGCCACGGATAAAGTTAAGATAGGTGCGATCAAAATAGGTATTGGTTTTTGTCAAAAGTTGCGTGCCCATTTGTAAGGTATCTCCAGAGATGTTTCGCCCGTAAACGATGCATTTGCCATCGTCCTCAGCGCTAGTAAATACCAGTCGGGCCTGCGTATCGACTCCCATTTGTTTTCCAGACCACGGATCCAAATACGCCAGCTTGAAGGCGCATCGATTTTTTGCTGTCCTCGAGAGCTGGAGGGGTTGCAGAGAGGTTTGTGGCAAGTACTTGCGGCCAATGGCAAAGTCGACCACCGCAGAGGTGGGGATTTGCCACGGTTTGGCTGTGGAGTGGGCGTGATCCCACGCATACAAATTGCCTGCGGAAGACAGGGCAATTTTTAAATTTAGGCCCTCTTGGAATTTTTCGAACGGCTCGTCACTCACAAACGCACTGGGCTCGAGAGGAACTTGCAAGTGTGGTGAGTCGTCACCAAAGTAAACGAGGCCATCTGAGCCTACAGCATAAAGCACGTCATAGGTAACTCCGCCGCTGCCATCTTTCCACTGAACATTTTCAAGTTGGGTGTTTTTGAGTTCCTGCGGATAGAGAGCCGCGGGCCCACTGCTCGCGAAATAAAAGAAGTTTCCTGTTTCGGAGAGAGCTGTCATTGTGCTACCGTACGAGGTGAATACCCTTTGAGTCACATAGGGTAGATTCTTACGAAACACATGCAGTTCGTCGACGCCCGTTGAAGAATCCGTGTCTTTAAAATAAATATCGCCGCTGTCTTCAACAAAATAGGTGTAAGAGTAACTCGCTGACGGCGTGAACATTTTATTGCTATCTACAAACCGCCGCTCGCGCGGCAATACACCCTCGTAGTAGATGGACGATTCGCCCCATTGGTCTGCGGTGTACATACGGCCGCGATCGGAAATGGCCAGTACTCCACTATTAATGGGATTATATTGAATGCGCACAATTTTTTCGTTGGTGTCCACTGGCAGTACAACAGGAATACTCTCAAATGTGTAGGGATGGAGTAAGGCCACCTGGCCCGCGGCATCCAGTGTGTACACCATATCTAGTGGAACAGCTAAGGTGTTTGGAATGGCATTGAACCGCGTGCTCAAAACGGCAATGGCGGAGTTCATGAGTTGCTGGCGCGCGGGCTTGGAGAGATTTATCGCATAGAGGCTGTAAGCCAGAGAAAAAAGGACGCCCACCGAGTACGAACCCAGATACGATTCCCTGGTGAACAGAGCGTCGCAGGCTCCGGCCGTTTTCATAACGTCGCCGGTGAGGCAAATCACATGACCGCTCCCGTCGGGATTGGAATGATGGTTTTCGTGAATCAAAACTTCGAGGGCTTTGAGCGGTGGGATTTCAAAAAATTCGTGGCCTAGAAAAATCTCCTGGCCATTTTGGTTGGAGGCGATCGCATGATCGGTGGCGTGTGCCATGTTGAGTTTAGGGGTGGTTTTAGTGATGAACGCATAGGGATCGTTAATTATATTATCGGCGGAGCCGGCCCAGTTTTTCGGGATGGCGGCTTTGAGCAGTGCTGCAAGTTTAAAGAGTTTTAAGATTTTCTCCGTCTTAGAGCCGTCGCAGGTGGGATTTTCAGCAACACCGACGATGTGAGCGTCCTTTATGTATGTGGCCATTTCCTCGGCCGATGGACAAGGGATAGTGGCGTAATCTAATGGAGAGGCCGGTGCGGGGACTTCTCGTTGTGAGGAGACAACACGTTCGTGTGTGGGCGCGCCGACAGCGGAGGGTTCGACAAAAACGCCGACAGAAAAACACAACCCACAAAGAACTGCGAACAAAAAATATTTAGTGTTCATTGTGATTCGCTCCCATTAAAAAGAGAGCCAATTCACTGTCGGACATTTGCCAGGTGGCGAGCGCGCGTTTATCGATTTTACCGAGCAACTGAGCGCGCCCGTATTCGGAATGAGCGGGGAGGCGGCCGTTGATATTTTTAAGTGCTTGGCGTTGCACGATCCATTGTTCCTGTGGATTTTCTAAGACAAATTTATAAAAGTTCCAGTCTGCAGGCGACTGCGCACCATTGGTGTGCGGCAATTGCTGAAGTTGTTCCAGTCGCGTCTGCAATTCGAGCTCATGAGCATGATCGCTCGAGGGAGGATAGGTTTTGGCAAACAGCGCGTGGGTTTTGTACCACTCTTCGGGGGTTGGCAATGCTGCCGTGGGCACCAATGTATGGCGCGGTTGGGCAGGCGCTGCCCATTCACGGGTCTTTTTTCCACCGAAATAAAAAGCGAGAAGTATTGAGAGTAAAATCAGGGCGCCGATCATTTTCCGCATAGGTTTATATCGGCAAATTCAGAGGGAGAGCTTAAAAATTCTCGCTCTGGAAGCTGGCCAAGGTCGGGTGTATTTAGGGTAGATTCGACCCTCGATTTTGGCCCATTGCTTCTTGGATACACGTGCTGAAGGCCTATTTTGCGTTTGAATGGCCAATACCTGTCATAAACGTTTTTTATTATACATTTCAAGCTATTGGGCCTAAAACGGCGTCTAGGTGAAATCGATTTTACCGACCTCGGGGGAGGGTATTTACATGAAGCATTTTTCTATTTACGTCCACGCGCTCCTAGTCAGCATTTTTGCACTCACTAGTATTTCCTGTTCCGAAATGAAATCCAGGCCTGTAAACAGCGACGGAAATCCCATCGTTAGCGATCAATTCGATCCCAATCAGACCACATTTCCTGGTGGCGTGCCCAAGTTTCTCACGCTCTTAAAACTCCAATCTCCGGCTTTATTGTCGACCGCCGAAAAGCAAAGCGATGGAAGTTTTGTGGTCGATCCGGTGTTGCAAAAAGCCGTGCTCGCTGAGCAACACTCCATGGAACAGAAGCTCGCGCAACTTTCACCAGATATACGTGTGGTTTTTCGCTACCGCATGGTGCTCAATGCTCTGGCCATCGAAGCACCGCAAAGTCTTTCGGCGCAGATCAACGAACTTGAGGACGTTACGTTTGTCGAAGCCGATGAACGTTTCGAATTGCCAAAAACGAAAAGCACGCCGCTGGCCGACTCCGCGTCGCGTTCGCTCGCCGATTCCAATTCCATGAAAATTATTGGCGCGCTCGATGTGCACAATAAGCTCACCGTTGTAGCTGGTGATGGGCAAGTGATTCCCGTGCGCGGCCAAGGGTTGCGCGTCGGCATTATCGACTCGGGCATCGACTACACCCATAGTATGTTTCGCGGCCCAGGGGATCCCAATGTTTTTAAAGCGATTGATCCGGTTCAAGACTCCCCATTGTTTCCAAATACTCGCGTCAAAGGTGGGCGCGATTTTGTGGGAGCAAAATTCAATACGAGCTCGCACATTTATAGCAATAAGTTGGCAGTTCCAGACAACAATCCTCTCGATACCTCTGGCCATGGCTCACACGTTGCAGGCACTGTCGCAGGCGAGGGCGATGGCACTATGTCTTACGATGGTGCCGCTCCCGAAGCCGACCTGTACGCGCTGAAAGTTTTTGGAGATGGTGGCGGTTCCACGAGTGACACTGTGGTGATAGCCGCGCTCGAGTATGCGGCCGATCCCAACGGTGATCTCGACACCGGCGATCGTTTGCATGTTGTGAATCTTTCGCTGGGCGGTGGTTACGGTAAACCCCATTCGCTTTACAATATGGCTGTCAGCAATCTCACTAAGGGTGGTACGCTGGCGGTAGTTTCCGCAGGCAATGACGGCCCCGTTCCAAACATCGTGGCCTCACCGAGCACAGCCGAGGAATCACTTGCTGTTGCCGCATCCGTGGATGACATGGAACAAAACTGGCAGTTTCCAGCAATTGAATTTAAAACCAACAATCATTCGCAAATAGTTGTGCAAGCCATAGAGGGTGTGGGCACAAAGCCCATTCGTCTCACTGGAAACGTTACTGGAAAACTCGTGTATGTAGGAACGGCAGCGACCGATCTAACTCCGGAACTCCTGGCCGCGGTTCAGGGCAATGTGGCGTTGATCGATCGCGGTGACGTGAGTTTTGATGAAAAGATCACGCGGGTCGCTGGCGCCATTGGCGTGGTCATGGTCAACAACACGGACGAAGAGCCATTCCGTATGGGTGGGGAACTTAAGTTTGAGATTCCTGGGGTCATGGTGTCGAAGGCCATCGGCGCGCTTCTTAAAAGTGAAATGCTTTTAGGTGAGGCGGTGATCCAGTTTCTGTCGCAAGAAAAAATAAAAAAGCCAGAGCTGATCGACACCATCGTCGGTTTTTCATCACAGGGTCCGCGTGCGGTGGATTCTTTGATCAAACCCGAAATCACAGCTCCAGGTTACAATATTATTTCTGTAGCTGTGGGTTCTGGCAATCGAGTGGTGCGTATGAGCGGGACCTCCATGTCATCTCCACATATGGCAGGCCTTGCGGCCTTGTTGATGCAATATCATCCTCAGCTGACACCACTGGAGATCAAAGCTCTACTTATGAATGCTTCGGTGGAAATAGATGATGCCGAAGGCAATGTGTATCCCATCACTCGTCAGGGTGCAGGGCGTGTGAACGTTTACCGATCGGCCACCAACCCTCTACTCGTCAAAGAAGGCGCGATCTCGTTGGGCGAAGTGCAAGTGGGAGCGCCACTGACCATTGAGCGCCGACTCACGTTTAAGAATCTCACGTCATCGTCGCTGACTGTGGCCATTGCGGCTCAGTCGCAAGCGGCGCTGCAATTGAATGTGGCTGAATCCTCTTTAGTGCTGAAAGCCAATGAAGAGCGCGAAATCACGTTGAATGTTGTGGTGTCACCTATTGATCAAATGACTTCGGAGCTCGATGGTTTTTTAATCGCAATGGTGCAAGGCTCGGTTGTGGCCCGCGTTCCGGTGATGGCGGTTGTAAATTATCTCACGCAGATTACCGCTTCCACGTCGCCGGCGGCTGTTGATGGTTCCGCACAGGTGGCCTTTAACAATGGGGGCAGCACTGCTGGTTCCGCATATGTGTTCCAATTGCTGGGACAAGATGCGCGCAAACCACTCGTCACCGACACCACGCTGGCCTCCTCTTGCGATTTGGAATCGGTGGGTTATCGCCACGTGGAGCGCGATGGGGTTACTCTCCTTCAGTTTGCGGTTAAAATCTACAATCCGATTACAGATTGGAACATTTGCGATGTAAACATTGAATTCGATGTGGATGGCGATGGCGTGAGCGATCGTGAAATCATCGGAACAACCTTTGAAACGATGCCGGGTTTTGGAGAACTGGGTATTGCCGGATTTCGCAGTATTTTATTTGATTCTAAAATATTAACGTCGCTCTACAGTGACTATCGCAAGCAAGTGGCATTGCAGCTTCCGACGGCGCCAACGCTCGACTACGTACCAGCGCTGCTGGGCGAGTCGCCGATGATCACCTACGATCATTCGACAATGGCCATTGTCGAAGTGCCTCTGGCAAAAGTAGGTGCTGGTGCGAATTTGAGCGTGCGTGCGACGGCCTCCTACAACGACGGCGATGTGGTTGAAGGCTACGATACATTGCAAAATGCATCGGGAGCGGAATGGATTCGGGTGGCTGTCCGTCCTGAGTTGAAAGTTCAAGAGGATTATTCGATCCCTGCAATGGGCAACGCTGTGGTCACTCTTCCCGATGCGTCCGTGCGATGGGTGAGCTACTTTCCAAGAAACGCATTTATCATGGGCCTTGTCGGTTCAGACAGCCAGTCGCAGCTTTTAGATGCGACTGCGAGTGCAGGATCTTTACTTTAGCGGGATAAAATTCCAGTGGCGCAGGCGATTCCGCCTGCGGCATTGAGATACTGGGAAATCTCCACTTCCGCCGCAACTTCCATTTTATTTTTCAGATAAAGTTCCCTTAGTGCCGGGCAATTGGCGGCCATAATAATTTTTTTGGGGCCGAGGCTTACGATATTCATACCCTGTTTTTCCGTCACTTCCGAAATTTCTGGCACTTCGATAATATTCGCAAAACGGGATCTTAAAATTTCCACAGCGGAGTCTTCGAGAATGGACGTGCGCACAAGAGCCGTGTCTGTGTCGACAATTTGTAAAACCCCCAGCAAATGCTGAGCGGATTTCGGAAGCGGTAGCAGTAGCGTGCTTACGCCATAGGGTTTTAGGATTTCTTGCAGTTGAAGTGCTCCGCTGCTGTTGGTGCGGTTGCCAATTCCGATACCCACAGTGTGAGCGTCGAGCCACAAAGCGTCTGCACCTTCGAAGAGTCCGGTTCCAGCGATCATGCCGAGCAGAGGAACTCCAGCTTGCGCGAGAGCCAGTTGCGCCCATTTCTCCTCCCCGGCGCGCACGGGGCTTGCCATGCGCGCGAGAACAGCGCCCCATGGAGTTCTAAAAAAAAGATCGCGCGTGAACATAAGATTTGGTGGTGACTCGGGAAACAGATCGGCCGCGAGATCATGCACGCGAACATCGTGCTGCTCAAAAATAGATTTCAAGTTTTTATACTCCGCGCGCAGAGTTTCCCAGTCTATGGCGCGCAGATGCTGCGCCTGTTCGGGATGGGCGATGTGTATAGGCACCGACGGTGGAGTGTAGAGCAGGACTCCGTGCAGAGGCGCAAACTCGGAGGGTGCGCCACTTGGGGTCCAATAGGTACCGTTGGCGACCTCATCGCGATGAGAGCTTTCGCGGTATAACCATGAGCCGCCGTGATAGGCGGAGAGTTGTGAGCGATCGCTTGAACTTATGTCCATGTTTCGGGAGCTCCAATATTGTAATGAAACCGCTCTGCCAACTGCAATAATTTTCCGTGGTCATGCCCGCGCAACAGAGGCAGGAGAATGTCGGCGCGTTTTTTCCATTTGCCCGAGAGCGGAGGGTGCACACTGGCAACGGGCTTTAGCCATTGAGACGAGTGCGAGTTGTGCCGTTCGTTTACGCCCGCAAAAGAGCAAATGCTCTCAAGCTCTTGCCGTGGATTGGCCACTAGCTGTTCATAGCTCAACGTGTGAAAACTGTCGGTAGTATCGTTAAGAAATTCATCGATCTGCTTGTACGCGGAACTCCATTGAAAGGCACACACCTCTTCGAGTGGCGCGTCGGTGTAGGCCTGCCAACCAGGCGGCATATCAAACTTCCAAAAGTGATCGCCGCCAGGGAGTGTGTCACTGTAGCCTTTTATGCGAAGGCGAGCATGGGGGTGCACACTGTGAGAATGAAATGCGGTCGATAACCAGCCATCCATGAGAGCGCTAATAGTGGCCGCCGGGTTGCGCTGCAGAACTATCCATTTGAATTCTGCATGTGGAAAAAGTGCTTTTAAAAACGGCAATCGATAAATCGAGGTGCTGGTTTTCAAAAGTAGGGAGTGATTCTTTGCCAGATCTTGTGTGATTGCGGTTTGGGCAATGGGCGTGATGTACGGCGGTTCCTCTAATAGTGACAGGTTTTGCGGATGGCTGCTCGTTGTGGAAAAGAGATCTACCGTAACCGGATAATCCCTGGCCTGGAGCTGCGCCACGAAATCTAGGTAAATGGAGCTCCAATCTAAGGGGTTGTGTGCAGAACTTAAAGTGGATTCGAACACGCCTTTTAGTTCTGACTTTAAGTTTTTTGCGGCCAGTTGAGGCCACTGCAAAAGAAGTCTATGTAAAAATGTTGGAAAGTGCCGGTGCTCCACTGGAGCTTCGGGGTTAAAGAGCCCACTGTCTTGTTGGAGGGCCAAAAAATAGCGATCTAAAACTCCCGGCGATGGTGGGCTGAAAAGGGAGTCGCAGTAGTGGGGACTATTAAAAATTCCTAATCCCACTTGGCGATAATAGGCGGTTTCCTCACCGGTGGGCGCTAAAAACAGTGCATTGCGAACGAGGGAGTGAAACAAAAAACTCGATCCAGTTCGCGAGCCAGCGAGAATGACGACCACGTTGCGAATGTCCTGGCGAGACAGGGGAGTTTTCATGAGTAAAATTGTAGCTAATTGCTCTGTGAAAGAAAGGTGATAATTATCATCTTTGGAGCGCCACAGATATACGGTACGCTTAGGAGCAGTCATGGAAAACAACACGATGTTCTCTTCCATTTCAGATACGGAATCTGCGCGTCTTCACAAGCTGGAGAACGATTCCATTTACATCTTGCGTGAGGCCTATCGCACCTTAAGGAACCCGGCGATGTTGTGGTCGATGGGAAAAGATTCCACCGTTATGCTGTGGCTGACGCGCAAAGCATTTTTTGGGAAAATTCCGTTTCCGGTTTTACACATCGACACGCACTACAAGATTCCAGAGATGATCTCTTTTCGTGACGCCACTGCGCGCGAATGGGGATTGGATTTGCGTGTGGGGCAAAACAAAAAAGCATTGGCAGACGGCATGCATCCTTCGCTTGGCAAACTCAAGTGCTGTGGAGCTTTAAAGACCGATGCGCTCAAGGCGGCAATAGCTAGTCATGGCTTCCAGACAATTTTTGCGGCGATTCGGCGTGATGAAGAGGGGTCGCGCGGCAAAGAGCGGGTGTTCTCGCCTCGCGGGCAAGACTCAGAGTGGAACTACAAGGAGCAGCCGCCTGAATTCTGGAACGACTATCAAACCAGTTATCCCGAGGGCACTGAAGTGCGTGTTCATCCTTTGTTGCAGTGGACGGAGCTCGATATTTGGCTCTATGTGCGCGCGCAAAGAATTCCCGTGCTCAATTTGTATTATTCAAATCAAGGCAAGCGCTATCGTAGCGTGGGATGTGCGCCGTGTACGGGATACGTGAATTCCAACGCCGCCACGATCGACGAAGTGATCAGCGAGTTGCGGGTAACGACAGTCGGGGAGCGTGCCGGCCGCGCGCAAGATCAGGCCGACCGCTACGCCTTACAAAAATTGCGAGCGCGGGGGTATATGTGAGTGTGCGTATCGCGGTGGTGGGCCACGTCGACAACGGTAAGAGCACCTTGATCGGTCGCCTGATGAGCGACACGGGGCAGGTGCATAGTGATAAAATTGAAAAAGTGCACTCAGTTTGTCGTGTTCAAGGGCGCAAGTACGAGTATGCGTTCCTGCTGGATGCGCTGGAGGAAGAGCAAGCCCAGGGAATCACCATGGATGTCACCGAGGTGCCGTGGGCGTTCGAAGATCGCGTCTACACTTTTGTAGATACTCCAGGACACCGCGAGTTTTTAAAAAAAATGGTCGGCGGTGCTTCGCGCGTGGACGCGGCACTTCTCATTGTCGATGCGCTGGACGGTGTGGCGTCGAGTCTTTTGCGCCAGTTGCAATTGCTTGAAATATTGGGATTGCAGCAGGTGATCGTGCTGGTCAACAAAATGGATCAGGTGCAGTGGAGCGAAGACGTGTTCTCACAAATCAAATTAGCGTTGCACAGTGCGCCCTGTGCAGCAACAGCGGTGGTACTGCCGATTTCGGCATGGCATGGGGAAAACCTTTTATCGGTGTCGGATAAGTTCCCGTGGTATAGCGGTCCAACGCTTGTTCAAGCTTTATCCGCTCTCGTGCCTCGCCGTTCATTGCAAAAGGAAAAAACACGATTCCAGATTCAGGATGTTTACAGAACCGGTGAAAAGCGTATCTATGTGGGCCGAGTGGACAGTGGTCAAATTCAAGTGGGCGATATTTTGTGTTTTACTCCATTTGGTGAAACGGCTTCCGTGAACTCCATCGAGGTGTACGGAGATTTGGTAAACATTGCGGGGCGCGGAGATGCGGTGGGAATCACTCTCGACAGGCATTTGTTTTTGGAGCGTGGGGCGATGGGATACTTTTCCCAAGAAGCTCCTGAACACTCAACGTGTCTCGTGGGGGATATTTTCTGGCTCGATCCAGTTCCACTGACCACTGGTGAGCAGGTGATCGTGAAGATGGGAACTCAGGCGGTGCGCGCTCACGTCGAGAGAATTGTTCACGATGTGGATGAAAATACATTGCTTCAGGATCACTCTGCTCCCGAACTGCGTCTTATGGGACGAGCTCAATTTCGTTTTGACCATCCTCTTTATTTTGATCGTTGGAGTGAAAACGAGGCCACCAGTCAGTTTGTGGTGTGTCGCAAGCACCTTGTCTTGGGTGGAGGACGGTGGATCGGACCGTCGAATTCGCAGGCAGTGGCCAGGAGCGGGGAATTTCAGCGTGGTCGTGTGATGTGGTTCACCGGTTTGTCAGGAGCAGGAAAGTCCACTTTGGCACAGGTGCTGTGCCAAAAACTGCAAGAGCAGGGAATTCCCACCTTCATGCTCGATGGCGATGTGGTGCGCACGGGTTTGTGTAAAGATCTCGGGTTTTCCATGGAAGATCGCTTGGAAAATATTCGTCGCTCTGCTGAGGTGGCCAAGCTTGCCGCGGACGCCGGGCACATTGTACTTGCCGCGTTTATTTCGCCGCTTCAGATCCAGAGGGATTTGGCGCGCTCCATAGTGGGCCGCGATCGATTCATCGAAGTGTTTGTAGATTGCCCGCTCAGCGTGTGTGAAGAGCGCGATGTGAAGGGCCTCTACGCCAAGGCCCGCCGCGGAGAGCTGGCACAATTCACCGGTATTGGTTCCGACTACGAAGTGCCTGCAGATCCTGATCTGCACATTCATAGTCATGGTACTGAAATCTCTCACTCACTACATTTGCTACAAAATAAAATCATGAAGCCGGCGGAGAGCCGTCTATCGCAGGAGGCACAGTGAAAATCAAAGGACCTGATAAAACACAAAACGATGAAACGCTCAATCGTTTGCGCGGGCTACCCTTACCCATCGATGCTAAGCCATCGAGTTCCATTCATTTTGGGCTCATAGTACCGCCGTCACCGTTTGTGATGCCTTACGGATGGGAGTGGGCACACTATGCGCCATTCGAAGGGCCCTCTATGATTGCCGGACTGCTGAAGGGCCTTGGTTACAAAGTCACTCTGCTCGATCAGCGCGAAAGTTATGATCCAGAAGATTTACGCTCCAAGATTCAGGACTTCGACATCATCGGAATGTCCACTTGGGGTGATAGTTTTAATTATCTGCGTGCTGCTGCCGATGTGATTAAGGAGGAGCGTCCCGACATTCCTTTAATTCTTGGGGGACCATTTATTTCTTCGCACCCGCACTTTATCATGAAGTACGTAAAGGCCGACTATGCGGTGGTGGGTGAGGGGGAGCTGACGCTCACCGAATTTATGGATTATTTTTCGCGCAACCATTTCGCTAAGCCCATCGAGAAAATCAACGGTCTGGTTTGGCGCGATCCATCGGGCAACACAGTAGCCAATGCGTTTCGCGAACAGATCAAGGATCAGGATGCGCTGCCGTTCCAGGACTTTTCGGTTTGGGATCGCTTTAAGGACAAAGTCATTCCCGAAATATTCATGAGTTATTCGCGCGGTTGTATCGCCAACTGCACATTTTGTTACCGTGCGTTTCCAAAGCTCAATGTGCGTAGTGTTGAGCGGGTCAAACAGGAAATCGATTACTACAAGCAGTATAAATTTCGTTTCGCATGGTGGAGCGATCTCACTTACATCACCGACAAGGAGTACACAGACAAAATCACCGAAGGCGCGTGGACGACCCACGATTTTCGCTCGGTAATTTTTAGTCGCGTAACCGGCATTGATGTTCCTATTCTGGAGAGAATGCGCGGACAGGGTTTGGATCTCGTGCTCTACGGTATGGAATCCGTATCCAAATCCACCTTGGCCGATTACCATAAGGGCACTTCAAAAAACGCCATCGTCGAGTGCATCGATATCAACAAAAAGGCGGGGATAAAGATTGGCGGGCTGTTCATTATCGGTGCACCCACTGATACCAAGGAGTCGATGCAGGAGATGATCGATTTTTGCAGCGAATTCAAGGAGGTAACGCGCGTAAAATACTTGTCAGCGCTTCCGGGCACTGCCAACTACAAAAAATTTGTGCGAGATGGTGTGATTAAAGATGAGCTGGCGCACATGGATTGGCTGTCGCGCGAACGATCCGTGGAAGAGGACATCGATGAGCCTGGGTTCATTAAATTTGCGGACAAACTCAGCAAAGAAGAACTGCGCGAGATCTACCGCAAAGTGAACGGGGTGATCGAAAAGCGTCCTTACGATTATAGAAATCCCCTGAATGTCTATTTACCAGAACCCGATGCAAAATTTTTTAAACGACCCGTGTATTTGGAAAACGCCTACAGCCCGCAAGAAACACGCCGCGGAATTAAAATTTACGATGGAGACGTACGCATGAGAGACCTTAAAGCTTTAGAGACCCATTCCATTGAGGAAACCAAGCGCCTTTTTGATGCCATGACTCAGCAGAACGAGACGGCAAAAAAGCATTTCACCGATCGCTCGCAAAAATACAATAAGTCCTCCAACTGGGTGGCCGACGAAAAACTTCTCAACGATATTTACAAAATGTCCAAGCCGACGTCCGATGATGTGGTGCTAGATATAGCGGTGGGAACCGGTCTTGTTTCGAAACAGTTTAAAGGACGTGTGAAAGAAGTCATAGGTCTTGATATTTCTAAAGAGATGAGTGCGCAGGCCGAAAACTATGTGGATCGCCTAGTGATTGCGTCTGTAGAGAAGATTCCTCTGGATGACAATTCTGTAGACATCGTTGTGTGTCGTCAGGGATTACAGTTTGTGAATCTGAGTAAAGCCATGGCCGAGATCCACCGTGTGTTGAAGCCTGGTGGCCGCGTAGTGTTCTGCCATCTGAATGCCTACGGCCATTACGATCGCGCCGATGCGTTTGAAATTCAGGCTTTGCGCAATCCGGCTCGTGTGAACTTTTTTATTCCTGGTGATCTGGAATCATTTATGGAAGAGGCTGGTCTAAAAATTCACGAAATCGGCCAGTATCGCTCTCGTGAGTCGGTGAATCAGTGGATTCATCATGGCGCGAGCACAGAACAGGAACGGGAAAGCATTAAAAGAATTTACACTCAGGCTTCTCCGGAGTTTAAAAAAGTGCATGATCTGCAAATCACTAATGATGACATTTTTGATACGATGTTGTTTTTAACCATCGGAGCGCAAAAGGCAGCGGAGCAAAACGCACAGCCGTTTATACCGGTGACGCAAGAGGTGGATGCTCTTTCATGATCAATAATCCGATTTTTATTGTCGGCACTGAGCGCTCAGGATCTAATTTGATGCGCCTTTTGCTCAACGCTCATCCACAAATTGCGATTCCGCATCCGCCGCACATCATGCGCGATTTCTCCAATTTTTTAGAACTCTATGATGATTTGCAGGACGACAAAAACTTTACGGCCTTGGCAAAAGACGTCGCGGCCACGGTGAATCGCCATTTTGCACCGTGGGGATTTGTCGTTGAGGCCAACAAACTCGTTAGACGTGCGAACAATCGATCGCTGTACGGCCTCTACACCGCGCTCTATGAGGTTTACGCGGAAAACGTTGGGAAAAAGCGGTGGGGTTGTAAGAGCACATTTATGCATCGCCATATCGGTGAAATAATGGCGACCCATACCGATGCTCGTTTTATACACTTGGTGCGCGATCCGCGGGATGTGGCCGTTTCCGCGCGGCAGTCGATTTTTTGCAAGTTCACAGCCTACAAAACGGCTGCACTATGGACCGATGAGCAAAGCCATATCGAAAGTTGGAAGAAGCATTCACCCAGCCATTTTTTAAATGTGCGCTATGAAGATCTCACTGCGGATCCGGAAAATACTTTAAAAAAAGTTATGGATTTTATAGGAGAAACATACGTACCACAGCAGATGGAGGCTTATCGAGGAAAAGAGGCGAAAGAGCTTTCTGCCCTGAGTGCGAGCTGGAAAAACTGCCAGACGCCGGTTTCTGTTAAAAGTGTGGGGCAGTTTTCAAAATCATTGAGTACCAAGGAGATTGGCCACGTGGAATGGCAGGCCGGCACGTTGATGATCGACTACGGTTACACTCCTACAAGTTCACCACAAAAGCCGGTAGGAAAACTCGAACGAGGCTGGATAGAATGGCTCGAATGGCAACGCATGCTCCGAGCCGAAAGCCATGCACTGTTCAGCGATAAAAATTTCTATCTGCGCTGGCGAAAAAAAATGTTTATCCAATACACGAAACATAAACGACAAATACTGGGAGCTTAACGTGGACACTTTTCTCGAAGGCAGTAAGACTCTAGAAAATTTAGAAAAGGCTTTTTACGCTGAGGCCAGCTTGGCATTCCGCTATCACTTTTTTGCGATCATTGCGCAATTTGAGGGTATGGACCGTTATGCCGGGATGTTCGAGGATTTCAGTAAGGGTGGAAAAGACAACGTTCATGGGTGTCTGGATTTTTTGCGCCAAGCCGTGGATCCAGATTCTAAAATTCCTTTTGGCAGTACACAAAAAAACTTGCAGTCGCTTCTGCAAACCGAGATTCAACAGTTTACAGAAATATATCCCGACATGGCCCGTGTTGCCCGCGATGAGGGCTTTACCGACATCGCGAGTTGGTTCGACACTTTGGAAAAACTCAAACGCGCCCGCACTCAAAAATTAAAGAAGGTCGACAATGAATAACGAAATTCATGTTCTCTCCGAAACCGAGGCCATTCGTCACAATCCGTGGATGTATATAGGATCAGTTTGCAACGAGGGCGCCCACCATTTATTTTTTGAAATCGCGCACAATGCGCTCGATGAAGTTTTGTTGGGGCATGCTGACCGATTGCGCGTGACACTCGGCTCCGATTTCTGCGAGGTCGAGGACAACGGTCGGGGAATACCCACGGAGCCACATTCCAAACTCGGCATATCCTCTTGCGAAGTCGCGCTCACACGTTTACACGCAGGCAGTAAGTTTCACAAGGAAGAGAATCAGTTCACTAGCGGTATGCATGGCGTGGGACTTTCTTGTGTGAATGCACTTTCTGCCAAGCTCGATGTAGTTGTTCATCGCAAAGGGCGTCGTTATGAGCAGGCCTATCGCTTGGGTATTCCGGTAACCGAGCTCAAAGAAGTGGGGCTTACAGATATCCAGGGAACCACTTTACGTTTTTCACCGGATGTGCAAATTTTTAAGGGTTTTAGCGGTTTTGATGCTGAAAAGATCAAGTACTTTCTTAAAAACATCACTTATCTTATTCCGGGTCTAGAAATTTTATTTTTAGATCAGCGTTCGGGGGAATCGCAAACTTTTGTCAGTGATGAAAACGGTTTGGACCAGTGCTTGAAGGCTCGTTGTGAGTCTAAAAAGATGTTACTGAGCGAGCCGGTGGCTTACCAATCTGCGCTTGGCGGTCTTGAATTCGAGGCGCGCCTTCAGTGGACAACGGATAAAGATGCAATGATCGAATCGTACGTGAACTGTATTCACACGGTTCATGGTGGCACTCATGTCAATGCCGTGCGGGCTGGCCTCACGCGCGCTATCCATCGGCTCATGAGCGAAAATAAAAGCCTCTCGTGGACTGGCAGCCTTCCCGAAGTGGATGAAGTGACCGAGGGCGTGGTGGCTATTGTTGCATGCAAAGTGCACACGGCAAATTTTGAGGGACAAACAAAAACACGATTCACCAATAGCGATGTGACCTATCCGATCGAGCAAACTGTTTACGAACAAACGCTGCGCTATTTTGCGAGTCATCCGCAAGCGGCAGGAATCGTGTGTGACCGCATCCGCGATGCCAGATTGGCTCGGGTTGCGGTTCAGCGCGCCACAGATCGCATTTATTATCAGCGCGCGCGCAAAGAGATCAACGAAGAAGTCTACAAAGAACAGTTTGGCGCCCGTTCTAAGAATTGGCACGACTCAGCGGTATGGATCACCGATAAGGTTTTACTCGAGCAGCATGCCAAAATGTGCGACGTCGGTGAAGACGCCATTGCTCTTGATGTGTGTTGCGGCAGTGGCGTGGTGGGTGCGTCGTTCAAAGGCAAATTTAAAAAAATTATTGGCCTCGATCTTACGCCAGAAATGGTAAAACTTGCCAGTGAGCGCCTGGATGAAGTTCATCAGGGTAATGTGTACAACATTCCATTTCCAGACAACACCTTTGATATGGTTTGCACTCGCGAAGTTTTGCATTTGTTGCCGTATCCTGAGAAGCCCGTTTCGGAGATCTTTCGTGTGCTGAAGCCTGGAGGGCAGTTTATTGTAGGACAGATTTTACCATTTAGTGAAGACGATGGCCCGTGGATGTACCGTGTTTTTAAAAAGAAGCAGCCGTTGATCTTTAATATGTTTCAAGAAGAAGATTTTCGCCGATTGCTGCTTTCGCCGGGCTTTGTAGACATGCAAATGGAGGAGCTCAACGTGTGGGAATCCATTGATGTATGGATCAACAGTTACGAGACCACGTCCATTCACCGTCACGAAATCCGCGAATTGTTCCGCAACGCTCCCCCCGAGGCGCGCGCCGTGCATCCGTTTAAGATTCTGCCAAACGGCGAGATTCAAGACCTGTGGCGTTGGTGCGTGTTCTCGGTGAAAAAACCGGGATGAAACACATAGCCATCATTGGCGGCGGAGCGTCTGGCGTCCTCACCGCTATTCATATTTTAAGAGCTACCCGCGCGAGTGTGAACGTCACTCTCTACGACCCCGCCAAAGAGATCGGCGCAGGACTCGCTTATGGCACGGAGGCCATTGAGCACATCCTTAACGTTCCGGCAGATCGCATGAGCTGTGACGAGCGGGAGCCACTAGACTTCGTAGAATGGCTGAAGCTCAATGATCCGAAAGTTTTTAATGATTTTCATTACCCCTTCGTCTCGCGCATGTTGTTCAAACGCTATCTGCAAGACCGTCTATTGGCAGGGTCATCAAAAGTAGAGTGGAAGAATTCCCAAGTTGATTCCATCAAAATGAATCAAGGAAAGTGCATCGTACATAATGGAGGTACGACAAACTCGTATGACGAGTGTGTCGTCGCCACCGGTTACAGCCCACAAACTTTTATTCCGAGCGGATTGAAAAGCCACCTCACACACGTTGTAGATGCTCCTTATTCTGCCGATTTTAAAGAAGAGCATCTTAAAACCGTGGCGATTATCGGCATGGGTTTAACCGCAATCGATATATGGCGCAGCCTTCGCCACAACGGCTTTAAAGGAAACGTGCATTTTTTCTCTAGACGGTGTTTGTTTCCTCAAGCTTTTTCAATATTCAACGACTTAAAGCAAACCCCTGAAGTCCCTTTAGGCTCCAGTCCGTTATTTCTGCTGCGTTGGGTGCGGGCCCTCTTACGTTATGAGAATTGCGATGTTGCAACGATTGCGAATGTTCTGAGACCCCATGTTACGGACATTTGGAAGCAATGGACACGATTTCAAAAAAAACAGTTTCTTCATCATTTGCGGCCGTACTGGGACAGCATTCGCCATCGTCTACCAGACACTGTACACAGCGAGCTCCTTCAGGAGTTGAAGACGCAAAAAAGTTTTGCACACAAAGCACAGGGTTTGCGAGCGGAATCGAACATTTCGCAAACGCGATTGCACTCTGCTTCGCAGTTTATCGACGTTGATCGCGTGTACGTGGCCACCGGGGCGCGACTTAATATCGAGCCATTGAAGATCGACAGCGAACTGTATTCAAAGTGTGATTTGGGATTAGGATTTGAGAGTCGTCATTCACAACTGCATTTTGTGGGACCAATCACTCGCACTACCTTTTGGGAAGTTTCCGCTGTTCCTGAGATTCGATTACAGGCGCAGGCCATTGCCGAGCGCCTGTGTGGACTCAGTTCGTAGTCGCGGGAGGCGCAGTTTGCGCTTTTTGAGGCGCCAACACAGGGATAATTTTTGGCTCATAGGCCACGCAACTTATGGCTGCGGAGAGTGGTGTGGCGACGCCGGCAATTGTTGGTGGCACGATGTAGTAACAGGCGATGCCCAGTTCGGAATCCACATATTTTTGGGGTGCCCAAGATGAAGGAGTGCGTGCTGCCGTGGCTGCTACCGCGGCTTTGCCGTACTCGAGAACTGGGGGTTGATCCACGGGATCGGGAAGAGGCGTAGGCTCAGTAGTAACAGAGGTGACTTGGCTATCCTTTTGGTACTCCTCTTCGAGCGAACGGGTTTGAATGTCGTCTGCACTTACGTTAAAACTCAGTGCGGCCAACAGCGCAAATACGAAAAATTGTTTCATCATCCACCTCAGCGATAAGTATCTGTGGCCTGTCCAAGACAAGCCGTAGACATTTATCGGTATTCTTGGCGCTATTTTTTACCGACGATGAGCAGTGGGCAGATCTCTAGTTGTTGGTCGGGGTTTGCCATGTACCCAGTGGTATGGGCGTGGAGAGCAACTGGCAGCTGCGGCCGTTGGAAGCGGGGCCTACAACGACTTCGTAGCGAACTACGCGATTGCAGCCAGCCAAGACATCCACTTCGTAGACGAAGCCGCGCCTGTCGAGTGCGAGGCCGTTTAAACGGGTGTTTTTAGATATCACCTGTGACGGTACGGTGGCACAGCCCGCATTGCGTATCTCGACCTCTTGGTCGAGTGCGGCGTCTTCCGCAGCCACTCGGCAGCTTTGCATGAGAGCTCCACTCTCCAAGTCAATGCCATTGGGGCCCATCATAGTGAATGCCGTTGCAGATTCGGACCATGCACCCAATACAAAAAACACTACGGCCACTGTGTATTTCATGAAAACCTCCACCTATTTATTATATTCGAAGCAGCAGTTTCCATCTACACCACTTGTAAAATTGCCGTGGGTGCTGAGTGGGAAAAGGCGACCGTCCAGTAGTTTGGCGCAAAGGATTATAGAGTTCGCGCTTTTCAAAGTTCCTGGGGCAGCATAGCTTGGCCAAATGCGTACACTATCATTTACCCTCCTTTTAATGTTTATTACGAGCTGCGCGCACGCGCCTCACGCCACCTTCGATAGCCACTTGCAGGCGCTTCGCTGTGATCAGGCATTTGAATCTGTTCCGCAGTTGCAGAAAATAGAGAAGACCCAGGACTCTATGGAGTGGATGGTTAAAAACACTGCGGCCTATTCGTATGTGGGTCTTAATTATACGGCCGAGGTTTTATGGGACGTGAGTGTGGGAGTTGTCGGTTTTGTGGTGTTGTGCCTGCCATTGCAGGTGGCTGCGACGAAGACCGGGCCAGGCAATAACTATCCACTTTTTTTAGGGGGCGGGAATCCGCCGCGCATTTCCAACTGCCTTCCTGCGCCAGGGGGTGGGGCCGCATATTTTTCGCCCCCGCTAGGACGCAAAGCCTATCACCAAACTAAAAAATTTCGTTGCCCCAATGTGACGCCTTTAGCAGAGTCTTTAGAAAAAGTGGCTCTATGCTTTGAGCAGAGAAAATCTCCGGAAGACACCAAGAAAGCGATGGTAACGCTGGAGAATCTCGCCGCCTCAGAAGATTTTTTTTCGTGTGTGGATGAAGGTGTTCAAAGGAGAATTCTCGAGCGCCATGCGGCGCTCAAGGTAAACATTACTCGTCGTTAGCGCTATTGTTGAAGGCGTGAATGAGTGTCCAGTAATTAAAAATACGGATCAATTCATCGAGGTCGAAAGAGATCCACACACCTTTATCGTCCGCTTGTTTTTCACGAACAAGTTTCTTTTTGATCAGTGCTTCAATAGATGTGGGCTGAAAATTAATGTGTAAATCGGACTTGGCATTTTTTTGCATATGATCCAAATGGATCTTTACCATGCCGCCGCCCAGATCCGTGGCCACGTCTTCTTGGCCGTAGTAGGCGAGAACATTGAGAACCGGTAATTCCTTTTCTTCGATGGTCACCTGATCGGCGGCGTCCTTTGCCAGGTTTTCGTTGTACCACAACATAAAGCCACGAATGGTTTCGTGATCGGCAACGACAATCTGCTGGCCCTTATCGCCACTGTCGACGATGTCAAGCAGGTTGAGCTCTTTGAGTGCTTTGATGGCCTTATTTACTTTTTGCTTGTTTTGGTGAAACACGGTGACCAACATGTTGAAGGCTTCTTTATAAGCGAAGGCGCGATTACCCTCTTCGTCCTCTTCGCCCTGGTGCCAAAGAGCATCGATGACAGCGGCGACGCGCACAAGTGTTTGTGGCATCAATTTGTCTTTGGTGTCGGACATAATATTTTCTAAATTTTTAATGCGTGTGTTGGCGTCGCGCAACTGAGCGTTGATCGTTTTGGTCATGACTTTGAGCCACGCGGGGCAGGTGTCAAACTGAGCCTGAAGTGCGGAGAAGGGGAGTTCGATCACCTCTGAGAGGGTCACGGCTTTCACATTGGCCGAACGCGGGCGATTGTCGAAAAATGCCATCTCGCCAATGAGTTCACCAACAACTTTTTCGCCGAGGACCACTTCGTCTTCGCTGTTAAAATTTTTGCGGGACACCGCCAAACGTCCAGACTTAATAAGAAACATACTGGCGCTGGTTTCGCCCTCTTTAAATAGATATTGGCCTTTTTCGAGCTTAATGGATTTGTTTGCAGACATGAAATCATTCTAATGAGAACGATTCCAATAAGAAAACAAAATATGTGATTTTTCACTTATGAACGCATAACTGGTCGTAAGCTAGGCGGGCAGAACCTCAGATGGTCGCGCCCGACTTTTTATGCATTAAGCTATGAATGAACGAAGAGCCGATGATCAGTAATCCCAACCCACCAGAGATGGCTTCTGGAACATGCACGGTGATGCTAACAAACATGATGACAGCGAGTAACCCAATGGCCCAGAACGCACCCTGTTCCAAAAATATGTAGTTGTCCAGTGAGCCTTTTTCCACCATGAGGATGGTAAAGCTCCGCACAAAAAGAGCGCCAATGCCAAGCCCGATGGCAATGATTAAAGGGTTGGAGGTAATTGCAAATGCGGCCACCACACCATCGAAGCTGAAGGACGCATCCAGGACTTCCAAATATAAAAAGAGTCCAATGCTTTGTTTATTGAGATCCAACTGTCCCGTTTGAGGAGTGGAGAGGACTTCGCCGATCAACTTGACCGCGATAAATGTGAGAATTCCAGCCACACCAGAAAAAAGAACGGATGTGCCAATTTCCGGAGGAAGAGTTCGTGAAAACGCCCAGATACCCAAGAGGGTGATTCCCACCTCGGTGGATTTCAAAGCTCCCAATTTGGAAAGCCGCTCTTCGATGAAGCCGATCCAATGGGTCTCTTTCTCTGTATCGAAAAAGTAATCCAGTGCTACCAGCGCCAGAAAAGCTCCCCCGAAGGCGGCCACTTGAGGGTGAACGGAGAGCATAATTTCAGCATAACGTTTGGGCTCATAGAGTGCCAAGGACATTGCCGAAAGAGGCCCCATCGAAGCGGCTAAACAAACGATCGCGATTGGAAACACCAAGCGCATTCCAAACACCGCGATGAGAATACCCCAAGTTAAAAACCGCTTTTGCCAGATCGGTGTCATATCGCGAAGAACCGAAGCGTTTACGATCGCGTTATCAAAAGAAATGGTTGTCTCAAGTAAGGCGAGAATGGACGCAGTAAATAGAAATTGGGCGACACCCATAAAGTTACCCGATTCGCGGTAACCTAACCAGCCAGCCAGGATCAAACATAAAATCGAGAGGAAAATCGTAAAGCGAAAGATTTTAAACATGAGCCGATACTAGCCAATCGCCGTCGTGCGGGCAAGCTTCTGCGGTCGACCAAGGTGGTCAACGAATCTCCATTGCTTTCGATTTGAAGTGTGGTAATCAGCTTCGTCATAACCTAAGGGGTGGTCGCAAGGCCTGAGATTCCACAATGGAGAACCCTCAACCTGATCTGGATAATACCAGCGGAGGGATAGGATGTTTTCTATCTTCATTGTGCATTCCTTCATTTTGCTATGTCCTGCTGCACCCATTTTGGTCACCGACCAAAACGATTCGGAAAGTTCTCAATTTAAAGACGTGATCGCCGTATCCCCCGCAGAGCAGGCGGTGTTTCGCGATTCCGGAGATCTTTTGCAGTTGATCTCTAACGCCAACTCAGTGGGTGGGACTAATCGCTTGCGTTTTTTTCAGTTGCGCGGCGTAGGTGAAGGGTCACAGTACGAAAACACGCCCACGCACGCCATCACTTATTTGGTAGAGGGTGTGGATCTCACTGGAATCATGGCCCATTGGCCGCTGCTAGAGGTGGATCAAGTCGCGGTCGACAAAATCCCTCGCAGTGTTGGCTATGGGGGGCAGGCGATGGGTGGAGTTGTGTCCACGTCGCTCACACGCACCGGTGACGATTATCGTGTGCGGTTGAGTGGAGACGAGCGCGGAGGACATGCTGCAGATGCAAGTGCGCCCTTAGGTTCCCACCGTTTGGCAGTTCATTACAACAGCGATCCTGGATATATTGAGAATTCAGTTTACGGCAAGCCGGGCGACTCGCGCCACGAGGTTTACGCCTCTCTGGTGTCGGATTGGATGATGACGCCCGCAGGATCTGTGCAAACCACGCTGTTAGGAGCTCAATTGCGCAATCGTTATGACGTTTGGTCTCTCAACAACTCGCTGGAAACGTTTTCAGATCATCCAGGTAAAGACAATCTGGACATGGTGGGCGGTTCATTGACCATTCGCCGCACTTTTTCTCCAAACCTCGATGTGGAGGTGTGGTCATCGCTCGTAGCGTCCGAGGCATTGTATTCGTATGATTCCGATTGGGGAAGCAATCCGTACTGGCAGACAGTGCCTGGATGGAATGCCGTTTACGACTATTTCGACCAATTCCAACGACAGCGGTGCCAGTTGCAGCAGCGGTTCACGCTCAATATGGCGCACTTTCAGTTTGCAGTTCATGCACAGAATTTAAATGAAAATTCTTCGACCGCCAGTTTTAAAAACGGTGTTCAGCGTTCAGTTGTCGATGGGCGGTATCGGCAAAACAGTGCGGCTGTTCATGCTCGTTACGTGCGCAAGTGGCACTCCCGATGGGAGTGGCGGCTTGCCGCAAGATACGATAGCGTGCAAACTCGGTTTACCGATTTTCAGTCGGTCCATGAGCGAGAGCGTTCGCCACAAATGGCAGCGGAGTCGAGATGGCGGTACACTTGGAATGAAGATCATCAGTCTCAGTTTTCCGTCAGTCGCGGCTACAAGAACCCCATCATTAATATCGACCCAGATACGCCGACCATTGATCGCCGTGTGGGGAGCGAAAGCGCGCTCCATTGGGAGCTGGGGCATTCTCTCAAAACGGCAGAGGGACAGTTTCAGATCGCTGCTTTTGTGCGCGATGGGAGAGATCAACAGGTGCGCGTGTCGCGGCAACTGGATCCTGTGGACCCCAGCACCTTCGTTTATTATTACGACAATGCTGCGACAACGCGCTACTGGGGCTACGAGTTCTCCGGAGATCATCTCTTTGCAAACCGTCAGCGCTGGCGCTGGAGCTTGGGATTGTTGCAAGCGCAGTTTCGCGAGTACGTTTTTAGTGGTCAAGTTTTGAGCGGTCGAAACATCGCCAATGCTCCCAAAAGCACGTGGGCCGTGCAGTGGGGCCAACCGATTTCAAGGACATGGACTCTAATCATGCAGGGGGAAGGACGAAGCGCATTTTATTTTTCCAACAATCATGGTCAGAAGAGTGAGAGTTACCAATTGCTCCACGCTGCTCTCCAATGGAGCAGCGGTGCCCACCAGTGGGATCTGGGAGTGCGCAACGTATTCGATCGACGTTTTGCTACACGTGCTTTTTTCTTTGCCAATGAACCGCCGGACTTCGCGGAGAAATTGTATTTGCAATATGGTACTCCGCGCACGATCTATATGAATTATCGGGCGCGTTTTTAGTAGACACTGAAACGGCTTGCTCCTACGATTTTTGCTTATGCGCTTAAAAAAACTGAGTGTTGTTGCTAGTGTCTTGCTGCTTATTGGCGGTGCCTCATTCTATTTATTTAGAAATACGTCCTCAGGTGTGCCGTCGCCGCTCAAGGTGTACTGGTTTATTCCGGACGGCCTGCGCGCCGATCCCGAAGTCTTCAAGATCTACGAATGGGCCAAGCAAGGCCATTTGCCGAACATTCGGCGCATGATCACCGAGGGCAGCTACGGCTACTCTATACCTGTCTACCCTGGACACACGCCGACAAATTTTGCCACTCTTTTTACCGGAGAACTTCCCAAGGTGCATGGGATCTCGGATGGCCCGCTGCGCCCATTCGGTTATCCACTGAGCCAGGTCACGCGATCAGGCTTTAGTTCCGTTGCTAAAAAGAAAGAACCTCTGTGGTACACTTTGGAGCAAAGTGATATTTCAACCGCTCTCATTTCGGTGCCTGGATCCACTCCGCCCGAAACACACAAAGGCCGAGTGATCAAAGGCCGGTGGAGCAATTGGGGTATCGATTTTCAATCGGTCATTTTTCAATCGGCCAATGATGCCGATTTTATCAAAAATTTAGGTTATAACGACCGCAGTTTCGGCTTTGGTAAACGGCTCTCGCTATTTGCCCGAGCTCGCGCCATCGACAGGTGGCGGGTGAACGCGAGGAGTTTTAGTGAAGAGCGTGAGGTAGAGCTGGATCATTGGGGATTAAAGCTCCATGTCCTCCTTATCGACTCTGTAGACGATCAAAAAGAACATTATGATTGCGCCATTTTTTCGCGCGACCGCCGAGAGGTGTTGACGCGTCTGTGCGAAGGCCAATGGAGTGGTTGGATTCCGACGCGACTCACGCAATCGCAAGGAAATGCGCAGCTGGGTTTTGATTCCTTCGTAAAAATTAAAGTGATTCGACTTGGCGAAAAAGATTTTTTTCGTTTTCGTTTTCTGTATGACGGCCTCAATGAAAGCCAGACTCATCCTAAGGAAATATTTGCCCGTTTCCATGAGGCGACGGGCCCCATGGTGGACTTTGTGGATAACTTTCCTGCGCAGCTCATCTACTTTCTCGAAGACAAGGTGACGTTTTTGGAAGAGATGCACCTGTCTTTTGATTGGCATTTGCGCGCTCTCAATTTTTTTCTGCGCGAGAAGCGCGAAAATGTGATCATTCAAAACATTTATTCACCCAACCAAATGCTCACCTCGCGTTGGTGGATGCGTTATTTGGATCCGCAAAGTATTCACTACCCAGAGGCAACGGCTCAGGAAAAAGAGCAGGCATTTTTAGATGTGCTTTCCATGTATAAACGCATCGACGATATTCTTGGTGAGGCGTTAAAAAATATTTCTTCCAATGTTTACGTGGTGCTTTCCTCCGATCATGGCATTGCCCCCCTCAATTCAACGGTACGGCTTAATAATTTTTTCCATCAAAAGGGCTGGCTGGAGTACAAGTACAACTCACGAGATAAAAAATTTGTCATCGACTGGAAGCGCACGCAGGTGATTTTTTTGCAGAGCAACCATGTGTTTTTAAACCCCAAGGGGCTGGGCGGAAACTCCGAGCAGCAAAGTGGCCCCGCCTACGAAAAATTGCGCGATCAGGTGCGCGTGGCTTTAAAAGAGCTAAAAACGCCCACCGGTGAATCGCCATTTGAACATGTGCTTACGCGGGAAGAGGCGGGAGAGCAAATGGGACTTTCTCAGGAGACCATTGGTGATTTTGTGATTGTGAGTCACATGGGCTACCTACCCACTGAGGATATTACCGCATCCAAGCAAATTTTCGAAGGAACCCTCTCTAGTGGGTACAAACAGACGCTCGATCCGCGCACCAACAAAGCCCTTTGGACGCCATTTGTCGTTATGGGACCGGGCATTCGTCAGAATCATTTTATTGAAAAACCGATCGAGCACGTTGATCAGTACAAGTTTATTATGGATGTACTAGGTCAGAAATCGAGCAGCGCTAGCGTTCGCGATTTGCGTCAGGAAATCTCCGAAAAATAGTATTGCTTCACTGCCGAGCACGTCCTACGCTCTTAAGTGGATGGATACAGCAGTCGGACTCTGTCGACAGTGCCAGGAATGTCCCGCGTGGGGAAAAAGCGTTTTTGCAGATTTGTCTGCGGAAGATCTCTCCTATTTGAATGAATCTAAAACGACGTTTGCGTTTCAAAAAGGCGAATTTTTTTCGAGGCAGTCGGAGGCGGCTGAAACCGTGTACTGTTTGGCGAGCGGCGCCGCAAAGGTCGTAAAAGATCTGCGCAATGTGCAACGCGAGAGCATTGTGCGCGTGGCCGCACCCGGTGATTTGCTGGGTTACCGCTGTATTTTTTCCGAAGAAAAATTTCGTGCGACTGCCGTGGCCCTCGAAAGCGGAGTTGCCTGTAAGATGCACAAAGATACGTTCATGCAGGTGATCGCAAAAAATCCCCAGTTTGCGTTTAAAGTTCTCAAGATGATGGGGCAAGAGGTGGCATCTAGTGAAAATCGCCATTTGTCATTTTCTCTCAAAAATACTCGGGAGAGAGTGGCAGAGGCTTTAGTTGTGATGAGTCAACGAAGTGGGCGAGCAACGCCCTCCGGAGTGGAGATCACCATCAAAATGACGCGCTCCGAGTGGGCGGAGTGGGTCGGTGTTGCTAAAGAAACACTCATTCGCTGCTTCTCGGACTTTAAAGATGAGGGGTGGCTTTCTCTAGATGATAGCGCCATTGTCATCGTCGATCTTGAAAAACTTAAAGACGTCGCCTGCTTGTAACAGAAACTGCATTTATAGTTGAAACTTTCTCCGCGGGATGTGTATGTTTAAGACTCCAACGGCGAGGGGTAGATTGAAAATTGCAGTTATCGGCGCGGGTCCTACGGGACTGTCCGCTGCACTTCATTTGATCAAATATGGCAAAAGTCATCATGTGGATGTCTATGAGGCGGCGCCCGTCGTCGGGGGAATGAGTCGTAGCTTTACACTGTTTGATCACATCGTCGACTTGGGTCCCCACCGTTTTTTCACACAAAATAAAGAGATTTTTCATTTTTGGCGGGAACTTGCTGGCGACGATTGCCACAAAGTCGATCGCATCACGAGTATCTTGTACGGTGGTCAATTTATTGGCTACCCCCTCAAATTCGGCGATCTCATTCGCGCCTTGCCGCTGAAGACCAAGTCAAAAATTTTTTCCAGTTATCTGCAGCGGAACAGGTATGCCGATGTGAACGGGAAGAATTTTGCCACCACCATGCGCTACCGCTTTGGTGATGAGCTCTACGAAATATTTTTTAAAGGATACACGGAGCGCTTGTGGGGTGTCGCAGATGACTCGTTGTCTGCGTCTTTGGCCTTTCAGCGCATTGGTCGTTTTGGTCTTGGGCAAGCTGTCTATCACGCTCTTCGCAGTTGCGTGCGCGCGGTGGAGGATTCGTTTTATTATCCAAAGTATGGTTGTGGACAAATTTGGGAGCGCGCCGCCGATTTATTGAGAGAAGAGGGCTGTGGCGTGTTTACTGCCACGCCAGTTACCAAAATTGCCCAAACGGACTCGAAAAAGTACATTGTCAGTTCTCCGCGAGGAGAAAAAACCTACGATCATGTCATTAGCACATTGCCATTGAGCCAGTTTATTAAAATCTACGAAAATTCACCCCAGGCCCTCCGCGCTCAGGTGGAAAAATTGCAATTTCGTTCGACGATATTGGTGTATGTAGAAGTTTCCGGGCGGCCTCAATTTAAAGATCAGTGGATCTATCTTCATGCCGATAATATCCAGACTGGTCGAATCACTAATTTTTCAAACTGGGGTGTAGAGCAAAATCAGCGTGAGACCCATATTTTGTGTCTGGAGTACTGGTGCACAGCGGGAGACGAGTTTTGGACGCAGCATGATCGCAGTTTAAGCGACGTGGCATTGGAAGATTTAAAAAAGTTAGGCTATGAGCCTCACAAACTACATAGATCTCAGGTGGTGCGCTTAGCAAACACCTATCCTGTGATCACCAATGACTCAGAATCGCTGATGACCGATATTGTGAGCGAATTCGAAAAACACCCCTCGCTACAAACCGTAGGTCGCGGCGGCGCATTTAAATACAACAATCAGGATCATTGTATCGAAATGGGCATTGGCGCTGCGAAAAATGTATTAGGCCAGTCGGTCAGTGTATGGGCGGTCAATAGTGGAACAGCATATCATGAGAGCCAACTTATAGATTCCCACCACTTGCCCCCCGGTTAAAGGCAGCCGCTGGCCCTTCACGAATACTTAAAAATCCGCTCAACAGTAGTATACCAGTCATCGGCTCGCAATTGTGTTTGTTGCGATTTTGTCACACATATGTCGTTTACGCATTCAACAGTCTGCGGCACATCGGTACATAGTTCATGTGTATCGCTGGGTCCAGTTTATGACTTAAATTTAAGTCTGAGTCGCGAGGCGCGGGTTGCAACGAAATGAAGATGGTTTGAGAATGAAACGATGATCACTTTCGCGAACCATAAATTGTTCATATTTACATAAACAAAATAAATTTTCAGAGCAGTCCAAATATAAAGGAAATTATTGCACATCGAATTACTTTGTGATTTCTTGATGTGTACATCTTTTAAAAAACAATTTGCGAGATTGGTTGTTTTTGTTGTCATCTTGCTAGGACGGTATGACCACAAATAATTTATTCAGAATAAAAAATATTTCTCAATGGATTTTAAGCGATCCTCTACGGCTTCGAGAAAAACTGTCGGGACTTCCAATTTCCACTGCAAAACTGACCGAAAAACTTTTAAAAGAATCGTCGCTTGCGGGACATGTTTTTATGGATGGCATTCTTCTGCCGCAACTGCAGCGGTTGTCGCGACGGCTGCAACGTTACACTCACGGCGAGGTGGAGAATTTTAGAATCCTCGCCAATGCCGTGCCGCTGATTGTTTGGACTGCGAATGGCAGCGGCGACGTGGATTTTTTTAACACGACGTACTTCGCGTACACGGGTATCGACCCGGAGCAAATGACGGACGCCTGCTGGGAAAAGGCAATGTGCGCGGAAGATCTCGAGGAGCTACGTAGTCGCTGGCGCACGGCTGTTGAAAAGCGCGAACCATATATGATGGAGCACCGAATACGCCGCGCCGAGGACGGCATGGAGCGCTGGCACATGAGTCGCGCCGTTCCGATTTTCGATAACCGGGGTCGGGTTCTTAAGTGGTATGGCACGTCTGCCGATATCCACGATTACAAAAATCTCACTGAGAAACTGAAAAAAACGCAAAAGGCGGCCGTTTTGGCCAATGCTTCAAAAAGCACTTTCCTTGCGAACATGTCCCATGAAATTCGAACCCCGCTCGGTGCCATCCTTGGTTTTGTGGAATTGTTGCAGCAACCGGATTTGAGTCGTGAAGACATGGGTCGTTTTATCACTGTGATCAGTAGAAACTCCAAGCAGCTTTTGCGTTTGGTGGATGATATTCTCGATCTCACCAAAGTGGAGGCCGGAAAGGTGATTGTGGAGTGCATCGACTTTTCGCTCACCCAGGTGCTCTCCGACGTGTGTTGCCTCATGGAAATAAAAGCTCACGATAAAGGTATCGAATTTTTGATCGAGGTGGAGACACCGCTTCCGAGCATGGTGGGTTCTGATCCTTATCGATTGCGCCAAATACTTTCCAATGCTTTGGGAAATGCTATGAAGTTTACCGATTCCGGATGCGTGAAATTGGCGGTGGCGTTTAAAGACGAGCAATTAGAAGTGCGCATTTTCGATACTGGTTGTGGCATAACCGAGGAACAATCAAAAAATCTGTTTCAGCCATTTTCCCAGGCCAGTGGATCCACGACGCGCAAGTATGGCGGTACCGGTTTAGGCTTGGTTCTTACAAAAAAATTGGCCGAGGCCCTCGGCGGTGATTATTGGCTCGAAAAAAGCGAGATTGGTAAGGGCAGCGTATTTTGTGCCCGTGTACCCATGACAGTCCCACCGGGTGCGGTGATGCTCAGTCCTCGAGAAATTCTTTTTAGTTGCGAGGCTTCAGTGCAGAAGGTGCCCGATACACGTTCACTTGTCGGTAAGCGGGTGCTCCTTGTGGAGGATATGCCCGACAATCAAAAGCTCATCTCGTTGTATCTACAAAAGCTCGGTTGTGAAATCACTTTGGCCGAAAACGGCAAAGCCGGCTTTGAAAAAGCTCACGACCAAGTGTTTGATGTGGTGCTCATGGATATTCAGATGCCGCTCATGGACGGCTACGAGGCCACTCGTAAATTGCGCGAGTGTAAGTACACGAAACCCATCATCGCTCTCACGGCACATGCCATGGCCGAAGAGCGCAAAAAGGCTATGGACTGCGGGTTTGACGGCTTTTTGTCGAAACCCGTCCAGCGCCAGCAGCTCATCGATATACTCGAATCGCACATGCATTGAGCACCTTTTTGCGGCTGGCTTGATTTGCCCAAAGGTGCCCCGTACACTGTAACCATGGAAAAGGCCTCCTCTAAAGAAACGTTTGCCGAAGTCGAACGCCTTATCGTGCGTGGCCAAATCAAAGCCGCTGCACAATTGCTAGATAAGAATAATCCCGTGCCTGGCACTCGCCTCGAAACTCTGGAGCTGGCTCGTCTGTATCGGCGCATGGGCAATCCCGAAAACACACTGCGCTTGCTGACGCCGGTCGTGCGTCCCAAGGCCGCGCTTCTCAAGGCGGCATCCAATGAGGAAAAATTGGAGTATGCCATTGCTCTACAGCGCCTGGGCTCATTGGTAGAGGCCACCGAACTTTTGGGAACTCTCAACCCAGCGGAACTTCCTGATGTGTTACTGGTGCAAGCAGTGTTCCTATTTTCCAATTGGGATTACGCATCAGCGATTGGGATCATCGAAAAATATTTAGCAATGATTCCGCAAGATTCCTACAGTGCGCGCTTGGGGCGGGTCAACTTGTGCGCGGCACTGGTTCACGAGGGTCGCGCAGAGGCCGATAATTTGCTGGAGGGGTTGATCCGCGACACTCAGGTCAACGAAGAGTACCTGCTCATGGTCAATGCCTTTGAGATCTCGGCGCAAAATGAAGTTCGCAAAGGTGACTACGACAAGGCCGAACTTCTATTAAAAAAAGCGGAAGAGGTTTTAAGTGGTGTGAAGGTGCTCGATTTTCTGTGGGTTGTAAAATGGAAAAATATTGTTCAAGCATTTCGCCAAAACTCCGTGGCACCGCTCGATGTGGTTCGCGATGAGGCTCAGCGCAAGAAACACTGGGAGACGCTGCGTGAAGTTGATTTTTATCGACTGCAAATTGAATACTCGGAGGCGGTGTTCTTAAAACTATATTACGGCACTAAATCGCCGTTTTATCGCGCTCGTATTCGAAAATTGTTTCCGCAGGGACCACAGGTTGAGGAAATCGTTCGCGCCGCTGGCGGAAACATGGAACTCGCGGGGACTGGAGAGAGTGGGCTAGATATTTTTGCCCTTACAGGGGAGTTGGCGCCGGGCACCGGTGCTCATGCGCTCTTAGTGCATTTTCTCTCCGATAGCTACCGTGGGTTTCGCACAGGCGAGCTGCATAGCATTTTGTTCCCCGGTGATTACTACAATCCCGACACCTCACTCAATCGCGTGCATCAAACAGTGTCGCGATTTCGTAAGACCCTCAGTGAAACAATTGCTGATGTCGAGGTGGATATCGATGACTATGTCTATCGGTTGCAGATCAATAAGGATGCGCGCATTCGCCTTCCTGCGCACTTGCCGGAACCCAACCCATTAGCCATTCGCTTGTTTATGTTTGATCAACGTTACAGGGATCAGGTGTTTTCATCAGAGGATGTGCAGGATCATTTGGGTATTTCTAAAGCTAGCGCCAACAAGCTCCTTTCGCAGTGGGTGGACGCCAGCCTTATCGAAATTCATCTCAATCAGCGTCCGCGTCTATATAAGAAACGCTAGAGCTGTCTCATTTTGATAAAGTTAGACATACAGGCAAATGTCTCGCTACAATGGTGATATCTGGTTTATTTGGGGGACGTTTGCAGTTTAAGATATTCAGTTTAAAATCACTTCTGTCTATTTTATTAGTACTGGCAATTGTTGTTGGTTTTCAAAACTGCAGCAAGTCGTCGTCTGGCGTTGGCGATTCGCAATCTGCCGAAGCCACAAAAAACCAGTGGAGTTCCCGCAATGGCAATGGCGATGGCTATCTTAAAGCCGATGGCACATACGTCAATACGGCCTCCGATGGTCAGTGTGAAGAGTCTTCGGTTGTTGTGGTCGAAAACGGCAAGGCCACTCTCGTGCGCGAAAACTGTAAAGACATTGCGCCTAAAGTGATCACCTCCAATGTGGAAGCTCGTGAGTACAGCCCCGATGTTTTATTTTTTACCAACAAACTTTTCGAACGTCGGCCCAAACCCGCGTCGCCATTTTCCGAAGTGGTCTGCCGTGGAGTCGCTCAAACCGATCCCGATGGGACAGTGTCTTATGCCGACGTTATCTTAGCGCCCACAGGAAGAACAACTCAATTTCAAAACCGTACGGTGTCTATTTACAGTGGGTCGATCAAAACCGGTTCCTACTCGGCGCTCAATGAATTGATACACGCGCAAGAGGAAGCAACTCCGGTCGTGTTTAAAGATATAATGCCGGAGAACGGCAAAGTGATTTATCGATTTTTAAAGCGCGTCGATCGGAAATCCTCAGTGAGTGTGACCGATCAACTTTCGGCGCAGGACAACTATCAACTCGTTGTGGATGACGGCAAGGGCAATTTCTTTTACGTTTCTGAATCGAGCAATATTCACTATTCCATTCGAAATATGAAATGCTATCAGCATTAATTAAGGGCGTATAAAAATGACGTCTACAATTCCAGGCTCGCCGCGTGGACTTTTTTCGATGTCTACTGACTCTACTTTAGAAAATCCATAGTGAGCAGCTTGCCGGCCCGACCATGTGTTCAGTGCGGCCTGCTCGGGGGTGAGGCCCTTTGCTAGCGCGGCGAAGAACTGCGCTTGGTTGTCGCCGTAGGCCCAGTGGCCTTGAATGGCTTTTACGCGCGCGCCGAAGTGGTCCATCATCTGCCTGTAAAGCTCAGACCCACTCAAGTGACTGCGGAGGTTGAATTGGGGATAGGCCAAGTAGGCGCTCACGCTCAATAGGCCCTGGGCATTGATCTCTGCATTGAATGTGTAACTGTGCTCCAGTACTCTCACGGCGAAGGTGACCTCATCCTTGTACTCCACAGGAGTTCCCGTTTCGATGATCAGACCGCCTTGATGAATGGAAAAAAGGTCGCTACACATATTTTGAGCAAAGCCCGGAGAGGCAAGTACCCAGATTACAAAAGCGGAGAGTTGGCGCATGGTCTATTTATGAGGGGAATGCCGACTTTCAGCAACAGCGACTGCGCGTGTTCGTCACCTTTACAGGATTGGCTATAAGATCTACATTTCTACACATAGCCTTCACTTTTTTACGACGACGTCGAGTCTTGGGGGGAGGTATGGTGGAGCTGAGAACCATAACTTTTAAACGGAGACACTATGGCCAACCCGCAAAACACTATTCAAGACCACGAAGACACAGAGAGCTTAGTGAGCGATCGCACCCCGCCTGTGGTGCAAACGACAGATTTTCCCAACGTTCCGCCCTCCAAATCTAAAAATGTGAGCCGTGAAATCCTTAAAGACACCGTCGCTGATGACGACGTGGATTGAGCGGCTCATGGGAGCCTTTTAATTCGCATTGTCAGATCTACAGGGCGCTATAAGGCACTATTTATTCAATTTACAGGCACTGCATCGCGGGTTCATTTTTTCGACAAATTCTAATAGAGTCCACCCAGCTAGAAAAACAGGGAGATTCTATGATTCAGATATTCGTTTCCATTATATCCGTACTTGTCGCCGCCACTGTGAACGCTCAAGTTCAGCAGAGAGTTCCACGCATTTTTACGGGCGATTCACCCGAGGCGTTCTATCAGAACTACAAGCCGTATAGCACCATCAACGACGCACGCGATTCTCAAGATTATGCGGAGTACTACTACAATCCCCAATTGGTGGAGCAGGTAGCTGCCTCTGAAGGTATCAATTCGGTTCACACCCATGTTCGTAACATTGCAAAAGACGGACTCTGCGACAGCAAAGAGTGCTTTCGTGTGTATGTTTTTGTGAATGGTGATGAAGACTCGGGTGTTCACGTAGCAACGTTTGTCGTTTCTCCGGGAACGGGAACCAAAACGCCACTTATGAGCGATAAGAGTTTGCGCCGTTACGATCCCAAAGTCCGTTCACTGACCAAGTTCGAAAAGCCCACGATGTTTGATGGCTGGGACATGTACCGTATTTATGGCTCAAAATCCTATCCTGGTTCGGTGCCGAACATGCCCAATGCGATGTTCTTCACAGCCGGTATAGCGATTCATGGTTCCTTTGACACAGTGGATGGCAATAAACGCTCTCATGGCTGCGTGCGTATGAACCCCGATGAGTCCTATTGGTTGCACTCCCTTGTAATTCGTGCGAATGGTGAGCTGACTACCGATATTCTCCACACCAAGTAAGGAACCCTGATGAAAAAAGGCATTCTCTCGACAGTTCTAACATTGGCATCATTGATCGACCTCCGCACAGCAGGCGCGGGAGAACCTCTAGAAGTAGGAGCCAAGGCTCCTACCTTCACCGCGCAAACTCAGGCCGGCCAGACGTTTGATCTGCAGTCGCGCAAAGGGCAGTGGACTGTGTTGTTCTTTTATCCAAAAGCCGATACTCCGGGATGCACCAAGCAAGCATGCGCTTTTCGCGACAGTGTGGATAAAATTCGCGCCCAGGGTGCCGAAATCTACGGCGTCAGTGCCGACACGGTGGAGGCGCAAGCGGCATTCCACAAAAAGTATAAAATGAAGTTTGATCTGATTGCCGATCCTGACGCTAAGATCATAAGCCAGTACGGCACTAAAATGCCAGTACTCAAGGTTTCCAAGCGTTGGACGTTCATTATCGATCCAGAGCTTAAAGTGCGCAGCATCCGTAAAGATGTAGAACCGCTTCTTGATGCGCAAAAAGTCTCTGAAGAAATTGCTCGTCTAAAATCCACGTGAGTTTCCAATGAGGCCCGGGGTTATGACCCCGGCGTATTGACAGGGCGCCTAAGATTTCAGATAGTTGTGTGAAGACTTTCCGAGCACCGCTTGGCACGTCTGAAATCTCAGGAGAGTGGAATGGCTCACGCCAAAAATGATTCTAAAACCCCGGTTGAAGCCCCCAATTTTTTAAAACAGATCATCGAAGCCGATATCAAAAGTGGCAAGCATGGTGGCGCTGTGGTGACGCGCTTTCCACCAGAACCCAATGGTTATTTGCATTTGGGTCATGCGAAATCGATCTGTTTGAACTTTGGCTTGGCCGAAGATTACAAAGGTCGTTGTCATTTGCGCTTTGACGACACCAATCCAGAGACCGAAGACGTTGAGTATGTGGAATCCATTAAGGCCGATGTTCAGTGGCTTGGGTTTGACTGGAATGAGCATCTGTACTTTGCTTCGGATTACTTTCAGCAACTCTATGACTGGGCCGAGCTTTTGATCAAAGAGGGCAAGGCCTATGTGGACAGCTTGGACGAAACGAAACTGCGTGAATATCGCGGTGATTTTACCACGCCTGGCAAGAACAGCCCTTTCCGCGACCGCACCGTGGATGAAAACCTGGATCTCTTTCGCCGCATGAAAGCGGGAGAGTTCAATGAGGGTGAGCATGTTCTGCGCGCAAAAATCGACATGCAATCGCCCAATATGAATATGCGTGATCCCTTGCTCTACCGTATTCGCAAGGTGAAGCACCATCGCACGGGCGACAAGTGGTGCATTTACCCGATGTACGATTACGCTCATCCGCTGTCGGATGCGATCGAAAAAATCACTCATTCTATTTGTACTCTAGAGTTTCAGGATCATCGCCCGTTTTACGACTGGTGTGTGGAAAACGTGCCCACTCCAGGTGAGCCCCACCAGTACGAGTTTGCGCGAATGAATATGACGTATCTTGTAATGAGCAAACGAAAACTGTTGCAGCTGGTGAAAGAGAATTTAGTCAGTGGCTGGGATGATCCGCGCATGCCAACGCTCTCTGGCATTCGCCGTCGCGGGTACAGGCCCGAAGCCATCAAGCTCTTTGCGAAGCGCATCGGCGTGGCCAAGGCCGAAAGCGTGATCGAATATGATATTCTGGAAAACTGTGTGCGCGAAGATCTGGACCAGGTCGCTCATCGTGCGATGGCCGTACTTGATCCTATTAAAGTTGTGATCGAGAACTACCCCGAGGGCAAAGAAGAAGTGATCGAATCCTCGATCCATCCAAAGAATGCCGAGTTTGGAAAACGCCAATTGTTTTTTAGTCGAGAAGTGTACATCGAGAGCTCCGATTTTATGGAAAATCCCACCGCGGATTTCTTTCGCTTAGGCCCTGGGCGCGAGGTCCGTTTGCGCAATGCCTACGTGATCAAATGCAAAGAAGTGATCAAAGACTCCAGCGGCAAGGTCACGGAATTGCGCTGCGACTACGACGTGGCTACCCTCGGCGGCAAACCCACCTCGGATGGTCGCAAAGTCAAAGGTGTGATTCATTGGGTTTCGGTAGAAAAATCAGTGCCCGCAGAAGTGCGCATTTATGAGCGATTGTTCAACGTGGCTGATCCAGAGAATGTGCCCGCGGGTAAAGATTTTAAGAGCCATCTCAACAGTGAGTCGCTCAAAGTCAATCGTTCAGCGCGGGTGGAGTGGAGCCTTAAGCAAGCGCAGCCAGAGCTGCGCTATCAGTTTGAGCGCGTGGGTTATTTTTGCCTCGACAGCAAGGATAGCAAACCGGATGCACTGGTGTTTAACAGGATCGTGGATCTTGCAAGTAGTCGCTAGCCAACGCTAGCGACGGTGGGTAGAGTTGTCTTAAATATCTAGCGGGCGTTGTCGTAATTCACACACATAGCGAGGACGTAGCCACCTTTTGGCAGATGATGCTGAATGATCACGCTTTGCGAACCCATCACATCATATTGGTCTTTGTAAGGGATGCCAGTGGAGGAACTCGCGACTGGATCTGTCCAGCCATTGGTAGTGTCCCAGATTTCAAGAGATAGCCAATCGGATTGAGCGTGGATTTTTAATTCGTATTTTCCATCGGCTACTTTAATAACTCCATCGTAGTCTTTCTTCTCCACGGCATCAGCATCGCAGAACATGGTTGTGTCATAACCAACCGTAAAAATCTCTGCCGGCGAAAGTTCCAGAGTTCCACCCTGTTCGGGCACGTAAGTGAGAGTGCATTCAATTTCCTGAGGCATACCTGTGCAAAAATCCTCGGGAAGTTGGTTTTTGGCAAATGCTGTTGCCGATGCGAACACTAAGAATCCAATGATAAATGATTTCATACATATCCTCCGTAGGAGCTAGCTATAGCGCGATCTTTACGGATGGCGAAGCCAAATTGCTCCGCCAAGGCTATATGAAATCTTTTCAGCGGTGAGCTTCAGCTAAACTTTCAATTGAGCGTCGCCACAGCTTCCGAGTTTGTGATGGGACGATAAGGATTGCGTGTGCGTTCACCATCGAGGAACATCAACAGGTCATCATTGAGCTTCTTTTTGTGCGTCATGAAGAGTCCGTGGGGCGCACCCTCGTAAGTTTTTAGTTTTGCAGAGGGGATGAGCTTTGCCGTGGCCTCGGCGCTGGGCTTGATGGGCACTGTTTTATCAGACGTGCCGTGGATGATCAGCGTTGGCACAGTAATGGCCTTTAAGTCGGCACGAAAATCTGTTTTGCCAAATGCAGTCACACAGTCAATGCAGGCTTTCAGCGATGATTGCAGGGCCATAAAATTTGTCCACTGAAGAACTTCATCTGACACCGGGGAAGTGACCCAGCCTACTCCAAAAAATGTTTTCGCAAATTGCGCCAAAAATGCCGGGCGATCTTCGCGAAGACCATCTATCATTTTTTCGAATTCTTTTTCGTCCACGCCGTCGGGGTTGCTGTCGTCTTTGAGGAGGTAGGCTGTGACCGAACTCACCAGCACGGCATTGGCCACTTTCTTTGCTCCGTAGCGGCCGATGTAGCGCGCGATCTCGCCGCCGCCCATGGAGAATCCCACAAGACAAACTTGATGGAGCCCAAGTTGTTCTATAACTTCGTTGAGATCGCTTGCGAATGTATCATAATTGTAGCTCAATGATTGTTGTGAGGAGCGACCGAAACCGCGGCGATCATAGGAGATCACGCGAAAGCCATTTTCAACAAGAGTAAGAGCTTGGTACTCGAACATGTCTGAGTTGAGCGGCCAGCCATGGATAAGAATTACCGGTTGGCCTTGGCCCATATCGTTCACGTAAAGGCGGGTTTTGTCTTTCATGGTGAGATGCATAATGGATCCTTTCTAATATCCCTTCAAAAAAAGGAATGGAGTTTTGGTTTCACCATAACAGGTTGCCGGTCGTTTTGCTGTTGGCCAGTGTGTAAGTTGTGTTGTGCTTTGTTCACAGTTTGCGGGGTGATGTATCACCAAAAATACTGGGTAGGCTCAATCATTAGGTTGTCGGGGGTAATTTCCTTAAAAATAGGCTCCATCTCAGTGACCTTGAGAGTCACCGTATGTCCATCGCGTTCGATAAAACCGCCGACAATCAAAAAACAATTGTTCAAAAAGACCTGCTTGTATTTTTCGTAAACTTTAGGAAACAGCACCATGTCTAAAAATCCATGTTCATCTTCTATAGCCGAAAAACAAGTGCCATTGGCGGTGGGCGGTTTTTGCCGCACCAAAATTAAACCTGCGGCGCGCACATAGGTTTTGGGCTTTGTGCGTTTGGCTTCGTAAGTGGTCATGGCTTTTAGCTTTCGCAGTTTGCGCAGTGGCACCATGGGATGCGAGCGGGTGGACAAACCAAAGGTGGAGTAATCGGATTGCACCGCTTGCCATTCCGATAGATCCTCGAACAGCGATTGTTGCGAGCCGCTGTTTACGCCCGAGAACATGTCGAGCTGCACGTCGTGTTTTATTTTTTCATCCAATATGCGCCATAAACTGTGGCGTTGGTCTTCGCCAAAAACCTTAAATGTATCGCCCATAGCAAGGCGCAAAAGCACATCGGCTGTAATGCGCGTTCGATTGAGAAAATCGCTTACGGAATGAAAGGGGCGTTGGGCGACAATCTCATCGGCTTCTTTTTTAGAGAGACCGCGCACTTTGTTCCATCCCAGGCGCACCGTGTTTTTTCCTTCCATCTGGCACTCCCACCGGGAATTGTTGGGATGGACAGCGAGCACTTTCACTCCATGATTTTTTGCATCATCGATCAATGAGTGGGAGGAATAAAATCCCATGGGCTGGGAGTTGAGAAGTCCGCACAAAAATTCCGCTGGATGATGGCGTTTGAGATAACAGGAGGCATAACTTAAGCTTGCAAACGAGGCCGAGTGGCTCTCTGGAAATCCATAATGGCCAAAGCCTTTCATCTGTTCCATAAAGTTGGCGGCATAGTCGTGAGGGATGCCGGCTGCGATCATGCCATCGTACAGCTTTTGTCCTACCTTTTGAATATCGCCGCTCGAACGCCAGGCACTGACAGCGCGGCGAAACTGATCCGCTTCTCCAGGCGTGAAATTGCCAAACGCCACGGCGACCTTCATCAGTTGCTCTTGAAATAAAGGAACGCCCAGAGTTTTGTGCATAATGCGGTAGAGTTCGGGATGGGGATAATAAGGTTTCTCGATCCCACGCCGACGCTTGAGATAGGGATGGACCATGTTGCCCACAATTGGCCCTGGGCGCACAATAGCGATCTGAATAATAAGATCATAAAAATTTTTTGGCAGCAGCCTTCCCGACATGTTCATTTGCGCGCGCGATTCCACCTGAAATGTTCCCACTGTATCCGCCCGTTGAATCATCTTGTAGGTGGCCTGGTCATCCTGAGGAATTTCGTAAAGTTTGTGGCCAGTGAGATCCATGGTGCGTTTAAGGGCGGTGAGCATACCGAGCGCGAGCACATCAATTTTTAGTAAACCTAAATAATCGAGATCATACTTGTCCCATTGAATGATGGTGCGCCCCTCCATGCGAGCCGGCTCAATGGGAACGATGTCGATAATGGGATCAGCGGACAACGTAAAACCGCCGCTGTGTATGGAGATGTGGCGCGGGAACTGGTGCATTTGAGTGGATAGCGCATCGATGTTCTGCACACAGTTGGGATCAAAACTCTGCTTGGACAAATTTTCGAAATCGTTGAGAATTTTTTTAGACGACAACGTGCCCACGTCGATGCCAAAGGCTTTGCACAGTTCGCGCAAGGCCGAGCGTTTTTGGTAGGTGATCACCGCGCTCACCATGCCGGCGCGGTCGCGTCCGTAGCGTTCGTAAATATATTGGATCACTTCTTCGCGTCGTTCGTGTTCAAAATCCACATCGATATCGGGCGGCTCGTTGCGCTCCACCGAGATAAAACGCTCAAACAAAAAGTTCATCTGAATGGGGTCGATGGAGGTAATGCCAAGCACGTAGCACACCACTGAGTTTGCGGCCGAGCCGCGCCCTTGACAGAGAATGTCTTTACGGCGTGCAAAAGCGACAATGTCGTAGATGGTGAGAAAGTAATCAGCAAATTGCATCTGCTCAATGAGCTTAAGCTCATGGCGCAATTGTTTTTCTACGATATCGGGAATGGTCTCCTGGTAACGCTCTTTAGCACCCAGGTAGCACAGGTTTTCCAAGTAGGTTTGGGCGGTAAAATTTTTAGGAACCCATTCGGAGGGATAGCGGTAGCGCAACTCCGCCATAGAGAATGTACACTGGTCGGAAATAACCACGCTATTTTCTACCGCCTCCGGCAAATCGCTAAACAGCCTGCGCATTTCAAAAGGAGATTTCAGATAGCGTTCGGCATTGGAGCGCAAATGAAAACCGGCTTTATTGAGGGGAAGGTGGACTTGAATAGAGGTGAGGCAATCCTGCAGTCTTCTCCGTTCGGGTTCATGGTAGAGCACATCGTTGGTGGCTACATAGGGCACAGCGAAGTGCGCGCACACATCGAGGGTTTCGCGCACGCGCTTGTCATCGCGGCCATCGCGGTACCGCGTGAGCGGCACATACAAATTGTTCTTAAATAATTTTTTTAATGTTTTTAAATCCGCTGTGCGTGGTGCCAAGCACACCAGATCGCGAAATCCATCGTGAAAGTAAAATTCCTCCAGCTCCTTCATTTTTAAATAAGCCGTGCCTTTTTCTTTTTGCGCATGAGCGCATGTGATCAGCCGACAAAGTGTGGCGTAGGAGCGGCGCTGAGTGGCTATAAAAGTAAGCGGCGGGTGCTCACCACCACAGCGATCCGCGCTGGCCAGAGGTGATGTTGTGGATAACGGATCGGTCATGAGCACTTCTGCACCGGCGATCAGTTTAAAGCCTTCGAGCTGTTTGGCGTGGTAGTGAGCTTTAGGTAGACCATAAACGCCATTGAAATCATTGATTGCAAGCGCTTTAAGGCCGATGTTTTTAGCTCGTTGGACGAGCTCCTCAGGGTGGGAGGCGCCCTTTAAAAACGAAAAATTGGTTTTGCACTGGAGCTCGGCGTACATCTAATCGAACACGCCATGCAAATAGTACTGATGGGCATCCTCCTGCAAATAGATCCACAGCTCTTCACCGGATTCAGTTTGCACGCGCTGATATTCGCGTGGAGCATCTTGTTGCCACCATTCACCGGCGATCTTTTCGGGCTCGCTGACAGAAACAATTTTCCATTTCTGTTTTTTATAAATAAAATAGTTGTCGACGCGGCCCAAGGGTACCGGCGATTTTAAAATGCGAAGTGGCCTCGGTGCACAATCGGTGGCGGCCGGAGTGAGTGCGCCCAGGGTTTTCTTCCAGCTGCGCTCCGGGATGTAGCTTTCCATGGTTTGCGCATAAAAAACGCGCTCTTCGCTGAGTTTGTCTTTGAGCAACGACACAAGACTATTCATGGCCTCTTGGTCTTCCTCTTTTTGCGAGAAGAAATCTTTTTGTGAATAACCACCGGGAACACGGTCGAGTACTTTTAAACGCACTTGCCGCACATGTGATTCCAGAGGTTGTTTTTGCAGCTCACGATCCAGACGGTCGCGCAGAATATTGAGCACACCTTTGGCCACATTGTTAGGAAAGGCCAACTCTATAATTTGCTCACGCAGCGGCTGCTTTACAGTGGAGTAGCGTTCGAGGCTCAGCGAAACTTGAAACCGCGCCAATAAAAATCCCTGGCCGCGCAGGCGCAAAAGTATTTTTTCGATTAAAGTTTTTGCCACAAACGAGATGGGCTCCAGGGTTGTTACCGAATGGGTTTCGCTAAACTCATAAGATTCTTCAATAGTTTCCGGAGGCGTATAGCGTGGCCAGTAAATATTGCGGGCATCGTAAATTTGGCGCACCACCAAATTGAGATCTTTATTGAATTTATTAGTAAGTAGTCCCATGGGGAGATCGAGCAGACGTTTAAAATCCAAAATACCCAGTTCGCGAAACACAGTGATCACTTTGTCGAGATGGTGTGACGTTTTAAAGGGATCAAAAAAGTAGCTTATGGCCTCAATGGGTAAAGATTCTTTGCGTCCGGTTTTAAACAGGGCCTGGCACAGGCTAGTGGGGAGATCGTTTGCGATTTCTATTCGCCCTTGAATAGAAAACTTTTTAAGTAGGGCCTGCAAGCGCAAAAGTAAAATGTCTTCGCTGTAGAGTTTGCGGCAACTGCCCACTTCGATAAACAGCCAGCGCTCGCCCAAAGCAATTTGCGGCGAAAAGCGCAGGCAACTGTCGGCGAGAAACAGCAAATGCTTTTTGTCTTCGAGCAAAATACAAACAACGCGCATATTACCTCTGCTTGAGGATGCTGGGGGTTAACGTGGAGCCTTGGCGCTCGACCGTGAGGCGCAAAGCTACGGGCCACGCTTCTTTTGGCGCATCCGTGAGCCAAAACGTGACCGCTTGCGATTTTTCCGACTGCAGTTGTATCCGTCGCAACGACTTTAAGTGAATGTCTTCGGCATACACCACCACCGCCTGAATGCGCGTGGTGCGCAGGGCCTGATACACGCACCAGTCCAAATTTTTTTCGCCTTCAACAAATAATACGCGATTAAGATCCAAACCTTTTTGCGCAAAGGCAAACGGGTAGGCCGAGAACTTTCTCTCCACCCAGGCTGTGATCAGCTGGGGGTGTTCTTTTAAAAAATCGAGAACAAACTCCGTCTTACCAAGACCAGAGATCTCAGTGATAGCGCCTTTGGGTACACCGGCCGGCAGCTGCGAAAAGGGCAAATGCTCCCTTTCCGTTTTGCGTGCCACCAAGTTTTTGAGCTGCTCGAGAACAGAGCTCTTCATGGTTACAACCCAAAATGTCTCTGGTGTGCAGAGCTGAAAAATGTAGTTTTAAAATGTCCTGATAACACCGGTCAAAACTCCTAAAATTTCAAAATTTTTTGACGCGTCCACCTTGATCGGGCGGTAGTTTTTGTTGGCAGGATGAAGTTCAATGATGTTCTTATTTTTGCGGAAACGTTTTAATGTAGCTTCGTTATCTATCAACGCCACAACGATTTCGTTTTCGCTGGCGGTTTTTTGTTTGCGGATCACCACCACGTCGCCATCGACGATGTGGTCGTCGACCATGGAGTCGCCTTTGACTTTAAGGGCGAAATAACTTTGCCCAGGCTTTGTCATCGCGCGCGCGATAGCGATGTGCTCCTGCGATTCGATGGCTTCGATCGGCGCGCCGGCAGCCACGTACCCCGCAAGGGGAATGTGGAGGACGAGATCGTCGGTGTCTGGCGCAGCAGAACCACGCTTTTTACCGGCTGGGGAATCGGCACTGGCGCGCCGTTGGGGCGCGAGAGCCAGTCCGCGCCATTTGCCGGTATTTACTAAGTAGCCCTTATCGATCAGTTGCCTGACCAACGTCTGCACGGAGCCAATAGCATCGTAGCCCAAAACCTCTTGCAATTCGCGGTAGGTGGGAGCGTAGCCGTACTTCTCTATATATTTAGAGAGGGCAGTGAAGAGATCTTTTTCTTTAGGTCTTAAAGGTGCAGTTGGCATAAAAGAAACTATACAAAGACTTATACATTAAGTATAGTTTTTTGTATGTATATCGGATTTTCTAGCCGACCAATGCATGGTTCTACGGATATTTCGATAAAATCAGCCGGTTAGCGGCTTAATGCATCTGGACACTCAACAGCGGCATTGCAACAACGAGGTTCACAAATGTCACTTCCGCAGTGGGAAAAACTTCAAGGGAAACTCTCTATCCTGGCCGATGCCGCTAAGTACGATGCATCCTGTTCGAGCAGTGGTTCCAAACGCCAACGCGATCAAAATGGAATGGGCAACGTCGAGGGCATGGGCATCTGTCACAGCTACGCGCCTGATGGTCGTTGCATCAGTTTGTTAAAAATACTGATGACCAACTACTGCATCTACGATTGCAAGTTTTGTGTGAATCGCGTGTCGAGCGATGTGCCGCGAGCGCGATTTTTGCCTGCCGAAATTGTTTCTCTAACATTAGAGTTTTACCGCCGCAATTATATCGAAGGATTGTTTTTAAGCTCCGGTATTATCAATTCTTCCGACGAAACCATGGAGCAGCTGATTCAAGTGGCGCGGACGTTGCGCGAAACTCACAAGTTTAACGGTTATATCCATCTCAAGGTGGTTGCCGGCGCCACGGAGGAGTTGATTCTCGAGGCCGGCAAGTGGGCCGATCGCATCAGCGCCAATATTGAAATGCCGGTACAAAAAGATCTGGATATTCTTGCGCCCGCAAAAACATTGGCCGCGGCCACAAAATCCATGAATCAAATTGCCGACAAAGTGACCGAGACCAAAAGTGAAATCAAAAAAGCGAGCTCTAAAAGCTCCATTATCCGTATTCCTAAATTTGCGCCTGCGGGCCAAACCACACAAATGGTGGTAGGCGCCACACCGAGCTCCGACGCATTGATCTTGCACTCTTCGCAAGATCTCTACAAAAAGTACAATCTGCGTCGGGTGTACTACTCGGCCTACAGCCCCATTCCCAAAGCCGATGCGCTACTTCCCAAAGAACAACCGCAGCTGGTTCGCGAGAATCGTTTGTATCAAGCTGATTGGTTGCTGCGCTTTTACGATTTTAAAGCCGACGAATTGCTCGCTAGTCCCGATGACAATCTGGCTCTCGATATGGATCCTAAAACGGGATGGGCAATAAAAAATCGTCATTATTTTCCGGTGGATGTGAACAGGGCATCGCGCGAACAACTTTTGCGTGTGCCGGGCCTTGGCGTACGCAATGTGGAGCGCATTTTAAAAATGCGACCTTATCATGCCATCACGCTTACGGATTTGGGGAAGCTTCGCGTTCCGATCAAGCGCGCCAAATATTTTATTGTCACTGCGGACAATAATCCCGACGCATTTCTTTTAGACTCCGCACGGCTCGAGCAACGACTCAGGCCCGATTCCGTCCAGCTGTCATTGTTTGATGCAGCGGCAACTTCGCTCACGGGAGAACTATGAACGACGGCATAAATCCCCATTATGAATCGTGGCGGAAAGAGGCACGCGATCGGCTTGTCCAAGGTGTGCCGCCTAAAACGGGATCATGGAATCTAGAGCAGGGCTCGCTGTTCGAGGTAGAATCACCACTGCGGCCACTTAAAAATCCGACCGTGCCGCCAGAATTTTTAAAATTAGCGCCCTATGTGGCCGCTGCCCGCGACGAGGATCGCTGGGATTTACTCTACCGCATTTTGTATCGACTCCAGCATGAAAACCCGCATTTGCTCAAAGTCACGGTAGATCCAGATGTGCATCGGCTCAATCTCTTGTTCAAATCCGTGCGCAGGGACATTCATAAGATGCACGCGTTCGTGCGTTTTAAACGCGCAGAGATCCACGGACAAGAAACCTATTTGGCCTGGCACAAGCCGGAACATTTAATTGTTGAACTTGGTACGCCGTTTTTTGTGCGACGCTTTGGTGATAAGCCGTGGTCGATCTTTACTCCCGATGGATCGGCCCATTGGAATCTCGAGGAGTTGTCGTTTGGGAAAGGCATGACACAAAATGAATTTGAACACGAAGATCCATTTGATACCGTGTGGAAGACCTATTACAAATCTATATTTAATCCCGCGCGCGTAAAACTCAAAGCTATGCGTGCCGAAATGGCTCCCAAATATTGGTCCAGTCTTCCCGAGGCAGAGATTATTAAAGACCTCATTCGCAACACTCCCAAGCAACTGCAAAATATGAGAGATGCCATAAGGGAGGTGGCAGTGCCACCGGCCACGTCAGACTGGTCAGAACTCAAAACGGCGGCACTGAGTTGCTCGGCATGCCCTTTGGCTGGCCCAGCGACGCAAACAGTGTTTGGCGAGGGAAACCTCAACGCTCGCTTGATGATCGTGGGTGAGCAGCCCGGTGATAATGAAGATCTCACGGGAAAATCGTTTGTCGGACCTGCGGGAGAGATTCTCGATCTCGCATTGCAAGAGGCTGGCCTTCAGCGCGAAACCTTGTATGTCACCAATGCGGTCAAACATTTTAAATTTGTGCGCGAGGGAAAAGTGCGTCTTCACAAGAAAGCCTCAGGCACAGAAATGCACGCCTGTAAGCCATGGCTCGAATCAGAAATCGCTCGCGTAAAACCGGAAATCATTTTGTGTTTGGGCGCAACTGCTGGAACAGCTGTATATGGTCGTCTGGTCAAAATTCACGCGGAGCGGGGAGTGGCGTACACTGAGAGCGGCTATGCCGCAAACCTGCTCATCAGCTGGCATCCGGCGGCGATTCTTCGCGCCCTATCTGAGGAGGAAAAACAGCAGCGATTTCAAGAGCTCGTTAGCGATTTACGTCTGGCGAAGGCTATTCTTGATAGCAAGTTGTGAACAATTCTAAACAGTTTTTCGACACGGCAATCATGTATTAAGTTCGCTATAGGCTATTCTAAATTCCTATCTGAAGGAGATACCTATGAGCAATTCTAAATCACCCACTGAAAACATCGAAACATTTAAAAAACTCGCCGAGCAAATTAAGTTTTGTATGGTCACAACACTCAACTCCGAAGATGAAACTCTGCGCAGCCGACCGATGACAATGCAGGAAGTAGATATCAATAACGACATGTACTTCTTTGTAGATACCAATTCCGAGATGGCCAGTGACATCGATCAAAATCCCGCAGTCAATATTGCCTTCTCTCACCCCGGTAAGGCCTCTTATATTTCTGTAGTCGGTAAAGCCGCGCGTTTCAACAGCATGACAAAGATCAAAGATCTTTTTAATCCTGCGGTTAAGGCGTGGTTTCCCGATGGCCCCGAAGACAAAAACTTGGCACTCATTAAAGTAAAAGTACAAACCGTCGACTACTGGGATACGCCCTCATCAAAAGCTGTTCAATTGTACGCCTTTGCGAAGTCCGTTCTTACCGGCAAGCGCCCCGGTGAGGAGCTTGGCGTCCACGAACACGTGGACGTGAGTCGTCGCTAACGAGGAATTATATGGCACGAGCAATTTGGAACGGAAGTATTAGTTTTGGCTTGATCAATATTCCAGTGGAGCTCCACTCTTTGGAGAAAAAGGTGGATCTCAACCTCCATCTTATCGACACCCGCGATCAAGCGCGCATTCACTATGTTCGCGTCAATGAGGAGACGGGCGATGAGGTCGAGTGGGACCAGATTTCTAAAGGCTATGAGTACAAAGATGGCCAATATGTAACGCTCGATAAAGACACGTTGGCCGAAATGCAGATCAAATCGAGCGAAAACATCGATCTGGAGGAGTTCGTCGATTTGGACGAAATTCCATACTACTATTTTGATAAGCCGTACATGCTGGTCCCTAAAAAAACCAGTGCGAAGAGCTATGCGGTGTTGTACAAGGCACTCGCCAAGGCCAACAAAGCCGCGCTTGGTAAAGTCACCATTCGCACGCGCGAGCACTTGGCGGCCATTGTTGCTCATGAGAACTGTTTGATCTTAAACCTGTTGCGATTTGCCGCTGAGATCAAAGGTATGGAGACGTACGACGTTGCAAAACTCACCAAAAATGTAAAGGTCAGTCCTAAGGAGCAAAAACTTGCCGAGCAATTGATCGAGTCCTTATCGAGCGAGTGGGATCCTACCCATTTTAAGGATGAGTACGGCACGACTCTGCACAAGTATGTTGCCAATTTGGCCAAGCAGGCGAAATCCGGCAAGCTCAAGCAGATCAAGCGCAAAACCAAAAAATCTGCGGCAAAGAAAAAAGAAAACGTCATCGACATTGCTTCATTGTTGAAGGAAAGTTTAAAAGAAAACCGTTCGCATGCCTGAGTTACGAACGTACAATCGAAAGCGGAACTTCAAAAAAACATCCGAGCCCAAGGGCACACGGGAAAAAAACTTTGCGCGCGATTTTATGGTGCACATGCACGATGCCCGCAAGCTCCACTATGACGTACGACTGCAGTGGAAAGGGGTTTTATTGTGTTGGGCGGTGCCCAAGGGGCCATCCTATGATCCGCACGACAAGCGCTTAGCAGTGCGCACGGAGGATCATCCTGTAGCTTACAAAGCCTTTGAAGGCATTATTCCCGAAAAAAATTACGGTGCTGGTCCCAGTTTAATTTGGGATGCGGGAACGTGGCGTCCACTGGTCGCCAACGTGGATGAGGCGCTTAAAAAAGGAAAACTTAAGGTTTACTTTAGAGGAGTGCGGTTGCGCGGAATTTGGAATTTGGTGCGTATGCACGGGCGCGGTAAAGAAAATTGGTTAATGATCAAAGAAGACGACAAGTACGCCACGACTCATTGGAGTATAGAGAATCACCTCTCCAGTGTGGCCACAGGGCGCACCGTGGAGGAAATGACGGAGAACCCAGATGTGGTAGATCACTACGAGGGGGAGAGTGGGGAGGACAACGATGAGCTCTCCGAGATCGAAAATGACTCGTCTCTGATAAGCGCGGTGGAGCGCAAAGAGTGGGCCCCGCAGATGGCAACGCTCACAAAACACCCGCCGCGGCAAATGGACGACTGGGTGGTTGAGAAAAAATACGATGGCTACCGGCTCGTTGCAATCAAGAAAGAGGGCGCGGTGGCGATGGTCACGCGCAATGGTCTTGATTGGAGCGATAAATTCCCGGCGCTCGTGCGGGAAATTCTGCGCCTTCCGGTAAAAGATCTCATTTTGGACGGAGAAGTAGTGGCCTTCACCCAAGGCAGTGAGAACGAAAGCTTCCAGGCCCTCCAGCGCTACTTTAAAAAACCAGACGGTATTGAGTTGAGGTACGTTTTATTTGATGTGCTTTCTGCCGATGGTGTGGATCTGCGTAAACAGCCACTCCGTTTTCGTAGAAACTTCCTGGAAAAACTTTTCAAAAAATTAAACGCCGAAAAACTCACGCTCTCTGAGATCACTGAATGGTCCACCTCATTGTTCTCACAAACTTGCCAGTCGAAACGAGAAGGCCTTATGCTAAAAGCAAAGGATTCCACCTATATTCATGGTCGAAGTAAAAAATGGCTCAAGCTAAAGTGCGGCACTCGCGAGGAATTTATTGTGGTCGGTTGGACGGAACCACAGGGCTCACGCGTCCATTTTGGGGCTCTGCTTTTAGCTGAAGAGGTTCGAGGGGAACTTCAGTATCGTGGTAAAGTGGGAACGGGCTTTGATGCCAAGCTTTTAAAATCCACTTTAAAAAAGCTCAATAGTATTGCCATTGATGAGTGCCCCATCGCCGATTGCAAAGAGGCGCCTGCGGCTCACTGGGTTAAGCCCTATTATTATGCGGAAGTTCGCTATGGTGAAATGAATGAGTCAAAGCGGTTACGACAGCCGGTGTTTTTAGGATTGCGTGATGATAAGTTTTATGAACAGAAAACTGCAGACAAAAAATCAACCACGATCTCCAAGGCAAAGGCGCGCAAGATCGGAGTAAGGATCACCAGCCCAGGTAAAGTGCTTTTTGAAGACGAGCAGATCACCAAAGCCGATCTTCTCAGCTACTACAGCACCGTGTTTGACGAGTTTAAAAAATTGGGAGCCAATCGCCCACTCAGTTTGGTTCGCTGTCCAGATGGCGCCGATGAGAGCTGTTTTTTTCAGAAGCATATGGAGTCGAGCGGCGCTCATCCCCCGCAGCTGAAAATTCAGACCAAGCACTCCACGGGAGACTACGTTTACATTAAAACATTCGATGATTTGGCGACGATGGTTCAGATGGGATCACTGGAACTCCACGGTTGGAACTGCTCAGTAAAGGACACCGATCATCCTCAATTTGTTGTTTGGGATTTGGACCCTGGAGAGGGTGTAAAATTCAGTACCATCACTCAAACCGCGCACTTGATCCGTCTTGTTTTAGAAAAAAAAGGATACGATACTTTTGTGCGCACCAGCGGCGGTAAGGGTTTGCACGTGCTCGCGCCCATCGAAAAAATGTCGTGGGCTGAGGCCAAAGAATTTTCTAAGAGTATTGGTGAGATGCTGGTCGAGGCTGAGCCCGACACGTATTTGATAACGTCAAAGAAGAGCATTCGCAAAAAGAAAATATTTATAGATTATTTGCGCAATTCAAAATCGGCCACATCCATACTGAACTTCTCAACACGCGCTCGTCCCGGTGCTCCAGTAAGCTTTCCACTGTTTTGGAAAGAGGTGAACGACAAACTCAATCCCATGAACTACACGATTAAGACAGCAGGCCAACTCCTCGCGAAGCGTAAAACCGACCCATGGGAAGATTTTTATAAACAACTGCGCAAGTAGGAAAGTGATTTAAATTAATTCGTCGTACCCTTTTCCGGTAAATTGCAAAATGCAAAAACCATTACCCCAAGGATCGCTTCCGTAGGCAATCTTGCCATACTTTGCTGTTCGGATATCGCTCTCAATCAGGGCGCCCGCAGCTTTTGCCTGAGAGACACTGTGTTCGATGTTCTCGACCACAAAATCGATGTGCACCGGCGTCCAGTGGCGGGCGTAGTCGCGCACCGGATCATGATGGGGAACGGCTGGGGAGCCTTCACCTTTTTGTAAAAGATAAATGCGCGAACTGGCGCCGACCAACTCGATAAAGGCATCGTCGAACTTGCGGCCGACTTTTAAATTAAAGGCACGCGTGTAAAACTCTGTGGCCTTGGCGCAGTTTTCCACATCGATATTGAGCAGTAATTCCATGGTTGATCCTTTTTCGAGATTTAGTTGGACGCGCGTGTGAGGCGCTGGATGGTTTCGATAAGGGTTTGGCGTTTAAGAGGTTTGGTCAGATAGTCGCTAAAGCCTCCGCTCATGGCCCGGTCGCGTTCCTCTTTAAAAGCATGAGCGGTGAGAGCCACGATTGGCTTTTGGTAACCTGCTTTGCGAAGTTCAGCAGTGGCTTCATGACCGTTCTTTTTAGGCATTTGAATATCCATAAGAACAAGATCAAACTCCTCGTTGAGTGCGCGTTCCATTCCCTCTTCGCCGTTATTTGCAAAAGTGACGAGAGCGCCTGCAGACTTGAGATAACGGCTAAACAACACTTGATTGTCTACAGAGTCTTCAACCAGAAGAATACGTTTGGAAAGGAGTTCGCTCTCCGGCGTGGGTGGAGGCACGGGCTTGGAGCCAAGAGTGGATGTTTGCTCAGTGGACGCCGGTGATGGCGTTGTGAGGGGGATCGTGAATGAAAACGTGCTACCAACATGTGGTTCACTCTTTTCGAGTTTTACGGCTCCACCCATCACCTTTGCCAGTTGTTGTGAAAGCGCCAAGCCTAAACCTGTGCCGCCATACTTGCGGGTCATGGTCGAATCCGCCTGAACGAAGGGTTGGAACAAATTTTTTGTCTGTTCAAGGGACATTCCAATTCCGGTGTCATGAACCAGGAATTGAACACGCGTCTTAACTCCCTCGCGCTCTAAAATTTTAACCACCACACTCACTTCACCCTTTTCAGTGAATTTAATGGAATTGCCAACGAGGTTCACAAGAATTTGGCGGAGGCGCAGTGGGTCCGACATGACAAACTGAGGTAGCTCCTTTGGGCTCTCTAAACTCAACGTGACACTTTTTTCCGCAGCGCGAACGCTCAACGAAGAGACAATTTCATAGAGGAGATTGGGCAAATCAAAACGCACTGTCTCGATCTCCATGCGACTGGCTTCAATTTTGGATAGATCCAGTATTTCCCCGATCATGGTGGTGAGCATTTGCCCATTTCGAGCAATCGCTCGTAAATAGTTTTCGATATCGGGGGGGAGCCCGTCGTGATTGAGCGCTAAATCGGCAAAACCCATCATCACTCCCAGCGGAGTGCGAATCTCGTGGGACATGTTGGCCAAAAAACCGCTCTTGGCAATGCTTGCAGCTTCTGCGGCCTCTTTGGATTTTTCTAAACTCAATTGCAGCTCTTTGCGCTCACTAATGTTCATGGCCACACCGGTTATGCGCACCGGCTGCCCGGTTTCACCGTAAAAGACTTTTCCTTTTGCCAAAATCCAGATGATCTCGCCATTGGGGCGCACCACACGGTATTCCACACTGTAAGGAGTGCGGTCGGTGATGGCACGTTGGATAGCATCCTCAACGCGCTTGCGATCGCCGGGGTGTATGGCATTCATCGCCGCCGAAAGTGTGTTGTCGTAGGTGTCGGGATCGATACCCCATTCGGAGGTGAGAGTTTCACTGAGAACAGTGCGACCTGTGGCAAAATCATGATTCCAAAAACCAATATTGGCCGAGTCGAGAGCGAGGTTGAGATTTTTTTCCGAGTTCTCCACAGCTTTTCGCGCCAGAACTTCTTTGCTCACATCTTGGTGGAAGGCCAATACACCGATAATCTTCCCAGAGGGATCTAGGAACGGATCGTAATTGATGTTGAGATAAATGGGTTCGAGTTCGCCCTTGTCGTTGCGCAAGGGTACCATGCGTTCCTTGCTACGATAGGGGGTCCCAGTTTCGTAGACCGCCGATATAATTTTAATAAATTCGCCGATCTCGCTTTCGGTGAAAACTTCCAGCGCCTTGCGGCCAGTCACTTTGCGCCCCACCATCTTTTCATACGGGGGGTTCGCCACCGCGAACGTGTGGTCGGGAGCTAAAAGCAATGTCATTGGAAATGGCGCTTGCATAAAGAACTCATACAGCTGGGCACGCGCCAACTCTGCTTTTTGCTGTTCCTCTTGTGCTCGCTCATGAGCGAGCTTTAAATTTCGGGCTGAAATCACAGAGGATGTGGTTTCGGACGCCGATACAAAAACACCGCAAATAACGCCCTCTTCAGAATAAACGGGAGAATATCCGTAGGTAAAGTAGGACTCAGTCTCCACTCCATTTTTACTCACCGGTATCATGCGATCCACAAACCAACTGGATTGGCCGCGCTCGGCAATTTCGATGAGTTCATAAGTCACCGCCCATATCTCGGCCCAAACATCTTTTGCCGATTTTCCCATGGATGAGGGATGTTTCAAACGGCCCAGTATGGGAATGTAGCCATCGTTGTAGAAGCAGTAATACTCTTTGCCCCAAAATAAGAACATCGGTTGTTGGGTGTTAAAAAGAATACCCAGTGTCACACGCAGAGTGGCTGGCCACGTTTCTGGTTCGCCCAGCGGGTGGTTTTTCCAGTCGATGGCACGCGCAAGCGCTGCCGTTTCCTGGGATGATTTTTCAAAAAATGACCGTGGCATTCTACCTCATGTTTAGGTAGGTCAGATTAGACGAAAAACGAGACCCACTAAAGTTAACATGCGGCAATTCCATAAATGATAAAGTCGCTCCAATCTTGCTCGTTAGATAGGCAGCAGAGGAGCTATTGGTAAGCGGAAATACGCCTCTGCTGATCACGTAAGTTTTTAAAGAAGTGGGGATGGTTGTGAGTGGCCGTTCTGTGCAGATTGTGACAGGTGTCTTGAGGCTCCCAGCTCATTTCACCTCCGACTCGGGTCAACTGATTGAAGACTTTCTCCCACTGCTCCTGATCGAAGATCGGGTTTTCTAGGAGATGGGGGGCATCGTTCTGCGCAATGGTTCGCGAAATTCCCTTAAGAGCTGCAGTTTCTATGGTGGATACAAAAGGTTCTGAGGCCTTTGCACTAATGAGGCGATCTAAGGTGGCAAGCCATCTCTCCGCCCACATCACGGTGTCCTCACTGCGGTTCGCCGCGAGCCAGTCCTTTATGAGAGTGCTCGCTTTCGCAAACTCGGGGCCGTCCACGGCCGAGTAGATTTCGACAGCGAGCACGAGAGATGTTCCATTGGGTCGCCCCAGTTCACGAATAGATATTTCTAGGGACCGCAAGGGGCTATCAAACGAGTGTGCTCTAAAGAACTGTAAAATTGCGGTCTCGGCTTCAGCCTGTTGGCCCAACGCCATCAATGGAGAGACCTTAAAAAATGAATATATGCCATTGTTACGATCTGAACTTTGCAACTCGTCCAAGAGGTTCAAGCCGCGAAGCAGGTGGGACGGTGAAGCCGCAGGGCCGTTCTCCGATGTGAGCAGTTGCATCTGGTCGGTGTACACCAGTGCGCGAATGAACTTACACACATTAGAATTGTTTTTTTGAGCCCAGCGGAGTGCGTGCGTTTTTTCGCGAGTCAGAAGCGCCATGATGCACGGATCTACCGGTTTTTTATTTGCTGTCGCTAACGACTTTAAAAGTAAATGTTTTCGCTGTTCTTCATTATTAAATTTGTAAGCATCCGTAAGCGCGATGTTGTGCTCTTCGCTGATGCACAGGCGGTCCTTTTGCGCCATAGAAAGAACATCATTCATGGTAATTACCGGCGGCAGGGGAGGCGGGGGCGCTGTTTTTAGATCATCTTGAGAAGTTTTGGTGGCTCGCTCCGCTGGCATGATGGCAGTGATGCTGTTTTCGCTCGGTTCGCTCAGAGTCTCTATCTCAGTGGGCCGTGAGGGGGTTCTTTTTTGCGTAAAGTAGACCAGGGCTATCACGACGATCACACTCAAAATACCGATAGCTTTTTTCCTCATGGGACTATTTTATTGGGAATGTATGCACAGTAAAGCGGAAGACGCCCAGCTGGACCACAATGGAACCGTACGGTGGACGCGAACTGACAAACGGCCGTAACCATTGCGCTTGGGGCACAGCTCGATCTTTACTTTTTCTTTACGCTTTCCTTGCAAGTTTTGACGAAATCCTTGCGCGCGCTCTGGCACGATTGAATCGAATGTATCTGGGATGGGTTGGAATGCGTGTACCGCGACTGAAGCTACTTGTTATTTGTTTTTGCTATTTCCTCAATGGCTCTATGGCTTTCGCTGACGACCGCTCTGCGGAGCCTTTTTCATTTGCTGATTTCACCTGGCTCAACGGCAATAGCAGACAAACCGACTATCCTCTCAAGACGCAATATTTTACCGGCCAAATTTCCCTGGATGCCAATTATGTGCATCAGTTTCATCGTCCATCTGATCACACATTGGTCGGCTCCTCCAACGCCGGCCGCACGGGCGAAGTACAACTCCAGCACCTCGGTGTCGGCGGCGATTTTAATTACGACAATGTGCGCGCACGGGTGATGACCCAGTTTGGAATGTACTCCACCATGACTCCGCGTAACGACGCCAGTCCTTCACGCGGTCAATGGAACATAGCTGATGCCTATCGTTACCTCTCTGAAGCATACGGTGGATACCACTGGGACAAGTGGCATGGAATCAATTTGGATTTTGGAATTTTTATGTCCTACATTGGACTTTGCAGTTACTACAACTACGACAACTGGATATATCAAATGTCGTATGTGTCGGCCAACACGCCATGGTTTTTTAATGGCGCGCGCTTGCAGATGTTTCCCACGGATAGGCTCAAGGTGGAAGTGTGGCTCATTAATGGATGGCAATCTTACGGTATGTACCACGAGATGCCTGGTTCGGGTTTTCAGATTGCATGGCGCCCGCAGGGGTATCTCAGTATGGTGACCAACAACTACTACGGTAGCGACACTTTAGGCATCGAAAAACGCACTCGCATTCATTCCGATTCGAGCCTGCAGGTCAAGTACATGGACTCCCCAGCCAACGTCGTCAGCAAAGCCGCGTTTTCGCTCACATTGGATGGAGGTTGCGAGACTGGTGGAGGAGTGGGCTGCTCCGACCAATATTTCTTGGGACTGATGGCCTACAACAGAATTTGGTTTCAGCAAGACAAATACGCTGTCACAATTGGTGGCGGAATGATCAACAATCCCGGCCGCTACTTGGTTCTAGTGCCACCGATCAACGGCGCCACGGCAAGCAGTGGGAGCGCTTCATTTTCTGCGGCACCCAATGACTCCTTTCGCGCTTGGGACAGTTCGATCACATTTGACTACATGCCAAAGCAAGCGATTACATATCGCATTGAGTTTATTCATCGCGAAAGCAATGTTCCCTACTTCGCTGGCCGTGGTGGAGTCACACCTCCTAATGGCAATCAAGGGCCTCCGGGTTCGGCTGTTGCAGGATGGGCGCCCGATTTGGAAAAGTCGGAAAGCCGTATCAACTTAGCGGTCCTTATTCGCTTATAGGGGGAAGATTGGATTTTTGGAAACGGGAGCTGTATTTCAGAAGATGGATGCCAGCAACTATCAATGGTGCTATTTATGATTTCCCAACTCAAATTATGAAAAAGTTCTCAGCCAAATACAGTTTACTGAAATCCTACGTCATCACCTTCACATTCGTCGTCGGGGTTTCGATTTTTAATTGGGCAATGCTCCCGTACCTCGGTTATCGCGCTTTGGGTTCGTTGTTTTTGCTTGGGATTCTTTTGGTTTCGGCAACAGCATCCAGGGGGCCGATTTTTTTTGCGGCTGTAGTGTCGGCTTTTGTTTGGAATTTTATCTTTATTCCCCCGACGCTCACGTTTGCGATCAGTTCCACTGAGGATATCATGATGGTGGTTTCCTTTTTTATCACCGCACTGATTGGCGGATTTTTGAGTGAAGCGGTGCAAACCGCAAAAATGTTTAAAGTTTCGGAGACATTGCAAGAAACGCTTTTAAACTCCGTATCTCACGAGCTGCGCACGCCGATCACCGCGCTTATTGGTACCGCAACGGCACTTAAAGATGAGAGAACGTGGAGTGATGGTGTGGCGCGCGCTGCGCTGATCGATGAGCTCGTGCGTTCCGCCACGCGACTCGATCGTGTGGTGGAGAATTTATTGGACATCTCGCGGTTTCAACGTGGATCGCTGCAACTCAAGAAGGAATGGTTCGACGCCGAAGAGTTGATAGCCTCAGTGACGTCCGCACTAGCCTCCGACATTGCCGATCGCCATGTGCAGGTTGTAAAAACCAATTCCATTCTGATCGAAGGCGATTTTGAATTATTGAGCCACGCTGTAGGACAAGTACTGCTCAACGCGATAAAATATTCTCCTGACTCTGCCTCTATTCGCGTTGAACTCACACAAAATTCTAGTCACACTTCGATTTTAGTTCACGATAGCGGTCCGGGAATACCCGAGAATCTTCAACTGCAGATCTTCGAAAAGTTTTATCGCGTGCCGGGTACGCCGACGGGAGGATTGGGATTGGGTCTGGCCATTGCACAGACCATTACCGAACTTCACGGTGGAAAAATATCGGCTCGCCGGGGCGCCGACGTGGGTTCGGTGTTCGAAGTACAGCTACCGACACAAAAACCACCGCAAATATTGCAAGAGGCCGTGCAATGAATTCCGTGCACCCATCAAAAATACTAGTGATAGAGGACGAAGTTTCCGTAGCGCGATTTTTGCGCCACACGCTCGAAGCGAACGGCTATACGGTGATAGAGGCATTTACTGGAGGCAGCGGCATTCAATCAGTGATCGCCCATCGGCCTGATTTGATCATTTTAGATTTTGGTTTGCCCGATATGACAGGTATCGATGTACTTAAAAACTTAAGGGAGTGGACAAAAACACCTGTGCTTTTTCTTACCGTTCGCGACAGTGAAAACGATAAAGTTGCGGCGCTCGATGCCGGTGCGGACGACTATTTAACTAAGCCATTCGGAGTTCAAGAGCTTTTGGCGCGTTTGCGAGTGGCGCTACGACACGTCAGTGGCGCTCCTCCAGAGGCCGTTTTTAAAACGGGGCCGCTCGAGGTCGATCGGCCGGGTCGAAGTGTAAAAGTGGGCGGAATTGAAATCAAACTGACCGCAACAGAATTTGCGTTGCTCGCAGTTCTCATGGACTCCGCTGGCAAGGTGGTTTCCCATCGTACCATACTCAACGATGTTTGGGGGCCGAACTCTGTGGAACATAATCATTACTTGCGGGTGTATTTTGGTCAGATTCGAAAAAAGATGGAGAGTGCTTGCGCCGGTAGTGGTGACCTGATCGAAAATGAATCCGGCGTTGGTTACAGGCTTAAGTTAGAGTAGAAAAGACGAATACTATTGGTCGCAGTTGGAGTTATCGATGAAAACAGAAGCACATACCACACAGGTTTCACTCGTAGTAGCAGCACTTGGCGTTGTGTTCGGCGATATTGGAACGAGTCCGCTCTATGCCATTCGCGAGGCGTTCGGGCACTCGGGAGTTCCGGTGAACGTTCTCAACGTTTTGGGAGTCTTGTCGCTGATGATCTGGTCGCTCATTCTGGTGGTTTCACTAAAATACTTAGTCTTTGTCCTTAAGGCGAGCAACAAGGGTGAGGGCGGAGTGTTGGCGCTCACCGCATTGATCTCCTCTCTCAAATCCACGAAAAAATTCAATAAAGCACCTCTAGTTCTCTTGGGTTTGTTTGGTGCCGCACTTTTGTTTGGTGACGGTGTCATTACACCAGCCGTCACTATTTTGGGAGCCATAGAAGGTCTCAATGTGGCCACCACTTTCTTTGAGCCGTATGTGGTGCCCATTGCTATTCTTATCTTGATGGTTGTGTTTTGGTTTCAGTACCATGGCACAGCGACGATCGGAGCTATATTTGGACCAGTGATCTTTATTTGGTTCTTATCTTTGGGAGTGCTGGGTGTTTCTGGTATAGTTCTGGCGCCGCAAGTTTTAGAATCCATAAATCCTTATTATGCTCTAGATTTTATTCTTCATCATGGGAGAGAATCGTTTTTGGTTTTAGGCGCCGTGTTCCTAGCCGTCACTGGAGCGGAAGCATTGTACGCGGATATGGGGCACTTCGGCGCGGGTCCCATACGTAGAGCGTGGTACTTCATCGCTTTTCCAGGATTGCTTTTAAATTATTTAGGGCAGGGAGCCCTTCTTTTGGTGCAACCTCAAGCAGCCGCAAATCCATTTTTCCATTTGGTCCCTGCGTGGGGCGTGTACCCGATGGTGCTGCTAGCAACCCTGGCCGCAGTGATCGCCTCACAGGCGCTGATCACGGGAGTGTTCTCGCTCACTCAACAAGCCATACATCTTGGTTATTTGCCACGATTAAAAATCGTTCATACGTCCCAGTCGACGATGGGGCAGATCTACATACCGTCAGTGAACTGGCTGCTATTTGGCCTTACAGTTTGGGTGGTTTTTTCTTTTAAAACATCGAGCAACTTGGCGGCCGCTTATGGCATTGCCGTATCGCTCACCATGCTCATCACCACAGTCCTCGCTTGTACAGTGGCCTGGAAGTTGTGGAACTGGCATCCGGTGTTTTTGGGCGTGGGTTTTGTGCTTATGGTGATTGTAGATCTCATTTTCTTAAGTGCGAACTTATTGAAAATTCATCACGGAGGTTGGTTCCCGTTAGCGCTGGGGGCTATTGTTTTTACAGTGATGACCACCTGGAAACGCGGGCGAACGATTCTTAGTGATTTTATAAAGAGTAAAACCATGCCGCTCGATAAGTTCATTGAATTTGTGCATGCGGCTCCGCCGGCTCGCGTTCCCGGTACGGCAGTGTTTATGACTGCGGATCCTACCGGCTTACCGATCGCTTTGGTGCACAACGTAAAGCACAACAAAAATATGCACGAGCGCAATGTGTTCCTCACTATAGTGATGGAAGAGGTACCGCATTTAAGAAAAACCGAAAGATTGGAGATTATCGATCTCGGTAACGAATTCTACCGCGTCCTCGCACGTTTCGGTTTTATGGAGCAGCCAGATATCAACGATATCATAGTTATTCTCAGACGAATGAAAATGCCGCTGGAGGTAGAAGACACCACGTTCTTCGTTGGGCGAGAAACAATCATCGCTGCGGATAACAATAAAGGGATGGCCGTTTGGCGCGAACGCCTTTTCGGCTGGATGCTGAAAAACTCCGATTCGGCCATAATCTTTTACAACGTCCCGCGCGGGCAGGTCATTGAACTGGGCATGCAGGTCGAATTTTAAAGGTGCAAAGCGCCTCTAAAATTCGACTCAATCATGGAGCGCTTTTTAAGGGCATGTCAGTGCTAAATTATCAGCAATCTTACGCGCCTCTACATTCATATTTGCTACTGGTCCGATATCGCCAATCACGCACGATTTTAAACCTGCAAGACGAACGACGTACAAGTGATCTTCCTGAACAGAGTTGCCGTTGGCACCGACGTACTCAATGTTGAGTCTATAAATCAACGAATGAAACTGTGTGAGTGAACCATCTTTGTTCACTGTTCCACGCCATTCAATGTTGTTCGATCCTGGTCCGTAAAAACCTTGAGGAGCGGGGAATTTTACTTCGTTACCCTGATACAACAGAGAAAGATTGTAGCGCAAATCACTTCCTGAGATCACCACGGCATACTCGTTAAAGCCTTTGCAATAACCTGTGTAGTAATCGATTTCAGAATTGGGATTGAGTTTAGAGTCCTCAATAGTGACGCAGGCGTTTTCGTGCACGCTGGTGTATTTGGACTGATTGGCTGCAAAAGCAGCAGAGGAAAATAGTGCGATCAGTGTAACTGCGAAAAGCTTCATAGGACCTCCCCGGTGAGTGTTTGGTTCTATTTTAACAAAGTGCTCTGAAAAACAAATGAACGGGGTGAGGTGTAATTGTGTAGAAAACTAAACGTACGCGCGGTGAATCTATTCGAGCCCGTACACTTTTAACTGTTTTGGTTTGGATTCTGGAGGCACAGTGGACACATCGTCCTTTGTGCGCCGATCGTTCACTTCGGTGGTTTGCTCCACTACCGGCTCTGGTTTTGCCAGCTCCGCCTCTATTTTTTGAATCTGCTTTTTTAATCGCGCGATGATCAGGTCGCGGGGATCGCCGTCGTACCTGCCGGCGTCGGCGAGGGCCAGATCCGCGACAAACGGCGCGCACAAAATACGATCCGTTTTTCTCAGGTCGCCGTCTTGAGAGTTGCAAGAGGTTGCCAGATCGAACTCGTCGTTAAAAAACGAAGAGTGCATCGGAAGCGTCGTATTGAGCGCTTTACCATTCACTTTGAGTAAAACTGGCTCCTGACCAACAGGCCAAACAGGAAGTTCTCCCTTTAAAAAAGGAACTTCAGGTAATTCCATTTTTTCCAGCTCATTTGCGGGACAAACGCGCTCGTCGTCGCGAAGGCTGGGGTAAATGCAGGCTAATTCTTTATCGATCTTGAGGGGCGCGCTCGTGGCGCGCAGCTGTTCCGCCGCTGCACATAGAACTATATTGAGTTTTTTAAAATCTTCAAAATGTTGGCAAACCTGATAGACATCCACCTTAAAGGCATCGGACGCCCCAGCTTCGCTTTGAGCTCCGGCATTGAGAGTGGCTAGTAGTAACAGAACAAAAATTGAAAGTTTCATAGTGCTCGTCCTCAAATGTTATCGCTGGTGAATGGTTAACGGCTTTTGTTTTTGTTGGAGCGCCTTGAGCTCTTCGAGGCGGGCCCGCAGTTTTTTGATCTCCGCATCTTTGAGATCCACCAGTTCAAATTCAAAATGTATTTCTACGCGTGAGCTGCGGTCAGAGGCATCACACACTTTTTTTATGGGATGGTGCCAGCCGTTTCTTCCATATTCGTCATTGTAACAACGATCATTAGCCCCAGAAGCCACTCTCCAGCCGGTGCGGCCACTCACAAAATTACCGTAAGCGTCTTCGGTGCGGCAAACTGCTGTGCCATATTCCTCAGAGCAGTAGGATTCATCCGATCCCACCCAGTCAATAATGAGCGCGTTTTCGGGAATCGCAACGCCCATACCGTTGAGCACGGATCTTACGGCGGTAGCTGTGGAATCGGCACGTTGTTCGGAGTAAGATCTGTTGGTGTCGGCGTTTCCATTGGCATCGGCGCGGCCAACTATTTTTATGCGAGTCGGTTTTACTTTTGCGATGTTGAACGGAATATGGAGTGCCTCAACTGTTGCTTTGTACTGGCTCAAAGCATCGACCACAGCGCGGTCCAACATCCACTGAGAATCCGTATCTACAGCCGTCGAGCCCGAGGCAAAAGCCACGAGGATGTTCATATCATGGGAGGGCATTTTTGCCGCATCCACAAGATTCAAATTTTCAACGAACGGTCCGCAAAGAATGCGATCATTTTTCTGGAGGTCGCCGTCTTTAGACACGCAGTACTTGCTGACGTCGTATTGGTTGCTGAACAGCGCTTCGTGCATTTTTAAAACTTCGTTGAGTGCTTTACCGTTCACTGTTGTGAGCACAGGTTTCATGTTCACGGGCCACGTTGGCGTATCGAGCAAGTAAGGAAGGTCCGGTAAACCCATCGTCGCCACTTCTTGTTCGGGACAAAGGCTCAAGTCTTTACGAATGCTCGGGTAGGCACAGGCGAGATATCGAGGAACCATCACTTTTTCGTGGGCCTCTGTCAGTTGGGCGACATAGGCGCAGAGCACAGTATTGTACTTTTTAAATTCGGAAAACTGCTCACAGGTAACTGCAACATCTACCGCGCCCTGGGTACCGGCACTGTCAGCCGTCTTAGGTTCCGCAACAGCCGTGCTTGCGAAAGCATGGAAGACCACTAATAATAGCGAATTTACGATTCTCAAAAGAACCTCCGTAGTTTTTAACATTCGAGATAGCGTTGTTATACGTGAGAAGTGACAGATTATTGGCGAGAACTCATCGCGATGAAAAAAAGCAAACTACCATTGAAAAAAATTCCGAAGCGGACGTGGCGCAAGGATCCGGTGCATGTGCACGCCATAACGAGCAGAAATGCAGTGGTTGCGAGGGGAGTAGAGCGGGTCTGGTGCTCTAAGAGTGAAATGCTAGAGACGAAATTGGGGTGACCGACGGGGCTTGAACCCGCGACAACCGGAATCACAATCCGGTGCTCTACCAACTGAGCTACGGCCACCATAGCGAGTAGAACTGATTTATATATGCGTTTTCGTGGTTTAGGGCAAGTGTTTGGCGGGGATCAGATTCGTTTTCTTAAGGCAGCACTTCCGATACGCAAATGCTGAGGATTGCTTTCTTTTTTGAAAATTGGCACCTCCGCTACGGAAGTGCACTGAGCGGGGGGCCGTCTGTGTGAGCTCGCGCCCACAAACGTGCCCGCAAAATCACCTATTCTACGGGTGTGGACTCTTCATCGGAGTAGGACTCATCCTCCGGTGGGGACGTGTCGATAACGTCCAATTCACTGTTCTTTTTGGGCTCGTCCGCTGCCGGCTCCTCTTTTTTGGGAGCAGGAGTGGCTGCTTTTTCAGCAGGCTTAGGGGCGGCAGGTTTTGCGGCCGGTTTTGCAGCGGTGGACTCAGTGCCTAAAGAAGAGGCTGGTTTTTCGAATGTGAACGGGTAAACCACGTCGATGGCTTTGCCAGACGGGAAAGTCCAAGAGTGCACGGCTTTTTTGATACACGCGTTGAGCAGCTTGTTCGAAAGCGTCGAACGCTTCTTCATGAAGATGGTTTTTGCGGCTTTGCCTTCTTCGTTGATCATGAATTTGAATTCTGCAGTGCCTTCGCCAATATCGGGCTGTTTGCGCATCACTTTCAGATAACAATTGTCGATTTCGGTTTTGTTCTCAACAAACGGAGCGCGAAGAGCATCGGTCGACACTTCTTCGGTGCTGGAGCAGCCGACAAACATTAAAACGGCAAGGGCAAGTAGACCTAAATTCTTCATATACACCTCTTTGTAAATTAATCCTAAAACGCTAGCTCGATGGGTGCAATGGTAATTTTAAGCAGATACTAACTTAAACCGTCAGCCAGTGCGGTGAGCGCCTTGAGGATCTCTGGATCGTATTTGTCTTTAATTTTAGTGGTTATAAAAATCAACGCATCTTTGGGAGTCATAGGCTTGTTGTAGGAGCGCTGAGTGGTGAGTGCGTCGAAGGTATCGGCGATGGCCACTATGCGTGCCATGGGGTGGATGGATGGTCCATCGAGGCCCTGCGGATAGCCGTTACCGAGAAAGCTTTCATGGTGCTCGAAACAGCAAGCGCGAATGGCTTCGGTGACGTCGTACCCTGATAAAATCTTTAATCCAAACTCAGGATGGCGCTGCATCTGTGCCCATTCCACATCGTCGAGCGCACCTTTTTTGCAAATAATCTCGGCATCCACCCACTTTTTGCCAATATCGTGAAAAAGGGCACCACGTCCAAGCTCTACCAGATCTTCACCATTGTAACCGATCAGTTTACCAATTCCCATGGAGTACACACCCACATCGAGAGAGTGATTGTAGGTGTAGAAATCATGGCTAGAGAGTTGCACTAAATCGTCGATACTCTCTGGATTGGATTCCATGAGGCTCACCAAATTGGTCACCACTTCTTTGGAATCATTCAGTGCTTCACCGATATCCTTTTTTTCGTAGATCTCTTCCACCAAAGAGAGCGAGGTGTCGCGCAGAATGCGCGCTTTCGCCGTGACGGGCACGCTTTCTGAGTTCATCGATTCAAAAATAAATTTTTTAAAGGCGGCGCGCTGATCCAGAGGAATAAAAAATTGTTCGGAGTCTTTAAACTTTGAGATTTTGTCCGGCGTGAGGGAGTCGCCCTGCTTGAGGTAGTGAACATGGCGATTTCCGAGCTGAACGAAAACGTCAAAGGGAAGAGCTACGCCCTCGCGAAGAACGCCGACACGAATTTGAAAATAGGGGTTCTGCTCCACTCTATTAGTTTGCCAGTTTGTAGAGATCTGTCTATAAAAACAGGATGGCAATGAGTGTCGATACGCCAGTTCAGTACGTTAAAGGGGTAGGGCCAAAGATCGCAGCACTCCTGCGCAAAAAGGGTATAAGCACCCTCCGCGACCTGGTAGAGTTCTATCCGCGCAGTTACGAGGATCGTAGAGCCGCTCGCAACATCGCGTCCCTTAAGGACGGTGACTTTGTGGGTCTGCGTGCGCAGATTGTACGCGTTTCACAAATACCTATCGGTAAGTCTAGTCGAAAAATCTACGATGTGGTTGTGCGCGATGGCTCTGGTGCCATTCACTGCAAATTTTTTCGCGTTCCCTATCGCGGCTACTTTGAGCGCTTCAAGCCAGGGGCGGAAGTGCGCGTGGTGGGTAAGGTCATCACCTATCGCAATGAACTGCAGTTTCATCATCCCGAGATTCAAGAAGAAGGCCAGGAGATCGAACAGGATGAGTTGCTCCCGATTTATTCGGAAACCGAAGGCCTCACCTCTAAAAAATTAGCTGGCACTATCAAGGCCGCCTTCGCCAGTATGGAGTTTAAACCCAACTCCAAAGAAGATCCGTTTGAAACTCTGCCGACGTGGCTCCGGCAAAAGTACAATCTGGCACCCAAAGGCGAATCGCTCTACGAGTTGCACAATCCCAAGATCGATCGCGCATCAGCGTACCTGGAGCGGACGACAGAGGCTCAGCGCCGTATTATCTTTGACGAGTTCTTTTTGCTCGAAATGATTTTGGCCTCGCGCAAAAAGGGCTTGAGCGACATCAAGGCCGTTCCCATTCAGATCAATCAGGATTGGGAAGAAGCATTCCGTAAAAGTTTGCCCTTTGAGCTCACCTCCGCGCAAAAAAAGGTTTTGGTCGATATCAAAACCGATATTCAAAAGGCGAGCGCGATGAATCGCCTTGTACAAGGGGATGTGGGTAGCGGTAAAACAGTGGTGGCTCTCATTGCTGCTCTGCACGCCATCTCCTCCGGGCAGCAAGTGGCGATGATGGCGCCCACTGAAATTTTGGCCCAACAGCATTTTAAGAACGCTAAGAAATATCTCGAACCATTAAATATTTCAGTAGAGATTCTCACCGGCAACATGAAATCCGCGGACAAGCGCGAGGCATTGTCCGATGTTAAGAGCGGCAAAGTGAAATTGGTTGTGGGAACTCATGCACTGATTCAGGAGGCCGTTCAATTTGATACATTGGGATTAGTGATCGTGGACGAACAGCACCGCTTTGGCGTCGAGCAACGGGCGATCCTGCGCGGAAAGGGCCAATCGCCGCACTTTCTTTTAATGACAGCAACACCCATCCCGCGCAGCCTGGCGATGACAGTGTACGGGGATCTCGATGTTTCGGCGATTGACGAAATGCCCGCTGGCCGTCAACCCATCGTCACACGCGTGACCTATCAATCCAAACGCACACAAGTGGTTGGATTTATCAAAGAGCATCTGGAAAAGGGCCGTCAGGCTTACATCATCTTTCCTCTGGTGGAAGAGAGCGAGAAGATCGATCTCAAATCCGCTATCACCGAGTTCGAAAAACTAAAAATCGATTTTGCGAAGTTTCGCGTTGGCTTACTCCACGGCCGTATGAAGAACGAGGAGAAAGATGCAGTTATGGCCGACTTTCGCGACCACAAGCTCGATGTCCTTGTATCCACCACTGTGATCGAGGTGGGTGTGGATGTTCCAAACGCCAATATTATTTGGGTGGAACATGCCGAGCGCTTTGGGCTCGCACAATTGCACCAGCTGCGCGGTCGCGTGGGGCGCGGTGAGCATAAGAGCTATTGTGTTTTGATGATGGGCTATGCCAAATCTCCAGAGGCTGTGGAGCGAGTGAGTTTTCTCGAGCGTACTAACGACGGTTTTAAAATTTCCGAATTCGATTTAGAACTGCGCGGCCCGGGTGAGTTCCTCGGCGTGCGCCAGTCTGGAATGCCCGGTTTTAAGCTTGCCAATCTGGTGCGCGACATTCCCATTCTCGAACAGGCCCGCGCCGCCGCTCTCGAGCTCGTCGATCGCGATCCCAAACTCAAAGAACACTATCATCAAAGCCTCAAAGCGCAGCTCACCGCTCAAGAAGCCAACCTCAGCTAAAAAGCGCGCCCCCCTTTTTTGTAGCTACAATGCGTAAATGTCGCTTGAGCGTTCATTTACGCATTGTAGCTACAAAAAAGGGGGGCGCGCTTTTTAGCCTTTCGGAGCACTGCCGGTTTTATTTTTGTAGTTGAGATAGGCCTGAAAGCGTTTCATCACCCACACGTGGACGATGGCTTGCGTGAAGCGGTAGATGTACCATGGGAGTTTGGGACTAAAGCGGTGGATAGCGGCAACGACGAATGTTTTGTCGGTGCCCTCCACAAATTCCAGACGCCCGCGGGTGGTGACATTGACCAGTGAGCCTGCAGTGATAAAAAACATCTGTCGTTCTTTAAAGCTGCGCTCCACACTCAAAGATAAAACTAAAAGAGGTTTGCGCCAGAAGTAAAAGTAAAAAAACGCGTTGTTCATTTCTCTCTTGGCATAAATCCACGTGCGTAAAAAATTGGGAAGCCATTCCAGGTACGCGGTGGCAACATCGCGTGAATTCCAGCCGGCCGGCAGGCACAGACGCTGCACCGATTGCACTTCGGTCAGCACTTGCACTTTTTCACGGTCAAACTTTACCGGTAACTTTGGTCGCTTATCAGTTTGGATATTTTTGAGTGCCTCGTCGAGAGGTGTGAAGGGCTGTTTTATCCACCGCGGAAGGCGGTGTTCACCATTGCAAATCATCTCGTGCCGCAAGCTCTCAATCAGAGGATACACCAAGCTTTTAGGTGCGCCGGCGATCATCTGCACCCACCACCGCGAAAGGCGCAGAGGAATATTGGGAACGGCCACATTGCGCGTGCGTTTGTGTTTGAGTTTTTGAATTGCGAGCATCAACTGTTTGTAAGTGATCACCTCGGGCCCGCCAATATCATAACTGCCGAACGCTGATGGCCCCTCATTGATAAATTCGATGATAATGTGCGCCAAGTCCTTCACATAGACCACTTGTGTGCGCGTATTCATCCACGACGGAAGAATCATGATGGGTAGGCGATCGATCAGGCGATCGAGAATCTGGTACGACGAACCTTGAGTGCCAATGACCAATCCGCAGCGCAAAGTGGTGAGTGGAATCTCGCGATAAGCGAGAGTCTGCTCCACCTCGTAGCGGCTCTCGAGATGGCGCGAGAGTTGAGCGTCCATTGGCACGATTCCACTCACGTAAATGATATGCTTGACTCCTCTATTTTGAGCAGCACGCGCGAAATTATCGGCGAGTAGAAAATCGAAGTCGCGAAAGTTCCCCTGTGCCAGCCGCGATGTTCGCGGGGCCATGGAGTGAACGAGATAAATTGCAGTGTCGCAGCCATCGAGGCCATGTTCGGCTTCGATGAGCGAATACAAATCGCAACTGCGCACTTCGATACGCGGCGACTGGCTTTCGCCCGGGTTTCGCGACAACACCACCACGGAGTGCTCTGTGGTGTCGAGGAGCATTTGGATGAGATTTCGTCCGATAAAACCGGTGGCACCTGCAATAGCGATTTTCATCGGCAAATTTTTATCGTTGGGCCTCCATATTGCAAAAGAAAAGTTTCGCTTCACAGAGACTAAACATATTGAGCGCTTAGCAGCTAAATGCCTAAAATTCCTATACTTTTGTAATCTTTACACGCAGTCTATCTAATCAACTGGGTGTTTGATTTAATGTGTCAAAAGTGATACATACTCTTTTCCTGCAGGAGGAACTAGATGAACATTTCCTTTGAATTCATAGTTGGCGACAATGCTGTATATCCAGGCCATGGCGTCGGCGAGGTTACCGCGATCGAAACAAAAGAGATCATGGGTTCAAAGCAAACTTTCTATTCCATTCGTATTTTGGAATCTGGAATGAAGATCATGGTTCCTAAGAGCAACGTTACAAACGTAGGATTGCGCCCGATCATTTCTAAAGATGAGGCTGGTAAAGTGCTCGAAATCCTTAAACAAAAAAACATTAAGATCGACAACCAAACCTGGAATCGCCGCTATCGCGAGTATATGGAAAAGATCAAAACTGGATCAGTGTACGAAATCGCCGAAGTTCTGCGCGACTTGTTCTTACTCCGCGTCGACAAAGAGTTGAGCTTTGGTGAGCGCAAGATGCTCGATACGGCCCGTTCGCTACTTTTTAAAGAGCTGTCGTTGGCCACGTCAACGACCGAGCTTTCCGAGCAAGAAGACGTTCGCGCAATTTTCGGAATTTAGTATTAAAATTTAAAACATGTTTTTTGCTTGAAAACAGGCAAGAAGAGGGTAAAGCCGCACTTACAAGTTAAGGGCGGCTTTTTTATTTTGTATTCACTGCGCTAAGACTGACATGGTGGTGCCTGTGCTGTATGCTGGGACTTTTATTTTTGCCCTCTAAAAGGAGCTCACCATGTCTGTTCGTGTTCGCTTTGCCCCGAGTCCTACTGGTTACCTGCATGTGGGTGGCGCGCGGACAGCTTTGTTTAATTATCTGTTTGCTAAAAAACACGGTGGCACATTCATCTTGCGTGTCGAGGACACAGATCTCGAGCGCAGCACTGAAGACGCTCTCAAAATGCAAATCGAGGATCTCACCTGGCTCGGGCTTAAATGGGATGAAGGTGTGGATCCTGTCACGCGCAAAAGCTTTGGTCCACATGCTCCCTACAAACAAAGTGAGCGCGCGCCCATCTATAAAGAGCATGCTGAAAAACTTTTGGAATCGGGCAAAGCGTATTTTGATTTCCGTACCGATGAGGAGCTCGAAGCTTTAAAAGCCAGAGCTGTGGCTGATGGTAGCCACCGCACTCCACGCCCGGAGCCCATGGTTTCGCTGACTGATGCGCGAGCGCGCATTGCTAAAGGTGAAAAAGCGGCGGTGCGCTTTCGTGTGGATGATATCCGCGATTACATTTTGCAGGATCTGGTGCGCGGCGAGGTCAAGTTTCCCTCCGACATGGTGGGTGATTTTGTTGTGCTTCGTTCGAACGGTATGCCAGTTTATAATTTTTGCTGCGTGATCGACGATGCGCTGATGGGCATCACTCATGTTTTTCGCGCCGAGGAACATCTGAGCAATACTCTCCGTCAGCAAATGCTGTACGAAGCTTTTGGATACAAATTTCCTCAGTTTGGGCATTTGTCTTTGGTGTTGGGCGAAGATCGCCAAAAACTCAGCAAGCGCCACGGCGCTACAAGTTGCAACGAGTACAAAGCACGCGGCTACTTGCCGGAGGCGCTTTTAAACTTTCTCGCGCTTCTGGGTTGGAGTCCGTCGGATGATCGCGAGATCTATTCCATTCCTGAGCTGATTCAGGCATTTTCGGAAACGCGCCTCAATCCTGCGGGTGCGGTATTTGATGAAAAAAAGCTCAAATGGATGAACTCCATGCATTTGCGGGCTCTCCCGCATGAGGAGCTGTGGGCGCGCCTACAACCCTTCCTTGCGCAGGCAGGCATTACGGTGCCTACGGACAAAGGATGGATCGATCGCGCGCTAGGGTTGTTTAAAACCTATATGGAAACTTTGGAAGATGGCGTGAATCTCTTTAAGCCGGTGGATGATTCCCACTTTATAATCGCTGACGACGGGAAAGAGGCGCTCGCTTGGGAAACTTCGCGCGCGGTGCTGGAGGCTTGGAAAAAGGGTTTAAGTCAGCATGGAGAGTTCTTGAGTGCCGAGGAATTCGATGCGCTTCAGAATAAAGTAAAAGACGAAGCCCAAGTAAAAGGTAAAAATTTATTTATGCCGATTCGGGTGGCGGTGATTGGAAAGCCTCACGGTGCGGAGCTCAAGGTGCTTGTACCTCTGATTCATCGAGAATCTTTGCTCAAGCGCGCGGATCTTTGTTTAGCGGCGATCCAGGGGTAACGTTCGAGTAACATAATAGTTCTCGTGCAGGTTCAGCGCGCACGCAATTGCAGCCTTGACAGAACGGGTTGCGGATTCAAATTAGGAAGTATGGCAAAAAAAGAAAAAAAGCTCTTCGAATTAGTAACCGATTACAAACCGGCGGGTGATCAGCCAGCTGCGATCAAATCTATTGTGGAAAACTTTAAGGCGGGTCAGAACCACCAAACACTTCTTGGTGTTACTGGCAGTGGAAAAACCTTCACCATGGCTCACGTGATCGAACAGATGAATGCACCGGCATTGGTCCTTGCTCACAACAAAACTCTCGCCGCTCAGCTCTACGCGGAATTCAAAGAACTTTTCCCAAAAAATGCGGTGGAGTACTTCGTGAGTTATTACGATTACTATCAGCCAGAAGCGTATCTACCATCTTCGGATACATTTATCGAAAAAGATTCGGCCATCAATGAGCAGATCGATCGCATGCGCCACTCGGCCACGCGCTCGCTCTTCGACCGCCGCGATGTGATTATCGTGAGCTCGGTATCGTGCATCTATGGTCTTGGTAGCCCTGAGGCCTACGAAGGCATGATGATTCATATAGTAAATGGAAAAGAACTTAAGCGCGATTTCTTGTTGCGCGAACTGGTGCGCGTTCAATACACGCGCAACGATATCGACTTCCACCGCGGGACATTTCGCGTGCGTGGCGATATCGTGGATATCTTTCCTCCTTATGAAGAAGACAAAGTGATTCGCGTTGAGTTTTTTGGCGACTTCGTGGACAAAATGATGTGGCTCGACCCTCTCACCGGGGAAATTCTCCAAGAGATGGATCAAGTGGCTGTTTACCCCGGAACGCATTACGTGAGCACCGACGAAAAAAAGAAGATCGCAGTGCAGACCATTCAGATGGAACTTCAGGAGCGGTTGGCTGAACTCAATAGCAACATGAAATTTATGGAGGCCAAACGCCTCGAGCAGCGAACCTACTACGATATCGAGATGATCGAGGAAATCGGTTACTGCCAGGGTGTGGAGAACTACTCAAGGCACTTTACAGGGCGCAACCCGGGCGAGGCGCCACCGACGTTGCTCGAGTATTTTCCCAAAGACATGATTACGTTTATTGATGAATCGCATGTTACGGTTCCTCAAATTGGCGGGATGTACCGCGGTGATCGCTCACGCAAAATGACTCTTGTCGAGCATGGCTTTCGTTTGCCATCAGCGCTCGATAATCGTCCGCTCAACTTTCAGGAGTTTGAACGCTGTATGAACAAAGTCCTCTATGTGTCGGCGACTCCCGCCAATTATGAAATCGAGAAAAGCCAAGGTCTGATTATTGAGCAGATCATTCGACCCACGGGATTGATCGATCCCATCATCGAAATTCGTCCGGCTAAAAATCAGATCACCGATCTGCAGAAAGAGATCCAACTACGGATCGCAGAGGGCGACCGCGTGTTGATCACAACACTTACCAAGAAGAGCGCTGAGGATCTGACCGATTATCTGGATAAGACCGGAGTGCAAGTAAAATATCTACACAGCGATATCAAAACTGTAGAGCGCATGGAGATCATCAAGGATCTGCGTTTAGGTGTGTTCGATGTATTGATCGGCATCAATCTGCTGCGGGAAGGATTAGACATTCCCGAGGTCAGTTTGGTCATTATTACCGACGCCGATAAAGAGGGTTTTTTGCGATCCGAACGTTCGCTGATTCAGACCATCGGTCGCGCTGCTCGTAACTCTAAAGGCAAAGTGATTCTCTATGCGGACAACATGACCGACAGTATTAAAAAAGCGGTGAGTGAGACGAGTCGTCGGCGTAAAATACAATCGGATTATAACGCGAAACATGGCATCACCCCGCAAACCATCAAGAAGGCAATTCCGCAGGGCCTGCTCGACATGTACGAAGATGTTTCTGGGACCAAGCCACATGCGAGTTTGGAAAAGTTCATTAAGCACCCAGAAAAGATCAACGACCAAGTGGAAAAGTTGCGCGAAAAAATGCGTGAGGCGTCCAAGCAGTTGGATTTTGAGGAAGCAGCGAAGATTCGTGATGAGATCAAACGGCTGCAGCTCATACAGTTGGAAACCTTTGATTCATTGGACGCGATGCCCGAACAAACACGCCAGTAAGCTTTCGGCCACGAATTTAACTAGACTTTGGTTGTGCAATTTGGCCTAGACCCTACTCAAGCTTAAGAACGCAGGCATATACTGTGGGCGGGAGAGTGTATGGCAAAAATCATGTTTTTATTGGTGTTTTTGGGCTTTAGCGTTTCTCACGCCGAAGAGTATATGGTGTCGGGAGATGGCGTAAATTTTCGCTCGAGCGCAAATTTTCGCGGTAATGACAACATTATCAAGGAGCTTCCAGAGGATCAGCGCATCATCATGACCAAGGATCACGGCAATTATATAGAGGGCACATTGGTGCCGGAGGGTACGCCGGGATTTGTGTGGAAAGATTATGTGGACTTGGTGAATAGCCATGATTACTACAAATCGCCAAGCGCCACCTTCCCAACAGTAACACCAGATACCGACGATCCCAATATCTCTAAAAGCTCATCGATTGGAATGCCCATATGTGGATGTTCCAATTGCACACGCAGTAGCAAATATGGAATCCGTAGACATCCTATCAAAAAGAAAAGACGGCTTCATGCCGGTTGCGACATTCGCGCCGCTAAGGGCACGAATGTCTACGCGATTGCTGACGGCAAAGTGAAGCTCGCTAGCAGCATGCGCGGTTATGGTAAGACCGTCGATCTCGAGCATTTGAGCACTCTTAAGGGTAAAGATGGAAAAACAATATCGAATCGTGGATACACTACACGGCATGCTCATCTGTGGAAGATTCACGTCTCTAAAGGGCAGACGGTTAAAAAAGGTCAACGTATAGGCCAAGTGAATTCCACGGGCTTATCCACCGGTCATCATTTGCATTTTGAAATCGCGGTTACAGGAACTACGATTGATCCCGAGCGCGTGATCGATATTTCTGATACAGCGAAATCGTGTTCGGCGGTCAACAATACTGGCACGACGACCACTCAATAGGAGATTTTATGATGAAAATTATTTTGATACTCATTTCGTTGCTTGTTCCATTCAGTGCTGCAAAAGTTCAGGGTGAAAAAGTAAATCGTGCCGAACTTAAAAAGAAACTGCTCGAAAACTGCATCGCTATTTCTTCTGGTGTGGCCGATAAAAAACAAGCCATCTGTAAATGTATCGTTGCCAACTTCGATAAGAAGTCCAACGACTACGAGCTAAAAGTTCTCACCGACAGTTACGATCCAAAGTACAACGTCGATGACGGCAAAGAGATACAGGCATCGGCGCTCGAGAACTTCGACTTCGAAGTTTCTGAAGCGTGCACTGAAAATCCCAACTGGAAAATCAAAGACTAGAGAGTTTCGCACCTAGACCATGGTCGGTGTATCAAAGTGGGAAGCCTGGAGCCAGGCTTCCCATCTGCGTTTTAGGGTATTGCGATTTTAGAAAAGATTAGAGATAATGGAGTAAGCCAGGAGGTGTACAGGCAACCTTACACACTTCAGAGTCTTAGTACTGAATGCGACGTATGAGCCCATTCGTGTTGTCAGTTGGCAAAAAGCATTCTTACTTTGGTTCCAAGACAAAGCAGATATTATCGTCACGCATAAGGCTGCGGCACATACGATTTCTGAATCGTACGCCATTCCGGCCGTTCTAAGGATGCGTGTTTATGTTAAACCGCGGACCAAACAGACGGTTCGACTTTCTCGCGACAATATATTCCTCCGCGACAAGCATCTCTGCCAATATTGTTGTAAGTCCTTTGCATTTAGGGACTTAACGTTAGATCACGTTTTTCCTGCGTCGCGCGGCGGTGGAAAATCTTGGGAGAATCTTGTAACCGCATGCCACAAATGCAATCACAAAAAAGGCAACCGCACACCGGAAGAGGCGGGGATGCCGCTATTACAAATGCCCGTGCGCCTCAAGTGGATACCGGCAATGGACGTGCATATCAAGCACGACAGTGTGGATGAGCTGTGGGTGCCGTACTTGCAAGGAATGCGAATGGCATTGAACGCTGTATAGTAGAGGTTAAGCGCTCGGGCGTTTCGCCAAAAGAGTAACAGGCCTTCGCGGGACGCGAATCAATACCACCAACTGTCGTTATGTTCGATGGAACCTTTTTTATACCAATTCCGTTGTACCCGTTTGTAACGGTTGTCCGAAGACTTAATAGGTATGTGCTTTTCCTCACATAGAAACCACTGAATGCGCCACAGGTTTTGCTCGGAGTAACGCCAATCCGCCTGAGTCTCATCCAGATGGAAAATTTGGTATCCGATCAATCGACTTGTATCATCAATGTAAGGGTCGTAGTACGACCACATCAAATCGCGGACTGATCGAAACTGTGGTTTACGACCTTGAAGCCCGGTTTCGCGGGATCGCCCAATGGAACCCCATAAGCCATTCTCGCGGAATATAAAAACCACATGATCCATAAGATCTTTGCTCTCTAAACTTAAAATCAATGGTGGGTACCCGTGCGGCTCAAGGAGGGCGGCTGCAGCGAACGCAGTTTCTAGGCAGTGACCGGTGTGATCACGCAGTGTCCTTTCGGCGGAGCGTATCGTCTCACCATCGGGTTCATGATTGTAAGGCATCGACAAGATGTGCCGCTGTACCTCAAAGGGTGTGGCGAGTATATGGGAGAAGTGTTCGATGTTCGAGTAAAGCCTGAGTGCTGCACTCATTTATCGTCCTCGACAAATTCTTTGAGAAGTTTGAGTACCTGTTGAGAAGTGCGAGACGCATTTTTATCGCCAGCATTGGTGAGCACTATCAAGATCATTTCACGGCGTGGAACAATCGTGCTGAGCGAAGAGGTGGACTCCTGCGCTCCAAAATTAAAGTACACGTTGCCGCCGCCCCAGATTTGCTCAGAAGTGGCAAAGTGGGCTAGATTTATTTTTTGACTGTTCACGGTACCAAAGAGTTTTGTAAAAGTGGATTCTGCAAGAAACGTAGATTGGCGAAACACGCCGTAGTTCATCTCCATGAGAAAGCGAGACCAATCTTCGGTGTTGCATCGCAAGTTTCCAGCCGGAGCAAAAGCAGGTGGGAAGTCGGAGCGCGGGTCATCCGATTTTAGTGGCTCGTAGGCGACTCCATTCCAATGATGTGGCCAGGGCTGACTAGGCTTGTCGGTTTTTTCTTTGCCGTAATATCCAAAGACGCAACTCTTCATTCCCATGGGGTTAAGAATTTTATTCTGTGCCAGCTCTTCCCATGTAAAATTCGTAAGATGTTCGAGTATCCAACCGAGAAGGATGTATCCGCTATTGCTGTATTCTGGTGTTTTGCCCTTTTCAAAGTGAGCAGGGGAGTTGATGATGCTTTCCACCAACAGTTCACGAGCGCGTTTTGTGGAATATTTTTTATCGTAGAGCGAAGGCCATACCTTGAGTTTTTCGGGTTCAACGAGACCCGACGTGTGCGCCATCAGTGTTTCGATAGTGAGCGATTTAATGCTCGGATGCATTTTATGTTTGGGGAAAACACTACCCACTGTTGTATTCCAGTCGATGAGTTTTTGATCGATCATTTGTGCAATCAGTATGGAGGTGATCGTTTTTGAAGCCACGCCCAGAGAAAAAATATCTTCTCCGGTTACCGCCTCTTCAAAGCCGACAGCACGTAAACCGTGAACGTATTTGAACTCTGGGGCGCCTCGATTCACGATAATTGCTTGCAACGCAGGCACATTCGACTTTTTATGCAGTTGTTCGATTTTTTCTGTAAGTGCTTTTGCTTTTTTCTCGGCAGTTTGTTTAGCGATATCATCAATCGTTGGAGATTGTGTCTGACAGCCAGCAGTTATTGCGAAAAGAAAAAAGATCAAGATCCGTTTGATCATTTTTATATTTTAACGGGATCTTGATCTTATGGCAAGGTGTCTAAAAGTTTTATAAAAAACGATAGCTTACGCTGCAATAACCTTTTTAACAGTAGACAAAATGCCTCTTTGTAGAAAGCAGTTTACTGAATCGCTCCAGAACTTCTCTTTGATTTTGAGTTCTTTGTCATTAAAACGCATTTTTGGGAATTCGCCAGTTTCAAATATTTTAGCGAACTGCGATTTATCGCAACCGCGCACGACTTTCATCAGAATATTAAAATGCATTTCGGTGTATTTGCTATCCACCAGCATTTTGCGCAAACCTTTTTCAGGTGTTTCACTCAAAAACTGATGTAATCCTTCTGTGTCATATTGATCCATGTGGTACCTCGCTTGTTGGTCTAAGGTCTGTATCGGCAAGACAAACGAGTACTTTAATCCTAGTGATGAGTATCTCAACCTGATACGTCCGCGAAACTTTTAAAGCGATCTATAGGGGTGCGGAACGTTGCCGCCGATTTTTTAAACGGTCTTTTATTGTGCGCAGGGGGTGGAGGGTGAAATCAATAAACGGCATGACGTAAACAGTTAAGGGGTTCTGAAGCGGGTAGTTCGCATCACCGACGCCGTACATTTTATTTCGGGGCACAGAGTCTGGAGCCTGATAGGTTCCGAACAAGCGGTCCCAAATAATTAGGCCGTTACTAAAATTTTTATTTTGGTATCGTATATCGTGATGGAGGTGATGATAGTCGGGTGAAATAAAAATATACCGACCAAAAAAACCCAAATTGCCCTGCAGTCTCGAATGAGACATCACATTTACGAACATGTGCGTAATAAAGAAGATATTGTTAAAGACCAAATAGCCAAAGAAAAATGTAATAATTGTTTTTTCACGTAGAATTCCCTGCAAGGGGTGCGAGCGCGCCGTCACAAGAACGTTCATTTCGGTCGCAGAATGATGGAACTTATGGGAGATCCACAGCCAGTCAAAGTGATGGCCTAGACGATGGCGCCAGTAGGATAAAAAATCATAAATTAAGTACACGACCAGATTGGCCAAAATCGATGTTTTTATTAAAAATAAAAATCCAGCGTTGAGGCGAGCAGTGGCCATCATTTGATCAAAGAAGCCAAATAGGTAGAGATTCAACAGGATCACGTCCACACCGATTAAGTAAATGGCGGTGGAGATCAGATCCCAACGTGCCGAGGCGTCAAATTGCAGCAAATAACGGAGCGAAGACTCCCTGTATCCGACAAAGAGTAATTCCAGACAGCCGACAACAAATACGATTGGGAGAAAGTACATGACCATGCTCTTCTCTAAAGCGTGGGTGAGTCGGCGGATAGAGTCAATTTGTGTCGCAAGTCAGCGCAAAACTGATAATGTCCGAAAACAGCCAGTTGTTGTGTTAATGTGCTATAGAGTGAACTGATGAAGCGCAACGATGTATACTTCGAAGCCATGAAAACGCGGGACCATCGATTTGATGGCCGATTTTTCGTTGGTGTTAAAACCACCGGCATCTACTGCCGACCGATTTGCCCAGCCAAACCCAAGCGTGAAAACGTGGAGTTTTTCGAGAGCGCTAGTGCTGCTGAAATTGCTGGCTATCGCCCGTGTTTGCGCTGCCGGCCCGAGAGTGCGCCGTTCTCTCCGGCTTGGATTGGAAAGTCAGCAACCGTTCAGCGTGCAATAAAAGTTTTGTACTCGCACGAAACAATCGATTTTGATGAGAACACCTTTGCAGATCGTTTCGGCGTTTCCGCTCGGCATTTGCGCCGGCTTTTTGTGGAAGAAATTGGTAAAACTCCCAAGCAACTGGCATTCGACAATCGGCTGAATCTGGCGCGAAAACTTATTGCCGAAACCTCCTTGCCCATCACGGACATTGCGTATGCATCGGGTTTTTTGTCCGTTCGGCGCTTCAATGATGCATTTAAAGATCGATTTCATCGTGCTCCCAGCCACATTCGCCGCCTCAAAGTGAAGGAAGCGGATCCCATGGTCACAGTGTACTTGTCGTATCGTCCTCCCTACGATTTTGCGGGATTGTATTTGTCATATAAAAATCATCGAGTGGGAGAGCTGGAGACATTTGAGAACAACGTCTATGGTCGAATCATGGAGCACAATGGAGAGATAGCTCAGTTTTTTGTTTGTGATCGAGCTGAACGCTGCGCGCTGGAGCTCAAGATGGACACGCGCAATCCGGCCCTGATCTCCATCATTATATCCAAAGTGCGATCGATGTTCGATTTGCACACCGATCCGGTCGTTATCGCTACAACTATCGAAAAAAATCCTCGGCTAAAAAAAATGATTCGGAACTATCCCGGAATTCGATTGCCATCGGGATGGGATCCCTTTGAAGTCGCCGTTGGAACAATCCTCGGTCAACTTGTGAGCGTTGAGCGTGGTCGAGTGCTTGTGGAAAATCTGATATGTCTTGCCGGTCGTGAGGCCAAGTGGAAAGATAAGACGATAAAATTGTTTCCAACGGCGCAAGACATATTAGCAACAGACCTCGGGTCTCTCAAAACCACCCAGCGCCGTCGGGAAACATTAAAGTTATTTGCGCGTGCCTATCTAAGTGGGGATCTCTCACTCGATGCCACTCAGGATGCCGACGCGTTTATGGCAAAAGCGATGAGTATTCGTGGAATTGGGCCTTGGACTGTCAGTTACATTGCCCTAAAAGCGCTGCGCCACACGGATGCCTTCCCTGAGAGCGATCTGATTCTTAACCGACAATTAAAACTCTACAAAGACATTGATATTTCGGCTGTGAGTCCGTGGCGAGGATATTTGGCGGCTTTGATGTGGCGATCCAGTTCGAACCAAAAAAAGGAAACTGCTCATGACTGAACAAAAACAATGGAAAATGAAAACGACAGTGGGTGATCTTTATTTAGTGGCCACAAAGAATGGCCTTTCAGGTGCGCTTTGGCATGCACCCAAATTCGAGAAACTCGAGGATATCGATGGAAAAGATTCAGTGTCTCTCCATATACGCAATGCCGTGCGTGAGCTGACCGAGTATTTTTGTGGCGATCGAACTGTCTTCGATATCAAGCTCGACATGCAAGGCACCGATTTTCAGAAAAAGGTTTGGGAAGAGCTCAAAAAAATTCCCTACGGCGAAACCATTTCCTACCGCGAATTGGCGAAACGGGTACATAACGAAAAGGCATGCCGTGCCGTGGGGAGTGCCAATGGCAAAAATCCAGTGAGTATCATTGTTCCCTGCCACCGAGTGATCACATCAAACGGCACTATTGGCGGATATGCGGGAGGTTTGACTGCAAAAAGAAAATTGCTCGCCTTGGAATTAGATACAAAAAATTAAGGCCTATCTCATAGGCCTTAATTCCGAAATAGAAAGTGTCAGCCGATATTATCTTCTCCAAATCTAGATGGATTCAATATGTCAGAGCTGCATACTTATTCTTGAATGCTCGCGATGAGCGCAAAATTAGTATTTGCGGTCAGTGCTTTGAGCTTGACGTGTGCTGTCAGTGGGCTGAGAGCGTTGGCTTTGGTTCTCGCGAACATCGCTGCTGCGCTCAGAACGGTTTTGGCTTTGGTCGTCACGGATTGGAGTGGACCGCGGTTGCTGCTGCGTTTGATCTTGTTGCTTCTTTTCCATAACTTCCTCCTTAGGAAATTGTTAGTTGTGAGGCTATCATATGATCGATCGCTCGGTATTAGATGGGGCGAATGTTAATAAAATGTGTAAAAATTAAAACGTGACAGATCCAATTAATATTTATTATACGGCAGGATCTCAGAGTCGCCCTCTGCCATCTTTGTATAAAGAATCACATTCATTACACCACCGATATAAGATCCCACGAGCGGCTCAGTCTACCATGGAGACAGAGATTGAAGTTAGGAGTGTTTATGCAAAACGAACATCAAAAAACGCAGCACAAATCATCAACTCCGATTGCGGTGGTCACTGGTGCGTCGAGCGGCATCGGCTATGAACTAGCAAGGGTTTTTGCAAGAAATGGATTTGATCTCATTATTGCTGCGGATTCAGCGCGGATTTTTTCAGTGGCCCAAGACTTTAGGGAGTGCGGACACCACGATGTGCTCGAGGTATTGCAGATAGATCTTTCGAGTCGTAGTGGTGTAGACGAACTCTGCCAGGTGATTGATAAATACGGAGATCGCGTTGAGGCCATTGCGGTGAATGCGGGGGTCGGGGTTTACGGGCGATTTCAGGAGACGGACATTGAAGACGAGATGTCGATGATGGGTTTAAACATTATCGGCGTGGTGCAATTGAGTAAGCACATGGTTAAAAAATTCGTCAGCCGGGGAAGTGGAAAAATTCTGTTCACCTCTTCTGTGGCAGCCGTGATGCCGGGGCCCTTCTACGCCGTTTATGCGGCATCGAAAGCTTTTGTGCAATCTTTTGCTGAGGGGATTCGCGAGGAACTGATTGGGACAGGTGTTACAATTACTGCGCTTCAACCGGGAGCGACAGACACTGGATTCTTTGATCGTGCGCACATGCAAGATTCAAAAGTATACGATGCAAAAAAAGACGACCCCGCGATCGTGGCTCAGCAAGGTTTTGAGGCTTTAATGGCAGGCAAAGATCATGTTGTTGCCGGCTCGTGGGTTAATAAAATACAGTCGGGGATGAGCAAGTTTGTGACTGAGCCAATGAAAGCGGCGATGCACAAGCAGCAAGTTGGTCCTAAGCATTGATAAGAGTTAGAAAAGAAGACCGCCGTCTTCTTTTCGTGAGCGTGCTTCACTGATGGTGACAGCCAATGAACATCTCCTTTTGCCGTCATCGTGAAGCGCGCTTTTTTTTAAAAAAAGGGCGTTTTTTTTTGGAAATCAGATAGCAACGGAGGTTTCACTCTCTGAAGGATCTTCTGACGGCATGGCTGCAGGCAGAACTTCCTCTCGAGAGCGCAGAAGTTTTTGGTAAGCAGGATCTTTTTTCATATCCAGCGACGAATGCTTTTCCGCACAGATCGTCATGAGGCGAATGTGTTCTTTTCCAGCAAACGTGTGCCACTTGTTTTTGTTTTGCATATCTCTGATCCAGCTCTGCGAAACCAGACTCTGAAGACAGAGTTGATAGGGTGTGGGAGTCACAATCTGCGCCTCGGCGGGTTTCACGCAGTTGATGCTCACGATAGTGGTAAACACAACGAATATCCCGACCAGCGAAAAAAACGTATTATTTTGAGACATATCAATTACCTACCTTCTTAGCAGTTACGAATTGCAGGATCTCTGCCAAGTCTACTTGACGGTATTGGCGTCTTGGACGACATAGTGATGTACTTTTTGACAACTGTTCTCGTTGTTTTGACCTTTTTGTGAACGGTCTCAAATAGAACTAGACCCTAACTGTACCTTTGCCACATTCCTCGATCAGCGTCCTCTATCTATACTTTATGGATGGGGTTTCTAATCAGTATTATTACCGTGTGTCTTTTTTCATTGGCCGACGAAGTGGTTAGCGCGCCTGAGGAGGCTGCGCCTGTTGTGGAATCACCAGTCAGTGGCGTGGACCTTGTGAAAGGTTGGCATCGCAATTTAAAAAGCCATATACCCGAGCGACGGAAGTATGTGCAAATTCCAATCAGCGATCTTTACGGCAAACAGGGTTTTTGCGGAGCCTACCATTACAATCCAGATCGTTATTACAACAACGAGCGCTACGGCACTCCCAATAAAAATACACGGGCGGGTATAACATCGGTCCAAGTCGTGGACAATTTTGTTCCCGAAAGCGTGGCGTGCTCATTAGTGGGGGTGATGCAGGAGTGGAAAAAAACCAACTGCCCTGATCCTAAAGACAAAGGGTGCCGATTGGCTTACGGGGATTGCGGCCACAAAGATGAGTCGAGTCGCAATAAAAAAGTTTGGAATCATGGTGATCATTTTGGAAATTGTATCGATTTACGTCCGATGCGAACGGGATCGTTCCTAGATAAACCTTTGTCACCGCCGGATGAGGATTACGATCGAGTAAAGACCAAAGAACTCCTGCAGCTACTAAAAAAACACGGAGGGCACGGTGTGCGAAAAACTCAGCCGCCGCTATACAGTGACGACGAGATTATTAAAGAGGATAAAACTCTTGCTCTAAAGGCGAAAGGCCACCACAACCATGTTCACGTTTGCTTTTCGGATCAAAAGGCGTGTGAGAAGTTGCAGTATTATCCCTCCATTTGCGAAAAATAAGAGCAAGAATAATTAGAGTCATGTTCTATTCGTTTCCGCGATCATCGCCGTCGATGGCGGACTCCATATCGCTCTGAAGATTTTGGCGGGTTGAGGCCGAATCTGCACCTTGGCCGATCACGTCTTTTTTAAGAAACGCTTCCTCTTCCTCCAGTGCTTTTTTACGACGATTGTTCTCTTCGATATAATTAGGCGTTGTCATAAGATCTCCTTTGTTTCTAAGTAAAGAATAATCTATGAATGTAATGTTTGGATTTGTTGGAAGGTGCTAATTCTGTGTACTATTTGGCACAATTTTTAAAGAGAGTCTCTGGTTTGATCCCGTCGACGCAATCGACGTCTTTTTTCGGTCCTTCACACCACGATTTGCCGCTATCGATGAATTCGCGAATAGGGGAAAGATCTCCCGCTGCAATGCGAGCTGCGAGCTCAAATGCGTTTCGGTGGTCAACATTATCAAAGGTAGTCATCGGTTGTGAAGAGTAGATCATGGGGTGAAGTGCGCGAGTGCACGGCGACGATAGGCAGCGCTGTTCGCGTTCAAGATCATTAACCTCTGGAGGGAGACTGGCGCATGTTTTTTGGCATACATTTGCAACACCATAAGCGGCATCCATCTCTTCAAAAAAAGTGGTTTTATCGCCGCCGTCGTTGTTCCAACATGCGGAGGCGGGAAGTTTAGCAATGCCGCGCATGTAAGTGTCGAGACGGCATTGTGGGGACGGATGTCGCGAGCGAATGGTGCCCGAGAACGAGTATTTGAGAACAAACTGAGTGCAGTCAGGTGTATTTATTTTTCCCTGAGTGTAGCGGCCGTTCGAGTTGAGATAATGAGCATGAGCGACAGTCAGCGCGGCGGTACCGATGCGCAAGCAAAGATTGAACTCGTTTTCACCTTTATGATGGCGCGCGCACCATCTCACAAGATCGGGATCTATTTTGCGGCCGCGAAGGCGTTGCTGTGTTTCAGTTGTGTCTGCAAAAACTTTAGGAGCACATATCGCAGCCGCGTAGTGATCCGCCTGTCCCTCGATGGATGTCTTAAGACCACTACCGTACGGCGAGCCTCCGACAGCGTGTCCTAGCTCGTGGCAAAGAATGAGCACATAGGCATCGCGGTCAAACATGGACGCAAATACGGGTTTTTCAAGGGCACCATCGATCGCCAAATAAATGACTGAATCCGCCATCGAGGCCTGAAAGGTATTGGCCGCGTACTTGATGTTTAAGGTGAGTCCCTCGAGCTCTTTGGCCGCTCCCGCTTTAAACATACTGACGCCAATATTCATTTCTTCCTCATTGGAAGCTGCGCCAAGCGAGGCGGTGCAAAGTACAAGGGTGCCCAAAATGAGTATTTTTACGGCGTGAACCAGAGTTTTTAACGTCATTACACAAAGGTGGAGCAATGTTCGCACCACTTTATGGCGATCCTACGAACTTGTGACGGTCATTTGGGTGACAATATTGCGCTCCTTATGTGAAAACATGCACTATGCGAAATCAAAATGTTGTAGCTGCTTTTTTTGCTGTTTATGTGATCTGGGGTTCAACCTATTTGGCCATCCGCTATGGAGTAGAAACTCTTTCACCGTGGATGCTTACTACGCTTCGATTTTCGTGCGCGGGTGTGCTGATGTACCTCATCTCCTTGTGGAGAAAAGAACCCTCCCTCAATAAAGAAGAAAAGCGCGTGGCCCTCTACAGTGGTCTACTATTGATCACCGCCAATGGTGGTGTGTGCATGGCCGAGCAGTACGTTTCCTCGGGTGTGGCAGCGGTCGTTGCCGGCTCCATTCCGATTTGGGTGATGCTGTTTGGATGGCTATGGTACAAACAAGCTAAGCCGACTCCCAAAAAGATTGGGGGGGCGGGACTTGGTCTTGTGGGCATCGCCGTGATTGCATCGGATAATATTTCTCTTACTAAAGGCGGTATTGGGATGTTTGCGCCGCTATTTGTATTGGTATCCAGTTGGTTGTGGACATTTGGAACATTGGTGCAGGTAAAGCTCACCAAGATTAAGGGTCCATTTCTTTTCTCGGCGATGCAGATGATGTATGGCTCAATAGCGGCCGCTGTGATTTGCGCCGCATTCGAAAACCCTTTCCAAACACAATGGAGCCAAGTGAGTACAGAATCCGTTGCGGCCCTGGTGTACCTCATCGTGTTTGGATCCATAGTGGCGTTTAGCGCTTACTCGTGGCTCACGCGCAATGTGGAGCCGCACTTGGTGAGCACCTACGCCTTGGTCAATCCTCTGATTGCTGTGATATTGGGTTCGGTATTTTATAAGGAACCACTGGATCTTCCTTTTTTAGTGGGAGCCTTGCTCGTGATCTCGGGTCTTGCACTCATTGTTTTAAAGCCGCGCCGTCAGAAATCCTAAGAGCTCATTTGTATTCAATCACTTAGCGCATGGCTCTTTTTTTGAGAAGGGCGAATTGACGCGTGGAAAAAAGTGGTGCATACTTAACCTATAAGTTAATTAACAAAGAGATTAACTAAAGGAGCCCCATGCAAGACACTCTGAGCCTCACCTTTGCGGCTCTTGCCGACCCAACCAGGCGTGCGATGTTGTCGCGCCTTTCGCAGGGCGAAGCCAATGTCAGTGAGTTGGCGCAACCATTTTTAGATACTATGAGCCTTCCTGCGGTCACCAAGCACATCAAGGTGCTTGAGCGCGCGGGATTGGTTACAAAGTCGATCGATGCCCAATATCGCCCGTGCACGATCAACAAGGAGGCCTTTAAGGATGTGGCCGAGTGGATGGAGCACTACCGCGCCTATTGGGAAGAGAGCTTTGACCGACTAGAGGTGTACTTAAAAACACTGACTCCCAAAAAGAAACCGCGTAAAAAAAATGCGAAAGGAAAACGCCATGCCCGCGAAAAATAAATCCAATGAACTTAAGATCACGCGCCTTTACGATGCACCTGTGGAAATCGTATGGGATGCGTGGACGGATCCGCAGAAAGTTGCAAAATGGTGGGGACCGCGCGGGTTCACTCTCACACATCACAGCAAAGATCTTCGTGCGGGCGGGCATTGGCACTACACCATGCATGGACCCGATGGTAAGGATTATCCCAACAAGACCAAGTACCTCGAGGTCGAAGAGTTCAAAAAACTAGTCTACGACCATGGCGCCAATGACCAACAAGGCCCTTTGTTCCAGGTAAAAGTGGAATTCAAAGCTCAGGGAAAAAAGACGCAGATGGAAATGACAATGACGTGGCCAAGCGCCGAAATCGCAGACCAGATGAAGAAATTTATTAAAGATGCCGGTGGAAACTCGACGTGGGATCGCCTTGGCGAGTTTCTCACCAGCACTGGCGATAAACGGGAGATCTTTATTATCAACCGCAGCTTTGATGCACCTGTCGAGACACTGTTTGAGATGTGGATAAACCCCGAGCACGTAGCGCAGTGGCTCGGGCCTAAAGGTGTGTCCATGCACTATTTTGAACAGACCATCGCTGAGGGAAAGACATCCTTCTACAAAATGACCTACGATACTGGCGTCGACATGTATGGCAAAATGACCTACGTTAAAATCGATCGTCCCCACTATCTCGAATACACGCAAATTTTCTGTGACGAAAACGGAAAACTATCGAAGCACCCGCACGTGCCCGTGTGGCCCGATGTGATGCGCACGCGGGTGTCGTTCCATGAAGAGGAGCACAATCAGACACGCGTGACGGTGGTGTGGGAGCCCGACGGCAAAGTGAGCCAGGCCGAGATCGATGCGTTTATCAACATGAAGGGCGGCATGACTCAAGGGTGGACCCAGTCGTTGGATCGACTGGAGGAGTATATAAAATAGCTAATTGCAAGAGTGGATTATGCCGTAAGCGGATTCGCCCTTGTCATTAGAAAACTCGAGATCCAGTGCGGGGAATTCATCTTCTCCGTACACGTCAATGAGAGAAAATACGATCGCTCCACTAGCTTGTTTTTTAGTAACAGAGATGGCGTCGTCGTAACTACCGACGTAGCACACATCGATCTCCTCATCATTTTCGTTTGCTGATTTTAAAGTTTTGAACAGCGCACTGCCATCAGCGTAGGACACCACTGGTTTAGAATCCAAATAAAAACCTGCATCCGCAGATGCGCTAACTCCAGCCAATACTAAAAAGAAAAATACGACTTTGTTCATGAGTGCTCCCAAGGGTTATCACAATTATTATAAGGGATCTATATAGCAGAACTTTGTTCAGAGAGTGGCTAATAAAGTTTTCAGAAATTATCAGGATACAATAGTAAATAGGTAAGAATGGTGCCCGAAAGAGGATTTGAACCTCCACGCCCTTGCGAGCGCTAGAACCTGAATCTAGTGCGTCTACCAATTCCGCCATCCGGGCCAGGTTCAGGCAATATAAATGCCTCCACCGCCGAGGACAAGGATCAAAGGTGTGACGCATCGTTTAGAAGAGAGCCAAAATGGAGCATTTGAGGGGCGGACCTAAGGGCTCAAACTCGACAGTCCTGTCATAATTTCCAAGATGGCGTTTTCACCTCTACAATGACGTCTTGTCGGGTAAAATACCTCCATGTTTGGTGGACGTCTGGTATTTGGGATATTGGTATTTCTTGTGATTTTTGCAGCTCCGGAAGCGAGGAGCTTCAGTTCTGGGTATTCCATGGTTTGCACTGGCGGTGAGTGCCCAGATGCCGTAGCGGCTTTTATCTCCGAAGCGCAAGGGAACGAGAGTGAATGGACATCGCATATCTTGTGTTCCTCCACCTTGATCGAACCTAATAAAATTATCACCAACCGCCACTGTTTGCGCGCAGACATGCAAATAGCTGGCGCCGATTGCAGTGCGCGTAGTGAAGTGATCTTTCCTCAAACCAAAAATTACCCGGCGCAGGTGTATGCCTGTAAACGGATTGTGGAAGTCAGTGATTCCGATTGGGCGGTAGTGGAGTTTTCGGGAAGCACGTCGCGGCCAACCCAAAGTTTATCAGATCGCTCCATTGAGTTCGGTGAAACTCTCACATCCTATCCTATTTTCTATAATGGTTTCTTTCCCATCGGAGAAATCCACAAGGTGAATTGTACTTCGGCAGAACTTGGCTATCTGGACAATTCCACTTTTCATCCTGAGTCGAGCCACTTTTTTGCCACAAACTGTACGGAGGCCATTCGAGTTGGGAATTCTGGCACGAGCTTTTACAATGTAGATGGTGAATTTGTGGGCCTGCTCAACAGTGCCTCTCATCATGCCTATGCTACTGATGCGCAGGTGCAGGAAAATGGTTCTACGAGCATTCGCGGCCTGAAAACAAAATGCATCTCTTACATTAACGGCGCGGATCCCATTTGTGAGTGGACAAAGCGGCCCGAGCTCCCGAGCCTCGCCGTCGATATGTCCACGCTGATCGCTTTTGAAAAAGATGTGCGCCGAAAAGTGAAACCAACCTCTGATGTGTTGGTATGGAGAGCTGCAAACGCGGCGGTGAATTTAGAATATTTTAGCGCGCTCTATCCGTTCACTACCGTGCCAGAGTCTGTGAAGTTTTTGGAATCACAGGCTCGGATCGACATCGCAAGAGAGCTAAAAACCACGGTGGCGCGCATTCTCTCTTGGGAACCCCAGTGCATTCGCAGCCAGAGCGCACAGGTGGCGTCAAAAATGCCGTACACGCTTCTCAATTATCACAACAATACCATATACCCGAGCGACGATGGGGCGTTTTATTTGAGCGTGCTCGACGACTTACAGCTGGATGTTTCACTTGCGGAAACGGAAATCGAAATCACTGCTCGGTGGAACGCTCAAGATAAAGCGTATGTGGTTTCCTACGAAAAAACTCACGATCCTTTCGCTCTCAATGCAAGTGAGATTGTAGAGTTTGAAAAGTGTGTGGTGGAGGGTAAGGAAAAGGTGAACGCGTGCAAAGCCACGTCATGCGCAACTCCCACTCAGGAACTCCTTACGGCACCGATGCGCTGCCAAAAGCTTTTTAAAAAGAAGTCTCAGTCGCACTACCTTCAGGCATTTTCATTTAAACTGCCGCGCTGCTAAAACCTCTTTTCCGCACAAGCCCTCCACATCTTTAAAACGGAGCGGTTTTTAGTAAACTGAC
>CAYNTO010000008.1:103917-117864 GCA_964400355.1 uncultured Pseudobdellovibrionaceae bacterium
TTTTCCGCACAAGCCCTCCACATCTTTAAAACGGAGCGGTTTTTAGTAAACTGACTTCAAATTTTAAAGCGGCACCTCCGGGAATATCTTTTCCCGTACCTTGATCTCCGTAGGCAATGTGCGATGGGCAAATAATAACTGCCGAGCCGCCCACCTGCATTTTTTTAAGTGCCTCTGTCCAGCATGGGATGACACCTGTTAATGGAAAAGAAATCGGTTTGCCTTTGGGAGAGGCGTCGAAAACTTTTCCGGTGCGAAGCATACCTTTGTACTCCACTGTAACGGTGTCGGCTGCGCCTGGGTAGTCGCCTTTTCCAATTTTAATCGGACGATAGACAAGCCCCGAGAGAGTCTGTTCGGACTTTGCAATTTTGGCCTCTTTATCGATAAATTTTTGCGACTCCGCTTTTTCTTTTTCGATATCAGAATCGGCAAGTGAAACATTCCCAACAAAGATGAGTACGGCGACAATTAAAAACTTTTTCATAATTCTCCCAAATGGTTTAAAGATCGAGAGTAGCACTGGATTTGGTCTGCGGCAAATTGCCCCACATCTGCAGTGTGCCGCAGGCCTGCAAATCCTTCGCTCTAGAGCTCATAAATTGAGCGGTAAACGGCAACGTGATCCATAAGAATACGCAAAGAGGAAAATGTATTGATTTTGCCTCTATTAGGGTTAAATTTAAGGACAAATGCAGCACTTGATCTCGTTAATCGTAGTTGGTTTTTATGCACTGGGTGTGGGATTTTCCGATCCCTCAAAGGCATTTGCTCCTACTATAAAGATCAAAGTGGTTCACACCCACCAGGTCACTGTAGGGCATGGTCACCATCACGATTTCGAAAATGACGGGGGCCATGAAGACAGCCATTCTTCTGGTCACACACACAACGAGGCCGAACAGAAGCACTCAGCACCTCACTCCCACGATGTTTCTATTTCCATGGTGAATGGATACATTTTTAATTCTGGGGCCATCGCGCCGGTACTCAGGTTTGTTGAGACTCAAGATTTGATATTAAGTTCGTACAGTGAGCTTGCGCCAAAAGTTATTTCACTCAGTTCTATTTTTCGCCCTCCAATCGCCTAACACGCACAATTGAGCGTGCCTCTGAATCATTAGTCCAAGGCCGTTCGGCAATCTATTCTTATTAAGGTTAATTACTGATCGCCTCATTGGTGGGAATTATTTTATGCTCAATGCAATTATTCGTTTTTCATTAAAACATCGTTTGGTCGTTAGCGTGTTCACCATCGCTCTTTGTATTTACGGTGGATGGCTGCTCCCGCATTTGCCCGTCGACGTGTTTCCGAACTTAAATCGGCCGACTGTAACTGTGATCACTGAGGCCCATGGGCTGGCGCCCGAAGAAGTAGAAACTTTGGTCACGCTTCCGGTGGAAACTGTGCTCAATGGTACCCCAGGAATCTTGAGAACCCGCTCGAGCAGCGGTCTTGGTGTATCGATTGTTTATGTCGAGTTTGATTGGGATACGGATATCTTTAAAAACAGGCAATTTGTCGCCGAACGTCTGCAACTTGTGCAAAGTCGCCTGCCCGAAGGCATGCAGCCAACTATGGGTCCCATATCGTCGATCATGGGAGAGATTCAATTTGTGGGCGTGACGAGCCCGGAAAACAAAGTGTCGTTGATGGATCTGAGAACCCTTGCCGATTGGACATTACGACCCCGCCTGATGACCATACCCGGTGTGAGCCAAGTGGTGGTGATGGGCGGCGATTACAAGCAGTACCAGATTTTGGTTTCCAGCCAAAAACTGCAAAGTAAGAACATTTCACTAGAAGATCTAAAACATGCTCTTACCGAGATCAGCGGAAACACGACCGGTGGGTTTATCGACGTAAATGATAAAGAGTTTTTGATTCGGCCGATGGGACGCGTGGAGAGCGTGGAAGATATCGAAAATTCGTTTGTGGCCATGCACTTTGGCAGGCCGGTATTGGTGAAAGACATCGCTCAGGTCAAAATCGCTGCGAAGGCCAAAAGAGGCGAGGGGAGCATTAATGGTCAACACGCGGTTGTGATGACCATCAAAAAACAACCTGATGCCAGTACCATTGATCTGACTCGCGCGATCGACCGCGAGTTGCTCGAGGTTCAAAAAGCTCTTCCCGAAGGTGTTCAACTTGAGGTGGATCTTTTTAAACAAAGTCATTTTATCGAATCGGCTATTGGCAACGTAGAGGGAGCGCTTCGCGACGGCATCCTCATGGTAGCGGTGGTGCTGTTTTTGTTTTTGATGAACGTTAGAACGACCTCGATCACATTGGTGGCGATTCCATTGAGTTTGTTGATCACCGCTATTGTTTTTTACTTAATGGGTCTGAGTGTGAACACCATGACACTCGGTGGTTTGGCCATCGCTATCGGCGAGCTTGTCGATGACGCCATTGTGGATGTGGAAAACGTATTTCGCCGCCTGCGCGAAAACAGGGCCGCTGGTTCACCGCGCGGAAATTTGCGCGTGATCTACGAGGCCTCTTCGGAAGTGCGAAACTCCATTGTGCTTTCGACACTCATCGTGGTCTTGGTGTTTATCCCGCTGTTTGCTTTGGGTGGAATTGAGGGGCGCCTGTTTGCGCCTCTAGGAATTGCATACATAATATCGATTGTATCGTCTCTTGTAGTGTCTCTGACGGTGACTCCGATTCTCTGCTCCTATTTATTGCCGTCGTCCAGTGCGATGGAAACGGAGACCGATGGTCGATTGGTGAAGTTTTTAAAAGCGAGGGCTTTAAAAATTTTAAACTTCACTCTGCCGCGTACCCATCTGGTTTTGGGTGGTGCCTTAGGCCTATTGGTGTTGTCGTTGTCGTTACTGCCGTTTATGGGAACAAATTTTTTGCCCGATTTCAATGAGGGCACGGCTACTATTGGAGTTGCGGCAGCGCCGGGCATATCGCTTACTGCGTCTGATAAATTGGGAACTGAGATCGAGAAAATAATTTTATCAGTGCCTGAGGTCAAATCCACTGTCCGTCGCACGGGGCGTGCCGAAATGGATGAGCACGCCGAAGGCGTTCATTGGAACGAAATTGATGTGGATTTCAAAAGCGAAGGTCGGCCGCGGCAGGAAGTGCTGTCGGAAATTCGCAAAAAAATTGAGGCGGTTGGCGATGTATATGTCAACCTAGGGCAACCGATCAGCCACCGTTTAGATCATTTGCTCTCAGGCGTTCGTGCGCAGATCGCGATCAAGGTGTTTGGTCCTGATATAAATGAATTACGACGATTTGGCGGAGAGATTCTGGATGCATTAAAAAATGTGGAGGGAGTTGTAGATTTGCAATCGGAACCACTGGTATTGGTTCCACAGTTAAAAGTAGCCATCGATCGCGAGGCGGGCAATCAATATGGTATTCGCAGCGGTACTCTCGCCGATGATCTGGAGATTGCGCTCAATGGTGAAGTGGTTTCGCAATTTTTAGAGAATCAAAGAATTCACGATGTGTTTGTGCGCCTCGACGACGAATCGCGTGCCACTCCTGAAAAAATCAACAATACGTTGATCAAGTTCATGCCCAACGGCAAGCCCGTTTTATTAAAAGAAGTGGCCAATGTTTACGAAGGTACTGGCCCAAATATGGTCAATCGTGAAGACATGCAAAGGCGCATAGTCGTCTCTGCAAACACTGAAGGGCGCGACCTGGGTGCGGTTGTAAAAGATGTTCGAGCTGCACTTGCGCAAAAGATTCAGTTGCCGGAGGGCTACTTCATCAAGGTTGGTGGGCAGTTTGAAAGTCAGCAAAATGCTTCGCAAAGGATTTTTTGGCTGGGGCTATTGTCGCTCTTAGGTATATTTTTTGTGCTCTTTCTCCACTTTCGTTCCAGCTTACTGAGTTTGCAGGTAATGATGAACGTTCCACTGGCGTTGATTGGAAGTATCTTTGCTATATTTATCACCGACGGTGTGCTTTCGATCGCCACTTTGGTGGCGTTTATCACTCTGTGTGGTATTTCGAGCCGCAACGGAGTGCTATTGATAAGCCATTACCTGCATCTCATGAATGAAGAGGGTGAGAGCTTTAACGCGCAGATGGTTGTGCGTGGTTCCCTCGAGCGATTGGTACCTGTGCTTATGACGGCGTCAACGGCGGCACTGGCGCTTGTGCCACTTTTGTTATCGAAGGGCGAGCCGGGCAAAGAAATTCTTTACCCTGTGGCGGTTGTTATTGTCGGAGGGCTTGTGTCATCCACACTGCTCGATCTCGTTGTTACGCCCGCTGTGTTTTTAAAATTTGGTAAAAATGCAATTGGTAAGTATATGAAACATCAAAAACCATCCCACGAAGGAGAATGGAAATGAAGAAATTGTTTTTAATAGTGGTACTGTGTTTAACACTAGACAACTCTGCGCGTGCTCACGATGAAGGTCATGGCGCTAAAACGTCAGATGCTGGCAAATACGGAGGCCTGGTCTCCGGGGTGATCCTAAAGAGTGATGCGAGTCTTGGAGAAACTGCCAAGCTTCTTTACAAGGCCGAACTCGTACGTTCCAACGACGGTACCGTGCGTGTGTATGTTTATGATCAAAATATGAAGTCTCAAGATTCTAAGGCTTTCGATACGAAAGCGTCAGCGATTGTTTCGGTCAAGAGCAAAGGCAAATGGAAGGACACTCCATTTGAGCTCGCAATAAAAGATGGTGTGTTCTTAGGCAAGATGCCTAAGCCTGCGTCGAAACCTTACAATATTGAAGTGGTTCTTAAGCACGACGATAAAGAGCTATTGTCCGCATTCCACAATTTGGACTAGAGCGGTTTTTTGCGAGCGCGGAAGTTCTCCGTGCCGTTGAAGGAGATGTTTATGAGTGTTTTTTTGTTTGCTATTGTCGCAGTGTTCTCCTCGAGCGTACTTGCTCAGGAAACCGTGGTGCTCAAAGTGACTGATCTTAAGGCGCTTGTTGAAACTCGCAACGAACGTGTTACGGGTAAGGCGTATCAGGTCTCGGCCATGGAGTACCGCAAGGGGTATTTAAAGCGCTCGTTCTTGCCGAGCCTCAAAGTGTATGGGGCTCAAGAGCGCTTTCAGCTGGGCGATTCCTACAGGCGCACACAACCCACTTACGGCGCAGAGGTGAGTGTGAATATTTTTAACGGGATGAGAGATAGTCTGTACGATGACGTGGTCGACAAGCGAAAAGAGCGTATCGAAACAGAAAAACGTGTTACGGCTTACCAGGAGATTATTAAAGCTAAAGAGATATACTGGAATCTGGTGTACCTCGAAAACGCAATGAGCGTGCTTGGTGAAATTCAACAGATCAACAGCAAAAATCTAAGTTCCGCACAGCGAAGAATTCGTGCTGGCGTGACCACTTCGGCTGATCGCTACGAGTTTGAAATCAAGGCCACCGAAATTCAACGAGGAATGGATCACGTGCTGATGCAGAAAAAGATTCTCGAGCGCGAACTGATTTCGCTCATAGGATATACGGAGGGATCGGTAATAAAAGTTGCGGACAAGCTCGAACATGTGGAAGGAATGGAAGCCATTGGTGATCATTCGGAGGCGCAACATCGCTTTTTGGCACAGCCGTCGCTGGTGCAGTCCGAGGAAAACCAGATAGCTGCAAAAATTCAATCGCGCTCTTGGTGGCCGCGCGTGGATGCCTACGCAGCTCAAAATCAGTACAACGTGCGACTCGGGAATGTCTTTAATGAGCAAGAGGGCAAGGAGACCGTCTTTGGTGTAAAGATGACCATGAATCTTTTTGATTTCACATCAGGAAACAGAGAGGCGTCAGCATTAAAAGCCGAGGCCGAGGGATCAAAGGCGGAGGCGAAATATTTAGTGAAGCAAATGGAAAACGAGGCCCACTCGGAAATTGCCACTCTCGATTATCTCCACAAGCAGATTCACGATGCGGAAGACAACATCGCGCGTGCAGTGGGCTATTACAAGGTCACCATGGCGGAGTATTCACGAGGAGTTAAGAATTCTCCAGATGTTTTAGGCTCTGTGGAGAAACTATTTGAGGTAAAAACAAAGTACTACGAAATATTGCGCGATTTCTACATCACGCGCGATCACCTGCGCACAAAACGGGAGATTTGACGAAATGTTCATTTGAAATTGGCCGTTCAATTGCAAATAGGGCAACTGGAGGTTTCAAATGCGAAAAATTCTGTTTATTGTGGCCCTTTTTTGCTCGTTATCGAGCGCGAATGCGCTGACACCGTTTAACCTGGATACGTCCAAGATCAAATCGTGTAAGCTAAAATTTGCTCTCAAAGGCGGTGAGAGGTTGATCACTAGCGTTCTCGCTCTAGACGAGGCGGGCAATGTTGTTGCTGAATTCGGTGACACTAACGGCAAAGCTTTTGAAACCACCGAGGATCTCAAGGTGGCCAAGGCTTACCTCATCGAATCTGGTCTATGCCGAGAGATCAAAAGTTTCTAGTCCTCAGCGGGTGGTGCCTTCATCACCTTGTGTTAAACGGGATATTTTTTATCAAATCTCGAGCAGCATGGTACCATTCGTGGGATGAAGGAAAAGCATGCTCTCGTCCTCAGGATTATTCACTGGTTGAACGTTCCACTGCTCGCGCTCATGGTGTGGAGTGGGCTGTTGATTTATTGGGCCTATGACCCATACCCCGGTTTTTTCCCTGATGGGTTTTATAAAGCATTCAATATTCCCAGTCGCCTTGCCGAAGGCATGGCCATTCATTTTTTTACGGCCTGGTTGTTCGTGGCCAATGGCATTGCCTATTTGATCTGGTACATGATAAGCCGCCATTATCGCGAGGTGTGGCCCGACAAAGAGGCCATTCGGCTCGCCGTGCCCACGTTGCTTCACGATATCGGAATCCACAAAACTCCACCCCCTCAGCGTACGTTCAACGCCGTTCAAAAGATCGCCTACTCCGCTCTTCTGATAATCGCCGCTCTAGCAATCACCAGTGGCTTTGCGCTTTATAAGCCGGTGCAGCTGTGGTGGCTCACAGCGTGTTTTGGTGGCTATCAAAACGCACGCCTGGTTCATTTTTTAATGATGATTTTTTTCTGTGTGTTCGTGGTCGTTCATGTGCTTCAGGTGGCGCGCGCGGGGTGGAATAACTTTCGCGCAATGGTTGCCGGATTTGAGAACGAAAATGAATAGAGCGCGGCGACGAACCATTATAAGCTTTTCGGTGCTCATTCTATTTTTTGTGGGATTTGCCTGGAGCTGGTCCATCATCAGTAAAAGACCGCGCGGAAAATACATTGCTCCCACCTTTGCAAAAGTGCACGAACTCAATGGGGAGTTGTGGCAAGCTCTCTTTCGGCCTTCGACAAAAAGTATTTTTCGCCCGCCGACCGATAAAAAGCCCAGAACCAATGGCAAGATCGGTTTGTCTCAGCCAGCGGATCCCGCCACCTGGAAACTCCATATTATCGAGGACGACAAAGACCCTCAGGCGCAGCGAATCACAGTGAATATCAAAGATATTCGCGCACTCCCGCGTAGCGATGCTTCTACTGAATTTCGTTGCATCGAGGGCTGGAGTGAGGACATTTCCTATTCCGGTGTGAAGTTCTCCGATTTTGTAAGGGCCTACAATCTTAAGCTCAAACGCTATGTAGGGCTTGTTACAGTGGACGGGAAATACTACGTATCGATCGATATGGAGAGCATGATGCACGAACAGACTATTTTGTCCTACGAGATGAATGGTCGCGATCTTTTGCCCGAGAACGGAGCGCCACTGCGCTTAGTGATTCCGATTAAATACGGGATCAAAAGTCTAAAACAAATTGGCAAAATATTTTTTTCCGATGAGCGCCCCCCAGACTACTGGCACGAGCGCGGCTACGATTGGTACGCAGGGCTTTAAATGGTAAATGGTACGGACACACTTTTAGCAAAGCTAAAAGTGTGTCCGTACCATTTAGTACAATCCGCCAGTACCTTCGGTGATCGCTTTTTGGGCGGCGGGGCTTAACTTGTTCATAAGTTCTTCATTCAGTGACTGACCTTTACCTCCGGAGTACGAGGCTTTGGTGTCGCGAACCGTTATGGTGCGGAGTCCACCAGTTTTCATGGCTTGTTTGACCCATTCATTGAGTTGTTTGGCATTGGGTGTTTTTAAGCGCAAGCACCCGTGAGACTGTTTAGTGCCGTCCACTTTGAGGGACGAACCGTGTACTGCGTACCCACTACCATTGATATGCATTGCGTAGGGCATAGGATCACTGCGATGGCTCTCATAATTTGCGGCATTGGCTGAGGTGAATGTGGCGCTGGTGTACTCTGGCGTGTTTGACCCTTTAAAACCGGCGTTGTTGTTGGGGTTTCCGGGTGATGTGGCCCAGGATGCCGAGAGAGCTCCATTGAGATAAACATCTAAGACGAAGCACTGTTTGTTTTGCGAGCGACAGGGATTATGGACGCTGACTTCCACATCCAGTTTCCCGGCATGGGCGTTAACGGCGATCAAGCTGATAGCAGCAAATAAAACCTTACTAAGCATGGAGCACTCCTTGAGCCGCGAGGGGCCGGAAATTGGTTCACGGCAAGAAGAGCAAATTAAAGGCCAGTGGGAATCCAAACCCATAAGACCTGGCGGGCAGAGAGCGCGCACAATAGTCACTTACCACATGCGCGGTGCCGAAAAAGGGAAAAAGGTACGGACACACTTTTAGCAAAGCTAAAAGTGTGTCCGTACCTTTTAGGAATGCACGATGGCTTTGAATTCGCCGGTAGTGAAGCGCTTCATGTCAAACGGCATTGCGCCCTTAAAGTTTTCAGGTTGCATGAGCGGATCTTTGTGAACTTTGGCGGTCACCTGATTGCGGTGGGCTCTGGATTTATAAATTATAAAGGCGAAAACCACTGTTTCATCTTTTTTGAGTTTGCAAAGTTTTTTGAACGATATACCCCATTCGTTGTCCAATTTTGCACCGACGCATTCATAGTAGTCGAGAGCGCCATGTTTCATCCAAATTTTACGGCCAACAGTGGCCATCTTTTTATAAGCCTTTAGTTTACTTTTTTTAACTGGGATGATGTAACCATCAACATATTTACTCATAAAAATCCTTTCGTGTGGGTGTTAGAAAAGTGTACCTGTTTAGGAATTATTGACAATAAAAAATCACTCGACGGGATTCTCAGTCAATGTGTGTGCATCCGTAAGCTTTAACAAAAGATTTCGTAAATGTTCCTTCTCGGATTTTGACAAAGCCGAGAAAAAGAACCGATCATTTTCGTCGGCGATGCCCGCAAGTTTAGGAACTAGTTTTATAGCATGTGACGTCAATTTAATATCTTGATAGCGGCGGTCGCCTTTGGATTCCGTGCGAGTTACGAGTTTTTTATTTACAAGTCGCTCTACCAGCTTCGATATCGCGCCACGAGTAAGGCCGGTCGAATGGGCGATTGTGGCTGGCGACGTAGTGTCATTGCCCGCGTACATCTCTCTTAAAACCACCCATTCTGCCACGGTAACATCATTGCTGGCGAGCTTCCTCGCAAAGGAATGGGAAACAGCATTGGAGACCACGCGCAAGTGGTAACCAATGTGTGATTTGAGTGCACTTGCGCGAGGCTTTATAGATTTTGCCATTTTTGTCTCCTGATCTGAGCATCATAGTTTTTGGGGCGAGGAATTTCAAGAAATTAGCGAGTCGTACTCACAAATTCCTTTACAATAGTTTCCTAGTAAACTAATATCGAGTAGAGGTAGCAACTCGAAGGACCGCCGCTCGCTGCACCTCAGATATTGCCTTCGACGAAAAAAGGAGTTTACCAATGAGCAACCCACAAGAAAAAATTGCTGAGGCCTACAGATGGACCCTCGTCAACCGTCCGAGCGAGAATCGCTTTCCCTATCTCGCGGAAGCACTGAGGCAGGCGGGTGTGTTAAAATATGTGGTGAATCTGCCGTCGGGGCAAACGATCTATTTTACTCGGGAGGGCAATGTGGCCTCCCAGTCAGAGGTTTTACTTAAAGGTATGGCTCTAGTTCCAAGCTTTAACCAAGAATCGTTTATCGCGGTACTGAGAAAAACTCAGGCGGGCGAAATCACTTTCCCTGAGTTTCTAAAAGGCTCTTGGGAGAATGGAGTTGTTGAGTATAAGGCAGACTTGAACGCTCGAAAAGTATATTACAATGGAGCTAGCGGTGAACAATACGTGGAAGACTTTCCGGCGGTTGAACTGGCATAGACAGCACGGGTGCATAGTCATCCAGCCGTCGTTTCGGTCTGCAGATTGTGCCACTCAGCATACACGCTGTACCTGCGCGGAACGAATTATTCAATGATTAAAAAAAGTCCAACGGGGGTATTCAGTGCGAGTTTTTTTGGTAGTTTTATTTTCAAGCGCAGTACTGAGTTTTGCTCAATCGATACAGCCGACTGTAAACCCTAAGAGCACCATTGCGAGAGAATCAGCGCGCCCCTTAAAACCTCGCTTTAAGGCTGTGGCCTTTGATTACTTTGTCATTTTTAATCCAAATTCGGTGATTGAAGACGTTGAAAAAGTTTTCCCAGGAAAGGGAGTGGAGTTCACCAAAGCATGGCGCGCAAAGCAGTTTGAATACGGTTTTTTAAGATCCATAACGAACCGCCACGAGGATTTTTTCAAAGTTACGGAGAGCGCTTTAGATTACACCATTGAAGCAATGAAATTAAAGGTGACAGCCAAAGAGCGCAGTCGCCTATTAAATGCGTATCTCCATTTAAAGCCATGGCCCGACACCGTCGAGAGTTTAAAAAAACTAAAAGCCTCGGGCTTAAAAATCATAACCATCGCCAATTTTAGTGAGAAAATGCTGAAATCAAATGCTGAGCATGCAGGAATAACGGAATTATTTGATGAGCTCTTGAGTACGGAGGTGAACGGCACCTACAAACCCGATGATCGCGCGTATGAACTCGGGATAAAACATCTTAAGCTTAAAAAATCGGAGATTCTGTTCGCAGCCTTTGGTGGCTGGGACGCTTATGGAGCCAAGGCTTTTGGCTATCCTACGTATTGGGTAAATCGCTTCGATATGCCCGCAGAAAAACTCGGCATCAGCGCAGATGCAACGTCGAGGAATTTCGATGGACTTCTCGAATTTGTATACAAAGCAACGAACAAGTAGCTGCGCGTGTCCCTTCGCCAGTCACCAGCGTATGTGCGGGTATCTATCGTTGACCTATTGGTTTTTGTTGTGTTGATAGCAGCCGTGAAATGCCAAAAGCCAGACGAGCGCCAACCAATTGCGCGGCGATGAACGCAGGCGCCCCCGTCCAATGAATACCGGAAAAGGTGTTTGTGAGACTACGAGCGATGGTTACGGCAGGATTGGCGAAGGATGTAGAAGAAGTGCACCAGTAGGCAGCAGTGATGTAAAGAGCTACTGCCATCGGAGTTTTCTCTATGTTTTTCTTCCCCGACAAGGCTATCACCATTATTAGTCCGAATGTGGCAACGACTTCGGAGAAAATCAGTCGTAGTTCCCCACGATTTTTTGTCGAGAGTTGAAAAAGATTTTGGCCGAACATGGCGTGAGTTGCGATAATTCCCGAGATCCCACCGCAAAGCTGGGCAACCAAATATTTAAAAAGTACTCCAGTATCAAGTCGCTTCCACAGCCATTCAACAAAGCTCACTGCAGGATTTAAATGAGCTCCAGAAATGGGGCCGAACGTCTGGATAAGTGCATATAGACCCGCTCCGGTAGCCAGAGAATTTGCCAAAAGAGCGATGGCGGTATTACCTTCCGAAAGAGTTTCGCCCATAATTCCGGAACCGACGACAACCACAAGTAGACCAGCCGTGCCTATAAACTCCGAAAGCACACGCTTATCCATTTTCAATCTCAGCTTTCAGCGCTTTTAATTTGTCTTGGATCGCATCTCTCGCTTCGCGAAAGCGAGAGATCATTTCCGCGTCAGGTAAAGGCTCTTTGGAGGCTGGATCAGGTATCGGCCAATGGATACGCTTTGCTTTTTGAGCCACCATCGCAGGACAAACCTCTTCCGCGCACAACGTAATTATGTAGCTCAATCCCACGGTAAATTTTGGAGTCAAATTGTTGATGGACTTTGAGAAATGCTGGGAAATATCTATTCCAACTTCGTTCATGGCTGCGATAGCGTAGGGATTTACTTTCGACGGTTCTGATCCAGCGCTTTGTATTTCGGCTTCTGGAAACATGTTTCGAGCCAATCCCTCTGCCATTTGGCTGCGGGCCGAGTTAGCGACGCACATAAAAAGAATACTCATTTTAGTCCTTTACTTTAATCGTATAAATACGATATACGATTAACCCTATGGCAGTTGCAAGAAAAGAAGAATTTACGCGTAGGGAAATAAGTCTCGCTGATTTTGCTAAAGCTTTATCTCATCCGGCGAGGCTGGCTATTTTAATGACCTTGGCTGAGAAAAAAGAGTGTATTTGCGGGGATTTGGTTGTGGATCTTCCACTAGCTCAATCAACTGTGAGTCAGCATTTGAAGGCGCTAAAAGAAATCGGCCTGATCCAAGGGACCATTGATGGTCCGCGCTCTCGCTATTGCATTGACTGGAATATTTTTGATAAATATCAGAAGTATTTAGCAGCGTGGACTTTCAAGATGGCAGCGTATCGCCAAGATAATTGCTGCTAAAGGACTTATGATTGAAGTTCGTGAAGCAAAACTCAGTGAAATGCAGGTCGTTCGTGATCTTTTTTTAGAATATGCGAAGTCTTTGGATTTTAAACTTTGCTTTCAGGGGTTCGATAAAGAATTAGAAACGTTACCAGGCGAATATTCTGCGCCTCGAGGAACAATCCTTCTTGCTTTAAAAGATACAATCCCTGTCGGGTGCGTAGCTCTTCGACCACTTGAAGACGACATTTCAGAAATGAAGCGACTGTACATTAAGTCTCATGCGCAAGGTATGGGAATAGGTCGTACACTTGCTAACGAATTGATCCAGAGAGCTCGAAGTTTGGGCTACAAAAAAATTCGCCTCGACACAGTTCCAAGTATGAGGGCCGCGATTGAGATGTACGGGTCTATGGGGTTTTATCCAATTCCCGCCTATCGAGAAAACCCAGTAGTTGGGACAACCTATCTGGAAAAAGATCTTAAGTCCTGTATTATTGACTCGTTTTAACTTGGTTGATTTCTGCTTTCCATTGCAGTTTACCTTCAAGACCGTATTTTTTCTTTAGGTCCGCAAATAAAAGCTCGGACGTCTTGATGGATTTCTCGAGCGCGATGAGTTGATTCTTTTCGAAATATCCGCCGATGGCTTTAATCTGAATTTTCCCATCTGTGTTTTCAGAATAAAAGTGCAGGCCCCAACCTTGTTCGCGTTCCAAGTTATGATTTTTAGATAACTGCGCATTTAAATAAGTGACGATAAAGTCAGAAGCTTTGACTTGAATAACTGGGTCACCCTTTGCATCTGCAAAAACATTTATCTGTAGGAAAAGAAGGGTAGAAAAAAGAAAAAAGTGTTTCATATTCAATCTCCTTTAAGTGGATTTCAATACTACCACTCATGGGCCGGAGTTGCGTTGTGTTATCTGAGGATATTTCGGCTAAACCTAAATTCGTGAATTCAAGAATTCATGTATTCGCGAATTCTTGAGCGTTGCAAGACGCGACTGGTGCCCCGGGCCGGACTTGAACCGGCACGCCCGTTATTCACGAAGCTCAGGATTTTAAGTCCTGTGCGTCTACCGATTTCGCCACCGGGGCCTACGTGGGATTGGAAGGTTCTGAATGTACCTTAAATGACATATAAGGCAAGTATTGATGCCCTGGGAGCTCATATTTGCCCTTAAAATAGGCGATTGAGTGGGGGAGGCGTGGCGATTTTTTCCAAAAAAAATGCCAGACGTTTTGGGTCTGGCATCTATCCGAAATACTTTTTATCTGAACTACTTCTCTTGAACTGTCACTGCCGGTTGGTAGGCCTTTTTGCTCGTGTTGATCAAATGGCTTGAGATCGAGA
>CAYNTO010000009.1:0-46105 GCA_964400355.1 uncultured Pseudobdellovibrionaceae bacterium
CGGCCTGTGCGATCGCGCACATGCATGTTCTTATGAACCTCCAGCGGATCGAGACCTTCCTTACCGGCATTAAAGGCGCGCGTGGTGATATCCACGAACGCCAAGTTTTCCGCTCCCCTCAGTGTGCGGTAATGATTGATCTCTCGCGAGCACAGATGGCAAAGTCCATCGAAATAAATTGTGGTTTTGTTTACATTTTCTTTTGCTGGCGTCGCCACTGTTTCCTCACTTTTTCTGATGAGTTCGCTCGAGTCATAACATAAAGGGAGCGTCTTGAGCCGGCCTTCGCGGCTGTACCGTAAAGAATACGAACATCCTCATCCGTGTATACCTCTTCAAGCTTTCCGCCTCCAAAAAACAATTTAACTATGAAACTCGGCACGATTGTGATCTCGTTCTGAAGTTGGCCACTTTCTGCAAGAGCAGCTAGCTCCCATATATTGGTATTCGTCGGACGCGGATCTACTCCAGGATAATCGGTAAATTTAACGTTCAGGCCGTTCGCATCGGTGCTGTCGAGCTTGAATTCTCCTCGCAATAAACCCACCTGCTCTTTGCTTTTGTCTTCACCCGGGTAATAAGGAGCGACATTGTAATAATAGCCATCGGCAAATACGACTTGATAGATTTCATAAATACCTATGGTTGGGTCCACACTGCCGTCGTTATTCTTGTACTCATACGGTCCCCACACTTGTTTCCAAGCTCCGGCTAAAATGGAGATCCGATCTTTCACCGGTGGCATCGGTTTTAAGGCCACTAGCTTCTCGACAAGAGGGTCTATGGTTTTTTGCTTTGCCTGATCTGGATCACCCTGCCCTTCGTAGGATTTTGCGATTGCAAGAATTTCGTTTTTGAGTTCCGCGATGTCTTTATCCACACCCGATGCAAAGCTCGATTGGCAAATAAACGCTACCAACAAAACGATTGTCATTTTTTTCTTATTCCACACAGTGTACATCCTTTCGAAATTTTTTACGTTCATCGCTTACCGTTTAAACTTCTTTTGAACTATTGATCGAAAAAGCGGGTTGAGGTTCTGTGCCACCCATAGTCCAACGCCCGTTGCGCCCCCGGGGTAGACGTACCGCTCACCCGATTCTATTGCGGCCTTAATGATGTCGGCATACTCTTCCGCGGTGATCGACTCTTGGGGCACCTCGAAATTTTTGCCATATTTGACTTCGATCTCATCGAACATGCGTGTCTTGATTCCCGGAGTTATTAAACAGAGTGTGGATACTCCGGTGCTTTTTAGCTCGGCCTCGATGCAATCGGTGAACGCCACGACCGCTGCTTTGGATGCCGCGTAGGTGGACGCGCAGGGAAAGTGCATAAAAGCGGAAACGCTGGAGTTATTGATAATCTTCCCCCGCCCTCTTGCAATCATGGCTGGAATCACAGCGCGGGTTAAATGGACAAGAGCATTCACATTCACCTGAAACATGGTGTAGATATCGTCGACGCTTTGGTCCTCGATCAATCCGCCTGTGAGCAGCCCGGCATTGTTGAACAAAATATCCACAGGCACATCTTTAAGTTGCTGCGCGAGAGTCTCCACACCCGCCTTGGTCGATAAATCGCATTTTAGAAACTGAACAGAGGCCGCTCCGCGATTGTGGAGATCGGAATCGAGTGCCGTGTCCCACGATCGCGATGCAATGTAAACATGGGCGCCACAGTCCGCCGCCATTTGCGCCACACCGAGGCCGATACCGCGATTGCCTCCTGTGATTACAAAATGAGAGTTTCTAATAGTCATGGGAACCTCTTTGTTAAAGTGAGAATGAGCGGAAAGGCCAAAGCCCAAAAGACACCGTAAATGATCAAGGTGGTCGAGCTTTCAAACTCGAGAACACCAAAAGCTTCCCCCGATTTGTAACTCAATGGGCCCATGACCAAGCCAAGGACCGCGGCGACGGCAAACGGCGCGCGTAACGTGTGTCCTAGGGCTAACATCGAAAATGCAAACGACAACCATATGGATATCAACCAATAGGGCATGGCCCCAATGGAATCGCCCACTGCATTCACCAAACCGAGATGTATCAATAGCCCATCAAACACGCTGCCAACACAAGTGATGGCACAAGCAAGCAGGGTATTTTGTGAATTTAACAGACCCCTCCAACACAAAAACAAAATGAGGACGGCTGGACCACTAAACGCCGCAAATCCGTACGACGTTGGTGCTAGAAATACTGCCATGAACCAACTCACATAGAACAATGCAAAGCTACCAATGGCGTCTAACTTACTCACTGGGCACCTTTCCAATCGTAGTGAATGACAACATCTTGCGCGGAACCCTTGTCGGAAAGAATGTTGGAGCGGCCGGCAAAGGACTTGATACGCATTCTTTTTAAGTCGTAAACAACTTTGAGCTCGCTGGCGAACAAACGAATCAGCCAATTGCTAGCACGAATTCCGTATTCAGCCTCGTCTGCGGAGGTCGATGAGCGACGATATCCAGTTAACGAATAAAAGTCCTTTTTTTCCAGAACTCCAAATTTAAAATCTAGCGCTTGGGTCGCCAGCTTTTCCGCGTTGGCCTTTATAAAGTTGTCGAACCCCTGGCTGACCACCATTTCTGGCTGGAGCGGAAAAGTCTTTTTGCCAACCTGTTTGGAATTTTTAGTTTCTTCGAACTCAACGGCGTCGCCGGTGATACGCACTACGGTCTTAGTGCGAAATCGTTCGTCTTCGAAAGTGGTCTCTGGCAGTTGCTGGTTTTTTGAAAAATCCGAGGTCATTCGCGCGAACACCGCTCCATCAGGCTTAGTGTATTCAACACGAATGAACTTATTGAGGCCCTCTTCGTCGTTCTGAATGCTATGTTTTTCGAGATAAACGGTTTCGCCTTTTTTGTTCTTGGCGACTCCAACCAGCGTGTCCGCAAGCGCTACACTGGAAAGCACGTAGACCCATAGGATTAGAAGTGGACGACTCATTAAACTCTCCCATCTGCGCATTTTTGAAGATAAACTTGTAATCACAAACGGCCTCCGAGATTTTTTAGATAACCTTCGAGCTCCTCAAAATTCTTGAGTGCAAATAAAGACGAATCGGATTCATGTGGGATTATCGGAGCTTGAGTCCCCGCCACCAAAATCTTTAAATGAGCGCCCATTTTTTTTTGCACTTCGCTAATATAGGAGAGTGGTTCTTGGCGAGCTCCGCCCTTTTTAGATACTGTCGTAACGACAAGTAAATGTGAGGCGCCAAAGCGCAATGCGGTCTCTGCCAAATCCTGCGCTGGCGTGTTGGGACCGAGATAAAGCGACACAAATCCGCTAGAGCGAATGAGCATGTGCGCCAAAAGCAATCCGATCTCGTGGTAATCTCCTTCTGGTGCAGCGAGAATAAATTGTACTCCCTTCGGCACCTTACCAGTTCGTTTTTTTGATTCTTGCTCCGACACGGCGACATATATTTTTTCCTTAAGGCACGCCGACAAAATATGCTCTTGAGCAACGGACACAACTCCTGCCTCAACGTCTGCAGCGAGAGCACCCATTAGTGGTAGTAAAAAATCATGAAGGAGACGACCCACATTTTTAGTAGGAATCTTCCTCAGGGCTTCTTGAAGCTCTGGCCATTTTTGCAATGAAACAAGCTCCATGATCTCTGCAATATTTTTTTTGCGGTGATCAACTGGTGCGTGCACTGGCTCTTCGGGGTGCTCAAAAAGCCCTTTGAGCTTTTGATTACTGAGGGCCGAGACCTTCCCGATTTTATGCCCCCGCTTGATCAACTCGCGAAGAAGAAGCGCCCTCTCCACATCCGCGGTGCTGTATTCCCGGCGTCCCGTCTCTCCTCGCTGCGGACGAAACACCGAATAGCGATTCTCCCACCCACGTATCGTGAATTCCGAGAGTCCGGTGAGGTGGATCATCTGACGTATGGAAAATAGCTCTTTCTGTGCCACGTGCCGACAATAGCCGAAGCGGTAGGGTTTGTATAGAATATTCTATACACTGTCTTTAGCTGGGTTTTGCGGTAAGCGCGGCGTGCCAATTCGAAGAGCACTCACCACCAACCCCACCAAAGTGTGGATCCCCATTTGCGGGTCTGCTTCTTACGTTCACAAAACGAATCTCAGTTGCAGAATACTAAAAACTTATTAACAATAACATGTGAATAAAAGAGATCATTTCTACTTGATATGCTTCTACGTATATACGGTATTTATCGTCTTAAAATACCGGGGCATTGAACGCGCCGGTGACCTCGCAAATCTTCTCACATATAGTTTTCAGGATTTTCTGTTTTTTACGCTTTTCTCAGTTATCGTATTTTTATTCTTTTATAAACAGAGAATACTTCTGGTCTTTATATTAGCGGCTCAATCGATAAATATTTTGTTTATCTCTAAAACATCCTACCCCATCAGTCAGTCACTCCTATCGCAGCTGGGTGACTTCGCCACTCTACAGACTTCAGTCACTGCAAGGACGTTTAATTTTTCTTTTCTCGCCTTGGCAATCACTCTCCTAATTCTCGCTGCTTTGTTGTATTTACCGCTATTCTATAAACCGAACGCCATCACATTGCGCATTGCCAAAGTTTGCTGTATATCGTTGTTCGCAACGAGTAGTGCCTCTTGCGTATTTAATTCGAAACTTAAAAATAACAACGCCAAGTACTCCATCTTTTATTCGATTTTTCAGAAAACCGAACTCACGGAATCCCTCATCTCAGAGTTTAAAAAGGTACATTTAGTAAGGACGCCATCCGAATGGAAGAAACAGCAATACTCTGATAGCACACCACCAAAACCCTACAATATCGTGGTCCTTGTCATCGAAACGCTGTCCTTCCTGGCTCTAGAGAACGATCACGAAAGAGTGATGCCACGGCTCACTCGCCTTATGCACGAAAGCATCGCTTTTAATGAACACTATGCAAATTGGCCGTTTTCTAGCAAATCCCTCTACGCTTTGACCTGCGGGAAATATCCACACCTGTCCAGTACGATAGAAATGAGAGTATTGCCAAAAACAGATTGCGATGGTTGGGTCAAAACGGCGCAAGCCAAGTTCAACTATGACTCCTACCTCGGTTACACGGGCTACCTGAACTACGATAATATGGGATCTTTCTTTAAGACCCAGGCTTTTAAGACTGTGCGTGGTAGGTCGGATTACGAAACATCTAAGTCCTACCAAACTTCACTGCTCAGTATCGATGATATGGCCATGGTCGATGATTTTGACCTTTGGCTCGAAAACAAAGAAAGCTTTATTTCTTTTTTAATAACAATGAATTCCCATTTTCCGTTCTGGAGCCCAGGCTCGGCAGAAAAACCTTTTGAAAACGCTTACAAAGATGCCCTCCACTACCAAGATAAAATCATCGGGGAAACCATTGACAATTTAAAAAAACGCAACTTATGGGATAAAACGATTTTTGTAGTAACCGGAGATCACGGATTGAGAGTCAATGAAACAACTGCCGATTCGCAGCACATGCATTTTAAAGTACCATTGGTCATTCATCATCCCGGCAAAAAGCCCACAGCCATCGAACATCCGACCGCCCATAGTTCGCTAGGTTCTTCTCTACTGAAAATGGCCACGGGCATAGAGAGCGGCTATATTGATCAGAATTTATTCAGTCAAAAACCAATTTACATGTATTCTGAATTTGGGCACCTTCAGGTGATCAGGTTATCAAAAAATTCCATTGCATTTCTCGACACCTACGATTTTAGTATTAAAGTAAAAGAATCATGGAAAGATCACTACAAAGAATGTTCGCCCAATTGCACCGGTTTGGCTCAGGAATTTTATGAATTTATCTCGCATAATAAAAGTATTCATTCTCTTTAGTGGAATAGTTGGATTAACCCTCCTCATTGCTTTAAATTTTTTAGCTCCTCAACAAGTTGATTTTAAATTTCCAACGAATAGATTATGGCTCCATCGAGCAAATACTTTAGCTTCGCTAGACCCCGAAGTGATTCACACTGTTGGTGGTATCGAGGCCGACGTGTGGTTTGTAGACAATGAGTTTTTTGTTGCACATGATATCCACGAAATTTCGTTAAAATACCCGTTAACCGACCATCTCTCGGCCTTGCAAAAAATAAACCCTCAACTCGTTGTTTGGATTGATTTAAAAAATTTAGATTCAGACAATGTTCACCGAATTCGAGAAAACTTTTTAAAGTTGCAGGATAACTTACATCTAAAAGACAAAATACTCATTGAGTCTAAAAGTTACTACGGTTTGTTTCAGCTTTGTCGTGGACAAATAAAGTGCAGTCTTTGGTACTATCAGACTGAATCAAAAATAAAAAATTTTCTGCTCAAAATTTCTGCGGTACTCACGAGTTACGCTGCAAATATTTCCATGTTTTCGATGGACGTTGAACACATGAGCGGCGCTCCCGATCAAATATTGCGTTCCAATATAGGTGTGTTCACCGTTAATAAGCTGGATGTCGCATCGGAGCTAAAAAATAATAAAAACGTCAAAATTATATTGAGTGATAATCCTCAAACCCTACTCGGTACCCAGTAACAGCCATCATGTGCTGATATTTGGTTATTTGTAGGGATCCCAATTCTTATTCCAGATTTGCTGGTTGATTTGCTTTTCCATCTGGTAGCGTTGCTGTTGAGCGCTGGGCGTGCCTGGATTAGCGATGTTGAGAGGACCCACACTTGACCATGCTCTGAGCGCATTTTGATAATTGGCCTCAGCCGCCTGCACCGCATACCGCTCTCTTGCCGCTTGTTGAGAGATCTCTGCACTGCGCTTCGCGAGGAAACTGGGATCAACGCCACTGCCTGAAAGGGCATCGATCTCGTCCTGACGGTTGATCTTGCAGGTCGCTATATACTTTTGTACATATTCTGGGCCCGCCGTGGCCGCTGTGTGGGCGCTATAGCAGATGTTCCCTGATTTTATAGTCTGTATCGCTTCATCTTGCTTCTTTTTTAGAGCCAGCTGCTGACGTGCTCGGTATTCGTCATCGCGCGCTTTCCTCTCTGCATCGTACTGGGCTTTCATTTTTGCCAGGTAAGTTGTATAGGCTGTATGCATCGCTGTCATGGTCGGCAGTGAGGCAGGGGAACCCGGCACGTTGAATTCGCTCAAACGATTTTCATCAAAGACGACCCAAGAGTTGTCGCTATTGCGTGCGAGGTAGGTACCTTGATTGTCGCGTTTGCCTTGAAACACGAGGCCTGTATAACGTTTACCGGCGCCGGGCTCTTTAGAGAAGCTTGCGATTTTTCCTTCGCGCACTTCCATCTCCAGGCCTTGCGTCCCTTGGTAAAACACCATCCATCCCGTGAGCGTTCCACCACTGCGAAACAAAGGATAAACGCCGACTGCACCTTTAGGAAGCGGTAAAAGCTCCCCAGTTATGGATATGGGCCATTGTAAACCATGCTCCTTCGGGAGATGGGGGTCTTTGAATGTGCCGATGGACGTGACAAGCTCGCGGTTCACATACTGACTACGACCAACAGTGGACGGTAAATACTGAAACTCTGTGACATACCCGATTTTTGGAGTGACGGGATCTCCGCTCAGGTTCAAGAACTGGCTTTGGCGTTGGCCTGACTGGGCATCCACACTATCGATAACAATGCGGTCACCGTAACGACGCATAAACTTAAAAATAATATCACGTTTATTATTGTAGTTACCGAGAACATTGTACCCGCCCAAGCTCTTAAGAACTTTGTGCTCATGCATGAATGAGGAGATGAGAGTGACATCGTATGTTTGCAACTTGCCGTCGCTCAACGTGACCCCGGCAAAGATGCGCGGACTGGTGGCTCCCACTATCGTGCGCGATGGCAGTTCGCGAACATACATGTTTTTATCAAATTCGACGAGGCCTGTGTTGCCACCTGCAAAGGTATATAGTCCAAAGGTGCCTTTTTCAAAGCTGGTCTCAACCACTGCCCGACGGTCCGATATAAAGTGAACCGCCGAAAACTGCTGAGGCTGTATGACAATGTTCCCTGCGCCATCCTTGTAACCGGAATTGTAATATTTGTGTCCGCTCGAATTATTCGTGCAGGTTTGGCGAATCTCATTAAAGACAACGGTCCCCGTGCCATCCTCTTTTACGACTTCCACACTCTTGTCGCCGGCCGTTGTGCCCCAGCTGCAGCTGCTCTTTGAGATCATCGAACAACTGCATAGTGTTAAAAACCCAGCTACCGCCAACAGAATCGCATATCTAAAATTTTTCGTTTTCATTATTAAAACATCTCATATTTATATCGAGATTCGAGTAGAAATTCATAGACTTGAAAAGTTGCGACCTTCGTCGCGGCGAGCAACATCCACCACTGAAACATCGCTCACTCAACCCGCTTAGTCGCGTGGTGAGGATCCACCGCGCGATTTACCTGAGCGGACACCGGTCTTGGCGATGATCTCAATATAGACAGAAGGCGACTTTTTCAAAGCCACCTCATCGATAGATTTGCTGATTTCCTTGAGGTGAACGGATTTTGCAGAATCCGCATCTACTCCCACTCGGCAATCGAAGTCCCAGTAATCGACATCTTTAGGAAGATCTTTGCGGCGCTCGCGGGCTAAGTACTTGTTCACTTCTGCTTTTACGGCTTCGACGACGCGATCGGGTTTGTGCTTGGGATCCTGAAGGGGAAAGTTCTTTTTCATAGGCTCTATGGTTTATAGAGTTCCTCGCAAAATGCAAATATTTTGAACTGTTTTTGGTGAGCGAAGGCATCAGGTCGTTGATTAATTCGAGCGTCACTGGCACTGTGGTACTATGGATGTGGCCACATATAAACTCAAGCGTGCACAGCTTATTGAGCAGGAGCCCAAGTACCGCACTCTCTGTGCCACATGCACCCAGCCCGATTTCTGCTGCTATTGCGCCTATGTGAGCTCCTTCGACCCTAAGATCAATTTTGTAGTGCTTATCCATCCCGTGGAGGTGAAGCGGCGGATTGCCACTGGCAGGATGTCGCACCTGTGCTTACAGGGCTCCTATTTGATCCAAGGTCAGAACTACACCAACAACTCCCAGGTGAACACGCTGATCGCCGATAAGGATTACCACTCCGTGATCCTTTACCCTGGGCCCACATCGGCAAACTTGTCCGAACTGCCTGATTCCGAAAGATCCAGCTTATTTCCAAAGAACAAAAAGCTGCGAGTGTTTGTCATCGATGGCACGTGGGCCACGGCCCGTAAGATGACTCGACAAAGCGAAAACTTAAAAGCCCTTCCGCGCATTTGCTTTTCGCCGTCCACTCCCTCGAATTTTCGTGTGCGCAAGCAACCGAAACCCGATTGCTATTCCACCATTGAGGCGATCCATCACACCATCGAACTTCTCGGCGACTCGCAGAAATTTGATGTTGTCGCGCGCGAGCACGATAAGCTCCTCACCGTGTTTAACCATTTGGTGGAGCGCCAGCTGCATTTTTTAAGGGAGTCTATTCGCTTAAATCGCGCTTCAACGTATCGTCGTGATGGCCAGGCTAAAGCCATCGCGGCGCTTTAACTCAAGAGCCCTTTGTTTTGATCCCACGTTTATTGAGCAGTGTTCTCACCATATCCATCTTGTCGCCCTGGATTTCGATGGAGGCGGCTTTGCCGTCCATGGAGTAGGTGCCACCGGAGCCGCATTTCTTTTTGAGTTCAGTGGTGAGCTCTTTTAGGAACGGTTCGTTCTTTGGCAGATCGTTGATAGTGGTTACCGTTTTGCCTCCCCGACCTGCTTTTTCGATACGAAGGTAGGCGACAAAGTTGTAACCTTTAACCTCGGGCATGCCGTCGCAGGTGCATTCGGGGACGAGTTCTTTGCACTTCACGCACTTTTTGTTGAGTGCGGGATCTGTGGAATAGACGAGGCGGGTGTTCTTAGTGTTCAATGGACTATCAGCCCTTCATCGGATTGGACTGGCCAACTTTAGAGATCAAATTGGCATCGCGCTCCGTGACCAAGTTGATCACGGTGCCCTTGCGACCTGCGCGTGCGGTGCGGCCTGCACGATGAAGATAGTTTTCCATCTCTTTAGGTAGGTGGTAATTGATCACTTGTGCGACATGCGGAACATCGAGACCGCGTGAACCCAGATCGGTAGAAATTAAAATTTGGATTTGGCCTTCGCGAAATTTTTTAAGATTGTTGCGGCGCTCGACTTTGTCCATCTCTCCGCGGTAGATAAGACAGTTGCGTCCACTCTCCTCGAGAAGATCGGCGAGCTTGTCACACTGTTCGCGGGTGTTGGTAAAAATCAAAGTTCCGCCTTCGATGGGCTTATCTAATATTTTTTGGAGAAGAGGAAATCGTTTTCCATCTTTCACCGTGAGATTTTTTGTAACAAGGGTGGGAACAAATTTGTGACTCCCCTGAGTGCGGATCACCTCAGCACCCGTGAAGAGCTTGTTGATCAGCTCCTGTGTTGTGTTCGACATTGTCGCTGAGAACAAAGCCATCTGGCGGGTGTTCCCACAGGCTTCGGCAATTTTCGTAGCATCGTTTAAAAATCCGCTATCGAGCATTTGATCGGCTTCATCAAAAACCAAAAGACGCACGTCACTCAAATCGAGCTTATTCATATCCATGAGCTGTACAAGGCGACCGGGAGTGGCCACTAACACTTCAAACGCACCACTCACATTTCGTTTAGCCACGTCCATTCCCGTGCCACCCAACACCGTGCGCACGCGAACACGCGTCATATGAGTGAAGGGTTTTAAAACTTTAGATACCTGCTCGCCAAGTTCTCGAGTGGGAACAATCACCACAGCGCGAGGACGGCCGATCTCCTGGACAGTATTGCCCTCAAGCTCTAGGGACTTCACCATGTGCAAAATCGGCAGAGCAAACGCCAGAGTTTTCCCGCTGCCCGTTTCGGCCAAGCCCACGAGGGATTGACCTTCAAGCAGCAGAGGGATCGCTCGATTTTGGATTTCTGTAGGCTCGATAAAAGCCATTTCGACGAGAGTTGTTTTAAGCGTCGGCAAGAGTGGAAACTTGAAAAATTGGCTCATGAGTGTGGTCCTTACAGGCTCAAAGAATTAACTCATGAGCGCAAAAATAGCAATTGAAGAGCACTATAGTGTATTTAAGAAAGCCGACACTTTATTTGACCCTCTCGCCTCCTATAGGTATCTTGGGCTGAATAAATTCAGGCGGTTACCACTAGTCGCCAGTAAACACCGGAGGCAATAACTGTCAGTATCTTGGGTATGCTATGAATAAATTTTTGCAGTTGTGTTTTGTAATAGTGGCGGGGGAAACGATTTTTATGCTGCCCTTTATGATACCCCGACTGTATCGTCCTCTGATGTTGGAGGCGTGGTCGCTGACCAATACGGACATTGGGATCGGCTTTGCCGCGTACGGTGTGACCTCTACCGTTTCCTATCTCATCGGTGGTGCCTTTGCCGACAAGTACAATCCCAAAGTTTTAATATCCGTGTCTTTGGTAGCGACCGCGAGTGGAGTTTATTATTTAGTGTTCTTTCCATCACCGATCAGCTTTATTGCAACGTATGCTTTTTTTGGAGTGAGTACTATTTTATTAATGTGGGGGGCTCTCATCAAGACGACCCACGTAATCGGCGGGGAATCCAATCGATCCGCGGCATTGGGGATTCTTGATAGTGGTCGAGGGTTTGTGGCTGCAGTCGCAAGTTCCGCGCTCCTACTCGTGGTGTCTCTTAATCTTCCGAATTTGAGTGCACCCACTGATCAGCTTGCAGCGCTTCGCTGGATCTATTTGTCTGTCGCCGTTTTTATGCTGGTTCTAGCCGCCGGGGTATGGTTTTTTCTTAACTCTCTCGATATCGTGCGAGAGAACGAAACCACATGGACGTTTCGAAATGCGCTGCAAAGTTTTAAAGACGGTCGCGTATGGCTCTTAAGCATGGTTGTTTTGAGCTCTTACTGCGGTTACAAAGGCATTGATACCTACGCCGTCTATTTAACAGACATCCACGGACTCAGTGTCACGCGCTCGTCACAGATGATGTCGATCGTGCTTTGGCTCAGACCTTTTTCGGCGCTGGGTTTTGGAGTTCTTGCGGATGTCTTTCATCGCAGGGTCGCTCGCGGACGGTTTCGAATCCTTACGCTTCTGCTTTTAACAGCGGCTGTCTCGCAAGCTTTACTTGCTTATCGCGGGTACTCCAATTTATTATTGGCATTTTTCATAATGAGCACCTCTGCGTCTCTGGTTTATGCGCTTCGCGCCGTTTATTTTTCTGTATTTGGCGATCTCGATATCCAAAATTATTTGATTGGAACAACTGTGGGCATCGTTTCATTTGTTGGGTTTCTTCCCGACATTTTCTTTGGATATGTGAGTGGTCGACTCATCGATGGATTTCCGGGTGAGCCGGGCTTTAGCTACACCTTTCTGTTCACTGCACTCTGTCTACTTATAGGGGCATTGGCGAGTTACCTACTGGAGTCGAGGTTCTCGGTGGAAGCTCGCCAACATCCCATTTAACAGTTGTGACCTATGTCCAGATGAAGAAAATCACATTGAACCGCAATGCTGACAATTATTAAATAATTAATATAGAGCAAATTTTAGATTTTAACAGTTCACTGTTCCTCAACATAGGGAGTATCGCAAGATGCGCGCAATCTATTTAATTTTGACAGTATCAATTACGTTTCACAGCTTATCCGCTCACGCTCGATCGAGTAACAAAAATATTTTTAGAGACTGCGGCATCGGGGCACTGATCTTTCCTAAAACTGGTTGGGCTGCTGTCACCTCCAATATTATTTGGGATCTCGGCACGACAGCATCGACAACAACAACTTCGTCGCCCGATCAGTGCGCAGGAAGAGACTACTCTGCAGCTGAATTTATTTATCACAATTATGCCAAAATCGAAGAAGAAACGGCGGCCGGACAAGGGGAAAATATAGCGACTGTACTGAATATTTTAGGTTGCAAGCGCTCCCGCCATAACAACATTATAAAATCTATTCGCAGTTCTTTTTCTAAAAGCATTAAAAGCGATAGCTACTTAAAAAAAGATCAGCTAGAAAAGGCCGAGTACTATTACAATGATCTGATGCAAGAAGTACAAAGCCATCATTCGACCCAGTGTCAGACGACCTAAGATCTTTTAATCCTTTGCTTCTAAAAGTCAAAACAGCTCTTATCTGTGTTTTGATATTTTTAGTCCAATCACTGGGATATGCCGCAGAAAGCACAGACGTCTCTGTGCTTTTGCACGAAGCACAGCGATTGCAGCTCTTCGCGGATATCCACTGGCACAAGCTCTTACACTACAAGTATGGATTGTTGAGTGGTAAAAGCGACATCGTTTCGCCAGAGCATTTTTTAGCTGTGGACGGCAACCTGGATCCGGCAGCGGAGCTGATTGCAACTATCAACGCGTTTTTTGCACCGAAAACTTCCCATCTTGACCAACACGCCATCTGTCGCTTTCCCGCACGCTACGAATGGCTAAACAAACGCTTAGCTCATATAAAAAGCCGTTTTCCGACTGTAACAAACTGCCCCGCTTACGAACGATGGACTAACAATCGCTCGATCAAATCCGTGAGTGTTATTTTTGCGACTGGATATTTGGGGAATCCCGCCTCCTATTTTGGTCACCCATTAATGAAGCTTAATTTTGAAGATGGCATCGACACCAACCCACTTTTAGATCACGCAATCAACTATGGCGCTTTTTCGCCCGCAAGCGAAAACCCTGTTTCCTATGCGCTCAAGGGATTGTTCGGCGGTTACTTAGCCGGCTTCACGTCGGCAAAATTCTTTTTCCACAATCACAACTATTCTGAAATCGAACTTAGAGACTTGTGGCAATACGAACTGCAGTTGAGCGATGATCAAATATCTCAACTCACCAATCATCTCTGGGAGCTCATGCATGTAAAGTTCCCGTACTACTTCACCCACGATAATTGTGCCTACAGAATGTCAGAACTTTTAGAGTTGGTGATACCTGTCTCCCTCACTCAAAAGTATGTGCCCTTTGCCATACCCTCCACACTTTTTTATAAATTGGTCGATAACGATCTTGTCAAAAGTTATTCTTTACTGGAATCTCGCCAATCGCGCATGACCCGTAAATATCATCAACTCCGGCCTTCTGAAAAAAGACACACGCAACTGATCACCCAAAATGCCGGTCACGTGGAAACAGAGGAATTTAGTGCCCTCAATAGAAAAGAACAGAGTCGTATCCTAGAGGTGGCATTTGATCACTACGAATATCGCAGAGCTTTAGATCTGCAGAATGAGTCCCTGAAAGGCTCAAAGATTAAACTCCTATCCTATCGCACCGATCTTCCCCCAGGAGAGAATGCGTGGGAAAAAAATGAGACTCAGCCACCTCACCGGGCGCAGCGTCCAGTTTTGACTCAAATAAAAGCGTTAGATAGTAAAACTCATGGATCCACCATGGGCTTGCGTGTTCGCCCTGCATATTATGATCTGGTCTCACCAGACGATGGACGCCTCCCCTACTCAAGCCTGAGCATTATGGACACCGAACTTCAGTTCACCAGCCAACGGCTATGGTTGCAAAATTTAAATTTTATCTCTGTTGAGACTCTCAACGTGAGTCAAACGTATCTACCCGGAGACGGAGGCCTCGCTTGGAGATTCAAGCTTGGGCTTGAGCAATTGTCTCTCGCGTGTACTGATTGCCTTGTTGCACGCCTTGAGGGTGGTGTGGGCAAGGCCTGGGAAATTTCGAAAAAAATTACGTTCTTTACGATGATCGAGCCAAGATTGCACACCGTAAGGAACAATTTGGGTCCACTCTCCGGCACTGTTAGTGTTGCTACACTTTTAACTCCTAGTCGGAACTGGAGACTGCACGCCTCGGCAGGAAAAAGATACTACGCCAACGCCATGGCTCTAGATGAAAACCTTTACCTTATCGAAAGCCGTTGGGGCTCCAGCCCGAAATGGGACGTACGCCTCCACTATCAGGACCATATCGATAGGCGCTGGGGTGTTTCCTACGGTCGATACTGGTAGGTTTATCTAGAAATTTATCGACCGGCTGTTGACCTGGACCAACTGCCTATTAATAAACATTGTTTGAAACCCGATAATGAGTCTAATCAACCGGGAGATACAATGAAAACTAGATCCGCAGCCGCACTTTACGCCTTTTTCTTAGGAGGCATCGGAGGCCATCACTTTTACTTGGGAAATATTGGTAGAGCTTTTCTCTACATGTTTTTCTTTTGGACATTTATTCCTGCTTTAATTTCGATCATAGAGATTGTAGTCTTCCTCACCATGTCCGATGCGGATTTCAATAGAAAATACAATTTCGGCATTAACTACCATGGACAGCAGTCCAACCCCATGGACGATCTTAAGAAACTCAATGAATTAAAAATGGCAGGCGCCATTACAGATGAAGAATTCAATCAAAAGAAGAAACAGCTCATGGACAAGGTGGGTTAAACCCACCGCCTCCAGTTTCTCGTTTTATTTTTAGTTCTCGCTCAAATAGTTTTCCAACTTATCAAAAGACTGATTCCAACCTTGGATGCAGTCTTTTTGTAATTCATTGGGAATTCCCTGCTGCGACAATATGAAGCTGCTGGTTTCGTCGTCGACAGATTCAAACTCAAACGTGATGTAGGCTTTTTCGGGCATATTTGCCTCCTTCGCGGATATGGCGTTGCCGTCTTCGTCAGCGAAGCAATCGGTCATAACGATGCGCTCATTTTCGACGATCTCTTCAAACTCACCCGTCATTCCACCGCCGCCCTGATCGCCGCCCTTCATGTTGATGAAGTACGTACCACCCTCTTCGAACTCCATGTCGATGCGGTCGGCGTAGAGATCTTCTGGCCACCACCATTCCATCAAAGCCCCTGAGGTGGTGAATGCGGCGAAAAGCTGTTCGACGGGAACGTCAAACTCTCTTTCGATCACCAAGAGTTTTGAGTTCGGCGTTGACTGCTTGTAGTTTTGCGTTTTGTTTTCTTGTGCTGTTTGCATAAAACCTCCCGATTTTTCGATTATATCTGAGTTCCGGAGTCACCTGTTCCCACCAGGTGTAGTAAAGTTATAGAAAACTTCAAATATGGATATAGCTCTGCGGCTATATGCCCCGGCTCAGAGGGAATAGACCTTAAACTGGCGGTTTTTAACATTGTAATTCGTGAGCTTAAAAAGAGCTTCATCGGCAAGGTCGAATTTAACGGCAATAAAGCTCACTCGGTCTTGGGTGTCGATCTTACCCACATCTTCCCGAGTGAGAGGTCGCGGCTGAGCGGTTAGCGCGCCGAGGATATCTCCAGGGCGAAGTTTGTCTTTTTTACCGCCGGAGATAATAAGCGTGCGCATTATCGGTTTTTTGTAAATGTCAGGAAAATCTGATTTTGTGTGGTCCAGCGTTTCACGTCGCATTTTTACACCGGTGAGTTCCTCGATCTCTTGCACATACGGCGCTTCATAATTGGTGGCGATAGAAATGGCCTTTCCCCTGCGCCCAGCACGACCTGTACGTCCTATACGGTGGACGTACACCTCACTATTGGGCGGAAGATCCACATTGATCACCAGTTCCAGCGCGTCGATATCGAGACCTCTTGCCGCGACGTCTGTTGCTACCAAAATTCGTGTACTTCCATTGCGAAAAAGCAATGTAGCGCGATCACGCTCGGGCTGTTCGAGATCTCCATGGAGAACATCGCAGCTCAAACCCATTTTATAAAGCATCTCTCCCAAGTCTTTTACCGCCTGCTTGGTGCGACAGAATACCAGAGTTGCACCTGCGGGATGGTTTTTTAAAATATGAATAAGCGTTTGCGGTTTCTCAGGATTCTCAGCGCTGTATAAAAACTGCTCAATTTGTAATTTATTTTTATTATCGCTTTCTATGACCACGTGTTCAGCATTAGTTTGGTGTTTTTTACTGAGGCTTGCAATCTCCTCCGGATAGGTGGCAGAGAAAAAAATCGTCTGGCGCTCTTTCGGTAGTTCCGCAAGAATCGCGTCCATCTCTTCTGAGAAACCCTCTTCCAACATACGGTCGGCTTCGTCGAGAACCAGAGTTTTTAAATCCTGAGCATAGATGTTGCGATTTATAAAATGGTCGAGCGTGCGCCCGGGAGTGCCCACAAGCACGTGTGCGGCCTGGTGAAGGATTTCCGTTTGTTGGCGCATGGGCTGACCACCGATGAGTCCCAAAGTGATCACTCCCGGCTTGGCCTTTGCAAATTTTCGACACTCGCGCATCACCTGATCACACAGTTCTCGTGTCGGACACAATATGAGGGCCTGTGGGTTGCGGCTCAAGACATCTATCTTTTCGAGAATAGGTATAATAAATGCTGCAGTTTTTCCACTACCTGTTTGCGACTGACCGACCAGATCTCTGCCCGCCATTAAAATGGGAATGCTCGCCGCTTGAATGGGTGTCAACTCTACATATCCCATCTCGCCAATGAGTTTTAAGAGTTGCGGGGAAATAGGTAGAGAGCTAAAAGCGGTTGTCATGAGACGAGAATATACTCTAAACGCACAGACATTGTCTAATGGGCCAGTGAAAATGTATACAAACGTGGAGATTGCAGAATTTATTTCAATTTATTGGCGCTCACTCTCATTTTTCGACAAAACCGCGCAGTCGGTTTGACCCTCGCTCTGCATGTGGGTAACGTGACTTGTGACTTTTAAATCAAGTGCGACATATTTCATCACGGGCAATCCTGTGAAGGAGGGCCATCGGTGCATCCGTTACACACTAGCTCATTGAATCGGATCAAAGCGACAGGCCCCTACACCATAGTGCTAGTATCACTTTTAGTTGTGCTGTTTGTTCGCTACATGAACTTCAACTGGGTGAGTGGAATTACCAACAACTATCTTGCGGTACACGTGATACTGGAGTTTGTTGGAATTCTAGTATCATTTGCGATTTTCACTGTGGGCTGGGCCACTTACCAGAACGCTCGTGATTCCGACATCCTGGTATTGGCGGTCGCCAGTTTTGCTGTCGGCGCTTTGGATCTCGGTCACGCACTCACTTTTACAGGGATGCCTGAGTTTTTTGGTGTTAGTGGACCGAACAAGGCGATTAATTTTTGGTTTGCCAGCCGCTGGATCGGTTCGGCAGCGTTTCTCTACGTCGCTCTTGCACGCCCGCGCTTCACGCGGTTCGTGTGGTTACAGTGGGTTCTGCTGGGCCTCGCAGCCATATGGGTCTCGCTGTGTTTTTGGGTCATACTCTTCCATCTCGACCTGATGCCGGTTTTCTTTATAGAAGGGCAGGGACTCACTCCCGCAAAAATTCTCATCGAATGGTCGCTTGTAGCAATTTCCTGTACGGCTGGTGTTCTTCTCTCTATAGATGCGGAACGCCGCGAGAATTTAAATGGGCGTTGGATGGCCGCGGCAAGTTTTCTTTATGGGATGTGCGGCTATTTTTTTACCATCTACATCGACTTCGACGATGTCTACAATTTTATGGGTCATATTTTTAAGGCGATCTCTTTTGTCATGCTCTACCGTGCTGTTTTTTGGGAATGCGTTTCACGGCCGTACGAACGTGTGCAGGAGCTTGCCAATGAAGCCAAAGCGTCAAATCTATCGAAGAGCCGCTTTCTTGCAAACGTCAGCCATGAATTCCGCACTCCCCTTGGAGTGATCAGTGGCTTTGGAGACCTCCTGCTCACCTCCGAGTCTCTCCAGCCCAACGAGAAAAACTGGTTACAAACCATGGTTAGAAACTCAAAGCAACTCAGTTTACTCATTGATGATCTATTGGATCTCGCCAAAGCAGAGACAGATAAAATCGAAGTGGTGCTTTCTCAATTTGATCTGGCAACTTTAGTTTCGCAAATTGTTGAGGGTTTGGAAATGCAGGCTAAGAGTGGTGTGTTTTTAAAAGTCGAAAACAAAATGGCCGGCCAAACTATGGTGGTATCCGATGAACTGCGTTTGCGCCAAATTCTTATAAATATTATCGGAAACGCCATTAAATTTACTCCCAAGGGCCAAGTGATCGTGAAGATCGAACGGACGGCAAATAGTGAAATCGAAATTCTGGTGGAAGACTCCGGCATTGGGATCGAAGTGGACGACGTGGGTCGTCTCTTCAAGCCATTTTCTCAAGTGAGTAATCCAAATAACCGCCGTTTCGGTGGCACGGGTTTGGGGCTTATGTTGTCGCGTAAACTGGCTGAACTCCTTGGGGGGCGTCTTTATCTTAAATGGTCAAAGCCGGGGTCAGGCAGTTGTTTCTCGATCACATTTCATGACCATATCTTAGAGCAAGATACTCTACTCGCTAAAGACCATGCCCCTTTGGGTACTACTGCGCCGCCTTCGTTCGCGGGCAAAAAAATATTGATTGCAGAAGATTCCAAAGACAATCAAATCTTGCTCAAAGCTTATCTAAAACCCACACAGCTAGAAATTACCTTCGCCGATAATGGACGCATAGCCCTCGAAATGGCACAAAAGGAAAATTTTGAACTCATTCTAATGGACATTCAGATGCCCGAAATGGATGGGTTCGAAGCCACCCAGCAGTTGCGCCAAAAAGGCTGGGAGGGAAGTATAATTGCTCTTACCGCTCACGCCCTGCAACCGGAGCGAGACCGTGCGATGAAAAATGGTTTTAACGATTACCTTGTTAAGCCCATCAAAAAAGAAAAACTCTGGTTTGCTATCTCTCATCACATTTCATCCTGATGGGTGGTGAGCACGGCTTACCATTGCTACAGCAGTCCCTTCCGTTTGAGCGACTGTATTATGACATCTAGCTGTGACAAAAACTGGGATCTCGCCTTTTTGTCCATGGGTGGAGGTCCATGGCGTTCACCCATATGCCTTAAGTTTTGCATCAATTCACGATTGGCTACGGCCGAGCCGATATTGTCTTCGGTGAATTCTTCACCTTTTGAGCCGAGCACGCGTGCCAATTTTTTTAGGCATCTTTCGGCAAGCAGTATATCGCTGGTGATCACTATGTCGTTGGCGTGTACCGCTTGAACAATCCAGTCATCGGCTGCATCAAATGTCCCGCTCACAACTTCCATAGAAATCAGCGGATGGAGCGGAATTTTCTGCCAATTGTTGGCCACTAAAATAACTGGGATCTTATAACGATCGGCAACTTTGTAGGTCTCGTCTTTAACTGGACATGCATCAGCGTCTATTAGTATTTTGATCACTTTCACCGCCCTACGTTACAGATTTGATCGTACTTCCGCGCCAATCGGCGATCAAGGCAATTGCGGAATGCGCAATATACGATTACAGGCTTTTTTTGCTAGATTTTAGCGTTGTGGGCGTGTCAGTATTTTCTCTATGTCTAATACCACAAAAAAATCACCATCGGCAATAGTACAATCGGTCCTCGCCTTAGATGAAACTTTCGAGGACATGAAACGGATGAGCAAACGCATCGAAAATTTGGAAATTCGCGGCGACTCCGATTACGAACAGTTGCATGATTTCCTTTCCCGCTATGCTCAATCCGCGGAAAGCATTGCCACTCACGTCGCCTCATTTTCGCAAGCGCTGATCGAAGCACGCACGCTGGCAGAGACATCAGCCCAAATGGTATCTGGTAAAGCGGAGTTGCTGCAGGCCCATCACGATGAGCGCCAGAAGAAGCTCCAAGCTTTTCAAATTCTCAACGCTAAGGTGAGCGAACTTACAAACACTATTAAAGATCTCAATCAAGAGACGAGCGCTACTATGAGCGATTCCGACCGCCAAAAAATTACCAACCGCCTCGCGTCGTTTGCCACACAGTTGGCGCCACTTATCGGAGAAGCACAAAACATTCGCGAGCAGGCTCAAGCGGCAAAAATGACAGCCCTCGAAAAAGAAGCAAACTCACTTCGCCTCAGCCTTGTTGAGGTGAACAACAGACTGAATGTGCATCATTAGTGGAGATTTAAATGTCGTGGGGTCCAAAAGAAAAGCAAAAATGGTACAACGAACAATCGATTCAACGCTCTTACAAGAGCGACGTTGTCACTAAAATCCGTGCGCTAGCTCTTAATTTTGAGATTCACCAGTACGGCTCTCTCAGTATTAGTCCTGATAACTATCCACTGTATTTGCTTTTGTCTAAAAATTTGAATTCTACCAAACAGACAATACTCATTACCGGTGGCGTGCACGGTTACGAAACCAGTGGTGTGCATGGTGCGCTAGGCTTTTTAGAACAGGCCTTTATTAAATACCAAGATGTATTTCAGTTTGTCTGTGCTCCATGCATTAGCCCATGGGCCTACGAAACGATCAACCGCTGGAATCCAGATGCTATCGACCCCAACCGCTCCTTTCACAAAGATAGCCCCGCAGAAGAATGCAGGCTTTTTCTCCAGGCGATGAATTCGAGAGGCATAAAACCGCTTGCGCATTTTGATCTTCATGAAACGACCGATACGGACAACTCTGTTTTTAGGCCCGCTCTTAAGCAGCGAGATGGCGTGCCACAGGAGCTATGGGAAATACCAGATGGCTTTTACGTGGTGGGAGATACTAAGAATCCATGTCCGGAGTTCCAACGATCGATAATCAAAAAAGTCAAAACCGTAACTCACATTGCACCCTACGACGAAAATAAAAAAATCATTGGAGTCGATGTCGAGCAGGAGGGTGTGATCAACTACCCGATTAAAGATTTGCATTTGTGCTCAGGTTTTTCGGACGCGCAGTTCACCACAACGACCGAGGTCTATCCCGACAGTCCGCGCGCCACCCCGGCAATTTGCATAGCTGCGCAAATTGCGGCTATCGAAGGTGGGCTCGACTATCTTCTCAAAACAGGATCGGTTTGATCGCCTATCAGGCAATCAACTCCATCATTGTAGTCATTTCTGTAAGTAGCGGAAATTCGGTGCTGATCGAAAATAGGAATGAATTCAAAAAAGAGAAATCTTTCGTAATCGATTGAACAATTTGGTGGGGTCTACGTGATTTGCTGGTGATCAGCCATATTTCGTCATTGATATTTTTGGGCTCATTTAAAATATGCAACTGATCATTCTGTACGTAATTGGTGATTGCAGCTTCCATGATCGGTATTACTCCGTTGCCCGCGATAGCCATGTTTTTTTTAATGATGGTGTCGTCCACCTCTGCAACTACGTTCATTTCCAAATTTTTTCGTGCAAATTCAATCTCCAACTTGCGACGAACCTCTAAATGAGACGCCGGCAAAATCATCGGCACATTCTCAAAGGCACTGAGATCTTTTCCTTTAAGATGCAGGAAGTTGTTCGCTCCCGCCAAAACTATTGGTGAGGTCAATATGCATTTTCCCTGAAGCAGCGATTTATCGCTCACAACGGGTGGATAATTGAGTATAGCTAAATCAATTTCATGGTTCATCACATCCGCAGTGAGTTTGTCCTGGTCTTTGGTGAATATGGTTACATGAGTTTTAAAGCGAGAAAAAATGTAGGAGGTTATCTTCGATACTAGATTTTTGGGAATATCGTGTTGCACACCTAAATCGATCTTTACATATTTCGGACCGCGCTCTTCTTTAATCACAGATAACATCTCACCGCTAATCTTAAAGAGATGATTTGCGTACTCGTACACCACCTTACCGTCTTTGGTCAGTGCCAGTTTACGGCGCTTGCGACTAAAGAGTTCGCGGCCTAGGTAGGCCTCTAATGATTTGATCTGCATACTGATCGCAGAAGGGGTGATGTTTCCCATTTCTGAGGCTTTGGCAATGCTCCCATGGTCCACAACCATTTTAAAATAGTAGAGCTGAGAAAAGTTAAGATTTTGCAACATGTCCAAACTCCTCCAGCAGATGGGTTCAGCTTTATTAAACTCAATGTTCAATTTTTCTTAATGTTCAAATAATTCTTTAATTTCAGTTTCCAAAACTGTTAATCATTCAAAAATAATCAAGCATCACATCATTCATTAGCATTTTTTTTAAGCTACAGAGAAAGTGTATAATAATCCGTGCACTACGAAAAGGAGAAATTATGAATACAGAAAAGATTTATGATACCCGCGTTCATCAACAGCCACAAACGCTTCCTTTCGTCGCGCGAGATCGGGGGCTTAAAGAGACACCCCGATACACCACGAAGGAGAGTAAATTAAAAAAACTATGGAGTCAGTCGATCTCAAGAGAGTTAACTTTACGATATGCGTTTACAGCGGTAGCGATTTTTCTTTTAGCGTTCGCCGTTATTTATAAAACGCAGTCGATCTATGCCGAACGCGCGAATCAATCGTCGCCTCTAATGGATTTTGCTTTTAGATAAATTTCTCTCTTAAGGGAACAGAATGATTCACTTAAATAATATGTCCGACATTCATACACCACGCTACGTCTGGGTGTGGTTACTCTCGGCGTTCAAAGCGGGATTTATAAATTCTGCGGGTTTTTTGGTTACCGGCAGTTTTGTTTCACACGTGACAGGTTTTGGCACGCAAGTAGGAATCGCTCTCGGCCATGAGGACTTATTTTTTGGTGCCGAAATTCTTATTATTCCAATTTCTTTCATTTTCGGCGGAGTGGTTACATCCTTTGTTCTCGACCGTGACAAGACATCCACCACGCCACCCCCCTACTTTATCATCCAGGGTTTAATTACCTTGGTTATTGCACTGGTTTTAATTATCGGTGAGTCGCGCTTTGGTAACTTTTCCCCAGATACGCCTCATCCAGCACACTACGGCATCTTCGAGTTCACTGTGATCACTCTGTTGTGCTTCGTGTGTGGACTAATGAATTCGTTGATCGCATGGACGACCAAAGGCCGCGTGCGCGTCACCCACTTAACTGGATTATCCACGGATATTGGTTTGAATTTTCTCAAAATGATTCCAGTTGCGAACAATCGCTATTACGATGAGACTGAAAAAACCTCAAACCTCGTGCGCATCTTTACGTTTGTGTCGTTTTCGATCGGCGCATGTAGTTCGGCCCTTATATTTCCGGTTATTGGTTACAAGGGATTTTTTATTGTAATGACACTTTCACTGGTCCTCACCCTGATAGCATTTTTAGACCGCCGTAGAATTATGGAACAGCAAACCCAGGTATTCGCCCGCACAAAGGTTGTCTATAGCCCCTCTGCAGTGCCGCGCACTTTGTCCATATCAAAGTCACAGGCTCGCTCAGAGGAGAGGCAGGTTTCTGGCTAAGTATTACGCTAATGCAGTATTTGGCTGGCCATGCCGTTAGAGGCGTCGTCGATCTCCTGACGAGTGGCATCTCGTGCAGAGAGAGTTTCGATTTCAAACACCAAATCTTGTCCCGCTAAGGGATGATTTCCGTCGAGATTGGCGAAATCAGCGAACACTTCAACAACGCGATAGGTGCGCGTAATTCCACTCTTACCGACGATCTGTACAGTCTCGCCGGGTTTTAGGTTTTTAGGAAGATTTTTGCGCGGGAAGAGCAATATCTTTTTAGGATCGTAGAGCCCATAGGCTTCTTCAGCACTGAGCGCGATAGACCGCTTTTCGCCTTTCTTGAGATCCTGGAGACCTTTGGCAAGTCCTATGAGCATTGCCGCTTCATCGGATTCGACGGCGTTGAGAACATCGCGATTAAAAGTAGAGCTTATCAACTGGCCGACTTTATTTTTGAGAATACAATTGAAGGAAATGACTTGAATGCGCATGCAATTCCTTTCGAGGAAAATAAAAACCGATCTGGGCAGATCGGTTTAGAGTAGCAATTATAAACTAAGGCTTAGTAGCGGCTGCGATTGTTATCGCGTGGCGCTTGGGGCTTAGCTTCGCTCACGTTGATGGCACGGCCATCCAGTTGTGTTCCGTTAAGACGACTGATCGACTCAGCGGCCTCTTCAGCAGAAGACATTTCAACAAATGCAAAACCTTTGCTGCGACCAGAATCACGGTCCATGATCACTTTTGCAGTTTCAACAGTTCCACACTGTGAAAATGCATCAGCCAACGTTTGATCTGTTGCAGAGAAAGAAAGATTACCGACGTATAGTTTTTTACTCATAGTACCTCCTAAAGGCTTGAGCGCTTACTTTGGAGGAAATGAACACCATGAACATGGACTCTTAAGCATAGCAATTGAACTGGTGCCCACAGTACCACACTTGTACGATATTCCCTAAGACTATTCCGTAAACCCAATTGCGTCGAAACAACCGCCTTAACCTGATAAAATTCGCCTAGATACACAACTCAATTGAGAACCCGACTATAACTCTTCGGCAAATACTTTTTCGGTGATTTTCCAAAATTTATCTTGTTTCCGCGCAATCACAAAAGAGGGTAAGCGAAACAGGTCTTGATATTTGATAGCATCCTGCGGCTTTTGAATTTCCACCGCTAGCTCTGGCCGCTTAAGATGAGAACGTAAAAAATTAATATTGAACTTTTTAATCGACGAAGGATTGTTAAAAAAATGAGCCTCACTCACGTATTGAGCATCAAAATCGTAATACCGAATCTCGAGATATGAGTTCGAATTCTTATCTTTACGCTCCTCAAAAGTTATTCGGTCAGGAGTGAGCACATGGGCATTTTTCGAAAGTTTTGCCTGCTTGAGTTTGGCATCGGCATCAATCAATACCGCATGGCACTTTTCGCAGGCGCGCGCGGTGATATCGTTTTCGCTTCCACAGGCATAGCAGATCTTAAAACGAAAGCGGTAACCACACGGAGTGTACTTGTATGTGTCGGGATCCTGCTTGGCTCCCCTGCACTGGCGCCCAAAGTGCTCTACTATCTCTCCAAATTCATCGAGCCTGCCCCAAAAATCGTTCTCAAAGTTGCACGCGGGGCAGGGAATACGCACCGGCACCGTATCCTTAGCCGGCCTCTTGTCGCTAATTTCGGGAGCATAGATGTCGTGGCCCATTCCCGTGTAATCCAAAATAAAACAGTCTTTTTTATCTGTGGAAAGACGTAATCCGCGGCCCACGATCTGCTGGTACAGGCTGTTGGATTCCGTCGGCCGCAGAATGGCAATCACATCCACGTGAGGAGCGTCAAAACCAGTAGTCAACACAGAGACGTTCACTAGGTATTTGAACTTTCGATTTTTGAAATCTTCTACGATCTCATCGCGCTCTTTCATATCGGTATCGCCAACTACCAGACGTGAATCCTCAGGTGGCAGATAGGACAAGATCTCTTTTGCATGCCTTACCGATCCGCTAAAGATCATTACACCCTTGCGATCGAATCTCTCTGTGATGTCGACGATATTGCTTATGATAAATGGCGTGAGCCTCTTCTGGCTTTTTAAGACCTCCTCCACCTCAGCGGCGGTGAATACGCGATCTCTATCCGATAATTCTGAGAAATCATAACTTGTTACAGGAATGTCCACTTTTACAGGATTGGTGAGGTACTTATTTTTGATCATGTAAGAAAGCGGGAGTTCAAAGACACACTGTTTGAAAAAGCGCTTTTTGTCGGTTTTTATTTCTCCCGTATGAGAGTATTCAAAGATCCAGCCGAGTCCCAGGCGGTACGGGGTTGCCGTAAGGCCCAGAATGCATAACCGCGGATTACGCTCGGAAAGCTTCTTTATCACTTCTTGGTACTGTGTAGAGCCTTCTTCGGCAACTCTGTGACATTCGTCAATAACCAAGAGAGAAAAATCACTAAAGAAATCATCGGCCGCACGAGCCACGGATTGTACGCTGCCAAAAATGACCTTTTGATCCCAGTCTTTTTTGCCCAAACTCGCAGAATAAATTCCAGCTTCCAAGTTATAACTTTTGTACTTCTCGTAGTTCTGCTCGACGAGTTCTTTAACATGCGCCAGTACCAATACTCGTCCGTTGGCAATACGTGCGAGCTCAGCAATGACCAGGCTCTTGCCCGCGCCCGTCGGCAACACAATAACTGCGGGTTCCCGCCGTTTTCGGAAGTATTGAACGGTGTTGTTCACTGCTTGCTGTTGGTATTCACGGAGCTGATACATAGTAGGCATTATAATCGCCGGCGACATCTCTGTACACCTGTATGCGCTAGCACCAACAAAGCCAGCGGTAGAGGCTACCGCGAACGATGGTTGGAACTTGGGCCACGCTTTGGACCGCGCTTCCCGGAGAAACGGCGGCCCGGTGTTCGGTTGGGACGGCGTGGATCGGGTTCACGTGCCGACTCAATCTGCGCTTTTGCTTTTCCGACACTCATCAACTTGGAATTTGCAGCAGCTTCTGAGTGATAGGGGTGGTCTATGTCGACGTCGATCTTGTGATTCGTCGTGCGCTCGATATTAGCCAGGTACGAACGCTCCTCTGCCGTACAAAATGAAATAGCATCGCCATCGGAACCCGCACGCGCCGTGCGACCTATGCGATGGACGTAATTTTCGGCCACATTGGGGAGTTCAAAATTGATCACGTGAGTGATACCATCGATATCGATTCCACGAGATGCAATGTCGGTTGCAACAAGCACCCGTATACGATCTCGAGAAAAATCCTCTAGCGCTTTTTGCCGGGCACTTTGAGATTTATTGCCGTGGATAGCGGCCGAAGTGATTCGATTGGCAGTGAGCTTTTCAACCACCTTATTGGCAAAGTGTTTCATCTCCACGAACACCAACACTTTGTAGAGATCGTTATTCTTGAGCGTGTGAATCAAAAGATTCATTTTGTCTTTTTTATCGACGAACATCACTTTTTGTTGGATGCGCTTAACGGTGGTTGCTGGTGGCGTGACTTCGATCTTTTTAGGATCTTTGAGAATAGACTGCGCCAAGCTTTGAATCTCTTTTGGCATAGTGGCAGAGAAAAAAAGCGTGTGGCGTTTTTCAGGTAAGAATTTGAGTATGCGTTTAACGTCCTGTAAGAATCCCATGTCGAGCATGCGATCCGCTTCATCGAGAACAAATATTTCTACTGAATCGAGACGGATGTATCTTTGCTCAATCAAATCAAGCAAGCGTCCGGGTGTCGCGACCAAAACATCGACCCCTTGTGCGAGGTCGCGAACTTGATTTCCCTGCCCGACGCCACCAAAAATGACGGCATACTTTTGTTTAAGGTGTTTGCCGTAGGTGACCAAGTTCTTATGAATTTGTATGGCCAATTCACGCGTTGGAGTCAGAATGAGCGAGCGCGGTGATTTGGGTTCGCGGCGCTTTTGCTGGGTGTGGAGAATATTAATAATTGGCAAACAGAAGGCAGCGGTTTTACCCGTACCCGTTTGTGCAATACCTAAGAGGTCGTGCCCTTCGAGCACTACAGGAATGGCGCGTGCTTGGATGGGCGTCGGCGTGTGATATTCGGTATCTTTAAGAGCTTGTTGGATGGGCGAAATGAGCTTGAGATCGGTGAACTGGAGATTTTCGTTTGAAGTCATGAATTCCTATCGGTTGAGCCAACTTGTAACCCAAACGTCGGAAATTATCCACTTTTTATCTCTAATACTCAAAAAATAGGCGCCGTTCCCGCGGACGCCTCCTCTTGGGGCTCAGAACCCTATTTTTTTATATCGGATGCCACGCCTCTATTGGGTTCCATGCTTGGCGCAACAGGAAATATCTGACTGAGAATTCGATCAAATTCCTTCATATTCGAACTTCGCGTTGCTTTCGGCATCATGGCTGCAGAGTAGCTGTCACACATGCACTGGCGAAACGTGATCACCGAATCTTGATGGGTAAACGGTCCGCCATTAGAACAATATCCATGCTCAAAAACCTTTTTTTCAAGTTCATTCTTTGCAAGTCCACCCACCTCGACCATCTGAGCGAACGTCTGTTTCCAAGTTCCAGCATTGAATGATTTCTCCAGATGACACAATGTGAATGCCCGCGACAGAGTGAACATGAATATTTCTGCTTCACGCCCTTCTCCACCGCGGTTTTTACCCAAGTCTTTTATAAGTAGTAAAGATGCAATCTTAGCAGCGTCCAATTTACTATTTTCGCCAAGCTGTTTTTTGATGTCTTCGGCTCTAACTTTGTAACTTGGCAGCTCTTTTTCCATCCATTGCAGAGTGAATGACTCAAGTTCCTCTAGGTTCTGGTTGTATTCTTTTTCCATTGCGGCATAACCACCGTACTCAATATACACTGGAACAGTGCCTACGGTTGTTTCCGTATCGAAGGCTTTAAAAACTCTTAAACTGAAGTTGCCGGTAGTCGTAAAGTTTGATTTTGTAGTGATCAGCAGCGCCGTTCGGCCGACAGAAACCATCAGAAGCTGATTGGCAATGGAGCTCATCCCGAGTTGCTCCAAACGCTTAACCACGTCGGGAAAGTCCATGAATGACTTGTCGGTAACAATCTGCCCGGTTGCCTGAACTGCAATATCCAAGAGTGGTGCGAGCTCAAAAACTCGCTTCACTTTCTCGTTGGCAACCGAAAGAGCGCTACTGACGGGCGGAGGCTCTGTAGCCTTTGCAGCTCCGCTTTTTTTATCGCTAGGTTTCTTGGAACTACTGGTTACCGTAGTACTACTTTTACGAGGTTCTGAGGAGCTCAATAGACTCTTTGCCTTGTTCCACGCACTGGCTAAAAAAGATTCGCTTTCCACTGCGTCCAATGTGGAGGAAAGATCCGCCAGCTTCAAACCGCTAGTGCGCTGTTTTAAGTGTTCTTTGTAGTCGCCTTCGTTTTTATAGCAGTAAGAGGTCATGCCCATCGGAGTGTCGTTGGTCTGCCATTTTTTAAAACACAAAGACGCCAGCTCGGCATCGTAGTTAGATTGAGTTTTATCAAATCTGAGTTGGTCGACAGCTTCACGCTCTTGCTTGAAGCAATAGGCAATCATACCTAAGTCTTTCACGCCCGCCTTTGTCCATTTGCTCGTGCACAACGGTTGAGAAAACTTCTTAAACCATGTCTCTTTGCCCAGTGTGGCTGATAGGAAGTCGATTTCTTTAGAGGCCTCTAAAGCTGTATTTACGCAATATTCGAACATTCGCTGGTCCAGAACCCCGGCTTTGGTCCACTGTGGTTTACAGTTTTTTTCGGCATGCTCTCGATAAGAATCAGCATAGGCCGCTTGAGACACACCTGCCATCACGCACACAACAATCGCTGCAAATTTCATGGAAATCCTCCGCAAAATGCAAATCGGATTTCCACGATAAAATAATTAACAATTATTAAATTACTGGACTCGGTTCAATATCAGAACTTCAGGAACTCTTTCGCCTTTACAACATAGCGGAGAATCGACTTTTGCCCACTCTTGTCTTTCGAGCAGACCAGGTTCTGACGTGTGCGATTTCCTGTGTTCCAAACAACTGTAGCTGGATGATCACAGGGTGTAGAAAACTTTGTAGTGAGGGCCGTGCTCAGGGTGCTCTGCAGATCGTTGTAGATCTCTTCACTGATTACCTTTTCAGAGATCACTGCTCCATTTGCCGTGTGCACCAACAAAAACATCTGCTGGGCATCGATACTCGATTTTTTAATTTCGAAGCTCTCCATCATCATGGAGGCTAAAGTCACCTTGTAACTGGCGTGGGTCACCTCGCCCGCAGCAAAAGCCGGCGACAGATAAAAGACGATAATAAGAGTTTTAGCAAACTGGATCATTTGGTCACCTCGGGTGGCTTCGACTCTTCGCCGGATGGTGTGTGCGTGCATTGAGGCCCTTTAGGTGTGCACCCTACGGCCTTAGCCAATGCGGGAGCACGCAAATAAATATCTTCCATACGCTTCCTATTCGGGGGATGAGCGGCCGTGCGATCGCCCTCAATGCGATCAATGCTTTCACCCAGTGATTTTGGCTTGCCTGTAGAATTTTTTTCCGAACAGTAAACGTTGGCGAAAAAAAACATGGATTCGAGTGGATCCATCTTCTTGTTGATTTGCTCCGAGTAGTCCGAAGCCACCTGGGCCCCAAACCAATCCGCGAATGCTTCGCCCATTTGCGAAGACTTTCCCTTCACCGGAAGGCACTCTGGGTGTTTTTTAAAGGCTTGCTCGAGCTTATCGGCCTCCTTGGCCGGCACAGCGCCGGAGGACTTGAGATCCTTAAAGTAACCTTCGCGCTCCGTGCTCGTTGCGCGGAACTGCAAATTGCTCAAACACTGTGAGACTTCTCCGAATGGAAACTGCGTGTAATCATATTCGCCGGTTTCTTTTTTAATTACGCCTTTCGACTCTAAATCCTTTAGAACTTTATCTGGATCTTTTGCCGCTTGAAATAGATTGGCGGAAGTAAACTTGTCACCTTCCTGAGACATGGCAAAGCGCAGTGCTGATGCCATATCCTTGTCGACACTTCCGCGCTTGTTCGCAGCCATGAATGCTTGCGCGCGGGACCGATCCAAAGAATACAAACCAAACTGGCAAAGGCAAGGATCGATGGCATGAGCTACCTCGTGACCCAAAACCGAAATAACTGCTGCCTCTGGCAGGTGCAAGAAGTTGGGACAAACAGATATCTGATGCGACCCTGGATCGTAGAAAGCATTCGGCGTAACACCGCTGCAAGCGGAGTTGTCCGATGCGACGGTTCCTACACGATGAGAAACGCTCTCCACCTTGTGAAGCGCATCTCGCTCAGCTGCTGAAAGATCCTCTCGCTTGCGGCCAGCGAGAATTTTTTTAACAATCGATCCTTTTGCAAACTTCATCAGTTCACCCACCCGCGCTTCACTGGTCAGCGGTTTTTGATCCTGATACACAGGGTGAACATCGGGCTCGCCCTGCTCCGGCGGTTCGGGCGGCATCAATCCACCTAATTCGGTGAGCTGTTGCGGGCTGTAATAAGAACTAAACAGAGTGCGAAACTCATCCGCCTTCATCGCTTTGAAACTTCCCGAGGCCGAATCGGGTGGATAATAGACATTAATTCTAAATTCCTTATCCGCTTCGCCAGACAAAGCGTAATTTACCTCGGGCAACTCGTTCATCAGATACAATTTAAAGTTTTCAGAAATTTTCTTCTTGGGCTTGGAAAGAATCTCAAGAGCCTTGGCCTGAGTTTTAAGACCCTGCAAGCGCTGCTTCTCGGTTTCTTCTTTGGAGCGCTCAGGTTTTTCATCCATCTCTGCATCATGATCGTATGAAAAATTGATCGCCCTTTTGCCATTTTTCAAAGTCACATAGGGTTTCTTAGGATCAAATACTTTGCAGTTGTCGGTGAGTGAATCGATATCACAGGTGGCAGCGAAAACCCTTTGTGAAACTAATAACACGGCAATACAGCAAGCCCACATTTTCATATCACAATCATATAAGAGCACACGCGCTGTGAAAACTCCCCACTGTGCGTAGTGCAAAATAGAGCCACTGTGAGCTTATAACTGGGCCAAAGCCTTAGGCACGTTTGCTCTCACGCAGAATATTGACTTGAGGCCAATCTCATTGAATTCTAACCGGCCACTATGAAAATCCATTCTGAACACGTATTTCGGCACACTCCACCGTTTTTAATCTCGTCGAAAAACGAATTTATTCAAGCGTTTCACTGGAAAGACCAGCATTTGATTACCCCTCCCATTGCTCTCCAGTTTCCGTTAAAGATTCAATACTATTTCAGCTGGATCGATCCTTCTGGAGCGTATGCATTTATGCTTTTTAAACGACCCAACTGGGATACGCCAAAAGGAATGGTCTTTCGCAGGAATGCGGGCCCCTCAAGCACGGCCAATCTTTGTGATTGGTGCCACTCTTACGGCTCTTCCGATGAGATCTCCATGTTGAGTGTAAAAGTAAACTCCAAACTCACTATTGGCCAATACTTGTGTTCCCGCCTTGATTGCCTGGAAAGAATAGAAACGCAAATCGGCACATCCGGCAAAAACTTTGAGGCATTGGCCGAAAACGTCTGCGACAGGATAAATCGATTTTTTGAAAAGGTGCTGGCCTCTGCGCCAGGCTCACAAACTGCAGAGGACGAGGAATGATCCCATTTGCAGGCAACATCTGGCTCTGGGAGCAGGATCAGGAATTTTGCGGTCTTGAATTGGGCACCCGAATGACGGTAATTCGACTCGACAGAAATGCACTCTTCGTGCACTCCCCTATTCGTCTCAATGCGACCATCGTCGAACAATTGAAAAAACTTGGCGACGTTCGTTTTGTAGTTTGCCCCAATAAATTTCATCATCTCTATATTGGAGACTTTAAAAATCACTTTCCCGAGGCTCAGTTTTTCTGTGCACCGGGGCTAGATAAGAAACGACAGGACGTTACTTTCGATGCGGTGATCACAAACCAACAGGATTTGCCCTGGAACACTGAACTCGCCCATGCTGTTGTAGATGGTATTCCGATGATCAACGAAGTCGTTTTCCATCACCCAGCAAGCAAAAGTTTGATCATCACCGATCTCTCGCTCAACATGCGTGAGAGCTCGTCCCTGAAAACGAAACTTCTGTTAAAACTTATCGGAGCCTATGGACACTTTGGCTTGTCGCGCCTGGAACGCTGGGCATTCATTCGTAACCGCCGTAAATTTAGCGCGTCTCTAAAACCCATTTTTAACTGGGATTTCGAACGCATTGTTTTGGCCCATGGGACGCTCATCTCCGCCAACGGCAAGGAGCTCTTCCTCCAGGCGTTTCGCAGGTACTCCTAACAAAATCCTAACACAGTGTCTTTTCGCACCTATAGATCCGTTTAATGCGAGATGGGACCCACGCGCCTCTAGGATCACCCAAAATGCCACTTATTTTGGGGACTTCCACTGGTGCCCTTCCTTGACAGTTTTCCGTGGATAATGCAATTTTCCGGCGTCCCATAAAAGGAGTGCATCGTGCTGATTGATTGGTTCGTACCCCGTGAGGCGAAGTTTTTTGACATGTTCCGCGAAACCACAAGCGTTGTTGTGGAAGGCGCTAAAGAATTGATCGCATTGATCGATGACCTTCCTAATATCGAACAACGTGCTAAGAGCATTAAATTGCTCGAGCAAAAAGCGGATAAGCTCACGCACACCACCCTCGAAGCTCTCCACTCCACCTTTATCACGCCTCTCGATAGCGATGACATGTTCCACTTGGTTGGAAAGCTGGACGATATTTTGGATTACATCGATTCAGCAGCGCAACGATTTCACCTGTACGACATCCGTACTGTCACTCCAGAAATTCGCGAACTCACAAAAATTGTCCTCGTTTCCGCGGAAAAAGTCCGCGATGCAGTTGCCGGCTTAGAGAACATGAAAACTTCGGTAGCCACCTTGGCCACATGTAAAGAAATTGCGCGCCTCGAGAATGATGCTGATCACCTTATGCGCTTAGGTATGTCGAAACTCTTCCGTGAAGAAATCGGCTTTAAAGATTTGATCAAATTTAAAGAAATTCTTGAGCTCCTTGAGTCGGTCACGGATCGCTGCAAAGAGGTAGCTATTATCGTTGAAGGCATAGTGCTGGATCACGCCTAATTATGGAATACAGTGCCCTACTCATCTGGAGCATCATAGCTATTGCACTGGCCTTCGACTTCATGAACGGGTTTCATGATGCAGCCAACTCAATTGCCACAATTGTTTCCACACGGGTTTTAAAGCCCCAGTACGCGGTTGCATGGGCCGCATTCTTTAATATGATCGCATTTGTGTTCTTTGGTCTGCACGTTGCCAACACCATTGGCCGTGGTATCGTCGATGTGTCTGTGGTCGACCCGATTGTGGTGCTTGCGGCACTTCTCGCCGCTTTGTTTTGGAATATAATCACGTGGTATTATGGGATTCCCTCGTCGTCATCACATGCATTGATCGGTGGTTTGATTGGTGCAGCCGTCACAAAAGCAGGATTTTCCTCTTTAGAGATGAGCGGAATTTTAAAGGTACTTATTTCTATAGTGGTTTCCCCGTTATTTGGATTCTTGCTCGCGTTTTTAATTATGGGCGTTGTGGCCCGCTTGCTTTTTCACGCCAATCGCCACCGCGTGAACACCGCGAGTCGCAGAGTGCAACTTATCTCAGCCGCCCTTTATAGTATTGGTCACGGCGGCAACGATGCACAAAAAACGATGGGGATTATTGCCGTACTGCTTTACAGTTCGGGGCGTTTGAATGGCGAATTTCATGTTCCATTTTGGGTGATCGCATCGTGCCAGTTTGCCATGGGCTTTGGAACCTTGTTTGGCGGTTGGAGAATCGTGGAAACAATGGGTTTAAAGATCGCCAAGCTCACCCCCCTCGGCGGCAGCTGCGCGGAAACCAGCGGCGCCATTACTTTGTTCTTAGCGACGGCGCTCGGAGCGCCCGTGTCCACCACTCACACCATCACTGGATCTATTATGGGCGTGGGTGCACTCACCAAACTGTCAGCGGTACGCTGGGGTGTGGCGAAGAACATCGTATTGGCGTGGGTTCTCACCATACCCGCAACAGCGGCGGTTTCAGCCGTCACTTGGTATTTCTGCCAGAATCTTCGCTAAATTAAATCGCGGCTTCGGGCGGCGAGCTTTGATTGTACATCGGCTCCGTGTCGCCAAAAATCATGAGAAGTAGCGCCTGCAGAATTGCAAGAACTATTGCCCCCAGAATTGCGGGTATCCAACCGTCGATATCAAAGCCCTTAAGGAGCTTAGCTGCTAGTTTTAAGATTATGGCGTTCACCACAAAAGTAAATAAGCCCAAAGTGATAATGTTGATCGGTAGTGTGAGAAACCACAAGATCGGCCGCAGAACCATGTTGAGAAAGCCAACGATCACGGCTGCCAGAAGTGCCGCTGGAAAAGAATGAATCGTAAACCGCGGCACAATTAAGGCCGTGAGGTACAAACAAATCGCCGAAAAAACCCAGGTTAATAATAATGATAGCATGAGAGCCAATATGCGCGGTTTGAGTGGGAAACTCAAGAGATTTACAGATGAGCCCCGCAGAGGTGTTGAAAAAAATTCCGCAGATGGACTTCTCCCCCGCATTTTTGACCAGTCGTGATAAAAGCTGGAAAACCTCACGAAGGGTGTGTTTATGAAAACGATTTTTTTCACAGTTATTACGATTTTGTCACAATCTGGATGGGCTGCCGCTACACCGTGGGCAGAGATTGATTCCAGCAAGTTCTCGTCCCTACCTTACCAAGTACAGAATATCATCGATGACGAGCGCAGCTACTTTCTGTTGATGTCTTTTCCACCTAAAACCGGCTTAGACTTCCGCACTGCCGAAAAACTCAAATCGTCTCTCGCTGTCGCTGGTTGGGGAAAGACCAACATCGGCCATAATATGATCGCATGGTCGTGCAAAGGTACCGACGGCAAATGGCATCGCGCGGCCACTGGCTTTACCGGAGAGAATAGCGAACAGAGTAAGGATTTAATCCTCTCCGGCTGGGGAATAACCACCTTCGTTACTGTGTTTACGGATGGTTACCTCACGCCCACTTCCACCGCCGCCGAAATCATCGAAAAGAAACAAGCCAAAACGCCTATGCGCTACTTCGGCCTAGAGATCTCTGCCTCACAGTGTGATGCCGTCGTGGGATTCACCAAAAAATTCGCCAAAAGCAAAGGAGCCACGCAGTTTGGTTTGAGCGGTGACGTCAATAAAATGCAAGGGGGCGGGTGTGGCAGTTTTGTCACTGCAGTGCTTGAGAAACTCAACGTCTTTAATAAAGTGACGCCGTATTACTGGAAAAAATTTAAGTTGCCGAATCGTTTGATGGGAATGGGCGACGAAATACCCGTGGACACGTCCATTCCAGAATCGTTTCTAATGTCGGATGCCGATAAGAAAATTTCTTTCAATCGTCTGATCAATTCGACGTGGATGATGACAATCAGTGATGTGTCGGACTACTCGCTCACCGTTGTGGATCCCGCCATGGTCCTTTACATGATCAAGTCGATGGATGAAGCCAACTACGCTCTACTCGATGCGAAATATGTAGAAAAATTCACAAAACAAAACACCTTGTATGTTCAACGACTTGAAGAAGATATGTACTCGGATCATCCCACTCAGAAAGGTGCGGTTTATGAAAAAATAACCGCGAATTTTGATCATCGCACAAAGGCGATAGGCCCCGCTTCCGTGAATATTATTAAGAGCTTACACAAACAAGGTTTAGAACCGCGAGTGAGTGCCATCGGGAAATCACTTGGATTGATTTACGAAAAATAAAATTATTACACGCTGTTTCAGAGGGGTGCCACCAATGGGCCGCTTGTGTTACTGATTCGCTAAACCAATTAACCAAACCGAGAGCGATCTCGACAACCACAGGAGTGCAAATGTTCAAATCATTAATCATTGCTTCTATGTTCGTAGGAACAGTAGCTAGTGCAAAAGTAGACGTTCAAGTTGGCGTAGGTGTTAAACCTGCCAAAGACTACACAAACTACTACGCTCAACAGTGCAAAAAAAGCGTTCGCCAAACTATCAAGTACAACGGTGGCAAAGTGACTTACATGGAAGTTGTTTCTGCTAAAGGAAACCAAACTGCTGTGTACGCTGAGTACGTAACACAAAATTGCTATGGCTACATTTGCGTAAAAGAGAAAAACTCTGGCACATTTGGCTGCTACAACGGTCAACACTAGTTTTTAGATTTGTTTGGCCTTTCAATTCTGAAAGGCCAAAAATTTTGTCGCCCCACTCACTCGGCCTTAATGATTTCATACTCCACTGCGTTTTCCTTAGACTTTAGATCAAAAGAATCTCCCACAGTTTTCCCCAGCAACAATTTGCCAACCGATGATATCGGAGTGATCACAAAGATTTCCTCGTTTTCAATTTTAATTTTGCTGCCACCCGCATAGGGGAGTATCAAAAAACGTCGCTCCTGCTCGCCGTTCATCAGGACGGTGACCAACGCTGTCAGATTGATCGGAGTGGTGTCATCGAATTTTCGCAGCACATACTTTTTAAGGTTATAAAGCTCCAGCGTCAGTTCCTCGGAACGTTTGGCCTGCGCCCCTGCGAGGTACGAGGCCTCTAGCCCCCGAGTGTCGTATTTGTTTTCTGCCTTTGCCTCGTCGCCTGTAGCGGCCTCGCGAGCATCGACTGCGGCGCGAATCAATAAATTGAGCCGCGCTTCTAAATCCTGGATGAGGCGTTCAACGATTTCGCTTTTATTCATAAATGACCTGCATTGGTTTTAAGCATCACTGTAGCAAATATAACCGGTTCTACAACACAAATGACATACACAGATCTATTGCGTTCCTATGCAGTTCTATTAAGCTATCTCTACCGCATTATTTATCCTGGAGGATATATGGTTAAAAAAATTCTATTTGGAATCGGTATCGCAGTGGCCATTTTTATGTTGTTGTTGGTTTTCCAACCCGCTGAATATACCATCAGTCGAGAAATTGTCATCAATACAACTCCCGATGTGGTGTTCCCCCACGTGAACAGCGCGATTCGCTCCAACGATTGGATGCCCTGGAAAGACAACGATGCCAAACTCCGCATGGAATTCACCGGTCCAATGGACGGTGTGGGATCAAGCTCACAATGGTTCAGTGAAGGGCCCATGGGAAATGGCGAATCCGTCATCACAGCCTCTGTACCCAACACTTCTGTGACAACAGAATTGCTCTTTCATAAACCGATGCCCATGAAACAGATCACCCAATTTGAACTCACTCCCACAGCCTCCGGGACGAAACTAAAATGGTCGGTAAGCGGTAAGAACACTTTCATGGGAAGAGTCATGAGTTTATTCAATGTGATGGATTCGATGGTTGGCAAAGAGTTCGATAAAGGCCTCACGCGTTTAAAGACCACCCTGGAGAAAACTTCAGAAGCACAAACATCCGCCACGGCTGAAACACCGACTGCCGCAAAACCGGCTGCAAAGCCCGCAGTTAAACCCGCGGCTCCTCCCGCTAAAAAGTAGTGAGTTCCGGTTTTGCAATATCTTTCCTTAACTGAGGGTACAAATTTTATTTTCGACCGGCTGGGAAAAAACATCCAGCTCGCAGCTCCACTCGGTTTAGGAAAACCCAACCATCTGCTCAACGCGATCTACGATCGCGCCTGCGCGGACTCGTCCATTCGCCTTTTAATCTTTACCGCTCTCTCACTGTCGCTACCTAAGGTGAGCGAGGATTTGGCAAAGCGATTCTTCGCGCCCTTTGCGCGGAGGCATCTGGGTGAGAACTATCCCGAACTCAAATACTACCAGGACGCGGTTCGGGACAAGGTTCCCGCCAACATCCATGTCCATGAGTTTTATTTTCAGGCCGGCACAGCGCTCACCTCCACACATCTTCAAAGAAACTATCAAAGCGTTAATTATACTCATGCGGCCGAGAATGTGATGCGGGCAGGAGTGAACATTATCGTTCAATCGGTCGCCAAGCGCGTTGTCGGTGGGAAAACCACGTTCAGTTTGAGCTGTAACCCGGACATGACCTTGGACGTAGTGGATCTGTACAAGCAAAACAATAAAAACATTATGGTGGTCGGCGTGGTTCACACAGATCTTCCCTACTTGGCAGGTGATGCCGAGGTGGATGAAGATTTCTTTGCTGCAATTATCGATGATCCCGCCACTCACCACGAGCTGTTCGCTTTACCGCGAATACCCATTTCACCTGAAGATCACCTGATTGGCTTTTACTCCAGTCTATTCGTAAAGGATGGTGGCACCATTCAAATCGGCATCGGCTCTCTATCCGACGCCGTCGTCTCAGCACTTCGCCTTCGCCACTTGCAAAATTCTGTATACGCGAACTTTTATACTAAGTACTCAAATTACAAAGATGCCCACACTTCTATTTTTAAAGAGGGTCTCTACGGCCTCACAGAAATGCTCACCGATGGTTTTATGTACCTACGCCAGTGTGGAATTCTCATTCGCAACGTGATCGACGAAAACAGCGGCATAAAAACATTTCTTCACGGCTCGTTCATTCTTGGCTCGAAGCCATTTTATAAGTGGCTTCGCGAACTTTCCCCAGAGGATTCTAAAGGACTACGCATGACCCGCGTCTCCAAAGTCAATGACCTCTACGATCCTCGAGAAATGCTGTTGCGCAAACAGCGTGTGCATGCACGCTTCTTTAACACCACCATGCAGGTCACACTCCTCGGGGAGGCTATGAGCGAAACTCTTTCCGAAGGCGGCGTGGTGAGCGGCGTGGGCGGCCAATACAACTTTGTGGCCATGGCGAAAGAGCTGATGGATTCGCGTTCGATACTTATGTTGCGAAGTAGCCGTCTCAACCACCTGGGCCAGCGTGTATCCAATATTATTTGGACCCCTGGACACGTCACCATTCCCCGCCATTTGCGGGACATCGTTGTCACCGAGTACGGCGTAGCCGATCTCAAGGGTAAGTCCGATGAAGACTGCATCAAAGCTCTCCTCGCTATCACGGACTCTCAGTTCCAGGCCGGGCTATTGCAACTCGCCAAAAAGAACCGCAAAATTGACGAGTCGTATGAGATTCCTGAGAACCAACGCAACAACACTCCACAAAAAATTGCGACTCTTGCTGCGACGCCGGAGTTTAAATCAGCGTTTCCTCCATTTCCATTTGGCAGCGATTTTACCAATGAAGAAGAACGCATCGCCATCGCACTAGGTGCGCTCCAAGAAGATAAAAAACGGTCCCTGTGGAAAGTGCTCGCCGTCGCATTTACACACCACCCGTCTAAAACGGATTTTACCGCCGAACTTTCTCGTTTGGGTTTAAATAAGCCCAAAGGATTAAAAGAGATGCTATTTAAAAAAATTGTAACCGGTTATTTAGCGCAAAGATTCTGAGCGGCGATCCAGCTGCCGGTCCATGCATTCTGAAAGTTGAATCCGCCTGTAATGCCGTCGATGTCGAGCACTTCTCCGGAAAAGTAGAGTCCTGGGCAATGTTTACTTTGCATCGTTTTAAAATCGATTTCCTTAAGGTTCACGCCGCCACACTCGACAAACTCATCCTTGTAACGGTTTTTACCCAACACTGTAAACTCCGATGCGAACAGAACCTGTGCCAGAATTTGCAGTTCTTTGTTGGAGAGATCCGCCCAACGTTTATCCTCTGGAATTTGTGCTTTTTGCAGAACTTGCACCCAAAATCGTTTGGCAAGCTGTTGCGGATAAACATTGTGCACCAACGATTTAATGCCCGATTCTTTACTTTTTTTAAGTGCTACGATCACGTCGTCCAATCGCTCAAGCCCCATCCAGTTCACTATCAATTTTGCCCGATATTCCACGCGCTTCATCTCACGGGCGGCCCATGCCGATATTTTTAATACAGCTGGACCACTTAAACCCCAATGCGTGATCAGCAACGGTCCCAGTTCTCTAAAGGGCTTATGCCCATCGATATAGAGCTTCACTTCTGCATTTTCAAAACTCATTCCTGAAAGGTCGGTCAGCAACGGGTCGACGATCTTAAAGCTAAACAATGACGGCGCAAGCTCTGTGATGGTGTGACCGAGCGACTCGGCAAGCCGATACCCTTGCGGCGAACTGCCGGTGGCAATCATCACCGCGTCGGCTCGAAGTGCCTCTTTACCAGAACAAGCCACCGTGAATCTGCCATCTTCGCTTTTCTCAATGGCCTCTACACGATGATTGAGTAGCACCGCTATGCCCAAATCTCGTGCCGCATCTAAAAAGCAGCTAATAATTGTTTCGGATGAATCGGTATCTGGAAACATGCGGCCGTCGTCTTCGGCGACAAGCCGTATCCCGCGCTGAGCAAACCATTCCACCGTGTCACGAGCTTGAAAGCGCTGAAACGCCGAAAGTAATTCTTTGGATCCGCGTGGGTAACGCTCGCAAAAAAGTCGGGGTTCAAATAGTGAATGGGTCACATTGCAACGGCCACCGCCAGAGATACGAACCTTTTTCAGCACGCCGCTTGAGAACTCAAGAATCCGAATAGATACTGGAACACCGTTCTTGACCGCGGCCTCAGCCATATTGATAGCCGCAAAAAAGCCCGCGGCTCCCCCACCAACTATAATTATTTCTCGCGCACGCATGACCTTATCCCACTCAATTCCAGATTTTAATAATTAAATACAGGAGCGCCAATGTACTCTTCTTAGTGGGAAACAACAATAGCCAAGTGGGAGTACGTTTCCCCATTGAATGTGGCCACCCACTGCTCGGCCAACTTCGATGCACTCACCGTTCGCAATGAATTGTAGTCCGTCCACGGATCCATAATTTTAATCGAGTGATGGGAATAACTGTCCAAGATCACCCAATGGGCTTCGCCCCCCGATGTAATCAATGCAATAACCGTTTCGCTTTTATCAAGATGCACCTTGAGCTGTTTGATGGATTTTAGCGAAAGGATCCGTGCCGATAGACCGAATGCGGTCACCGCGCGTGCCATGTGTTCGGGCGATGTTCCCCATTGTTCAGTGGTTTTCGCCAGGCGCGCCAGTTCACTTTGTGACACATGGATATTCTGCCGAGCCAACGCCGATTGCAATACGGCGGGGCCGCAATAGTAATCAGTCTCTTGATGTATGAGCGCATGAGAGGCACGCTCAAAGAGCTGTAAACACTGCCCCTGAGACCGCGCCGAGGGCGTGTAAAACGCCAACACTGCCGTTATAAAGATGTACCCCGCCCGCCCCATAGAATGCAGATATCGCTATTGGCAGCCGTGGTAAATACTGTTTTTGAAGAGAAAAGAAAAGGCCCGTTTTAGCGGGCCTGTGTGCAATTAACTATAAAGATTACGTTCGATGCGGAGCGCCCTCAGCGCGAAAATTACATCCGTAAGAAACAATGGACGAGTGCGGTTAAAGCTCCCACAACTTCATAAACGTTTTCCAGTTGGATTCAACTTCTTCTTTGCTAATCGGCATTTCTGTAGTCTTAATAATTCCCTCGGACTTCGTCAGTACGCGGTGGATTCCGTAGCGCAACAAACCTTTACTGGACATGTAGTAAAAGCGCTGATCAATTTTCCATGTTTTTCCATCGGGCTGGAGCGTCCAATGTTCTTCATTTGCAGAAACGTCAAAGATAACAAATTCACCCATCAAGTTTGGCTTGCCCGAGATGGTAAGGTACACAGCGCGATGCTCTTTTTCGGGAACGATCTCAAAAATTTGCGAAGCACCTACAAGAGTGGAGAGCCCGCTATCAGTAGGTGTGCCCTCCTTGAGAATCTTGTTCATAAGTTCATTCCAAACGAATTCGTTGGTGTACGCATCGGTATCGAACTGCAGAGCGCTGCACACCGAACTTAAGAACATCACACCCAGAAAAAGAATTTTCATAAGCTTCTCCTTATTGCGACAAATTACCATACCCGCCGGCCAATTTGCCATTGGGAGTGATGCCCAGTAAAGGTTTCAGGCATGTCCAAGATGTTGACACCCCAAAACCTATGGCGCACCTAAAGATCTGACGTCAGTAGCTTTTCGAGCGCTTCAACGAGCTGATCCCGCTGAGAGCGATCCACTAGTCCCGCTGGTGGCATTTGCTCTTTCAAAGGAACATGATCCCCAGTGCGGAACACAATCTCATCGAACAAAGATCCGCGACGGTACTTGTTTTCACTCAAAAGTGGCTTTAATTTTTTAAAATCATCAAACGGGATATGCGGCGCCTGACCACCATCTTCATAATTAACATGGCAACTGATACAACGGTTAATGAGCGGTTGTGCTGCGGGCACCTCCACATCCGATTTTAAAAGTGTATTATCGAGCCGTCCATCGCTCTCAAAATTGATCAACGCCGTTTCGCTGGCGGCGCGCAACTGCTTGCAATCCATCTCGATCGCCGGATCGCCCGCATACACTAGCATCGCGGCATCGCGAAAGTGTGTCGCAGAGTTGTGCGGCGAGGTGAAGCGATCTTCAAAGCTAAATCGGCCGTCCGATTTAAAATCCATGGACAAATCGTCGGTCAGAACGCCCAGGGGCATCAGTGTGATGTCTAGGCCTGCAGCCACTGGGTGCTCAAAATGATAAGATTTTTCCGATCGCACATAGTGGCTGGTGGGAATGTTCCTTTTTTTAGTCGCAAAGTTCACATGCTTTTGCCACACGGAGGCCGGCATGTACAAGTCGTGGCAGCGGAACTTGAGTAACGTTGAACTCGATGGATTTACGGCATCGCCGAGGCCCAATAGCGTGTACTTATAGGTATCAAACAGTTCTCCCAGATCCTCGCGAACAAGGCGGGCTACACGTCGCATATTTAAGATCACCGTGGATTTTGTAAAATTGAGCGGCGAACGCACACTGAATTTACCAAGAAATTTGTAGCGTTCATGAGTGGGCTGAACAGTTTTGAAGAACTTGTCTAAATTCTGTTTTTCCTGTGCCTGCTCGTCCACCAAAAATATATCCTGCGGTAAAAAGCGCCGAATCACATCGTTGATGAGAGTGGTTTTCCCACTCAGGTACTCTTCGTATTCCTTCTTCAGAACCGGTTCGATACGGCTATCGACACTTGCATAGACGCCAGGCCAAAAATTATAGGGCTCCCAGTTCGGCCGTGGATCAACGCCAACACGCTTGGGACTTTGGTGGCACTCCAGGCATTTCTTGGGATTGGCTTCGGAAAAAGCCGGTGCCTTACCGTCAACATAGGTGATTTCGCGAAACTCCCAGCGGAATTCCTTTTCGCGAAACTGGATGATCTCGAGATTATTGTTCCCTTTTTGTTTTTTATGTCCATTGAACGCCATGATAAACTTGGAGGAGCGACCAAAAACCACGGCGCGCGGAAATAGAAAGCTCGAATCCTGTAAACTTCGGCTGCGGTATATCAGAACATAATTGTCGTAAAACTCTTTAGGCACTAGAGCGAGAGTCTGCTCGAGTGTTTGCGCATTTGTGGATTTTATCTTTTCGACGAGAACATCGTAACTGATGCCATCATCATATTTGACGTCCGAGGTGTAAATTGTGCTGTAATTATAATCGTCTTCTGCATCCGCAAAAGCCAGTTGTGTTGAGATAAAAATTACTGTGAATAAAAGCCAAAGCTTCATCGTCTCCCCCTTTTTAATTTTTGAAGCCGACTAGTTCTTCGGAGTTACAATGATCCAAAATTTGAGATCGTAATTAAAATGATCGCGCGTTGGCTCTTTTTCCTCGCGCGCATTGTAGGGCTTTTCGAGGACACATTGCCATGTGCCGCCATTGGGCTCGATGCGATCACCGTGCTCACACGGACGGCCGTCTGTGTGCAGCTGGTGAGGCGCAGAATCTAGATTTTTAATGATCAGCACATCGCCCACTTCGGCCACCACCGGATGCTCTTTATCATTCCAGTCTTGCAACAGTTCGGCAGTGCCCTCAGGAATTTCAAACACGATCTCTTTGGCCAATGCCTGCGATGAAATACAAACGGTAGCGATTGAGAATACAATTGAGATTATAAAATTATACATAGAGCCCCCACAGCTTTGTTGAGTTCTCCCCCGTCCCACAAGGTTTGATACTTCCGGCAGTTTTGAGACGGTAGGTTTTTTGGAGCAATTGTAATAAAGATAGGTTTTTTTGCCCCCGCGCGGCGAATTTCTAGCGGTTCTGATGGCGTCCTTTTGCCTGCGGTAATGCAGTAAAAGGATCTTCGGGCCATGAATGTTTGGGATAGCGAGCACGCAACTCTTTACGCACATCGGGATATACGTTTTTCCAAAAACTCACGATGTCACGGGTGACCTGAACGGGGCGAAAATTGGGTGCAAGGAGAACTAGAGTTAGCGGCTGGCCTGCCACCTCAGGGGTTTGCGTGAGCCCAAACAGCTCCTGCAGTCGCACTTCTAACTGTGGACCTTGTTCACCGCCATAAGCGATCTTGTAACGATTGCCCGTGGGTACCGTACAGTGTGACGGACACTGCTTCTGCAGTTCATTGCGGTGAACGCTGCTCAATGCATTTTCAAAAAAGGAAACCAACTCCTTCTTTTCCACAACACTCAAAGAGTTTTCCCCAAAGCAGGCGAGAGCCAACCCGGCGCGAATGTCTGCATCCGAAAGCGTTGGCCAATCGGGCTGCTGCTGATGCAAAAACTCAAGACGCGAGATCCAGCGCCGCAGCTCTTCGTTGTTTTCCACGATACGAGGCCATTTTTCCACAGCCACGTCGACGAGACGCTCTTGAATTTCGCTGTTTTGAGCCGGTCGTCGTTTATCGAGTCCCACGCTCAGGCCATTCCACTCTCGACTCTCGATAGACCAGAAGCGACCTGCCTCTTCGTCCCACTCGAGGCGCAAGCGCACCTGCGCGTGCGGGAGAATCTCTTCGTTTATAAGTTTTTGCGGAATACCCACAGCTTGAAATACCAGCGCGTTCGCGGCATCGCGGCCCTCAGAAACAGATA
>CAYNTO010000009.1:46205-58105 GCA_964400355.1 uncultured Pseudobdellovibrionaceae bacterium
TCCCCCGAGTTCGCAGGCGAAGTGTGCGAGGTTCATTTTTTCGCCCTCGATGAGAAGTTTTGCGATTCTTGGCGATACAGGAAGCGTTTGCATTAGCCGGCCTAGAGCCGTCAGCCGGCCGTCTTCGGCAATGGCACCGAGCACCTTTAATTGTTGCGTGGCCATCTCTAGCGCTCTTGTGGGCGGTCGTTCAAACCACGAGAACGATTCGGCATCGCGCACTCCGAGGGCGGCCAGCAGTAAAAGTGTCTCTGACAAGTCTACTCGTTCCACCTCTGCCTTTTCAAATGCCGGCATGGAGCGTTCATCATGTGGAGTCCACGCTCGATAGACTGCGCCGGGCCCTAAGCGCGCTGCGCGACCGGCGCGCTGAACAGCCGACGCCTTTGAAATGCGCGCCAGCTGCAAAGATTCAAATCCTGTGCGCACATCTTGTTTTTGCAGGCGCACTAAACCACTATCGACCACGCAGCGTACGCCCTCCACCGTCAATGAACTTTCGGCGATATTGGTGGATAAAATAATTTTTCGTTGGTTCTCTGCCGGCAAAATTGCACGTTTTTGCTCTTGCAACTGAAGTTGACCATGAAGTGCAACTATCACAGTCGAGTTTGGACGCTGAGACTCAAGTGCTGTCGATAGGCGTTCAATCTCACCACGCCCCGGGAGAAACACAAGTATGTCGCTGTCGGGATTTTCAGAAGCCGCTTTATTAACTAATTTTCTCATTCGATCAATAAAATCGGCACCCACTTGCAGGAGTTGGGGTTTGTCCTGATACTCAGTTTGCAGGGGATAAATTTTTCCCGCTGACTCAACCACCGGTGCGTGATTGAGGTATTGGGCTAACGGTTCGGCATTGAGGGTTGCCGACATAACAACAATTTTTAGATCTGGTCGAGAAAGTTCCTGCAACTCTTTGAGCGCTGCTAAAGCCAAGTCCACATGGATGGAACGCTCGTGAAACTCATCCAGAATCACGCACTCCACAGCTTGGAGATCTGGATCTTGAATCATTTTCTTGAGAAGCAATGCTTCAGTTAGGAACAATATTCGCGTGGCATTGGACGATTTGTTATCAAATCGCACCTGATAACCCACCTCGCGGCCGACGGTCCATTGGTTTTCTTCCGCAATGCGATGAGCGGCCGAGATGGCGGCAATTCGCCGTGGCTCCAAAACCCAAACTTGTTTTTCGGTGTGTTTTGCAACCTCGACAGGAATGCGAGTGGTCTTCCCAGCTCCTGGAGCGGCCGATAAAACAACGGCGCGATTCTTTTTAAAAATCGCGCCAAAGTCATCCAAAATGCTATCTATGGGAAGAGACACTTTCATTGATGGACAATAATCAATTGAACCACTTACGGTATTCGATGATCAAGCAACGATCAGAGACCACCTTTAGCCCGGCGTTCTCAGCGCGCTTTTCCGCAGCTTCGTGGGCTACTCCAAGTTGCAACCACAAGGCCTCGACGCCGCCGACGCTGAGTACTTCTTCAACCACATCGGGAATTTTTTCTGACGCTCTAAAAACATTGATCAACTTTCGATACTCCGCGGGAACCTCTTTGAGACTGTTGTAGATCTTAAAGCCCCCTGCTTCATGCGCTTTCGGATAGACACCTACGATGTCCCACCCTTTGCCGCGAATAAACTCGGGCACATAGAAACTGGGTTTTTGAGAATCGGGACTGAGTCCGTAAACAGTAAATTTTTTGTAGCTCTCAAGAAGTTTGCGGAAATCGGAATCTTTTACATTCATAGGTTACCTCGAAACCTATCTTAGGCCCGCCTCCCTGTGAACTCAAGCCATTGTGCAATGGCTATTTATCGAAGCCAAGAAGCGCTTTGAGACGAGGCAATAGAAAGTCACTGGTGACGTTTTCATCCATCGCACAAAGCCGCACATGTTGAGTTTCTCGCGCAATAGTGATTAGACCAGCATTACCAGCCAATGTTCTCAGTACTGTAGAATCCAATGGAACTATCGAATCCAGTGTGTTCAGGTAGTCCAAATCGATATCAAAGATATAAGGCTTCGTAAGCAATTCGGGCTCGCCAACGGCATCAAGAACTCTATTAAAAGCGGCTATACTCTCGCGCAGAAAACTGGATTCTAACACCTTATCACAGTCACTCTTGATCAAGCCCGAAGAGTTTATTTTGCGATCTACTCCCACACAGGCAATGCGGTGTTTGCGGTAAATCTCTTGGTCTGTATCTCGAGCATTGTGCGCCACCACAAAAGCCGAACTGATGATACCGCATTCTATGGCTGCCACAATGTGTTCATCGTGATCGAGTTTAGACATTGCTGTTTCAATAGTGTCCAAATTATTAAAATCCATTGCGCCAAGCCACTGAGTGCGCAAACGCTCAGCGTCTGCGGCCGGAGTGCTCTTAAAATAGGTTCGAAAGGGTGCACTTGTATCGGTGTGGTGATCCAGAGTTATCAAGCGTGGCGCGGTGTTGAGTTTGACCCGATACTCGGCCCATGCTCTCAATACGTGATGATGACTCTCAACGATAACCATTGGAGTTTACTAAAACAGAACGCCAAGGCGCAATCCGCTCAGCATGGCGTTTTCATCGTGGAGAATGGTTTGAAAAAAACCTTCTAAACTCATCTGTGCCGTGGCAGAGCGGAAGAACCGCACACCTAAGTAACCACCGAGAACAAAACCCGATGGATCCTTTAAACCATCAGCATGAGCGTAGCCATAACCAAACTCAGCTCCAGCTACAGGTGAAATGTCTTCGACGGAAAACATATACCCCGCGCCCACGGTTGCAGCCAGCCAATTTCCTTCGTTCTTAGAGGCCAAAGCGCCATCGAGGTTCAGGCGAATTTCTGCGTTGGTACTCACTTCCCAATTGCGACCCAGGTGAATGGAATAAAAGAGATCATCATTGTTCACATCGGAGGCCCACGCCGGCCCAAAAGAAATAGAAGTCATATCAAGTGTGTTCACACGTGTGCGCACGCGCTCTTGATCCTCGGCAGTGATCTCACCAACTCGCGGTGCCTGCGCAGGATCGCGGGTCTCTTCTTGCGAGAATGAAGTTGCTATTAATAACGAAAAAAATATCTGAAGTAGAACCATACGACCTCCGACCGTGTTTTCGTTGTAACACAATCGCGAGAACGATGTCATCCGCAATACCCAATAGCAGCCCACAGATCGCGAAATGCGCTAAAACCACTTATAAGCTTTTTAATGCAGTTTAGGCTACGAGATCAGTAAGGCCATGAACGTAAAAGTTGAGCAATTTACCGCTGCGTAAAAGTGTGATTTCGGCAACATCATGTTGTTTGAGCGCCAAAGCTTTTTGTAAATCATCGATAAACTTTAAAGAAGCGCCGTTGACTGATAGGAGTATGTCGTCTTTGCTAATTCCCGCATAGCGCGCCGGACTTTGTGGCTCCGTGTCCACCACCAAAATACCACGTCGCTTGTTCTGTTCCGAATCAAAATAAATAGTCGGTGCCCCGCGAATTCCAAGGAATTTACGGCGAACTTTTCCAAACTGCAGAATCTCGCTAGCAATCCATGAAGCCGTGGTCGACGACACAGCAAAGCCGAGACCTTGCGCATAGGGGATGATCGCGGTATTGATACCGATCACCTCACCTTCCGTATTGAGAAGTGGCCCTCCGGAATTTCCAGGATTGATGGCGGCGTCCGTTTGAATGAGGCCTTCCAAATAACTATTTTGCGTTGGTAACTGGCGGTGAAGCGCACTAACAACTCCCATCGTCACCGTTTGCTGAAAGCGCAACGGCGAACCGGCAGCAAGTACAATCTGACCAATCGCTGGCTCACTGATCGAGAGTGGTAGAAAGTTTTGTGGCTGGCTGCGCAGCTTGAGCAATGCCAGATCGGTCTTTAAGTCAGACCCCACCACGTCAGCAGGTGCCGGCTCTTTATCTACAGATTCAACGTAGACCTTTTTATGATTCTGCACCACATGCGCATTGCTGATGACAAAACCATCTGCTGTAAAAATAAAACTGCTTCCCGAGCCTGTGGGCGTGTGGACGCTCAAGACTGCTGGAGAAATCTTTTTTACTAAAACTTCTAACTCTTTAGAAAATTGCGCGAGCAGGGTCATAACAATAATAGATTGTGTCGCGCCAAAGAGATGTCAAGATTGGGAGGGGCCCAGTTTCATCCACCGGGCCCGTAAATGTCAGTTACGCCTTACGCACGATGCGGTCGAGTGAGAAGCGCCCAGCGCCCGCAAAAACGAGGAGTATACAGCTTGCCAGGTATAAAAAAGCCATTTCCTTTGTTTGAAACGGGTCTGCCGAATGAACTATAAACCCCGCAACGGCCATGGTGAATCCTAAAAAGAGTGCGGCATAACGCGTGAATAGTCCCAGAGCGATAGCAAACCCCCCTGCGCATTCCGCTAGCGCTGCAAGCCAGGCAAAAACAAGTGGCATGGGAAACCCAATAGCTTCTACGCCTCCTACCAACTGATCATTGGGAGGAATCTTCCCGAGGCCGTGGGCCAGCGCCATTGATAAACCAACAAACAAGCGGAAGATAAGTAGACCGAGATCAGGATTGTGAAAAAATCGTTTCATGATGTGCCTTTCGAGCTGTGTTTAAGCTTTCGCAAATGCAGTGAACGCCACTGGACTTTACCGAAAAACCTTTTTAATCTTATCTATCACTCAAGCACGAATGTAACCTGTTTGTAAACAGGCCACGCGTAAGGATTGCCATGGACGAGACCACCGAAACCACGATCAATATTCACATTCCTAAAACTCGCAAGGAAAAGTGGAGAGAAATCTTATCCCTTGCATGGCCATTGATCATTGCGAATAGCTTTTGGAATTTACAGCTCACGGTAGACCGCATATTTCTTGGCCACTTTTCCACCGAAGCCCTCGGTGCAACGGTTGCAGTGATGGGCGTGTTTTGGACGCCTATGGCCCTTTTGCAGCAAACCTCGGCCTACCTTATGACGTTCGTTGCACAATACTTTGGCGCTAACCAAAAACATATGATCGGACCTGCAATTTGGCAGGCGATTTATCTGGCAGTGGGTGGTGGACTATTATTTTTACTTTTTATTCCCCTTTCGAACACCATCTTTGAGTTCATTGGTCACTCGGATAAACTTATTGCGCTCGAAGTGGAATACTTTAATGCCATCAGCTACTCGGCATTGCCGACAGCACTGGTGGCGGTTTCGAGCAGCTTCTTTACCGGGCTTGGAAACACCCGTACCGTGATTGGTATCAATGCCGTGGGTCTGATTTTTAATATCGCGCTCGACTATCTACTCATCTTCGGCAAAGGCGGATTCCCAGCGATGGGCGTTGCTGGCGCGGGCTATGCTACGGCTCTCTCCACGTATGCCAGCGCTATTTATGGACTTATTTTGGTTTTTAAAGCAAAGCACGACGAACTCTATGCTGTATTCTCTGGTTGGCGCTTCCATCTCGATTTGATGAAGCGTTACATTCGCTATGGAGTGCCCAGCGGTATGCAATGGGCGCTTGAAGGTTTGGCGTTTACCGTGTTCTTAATTTTTATCGGTCGTATGGTAAATGGTGAGGCGGCACTGGCCAGCAGTAGTATTGTCATCACAATAATGATGTTGGGTGTTTTACCCGCCATGGGTATGGCGCAGGCAGTATCTGTTTTAGTGGGCCAACACCTAGGAGCAAAACAACCTGAGATGGCGGAGGACGCCGTGTGGAGCGGATATCAAGTAGCGCTCATGTATATCGCCGCCATTTCCTGCACCTATCTGTTACTGCCCCATTTTTATCTGAGCTGGTTTCACAATGCGGAGAACGCCGCTCTTTGGGAACAAGTGAGCTACATGGTGCCGTTTCTATTAATCTACGTAGCGGTGTTTTCGTTTTTTGATACAACGAATCTAGTATTTTCATTTTCTCTGAAAGGCGCTGGTGATACGAAGTTTGTTACGCTTGTTGCCTTGTCGCTTCCTTGGCCGCTTATGGTGGTTCCAACAATTTTAGTGCGGCAGTGGCCCGGTGCCGTTTACTGGGCATGGGGTGCTGCGAGCGTGTTTGGAGCGGTTCAAGCCATAATCTTTTTGCGCCGATTCATTGGTGGCAAATGGAAATCCATGAGCGTGATTCACGATAATTAACGTTTATTTACGTTCGAAGTTCCCGTAGATTTCGTAAATCACCGCTCCGTCATTGCGAATCCATTTTTCTTCGTAGGCCATTTTATCGCCATCAATGGTCATCGACGTATGAATATTCGTAGTCTCATTGGCAAACTCCACGAGGTTAAAATTCTTGCCATCATAGGAACCAACAATCGTGTCTTCAAAAACAAGGTTTTTATTATCGAGTGTCCACTCGGCACCGTAGGTCTCCATACCCACTAAGTTGCACTCAAAGTAACCGCCATGACGAATAAGTTTTTGTTCCGTTTCCGAAAAGCGCAAATCCATGTTGCAGTTAACACCTTCGCCATCGAACATCCAAATTCCCCAACCCTGCCAAGCGCCGGTAAGATCAGCCTGAGAGGAAAGTGAAACGACCATAGAAACAGAAATAATGAAGACTGTTCGAACGATTGATTTCATATGTAGTCCTTGGCGCAAGCCTATCGTTTGTTCTTGAGCGGCACGATCCCCGACCATTCTTTGGTCTGGCTCATTCCACAAAAATGATTATCGCCAAGGCTCAGCTCGCGGTAAATGCTCTATGCATTATCGCGCTTATAAAAATACGCTTTGGCCTCCGGTTTTAAGCCCATTATCCGATAAGAAATGGTCCACCAACGACGAGGTACATATGAAATACAAATCCCTAATGGTAGTCCTTTCCACCACTTTCTTAGTCAACTGCTCGACCCATCCCGAGATTAAGCCTTACGAAGAAAAAGAATTACTGGAAGAGGCCGTAAAAGACGAGTCGCTCCCCTACGGGCAATCGATATCCGATGCCGTTTTTTCTGATTCTTCAATCGCATACGATGAAAGCGAAGTTCCCACTGAGTTTGATGATAGCATTGATGATGCTCAGGACGTAGCAGAGGAGTTCGAGCCACCCAAAAAAGATGTGGTTGCAAAAAAGACGGCGAAAAACAATTCTCGCTCACCCGCTTCCGCCGGTAAAAATGGCCTACGCACTTTCAGTGCCGACTGTGTGATGAAATCACAACCCGACGATGCTAGTAGCAATATGGGTAACGTTTCTAAGGGTAAAAAGTTGTGGCTGGACCAGCACAGCGCCACTTGGTTTAAGGCGTACAAGAAGTCGGGCACAGTTTATGTTCCGTCTTCGTGCGTCCAATAAGTAAATTGAAGATTAAAAATACAAAGAGCTTGTAGAGAATCTACAAGCTCTTTTTTTTTCACTAAAAGTACAACTACTTCTGTTCGGTAGTTTTTGTTTGAGTTGTAGCTTTTGCTTCCAACTTACCCGCTGGTGCTTTTTTGGCAGATACCTTTTCGATTTCTGGATCAACAATCAAAGTTTCATCCGAACTCAGAAAGATCTCATCCTCGGAATCAAACTCAACATCTTCGCTCACAGTATCAAACTCTTCCATTAGTTCGGCCTGAGTTGTTACTGTATCGACCGTGGGTTGTGTGTCCGCAATATTGGCTTGCGCAAAATTAAAAAGTCCCATTGATAACAAAATGAATACAAATTTCATAAGTACCTCCACCTATCTCTCCCATCATCCAAGCTCATGCATTCGAAAGCAAGCTTAAATTTACGGCAGAAAAGCGGTGGAGCCCATGATCCGTTAGTCTTCAGTCCATATCGAACAGTAAAAATTCTGCATCTTCTTGGCTTTCGATTTTGATAAAGGTTTCACCCTCAATCTTAAGACCATCGCCCGCAGACATAGTTGCACCCTGAACAGTTGTGCTGTTCACTGTGAGTCGGCCCTTAACCAATTGAATCCACACGCCTCGTTGAGCATCTGTTTTGTGCTCCAAGGTTCTACCGGCGTCGAGCAAACTCGAATAAAGATCCGCGTCTTGGCGAATCGCGATGGCACCCAACTCTTTGGCTCGAGCAGCATCTCCAGTTGCAACAAGCCTGAGTGTGTTCTTACGCTGCTCATTGCTAAACGCCTTTTGATCGTAAGCCGGTGGATAATTGGCCTTGTCTGGCAAAATCCAAATTTGCAACAAGTGAACTTCGCTCTTATCACTGTGATTAAACTCGCTGTGGCGCACGCCATAGCCGGCACTCATGTATTGCACTTCACCGGGTTTTATCACCGAGCCGTTTCCCATGCTGTCTTTGTGCTCCAATGCACCTTCGATCACATAGGTCAAAATTTCCATATCGCGATGAGCGTGGGTCGGGAATCCCTGTTGCGGATCCACGCGATCTTCATTGATCACACGCAAAGAGCGAAAACCCATGTTCTCCTCATCGAAATAATTTGCGAATGAGAAGGTGTGCTTTGCGCGAAGCCAGCCGTGATCAGCCGCTCCTCGTTCGTTTGATTTTCTAAGCATAAACATACAACCTCCTTTTAGGTATGGTGTGCAACTTTATTTGGGTTGCAGTAATGGAAGATATTTCTCGCGGTACGAGTGAGCCACTACAAGTGAGAGCACAACGAGTACGAGCGGAAGGACTAAATTTTGTAAACCTGGCGTCAACATGGCGTGGAACAGAAAAATCTGTACAACAATTGGCGCTAAGATGACCAAAGCCAGTGGCGCAAAAATGCCCGTGAGCAGCGCCAGGCCGCAAAGAATTTCTACGCCTTTAAGCACCGGAAAGAAGAATCCCGAGGCTCCCAAACCTGTCATGTACGCAACAGCACCCTCTGGCAGTGGTGGCTGTGGAATAAAATTAAAAAAATAATTCAGTCCGAATACGAAAAAAATCAAACCCAACAACACGCGGGCGCCCAATGCTACTTTACTATTCATAAATCCTCCTTAGTGGTTTATGTGACCATTATCGGGCTCCGTCGAACAAAGAACAATACTTGATTTTAAAACATATTGTTCTATATATAGAACTATGAAAAACACGGATCTCAATGACATCTTGGCATTTGTCGCCGTTGGAAAAACCGGCAGTTTCACCAAAGCCGCATTCTCCCTAGGAGTTCCAAAATCCTATGTGAGCCGCAAAATCAGCGAACTGGAAGAACGCCTCAAGCTCCGGCTCATCGATCGCACCACCCGATCCGTTTTGCTCACGGATGCCGGCGCTCAATACTTTGCTGTTTGCGAAAAAGCCATTGCCGAGATCGATGATGTAGAGAAAAGTTTCGATGACGAAAAGAAAGTGGCGTCGGGCCACTTGCGCGTCACATGCCCGGTTGAGTTTGGCCCAATAATTACTGGCCCTCTATGCCAGAAATTTTTGGCCAAATATCCGGATGTGCAGTTGGAAATTCTCTCCACGAATTCCGTTCTCGATCTGGTAAAAGATAAAATTGATGTGGCCATTCGCCCGATACAATTGGCGGACCCCTCGATGTTGTCGATAAAAGTGGGTGCCTTGGAATGGGCCCTGTACGCGTCTCCCCAGTGGGCCTATGCCAACTCGCAGATGCTCACCCGAATAGACTCCCTCAGCGATTTAGACATCATCGCTTTTAATCCTAACTTGAGTGTGCAAAAGAAATTCCGCTTACAGATTTTTCGCAAGGACCGCAAAAAAGTCTTCGAGTACACACCCAAAGTAATTGCAAGTACATTGAGCATACTATCGGAAGCGGCAATGAATGGCGTGGGAGTGGCGACTTTACCGGATGTCCTCATCCACGACCACGTAAAATCAGGTCGACTCGTACGAGTGTTTCCCGATTGGTATTATCGAAAAGAAAACATCGTTGCTGTTTTCACCAACCAAAGAAATATGCCATCTCGCACACGTGCTCTGGTGGATTTTTTAAAATCCACATCTTTGTTTGCAGATTGCTTTGCTGATCGGAAATAATCTACCAGCTGTCGGTGTGGGCGGTAACTGTTGAGAATGGTTGGCGCAGCAGATTGAGGAAAGCACCAATGCGTTCTTGATTAGGTCCGGTGCTATCGGCTGTTTGCGATAAACAGTTTCCGCTGTTGAACGCCATAATCACACCCGCTAAGGCGTGAGCCGCCGTTATACCGGCCGCTGCCAAGTTCCGCACTAAAAGTGATTCTACAGTATTATTGTACTCGCTCACCAATTTGTGCGCCTCCGGAGGAAGTGTAGAGATCTCACGCATGGTGTTGACACAAAAACAGCCAGAAAGATCGGAATTCGATGGCGGGGTGGCCAAAAAGTTCTCTATGTTTTCCCACCCTTGAGGATCTTTACGAAGCTGATGGAGCGAAGAATTAATCAACACGTAATGCTCCAGACAAGCAATAAACAGCTCCTGCTTGTCTTTAAATTCTGAATACAATCCCGATTTGTTCACACCTGTTGCTCTTTCCAAATCTTGTAGACTGGTTTCCGCGAAACCTTTTTGCCAAAACACCGCAGTGGCTTTTTCAATGACGTCTTTGCGTTCAAATCCTTTTGGTCTGCCCATACTTCTAAGATACGTTGCTGAACCGATGAGTTCAATATGAGCTAGACCTAAGCAGTCTCAACTGAACCAAGTGGTTCAAATCAAAAACGTTTCGCATTTGAACCAGCAAGTTTAAAATTCTAAGGACGTTTCTATTGATGAACCAGTTGAACCGTTCAGTTTTTAATGCGCACGCGTGGAAAGGGAGAATACAAACTAGACCAACATCCTACCCCGGGAAGATTTTGTCTCGTTCCAAGAGCCAGGCTTTATGCAAACGCTCCACTTCTTTATAAGCCGTCCGATAAGAAATGTATGAAAAAGGTGACGTTCGAAGACATCCTTAAGGAAAAAATGCAGCTGCTGCCACCGGAGCCTCCGCCTGCATCCTATAGCAGCGAACCTTACTTCGATATATCGCCATTGTTTCAGGTTTCCCTAAATATTCCGAAGCATTGGCCCGCTCGCACGTACAAAGCCGCTACACCCGCTTTCCATGCAGAGACTCCGCCAACACCAACAGTTCCCCGCACCGTTCAAAAGCCACAACGCCCACCTGAGGCAAAGATCTTCAAGGCAGTGTTGAATGAGAATGAACAGTCCCAGTGGAATTTGTTCGAAATGACAATGGGCTGCGATTTTGGCGAGGCTGTAACCCTCTCCCAATTAAAATCAGCATTTCGCAACTTTGCAAAAAAAAATCATCCAGATATGTCCGCAAGTTGTGATGCAAAATATTTTGCACTCGGAGTAAAAATAAAAAATGAGTTGATCGCGGTTCTGCAAAATCACATTAAGACATCCGCGGCATTGAGAGATGTGTGAAAAAACGCACTAGACTATGTGTCGCAGCTAGCTAGCTCTCGTGTGTTCTATAAGCGACAACTTTTTCCTTTTTGCCATCTCCATTTATATCTAAAAACGAAATGCACTGAATGGCATTGTATCTGTTTCTTCTAAGTCACAACCTTCGGCGTCGATAAAAAATGCACAATTTATGTGTTGTCGGTGTCCATCGTTTGCGTTTTGAATGATGAAAAAGGAGGATTACATGAAAACTCAATTCCTACTATTTATAGTTAGTTTGATACTACTGGGGTGTTCCACCGACACAGTGGGCTCCAATGACGTGCAGGCCGAGGCTATCCATCAGGAGTACACACTCGATTATCAGGAATCCAACAATGCAACCACAATCTCCGCACAGTTCCGCGTCGGCGGTTCGACCGGCACAACTGTTGAACTGGAACCACCCGCTCAACTCTCTATGAATGGCTACGCTCCAAAGAAAAGTAGTTTCTTAGGCACAAGTTACTCCTACTCTCAAAGCGGACCCCTGATCGCGGCGCAGTTCCACTATGTTGATGCAAGCGGCACCACTTACAACAACGCTGTAGCTCTAAAATCCATCGC
>CAYNTO010000009.1:58205-117817 GCA_964400355.1 uncultured Pseudobdellovibrionaceae bacterium
TCCATTGTTGCCACTCTAACAATTATTCCGGAGAATAGGTTCTCAAAAGCAAGGCGCTCGTCGCGAGCGCCTCTAAAAAGGAGAATCAAATGACCGTACTTATCACTGGTGCCGGCCGCGGCATAGGGCTCGAATTTGTTCGCCAACTCTTGGATGCTAAGAAAAATGTGGTGGCATGGGTGCGCGATCCGCTGAAAGCCACTGAGCTTGAAAAGTTGCAAAAACAATATTCGCAAATGCTCAAAGTACAAAAGGTCGACATTAATGATCAGACGAGCGTTGCATCCGCACTTAAAACTCTCCCGCAGCTCGACATATTGATCAATAATGCTGGCGTGTATCTCGATAAGGGCCAGGGACTACAAGCAGATACAATTGAAAACACAAAAAAAACATTCGAAGTGAACGTGTACGCCCCTATCCGTGTGATTCAGGCCGCTCTACCACTATTAGAAAAAAGCTCAGCGCCTTTGGTGATTAATATCTCAAGCCTAATGGGATCGATCGCGGACAATTCCAGCGGTAGCTACTACGGCTACCGAATGTCCAAAACGGCACTCAATATGTTTACCAAGTCGTTCAGTGTGGATTACCCAAACATCAAAACGTTTTGCATGCATCCAGGCTGGGTGCAAACAGATATGGGCGGATCCAGTGCGACCGTCACTCCGGAAAAATCCGTGAACGGTCTATTGCGCACCATTCTTGAGCCACAGAAATTTGAGTCGGGGTCGTTTATTAATTTCGAAGGAAAACAGCTCTCTTGGTAGCGCTATTCGCCGGAGAGCAATTCGACGTAACGCATTCCCACAGTGGTGAAATACAATGAGACAAAAGGAATATCTCTTTGCTCCGCGGTGAGCGGAAGATACCCTTTATAAATGCCAATCACTTCGCCGTCCTCGGTAAGAACAGGCGACCCACTCATACCTTCCACACCTTCGGCAAAATGTGTTTCGAGGAACGGCCCTGCCAAAGCAATTTCCAGATTTTCCTTTTGGCTCAGATACTCCACGGCTTCTGCACCGGTTTTTAAAAGCGCCACACCTGTGGTCCAATAAAAACTCTTTCCGTCCGAGTCCAATAATCCCATGGGCTCTCGGGAGCTGGTCGCCCGCGGAAATCCACCCATAAAAATCTGGCCTTCGTAGTTTCCATTGCGCCAATTCAAACCACTCTCAGCCAGTGGTCGCGACAATTGAATTTTGACCATGTCATCTCCGCTATTGCAGGTGCTCTCGACAATGGGAAAATGAGCTTGAGCCGCGAATGCTTTGAGGTGGGCTTTTTCTTGAGCGGCGAAAATTGTTTGCCCATCGCGGGTTTTTAGCGTCAGAGGCAGAGACTGCTGCGAGAAAAATGCGCGCACCTGTTCCGACTTTTCAAATGTTTGTAATTGACCCGCGTATTTCATCCATTCACTGATGATGTGACAATTGGTCCAAATCTGATCAGGCGATTGTCCTAAAAACGCTGTACCGTTAATCTGCAGAAACGGAACGACGCAGGTTTTGCGCTTTTGATGTTTACAATCAGCGACTGCGAGCATGGTTTCTTGCGGCATTTTTTCGGCCGCAAGCATAGCGTCGTATTCCTTTTCCGAAAGCGACAAATAGTATGGCATTTGAATTTGAAAAATCTTTGAACCGACCGATTGTACCGCCGTCGGAATTTCGCCTGAGCTTTGGGGGTAAAACCCCAAATTCATTTGCACTGCCGCTGCGGAATAAACAAAAAACAGAATCCCCTGTAACATCCCCGTATCCCCTTGTTGACCCGTGGAAATACCCCTACTTCCACCACCTGTATCTACATGGAGATGAAGCGCACAGTAAACGTATGAATTTCTTGTTGAATAATCTACAGACTGGCGACACAAAACGGTATAGACAGGTGGAGCCCCATCCGTTACATTTTTACGCGTGAAGACGTCTTTCTACGGCTATACATTCAGTGACTTAGCTGGTGCCTGCGCGGCTCGCGATCTGGTTCCGCGCAGCACGTCGCTCATGTTCAATTGGTATTACAAACGCAATCGCCGCACCATGTGCGAACACCACAACTTGGCAAAAAAAACCCAGCAGTTCATTTCTGAGGAGTTGGATTTTTCTTTGCCGCAGATCCATACGGTTCACGAGTCAGCGGATAAAACTGTGAAGTTTTTGTTTGAGTTGCGGGACGGCAAAAAAGTGGAGTCCGTTTTAATTCCTTTTCAACAGAAGTACACGATCTGCTTGTCATCACAAGTTGGATGCTCCATGAAATGTTCGTTTTGCTACACCGGCGATCAAGGATTTCTGCGCCATCTGGAGACTCAGGAGATCGTAGGACAGCTTTTGCAGGCGCAACAGTGGCTGACACGATATCGGCCCAACGACGATCGTATACTTAACATTGTTTTTATGGGTCAGGGAGAGCCGCTTCACAACTTTGATGCTGTTCGAAAAGCATGTGAGATCTTTATCTGCCAGCACGGCTTGAGCGTGGCAGAGAGAAAGATTACCGTGTCGACTTCCGGTTACTTGCCTGGACTCGAGCGCTGGAAACAGGAAATGCCTAATGTGAATCTGGCGCTGTCCCTCCACTCTGCGTTTCACGAAAAGCGCAGTGAGATTATTCCAATAAACAAAAAATATCCGCTTCATGAGGTGCTTGAGCTTGCCGATACCATCCCCCACGGACCCAAGCGATTTGTGACTTACGAGTATCTGGTATTAAAAGATTTTAACGACTCGGAGACAGACGCACACGCACTTGGCCAACTGCTCAAAGATAAAAAGGCTTACATCAATTTGATACCGTTTAATCCTTATCCCGGGGCACGTTTCCAAAGACCGGGTCGCGAAACAATAGATCGCTTTCGGAAAACTGTAGAGACTTACCAGATACCAACACTCATTCGCACTACGAAAGGCGACGAGATCCTTGCGGCTTGCGGACAACTCAACACCCGCCTCAAAGAACAAACACCTAGAAGCGGCCCTTGAGTTTTTCAAAATGTTCCATGTAGGACGTGGGATCGCAATCAACCGGATCAAGATCGTACCCGACCCAATTGTCCTCAATCTCTTGCATCTTCCCAGGATGTTTTATCTCGTTGAGCTCCGTAATATTTGGATGTTTGTTGTCGAGCAAGCTATTGCCATAATAGTATTCGTAGTTGTCGTAATCTTCCGAAATACTCAGCTTGTCGCTAGCCAATCCTTTTTGCACTAAAAGGTTACCTAAGTGTTCTGAAATCTCAGAATCATCAAACAGATCTCCATTTTCCGAACTTCGTGCCGCGCGAATGGCCGGTAAACCAACAGCCACGTGATTTGCCAAATAATTGAGAGCCGGAGAATCCCAACGGTGCGATAGGATTTTGGCACGATACTCTGGAATTATCGAATTAAATACTTGCGCTGTCTTAATCCCTTTAGCTGTCTCGCGTAAGTGCGACTTTGGTTTCCCTAGTTGGTTTTCGACACCCAATTTAAATAATGCGTATGCCGCATTGCTGGGGAATGCCTGGCTCAACTGATCCAACTGGGCCAGAGACTTCTCTGGATCATTCTTTTCGCGTTTAGAATTGTACATCAAGCCACTGGTTGCCATGGCATCAATAAAAAGAACTTCTGGAGATTTACTATTGGCGTTTGGAGCTTTAAACATGGGACTGTTAATGCCGATCATCTCCTTGAGTTCTCTCAACCCCGTAGCCTCGAGAAAAGCATCAATATAAATAAGGTCTTCATTTTTGCTGCCAATATCTGCGATCAACTTTTGCAGCGCACAGATGTCATTGTTGACGATCAGCTGTTGAATTTCAGGATAGGTAAACTCTTTTTTATTCGCTCCGAGGTCCACAGGTACCTGAGCCGCCACAGAAGTAGGAGTGGGTTCCAGAACGGGCTTCCGGGTAGCCTGCTTGCGAATTGCAACTTTGACCTGTGGCAGTGGCGGCAGTGCCGCTGCGGTTGCGTGAGACTTTTGCTTATTCCAAAAGTAATAGCCACCCAAAAGAAAAGCGACAATAGCGATGTATTTAAGCATGCTCCAATTCTAATCCAACGGGTCCAAAAAGATAGGCCAGTCAGTGCCAGAAAACTGCAGTTGCGCTGGGTGCGTAAGGCCTTTAGGATAGGGGTGATTATAAGGAGTCTTTATGAAATGTTATTGTGGCAGCGGAAACGAATTCTCTGAATGTTGTGAACCCTTAATTCTTGGAACCAAGGATCCCAGTACTCCCGAGCAGCTGATGCGCGCACGATATTCGGCCTATGTGACACAAAATATCCCTTACCTTAAAGCCACGCTCACACCGCAGGATCGTGCCAGTTTTAAAGAAAGCGATACACGCGAGTGGTCCAAAGCGGAATGGCTTGGCCTTGAAGTGATCGAAGCCAAGGGCAATACTGTCGAGTTCAATGCGAAATATAAAATGAATGGTAAAACTCTCGAACACCATGAGGTGTCCACTTTTAAAAAGATCGATGGAAAATGGTATTTTCTCGAGGGTGACTCTCATGTGCATGAGGACGGAAAAGGTCACCATCACCACCACGCTCCCGTTGCACCCATCGTTCGCGAAGAACCCAAAATCAATCGCAATGATCCTTGCACATGTGGTAGCGGCAAAAAATATAAAAAGTGCTGTGGAGTCTAACTCTGGAATAGGAAATTCTTATGTTACAAAAATTTCCCCTGGATGAATTTAAAAATCGCGCGGCAAGTATCATCGTCGGCAAAGAGTTTGAACTGCAAATGGCGCTCACTTGTATGCTCGCCCGCGGTCATCTCTTGATCGAGGACGTACCCGGCATGGGCAAAACCACTTTTGTCGTTTTGCTATCTCATTTGCTGGATCTACCGATGAAGCGAATTCAGTTTACCAATGATATGCTACCTACTGACATAGTGGGCTTTCAAACTCTCAGTGAGGACAAAAAAACATTTTTGTTTCACAGAGGGCCAATATTTTCCGAATTGGTTCTCGCCGACGAGCTCAATCGCGGTACGCCAAAAACACAAAGTGCCCTCCTCCAGGCTATGGAAGAAAAAGTAGTGACCGTCGACGGCATCACCCACGCTCTTCCGGAACCGTTCTTTTTGATCGCAACACAAAATCCTCAAGAGCATTCCGGAACCTACCCGCTCCCCGAGTCTCAATTGGACCGATTTATGATGAGCTTAAGCCTCGGCTATCCCAGCCAAAATAATGAAATGGAAATTCTTCGTCGTGGGGACGCACGCCAAAAGCTTCCCGGCATAGCGCCCATAATCGCTCGAAACGATTTCCTGGCGCTGCAAAAAAGTGTAGATGCAGTGTTCGCCAGCGACGCCACAATCACCTATGTCCAAAATTTATTACAAAGCACACGTGGAAACTCGTCCTACCTGAATGGACTGTCCTCGCGCTGTGGAATTCTGCTGCTTCAAGCAGGAAAAGCCTGGGCCTTTTTGCAAGACAGAAATTATGTTTTGCCAGAAGACATTAAGGCGGTGGCTCCATTTTGTTTGAAACACCGCTTGCTGCCCAGCAATGGTCGAAATAAATCCGGCTCCCAAGAATTGGTACATACACTTCTTCACCAAACAGCCATTCCCATATGAACTTTTGGCGCCGATTTTTCTACAATCGGAACCGCATCTACATGATCCCCAACCGCTTTGGTATGGCCATGTGTTTTCTATTTCTATTTTTTACGGTTACAGGAGCCCATTATTCGAACAATCTCATTTTTTTGTTCGCATTCATTGTGGTTAGTTTTCTTTTGATCGCCATTCTCCAAACTGCGAAGAATCTGCGTGGCATTGATGTTCTTTCTGTACGACTCCCCAATGGCTTTCCAACCGAGCCATCGGCAGTGGACATTCTGGTCTGCAACACCAAAAACATCGAAAAATTTGGATTGGGATTGCAATTCAAAGAACAAAAAGACCACGTGATCGTGCACGAAATCTCACCGCAAGATAAAAAGTGGGTTTCGCATCCATTTCGATTGCCGAGAAAGCGAGGATCCTACCGGGCGTTGCGGATAAAAGTTTTCACCGATGCACCTTACGGGCTCTTTTATGGCTGGTACTACCTCTCGCCAAGCGCTGAAGGCATTGTCTATCCACGTCCGAGCGGGCTGCCACACGACTCTAAGACTCCATTATCTTTGGGTTCGGATTTTTCAGGAATTAAAGAGTACCAGGAAGGTGACCCACTCCAGCGCATCAGTTGGAAGCAATCGGCAAAACGAGAGGATCTGTTGGTAAAGGAGTTCGACGACGAAACGCCTGCCAGTGAAGTATTTAAACTTGAGGATTGTCCACAATCCGACATCGAAGGCCAACTCTCTCAGCTCGCCCTATGGCTCACTCAAGCAGAAGCCAATCATAAAACCTATGCTTTAGTTCTTCGCGAGCCGATCGCCGCACTTGGGCGCGGCGAGACTCACTTGCATCAGTGCCTGGCGGAGTTGGGCGTGTATAATGATTAAACCGTCGCGCTATCTATTGTTCATCGCATTCACTATTTTTCCCAATCTACAAATTGTTCCTTTTGACATCGGCATCACACTCGTTGGTCTTTTCTCATGGGTTGGTCTTTTTTGTTTTAAAGATGTATTGCGACCAAACAAATGGATCTTGCGTGCAGCTACGATTGGAAGTGTCGTCTATTGTTACATGCGTTTTGGAACATTGGCAGATCCTGCGGCCGCGACATCACTCCTCTGTATGGTGGCTCTGCTCAAAATTTTTGAAACGCAGACCTATCGAGACGCCATGGTGCTTCTGATAGTTAGCCAAATCGTAGTTATGGCCTATTTGGTGGAATCCTATTCTTTAGTCGCCTCGGGCTATATGGTTCTTTCCTTCTTTTTGTGCGTCTATTTTATGATGGAACTTCAGCGCAAGAAATACTTTCTAAAGCAAAACATTGTGAGGTGGTCGGATCTCTTCTCACTTGAACTCATGGTAGCGTTGCCACTCCTTGTTGGTCTGTTCGTATTTTTCCCGCGCTTCAGTACACGGTTAGGATCCGGAGAGAGACTGCTACAAACCGTTGGATTTTCCGAACGAATTGAACTCGGAGAAATGGCAAAGCTCGCACAGTCCAACGAAGTCGCTTTTAAAGTAAGGTTTTTCTCTGCTCCATCTCCTCCTGCGAGTGAACTTTATTTTCGCGGCGCTGTGCTTAGCCGGCCTGTCAAAATGTCTTGGCGCAAATCGTCCATAGCAGCCTCTTATTATACGGGTGCGGGTGCAGATCTCAGCGCTGACTACCAAGTACTACTTCCACCGCGCGAACATAGAAACTTGTTCACCTTAGCGGACGCGGTTTTTTTACAATCGAATCCTCGACTCTTTTTATTACAGAGAAAGTCGGAAAATATATATTTTAGCAGCAGCCCTATAGATCAAAATATCACATATTTAGTCGCTACCCAGGCGCGCGAAGGGCGTGAGCCATCGCCCGAAGACTTGCTCGTCCCAGAGCCGATGAAACCGACTCTGTCTGCAGTCAGCCAATCGATAACCGCCACTACTGAAGCCGGCAAAATTGAGAGTATTCTGAACTATTTTAAAGACAATCAGTTCTCATACTCCACGGAAACTCCCGCCTACACGTCGATCGCTGAGTTTTTTTCGCAAAGAATTGGGTTTTGCGAACACTACGCCTCTGCATTCACGTTGCTTGCGCGCCAGCAGGGGATTCCCAGTCGTGTTGTTGTTGGTTTCATGGGTGGCGAGATCAATCCGTATGACTCCACCATAACTGTTCGCGATAAATTTGCCCATGCGTGGTCCGAAGTGTACATTAAGGGCCGTGGCTGGCTGCGCGTGGATCCGACGGCCTTTATTTACCCACAGCGTATGGCCACTTTGCTTGCCACTTCCACTACCAATCAGCAGATCTATGGGAGCTTTTTTTCACAGTCGTTGCTATTCTTTGAGTCCATCAACAATCAATTCGAAATGTTCCTCATTAGCTATGATGCCAGTTCGCCATGGGGTATGGTCACTCGTCTCAATCAATATTTAAAGTGGAACACTCTCGCACTCTTTTTTGTCCTTACACTGTGCTTTCTCTTATTTGCCGTTCTCCTCTGGTGGGTGTGGAGACTCGACGGGTCCAGCAAAGACCCTCTTGGGCAAGCCTACGTTCTGATTCTTGAGAAGTTGTCGCGAATGAACTTGGAAAAGCAAAAATCAGAGGGTCCACTAGAGTACTGTATGCGTGTGGAAACGACTAAAAACGTACCCCGCCTCTATGGCGAACTCATAAAACGCTATATCACTCTGCGTTTTGCCCAGCCGTTTGATAACAAGCAGGCGGCGGATCTTTACCGCGACGTACGTGCTCTGCGCTAACTTTGACAATTAGTTTTTAGGCAATGGAATAAATTCCGTCTCACCTTTTATAGATCCAAAATTCCTTTCCACCCAATCCATTTTAGCCCGCTCAATACGCTCTTTGGAGGACGATACAAAATTCCACCAAATGTGGCGAGGTTCCTCAAAGGGTCGACCGCCCAAGAGAACAGCTCGAGCGTTTGTTTGCGGGTGAAGGCGTAGGGCTTTATTTTGTTCTAACACACCCATATCTCCAGCACGTAAAATCGTTTCACCGACTTTTACGTGTCCTTCAACCACATAGAGCGCCAACTCAAAAGCACTTGCCGGCATTTCCAAAGGTTCATCTTTATAAAGATGCAGATCCACATAAACTAAGTCCGAATAGGCCTGCACAGGGGATTTGTAGCCTTCATATTCACCGGCAACCAAGCGAATTTTGGTATTTCCGCTATTGAATTCTGGAATGTCCTTCTCGGGATAGTGATCAAATGAACTTTTCACCTCTTCGTATTTTTTGGGGAGCGCAATCCAAATTTGCAATCCGTGCAAACGTTGGGCGTTTGCACGGGACGTTGCGGAGGATCGCTCCGAATGGGCGACCCCGGAGCCTGCGGTCATCCAATTGACAGCTCCAGGCCGGATCGCCTGCTCGAAGCCCAACGTATCGCGATGAATAATTTCGCCCTCAAACAAATACGTAAGCGTGCTCAAGCCTATGTGTGGATGAGGCCGCACATCCAATCCATGCCCCATCTCAAAATCAACGGGCCCCATGTGATCAAAAAAAATAAATGGCCCCACCATACGCTTTTTAATATGAGGAAGTGCGCGGCGAACCACGAATCCTTCACCCAAGTCCTTTTGCGCCCCACTGATTAGAAGCTCAATATTTGAATAAGTGGACATATATTCCTTTCGAAAAACACAGTGTAACTCCAATCACCGGAAAAATCATGACGCTCAAAAACGACGCGCACGCACGATAGTTAAGAAGGTGATTGCTATCGCTATGGGCCATTTGTATAAATATCTGAGGAGATTTCAATGAGTAAAGCGTGGGTGATGTTGTTCGTAGCCGGTGTGCTCGAAGTCTTTTGGGCAATCGGCCTAAAATACACCGAAGGATTTACTCGGCTGTGGCCAAGCGTTTTAACAATTGCCGCAATTCCTCTGAGCATGTTTCTGTTGGCTCGAGCCACCCATGAACTCCCGATCGGCACTGCTTACTCAGTATGGGTGGGCATAGGTGCGCTAGGAACATCGGTAATGGGTATTTACCTTTTCAATGAACCTGCCACACCGCTTCGGCTTCTGTTTTTGGGATTGCTCGTCGTCGCCATTGCAGGTTTAAAGTACACTGTACAATAAAGAGCTGCTAAAGACCATTAAATCACTTTCTTCCAAGTTTTTTTTGCGTCTTCTTTTTTGAGATTTTTTTTCTAACGATTGGCTTTTTTGCGCCAGGTCGCTTTACGATACTTTTCTTTTTTGCTGTTTTCTTTTTATCATTACCGCGTGCGGGGCGCGGCTTCGGATACACTCCGAACCGCAGATCATCCTGCTCGATCAACCGTGCGATAAGTTCAATATGATATTCAAATGACGGACTACTCATCGGCAAGTAAAGCCACTTCCCCAATACAGGATGGGGCACCAAATCGGGAAATTCCCGAACTAAACTCTCGTGACTGCTTCTTTCCATGGGCATAAGCACCCCATTCCACAAATCAAATGGCGATGTTGTGCCTTTGTACTCACGGTCTCCCGGGGTCTCCATGATCACCATCACCATACGTCCATTGAGGTAGACCGACAAACCGCCAAACATGGGTTTGGTGAGAAAGGTGGGATTCTTTTCGAAGGGTTCAAGAATGTACCGGAGAGCGAAGGTTTTAGCCATAACCTCATCATAGATCGATGGCATCACTCTGTCATCGGTAGCGTGCGCGTCGACAAAGAACGTGACTAGTCTCACCAACAAACGTATATCCAAAGTATGAACCGCCTTGTTTATTTGACCTGTGACAATATGGATGGATACGTCACCGATGACGAGCTTACCCTGCCGCTATTAAAAAAGGCCGGTTGGACAGTGGATGTGCTTTCCTGGACAGCGACCTGCGATTGGTCCGTTTATAAAGCAGCCATTGTTCGCACCACATGGGACTACACTCTCAGGCTCAACGAATTCCTCGAAAAAATGAAGGTGATCTCATCGCAAACTCGACTGGTGAATTGCTACGAAACAATTGTCTGGAACTCCCGCAAAACCTATCTTAGAGATTTGGAATCCTGGGGCCTAAAAACCATACCTACGGAGTACAATTGGCCTCAGGACTGGTCAGCGCTTTTCGACAAATGGAAGACTGGTGATATCATGGCAAAGCCTCAAGTGGGGGCAAACTCCGTGGGCACGCGAATGATCACGCCGAGCAACATTCCCACATCTCCTCTGTTCAGCGAGTCGCCTTTGATTCAGCCATTCCGGGAACGTGTCCTCACCGATGGAGAACTTTCGTTTCACTTCTTCAATGGACAGTTTAGTCACCTGGTGCGCAAGTACCCTAAGGTGGGTGACTACCGGGTCCAGGAGGAACATGGCGGTACCATTCTATCGGAAGTACCCTCGGAAGATGATCTGAAAGATGCGACTCAAATTTATCGCACTGTAGAAAAACATCTTAAAGAGCCCACGTTATTTCATCGAATAGATGTGGTTCGTAATCAGAACAACGAGATGGAAATAATGGAAATCGAACTTGTAGAACCCTCTCTGTATTTTCGCACGCACAAAGATGCTCCGGCCCATTTCGTTAAAGCTCTTACAGCTTATCTTAAGTAAAGCTACTCCACTTCGATTTGCTGAAGCTTTTCTTCATATTTACGCACCTCTTGTTGGCGGGACCACATAGAGGCATATTCTCCCTTGCGATCTAAAAGATCATTGTGCTTGCCGCGCTCCACGATTTGCCCGTCGTGCAATACGATAATTTCGTCAGCATTGACCACCGTGGACAAGCGATGGGCGATAACGACGGTTGTGCGGTGAATTGATAGCTCGTGGAGCGATTGCTGGATCTCTTTTTCCTTGTGAGTGTCGAGAGCAGAGGTGGCTTCATCGAATATTAGTATTGGTGGATTCTTGAGGATAGTACGCGCGATAGCCACCCTCTGCTTTTCACCACCTGAGAGTTTGAGTCCACGCTCCCCCACCGGAGTTTCGTATTTTTGAACCAATGAATCGACGAAATCGTGAATCTTTGCCATCTTTGATGCCGCAATTACATCCTCCAGCGATGCTCCGGGCTTCCCGTAAGCAATATTGTAGCCAATGGAGTCGTTAAAGAGAACAGTGTCCTGAGGCACCACACCAATCTTCTCACGCAAAGACTTCTGGCCGACGTCTTTAACATTTTGCCCATCAATTTTAATCTCGCCTTTTTGAATGTCGTAAAATCGAAATAGTAAGCGAGCAATTGTGGACTTTCCAGATCCACTCGCACCCACTATGGCTAAGGTGTGTCCCGCCGGTATTTTAAAACTCACGCCTTTTAAAATTTCTCGGTCCGGATTGTAACCAAAATGAACGTTGTCAAACTCAATCGCAGCTCCGGAGATAGACAGGGGCTTGGCGTCGGCTTTGTCGGCCACGTCGGAGTGGACTTGGATGAGCTCAAACATCTTATCCATATCGATCAAACTGTTTTTGATTTCGCGATACACAAAGCCCAAGAAATTAAGCGGCAAATACAATTGAATTAGAAAAGTGTTGATCAATACAAAATCGCCAACGGTGTATTCACGATTCAATATTCCCTGACCTGTCATCCACATCACGGCAATCAGTCCTGCGCCGATAATAACCGCTTGAACTATATTAAGAAACGACAAACTCATTTGGCTAGTGATGGCGGCCCACTCATACTTGGCTAGTGATTCATCAAATCGCGTGTACTCATGTTCTTCATTGCCGAAGTATTTGACGGTTTCAAAATTAAGTAGGCTATCGATAGCCTTGGTGTTGGCGGAACTCTCCGCACTATTCATGGTTTTGCGAAACTTCGTACGCCACTCAGTCACCACGATGGTCGACACTATATACAAAAAAATCGTCGAAAAGATAATTGCGCCGAATAACAGGTTAAAGTGGTAAATGACCGCTCCCGTAACGAGAATGATTTCCAGCAGTGTAGGAAGTATATTGAAGGTCATAAACTGGAGGACAAACTGGATACCGCGCGTCCCTCGTTCGATCACACGCGACAAACCGCCCGTTTGCCGCGACAAATGAAACTGCAGAGACAGAGCATGAAGATGTTTAAAAGTATTCAGCGCGATCGTGCGCTGGGCATGCTGGCCGACCTTTGCAAAAATATAATCGCGCAATTCGCCAAAGATCTGCACCATAATTCGTGCAACCCCGTAAGAGATAATAAATGCTAGTGGCAACGTCATGATGTCGAGCGGTTGCGAAAACGCATCGACGGCCTGCTTCATCACAAATGGCACGTAAATATTGAGCACCTTCGCAATCACCAGAAAAAAAATGGCCGCGATGACTCGAACGCGCAAATCCCATCTGCCCTCCGGCCACAAATAGATTCCGAGGGTTTTCAGGGTTTTTAAATTTTGTGTTTTGTCACTATCACTATTGGGATTAAATCCTGGGGACATCTACCCTTTACTCTTTCTGAGCGTTGCCGGCGTCTTCTTCGGCGATCTTTTTACGAACATCTTCCATGTCTAAGGCCGATGCTTTTTCGGCCAATTCGATGAGGGACTTTTCATCCAAAGCACCGGGCTGGAAAAAAAGCTCAATTCCCTGACGTATGATCATAATGGTCGGAATACTGCGGATTTCAAAATAGGAGGCCAACTCTTGCTCTTTTTCTGTGTCGATTTTTCCAAATATAATTTTTGGAAACTTTTCCGATACGCGCTCGAATACAGGCGCAAACGATTTACACGGTCCGCACCATTCTGCCCAAAAATCGAGAATAATGACGTCGTTGTTTTCGTATGTGGATTTAAAATTGTCTTTTGTTATCGCGATAGATGCCATGGCAGAATTAAATTCCCGAATGGCAACAAAGTCAAAACCCAGCCTGTCAGGCAGCCCCTCGTATTTACGCATAAAAAAGCGCAAATACTCCTTAGGAGATCCACGAAAACTCCCTGTAATTATTATTATTTAGGCCTGGTTTGGACCTGTTAGGGGACCAACAGATGACCACGCCTTAACCACTAGTAACTCCCTAATCTCTTATATACGCGTTTAGGAGCTAGATTCGCTAGGCACAGTTGGTGCTAAACACTAGTTATGCTTAAAAAAATAAGTTTTCTATTCGCTGCAGTTTTTCTGGCATCCACATCATCCATGGCAGGGTCTCTTTACCCACTTCAAGAGTACGAACTCCTGGTGATTGAGAGCTTGCCTGAAGCCATGAATCTGGACATGACACTTTCCGAAATCGAGGCGGCCAAGGAGAACTCGCGATTGGCGTCTCTAAAGCGACGGCTCAACCAGTCGCTGTTCAAAAGAATCGCTCCACTACTGGCCAAAAATAATTTTTCTGATGGCTTTAATCTTTTGGAACTGCCGAAAATGCTCCCGCTTAAGGAAGTGATTGCCGACCTGAACTTGGGCGCAAGCAGTGGACCCAACCCCGCTCCAGCCGACTTTATTGTGGTCATTGCTCCTAAACTACCCGTCGATCTCGCGCAGCCCGCCTACAATCAGTATGCTAAATATTATCCCACCAACAAGGGCAACTTGGTCTCTTCACTCACCAACCGTGTCAATGCGCTCGTGTCCTATGAACAACGCCTCAATCATCGAATGATGGAAGGCGCTGAATTTTTGTTTCAACGCCAGTTTAAAAGCGGGGCCGCCAAACAGGGGTTCTTTGCCGGTGCTATGATTGCCATTCACGCGGAGGGCACAAACTCCTACGCCAAAGCAAAGTTGATGGTGGGTTTACCGACAGATTTGGCATTGCCCTTCGAGCAGGCCAATGACCAGATCAAGCTCACTCAACTGTTACTGCCGCGAACACCCTATAGTGGATACGTCACGCGCATGGAAAACCCCATCGTGATGGCGTCATTCGAACACTACCAATCTGGGCCCAATCCACTGCAACTTAAATTGGCGTTTGGTACCCTCGGGCCGATGGATTCCGGAAACGTTTGGAATGTTGGCAGCGCGCCCGGCGAGTCCACTGTGGCTCGTTGGTTCTCGTGGATGAATCCCTATAACGTGCCTCACTTTCGCGGTGAAATTCGCTCTCTCGTGCAAAAAGAAATGCTCGGTTGGTTTGGCGGCGCCTCGGATTGGGTCAACGGCTTGCTCGCTACCAACTTTGACATTCAACTGAATCTCCACGAAGTGACGATCGATCTTTTAAAGTTAGAAATTACGGATGTTAAAATGACCGTGGCCCTTCCGTGGAAAGGTTCTGAGGAATTCCTGCCAACATTTCGCGTGGCGGAACCGGAGGAACAATTTAAAAACGAAGGCAATAAAGTCCTCAACGAGCAAAAAGCTAAAATTCAAAAACTTCTCGATAGCGGAATTCTCATTATCGCCGACGAAGACGCTCAAAAATTGCTGATCAATACTATCAACGGATTACTCGCCGACAAAGAAACAGGAGCACAACAATGATTTTTCTTCGCTCTTTTATTGTACTAGCGATTCTTTCATCCACTTACGTGGCGCATGCAGATATCGAACTCTATAAGCGCAGTCTGGTGCGAGAAGAGCTGTTACAGACGAAATATAAACAATCGTATCTAGATATGATCGATATCAATCGTCGCGAGGCTATGCAATCATGGTTCCGACTGTTCTTCACTAACCTGGAAAACTCGAAAGCTTACTTACAGGTTCAGTCGCGACTCAACCCCTACATTCTCAGCGAAGACCACAAAAACTTGGTGATCTATTACACGCTCACCGGTCAAAACGAAAATGCCGTTCAGGCTTTGGGATTGTATTCTCTGGCTGCGCTAACGCTTCTCGAAAATCACAGCATGGATCCGTTCACTCTCCACTACGATGGTCGCGCCGAAAATGTGTTGGCGGTAGTGACGAAGTACTCTCTAAAAGATATCGAAGACCAAGAAAAGTGTTTCAGCGGAATACTTAGTGGTGCAAAGCGCGGTTTCGACATCCAAAAGAGCCGCCTTTTGAACAAACTTGTAGCCACCTGTCTGCGCCAAAGTAATTTTGCATACGATCTCGCCCGTATGACCGAAGCTCTTACGCAGTCGTCCGAATATCGTGGCGCTCCCCACGCCTATAGCTTCCAAGCTCCCGTGGATGGCAACTTGATTCAACTCTGGAATAAAGTTCCAACCAGCGAGTTCGCTATCGAATTTTTAGGTAAGCAGCTATCCGCCATCCATAACAGCGTGAATACAATTATTAACAAAAAATATTCTGAAATGTCGGTGAACGACTTTAAACAAGTTATGACAAGCGAAGAGCAAGCGTTATCCGAACTGTTCAAGCGCAGTGAGGGGTTTGCCACACGTGAAGGCCACTACTCATTGGGCCCCGTGAGCAACGGGCAGCAGGGTATCTATCAGCGCATATTAGAAAGCATCGACAAGGCCAAGGAGAGCGTATTTATCGACATCTTTTGGATGGGCGGATCTATAGGCGTTCAGTTGGCAAAAACATTGATTAAAAAAACCATCGAAAATCCACAGTTTCAAGTTGTGATCATTTCTGATGAAGAGAACAATTTTAGTTATGGTCCGCAGTTGAATGTGGCTTATAACTACATGCGCGCCTATTCCGAAAAATTTCCAAACAAATACTTTTACATCATGCCTGCCAACATCGATCTTAAGCGCACCTCGCTTCCGGAGTTCGTGGATCTCCTCTTTACGACAAGCGCAGTGAATTTAGCCAAAGAGAGTGACCAGTTGGATTCCTTGTACGCAGCAGATAAGTTCAATCTGATCGGTAAGTCAGACCATACCAAAGTGGTTGTCATTGATGGTAAAAACCCAGAAGTAGGAACAGCCTTTGTGGGCTCAAAAAACTGGACAGATTCGTCGGGCGGGATTGCAACTGACGAAGTGGCAGAAATCAATGGTCCCGCGGTTCCGGTAATTCTCAATAATTTTTACTACGATGTTTTGGAAGCCTTTATTCAGGAGAGCAAACGCAGTAGTTACGTCGCAGACCAAATCGCGGCGAAACTTTCCAATGAGACTTTCACCGACCAGCAACATGCAATACAAATGCTTCTTGAACCCATAGATATCATGAAGCGTTGGAGCAAGGTTGATCCACAGAACATCCAGTTCCCCTACGTGGTCAAAGGTAGTGAGGTCATTACACCCGGGCAAAACAACATTTACGGAACCGAAACATCCACTTTGGATCAGAACATCCACACCATTCTCCAGGCTCGCGAGCAAATCATTGTTGATGATCAATTTTTATATGATCCCTACGTAGTTCAAGCTCTTAAAGCCGCCATTGAGAAGCATCAAGTGAAAGTCTACATCATGCTTGAGCCACTCACCGCCGTCGGTAGTACTAGCAAAGTGATGGCGCACGTGCCGAACAATCTTTTTCTCCCTGAACTTGTGGCTGCTGGTGCTCAAGTCAAATGGAAAAAGGTACCGGGAGTTATGGAAAAGGCCATTCTCGCGGTTCAAGCCCAGTACAGCGAGAATCTGGCTCCAGAATTCCACTTAAAATCAATAACTGTAGACGGTGTGCGCGCCTCCGAATCCGAGATCTGCAACAACGACCAGCCGTCCATCAAACATCACAACACCATCCCCGCTCTTATCACCGGGTCCGCCAACAAAGATGTGATGACCATGACCGGAGGCTTTCGCGAGTACCAGGTTTTGATCTACGGTGAGCAGGCTGTGATACGTCACGACTGTATCTTTTGGGCACGTTGGAACAATCCCAACGATTCGGTAGAGACCAATGGTCTCGACTTCGAAGTCCCGCCAGAAGCTAAACAAGCAGGTCTCGATGAGGAGAGCTTTCTGAGCGTGGTCAGAATGGTCTTCTTCTCTGGCTACAATTTTACGAAAGATTTCTTTTAAAAGGCGCCGAGCGCCTTTTGTACTTTTACCCATGACTGAGTTTTCCAAAGCCGTGATCAGCGTCATTCGAAAAGTCCCCAAAGGCAAAGTGGCCACCTATGGCCAGATTGCCAAGCTTGCGGGTAAACCACACGCCGCCCGAGCCGTGTCGTGGATCCTGCACTCGAGTTCCTTAGCGCAAAAGTTGCCTTGGCAGAGAATTTTGAATGCGAAAGGGCAAATTGCATTTCCCAGAGACAGCCGGTTGTTTCAACGCCAATCCCGTCTGTTAAGAAAAGAGGGCGTGCGCTTTCTCGATGACAACCAGGTTGATTTAAAAATTTGCCTTTGGAAACCGTCGAAAGCGTTGTTCGGTAGTAAAATGAAGACGCCCCACCAGCGCGTCCGTTCAAGTATTGCAGATTGAAAACGTGTTCAACGCCCCATTAGACTTCGCGCAAATAGCCCCAATTGTGGAGTTTGTCGCTATCTTCCGCCCAACGGTCACCGATATCGGTGCGATAGTACATGTTAGGAATGAGAATGTTTTTGATCTTCCCATAGGCCTGCGCCTGAGCCTGCTTCATGGTTTGTCCAAGTCCGACCACCACCAGCACCACACCAGAGGTGCCAGCCACCAACCATTGCCCGTCTTTTTGCTTTACATCTTCGATATGAATATTTTCGGTGATTGGTTTTTTAAACACAATAGTAGCATTGCGCGAATAAGCGTCGAAAGTGTTTTCATCTTCAAAGGGAAATGGCGGCACCACTATGCGCACACCCACCTGGAAACCACTTTTGGTTCGCAGTTTTACGTTTTTGCCGGCAGCGAGATCATAAAAAAATTCACCGATGGGATTTAAGATTCCCTCTTGCTGAATACTGATCGTTGGGTACCCGAACCGCGCCGTAAATTCCAGTGGGTAAATGCCGTTGTGGTTAGCGATACAATTAAGATCGATGTAGCCCACATAACCTTCTTCGCGCAGTTTAGGTTCCATCTTTTTGAGAGTCATGTTGAACATTTTATTTGGTCCACTCCAAAACATGGACGTGCCCATTTCACCCGTCGGCGGGCCCAAATTGCCGGGGAATAACTTTTTGTGCTCAAAGTTGATATTGATGGGATAAATAAATTCTTTGCCATTAAAGAAAGCGCCCACAGCCACCTCTACCCCGGTCACACGGCGCTGCAGCTGGAATTGCTTGATCTCCTTGAAGAACGCTTTTTTGTAGGCCTCGAGCATACGCACCACATCACTGCCGTCCTCTTCCTCGCCCACGAACAACAAACGTTTGATGTTTTGCGCCTCTCCGCTCGGCTTGATCACGTATTGGTCGGGATTGGCGCGCACGTGCTCGATGGCTTCGTCGAAGCTAAAGAAATCCTTATAGGGAATGATATTCACACCGGCTTTTTTGAGTTCTTCTTGGCCATAGGAACGATCATCTTCGAGCATATCGGTGTAGGCCGAACCGCCAATGACCAGCTTCCCCTTTTGGCGCAAGCCCTGCGCAATTTCACCGTGGCCCAACACATCGTCAAACACAATCACATCGGCCCAGTCCACGTGCGCTTCCCAGTTGTCGGTCTTTTTAACAAATCCGTCAGCGATGTCCTGTTCGGTCTTGGCTCTAATGTAATAGAGCACATCATGCCCCTCTTTTACCACTTGCCAAGCAATATCGCCTATAAGACCTGACCAAGATACGAATAAGAATTTCTTTTTTTCCATACAAGAAAGTTACAATGGTTTTGCTTCAACGCAAAGAAAAAAATTAAGCGAGTACAGCCCAGCGAAGTTTCGCCGATTTCGAGCGTGGATTCTGAGACTGCTCTCGAAGTGAAGGGCGAACAATATCGGGAGACACTTGTGCGAATATTCCCTCGCGCTCATAAGCCTGAAATGTTTTTTTCACGCGGCGATCCTCTCCCGAATGAAAACTCAAAATGGCAACGCGACCACCTGGCTTGAGGATCTGCGGGAGATCGCCGAGAAAAGTCTCTAACACTCCCAGCTCATCATTTACCAGAATGCGAAACGCCTGAAACACACGGCGTATAGGCGTCGTCGACTCCCTCTCTCGCAACTTTGCACTCCACTTCGCCGTCACGCGTTCCACGGAGCGCGCGACTGCCGTGGTGGTGCTGGGCTTGTCGCGGAACAACTGTTCCGCGATCTGGCGCGCGTGTGGCTCGTCTGCGAAATCGACCAGAATCTCCTCGATCTCTTGGCGATTCATCGAATTCATGTAATCGCTTGCGGACTTGCCGCGATTGGGATTCATGCGCAGATCAAATGGCGCTTCGACTTTGTAGGAGAATCCTCGCTCAGGAGTATCCATCTGCATCGACGATAGGCCTAAATCCGCTAGCACCATGTCGACACGGGGGTGCGACTGCTGGCGCAGAAAGCCTTTAGCATCGGAGAAATTGATGGCGCCCACGATCAATTGGCTCGACAATTGTTCGGCCACTATCCATTCCTCAAGGCGCGCTTGGGTTTTCGGTCTCTCAATTGGATCCTGATCCAGACCAATCACGATTCCTCCAGGAGATATTTTCCGCAAAATTTCGCGCGAGTGCCCACCATAACCCAATGTGGCGTCCAGCGCGACTTGTCCCGGTTTTGGCGCCAGTGCCGTCATGATCTCCGGAACAGCGATGGGAATATGAGTGCCGGCTGGAGTTTTGCCGCTGGCTATGATCTTTTCAACGTCACCCGCGTACTTTTCTGGCTGTAACTCTTTGTATTTTTCATGAAAACGACGAGGATGAGTTCCCTTGTAGCGCACGCGGCGTTTGGGCTTTACGCCCTCGGTCTGCGGGTCGGCCGAAGGCGGTTTGGGTTTTTGGCCGGGGTCATCATTCATTGTCATTGGACTAGCATTTCGCGTACAGTTTCACAAGAAGTTTGGATACAGCTTTGATCAGCGACTTCAACTCTAACTCTACTTTAGGAGCACGCCCTATGTATGACAAAAAGATTACAATTATCGACGGCAATACACCGCGAGAAACCACGCTCAATGACTACAGGGGAAAAGCATTATTGATAGTGAATATAGCCACTCAATGTGGGTACACTCAGCAGCTGGATACTCTGGAAAAACTGTATGAGAAGTACAAAAGTAAGGGTTTAGTTGTCTTGGGCATTCCGAGCAATGATTTTGGAGGTCAAACTCCCGAGGCGGATCAGGACGTAGAAAAGTTCTGTAAACTCCGTTATGGTGTCACTTTTCCACTCACGTCCAAACAAACCGTAAAAGGTGGTAGCAAACATCCACTGGTCGCCGAATTGATTGCTGCCGACGGCAAAAACCAAGAGATTGCATGGAATTTTGAAAAATTTGTTGTGGATAAACAAGGTCGCCTCGCGGGCCGCTTTAAATCGGATGTCCCTCCCAACAGCGAAGCACTCATGGGCGTGATCGAAGAAGCGCTCGCTTAGTAATTGATGTTGGTCGGAGTTTGTACCACTGGCTTTTCCGGTGCCGCTGGCGGCGGGCTCAGATGATAAATGACTAGTCCCACCAAAATACCGACAAAGTGCCCAATGTGGGACACATTGGTAGCGCCCATCATCTGGCGGTTTATACCTCTGAGGTCGTTGAGTAGAAACAGCATAAAATAAATCCACGCCGAGATGGAAAACGAATAGGCCCTAAACGTGTGTGGAATTCTCCCGAACAGACGCATGGGTCGGTAGGGATCACCTGTCACCGCATACGTCATGAATGCCATGATTCCTACGCTGGCTCCCAGCGTACCAGCCGCACGCCCCCAATTGAGGGCGAGAAACAGTGCCGAACTCACGACTTGAGACACTGCTATCAACGATAAGAACACTTTTGTACCGCTTCGTCTCTCCACAGTGTCGGCAAATTGATAATAAAAAAATAAATTTCCAAGAAGATGAAACCAATCTGCGTGCACGAAAAAACTGGAGAACGTCGTCAGCACCTGCTTTGCCGCAGGCTGGAGAGTCGTTAACAATAGAGATTCAAAAACTGATCTGTTTTTAAACGCCACAAAACTTGTAATAAAGATGAGAAAAAATATATAGCCGGAAGCGATGGATGGAAACCGCGAATCCTCGGGTCGCTCAACAGAGCTTCTGTTGGAGAGAAAGAGCGGTCCGTGCACCTGGGCAAATGCGAAATCATTTGCAATCCCCCCGACTCTGTCTTGGCTCAACATCGACTTCGTGGATGGCTTTAACGACAACTCTTCCAATAAAAATCGCTCATACTCAGATTGAGCACCGCCAAACCAAATGGCTTCGCAGCTCAAACAGACATCCAGCGGAATCGCCGATTCGGCCTTTTGCACCAGGCGCATCTGCCCTCCACAAATACCACAATCTATGGATGAAGGTCTCTGCGAAGCCTTCGCTAACCCATGCAATTCCGCAAGTGTCCGTGATTTAATTTTCGCTTTTAGTTCCGACAGCGGTATCAGCTTGGAATCACACTTAGAGCAAAAGAACACCGTCATGCCATCTAACATGTACTCACCTAAAAAGGCTCGGCACGATCGGCAATAAGGCTTGGCTTTTGGCTTTTTCACATATTGAGTCTGGCATCGGTGATTTAAGGTGTCACCGATTTTTTAGATATCAATAATTTCGACGGCGCCCTTTTTAATACTTTTAAGTTCCTCTGGGATAGCTCCCAAAATATCGTCGACCAGTGCATCGATAATCTTTTCCTTGAGGAAGCTGCGACTATGCACCAGACTCACTTCTCGAGTCGGCACAGGTTTGGTAAAACGCACCAAATTGTTGTTTTTTTCTTCACGCGACAAATTGAGCGTGGCTAAATAGGGAAGCAGAGTATAGCCACGACTTTGGCGAATAAGGTTCTTAAGAGTCTCCAAATTACCGCTTTCGAAGGTGATATTCTTGAGAACTTGATTTTGGTGTTTGAGAGAACAAACCTTGATCACTTGTTCACGCAAACAGTGGCCCTCGTTGAGCAGCCACACCGAGCTGCCGTCTAAATCATCGTCCTTTACGTATTTGCGATGGGCGAGCTCGTGGTCGTCGGAGGCAAAAACATAAAATGGCTCCAGAAACAAAGTGCGTTCGATAATTTTATCGTCGTGCAATGGAGTTACCAGCAGACCTCCATCGAGTTCATCTTCATAGAGCCGCTGCACTATATCCTCAGTCTTGTATTCGCTGATTTTGAGTTTTACATTTGGATGTTTGCGGGAGAACGTTTCGATGAATAGCGGAATTATATATGAGGACAATGTAGGAATTACCCCAAGATGAAATTCTCCGCTGAGAAACCCATCTGCAACCGTAATATCGAAAAGCTTTTTGTGCTCGCGCAAAACATTTTTGGCCTGAGCTACCAATTGCTCACCCTTCGAAGTTGTCAAAACTGGCTTCTTGGATCGATCAAATATAATGGTGTTGAGCTCTTCCTCCACTTTTTGAATCTGCGCGGAAAGCGAGGGCTGAGACACATGACATTCCTCAGCGGCTCGAGCAAAATGCTTGTGCTTATGGACCGCAATAATGTACTCGAGCTGGGTGAGCGTCGGCATAGAAACCTCAGTTAGCGAATGGGTGAATCACTGCACCGGAAAAGTTCATGACCGTGATTGCCATCTTTGATTTTTGTTGCCGCATCTCGGAGCGCTGTGCGCAGACCTTCTTCAATGACCGGATGATAGAATGGCATTTTTAATGCCTCAAACACAGTGAGCTTGGCACTTATAGCCCATGCCAGCAAATGCGCCAAATGCTCTCCATCAGGAGCCTGCATTTCTGCACCCAACAACAGACCGCTTTCGCGATCGGCATACACATGAAGTAAACCTTGCTCTTTGAGTTTTACAATACTTCGCCCCTGCCCTTCGAAGCTCACTTTGCCTACGACAAAGTCTTCGTCTTTAAGATCGCGCCAACGTTTTCCGACGCTGGCAATGTTGGGATCACTAAAGGTAATACCGAGAACAGTTCGGCGTTTAAAGCACGTTTCATCAAAAACAGCGTTATGGCCGGCGATGGTACCTTCGTCCGCAGCCTCATGCAAAATTGGCCGATCGGCATTGGCGTCGCCTGGTAGAAAGATATGGGGGGCCGCTTTGAGCTTCATGGTATTTGCATCCACTTCTGGAACGCCATGACGGTTTAAGGGAATATTTAATGCTTCCAAACCCATTGAGTCCACATTCGGTCTGCGACCAACGGCAAGGAACGCCTTATCGACTTCGTACGTTTTGTCGTCGCTTCGCACTTGGAGTTTGCCTTTGTCATTCACACCTACGAGCTCGGCTCCCGTAAAATGCAGTGGCATCTCCTCGGAGAGTTTACGTGCCACGTAGTCTTGTATCTCAGGATCAGTAAGCCCACCTATTTCTTTGTTGGTTGTAATTCCAACAGTGTTCACACCGAGCTTATGAAGAGCCTGCCCAATCTCCACCCCGATAACGCCGAGGCCAATAACCGCTACCGTCTCTGGAAGCGTTGTGAGCTCAAAAAAAGCGTCGGTATCAATGAGATGTGCTTTATACTTTTCCCATGATGGCGGCAATATGGGTCGTGAACCAGTAGCAATTATAATTTTATCTGCTTTGACCTGATCGCTTCCGATTTGCAACGTGTGCGCGTCAATGAACTTTGCTCGTCCGCGAACCAGTTTACTCTCCCAATCTTTCATCGGGTTCTTCACCGCTCGAACAAAACGGTCGCGCAGCGAGCGTACATGAATCATGACTTGTGTGTGATCGATCGTGAGGTTCTCTCCACCACGAATTCCCATTTGTTCAAATTTATTGCGGCGATCGTAATCGTTGGCCACTTGAATTAAAACTTTAGAAGGCATACAGCCCACTCGGGCACAGGTTGTGCCCAGTGGTCCGTCATCCACTACGATGTAGGAATCTGTCTTTTTCGCAACTTCACGGCGCGCAGACAAACCCGCCGTTCCCGCTCCAATAATAACCACATCGTAGTGTTTCATAAAATATTCCTCTTAGCTCAAGATTTTCTTAAGTTCTTCACATCCACCGATGCGCTCGCCGCCTCTAAAGATTTGCGGCACTTTGGTGCCCCCGCTAATCGCCAGAAGAGTTTTTACAGTGTAATCCTTATTGAGGATATGCTCTTCATAAGGAATATTGTTCTTTTTGAGCAGCTCCTTAGCTTCGTGACAAAACTCACAACCAGGACGCGTGTAAATGGCCACTGATTTTGGAACTTCTACGCCCAAATATTTGAGCATCGTTTCTGCATTCGAAGCCTCGAACGGATCTCCAGGAACTTCCTTCTCGATAAACATTTTTTCGATTTTTCCATCATTCACTAACATGGAATAGCGCCACGAGCGGCTGCCAAAGCCCACTACTTTTTTGTCGACAAGCATACCGAGTTTTTCGGAAAATTCGCCGTTCCCATCGGGAAGCATGGTGATGTTTTCGGCGTCCTGATCGTCTTTCCACGAGTTCATCACAAAAGAATCGTTCACCGACAGGCAGATGATATCATCCACTCCCGCCTTTTTAAATTCGCTGTAAAGTTCGTTGTAGCGCGGCAAGTGAACGGAAGAGCATGTGGGCGTATAAGCTCCAGGCAGCGCGAACAACACTACTTTTTTTCCTTTAAAAAAATCGTCGGTCGTTTTTTCGGCCCACTTGTGCCCGTCGCGAACCTTAAATGTAACTTGAGGAACCTTCTGTCCTGTTTTATCAGCTAATGACATAGAGAGTATCTCCTTGTTGTTGGGTGCTCATATTTTAAGTAATAGAACACATTGATATTTGATCCACTATCGACCAAAATGATTATAGTTTCTAATATATATAATGTATGCCTCGATAGTTTAAAACTATTGTTGCGAAATCTTCGCAAATACTGCCATGGATCGCATATAGGCTTACTGGGGGGCCATCACCAACGCAGTGAGCAAGATGTTTGTCTTTAGGAGCAGCTCAAGTACAAATAGGAGATCTATCTTAGAGAGGACATATTATGAAACACACCCTAGCATTTGCAGTCTCATTACTATTGGCATCAACCTCACTTGCATGTGATTGCGGTGAAGGCGCAAAGTCGGCGTATCTTAAAAAGGTGACGTCTCGCGAATCTACCACGATCACTTCCCGCGATGGCACACCTTTGCGAACAAACTTTTGGGGAACAGAGGAAAAGGACGAAACTCCACTGGCAAAAGCGCCTGTGTCGCCTCTTCAGCCTGCCAAATCAGAAGCGCGAAGCGGAGTGTCTTCCGACATTCAAACAGTGCGCTAGTACGCTTCCGCAATGTGGTAACCAAAGCGCGTGCGGAATACACCCGTGCGCTGCCCGGCCTTTAAATTTTCTACATTCTCTCGAAAGTCTTCATCGAGGCGCTGGAGCGGAACATCGCCCAAATCTCCGCCGGCACCGGCCGAAGAACATTGGGAATAGATTGTGGCCAAGGACTCGAAGTTTTGCCCCTCAGCCAATTTTCTAACGACGTCTTCGGCCATGTAATTGTGCTCAACAAGTATGTGACGTAACTTCATAGGCTCAATATATCATGCTTTTTTTCCTGAATGACAAGATCCAAATCTATTCAATAGAATAGGTTATTACTCCCTGAAAGGATGATTTATGGCTCAACACGTTCACGATTTGGTTGTCACACAATTTTCACGAAGTCTTCGCGGCATGAAAGAATGTTTACTCCTTGCACGCGCCCACGCTAAGGAAAGAAACTTCGACGAGAATAATTTTATGTCGCTACGAATAGCTCCTGATATGTTTCCGCTTTCGCGGCAAGTGCAGATTGCCACCGACAATGCCAAAGGTGCCGTAGCTCGCCTTTCCGGTAAAACAGCACCCGTTTTTGATGACAAAGAGACGACATTGGAAGAGCTGATCGGACGCGTTGAAAAAACGATGAATTACGTGAAAGAGTTCGAAGGCGCGGATTTTTCAGGTTACGAAAATCGAGAACAGCGCTTTCCATTTGCTCCTGGAGTGTATTTAAAAGGTAAAGACTACTTTGAGTCCCATGCTCTGCCGAACTTTTACTTTCACTACGCTGCAATGTATATGCTCCTCCGTGGAGCGGGTGTGAATCTGGGTAAAAAGAATTTTATGAACGATCAACCGTGGATAAAAGAATAAGGCGCAAATGCATTCTACAATGATTCAGCTGCTGACATTGGCAATGGCGGCCGTGGTGTTTGTACCTCTGTTTCGCCGTGTTGGACTTGGAGCCATACTCGCCTACCTAGTGGCTGGGGTTATTATCGGCCCCGACATGTTTGGCTTTATCACTGACACCCAGGACATTCTTCATTTCTCCGAACTCGGTGTGGTGTTTTTACTTTTTGTCATCGGACTTGAACTTGCGCCATCAAAACTGTGGTCCATGCGCCATGCGATTTTCGGTTTAGGCACATTACAGGTCGTTGTGAGTGGTGTGCTGCTTATGGGAATCGGCTTATTATGTGGCCTGCCCCTACCGCTTTCTTACATTGGCGGTTTTGGATTAGCGCTGTCATCCACCGCGTTCACCATGCAACTGCTTGACGACAACAATCAAAAAGACACCTCTCACGGACGAGATACATTTGCGATCCTTATGTTTCAGGACATAGCTGTTGTGGCCATCCTCGCCTCGCTGTCTCTGTTTACCGGAAAGGGTGAGGGATTCCAAATTACAATGGCTATTAAAGCCATTTCGCTGATCGTCTTTCTTATTTTAATAGGCCATTATGTTATTCGCCACGTATTGCGCTTGGTGGCCGACAGCAATACTCCCGAAGTATTCACTGCCATGTCGCTGCTCATAGTTGTTGGTACGGCCATTTTGATGGAGTCCGTAGGATTATCCATGGGCATGGGCGCGTTTTTTGCCGGCGTTTTACTTGCCAACTCCGAATACCGCCACGAACTGGAAATCGATTTAGCACCGTTTAAAAATCTTTTGCTCGGCTTATTTTTTACAGCGGTCGGCATGTCGCTCGATTTAGAAACATTGGGATTAAATTTTGGATCCGTCGTACTCCTGACGGGTGTGTTTATGATTGTAAAGGGCATTGTGGTGTTTGCCGTAGCCAGACTGTTCCGGCGCTCACTGGAAGTGGCGCGCAATACTGCCTTCAATATCGCACTCGGCGGGGAATTCGCATTTGTATTGTTTAGTTCAGCGGTTTCACAAAAATTGATGAGTGCGGACAACGCCTCCATTCTGAATGCCAGTGTCACCATCAGTATGGCATTAACGCCGATATTATTTATCCTCAATCAAAAATACTTGCGTCGTTTTTCCGAAATCTCCGAGCGCCCTTATGACGATATCGCACCAGCCGATGTGGAAGTGATCGTCGCCGGCTTTGGCCGCTTTGGACAAATTGTGACACGATTTCTCAATGCCGAGGGGGTGACCTACACCATACTCGATCACAATGCCTCTCAAGTAGAGACGGCCAGACAGTTTGGCAACAAAGTGTACTACGGCGATGCTTCCCGCCACGATATCTTAGAGGCTGCAGGAGCGAAAAAAGCCAAATACCTCGTGCTCGCCATTGATGATGTTGAGGCCTCCATCGAGACAGCGCGCGTCGTTCGAGAACACTATCCCTCGCTCGAGATTATTGCACGCGTTCGCAATCGGGCCCATGCCATTGAGCTCATGGAGATGGGAATTAAATCTGTTCATCGAGAGACCTATATGACGAGCTTAGAAGTGGCCAAAGAAGTCATGCTCAAGCGCGGCAAACCCGCCGAAGCTGTGGATCGCGCCATTCGCAACTTTCGTATTTATGATGAACGTATCCTCCTAAAACAAATGGAGTACCACCACGACGAAACACAGCTTATATCTTTTACCTCCAAGGCTACGAAAGACCTTGAACGCATTCTTACCGAAGATCGTGATTCTGAGGAATTCGAGAATATCGATGCTCAGTAGGAGCGTGTTCGTCGAACAGGCCCTGAGCTTCTTAGAGCAGGTTTATGATGAGCTGGAAAAGTGCTCTACGGTTTTCCCTCTCCACTGGCATATCGATCATTTGTGCTACCGGGTGGCAACTCTCGACCGTTATTTACAAGTTCAAAACGAAATTTCAAATTTTTCTGAACTTCTCGCAGAATCTCCTGTAAACGGCCGCTTGATTTCGACGTACGCTCTTAAAGAACCCATCTCCTTTCGAGATCATATTATCCGCAGTATCGAGCTGCCGGCACCGAAACCGGGAAAACCTTTTTTAGAGGGATTCGAACACATGGAATTGGTGTGCGATAGGCCTCTAGAGACATTGTGCCACGCATATCCGCGCCTCCAGTGGCAAGCGCCCACCAACAAATACTACAACTCCGAAGTGCGCGCCAACTTGGGTTCGCTGGCCATCAAGTTCCATCATCAATCTTTGCAGTCCGTGGTGACCCTCGAGCAGAACCACGATGTGTACCAGAAACTCGTAGAATCCGCCATTCTAACTGAACTGCGAAATTTTAATCCGCTCGTTGCCGGTACATTTCCCCTCGGTGTGCACACTTCTTCTTCTGATGTGGACATCATAATTTCGCACCCCCATCTCCAGGATATTCGCGAAATCTGTTTAAAGTATTACTCCCACCTACCGGAATTTCAATTGCACACGTCGTGCATTCTCAATCAGGACACTCTAGTTGTACGTTTTCGATGGAATGAGCTTCCCATGGAAATATTTGCGCAAACCAAGGCCTCCTTTGAGCAGAATGGGTACCGGCATTTTATAGTTGAAGAGCGTCTGCTCAAAATCGGCGGGCCAAAATTCAGTTTGAAGGTCGCTGCTCTACGGCTTGAAGGCCTTAAAACGGAACCCGCTTTTACCGATGCGCTCGGGTTCACGACAACTGATCCCTTTAAAACCCTCGCAGGCCTTTGGAACTATTCCGATAAACAGTTATCAGCGTTCTTTAAGAACTGCTGACTGCGTTCATCACCTATAAATTTTTAGTCTTTTCTTCGAGCATGGTCCAAAGCTCATAGAGTTCATCCACGCGTTTTTGCTTTGTGTTCATATCTGCAGTGAGTTGCGCCAGCTTTAAGCGATCGGCAAGAACCTCAGGATCGGCCAAGAGCACTTGTGCCTCTTGCAAATTCTTTTCGGCCAATTGTATATCGCTTTCGATAGTTTCTAAAGCCATCTTCTCTTTGTAGGAAAGACGAACTTTTTTCCCACCGGGAGTCGAGGTGCTGGAGCTTGTAGATTTCTTCACCGCCAGGTCTTTGCTCGCACGATCCCGCAACCACTGATCCATTTCGGCGTAAGTGGCCCAGTCTCCACTGCCATTCAATGCTAAGAATTGATCACAGAGTTGGCTCATAAAATAGCGATCATGGGATACCAACAGAATGAGGCCGGCAAACCCACTCAATGTGTTTTCCAATATTTCGATGGTGTCGATATCTAAATCATTGGTGGGTTCATCAAGGATTAAGACATCTGCAGGCTGCAAGAGAAGTTTGGCAATAAGCAGCCGCGCTTGTTCACCCCCCGAGAGCTGCGAGATTTTTAGTTGCATCTTCTCCGATGCAAACAAAAAACGACTGGCGTAAGACGCCACATGCACTGACGCCTCTTTAAAAATCACGTAGTCGGAGCCTTCACCTAAAAATTGCACCACGCTCTCGTTCATTGGCAAATCCTCGCGCTTTTGATCAAAATAAACGATCTTCAGATCGTCCGCGCGATAGACCTCACCAGTAAAATTGTCCGACACACCCTGGATGACTTTGAGCAAGCTTGTTTTTCCGCTTCCATTGTCACCCAACAGCCCCAAACATTTGCCCGGACCGAGAACCAAATTAATATCTTTCGCGAGAATTTTGTCGCCAAATCCCACCGTGAGATTTTTCATTTCAATGAGCTTTTTAGATTTCCTGCCCGTCGAATCTATCTCCAATCGCGATTTAGAATTCACCGAGGCATTTCTGGATTTTACCGTATCCAACGAATCTAAAAGCGAATGGGCCTCTTTTATGCGCGCTTGTTGCTTTGTCTGGCGCGCTTGAGCGTTAGAACGCAACCACTCCACCTCTCGGCGCGCTTTGTTCGACATGGAATCCTGAAGCGCCATCTGAGTTTTGATGTACTCCTCTTTTTTTGCAATGAATTCTTTGTAGCTGCAATCGAACGACAAATAGCCAGCACTATAGAGCCGGTGGATTTCTATGATTCTGTTGGTGATGTTGTCGAGAAAGGTGCGGTCATGGCTCACAAGCACAATGGATCGTTTGAACGATCTTAAATAATTTTCGAGCCAAAGAATTCCCGCCCAATCCATATGGTTCGTAGGCTCATCGAGAATTAAAATATCTGGCTCTTGAGCAATCGCCAGGGAGATGGCCAGACGTTTTTTCCAACCGCCGGATAGAGTTTGGATGCGCACGTCCAGATCGTCGAAGCCAGCCATACTGAGCGACATGGCCGCTTTGACTTCCGCATCGTAATTCTCCATACCCAATGCTTCGAGGCGCTTTACCAAATATTCTTTGGCGCCTTTATCACTTTCAAACAATGGTTCTTGTGCCACATAGGCGATGTTTAAGTTTTTTCGCCGATTGACTTCGCCCTCATCGGGCGTATCGATCCCACCTAAGAGTTTGAGCAATGTAGATTTGCCCGCACCATTGGGGCCGATCAGGCCGATTTTTTCGCCCTCATTGATACCCAAACTCAATCCCTCGAAGAGAAGTTTGGACCCCATGGTTTTTTCGACATTGTTCACAGAGATCAGAATCGACATATTGGTCCTTATTACCAACAAAGTTTCCTCTCTGCACCAAGAATTGACGTGCGACGAGATTCTTCCTATTCTTCCAGCACTTTTCAAGGAGCCATTATGCCCGGTACAAACTCAGACGTTATGACCTCCATCGATTCCTATTGGGAGAAGAGCATCATTCCCAAACTCATGGAGTATATCGAAATTCCCGCAAAATCGCCGGCATTTGATCCCGAGTGGGAAAAAAATGGATTTATCGAGCGAGCCCTGCAGCTCGCCAACACTTGGGTGGAGAGTCGCAATGTTCCTGGACTGAAAAAAGAGATTCTTCGCGCCGACGGACGAACTCCCCTTTTATTGATCGAACTGCCTGGAACTGACAATTACGAAGTTCTGATGTACGGCCACTTAGACAAACAACCCGAGATGATTGGTTGGGCCGAGGGCCTTTCACCGTGGAAAGCGGTTCGCAAAGGCGAAAAACTTTATGGCCGCGGCGGCGCCGACGATGGCTACGCGGTTTTCGCCTCTCTTTGCGCAGTCGAACATTTGATCGCGAACAATTTACCTCGCCCGCACATCCGTATTGCGATCGAACTCAGCGAGGAGAGTGGCTCTGAAGATTTGCCTTTTTATTTCGAAAACTTTTCTGAAAAATTCGGAACGCCTCAAGTGATTGTTTGCCTCGACTCTGGCGCCGGCAACTATGAGCAGTTTTGGACAACGACTTCACTGCGAGGCTTAGTCAGCGGGACGTTAAAGGTTCAAGTGCTCACCGAAGGTGTGCATTCCGGCGATGCCAGTGGTGTTGTGCCCTCGTCGTTCCGGGTCGCGCGCCTGTTGCTCGATCGCATTGAGAATCGCGAGACCGGTGAAATCTTTCCTGACGCTTTTAAAACGAAAATTCCCGAGGAGCGTCTGCAGCAGGCAGAAAAAGTCTCTGCAGTTCTCAAAGATAAAGTTTTTAAAAAATTTCCATTTGTTGGAAACATGCAACCCGCAACTCCGTCGCTTGTTGACAATGTGCTCAATCGCACCTGGAGAGCTGCTCTTTCTGTGACTGGAGCCGAAGGTCTGCCAGAGATTAAAAAAGCCGGCAATGTGCTTCGCCCGTCAACGACCTTAAAATTATCGCTGCGTTTACCGCCAACGGTCGATGCCAAGAAAGCGGCTAAAGATCTCAAAGAACTCTTAGAAAAAAATCCTCCCTACAATGCTACTGTCAAGTATGAGCTAGAGGATGCGGCCAGTGGGTGGAATGCACCGGCGATGTCACCGGCGCTGGTGGAGCTCTTAGAGGAGGCCTCACAAACCTATTACCGGCAGCCGGCACTTGCGATGGGAGAAGGCGGCTCCATTCCGTTTATGGGAATGTTGGGTTCCACTTTCCCTCAAGCACAATTTGTAATTACCGGCGTGCTTGGCCCAAACTCCAATGCCCACGGACCCAATGAGTTTATTCATTTGGAGTACGCCAAAAAGCTCACTGGTTGTATTTTTCATATTCTGGCGAACTACGAAAAGCTCAAATAATATGACTCCCGAGATATACAATATCGACAATTATTTGTTTTCGATCATTCTCATTGTCGGGGGGACAGCGACGTATTTTTTGCGCAAATGGACAGGAACACTTCCATCGAACAATACTCCTGTGGACGAAGAAGCAGTGGTTACTCGCAGTTCGCTTCCTCGCCGCGACGGACGTAAGTTGATCGTACTTGGATTGGTCTTTCTACCCTTGAGTTTTTTCTATGCTTATTTTATTAAGCAGCCGCAGGTGGATCGCCAGAAGCCGCACCTGCAGGCGCAGCCGCCTGTTGAGAAAAATTACAACCAGTAGCGGTTTTTTTTCACCTCATCTCTTATATACTGCCAATTCGGCACCAGAGCGCGCGTATTATTCGCTTCCGCAACGTTGACATTGCGCAGAATGGTGCTAAAACGTTGATCACAAGAGCCCACATCAGAATCGTTCAAAGAATCATTCGATCGGCCAAAAAATTATCGTTCAGAGAGATAAGACCCTGGCGCACCAATTCGGGTGACCATATGCGGACGAGCCTCTTCCTGCGATGCAGCCGCCAGCACAAAATGATGACTGGCAGAAGAGGTAAGTTATGCAATCGTTTAGCGATGTCGCTATTCCTGCGTCTATTCAAAACGCACTCAAAAATCTAAAGTTCGTTACACCCACAGAAGTACAGGCGAAGACTATTCCACTCGCCCTTGAAGGCAGCGATATCATTGCTTGCGCATCTACTGGATCGGGAAAAACCGGAGCATTTGCGATTCCGGCGATTACCATGTTGATCAACAATCCCGATAAAAATGCGCTGGTGCTCGCGCCTACTCGTGAACTCGCTCAACAAATCTCGGAGTTCATGCGCCAAATTACAGACTACTGCGAAGGCATCACGATGGTTTCCATTGTGGGTGGCTTCGATATGCAACGCCAGCTCAATGCTCTTCGCCGCAAACCCCGCATCATTATCGCCACTCCGGGCCGCTTGACGGATCACTTGCGCCGCCGCAGTGTTTCGTTAGCCAACACTGGCATCCTCATTTTGGATGAAGGCGATCGCATGCTCGATATGGGCTTTGCGCCACAGCTCGATGCTATTTTGCAGTTCCTTCCACAGAAGCGCCAAACCATGTTGTTTACAGCAACTATGCCGCCAAAAGTAAAAGAACTTTCCCGCCAGTATTTGCACAAACCAAAAGATGTGACAGTCGGCAAGGGATCTCAACCCGTAGAAACAGTGGCACAATATGCGATGACCGTTCCACAGGAAAAGAAGAACGACGTTTTACTTGAAGAATTGAGCAAACGTTCCGGCTCAGTGATCGTATTTGCGCGCACACAACGCCGCGTGGATGCTCTTGCTTATTTCCTCGAAGATTACGGCCTTCCTGTGACGGTGATTCACGGTGGTTTGACTCAGGGAAAGCGCAATCGCGCCATACAGGGTTTCAAACGCGGTGAATACCGCATTCTCGTGGCCACAGATATCGCCGCCCGCGGTATCGATGTGCCTGCGGTAGAACACGTTATTAACTTTGATCTTCCTTTAATGGATGAGGACTATGTTCACCGTGTAGGTCGTACCGCGCGCAATGGTGCAAAAGGCGAAGCGCTGAGCTTTGTATCCCATCACGAATACGGTTTGTGGGCAAACATTTCCCGCAAGTACAATGTGGTGAGCGATGCTGTTCAGGATCCACGCAAAAACAAAAAGGGCAAAAAGCACAGAGACCGCGCTGAGCGCCCGATGGCCACTCGCCCATCTCACAAGGACAATTCATTCTTTGTGACCGACGAGCTACCGCCTGTTGAGCCAAGCATGGAATACATCCGCAGCGAAATCGCTCCAGAAGACATGATCGAAATCAGCGCTGCACGGACAACGAATACGTCTGTGCGTGAGGCTGCAGAACAAATTCGCACCGAAAAATTTAAGAAAGTGGCGCAACGAGATTCAGATGCCTTTGATCCACAAGATCGCGAGATCGAAAAAGCATTGGCCGAAGAAAATTTAGCTCTCGACATGAAAGATGGCATAAAGATCGAGACGGAAGCTCCTGAGGGATTTATTCCGTCTGAGCGCTACGCTAAACGCAAACCTTATGGTGATCGTAAAGAGCGTTTCGCTGGTCGCAGCAAATTCCATCGTCGCGACAATGACATGGGCGATGACTTTGCAACTCGCGGCTCCAAACCCTTCGAAGAAAAGTTCTTCAATGGGGAAGCGGATCAAGAGGCTGAACATTTCAATACAAGCCTCGACAATAAACGACCGGCGCGGCGCTTTGAACCACGTGGCGATAAGCCGCGCTTCAACAAGGGCAACAACGAGCGCCGCTTTGCTGGCGGTGGTCGCGATGGCTTTAAACGATTTGGTGACAATCGCTCAGAAGGCGGTGGTTATCAAAAGCGTGAGAGTTTCCAACGCCGTAATAGTTTTGGTGGAGCAGATCGTCCATTCAGAAAACCATTCGGTGATCGCAACGAAAACCGTGGTGGCTTTGGTGGCAGCGACCGTCCATTTAAGAAGAGCTTTGGTGATAACCGCGCCGAAGGCGGCGGTTATCAAAAACGTGATGGCTTCCAACGCCGTGATAGTTTTTCTGGTTCCGAGCGCCCTCCATTCAGAAAGAGCTTCGGTGATCGCGGTGAAAACCGCGGTGGTTTCGGTGGCGAACGACGTGAAAGCTTCGGGGCGCGTCCTCCGTTTAAAAAGAACTTCTCATCAGACCGTGGTGAGCGTCGTGACGGCTATGGCGGTAACGATCGACCAGCATTTAAAAGGACCTTTGGTGAAGGCGGAACAGGCAGCCCGCAAAAAAAGAACAACTGGTTCTCGAGAGACAAAGACCGTCGTTCGACCAATGACAAACGCAATAGTAGCGGATTTATTCCCCGTTCGTAATTTGGTATGGCCGAGTTACTCAAGAATTACGTCAGCAATGACGTTGTAAAAACCCTGGCTTCCCTTGTCGCTAAAAACGACAAGGGGTTCTCAGAAAAAGTTTTCTGCAAAAATGCACTCAATCGTCAATGGGCCGAGCGCGAACTCAAAGATCGTTTGCGCTTTTTGGCCGAGATTTTAGGAAAAACCGTTAGCGGAACCTACTCTCAACAGATACGCACACTCAAAAAAGTCGCTCCTCATTTTACCGGTCTCAAAGGCCTGTTGTTCCCAGAGTTCGTTGTTCACTACGGCATGGATGACTTTGAAACCTCTATGGACGCACTTAAGTACTTCACTCCTTTCTCCTCAGCAGAATTTGCGATTCGGCCGTTTATCCAAAAGTACCCTCGGGAAACCATGGCTATTTTGGAAAAGTGGTCCAAGGACTCAGACGACCATGTGCGCCGCCTTTCCTCAGAAGGGTGCCGTCCCCGACTGCCATGGTCGTTTCCATTGCGCGACTTTAAGAAAGACCCGTCAGCTGTTATTCGCATATTGGAAAACTTAAAAAATGACCCGTCACTTTATGTTCGTAAAAGTGTTGCGAACAATCTCAATGATATATCTAAAGATCATCCCGATCTCGTTTTACGGTTGGCTAAAAAATGGGTTGGCAAGTCGCCATCCACGGACTGGATCCTCAAACATGCGCTCCGCACTCTTTTAAAAAAAGGAAATCAGGACGCCCTCTCTCTCTTCGGATTGGGAAAAATAAAGAACGTATCCGCACTCGACCTGAAGCTTACGCGTAAAACTTTTGAAATAGGAACTCATTTAGAGTTTTCAGCCCGGGTAGAAAACAAAAATCGTAAAGATGTTTTACTGCGCTTAGAGTATGCGATTCATTTTCTCAATAAAAATGGTAGCCACTCTAAAAAAGTATTTAAGATATCGGAGAAAGCCTACGCGCCGGGACTGCACGCATTGAAGCGCCGGCACTCCTTAAAGCAAATGACCACCCGCAAACACAACCCTGGCATCCACCACTTGGATATTATCCTCAACGGGGAACTGCAGTTGAGTCAGAAGTTCCAGCTGAAGTAGCTGAATTTTAGCTTTTGGTTCACAAAGGTAAAAGATTACAATTTCTGCGCACAAATTAGCTCTGACAATTTGGTTGTGGTAACGATGTGGAACCATCAACCCAAGGAGTTATATGAAACTACTTTCACTTTTTGCCAGCATATTTTTTATTGGAGCAACCGCTTCAGCAGCTAAAATCGAGTACGGCGTTTATCAAAATATATTTGATAAATCGGCATGCACATTTATTGAAACTCCCGAGTCTGACGACGGACCAGGCGGCCTTAGCTACGATTGCCCAGGACCGATTGCCGGAACCAGCATCTACCTCGGTACAGGTAATGATTGGGATAATATCACCGTGACAGTTGACGGCAGCACCTATGATCTTTGGACGCAAATGGTAGCCGCCGGTGCATTCGCTGGTTTCGGCAACCAAAATGGCACGGTTGAGTGGGTCAAAAAACAAGTAGACCAAGGCCAGCCTTGGGACGCTATCGGCCTTATCATTCGTTTTAGCGGGATCAATGGCGACACGGGAGCTGCCAATTCCACGAAGCTCGGTGTTTACCGCATCAGTGCAGACACTATGTGTTTTGTAGGCTTCGGTCCGCAGTCGGCAAAGCAAAACGAAGTGGCTCGCCAAATGGTTACAGACACTTCGAAATATCCCTGCCTTGAAGACGCGGCTAAAATTGTAGAAGAGCCAGGAATTCAGTAGTCGTTCCTTATGATCCTCTAATGTGTGAATTCAAGAATGTTGAGTTCTTGAATTCACAGTTCACTGACCATCGTTTAGAAAATGAAAAATTCTTAATATTTCAGATACTTGTGGCATCGCACCAATGGCCACTATCCTTGAGTCGAATCGACCTGATGATTCTTGACCGTGTCTTTCTCCTAAGTAACAGTAAATAGAGTAGCGAAGAGTTATGTCGTTGAATCTGCTGGGAGCCTCTTTGAAACCTTATTAACAGGCACAAGGAGGCCATAGTGAACAATCGTTTATTTGTAGGACAGCTTTCATATTCTGTAGATTCAGAAGCGCTCGAGCAATTTTTTGCTTCCGCGGGACAAGTCACCTCCGCGCGTGTGATGTCTCATCGCGACTCGGGTCGCTCTAAAGGATACGGATTCGTTGAAATGTCCAACGATTCTGATGCGAACACAGCCATCGAACAGCTCAACGGAAAAGAACTCATGGGTCGAGCTATTGTTGTAGCCATCGCTCGTCCACCCGAAAAACGCGAGGGTGGAGGTTACGGTGGTGGTCGTGGCGGCGGCCGCGGTGGTAATGGCGGCGGCGGTTACGGTGGTGGAAATCGCGGTGGCGGAGGCTACGGCGGTGGAGGAGGCGGTCGCGGTGGGTATGGCGGCGGCAATGATCGTGGAAATCGCGGTGGACGTGGCGGTTACGGTGGTGGTGGCAGTGATCGCGGAGATCGCGGCGGTGGCGGAAGAGACGACTACTAGTATTCAATTCATCAATTGGGTCTACCGTTTCACAGGTAGACATGATTTCCAGTTTTAATAAAAAAGGCTAAGTGTGAACTTAGCCTTTTTTTATTTTTTAAATGAGAAATGAGACTACTCTTCGCCGTCTAACCAGGTGGATACAGTGCCATCGCAATAAACCACATAACCCGCCCAACACTCGGCACCTGCTGCGCAGTAGTCATTAAAAACAACGTCAGTTTTAAAGCCGTCGATTTCAAAGTTTTCCGAAAGAGACGCCACGGTTTCGTTCTTTAATTTTTTTGTCATAACCGAAGACTCTTTATCGGGATCTAACCAGGAAAAATCATTCTCTGGAACTTCGTTCAACACTTTGGACAAATAGGCATCCAATTTCTGTTTTGCCGTTGTTTCTGAAATACATTCGCCAGATGCCAGTTCTTCTTCGCCGTCCGAGGTCGTTCCAGTAAATGTGTACGTCTCAAGGTAACAAGACGTGCCACTGATGCTGTAGGTGAGGGAATAATTTTGATCCCACATTTCTCCATCCTCATTGGTGTGGCCGCTAACGACGTTGAGAGTAATTTTGTCGCCCTTCAGACTTTGCACTGTAGTGTGAAGTTGGTAGTCATCGTAATCGCCCTGATAGGGTCCATAGGTCAGGCTGTAAACAGCGTCGATGCCCTTTACGAACTCTTCCGCATCTGCAATGCACTGCGGAGTGGATTCGGCGTGAGCCAGGGCGGCAAAGCTACTGATAACTAAGGCTAAAATGATTCTCATTGGTTCTCCTTTTAAGATGCTTCAGTGCATATCACTACGAGATCACAGAGGAAATAGATAACTGGCTGTATAACTTTGGATGAATTAATTTCAGTGAAAACTGGCTCATTATGAACCAAATTACCCTCCACAAAATCTTGTCTTATATGGACAAATCGTAAACAAATTCCCCGACTAAAGTGTGATTTTCATTCTGACAAACAATAATCCGCACCTTTCGGCTTGGGTATTTAAGTCGTGGGGATGAAGGTCCGTAGAGAGAGGTATGAATAAACTCTTGATAATTGCCCTCACCTCGCTTTTGACATTCGCCTGCGCAAAAAGCAAAGACAGCATCTACGCTCATCTCGAAGCCGACGAAGACGGTATTGTGGATTCAGAAATTCCGTTCGATGGCAGCGAAGATCAACAAGAGCCACAACCGCCTCTTATCCTGACCGACACCTTAACCAAGGCCGAATCTGACATCGCAAAAACATACCATAAAAATCAACTCTCTCGTTTTAGTTTTGTAATCGTCGATGCAAAGTCCAACAAAGTCATGCGCAGCTACAAAGCGCAACAGCCAAGACGCCTGGCATCTGTCACAAAAATCTCCACTGCTCTTTCTGCCCTTGAAAACGTGAACGGCCCAAGCATATCTAAAATTCAAAGCATGCTCAAATCTTCGAACAATGGAGAGGCTTCGCGCTACTTGCGTCTTACAGTTAAATCGCTTTTTAACTACATCGTGCCCGGCGCTGGTTACTCCGCGGCCGCAAGCTGCCCAGCTGCGGTGAGCAACGAAGCTCAGGCAGCAACCATGATGCTCGATTGGATTCAACACGAAGTGCCTGATGTGGATTGGCAAGGCAGCGCTCTCAAAGATGGCGCGGGCTGCAACTACAGCAATCAGATGACAGCGGTACAAATCGTAAAAATTCTCCAGTACGCCGATCTCAAAGGTGCCGCTTACGACGGTAAAACATTTGAAAAACTCCTCTCCATTTCTGGTGTCGATGGGACGTGGGCGAGCCGCAACAAAGATCACAAAGGCTTAGTGCTCGCTAAAACAGGAACGCTCAATCCCAATGCCAATTTGGCTGGTTACTTTTACGCTCGCAGAAATGGTGTGCTCAACAAATATTACTTTGCAGTCTTCGTAGAAAAAGACAGTGGTACCACCAACGCCAACAATGCGCGCACATTTATTGAAATGCTCGTGCGCAACTGGATCAACTACTACGCCAAACAAGCGGGCGAACCCATCGCTACTCTCTAACATTAGAAGACGCGCCGCCATTTGATAGTGGCACTGACCTTGCTATACCTTTCATTGTTTTCGATGAAAGGTTGTCTATGTTGTTTTCTTTGGTTTTCAGCGCTCTGCTAGTGCTTATAAACGGCAATGCACAAGTAAAAATTCCTCCCGCATATGTACAGCAGGATCAACACACGGCCTTCTTTCTATTTGGGTTTGATGGACAGAGTATGATCAGTCACTGTCATATGAATTGGGCACCGGGATACCCTCGGTGTTACTTGGAATTTGAACGTGAAAAGAATCAGCACACCAATATTTTCTTTGATTACAACGCTCTCGAGAAAGTTCATCCGGTCCTTTTAAAGGCGCTCAAAAATTTGCACGCTCGATTGTTGCGGGAGCGTCCCGTTTCCAAGTGGAATTTGTTCACCGACATGTTTCGCGAAAATGACTACGAGGTTCTCGCAGAATTGATTCGACAAATCGAAGCTGAGTCCCTCAGCAACCGCTTTTTAATGCCCAATATCCCTCGTAAAATTGAGTCCATTAGCAACACCTATGTGGTGAACGAAATCATGAATGTTTTCGAACTGATTCTCCTTGCCCACGAGATCCGCCAATAACGCTCAAAAGCGTCACTTTGTGGTGTATAAACTCCAAATGGGTCAAGAATTGTCACTGTTTGATGCCTAAACACCTCTATAGTTTATACACGGGCTGGTATTTGCTTTGCACATATTAGACACGAAGAACTTTTAGACGAGGCGGGTATATGCAAAAGTTAAAAATGCAGCTAGAACGACAAATTCAAGAAATCGTATTCTTTTCCAGCGTGTTGTTGGGATTTTCGATTGTCCTGAGCGGAATTTTTTCCCTCGTCCTCACACCTGACAGCCTGATATACATCATTGGCAGCTTTGGCTCATCTGTCGTTCAATCTGTGATCACCGGTCTCGGATTTAGCTTCTTTTACCTGGCTGTCATTGTTTTACACATGGGTTATGTGATCAACATGAACGTGTTTTCTTTTAGAGATTTTAAACTTCAGTACGAAATGCTCTCTATTACTTTCGTAGCTCACATCCTTATTCTTTTTTGCGCGGCCTCTTTGTTTTCTGTGGCTCAGGTGTCTTTGGAAATGCCTGCCACTGAGGTTCTGCGTGGAGGTTTGGGCGGCCTTGTGGGTTACACTTTCGGTAACTTCTTCCACGCTCATCTTGGAGTTTACGGCTCTAGCATTATCCTAAGCGCCGTGGCTTTCGGAATTTCGATTCTTGCTGGATTTTACGAAATCAATGATGTTATCGACTTTGGTAAACATGGAGCGAAATCCGCACTGCATGGTTTCTTCGCTGTGGGTCGCGGGATCAACGAGGCGACGGATCATTTAACAGCGATTTTAACTCGTGACCAACGCATGGTCACTGCGAACGTTGGCTTTACAGCTTCCAAAAGTTGGATGTCCCACTCTTTAGATAAAGCCAACTCCTATGTTCAGGAACGTTTGCAAAAGAGTTCTTCGTTATTTGCTAAAAAATCTGAAAACAAAGAGAAATCTTCTAAAAAGGCCGTGGCCAAGAAAACCTCGGCAAAGCCTAGCGAGAAGATCGCAGAAAAATCCGCAGCGCCTAAAGTTTCTAATAAACCCGCAAGTAAAGAGAGTTTGGCAAAAGCTACAGTTGCAAAACAAGCTACAAAATTATCCGAGAAAAGTACCAAGGTAAAAACAGCGACTAGCGCCAAGGCAGAGTCGCGTACAGCATCTGCCACGGCAAAGCTCAGCAAGAAGACATCTTCAAAAAAAGCATAATAGAATATGCAATTCAAACGAGATCAAGGCCGCCAGTGCGGCCTTTTTTATTCGATTGAGACCGCTCGAATTCTACTCGACGGTCACAGACTTGGCTAAATTGCGAGGTTGATCCACGTTGTAACCGAGGGCATCCGCTAAGTGGTAGGCCAGCAATTGCATCGGAATTACAGAGAGGATCCCTGAGGCCATCCAATCTGATTTTGGCAACGCAAGATACTGCTCGCTCATCCCTTTTAGATTGGCATCATCACCAGTCCCCACGGAAATGATTACCCCGCCGCGCGCTTTCGCTTCCTGCAAATTGCTCAGCGTTTTTTCATAGTGCGCATCTCTAGGATTGATCACGATCACCAGCATGTTCTCATCAATCAGCGCCAATGGACCGTGCTTCATTTCGCCGGCAGCATAACCCTCAGCGTGCTTGTAGGCCAGCTCTTTGAGCTTTAGCGCTCCCTCCATGGCAATGGGGTAATTCACTCCCCGCCCCAGATACAGGAAACCCTTATATTTTTTAAACGTCTCCATGGCTTCTTCAAAATACTTGTCATAGGCAAGCACGGATTCCATGTGGCTGGGTAGCGACAACAGATTCTGCACGAATTGTCGCTCTTCATCGTCCGACAACTGCAGGCGAATGCGTGCCAGATACAATGAGAACATATTGATCACAGCCAGAGTGCAAATAAATGCTTTGGTGCTCGCAACGCCCACCTCAACTCCCGCCTCCATAAAAATATGAAGGTCCGATTCGCGATCGATGGTCGAGCCGAGAGTATTGGTAAGACTCAGCACCGGAGCGCCACTTTGCTTTGCCATACGTAAAACAGCCAGAGTGTCGGCAGTTTCGCCACTCTGAGAAATGACGATGACCAAAGATTTGGGAGGAATGACCGGCTCTCGGTAACGGAATTCACTGGCAAAATCCACTTCCACAGGGATCTTACTCATTTTTTCGATGAGATACTCTCCATACATTGCCGCGTAATAACTTGTGCCGCAGGCTACGATAAAAATACGCTCAAAATTTTTAAAATCGCTCTCATTGATTCGCGAATTCGTCTTTTGCGACGGTGATGTGAACATCGATGAAAAATCGGCCTGATATTTTTCTAAGTTGATGTATTTTTTAAGTGCCGACGATACCGCTAGAGGCTGCTCGTAGATCTCTTTGAGCATAAAATGCTTGAAACCATGTTTTTCAGCAGCCTGAGCCGTCCAATGTACTGTCGTCACTTCTTTTTTGAGCGGCTTACCTTTGTGATCCACAATTTTATAACTGTCCTTTTCGAGAAGAGCGATATCGCCGTCCTCCAGATATATGACTTTATCGGTGTATGGAAGTAATGCCTGCACATCACTTCCAATGACGCATTCTTCTTTACCAACACCAACAATGAGTGGTGGTCCGTGCTTAAACGCCACCAAGCGATCGGGTTCATCTTCGGACATCACAAGAATGGCATAGGCCCCCTCGAGGCGAGGCACTACATTGAGTACGGCACTAAAGATGTCTTTTGTGTTTTGCATTTCGTAGGCAATCAAATGAGCGACCACCTCACTATCGGTGTCCGATTTAAAATCTGCGCCTTTATCAAGAAGTTCTTTTTTGAGTTCCGAATAGTTTTCGATAATTCCGTTATGAACAAGACAAACACCACCCACCGTGTGGGGGTGCGCATTGCGCTCCGAAGGGACACCGTGGGTGGCCCAACGCGTATGGCCGATACCGATTGTTCCATGGAGTTTATGCTGAGTGAGCTTTCGCTCCAGTTCGGTGAGTTTACCCTCCGCGCGAACAACCTGCACCTCTCCGTGATCGACTACCGCAACTCCAGAGCTGTCGTAACCCCGGTACTCTAATTTCTTTAATCCGGAGACCAATACGTCCACCGGTTCACGTTGCCCAATGTATCCTACGATTCCACACATAAATTCCTCGCTTCAAAAAATAGATTTCTATTTTTTATTGTAGCCTTCTTTAATGAACTGTTTTCCGCGAGCCACCGCGAGTGCATCGGCAGGCACGTCTTTAGTGATCGTCGACCCAGATCCTATCACAGCACCATCGCCAATGGTGACCGGGGCTATAAATTGCGTGTCACTTCCTACGAATACGTCTTTTCCAATTGACGTACGATATTTCTTTTTATCGACAGCGTAATTGCACGTGATTGTACCACACCCGATATTGGTATTTTCTCCGACGTCCGCATCGCCAAGATAGGTGAGATGGCCAGCCTTAGCACCACGCCCAAAGTTTACATTTTTCATTTCCACAAAGTTACCCACATGGGCGTCCTCTTCGATCAGAGTATTAGGACGCAGTCGCGCATAGGGGCCGACCGAAGCTTTATTTTTAATAACGGTTTTCTCGATGTAGGATCCGGCGCGAATCTGCGCGCCATCGTGGATCACACTATCGACGACAAAAACGTTGGGCTCAAGAACCGTGAATGATCCGATCACAGACAAACCCTTAAGGTAAACATTCGGGTAAATCACACAACCCGCACCAACGCGCACGGAAGGTTCGATGTACGTAGATGCAGGATCAATGATGATAACTCCTGTATCCAACAGTTGTTTGCACTTCTCTCTAAATTTGAGTTTCGTCGCCTTCGCCAGCTCTTCTTGAGAGTTCACACCAAAGGCCACAGCAGGGCTTGCTTTAATGCCGATGACACGCTTACCGTCTTCTACCGCTTTTGAAACGATGTCGGTGAGATAGAATTCGTTTTGTTTATTCTTATTACCAATAAGTGGTAAAAACGCATTGAGCACTGTGGACTTCACCACATAAATTCCCGTGTTGACCTCGTTAATTTTTAGAGTTTCCATCGCAGCGTCTTTTGCCTCGACAATTGCTTTGATGTTGTCGTAGTGACGAATGATGCGACCGAAGCTTCCTGGCTTTTTAAGGAGGCAGGTGACAACGGCTAAGTCGGCCTTTGCCTCGGAAAATTCGTTCATGATGGAGGTTATATGCTCTTTAGAAATCATGGGATGGTCGCCGTTAATGATCAGCACATCACCATCGATGGACTCCGGTTGGGCGGCGCGAACCGCATCGCCAGTTCCCAACTGCTGCATCTGGCGATAACAGACCACACCCTGCTGTTCGAGCAGCGGTCTCACCAGATTTTCTCCAAAACCCACGACCACGCGGATATCGCTAAAATCGCACTCTCTTAAAGCGCTCACAATGTATTGGATCATCGGCTGACCGGCTACCGGGTGCAATACTTTTGGTAGCGGCGACTTCATGCGCGTTCCTTGACCTGCGGCCAGGACTATCACTGATTTTTTGGGGTCTGTACTCATAGCAACAAATTACATTGGGAGGGCGCCAAAGTCGATCACAAACTGTGCCACGCTCCCTCTGAAAAGCGCCCCTTCGGTCCGTCTCTTGCCAGAGGAATTTTTATGCGCCAAACTGTAATCAGTGGCACAAATGAACGGCGTCCTCTATATCTCCGAGAACTACCCACCCGAGGCCTCCTGGGGCGTGGAGCATACGCGGTATTCCGACCTTAAATTTCCCTTTTTTTCGCACGAGCCGCCTGTGATTGTTGCTCATGCGCAACAGTCCCACTTTGCAATCCTCTTTAAGCTGGTGATGGAGCTCGCCCATCTAAAAATGGAAACTCGACTGATTCTTTTTGGCAACAATCTCTCTGCAGATCAACTCATGGAATTGGGCAACATCTACAAGATCTTTTATGCGCAACCCTCGGACCAAGTGCATGACTTGGAATCTATAATTCAGCGTGGCCTCGCCAGCTCCCGCCAACTCAAGCAAAACAAGGTACTCGTGCAGCTGTTTAGAGAGCAAAACTCCGAGCTCAAAAATATTTCTGAGGAACTCGAAGACAAGATAAAAAAGCGCCAGTCCCATTTGATCGAAGCCAACGATCGGCTTCGTCAGACCAACCACAAAGCCAACTACTTAGGACGCTGCCTTTTTGCGATCCATAATGCACAGAGCATCGATGATCTGGAAAAAAGTGTCAGCGAGATTCTCGCCGGTCCATACTTGATTTCCTGGTTTCGCATTCATCTGACCAGCGGCGAAGCCAACAATCTGGAACTAAAAAAGGATTTGCTCAACACCTATACGTTCACGCTGACTGACGGCACACGAAAATATGGTTCAATAATATACGGCCGTGACTCGAGCCGCGCATTTAAACGCGATGAAAAAGATTTTCTCGATCAGATTAGCGAATCCATTTCACTGTGCATCGATCGCCTACTTCAAGTTGAGCGCAACAAAGAACTTCAACTTTTGTGGGAGGCCACCTTCAACGCCGTATCGGACCCTTTGGTTCTGATAGACCAGCACTACAACGTAAAAATTGCTAATCAGAAGTTTCGCGAAATGCGACCCGACTCTTCTCACGAAGCCAATCGCGCCCACTTTGGCGCATTACCCAAAGAAACCTCTGCTATTCTCCAGGCCAATGCCACTAATTACCGCGTGCGCGACGAAAAGGATCCCTCCATCATTTATGAGGTATCCCGACAAGGCATGATGATCGATTACCAACGCTGTTTCTTTTTTGTCTACCACAATATTTCCAAACAATTACATTTTGAACGGCAACTGCTTGAATCGGCTAAACTCGCCGAGCTGGGAACGATCAGTAGCAGTATAGCGCACGAGCTCAACAATCCGCTTGGCGGGATGCTCAACTTTACTCAGCTGATAAAAATGGATCTCAAGGGCAACGAAGACTTTTACGCCGATATTGTCGAGATTGAGGCGGGAATTCAGAAATGCAAACTGATCGTTCAAAACCTCCTGGGATTTTCGCGAATCGATGACATGAGTGAACTGCGCCCGCTCGAAATCCACGATGTTATCCACAGAGCCATCTTGGTGGTTGAGTTACGAACACGCGCATTGGGAATTAAAATTGATTTCAATAGTGAAAAGAACAATAAAGTTTTTGTTGAAGGGCGCTTTAATCAAATGGCTCACGCCATCTGCAACGTTTTGCAGAATTCTTATGAGAGCATTATAGATAAAAGAAAAACAACCAACGACTACGCGGGAACCATCCAGATCTTAATTTCGGTTAATTCTACAGACGTCAAAGTCGATATCTTGGACGATGGTAAAGGCATTGCGGCCGATGATGCCCAACATGTTTTTGACCCCTTATTCACCACCAAAGATCCAGACAAACACGCCGGACTGGGCCTTACACTAGCACGACAAATTCTTGCCGATCATCACTCTCACATTTCTCTAAGTTCGCAAAAAGACGACAGAACCAGCTTCAGCATTGTGTTTCCTCGCCTCCGCGACCTCGCCTAACGAAAGTATTTTGACGTCTTAAATTTGACACAGTCAAGGAGTTCACTTAACCTAATTTAAGGATGCGAACTCATCCTGGGTCGCTAGTACGGCGATTGACTTTCCACGGAAGGAAACCCATCGAATGAATCAGATCAAAGTGCTCGTTGTTGACGACGATCAAACCCTCCGCGCTGCGCTCTTCAGAATTTTATCGCGCAAAGGCTACCAAGTAATTACTTGTGCCGCCGCCAAAGAAGCTGAGCACGTCATTTCAGAACAACCCTTCATTGACCTGGTTCTCCTGGATATTCGCCTTCCCGACGGAGACGGAATCGAAATTTTAAAGTTAGTAAAAAAGAAATATGACCAAACTCCGGTCATCGTTCTTACCGGTTTCGGTTCAGTGGACGTAGCTGTCGAAGCGACAAAGTTAGGTGCTTATCATTTTATGACGAAGCCCTTCAATATCGAAGAACTCACCCTCCTCACAGACAAAGCGCTTTCGCACACGCGACTCATCAGTGAAAACGAGAGGCTAAAATCTCAACTCTACAGTAAATACAAATTCGACAACATTATTGGTAGCAGTGATGGGATTCGAAAGGTTCTTTCGCTGATTGAAAGAGTTGCAGATTCAGATTCCACCATTTTAATTTCCGGTGAAAGCGGTACAGGTAAGGAGCTTGTCGCAAAAGCTATCCACTACAATTCTCCACGCGCGACCAAACCTTTTGTGCCGATCAATTGTGGTGCAATTCCTGGCGAGCTCCTCGAATCGGAACTCTTCGGCCACGTCAAAGGTGCATTCACCGGTGCAATTAGCAACCGCATGGGACGTTTTGAATTGGCCAATCACGGAACTATTTTTCTCGACGAAATCGGTGATTTAAGCATGAATCTGCAGGTAAAGCTCCTGCGCGTATTGCAAGAGCGCCGCTTCGAAGCAGTGGGTAGTGCGAAAACAATTGAGTCCAATGTGCGCGTTGTAGCAGCAACCAATGTGAATCTTTCCGAAGCCGTTAAAGCTGGAAAGTTTCGAGAAGATTTATTTTATAGATTAAACGTAATCCCGCTTGTGATTCCGGCACTGCGTGAACGCCGCGATGACATACCTATTCTGATTCAGCATTTTATAAATGTCTTTAATGATAAAAAGGGTACAAAAATTCATGGAATTTCCGACGAAGCTATGGATATGTTGTACATGTACAACTGGCCGGGAAACATTCGCGAACTGGAGAATTTTGTTGAGCGCTGTAGTATCCTAAAACGCGAAGGTACCATCCATACCGATGATTTGCCAGAACACTTCGCGCATTCGCGTTCCGCTATGACATTGTCCACCGATAGCCTGGATATACCGGAAGACGGGATAGATTTTAACGGCGCGGTCGATGCCTATGAGAATTCCTTGATTCTTAACGCCCTCGATAAAACGGGATGGAACCGCAATCAAGCCGCGATCCTGCTCAAACTCAATCGCACCACATTGGTTGAAAAGATTAAGAAAAAAGGCCTCAAGCCATCCAACGGAGACGTCTGCATATAATTTTGTATACCGTCTTAAACTTAGACACGTGGAGGGCCTCGCAAGGCCCTTTATCGTTTTTAGGTAGCTCGAAAAACACGTTTTTACGCTCTCTTGTAGGCCCTTAATATCCCTAAAGAATTCCTCGGCACCACTCTTGCTCGTTAATAGCTCTGTGATGCTGCGAATTTTGATGTTTGTTTATCCATTGTTGGTTTCTTTGCAAAGCTTGGCGGCGCCAGCTGCAGCTCCCGTATCGCCCTTATTCTTGAATCCTTACTATCCTGAATTTTCTGATTCCTCCGAGGAGCTTTCACGCTCAATGATGGACGCTGGCCTCGAAAATGAGATCACCCAGTACATGGAGCGCCGAGATCGGCTTCAATCTCTGCTCATCGAGTACATTCCAGAGGATTCCGCTCTTATCCAAAAGAATTCATTCGTTATGAAGCGCCTCATGGATCGCGGTACCCGTCGCGCGATGCATTCTTCGTGGATAAAAAAGAGCAGCGTTGGGAAGTTGGCAGACGATGTAAAAAATAATATGCAGGCAGATCTCGAATTTAGTGACGAGAAAAATATGAAGCACAAATTCGATTTTAAAATTCAGGCTTTTCAAAGCCAAGCCTTTATTCAATACTCCGGCTTTACCAAAGCACAACTTCGATACGATTTATCCAACGGCGGCTCTTTGGCTTTAATTTTCCAGCATGATCTCTCGGAAATGAGTTCCATAGGAATCGAGACCACACTCACGGGTGAATATCGCACACAATCACTCATGCTCAACGTTATGTGGTGATTCAAATCAAAAAAGTTCTCTAGAGGAATTTTTTTCCGATATCGCTACGAGCCTGGCGGCCTTTCCATGTAACACCCTCAGAAATTTCGTAAGCTTTCTTCACTGCTTCTTTGAGTGTGGAGCCAATTCCAATACAATTGAGCACCCGGCCACCATTAGTCACCCACTTGCCGTTGTCTCTTTTAGTGCCAGCGTGAAGGATGTAACTGGATGTAGTTTGCGCCTGCACATCACCTTCGATCTCCGTCCCTTTAACTGCTGTGTTGGGGTAACCTTCCGCTGCGAGCACTACGCATGCCGAGTAAAGGGACTTCCACGCCAGGTGAGGCATCTCTCCGGAAGCAATCTGCAACATCACCTGCCCCCAGTCACCATCGAGCAGCGGCAGCAGAACCTGTGCTTCTGGATCACCAAAGCGGGTGTTGTATTCAAGTGTGTTTGGCCCATCTTCGGTCATGATCAATCCAATAAAAACGACACCGCGGTAGTATAAATTTTTATCGCGCAAACCTTTGACTGTGGGCTCGACGACTTGAGTGATAATCTGCTCATAGTTCTCTTCGGAAATTTTTATGGGCGCCACTGTTCCCATCCCGCCAGTGTTTGGGCCGGTTTCCCCTTCGCCGATTTTTTTGTGATCCTGTGCTAGCGGCAATGCCACGTAAGACGTTCCGTTTGTCAAAATAAAAAAACTCAGTTCATAACCTTTATGAAACTGTTCGAGAAGAGCACGCTTGCCCGCATCGCCCAATACTTTTTTATCAAATACATCGCGTGCAGCACTCATCAACTCTTCCTTGGAGTGACAAATATAAACGCCTTTCCCAGCAGCTAAACCGTCGGCCTTGAGAACATATGGCAACGAAAATTGAGCGGCAGCGCTTTCGACTTCGGCGGTGGAACTGACGACGACATATTTGGCAGTAGGAATTCCCGCCTGCACCATAAATTCCTTTGAGAAAATTTTGCTGCCTTCGAGCGCCGCAGCCTCCTTGCTTGGAGCAAATACTTTAAAACCCGCCGAGCGGAGCAGGTCGGAGAGGCCCTCGACCAACGGAGTCTCAGGACCAATAACAACAAGGTCAAACTGGAACCGACGGCACATGCTCAAGATTTCTTCTTGTTGAGACGGATCTACCGCATGGCATATGGCCTCGGTCATTCCGTCGCTGCCTGGCGCAATGTGCACTTCTGTCACAGAAGGAGAAAAATAGAGGGCTTTCACTAAAGCATGCTCACGACCGCCTTGCCCTATGACCAACACTCTCATAAAATCTCCTTTGGACGATGAATTCATATGCCTTTCCGAGGTATATACCAACAGGGACTGGACATGCCAAACGATATTCTAAAACTGGGCGACAAACGTATACTTCTTGCAGGGCCAATCACCTCCTATTCTTATGAGATCGGCCATTCCTTTACAAATCAAGGGGCATCGATTTGTTACTTTACACCTGACATCGACAAAGCCCAGAGAATCAGTGACACCCTCAATGATGCGCGCGAAATTCATCGCCACCTTGGACGCGCTTCTGCCGTTCCCCTAAATACGGAAGATGCGCAAGTGGAAAAATCGCTCGCCTCTGCTATCCAAGCAATTAGTGGCATCGATATTTACATTGATGCTTTGAACTTTCTAAGTCCGACTAAAGCGCCCTCGACTTTGCAGACACGACTGATGGACGAGGTGATCCGCATATTTCAAGAGCGCGCGCGTGGACGCATTCTGTTGCTGGTGGATAATTTTTTGCTCACACAGAAGACATTTGAGGAGGGATTCGGTAGATATCGTCGCGCGGCCCTTGAATGGGTGATCCAAAATAAAATGTCTCTGTTTCAGAAAAGTATTGTGTGCCATACATTGCATATAACTTTAAGCGAAGACTGCCTGTTATTCTTAAACCCGCAACTCACTCTCAATGAATCCTTAAAAAAGGTATCGAGCGAGCAATTTCATTTAAAAATCACCAAACCCGACAACATCAGTAAGGCCCTGTTGGCGACTAGCAGCGATTTAATGACCAACATACATCCCAACGATCTATTTATTAACTAAGGATTCTCTATGGAAAAATTCCAAGGAACTGATTTTTACAACATCTCCAGCCTTCTCACTGAGGAAGAAAAAGCGATACAACGTTCCGTGCGTGATTTTGTAGACAAAGAAATCATGCCAGTAATAGCCGACAATTATATTCGTCATCATTTCCCCAAGGATTTGTTTCCGAAATTAGGTGAATTGGGAGTATTGGGTGCCAACCTGCAAGGTTATGGATGTGCAGGTCTCGGAGAGGTGAGTTATGGACTAATTATGCAAGAACTCGAACGCGGCGACAGCGGTATTCGGAGTGCTGTCAGCGTGCAAGGAGCGCTGTGTATGTACCCAATCCACGCCTATGCGAAAGAAGCTCTTAAACAAAAATACCTCCCGGAAATGGCAAAAGGCCATGTGATTGGCTGTTTTGGTCTTACCGAACCTGATTACGGATCTAACCCCTCGGGGATGAAAACACACGCTCAGAAAAAAGGTAATGAGTACGTGCTCAATGGAAGCAAGATGTGGATCACCAATGGGGGACTCGCGCAGCTAGCGATTATTTGGGCGAAACTCGACGATGAAAACAATAAAATTGGCGGCTTCGTGGTTCCCACCGATGCACCTGGAATTAAAATCCACAATATCGAAAAAAAGATCAGTCTCAATGCCTCTATCACTTCAGAAATTTCTCTCGATAACTGCGTTATCAGCGCAGATCACATGCTCGACGTGCGCGGTCTTAAAGGGCCATTCAGTTGCTTAAACCATGCCCGTTACGGTATTTCATGGGGGGCCATCGGCGCGGCAATGGCCTGCTTTGAAGAAGCTCGCAACTATGCAAAAACGCGAATACAGTTCGACAAACCCATCGCCTCTTTTCAACTGGTGCAAGCAAAACTGGCCTATATGTTTACCGAAATTACTAAAGGACAGCTCCTCGCCTACCAACTTGGTCGCCTCAAAGAGAGCGGTCAGTTCATTCCGCAGCAGATTTCAATGGCAAAGATGAATAATGTTTCAAAAGCATTAGAGATTGCGCGCCTCGCTCGCGATATTCTTGGAGCCTCGGGAATTACCCTTGAGTATCAGACGGGTCGCCACATGATGAATTTGGAAAGTGTAAATACCTACGAAGGAACGGAAGACATTCACAGGCTTATTCTCGGTGAATACATTACCGGTATTCCCGCCTATCAGTAATAAAAAAGCTGACCGCAGTCAGCTTTTTTATTCACCTGAAAGTTCCCCTTAGTCTATCTATGACTAGAGACCCGCCGTTGCGCCGGAAGTTTTGTATGAGGTGCGTGCGCGCGGCTCACGTACATCTTGTCGAACAAAATAATTCATCGCCATCATTGCACCAGCTACAGATGCTACAGCACTAACAACTAAAGTTAAAAATGCAAACCATGTGGACATAGCCCCTGCATTGAGTGCTCGCTCCGCGACTGCGGGAATATCGGTGCTTGCCAGTGCGCCAGATCCCATTCTCGAAAAATCTCCATATTGGATACCGAAACTGCGTGCCATACCGGCGAAAGCAGTGCCAGCTCCAAACGCGAGGCCAGTGAGTACAAAAACTGTGGTAACTGCCCACATCACGAGACCATGCAGACCTACTTGCACGCGCTCAACGACGCCGGCCAATTTGCCTGCCACATAGCCACCCGATGCCATCGCTACAATCGTGGCTACAACGCCGAAAATACCAGCAGCAATCATTGTCCCTTGTCCAACAGTGTCGCCATCCAATGGATCGTATGCCGTTAAACCAATTCCCGCGCCAAGAGCCGCAAGCACTACATGCACTGCTAGCGCGACCAATGCGCCGGCCACGATAGATCCCCAGCTGATTCTTTCGCCGAGATAGCCATAGACGTTTCGATCTGTGAAATTTGTATTCGTGTTATTCATCGTCGTATTCATGGTGTTCTCCTTGGTTGAGAGAGCGTCCTCAATGACGTCTCCGTTAATACGTGTTTGAAACAAATCATACACGACACCTTAATTTTTCTCTCTCGAGTGCGCTTGTAGATTTCGTGTAGGAAACTAGAAACTCCGGTGCGCGTGACTGCGCATTTGCGGCAGTCAGCTGTAAAAATAGTGTACACTATTGCCAAATTGTATCACTTTGAAACACTGAAAAGCTTAATAATTTCAATATATTAAACGGTCATCGTTGGCATGTGGAATGCAATGAGACACTAGTATGAGTAACCGTGGAACAAACCGAATCATTACTACCATTGCCGTCACCTTCGTGGTGCTCGTGGTGGTCGCATTGAGTGGCGGAGAGAAATCGGGGTCTATGTTCGGTGCATTTGGTTCCACTTCAGTTACAGAAATGCCCTCTGATATTGCTCCAAAGTCAAAGTATCGCATCATTCAGAATGGAACCGATGAGCAAGCTCCGTCAGAGAGAATTTATAAAAACGAATACCGCCCACACACGACTCACGCTAGCTACTATGAAGCTCCACAAGAAGTTCAACACCCGTTGATTGCATCGGCAAAATTTATTAGCAAAAAAGACCAACTTAAAAAAGCCCGTAAACGCAATAAGGCATTACTGGCTAAAAAGAAGAAAGCAAAAAATTCCAATGGTCAGCCATTTGAATCTCAAGACGACGATGATTTTTATGAAGACGACGAAGACGTGCGCGGAAATATGCCCTCTGGTATGACAGCACTTGCCAACAGCGCTCCAAAAGCCACAGCAAATAACGCCCGCGACAAAGAAAAAGAAGAAGAAGCCAAAATGGATACCTATGAATACTGGGAGAATCCGATTTTTGTTCAAGAAGACGGCGAAGCCGTAGGTAAACTGATTCAGTCGTATCAGGTCCGAAAAGTATCGAATACAGTTTTCTATGATATAGTAGAAGATATGACTCATGACGAACGCCCAAACCTTCGTGAGTACGGACTCAAGGCGTTGAGTGCCACTCCCAGCTCGCGCAGCTTTAATGAACTTGCGTGGATCAAACACAACGACACCATCGGTGACTTCCGCACTAGTGCTGGAACACAAATCACCTCGTATACAGATGCAGGACGCACTCCCTATGTGATCACCACGCTCTCAACCGCAACGGACAACACTTCGAGAGCGTCTTTAGAGGCATTGTCGGTCCTTACGGCGACCAGCAAAAAATATGCAAGCGTGCGCGCTCAAAGCGAAACCAGCCCTATTCCTGTCGATACAGCGAGCCTAAAGCTCTTAGAGACTCGTTTGGACGCTGCACTAGTTATCATCAATGAAAAGTATGTCACTTCGAGCGACGCTAAAGTTCAGTCTGAGGCCACTAAAACGGTTGCAGCCATCAACGACTACATCTCTCTTTAATTGCTCTCCCTATAAAATCGGTATACGCTCTATTCCATGTTTTCATGGGTTCTCATTCTTTGGATTTTCTGTATAAACACCTCGCATGCCGAGTTCGGTTTAACGAGCAATTTGGATCAGTTCAATCGCAAGGAGATTCTGCGCGTGCTAGGGCTAGGCACTACAGGGAAAAATATTTCCATTCCCACCGGTTTGGGCGGTGATCATGGTTTGGAGCTCTCTCTCGCCAACGAGTTTATCGATACCAGCTCCATTTCGCGTTTTATTACTGATGATCGATCGCAAAATACATTGTATTACCCAAAAATTTCCATTGGAAAAGGCATTTACGATCGGACCGACCTGTTCATACACTTTATCCCTTACACGGCCACACTAGGACTGTCTGAATTCGGTGGAACGATCCGCTACAACTTTTTTAAACCCGCTGATTCGATTCTCTCGGCATCGGCCGTAATTAGCCTCAATAGTGCGAACTTCAACAATCAACTCACTGCACGCGGTCTCGTGGCTGATGTCTCGCTGGGTATGACCTGGGAGCATTTTGCGGTTTTCTCGTCGTTGGGTAGCGCGCGCTCGAAGGGAACATTCATTGGTGGCACCCAGGGCACAACCGACACGCTTCTCGACGAAACCACCAGCGTCTCCGAATTCCACTATTCAGTGGGTGTGCTTTCCCGTTACAAAATCTATTTTATATCGGCTGCACTCGATCATTACACGAGCCCGGTGTACACCTTAAAAATTGGCTGCATTTTTTAACACGACCGAGAACTAATTATTTTGTGATTTCTCGATGAGTTTGGTTGTCGATTTTCCATCGATAAAGGTGAGAGATTTGACCTGCCCACCATTCTTTATTACGAAATCTCCGCCGACGATTTGCTCGATCTTCCAATCGCCACCTTTAACGAGAACATCCGGCTTTATCGCCTTAATGATAGACTCGGGAGTGTCCTCAGTAAAAATCACGACGGCATCTACTGACTTTAACGCCAGTAGAATCTCCGCGCGGTCCGACTCGTTCTGGATGGGGCGAGATGGCCCTTTTAAACGCTTTACGCTATGATCGGAGTTTACACCCACTACCAACATCGCGCCTTGCTTGCGCGCCTCCTGCAAATAGCGCACATGCCCGACGTGAAGCAGATCGAAACACCCGTTGGTAAAGACGACTTTGTTCCCCGAAGCGCGCGACGCCTCGAGCAGCTTGAGTAGAGACGTCAGGTCAGAATCATGATGGATCATAAGCTCTCTAGTAGTTCTTAGAATATAGACCGATGCCCGTCATCGCACCGATGACATCTCGCTTTGCAAAGTAAGAAATGATCGGCAAAATAACGAAGCCTGTAAGTGCCACAACACTCATGCGCAAAATAACCAGCGCCGGATAATACCACTTCATACGATCGGTCTCTAATCCCAATTGAATATCAAACGCCCAGTCTCCGAGAGTAGAACCCCAGAATCCGCGAGTGCACATGTAATAGAGCAAATACACACCAACAAAAATGGCGCCAATTTCCAACCATACACTCGCCGGAGCATCGGTGTGAAGAATCACGGCAATGAGATCTATCTTTGTGAATACGATTAGGGTGACCAAAAATAGAGCTGTTAGTCCGGCGATCACTAGCGCATCTATAACCGCCGATGTAAAGCTTGCGGTCACTTCGGTGAACTGCGGTTTCACCTCAACAGTTTGGTGAAAGAATGGCTTTCTGAATCCCACTTTAGGAAATGCTTTTTCCAATGTGTTATCGAGCGAGATGTCGAGATTGTTGATGTCGAGATCAGTTGCGATTTCGTTTTTGGCCTCAAGAGGCATTTTTGGCTTGTCGTAGGCAGGAGTGATGTATTCTTTTCGACCAACCGGAGAATAACCGCGCGTGCCGGTGGAGGTGGTTTTGTCGATAAAATCAAGCGACGGCGGAAGGGCGCTGAGCATGTCTTTGATTGTTCTGCTGGACTCTTCATTTTGGTCTTTTACCAGTGGTCGCTGAAACAGCTCTGGCGCGGTCGACTTTGTTTCTTTAAAAGACATGGATGGCAAAGCGTCTTTGTCCAACTCCAAAGCCTCTGCGGAAAATTTTTTATCCGCAAATTTATCTTTAGAAAAAGTATCGGTGAGTTTTTTGTCGGAGAAATTTTTATCGTCAATCATTGAGGAGTTCAAAGCCGGCTTAGAAATGGCTGGCGTTGGGCGCTTTACCTGAGCTTGTTCCGCTTTTTTATCGAACCCTAAACCCCCAGTGATGGGTTTAAAATCAAAATCATCGTTTTCCAAGTCCATGAATGGCTCCTTCAAAATCCTTAAAACAAATCTAACTCATACTTTATGACGCCTAGAAGTGTGACGCAAGCCGTTTCAACTCTCAGCACCTGATGACCCAACGAGACAGGAAAAAGGTTAATCTTTTTGAACGTTTCCACCTCAGCATTGGAAAACCCGCCTTCACTGCCCACAAACAACCACACATTTTCCATAGACTTCATCTCTGAACTGAATACGCTTTTGAGCGGCCGTCCCCCCTCCCCTTCATAGGCAAATATGCCCTGGGATTGGGGCGTGTTCTGATAGAGCTGGAGCACACTTTCCAGATCGCTGGTGGGAGCAAGCTCCATCACCGAAGCTCTTCCCGACTGTTGTGTGGCCCCTTTAATAATCCGTTGAAAACGCGAGGCCTTGTCTTCCATGATTTTTTTTTGAGATTTAAAGAAACTGTAATCAGACAAAAAGGGGTGAATCTTGTGTACACCCAACTCCACACTCTTTTCCACGACAGCTTCCAAGGTCGCGAGCTTGGGAACCGAAATCGCCATATGGATGTACGGCTTTTTGATCTCTTCCATTTTTCGCTGGCTTATCACGTCGGCCACCGCGCTCCTGCGACCGACCGCTTTGACCTCTACAAGAAGTGCATATCCCGATGTGGTGAGCACTTCAAACTTGGAGCCCGATCCTTGGCGGCACACATCTACAATGTGATGGAAGTCGTCGCCGGTGATCTCCACTTGGCTTTGCGTTTCACTGATTCCTTTGATCAAATACCGGCGCATTCTATTTGGCCTTTAACCAAAGGCCCACCCATTCTTTGAGCTGCACGCGACGGTGGACCGCAAAGGAGGTGTCTTCGAGAAAGGTTTCGGTAAACTCTTTTTCATTCTCTTCGAGAATTCCACTAAAAATAATATCGGTCGTGGGCTGACTCAGAGAGAGAAAGTGATCTTTGAGTTTGAGCAACACTCCATCGATGATATTGGCGACTAACAAATCAATATTACCAATGCTCGGATCCAGGTGGTCTTTCCAGCGGAGGTTGCTCACGTTGTTCTGTTCAAAATTTTCGTGGGTCACGCGTTTGCACTCAGGATCGATATCGGTGCAATAGACTTCTTTAAAACCCAGTCGCTCCATAAGTATCGCAAGTATGCCAGTGCCGGTGCCGATATCTACGGCTCTGTTCTTCGCTCCAGCCTTGCAGTACTCAGCAATCAACTCACTGCAGGTACGTGTGGTCTCGTGCGTGCCGGTTCCAAATGCCATTCCCGGGTCGATGTAAATGATGTTTTTGGCTTCGGGGGGAGGTTTTCGCCAGGTCGGCACGACCCAAGTGTCGTGTGTGAGCACGAAGGGTTCATAACCTTTTTTCCACTCCTCCATCCAATCCCTGTGCTGCTCTTCAGACACAGTAACCGTGGCGTGAGGAAACAAACTTTTCATTTGCTCAATAGCAGCAGGATTCCAGCTCTCAAAGTACGCAACCAGATCGAGATCATCGGTGACAACCACCTCAGGCTCGTACTGCAAATTGGGCTGAGTGAATTTTAAAGCTTCGGAGACTCCCGAAGCACCTAATGAGAACAACTGACCGGTGGCGAAGTCTTCGTCGTCACGGGACAATTGCTTGATGTGGAGTTCAAAATAGTTTTCGCTCACTTCTTTTTGAGCGTTGTTTTTCCTACTCGTTTGGATTTTACGGCTTTTTTGCCAGCTGGAGCTTTTGCGCTACCATCGTTGATAACGTTTTTGCTGGCTGGAGCTCTCGCCACCGCATTGTTTTGCGATGCTTGAGCGCGCGTTTTCATCTCTAAACTTGCAAGGCTTCGCTCACCTTCTCGTATGAGCTTTTCTGCCTTACTCTGCGCCTTGAGTAAAGCGACTTTTTCCCCCTCGAGAGCATTTACAGGGGCTGCCGCAGCGGGAGCCGCACGGATGCTAGAGAGCTCTAAGCGATCTCCCACCATTACCGCCTCAAAATCGAGGAGCGGACGGGTCTCCATAGAGTCGTAATTCACCAGTTTGGCGACACTGAGTTTTTCTTCGGAATGAATAATTTCCACTGTGCCTACTTTTACGCGAAGGTCACCCACCGAGGCGTTTTTGATCGGATCATGCATCGGCAATCGGCGCATAACATCCACATGGGAACCCGGTTTTAAACCGAGATTCTCACCGCCGTTGATAAAATAGTTTTTAAAGACTTTATCTTTTTTGGACAGATTCGTATTTTTACGAACCTCAATGACCACCGCTTCCTGCGCGCGAACTTCGATGACCGAAAAAAATAGAAACAAAAAAACCACCGACATTTTATTCATAAACACCTTCCTGTGTCCTACAACTACCTATCGGCTCAAAATGAGATTCTCTAGACGGACCATGGTCCAGAAGGTGCCTGGCAC
>CAYNTO010000010.1:0-65524 GCA_964400355.1 uncultured Pseudobdellovibrionaceae bacterium
GAGTTTTTCCGTTGATCGGTGTGATTCTGTTGTAGAACACGTTTGTCATGGAGTTGTTGCGATCAAGTCCTGTGCGCTTGGGATCGCCTGTCGGCGATCCGACGCGCAAACTGAAATACCCATTCGTCCCTAGCGTGTTGACCGGCTGCTCTTCTTCGTAGAGCACGCAATCTTTTGCGGGGTTCAGCACTTGAATTGTGACTACGGTGCTGGAATCAAGGAGAGGATCGGTGTTTGAGCCGGGCTCGAACAATCGGCCATCCAAAGTAAAATGTTGTGGGAGATCGGTTTGTGCGTGTGCCGTGGTTTGGAAGAATAAAATCATGAAAGCAACTTGCGTTGCTTTCATAATTTTATTCTTGTAATTTCGCCAATTTAAACCAGATACCACCACTGAATTTATCGGTATCTATATATAGCAAATTAAGTATTTCCCCTTTTGAGACGGTCCCATGGATCGAAACTGGACTCGGGAGCTCACCTTTACCCCAGACCATTTAAAAACTATTATGGCCGAGGTCTTACAGGGCTCGGACTAACACCCAGAAATGGGTTTTAGTTAGCAGGACAAAAGTGCGATGGTCTCGCTTGAGGGCTCTTTGTCCCACAGGCTCAGCACAAAGCCCCCATCGCCACTCCCCGTCGGCTTGGTGGCAATGGCCCCAAGGCGTTGAAGCGCGTTCATGTGCTCTTGAACTTCGTGATTGATCAATCCCCACCGTTCGAAACATGTGCGTGCGAGCAACACCGCATGCTGCAAATCGTGGAGTGGCTTACTCGGATCGAGCAATGATTTCTTGGCGAGCTCCACACTCAAAGCCATGTCTTTGTCGATGGCTTCACCAAATGTACGATCACTTTCCCAAATTTTTTTCACTTTGCGAATGCAATCGGCAGTTACTCCTCGCCGTCCGCAATGAGAAAGATACAGATTTGGCTTCCAGGCGGGATCAAACTTTATGAACTCTCCCGGAGCCCGGTATTCCAGTGGCCGACCTTGAATGGCAATGGCGATGTCCACTCCACTGCTTTCGCCATGAAACAGATCTTCGAGGGACTTAGAAAACGAAAACACTTTGGCTTCGTCAATCAACTTCCAAGACACCAACAAACGCGTGAGCGACACACACAGCGCAGCACTAGCTCCCATACCGCCAACCAACGGGATGGTATTGTTGATAAGAATGTGACCTTTAAAATCAAACCGCGAACGCCCCAAATCTCCCAGTGCTTTATCGAGAAGACCCATAAACACCATTTCCATCTGCTCAGCCTGCTCGCCTTTACACGTCACATGCAGGGCGTCTTCACTCTCCACGTAATCGACAGCGAGAGAGCAGGACTGTACCGGAAAGACCAATGCGCTCGATCCACGCAGTACTGCATGTTCGCCTGCCAAAATCCATTTTCCAAAAACTTGTGAAATCATTTGGTCTCCAGATTTGAAAACACTTTGAACTTTAGGGATTTGGCAAATGAGTGCGCCATCGGCTCTTGCTCTTTGCGCCAGATGAAGTGCACATTGGGCCCGGCATCCATTGTTACTACCGGCCCATCACCTTCTGTTTCCCACAATTCGCGTGCGCGAAAAATCACTTCTAGCGACTGTGGAGTGAAATAGCCAAAGGATGGATGCGCAGTTTCAAACAACGCATGCATATCCCAAAACTCCGCCCAGCACACCTCAAAAAGCTCGCGCCAGTCGAGACTTCCAGTGAGAAGCGTTTTTACTTTTTCTAAACGTTCGATAGCGCGTGCGGTGCGGTCCTTCATTAGGGCACTGGTTGCCACACGCTGATGAGCCTGAGAGGAGCTCACTTTCTTGCTCGAGGAACTAATGATAACCACATGATGTAAGAACTCGGGTTCGCTCGCAACCATTGGGCGAATGCGGTCGGCGCCATCCCACTCGACGAAGCCATCATAAAAAGAACGGCACGACGATCCCGAACCGTGACGACTCAAGGCCGCCTGCTCCTCGATAGTGAGCGATTTGCCGGAGAGTGAAGAAAACGCCTGGCATCCACATTTCGTAAGTGCTGCAAAGCTCGAAGCCGAGCTGGCAATGCCACAATCAGATGGAAAATCGTTTTTCGAGCGCACGGTAAAGAATCGATCACTCAGCAAGAATATTTCTTTAAGAAACTGCAAATGTTTTAAAAATTTCGCGCGACCCGTTTCTGTTAGAGTCATCGAACCATCGAGGGACTCCCAGTGGTCATGGCCCAAATCATTTTCTTCGATCTCCACGTGGGAGAGTAAATGCGGGAGAGTGAGCGATAAGGAGGGGTTGGTGCCCGTATTGGTTCCATCGGCGGTTTTCCCCATATATTTGATCAGGGCTATGTTGGAGGGCGCGCTGGCTTGCCACTTCATGCAAATCCCTCGCGAGAGCTCCATACGGGCTTAAGATTTTTAGTGAGCTCTGCGGATGGCGAAAACGTTTTCTCCGCAAACACCGCAAACACATCGGCGCCCAGTGCACCACAACCTTTGGCGGCGAGAACCCCAGGTACGACTTCCCATTGCCTTATAAGTTCCAGCGTTGCCGGCGCTATCCAGTTGGACTTTTCGAGAACGCCGGTGAATTCTTTAATGCCGGCTACGAAGGACTGTTTGTCTTTTTTATTGAGCGCAGAAATAGTTTTGTCGACTGCGGCAGACAAACTCTTTGCCGTAGACGCGGAAATTTTTAGATTTTGCAAATGCTCGTGAGTGTTCACTTTGCTGGGAGTTTTAAAAATATGTAATTCCAAATCCGCAAACGGCCATGTCACTGAGGTATTTTTGTTTTGATTGCCGTTGACCAAACACAAGCCCTTATTCATTTGGGCCATCAGGTCATAGCCGCTAGGCTGAACATTTTCTTCCTCGAAAAGCTGGCGATAGTCTTCCACTATTGCCCACTTTTGCGTGTCGGAGAGATTTGCCCCATTTCTCAACATATCTTGCCGAGAAAGAACGTACAGATAGGTTGCGAAAAACTGCGCCGTTGATGCCCCGAATCCTCCAGCACCAGCGTAAGGGTCCGTGAACTGCACAGTGACACCGTCAAAGAACTCTTCATGCAGTTCAGCCCAAATACCTGCGGGACTGTCTTGATGAAACGGAAAGCTCGGTTTTGACCCGGCAAGTTTTGCGGCATCTGATTTTCTATGAGATTTGGGAGCCGAGCCTGGCACGACCACATCTTCATCCTCGTCTTCATTGGAGGAACGGCTGACGCCTTTAGAGACTGCACCGCTAAACTCACACTCAAAGTATGGGCCGTGGCCGAGCACTAGCGCCGAGCCACCCTGAAGTGCGAGATACTCTCCTAGTAAAAAAGTTTTACTCGGAATGCTAAACTTCACTGGGGGCCCCGTGAACATTTTCTTTCACAGCGCGCATTTTGGTGAGCGTTTGAATGGCATCAGACAAAGAAATACGCTTCTTCGCGGCCAAGACCTGCTCGAGTAACTTTTGAAGCCGCGGGCTCTCGCTCTCGTCGGCGCCCGCACCGATGGCCAGATTCTTAATGTGCAACTTCATGTGTCCTTCAATAATGCCAACCGTGGTCAGTGCTTTGAGCGCACCCAAGTTTTGGGTCAGGCCCACGGCCGCGCACAAACGGGAAAGCTGCGCGCTGGAGGTGATCTTCATCATCTTCATCGACATTTTTGCGGCTGGATGAAGCGACGTCACTCCACCGACCGTACCAACGATCAACGGAGCGAGGAATTCCCCAGTGAGCACGCCGTCTTTGTATCGCCATTTCGTAATCGATTGATAACGGCCTTCTCTACATGCATAGGCGTGAATGCCGGCTTCGACGGCCCGCCAATCGTTGCCTGTGGCGATGAGTATGGGATCAATTCCATTGAGCACACCTTTGTTATTTGTGGCGGCGCGATAGGGATCCAGCTCTGCAAACAACGACGCCTCTTCAATGGCTTGGCCCATCACCTCATCCACACCGTTCATAGTGATTTTGGCCTTGGTTAAGCGGGTGTCGACAAGGTTCGAAAGGATTTTCATGGTCACTTTTTCGCCGCTGACTTCTTCCAAAGGAGCGGCAAGGTATTCACAGACCTGATTGATGATGTTGGCACCCATGGCATCACACGGATCGAGCTGAACATGGATAACCGCCATCAGTTGACCATCCGGTCGCTCTATCGTACGCAGATACAAATCACGAACACCACCACCGCGCTGAACCATGCCCGCCGCAACCACGCGATTGAGTTCCTCAATCCAAGTCAGGCGGTACTCAGCGATGGATTTCTTAAGGCGTTCAAAGTCTTTTACTTTTGCAATTTGAATTTGACCAATGATGGTGTTGCCGATCACTTCGGTCGTGATCTCGCCGTTTTCGCGGATCCATCGGGCCGTTTTACTGGCAGCGGCGATGATCGATGTTTCTTCGACGGCCATAGGAATAACATAGTCATTGCCATCAATTTTAAAATTTGTTGCAACTCCGAGTGGTAGCTGAAAATAGCCGATGGAGTTTTCGATAAAATTATCGGCAAGATCAATGGTCTCGATGCCGCCCTTTTTTAAAAACGAAACATCTTGTGCATCCACTACACCTGCATCGAGCAGGCGCTGGAATCTTTGCGAGAGCTTGAGTTTTGAAAAGCCTTTAAAGATTTGTTCTAAATCCATTTCCATACTCCTTCTGTGCGCATCTGATCCACCGTGGCCATACCTGTACAGAACAGGGCCACTTTCAACTCGTAGTCCAAGGTTTCAAAAAATTGATTCAATGCCGCTTCTCCATTGAGAGCTTCTTGCAACACCGGTCGTGCAAAGCCAACGAGCTGTGCACCCATTGCTAAAAGTTTTGCGCCATCAAGGCCGGTGCGTACACCACCTGAAGCCCAAACCTCAAACGGTGGCTTGAGAGCCATTGCGTGAGCGGTGGATTGCACAGTGGATACACCCCAATCTTGGAATGTCACTCCAGCTTTAGCCTGCACACTGCCTTCGCGCGCGCGCACTGTTTCTACACGACCCCAGTGAGTGCCACCGCGACCACTCACGTCCACCGCGCCAATGCCAGTGGCCTTTAAGCGCTCAATGGTATTAGCGGACATTCCGCATCCGGTTTCTTTAAAGACGATGGGAATTTTTAAATTTTGGCTCGCTTGTGTGAGCGCTTCTAATCCGCCTCTAAACTGTGGCGTGCCTTCGGGCTGAATACACTCCTGAAGCGGATTGGTGTGCACAATAAGGCCTTGGGCTTCAAGAGAGCCCACCAAATCCGCAATCTGTTGCTGGCTGGTATGTATCAGTTGCGACAATCCAATATTGCCCAGCACTTTGAGTTTTGGAAACTGCTGGCGCAAATTGCGACATTCAGCCGCAGCCTCTTTATCGGTGAGTTGGCGGCGCTGAGAGCCCACGGCCATAAGTATATTTCGTTGTTCGCAAACGGCGGCGATCACGCGATTCAATGCTTCGGCACCCTGGTGACCCAAAGTCATTGAGGAAACAAAAAACGGCGAAGCCAAATTCATTTGCAGTGCAGTTGTATTGATTTGAATGTCTTCGAAATTTAAATCCGGAAGGGCTTCGTGAATGAGCTCGATGCTCTCAAAACCCGCGGAGACTGCCGCCTGGCTCTGAGCGGATAAAGAGATATCGATGTGATCTCTTTTTCGTTTCTCAAAGTCCAACACGTAAAGCCTCCTAGTTCGCATGTGGAAAGCGCCCGTTGAGGGCGCCTCCTGTAACACTATTTCGGCATAACCTTTTCAACGAGAGCTGAAAATCCATTGGGATCAAACACTGCCATGTCGGCAAGAATTTTACGATCCAACAGCAATTCTGTCTTTAACAGCGCACCCATAAAGCGTGAGTAGCTCACACCGTTTTGTTTTGCAGCTGCAGAAATACGCGTGATCCACAACTTGCGGAACTGACGCTTTCTTTGCTTACGATCTCTGTATTGATATGCTAACGCGCGATCATTACGCTCTTTTGCATAGCTGAACAATCGGCTACCAGATGAGTAATAACCACTGGCTCTTTTTAATACTTTGTTACGACGTCTACGACTGACGACTCCACCTTTTACACGCATGGTTCGCCTCCTTAAATGTTAAAACATCTGCGTGTGTTCGGCAGGTTCGCTGCATCCACGTAGATCATATCGCCGAGATGGCGTTTTGCTTTTGATGATTTGTTCTTGAGTAAGTGACGTGTTTTTGTTTGGCGACGTTTGATTTTGTCGCGACTCAAAACACGCATACGCTTTTTCGCACCCGAGTGCGTTTTCGCTTTCATATGCTGTTCCTTTTCCCTAAAGGCGAATGACCGGAATTGATCAATACTTGGGGCCTGTAGAAGACGTGCTATGACTTTTAGCGAAAATTCAGTGGGCTGACAAGGAAATCTGTTAGGAATGTGGGAATCTTCATGGGCACTTGGGGAAAGCGGCCCCGGTGGTTACCTAAGAGCCAAATTATTGATCGGGAAAACAAATTTATCCAAGTAATTTCAATACTTTATAAAACATCAAGCGGGCGCTACGCCGGCCCACTCTACTGGGCGCAGCATGGGAAACAGGCTCCGAAAGTTACAGACACTTCAATTACTGAATGCCATCATTGGTATTGGTGAGCGCCTTGACCTGATTGATCGACCACGTATCAGCATCCGAGGCTCCATCAGAGCGAATTTTAGCAGAGGCGCAGGTGGTAAATGTACCGGCGTTTGCATCAATGGCAGCAGTGCAGTTGACGGCAGCATTGGTAGAAAATGTTCCAGCAGTGACTTCCACCCAATCGGCAAAGTTCGCCGTACATGTTGAGTTCCCGGTGTTCACGCAGCTCGCATTGTCCGGGCCGCTCGTAACCGGCAATGCGCCGTCCGCAGCCAAAACACGATAGTGAATCTGACCTGCAGGATTAAATCCAGTGGCTTCAAAGTTTCCTGGAAAAAAACCCATTTCAGCCTCTGTGGCTTTGGCGGCCACATAGTAGGAGTTGAGCAATGTGAGGCCCTCTTTTTGGCGCGCTTTCGCTTGGAAGGATTGGTACTGAGGAATTGCAAAACTTGCTAGAATGGCAATAATCGCTACCACTACCATCAGCTCAATAAGAGAAAAACCTTTTTTGTTTAGCTTTTGCGAAATGCGTCTCATAATTCCAACCTCATGTCTGTAATCGTTTCTTAGTATCTTATCGGTGTCCCTATTTAAGTGGCTATTTGAATAGAATAAAAAAAAATTGATTTATGATCTGGATTAAACTTCAGGCCATAAGCAATACATCAAAGGTGCCAAAAAAATATAGCAAAATCAAATAGTTATTTTGGGGTATATTTTGCGATGATGGAAAACCAGGCAAAAGATCGAGTTTTTTAGAAGCCCCTACCTTCGACTAGGCTCCCTTTGCTGCTATAGCCCCTATTTTTACTTACAGCTAAGATAACTACTATGAAAGTCCTCCTCGTCGAAGATGATGCCGAAATCAGTCAGTTCGTTTGTCAGTACTTAAATACAAAAGGTTTAGCGGTAACCACTGCCGCGAATCGCTCCGATATCGATTTTTGTTTACGCAATCGTGAGGCGTTTATTTGTATCATTCTTGATCGCTTGATTGAAAACATTGATACCAAAACTTTATTGCCGGAATTTAAAAAGGTGTGGCCCAATGTTCCCATCATCATTTTATCCGCGATCAGCACTCCAGAGGAAAAAACCGAACTCCTCAATATGGGTGCGGACGATTACTTGGGAAAACCCTTCTCCGCAGGTGAACTCTTAGCGCGGGTTCAAGCGCGCTCCCGCAATCTCCTCGTCGCGCAGGAGCAGTTTTTGCGTCTGGGCAACACGGTTGTCGACCTCTTAAAACGAAAGGTGACGGTCAACGACATTCATGCAACTCTCCCCAGCAAAGAGTTTTTGCTTTTACAAAACCTTATGAAGGAACCCGGCAAGGTGTGGAGTAAAACCGATCTGCTCGACAGTATTTGGGGAACGTATTTAAAATCGGAAAGCAATGTGGTCGAAACAACGATCATGAACCTCCGCAAAAAACTCAGCGAAATGAATTCCAACCTGCAAGTGAAGAACTCGCGCAACTCAGGATATTGGATTGAGGCTTAGATATTTCGCGATCACCACTATCGTTGTGTTCATTGTTTCGCTTTTCTCACTTTCGGCGCATAATTTCCTGGCGCAGCAGGATTCGCAGAGCAATACTGATCTCCTTCTCAAGCAAACCAGCGAAACGCTCATGCACGCTGATTGGGCCAACCCGGAACGTGAACTGCAACGTCTCGAATCCATTCTTGCACAAGAGATGGGAAGCAGCGAAATCAACCGATTCTTTATTCTGAAAGATTCCGAAGGAAAGGTGATTTATAAAAGTCGAATGGCGGCACTCGCGGGCTTGGAAACAATTGCCACCTTTCCCGAATGGCAACGAATCATTAAAGATGATTGGCACATTCGCGTCCTCAACCTTACCGATCCACGCTTCCCCACACGTATCTTACAAGTGGGTCTCATCACCAATCAGGAAAAGTCGAACCGCTTTAACGACTTTACGTTAGTGATATTGTTCATGTCCATCGGTGCCTTGGGGATTTTGTCTAGCTGGCTTCTTGCGAATATGCTCTTTTCTCCCATATCCAAGGTGGGACAATTTTTAAACACAGCCACGGAAGCTCTCGATAAGCGTGGTATTTTGCCCAATGTACCTAAAGACTTTTTTAAATTTCTCGGCAAAAAGGATGAGCTCCGAATGCTCACAGAAGATTTGGACAGCCTGCTCAACAAGATCAACACCAACTACAAGACATCGCGCTTGTGGGCATCGCAAATGGCCCACGAACTCAAAACGCCGCTCTCACAGTTGCTGTTGCACATCGAGGCCACGTCGCCGGAAAATCATCCCAATACCCAAAAGAGCTATGCTTACATTTCGCGTATCAACAATACGATCAATGCGTTTCTCGATTGGGCCGAATTAGAAAACAATTCTCAAAGTCGCTCTGACGAAAAGGTAGATGTCAGTGAGCAGCTCAAAATGACAATCAGTATGATTGAGCCGGAGAACCGAAGTCGCATTGTGCTTCAGGAAGACGATAAGCCAAAGATCCATTGCAATCCTCAACACTTTGTTCAAGTTTTGCAAAACCTTCTCTCCAATGCGTTTAAATATTCGGAAGGACCGGTGACAATAATTCTTACCAATTTTTCACTGACTGTAGTGGATCAAGGGCCCGGAATCCCTGTCGAAGTGATAGAGAAAGTTGGCGATCCATTCAATTTTGGAAACTCGAAAATGCAGAAAAAGGGTCACGGCCTAGGCCTTGCCTGGGTAATGACGATCTGCAGTTTGTATGATTGGAAATTGAATGTTCAACCCACTACACATGGAACACGCGTGAGTGTGGAGTTTAGCAAACAAAAATTGCTTCGCGCTGCCGAACCCCGCAAGGCTTAGACAAAAAGGGCCGAAGCCCTTTCGCCATATTCTAAACCTGCGTGCCATGGGCTCCTCTGCCCACTAATACTAGGCTTCTTCTTGTTCTTGCTCTTCGTCCTTAGACGCTGACTTGTCTTTGTCGGGATGCTTTTGCTTGTACTCTTTCACCTTTACTGGATCCGGAGCTAAAATCATAAACATTTGTCGTCCCTCAGACTTTGGTTCCGACTCAATCAAGCTCACGTCGCCCAATGTTCCGGCCATCTTCGCCATCATCTCACGAGCCATATCCTGTTGGGACATCTCTCGCCCCTGAAAACGCATGGAGAACTTTACTTTGTCGCCCTCGAGAATAAATCGACGAGCATGACGAAGCTTTACATCCAGATCATGGTCATCAGTGCGCAAGCGAACCTGAATCTCTTTAAGCTGAATAATAACTTGTTTCTTTTTGTTGGCCTGGGTCTTCTTTTTGTTCTCATACTTCCACTTGCCGTAATCCATAACCTTGCAAGTGGGAGGCGTTGCCTCAGGTGCAACTTCAATGAGATCCAATGCAAAATCGCGCGCCAACTGTATCGCTTGCTGCGTGGGAAATACTCCGAGCATTTTTCCATCCGGACCGATCACGCGAACTTCTCGAGCACGAATCTCTTCGTTGATGTTGAATGGATCGTTCTCATTCTTTTTAGGGCCACGCGAAAATTTATTGGGCGCTCCGCCCGGTCCACCGGGACGACTGCCAGCAAATCCGCCGCCACCGCCACCAGCACCAAATGGTCTCTTAAAAGGGGGTTTGTTATTAATGACTATTCTCCTTTGTGCCATCAGCCGCTTTGGTTTCTACTCGAGATTCCAATAAAGAGGCCAATGATTTCGTTTTGTATTCCTGTAAAACAGTTTTCGTAAATTCGTCCATGGTCATAAAATTCACCATACCACCCGTGCGCAGTCGCACCGATACAGTTTTTTGATCCAATTCCTTATCGCCGATAATTAACATGTACGGCGTTTGTTGAATCTGGGCTTCGCGAATTTTATAACCGAGCTTTTCATTGCGATTATCGTAGTGAACGCGAATTCCGGCAGCCTTAAGTTGGGTTTCCAACTCGCGACAATAGGCGTCCTGGCGATCGGTGACATTCAAAATAGTCACTTGTGTCGGCGACAACCACAGCGGAAATCGCCCCGCGCAGTGTTCAATGTAAATGCCAATAAAGCGTTCGAGGGTTCCCAAAATCGCACGGTGAAGCATCAGTGGACGGTGCTCGGCATTGTCATCACCAACGTATTTCAGATCAAAACTCTCTGGAAGATTTGGATCCACTTGCACGGTGCCGAGTTGCCAAGTGCGTTTCATCACATCGACAAAATGCACTTCGATTTTTGGTCCATAAAAGGCGCCGTCTCCTGGCGAAATTTTGTAAGGTATATTGAGTTTTTCCATGGCGCCAGTGAGCGCACCTTCGGCCTTGTCCCACATTTCGTCTGTGCCCATGCGGCTTTCGGGACGAGTTGCGACTAAAACTTTGTATTCGCTCATACCGAGCGTTTGGTAAACCTCGTTAAGGAAGGTCATAAAACCTTCCATTTCTGATTGCAACTGATCCTCAGTGCAGAAAACGTGGGCGTCATCTTGGCTCATGGAGCGCACGCGTGTAAGGCCATGGAGTGCACCGCTCGCTTCGTAGCGATGGAGCCTGCCAAAATCGGCCATGCGATACGGCAGCTCTCTGTAAGAATGACGTTCGGAACCAAAAAGCAAACAGTGGCCCGGGCAGTTCATCGGCTTCAATCCCACTTCGGATTTATTTTCACCGACATAGCTAAAATACATATTTTCTTTGTAATGTCCGTAATGGCCAGAGGTCTTAAACAATTCCACATCGAACACTTGAGGCGTAATCACCTCTTGGTAACCATATTTGCGATAACAGTCGCGAATATAATTGGCTAGCTCGTTGTAAATGATCGTGCCTTTAGGAGTAAAGAACGGCATGCCCGGAGCGAGATCGTGAAACATGATCAGGCCCAGTTCGCGGCCAACCTTGCGATGGTCGCGTTTTTTAGCTTCTTCTAAATTATGCAGATGTTCTTTGAGTTCTTTTTTATCGTTAAACGCGGTTGCGTAAATGCGCTGAAGTTGCTTGTTCTTTTGATCACCGCGCCAGTAGGCGCCCGCAATCGAGAGAACTTTTACAGCTTTCACCTGCCCCGTGGACTGCACGTGCGGTCCGCGACAAAGATCAAACCAATCGCCATTGTAATACACCGACACTTCCGGTGTATTCAAATCGCGGATGATCTCAGCCTTGTACGTCTCGCCCATGTCGTCAAAAGTTTTGATGGCTTTTTCAGATGACCACACCTCGCGACGCAATGGTAGATCTCGCTTTATGATCTCGGCCATCTTGTCTTCTATTTTTTGCAGGTCATCGAGAGTGATGGGCGTTGGAGTATCGAAGTCGTAATAAAAACCCTCATCAACAACCGGGCCGATGGTGACCTTCACGTTTTTAAAAAGTTCTTGCACAGCTTGCGCCATAATGTGCGCACCCGAGTGGCGGAGCACTTCACGACCCTGTTCAGAATTGGCAGTTACAATCGAGAGTTGATCGCCGTCTTTTAAAACTGTGCGTAGATCGAGAATGTCTTTTTGACCGTTGATGGTGCCGCCCACGCAGTTTTTGGCAAGGCCAGGACCAATAGATTCCGCCACCTGCAAGATTGTTGGAGGTGTGGGAAATTCTTTAACGGATTTGTCGGGAAGATGGATGCGAACGGACATCGATTACAAAGACGTGTTCATAGTCATAGTGATTGTCTGGTTATGCATCAGGCACATCGTAGACAAGATGACGCTTAAAATCAAGTGCTTTCAACAGATTAGCATCTGTCGGAACTCGTTTGAGCTCTTTGGTTCCACTTCGGCAACGCGTTAGCATTCGATGTAGAAAACTAGTCACTCCTTTCGTTTTTTCACTCTAGAGTGACCACCCTTCCCCTCTCATCCATTTCTACCTATAGTCCAACAAAACTAAGGAGTTCCCGATGAGACTAATCATGGCAATGATCGCCACTGCTATATTGGCCTACGCCTACGCTGACAGCCCCGTCTTCACAAAATACGACAGCGTCTACGCCGACTGTATCGACTACGGCCACTCCCCAAAAACCGAAGAACAAAAATCCGAGTGCCACGAACTCGCAAAATCCGAAGTCATCAACACCTTCCAAAAACAACAGGAATTCTCCGACTGCATGGATTACGGACATTCCAAAAAATCCCTCATGCAAGAAGTCTCCTGCCTCCGCAAAATCTCCAAGTAAGTTCGCTCAAAATGCGCATGGAGAAAAAACATAAGACCGGGGAAAAAAGAAAAGCCTGGCACAAACCAGGCTCATCGGACATGACTCGCTGCTAGACTAAAAGGTGCCTGGCACCTTTTAATACATGACGTGGTGGTTGATGGATTCGGAGCGGCGTGGATCCTTGATGGGCAGGATGTTGTACTGGCTGAGGAAGCGCGTGACGGCGAGACCGAAGAGGCCGGCGAATCCGGCAAAGGCTGCCACTTCCATCCACGAGAATGCCACGTAATCGTGAGCGAGATTCGGGTACACCAACCAATAGATGTCCACATACTGCATGATCAAAATCAATGAGCACACCGCCACTAAGTGGCTTGGCGTGCGCTTGGCCCAACGCGGGAGAAGCGCAATGAACGGAACAACAAAGCGGAATACCAAAAGACCTAAAGAAATAAACAACCAACCACCGTGTGAACGATGAATGTAGAAAATCGTTTCCTCTGGAAGGTTGGCATACCAGATGAGCATGAACTGAGAAAATGCGATGTAGGCCCAGAACACTGTAAAACCTTTGGTGAACTTGGCCAAGTCGTGAACGTGTTCCATGGTCACTAAACCTTTTGCCAAACCTTGGCGTTCTACGAAGAGCGCCATAAGAGTTAGAAATGCCAGCGTTGATTGGAATAAACCGGCAAAGCAGTACACTCCGTAAATAGTACTGAACCAATGGGGCTCAAGACTCATCAAGAAGTCCACGCTAAATAAAGAAAAGCTCAGTGCAAAAACAACTAAGAATGCGATTGACCATTTTTGCGCGTGCTCTGTCCAACGATCCGCACCGTCTTTGTCCTGTTCTAAAGAAAAACCAACGATTTTTCTGGCAAAGAAAAACCACGCGCCAGCAAACAGCACAAAACGCACTACAAAGAAGACCTGGTTGAGATAGGCCGCTTTCCCGCTGAGAATTGCATCTTTGGCCACTTCATCCTGGTTGAGCCACAAGTACAGATCTTTTCCGGCAAAGAGCACAACGGGCAAGCCCAATAAAAATGTGAGCGGCAAAAATGACGTGAGCGATTCGGCAAGGCGACGAACGTTCACGCTCCAACCGGCAGCCACCGCGTGTTGAATTGCTGTAAAAAACAATCCACCTAAAGCGAGGCAGGTAAAGTAGAAAAAACTTGTGAGGTAGGCATGCCATGCTCTTTCTCGATCGAGGATAAAACCAAGAACTAAGAGTGCGCCCCCGACACCCGCCATAGCCGCCAAGGCGATTTTTGGTGTGTTTCCCAGTTTGAACTTTTGTGGACTGACGTTTTCAATATTTAATCCTGACATATTCATCTCCACTATTTCTTTTTCTTGTCTGCTGCTGGCGCCGGCTTTGCGGCATCAGCCGGTTGTGTTGGAGCCGCCTTACTCTGTTCGGCTGTTGGCGTACCGCCAGCGGCTTCGCTTGGAAGACTCTTATCCGTAGCGCCACCCTGCTTTTGTAAATGACGAACATAATTCACAACTGCCCAGCGATCTTTCGCAAACGGCATTTGAGTGATGTACGCGCCCATCACACCTTGTCCATCGGTGATAATGTGAAAGAGCTGGCCGTCTTTCATTCCACGTACTTTTTCGGACAACAATGGTGGCGGTTTTATGCCCATAAATTTGGGAGCCACCGGGCCATCGCCTCGACCACTTTCGCCATGACATACAAAACAATAATTTTTGTAGTGCTTTTCGCCGAGCTTTAACACTTCGGGGTTGTCGAGTGCATTTGGATTTTTAAGATTGTTAGCAGCCGCCGCCGCATCTCCTTTAAAAAGGTACACCTCGCGGTTCATTGCGGCAGTACCCTCTGGTGGCAGACGCAGACCCGATTGATTGCGGTTGTGAGGATTAAAGCCTTGAGTCTTTACCGCAGGTTGCTCCATCATATCTTGAATGATCTCCACATTTGGTTTGTCGCCACTGGCACCGCAACCAGTGAGACCGGCAAGAAAAACCATTGCAAAGAGACCCACGAAAAACATCATTGCTAAACTTAAAGAACGATCGCTAACCATATTAGAACTCCGCCACGCGACGCACTTCTTCGGCGCCGAGTTGTTTTAAAAAGGCTTCTACTTTTTCCGGGCTGTAACCAGGCTCTGTATCTGGTATCCACAAAGCAAATTTTGAACAGGTCAGATCCGGATCGATGATCGGCGGATCAATTTGCGGGAGTTTGTTCAAAAAAAACATCGCGCCCACAGAGCTCAGTGCGGCAAAGAGAATTGTTAACTCAAAGGTGACAGGAATAAATGCCGGCAAAGAGAAAAACGGTTTACCACCGATGTTCAAAGGCCAACTCACTGCCGACGTCCAGTATTCAAACAACAAACCTAAGGAGCCGCCCGTAAGGCCCGCCACAAAAGTCACATAAGGAATGGGGCTGCGTTTTATTCCCACCGCTTCTTCCATCCCATGCACCGGAAAAGGTGTGATGGCATCAAAGTGCTTGTAGCCGGCTTCGCGCATTTTTGTCGCGGCTTCGACGATTTCATGATCGTCTGACCAAAAACCAACAACGCCCGTAACACGTTTTTTAGTGGCCATGTTTAGCTCCTTTTTTACCCACGTAGAGAACTGGCTTTACTTCAGCAATGGAAATAGCGGGAAAGAGTCGTAAGTACAGTAAGAACAGAGTGAGGAACATACCAAAACTTCCGAACAGCACAAACGCATCCCAACGCGACCATGCATACATGCCCCAGTTTCCAGGAAGATAATCGCGGTGAAGTGAAGTGACGGTGATCACGAAGCGCTCAAACCACATACCGACGTTCACAAAGATAGATACGACAAACATGATCGGGATGCTACGACGGGCAGCTTTAAACCAGAACACTTGGGGAATAATCACGTTACAGCTCACCATGATCCAGTACGACCACCAGTACGGGCCAAATGCACGGTTTACGAATGCATACTTTTCGTAAGTTACACCGGAGTACCAAGCGATAAAGAACTCCGAACCGTAAGCGTAACCCACCATCATACCCGTAGCCATGATGATTTTATTCATGGCTTCCATGTGATCAATCGTGATGTAGTCTTTGAATTTTGGATACCCAATACGCACCAACGTCAACAACGTCACAACCATCCCGAAACCCGAGAAGATCGCACCGGCAACGAAGTACGGAGGAAAGATCGTTGTATGCCATCCAGGAAGCGACGAGACGGCGAAATCGAACGATACGATGGTGTGCACTGATAGAACGAGTGGCGTGGAAAGACCAGCAAGGAGCATATACACCATTTCGTAGTGGCTCCAATGACGAGCAGTCCCTCTCCAACCTAGGGAAAGAGCACCGTAGATCTTTTTGCGCCATACATTTTTCGCACGGTCGCGAAGAGTGGCGAAGTCAGGAACCAATCCCACATACCAAAAAACCATGGACACGGTGGCATAGGTGGATACCGCAAAAACATCCCATAACAATGGAGATCGGAAGTTCACCCACAATGGTCCGCGTTGGTTCGGATAAGGAAAGAGCCAAAAATCGAGCCAAGGACGACCGGTGTGAATCAGCGGGAAGATTCCCGCCGTCATTACCGCAAACACCGTCATCGCTTCTGCGGACCGCGCCACAGATGTTCTCCACTTTTGTCGGAACAAAAAAAGAATTGCCGAGATCAGGGTGCCGGCGTGACCGATACCAATCCAAAATACGAACGTCACGATCATCGTTCCCCATCCCACCGGATGGTTCACGCCGAGAAGACCCATACCGGTGGTTACGATCATTGCGATGGTGCCCAAATAAAACAACAGTAGGGCTTTGGCGCTAAAGAACATCGCCCACCATTCTTTGGGTGGCATTGTTTCTACAGGCTCACAAATATCGTCAGAAATATCTTTGTATGTTTTATTCCCTAAGACGAGAGGCTTTCTGTCTATCATACGTGCTCTTCCTTGTTGGAATGTCCGTTCGAATTTTCTTCGTGATGATTGTTATTGTCGTGGCCGTGAGCATCGTTCGATACACGGTTGGTGTTGCGAATTTTGGTCAAGTAGCGCACGCGAGGAGCCGCATTCACTTCCTCGAGCAGAGTGTACTGACGAGATGCTTGGAATGCCTGGCTCACAGCACTGGCTTTATCGTTCAAATCGCCGAACACAATGCCCTTAGTTGGACAAACTTCGGCGCATGCTGGAACGATGTCACCATCTTTGAGCGGACGATTTTCATCTTTAGCAACGCCCTTACCTTCTTTAATTCTTTGCACACAGAACGTACACTTCTCCATCACCCCGCGCGAGCGCACGGTGACGTCTGGATTCAGGGCCATGTGCAATGGTTCACGACGGTGATGACCATCGTAATAGAACCAATTGAACCGACGAACTTTATACGGGCAGTTGTTCGAGCAATAACGAGTTCCCACACAGCGGTTGTAAACCATGTCGTTTAAACCTTCGTCGCTGTGAACTGTGGCCACCACCGGGCACACCGTTTCGCACGGAGCGTTTTCGCAGTGCTGGCACAATATAGGTTGGAAGACCGCTTCTGGATTGGCTTCGTCGCCTTTGTAATAGCGATGGATGCTGATCCAATGCATTTCTCGGCCCTGGAGAACATATTTCTTACCCACTACCGGAATATTGTTTTCGGACTGGCAAGCAACCACACACGCGGAGCAACCCGTGCATGTATTGAGATCAATCGCCATACCCCATTTGTGTCCATCGTACTTGTGTTCGCCCCACAGGCTGAACACTTTATGGCGATGAACTGCATCTTTGCCGGCTTTGTAATTTTTAAGTGAATCTTCGACAACGATCTGACGACCTTCCATCGAGTTATGGCCTTGCGTGATCGCCAGTTCATAGGATCCAGCAATCTTTTTTACTTTTACTGGAATATTGGAGTACTGGATGCGCTCGCCGTTTACTTTTGCCATGGAAAAGGCGTTGATGCCCACTCCCCGCGCCAGCTCCAGTTGGCCCATGCGGCCGTAACCGACGGCCATACCCACCACCGCTGGATGTTGTCCAGGATGAATGTACACGGGTGCAGTCACTTTGCGGCCATTCAAGTCGATCTCGACCATGGAGCCCATTTTGAGATTTTTTTCAGCGGCATAGGACGGAGCCACAGTGAGATAATTGTCCCACACCACTTTGGTGACGGGATCTGGGAGTTCTTGCAACCAAGACACGTTGGCTAAAGTTCCATCACCCATTTGTATCGTTGGATAGAGAACTAATTCCATCGTCTCTTTGTCTTCGGCGCGAAACGGAGACTTGATGGCGGCGTACGCAGCAGAGCTAAAACCGCGAGCAGCGGCGGAGGCGGCTATCGTGCCACGAAATCCACGCTGTAAATACTCAAACCATTCTTTCTCGGAACCCAGGGCTTTTGTGACCGCAGCTTTCAAATAATCGTAATACGATTTTTCGCTGGTAACCGGCTTCCCGGCAGCCGCAGACCATGCGATCAAGCTGTCCTCAAAACTCCGCGTTTCATAAAGCGGACGAATTGTTGGTTGTTGGATGGTTTTTAAGCCCGTAACAAATTCAAATTCATTCCAGTTTTCCATGGAATGACCACTTGGCGCCACCACATCGCAAAAAATAGCTGTTTCATCGTTCCAGTTGGTCGTCGAGATCAAACCTTTGAGTTTGCTGACCACTTCATTGAACTTGAGATCGGCCGGAAAAGCGTACATGGGATTGACGTCGTGGACGATGAGAGTTTTCACTTTGCCATCGTTGATATCGCGAATCAAATCGGACACATCACCCGCAGAACCGATTCTCCAGTGATCGCCACCTTGGGACGTTATGGTTTTGCCGTCGTTTCCAAGTGCCGAGTTGAGAGCATTCACAGCAACCTGCAAGGCCACTGCGCTTTCCGTTTCGGTGGCAAGGCCACCCGCAATCACAATACTCTTGCCAGCAAACTTCGCCAAATCTTGCGCCACCATTTTCATGGTGCCAGGAGCAAAACCAAGTTGTTCATCCGTGAGCGATGCTTTGGTCACAGTTTCTGGAACTGCGGAACCTTTAGCGCGCAAAACTTCCGCAAGCAACGTTGCGGCAACGCCCACTTGTTGTGAGGCGCGTATCGGAAAAGTGTCGTCCGCATTGAGGCTAGTGAGCATAGGCACTGAGTGGAAAGCCACGAGCTTGAGCATCTCGCCCTCGGGACTGCGGCCTTTTTCAAAACCGCTTTGGAAACGCACCGGATTGAGGTACGTGCCCAAAAAATCGCCGTCGATAGAGAGAACATATTTCGCCGCTTCGAAATTGTAAGCGGGGACCGTTTCAGAACCATAAGAGATCTTCTGGCCCGTGCGCACAGATTCAGTCGTGAGCGGATCCCACACGTACTGCTTGCCAGAAAAATTCACAACAAAGTCGTGAACCAATTCTTTGGAAAGCGGCGAAGGATTACTGCCCGAGAGAACAGCCACGCCACCTTCTTTGAGCTTTTCCGCAACACGCTTATCCACTTGCTCCCATGTTCCATTCACAGAAACGCTCTTTGAGCGGTTCTTCGGATTTACCGAGTTGATGACCGGCTTGCGCAAGCGATCTGGATCGTAGAGACAAAGAATATTGGCACTGGCGCGTGCGCCAATACCACTGTTGAGCGGGCTTGTTTCGTGCCCGGCGATGTAGATAGGGCGGCCATCTCGAGTTTTCACCGTGATGTTCAGGCCTTCATTGCCGTCGAACCAGGTGGACGCGTAATAATTCGGTAGATCGGGAATGATCTCAGCCGGTCGCTTGTTGTAGGGAATAATTTTTTGAATTGGACGACGCACGCACGCTGCCGCTGTAAGGGCGAAGCTGGCACCCATGAGTTTCATGAACTGGCGGCGGGCTACCCCGTCATTGCCATCTTCAGATTTTAAAGGAGACGAATGGAACTCGTTCTCCAGGGTCTGAAGATACTCGGCTGTTTGGTATTTCTCGTCTAAGCTTTTCCAAAATTGTGTTTTGTTTTCCATCATCTCATCCTTAGTTGTGGCACGTTGAGCAGTTGAGAGGACCTTGCGGTGTAGACGATCTGTGACAGTCCACACACCAACCCATGGACAAACTATTAACCTGTTCGACCACGTCCATTTGCTTCACGTCGCCGTGGCACTTTTGGCAGGCCACGTAACGATCCTCTGGCTGGCTGAATGCGTGAATGTGGCGTTTGTGATTGAACTTCACGTGATCCGGAAGCATGTGCACATTCACCCACTCGATGGTTTCGCCATTAAAATATTTTTCTTGTAGTTTTTTGATCGCCGGCTTGTCTGTCGCTACGAGAGTGTGACAGTTCATACACGTATTGAGCGGTGGCACTGAGGAGGCCTTGGCGTACTCCACTTGCGTGTGACAGTACAAACATGGAATTTTGTAATCTGTCGTGTGCTGTTTGTGGGAAAATGGCAACGGCTGTTCCGGCGCATAACCGGTGTTGTAACCGATATGACCCCATTTACATCCCACCGTTATTGAAAGTAGGGTTATCAAGACGGACCATTTTACTGGCGTCTTGAGCGCGTGTTGAATCGCCATCCGCTCTCCTCTCTGAAGACATCACTTGCCACTACGGCGTTCGCTTTTAAGTTTTATTAATCTTCCATGATTTATCTAAATTATTGAATATTGAAAATAATTATTTGAAAACTCATTGAAAATGACACGTTGTCGTAAACGGTGCATCACTTGTTGGAAATCGTCGTTTTTGTGTCGTGGAAAAGTCACTGCTCTTTGTTTGCGCATCTTATTTTTCCATCATAGTTGGTTTTTTTGCCGCGCCAGTGGCTGCGCTCGCGGCGACGTGATCATCCTTGATCCACTCGGCGCATCCCTGCGCCTCGAGCCGCGAGCGCAGCCACTGGCGCGGCAAAAATGGTATTTTACGTTTGGAAAATATGGTGCTTGTGTCGGCATTGAGAGTGATTCTCAGATGAAAACTTTAATCACTGCGTGATCCATTTTCTCCTCTTGGATGGGTTGGGTGGTGCGAGTATTTTCTGGTTTGTTGAGAATGGGTTTCAGTGTCTTTGAATTCGGTTTTCATTGTGGGGGGTGAATTTTTTTTAGTGAGAACTCGACTTGATTGTTCGCGGGAGTTGGGCTGGTTGAGTTTTGGGCAATTATTATGTTTCGATTTTAGGTTATTGAGGTAAGTGGTTGGTTTGTTGAAGGATAATGCTTTGCGGTAGTTTTGATCTTGGGTGACCGAAGTCTGCAGTTCGGAGGGGTTTATCGGTTTTCCTCGTGGGGTTGCCTTGACGATTCTTTTGAAGAGTTCACTCTATATATATGACGACGCAAAAGCGGTTCGTATTTTCGGGTCTGATCTTTGGAAGCTGCCTTTGGCTTTCGGGGCTCGAGTCTGAGCGAACACTCAAATCGTCACTCTCTTCTCCCCCACTCCTCAAATACAAACTGGCGAAAAACTCGATTTCGCCGCGCGCTCGTTTGGGCGCATTGCCACTCCCGAAAGGAGCTGTTCCGCCGTTTGACTTCGCCGGCCTCCCCATCGAGCTTTCCAGCTCTAGCGATAACCCGCTCCTCTCCCCCCATTGGAGCCATTCCCGTCCTTATCGCTCCGCCGGCCACTACCACTGGCGTTCTGGCTTAAGCCCACCGGTTTAGAACCTTTAGAATTTTGTGATTTTTTTCTGTAGAAAAATCTTTGCCGATATTTTTACCAGGAAAGGAATGTGGCAAAGATTTCTAAAGTTCAACCTTTTAACCAGGAAAGGATTTTAAGAGCGAAGCCAAAGCCTTCGCTCTTTTCATTGGTACCTCGCTTATTTTACGATTCTTCGACGATGCGATCGAACTCGTCGCTCACTGCCGCTTCGAAGCTGGGGTCCATGTCTTTCCAGATTTGCCGTGCCACTTCCCACACCACCTCGTCAGAATCCAATTCGCCGGAATCCATCAGCTCCATGCCGATCTCATTCATGGCCTCCGCGAACTCTTCAGGAGTGTCCAGGTCTTCAAGCTTTTCTTTGATTGTCTGTTTTACATCAGCCATGAGTTTACACCGATCCCTTTCGAAGTTCTTTTTCTTTGCCGAGCATCATCACATAGGCAAAGAACACATATATAAATTGTAGACACACGAAACCCGCAACATATTCAATGCCACCCGCCCCAAAACCATAGGAATGGAGACCGGCGCCTAAAACAAAGTTTACCCCATACCAGGCCATCATCACAAGGTTGAACGCGATGATGGAACCTGCGAGCATTCCAAAGTTTTTCACCAAGCCCGCGAGGCGGCTATGCAGAAGAGCTAGATAACCCAGCAGTGCAATCAATGCCCAAGTTTCTTTTGGATCCCAGCCCCAGAATCTTCCCCATGAGTAATCTGCCCATACACCACCGAGAATTGTGCCGGCCGCAAGCAACACCACACCCACTTGCATCGCGCGGTACGTGGTATCCACATAATCGCGAATGAGCGGCGAATTGACGCTCTCGCCTCGAATCAAGTGAAACAATGCCACATTGCTAATTCCAAGCGCTAAAAAGAAGGCGGCATAGCTCAAAGTAATAGTCATCACGTGAATAATAAGCCACAAATTACTGCGCAAGACCGGCTCTAGCGGCTGCAACGTTCCGTCGAGTATTAATGGGGCACGATCGGCCACAATCATACACAGGGCTGCGATCATGGCGCCGGCGAGGAGAATGTACTTTTTCTTTTTGATCAAAGAAAACAGCGCCGTGAATACGATCACGCCCCACGCCACCCATACCACCGTCTCATACATATTCGAGACCGGGGGGCGCTCGGTGATGTACACACGGAGAGCAAAACCGTAGGTGTGCAGTGCGAATGCCAATGCGACCGATATCCACGATGCAATGTAAAAAACTTTACGCGCAAACAAACCGCCTAAAAACATAAGTATTGCAGCAAGAGTGTAAAACACCCAAGACCACTGAAACGGCGCGAGCGCATTGTAATGGTACTCAACCTTCATGTCGCTCGCTTTTGGATAAACGGATGCATTGATAGAGGACATCCCCGCAACAAATGCCTCAACGTCTTTTGTTAAGGCCTGGTCTTTTTCGGCAGAGGCGCCGCCCTCACTTGTAAAGGTAAGAACATAGGAGCGCAGGGCTTTAAAAAATAGATCTTTTTGGACGTCGGTGCTTTCGGCTAAGACCTGCCAATTGTTTGATTGCGGGTCTGCAGAAGGAACCACGCGAATACCGCCCGATTGCAGTTCATGAAAAATGATAAGTTGTGATTCCAGGCGCTGAGCCGCCTGGTCGAAGGGGTTGAGTTTTTCTTTGCCGACGCGTTTGCCATTGAGATCGCCGATCAACACTCCCAAGCGTGGGTTGCGATTGAGCTCTCCCGGCTTAAAATACTTTTGATCCTCGGGCAATCCCAGTGCTTTTTTTAAACCCAGGTGATCGACGCGGATAAACGGTATGTTCTCCCACATCTCTGGTGCCATGATCATCGTCGCGATCACATGAGCGGCTTTGCGGCTCGTTTTTTTAGACTCTTCGGATTCGTCTTCCCGTTTGAATTTCGCTGAACCGTGCATCAGCATGAGGGATTCACGTGCATACGTGTCGTAAGGTTTTAAGCGACCGCCATTTTGCACCGGGAGAGTTTCAAAGGTAAATTCGGTAGCGCTATGGGCGGTTAGCGAAACCAATGCCGTAACCACAACAACTCCACCGAGCAATAAACTAGACATTGTACGACGCATTTTGTGTCCCTCCATTTTTTCGAGCAGCCTTCCACCGGCGATAGAACAGGTGGATGGAGCCGAACACGATCAATAACGAACCCAAGTACTTCACCCAGCGACCTGGGTCATAATTTACCGAAAAGATCGACGCCACAGGTTTTCCCGTTTCGTCTTCCTGAAAGGAGGCTTGATAAAATGTAAAGCCCGCATGGTGAAGTGGCTCATTCATCGAGATCTTAATATCATTTCCCAAGCCCGGTACGCTGACGACACTTTCGTAACTGCTCGCTCTCATAGTGCCTTGATAGCGACCCACATCAAAATTTTTGAGCGTCATTTTAAAATTGAGTGGAATGCGGCGATTGCCGTAGGCCACGATGTACATTTCCGAATCGCCATACAAACGCGCGATGGAGTTGGAGCCAATCCAACCCTCTTGACCTTTGTAGGAGAACTTAATGGCCGAGGTGGTCTCCGGTGTGGACTGTTCTTTTTTCACAAACTTCACTTCTTGTTTGGCGTGGCGGTGGTACTTGAGCAAACGGAATTCCAAGTTCATCCAACCTAAATTGAAGTGCGCCCCCGCCTTGGCACGGCCCGAGTTGATCATTCCTTTTTGGCGATCGCTGTAAACTTTGTACTCGACCTCGTCGTCATTGAGAGGGCGTAACACCAGTACGTTGCCATCGGTGTATTTGTAATCATCTAATGTCATTACAATACGTGCAGGGCCCAGCGCGGTCTCAGCCGGTTGGCCGGTTTTAGAAACCAGCCAATCGGTCTGTGCAACTTTGTCGTTAGAAATTTGATAGCGAAGCGCCGGACCGTCGTTGGCTTCTGTCGAGGCGTTCACCTTGCTGTCGACGAGTGCGTACCGGTAAAAATCAATGATCTGCAGTTCATTGGCTCCCAACGCGATTTTCATCGGCTTGGAAGGACTCGGTTCGTTTTGCCAAAAGTTGACTGGGTATTCTGCGAGTTTTCGGTAACTTTCCCCGGTGAGTGTGGTGTAGATGAGGAGATCTGTTTCACTCACCATCACCTGATCGCTCGCCTGACCAATGGGAATGTTCATGGATCCATCAACACCCCAGTAGCGCGTGATGACCGAGCCCCACAGCAATGCAAGAATCCCGACATGCGCCGAGATAAATCCGATGTGATGCTTTTTCCAAGGGTAACGATCGATAATGACGGCGATGAGATTGATCGCAAAAACTGTAAATATAGTGTACGAAAGCCAGCTGTGATAAACGGTTTCCTGAGCGATGCGCGCATCCATGTAGCGCGCCTCAACGATGGTTCCCCACGCAACGAGCGTGCCTATCGAGGCGATCACGACCACGGCCAATTTGAGAGAGGCTAACGACTTGATTATTTTACGGAATTGCACTCCCGCACCATAGAGAAATTGGCGGGAGTTGTCAGCCCCTGAAGTTCATGCCGCAGGGGGCTTAAAAAATTCTACAGCCCGGTGAAGAGCAGATTCCAAGGATCATTCCCACGCGATGAAATCCCTGTACCTTCCAGATATTGCACAACTATTTGCTGGGCCACCCCGTTAAAGTAGGAAAGCGCCAGTGCGTCTTTGTGCAGACCTGCCAGAGTCGGCGAAAACGTGATCACCACGGAGCACGAGTCGAAGATCTCGAGAGTCTCTCCGCAGGTGCCTCCTTCGCCTGGAAATTTTCCACCTTTGAACGCAAACGGAGCCTCAAGCAAAGCCGCAGTTTTTAAATTCGTGGCAACGGTTTTTCCGGTGTTCACAATGGTGATGCTCGTCTCTTGAGTGGACTGCAAATTTGCGGGTCCGAAGGAGTGAACGGTGCCACTGGCCGTCACCAGTTGCGCAGGTTCCCCGGCTCTGCCACTGATTTCGCGGCTAATCGCAGCGGCGACAATTCCATTTGAATAACTGATATTGAGTGCGGTGTCGTAGGCGCCATCATTCTCGGGCGCAAAACTCACGCGCAGTGTGCACGTGGCACCCGCGGAGAGTGTGGAGGAGCAAGTGCCCCCTTTCCCCGGGTACTGGCCACCCACAAATTGAAACGGCAGGGCGAACTCATTCACTTGAATCGCTGTAGCGGGAACCGCTCCAAGATTGGCCATGGTGAATACGTGTTCCACGGTCGATCCAGGCGATACAAACCCAAAATTGAATTTGGGGGCATCACTGAGCGTGAGCACCGCCGGGCTTGCACCACTGGCAATGAGTGTTTTGCTCGCAATCTGTTTTTTTGCACCGTCATAGTAGCTGACGTCCACTGTGTCTGAAGAACTGCTTGTCACTGTAGGTGTAAAGCGAACCACAATAGTGCACGTCGCTTTCGGCTGAAGGGTTTTGTAGCAGGTTCCCGACTTTCCTGGATAGTATCCATTTGCAAACGTAAATGGCGCTGCCATCCCGAGCCCTGTCATATCGGCTATTTGCGAGGAACCGGTATTGGTCAGAGTGAGTGTCACATCGAGCGAGCTGCCAACGGCAACCACTCCCAGATCGAGAGGTTCAACACCACTCATTGTGAGAATACCCGGCGCTCCGCCAGTTCCGACTAGCGATCGGGCCGTCATGTTCTCGGTGGCACCATTGGAATAGAATACTTCTAGAGCGTCTTTGAACACGGCCACAGATGTCGGTTGAAAAACAACAACGAGATTGCAATTGGTATTGGCATCGAGAGCCTCACCGCACGTCCCGCCTTCACCGGGATATTTTCCGCCCTTAAATGCAAACGGTGCCTCTAGACCCTGTTCGCGAATACCGGTAGCGCGAATGCCGCCCGCATTGCTCATCTGAATAATTGTCTCGCGGCTCGCACCAGCAGTGACGGTTCCAAAATCGTAGGCCGAAGTGGACGCTCCCGAAATTGTGACGAGCGCCGGGCTTGCACCAACGCCGCTCATGTCCACCGCCGCTTGATCCGCGGAAGTGCCATTGTTGTACTTCATGATGAGAGTGCTGGAAAACGGTCCGGTGCTGGTGGGAGCAAACTGCACTGCTAAACTGCACTTCGATTTTGCCGCAAGATTCGCCCCGCACGTTCCACCTTGTCCAGGATAAGTTCCACCGGCAAAAGAAAACGGCGCCGCTAACGCACTAAAGGTCATGGAGAGAGCTTTACCCTCTCCCAAATTAGAAACCTCAAACATCAGTGTTCTGCGGCCCCCGACCGCTACGTTCTCAAACGCACCCAGCGAAGTGATTTTCAGGAGTCCCAGTGGCGATTGTGGTGGTTTGGCGCAGGACACCTGGTAGTCGCCGCTCAGTTCATCAAAGTAAAAAGTAACGGCGTCACCTGTCGCCGGAAATTCACGACGGATGAACAGGTGCTCAAAATCCTCAAGATTTGATTGCACCTCTGTATAAAGATCGCCGTCTTCTTTAGGCCATGACCACTTGGGCGTCGTCACCGTCGTGGGACTCAACGGCAGTTGCCCACGGAATTTTGTAAACTGCAGAACCTCTTCGATGTCATTTTTTGGATTTTGAAATTTGTAAAAGTGAAAAGCCACGTCGTCGGGTTTTAGAACGTTGTAGGCCGTGCATTCGTTGGCATCTTCTGGCACCCCAGCCATGATAGGCTCTAAGGCTACATCCGAAAACAGCACTGCCACGACTTTGCGCCCGCGCTGGAGATCGGCAGCAGGGTAATGGAATAGGCGAAGCGCTTCGTGAACAATCACCGCGGCTTGGTTCAATGAGTCCATCTGGGTCCACAATGCGCCATGGATCTGCAACTGATCGCCTTGACTATCCGCCATGCGCTCAAGCCCGCAACCCGCAGGCAGCACAGCTGTTGTGTCGTTGATTGGTGCCCAAGTGACGTCATCTTGGGAAATCGTAAATTTATTTTGAACTTTGTCCAACTGTTCGGCCGGAGACATCGGTAGTGTTACACTGGTAAAAAGAACTTCTAACTTTTGCCGAACCTGGAGGAGAGAATTTTCCAGTGAATCTCCAGCCGTCGAAAAGTTCATTTTATGCAAAGTGCGCCCCTCATACACATCATGCGACTCCACACTGACAACCGCGCCGTCCACTCCCCTGCAAACCACGGCGGCCGCCACATCCTCGTTGGCTGCCATCGCCACAAATGGCGCCAGCACACTAAAAACACTACCGATAAAAATATTTTTAAGAGCACCCATGATTCCCCCACAAATAAAAAGCAGTTTCCAAGCCGATTGCCCACTCATCATCTCTGACCTTTTACCTCTGAAACAAGCAATAACTGAGAAAGCCAAAATCGACTCCATGAATAAACCGCAGTTCCACCTCAAATGGCCCAAAGATCACGCACCAAATTTAAGATCTGAAATCGTTCCACACCCCTCACTGAGGTGCAGTCTCCGCTCGGCATTTTACTCATTTGTTTTTTGTGCGGGCTCCACCGAGCGTGACGCGATCGGCATTCGCCGACGGTGGCGCAGGCCAGGATGGCCGTCCGCACAAAATGCAAATGAGTAAAATGCCGAGCGGAGACTGCACCGACGCTGTAAACAGGAAATGTTCTGATCAAAACTATTTGAAATTGCGAAGTTCGCGGTGAATGAACTCAAGAGCATTGCCGATTTTAACTTGAGTCTCCACAAATTGCGGACTCATTTTTTTAGTCTCTTCGTTCATGTAAACTTTGCGATTGAGTTCCACCTGTAGAGTGTGATGATTGTCTTCCGGGCGACCATACATTTGGGTGATACCGCCGCCAAAATAAGGCCAGTTGTAGGAAACTTTAAACCCCTGTGCTGAGTATGCAGCGATCACCAGCTCGGTGAAGTCACGACGACAACTCTTTCCGTGAAAATCACTCACCACCACATCGGCCCGCTCTTCGCCAGGATCATTGTGCAATCCGGTGCCCATGGACGGCATACTGTGCGCATCCAAATGAAACACCGGGCCCTTACCGTATTCAGCAAATACACTGCGCACTTGATCATGAAAGGGCTGATAGTACTTCATCACCAAAAGATCATGCTGATCCGGCGCCATCGCCTCTGCAATCAAGACTTCTCCAATTGTGGTCACACACCAGTGCAGGCCTTTGGGATGTGTGCCCGCCGGGTTGACGGCGTTTTTTACAGCCTGCGCATCGTAATCACCCGGCAACCGATTGAGATCGATCACATAGCGGTGACATTCAGCCTGAATGTAGGGAATGTGTAAGCGTTTTAAGTGATCTGTATAGAGTTTATCAACATAACGGTCCACATCGCGCATGAGATGAGGCTCCGACAGGCCGTTTAGCCAAGTCGCCTCGGCTGGAATCAACTCGCCCGAATGTGGAATTGTCACAAAAAAAGGTAGAACCTGACCGTCATCGGATTTATGATAAATCATAGCTCATATTACATCAAAGAGGTGGAGTTTGGCATCTACAAAAATCTATACAAAAACTGGCGACAAGGGCACCACCTCCCTCGTGAGTGGAAAACGAATCGAGAAAGGGGCGCACCGACTCGATGTCTATGGGACAGTGGATGAGCTCAATGCACAGATAGGAATTCTCACCAGTCTGCTCGAAGCGTACGCCTTTCAGGGCGCCGAAAGGTTCTTAAAGCAAACCCAAAATCATTTGTTCAATGCCGGAAGCCAACTGGCCAATATCGATGCGGAGATCGCCAAGACGCTTCCTCAGATCACCAATGAGCATATCAGCGCCATCGAAAAAGAAATCGACACTATGAACAACGAACTGCCGGATCTTAAAAGTTTTATATTGCCCGGGGGAAATATGTTGGCGGCGCAAGCTCATGTGTTGCGCACCGTTTGCCGCCGCGCTGAGCGGGAAGCGTGCCGATTGGCCGCGCTCGAAGCAGTTCCCGAAACCGTAATCCCCTACTTGAATCGTCTGAGCGATTATTTTTTTGTACTGGCGCGATTTTTCAACCGCAATTTGGGCGTTGAAGACGTGCAGTGGGAGAAAAACTGAGTCTATGCTGCAACTGATTCAAGCGGAAGAACGACATTCAGAGCTGCTCAAAAAGTTTTTTGAACAACAGATCATCTCAGGACACGTGAACTATTCCGTTCGCCGCACCAATAGTTTCTTTGATAACTACCGCCTACTCACTGATGATTTTGTTACAATTATGTTGATGGATGGCGACGAACTTGTCGGAGCGGCGTCGATATTGTTTATTAAAGGCTACGTCAACCGCCAAGAACAGTTGTTCGGCTATTTATGTGATCTGCGCATTTCTCAAACCCGCAAAGCTGTGCAAAATTGGACGGAATATTTTATTCCCTACTACTACAAGACCATCGAAGCGAAGAACTGCAAATACGTGTTCACCTGCATCGAGCAATTTGAAAACCAGGCTTACAATGCCTTGATCCGGCCCCGCCGCCTCAAGCGCAATCTTCCTCACTACTACCTCATGCGTAAACTCAATTTGGTGTTCTTCCTCGGTCGCTGGCCGTGGTCTCCAAATCCTATTCCGGCCATTCGTATCAGTCATGCCTGGGAATCCGACCTGGAAGAGCTGAGCGACTACATGATGCAACGAAAAGTGGGGAGCCGTATATTCATCAATACAGATAAAGAACGCCTGCTCGATCGTTTTAGAACATGGCCTAATTTTTCGGTGAGTAATTTTTTAATCGCGCGCAATTACAAAAACGAAATCATTGGCTGCATGGCGCCCTGGAACAACAGTGGAGTTCAGCAGTACGTCGTGCGCGGCTACTCACCGGAGGCGGAACTTTTGCGGGGCACACTCGACATCACCTCTACCTTGCGCATGACCCATTTTATGCCTCAGGTGAATCAGCCATTTCAGCTCAAATATATCACTCACTGTGCGGTAGATAATCCCGAAGTGTTTTACTCGATGATTTGTCGGGCCTATGCCGAATCTCAGCGCGGTGAAATTCTTGTTCACACGAATTATTTTGGGGATTTTCACACCCGCGCTCCACTTTCGTTCATGACGACCAAACTGCCGTTTGGCTACTACTCTGTATTTTCCCCAGAGGAAGAACTCCCCTCTTTTCTAAAACCAAATCCCTTTGCGGCCCCTCCCGATTTTAATTTAGTGCATCTCTAGGCGCGAAAACGTTCCGTTTCCCCGTGGCGAGCAGTGTCTCTCTACGAGACAGGTTTCGTCTCAAACCTAGAGGACTATTCCGGCAAAGGTCTCGAAATTGGTCGAAAATTCAAGGTCGCACAGAGGACTCCGATAAATTGGTGTGACACCTAATTTCCTGTCTCATTTTCGCACTCTCCTCTTTGGCGCCATTGCCGTGACACTACTGTCGTGCAAAAAAAGCGACAGCGCATTTGATATTTTAGGCGGAGACGACACCAACATTGACCAACTCACAATCGAACAAACTCTTCCCGATGTCGCCTCTCTCACTTTGGAAGTGGGACAAGACGAAACTTTTTTTGTTTTGGCAAAAGCTCCCAGCCAGCGCACAGTGAGTTATTCGTGGCAAGTGGACGGCTCCTTAGTGAACACAACTGCGAGTTTTTTATTTGCGGCGACCAACCTCAATATCGGCGTGCACGAAATCAAAATTTCCGTGAGCGATGGGGTGGATGTGCGCGAGCGCGTATGGAGCGTAAAAGTGAATGGCGCGCCACTGATCACTCCAGTGACAACCGGGACACCCCGCGTATCATTAGGTGCCGCGGTTAATATATCTGCTACTGCTTCAGATCCCAACAACGACACCCTTATTTACACGTGGACGCTGAACGGTTTGTCCTCCTCCTATTTGGTCGGCACAACGGGAACTGCCACTCTTACAGGTGACGCCAGCATCATAGGCGCGTTCACCATTACTCTCACTGTGAGTGATGGTACCGCCAGCACAAGTCACAGCTGGAATGCAGAAGCCAATTACTTTCCGCAAGCGTGTAACACACTCCAACAGAATCAAATTTGTACATACGGCGGTGGGCCGCACAAAGGCAATGGCCTGGCTCACAACAACACCACTTATCCATTGCGCTTGCGACCTATTGGTCACGCGCAAGATGCTTTAGGGAACGTTTTCCTCTCTGACCTCGACAACAATGTGGTGTGGTATTGGAACAAAACGGCGTCTGATGTGACACGCATTGGAGTTGTTATTGCGGCAAACACTGTTCGTGTCGTGGCGGGCACAGGTGATGCTGCGAGTGGCGCGGCCGGTATTCCTGCACTCCAATCGGAACTGAACAACCCGCGTGGACTATGGTACAACGATCTCACAGACACACTTTATATTGCTGAATATTCTGGGAGCCGCGTAAAATATGTAAACTCCGCAGGAATTGTGTTCATTGGAATGGGCGCAGCAGGACTTCACACCGATGGATCGCTCGCATACAATCACAATTGTTCGAACCCGGCTACTCTCAGCTACTATAGTGGCAGCCTTTATGTTGCGTGCACTGGAGCTCACCGCGTGAAGCGCTGGGATTTGGCAACTGATCTAGCCTACATGACTGCGGGCACGGGATCCAACAACGTCACTGGCAACGGTGTGGCGCCGACGTCGGGTGGCGTGGGGAACGTGTACGGTTTACACGTGGATGCCACTGGAATTTACATGACCTCACTCACTGGGCACAACGTACGCTACATCAATACGACGGGTGTTTCGCGCACTTTCTGGGCGGGCAATCCCGATCAAGTTATCGTTGGCAACGGATTGATGAGCACCATCGCTGGCAATGGCGCCACAGGTGTTCCACCCGTAGCCGCCAATCCTCTCTCCATGCCTATCGGTAATCCATCGGGCATCGCTGTTCGAAATGGCGGAAATGAACTCTACGTCACGGCACGCTCACGCCATTCTATCGTACTCTTTAACAACACCGCCTCAGACATCACTATCGGTGGCCGCACTTTCGTGGCAAAAACGGCTGGGCGCATGAACAGCGGCACAGCGAGCTACAACGGATCCTCAGTGGTTGTCCCGAGTGCTCACCTCAACGAACCTTATTCTATTAGTGTTGATGTGCTAGACCCCACGCGTATTTTGTTTACAGATTATTCCAATTACCGATTGCGCGAAGTGGACTTAGCTCTCGAGCGCGTTGTCGCATTGGCCGGAAGCGGGCGCGGCAAAAGTGGATATTACGGCGACCTACCACTGCCGACCATGGATCACTTATTCAATGTTCCCGGAGGCGTCGCGGTGGACAACACTGCCGGTGAAGTCTACTTCGTAGATATGACGAACTACGGCGTTCGCCGCATCACTCGTTATGGAATCATCTCAACAGTAATGGGCAAAGGTGCTGGCGACCCAACGATCGATAACGATTTTGCGCCCAACCTGTTACTGCGCACCCAGTACGATGCCACGAACAACGTCATGAATGGCGTTGAGATCCTCAGCAATGGTTCTATTTTGCAAATCAATGGTGCTGGCCACAACTTCCGCTACTGGAATCGCACCCCTACTGACGACACCTTCTTTAACACGTTTATACAACAAGATCGCGTCAATACCGTTGGTGGAAATTATGTTGCTGGCGTTGGTAACGGCGCCTCTGGACAACAGGGTGTGGATACGCAACTCAATTTTCCGTCGTCCGTGCGCGCCTATGGAACATCACTGTTCGTTGTTGATTCAGCGAACCACTGTATTCGTGAACTCACAAGTACGGGAGTGATGAACAACGTGCTCGGCACGTGTGGAACGTCGGGAGATCCTGTGAGCCAAAACCTCGCAGCCGGCTCAGCACTGTTCAATCGCCCGCGTGATATCGCTTTTGATAACAACGGCAATATGTTTCTCTCTGACTATTCCAATCACAAGATCCGCTTCTGGAACCGCGGGGCGATACCAGTCTCCATCGGCGCGATCACTGTCCCCGCCGGAAACGTGGCCACTATCGGCTGCTTCAGTGGCGGCACTGGCAGTGTTTCTGAAGGCGTTCTCGCCTCCACCTCCCGCTGCGACACTCCGACAGGTCTTGCATTTCAAACCGGCCGTCTCTGCTATTCGCAACGGGGCCGTCACAATGTTCGTTGTATTAACTTAACCACAGGAACCGTTAACACTGTGGCAGGTTATCCGGAGGCCTCTCCCCGCGCGGGAACGACTCTCGACTTCGCACAAGAGGGCGTTGCCGGCACACAAGCCACACTCAACAACCCTACGGGCCTCGCATTTGATAGTAATGGTGACTTGTACATTAGCGACTCGAGCAATCATGTGATCAAAAAGCTCAAGCTCTCGCCGTAAATGGCGAGCTAGTACTCGTCAGTGCCTTTGACCGCCCGACTCGTCACCGAAATTTTAATTCCACCCGTCGACAACAACTCAGGATAATCCATAATATACACAGGTTCGAAGGTTTCGGCCTCAGAGAGCTGCTCTTTGTTATCCTTAAAAAAGCCCGTAAGACCACTTATAAATCCCTTGTCCTGTGGCGTGCTAAGAAACTCAACGATCTTCGCCACAGATTGGCCCTGGCCAAGCATTTCCAATGATTTTAGCGGATAGTTGGAGTGCGAGAAAATCTCAATCAGGCTCGAGGTTCCAAAGTACCGCTTGGAACCAATGATATGTGGAAAGTCGCGAACTTGAGAATTTCTATCGCCGCGAGCCTCACGCACTGCAAGTGCACGACGGTAAACCAGGGTCCACGCCATCAACGTTTTTTCCGATGCGCATGAATTGTTCATAAGAAAGAGTGGCGACGGATTGACTTGGTAACGCCTGTCGAGCATTTTCGCCAAATCATCTGGCTTTAGAATAACACTCTCGAACATCTTCGAACTATCGGGTAGCAAAACCGCCAAATGCAATGTGGTCTCATTACCCTTCAAATTTTTTACTTTTTTATCCATTCGAAGCAGTAAACTGTTTTTCGTTCCAACATGGAAGTAATTAACGTCCATCGCATGCATTACAGGAAAGTAGGCATCCACTCGTGGAAGGTATTTTCCCATAAATTGCAAAGTGTCTACAGATTCAATGTCGCCTACTACTTCCCAACCGGTCAGCGACTTGACAAACATTCTTGCTGTTTCTACAGCGGTGCGATCGATCTCTGAGGTCAATGATATAGTCATTAGCGCGTGCACGTCACTTTTTGTGGAAAGATCCATTTCCCGAGGCGCTGGAATCGGATCCATGGGAAGGTTTTGAAACACAACTCGATAGTCCACCGAATTACAGGTTAAATTGACCGCACTAAAGCCCTTACTGACAAACTGCTGGAGATTACGACTGGGATTCCACCACTCGATCAGATCTGTACCATTATACCCGCGGTACCATACCTGATCACCACTGACCTGCGTCTTACGACTATCAAACATCCCATTTGCACATAACAAGGTAACAGCGCTATCGTTGCGAATCATGGAAACGCTGGGAAGCTTGTTCACCGCCTCGTTGCCTTTACCCATCATGTGAAACAATCGCGCCAGGCCCTTTTGACTCAGTTTGCTGATCTGTATTTTATTAAGTAACTCTCCACTCTCGAGATCCGTGCCCATTCCTTTGCGAATTATCAAGGACGTGGTGTAGGTGGCCAGCAGATCGAAAGGTTCAATTTTAGATGCCTCGTCCGTGCGATCAGTGTTTGTCGTAAATTTGTCAGTAATACTTTTGGGCAGCGCATGAAACATTTTATAGAATTCGACGCGGTTGGTATTTATGGCTGCAGTTAATATCTGAACGTGATTTTCCAATTTTTTATTCGTGTATACATGGTAACCATATTGCCCGTCGTACCTGACTCCTTCGGGCTTTTTCGGAAACATTAAAAGAGCATCGCGCACTTCTGATTCATCGTGAAACGCGGAAACCCACCGGCAGGTGTTCATCATGAGAAACGTGGATACATAAAACCGATCGCCCACATGGGCGGCACCCAAGAAACAAATTTTGGCCAGCTCGTCCCGCTGAGCCCTTGTAAAGCGATTTAAAATGATTTCATGGAACTGACTGAGTTTTAATGGATGATCTTCAGTTTCAGCCAATAGCGGAGCAATTGCAGCGCTCTCTGATGGCGTATCGACGGCCTCCATGATTTGCGCCACCTTCAACATAGCATCGCTTGGGGAAATATCGGAAGCATCGTTAATAGGTAGTCTCACCACCTTAAAAACGTCGGCTTCCTTAGAACGAAAATCCAAAACGTATTTGAAATATCGAACTATCTCTTCTTCACTTATTGCCTTCGAACTCTCATTTGCGGGCCGGCGCTCTAAAAATGGATTGTGAGATGGGGTCGCACAGGAGAGAACAACACCAATAAGACCAATAAAAATTATATTCCTTATGATCACTAAGCCCCCACCGTTGGCCCCATCGTATCACTAAGGAAAATCACTTGGGTATTCGGCCTGGACTTTAAGCGAGAAGGGAATCTAGAGTTCGATCCCTATGCCGATGAGGAAATTGATCTGTGTCGCTGTGGCATCGCCCGAGCCGTAGAGAGTGTCGTAACGGCCTTCAAAGCTCAATAACCAATTCGAGGAGTAGTTGTAGTCTACGCCGACGCTAAGGCCGGGGCCCACGTATCCCGATTGCAAAGCGATATTAAAATCACGCTGGCGAAAAAATAAGCCGGCATAAGGTCGCCATCGTTCATTCACGCGGACAAAGGTGTCTTCTGTCTGTGTATCGACGCGTGTTGCATCTGTAAACGGATAGTAGCGAACACCTGCATCGATACCAAAGCCACTGCTTCCTGAAATACCATCGCTTAGCAAAAGATTGGCTCCTACCACACCCAATAAATGGCGTGCGAAGCTATAGCCGATTTCGAGCGAGTAGGCACCAAAGCCACTGCTCGACTCCGGTCTGCCGCGAACGTTCTCAGTGTCAAAGGACCAATACCCTGCTTTTGCAGAAATAATTGTGTTCTCAGCCTGAGCCTGACTCGCCAACAGCGATGCTGCTAGAATGACGAATGTTTTAAGCAGCGGCACTGTTCGAGTCGCTTTCCGTGCTTGATGTCGCAGCTTTTGCTACACCGTGCACTATTGCACATTGTTCAGCAATAAATCTTTTTGCTACGATTTTTCTATCCCCAACATCCGGCAATTGCTTAATCTGTTCGGTCATTGAACGCACCAGGAATTTTTGACGGTCAGTAAAGTACATCATAATTTTATCGATCTCGTCACGGTCACAATCGATCAAAGCCGCAGCCCAATCTTCCAGAGACACATCGACGGCAAGCTTCTTAAGAGTATCCACAGAGGATTCGAATACACGGTAAAATGGGTGGCGCTTTTTTATAATGTTCGAACTCTCGGGAAGAGTGCGATACACCTCACGTTCATCTTTAGTGACAGCAGCGTTTAAATACTTCACCAAATCCGCCTCGAGGAACAGGAGGCTTACATCGGATTCGTCACGAAGGGCTTTGATCTCCACCGCTTTTTTATAAACTTCCTTGCGCAATGCCTCGGGTATAACTTTTTTGCCCTGACGGCTTTTGTCGATGATTTTACCCCATTCACCGGGATACATATACTTACACACATTGATAACTACGGATTGCGGTAGCAGACTCAACACCGGTTCAGAGACGTCGAGAGACTTGCCTTTTAAGATCATGCCGATCTCACGCGGTGACAAGCGTGCCAAAGCGAGTGACAACATTTTTTCATCACTCGAAACCACGTTCTTTTGCGCCAAAAGTTCGGCCTTGCGCAACTCGTGGTGAGCGTCAGTGAGAATCATAAACATTTTGGAGTTCCATTGACCAGGTTGTGTTAATGCTTGTGTCCACCACGTGCCCGTACCCCAGCGAAATTGTTCTTTTACGACCTCTGCGTTCATTTCAACAAGAATTGCACCCATTGCCGAAGGAAGCTGCTCCCCCCACTTCTCAATGAACGACAACGTTTTGCCGTCGAGATCATTAAAAAATGGACGCGTCTTTTCTAAAAGATCTGTAATCTGCTCGCGCTCGTTATCAGAGCCAACGAAATCTTTTTTCCCTATTTCCGAGTCGAAGGATTTTTTACCCTGATTCACTGCCATAGACTGGCCAGCGAATGCATCTGTAGATTTGCTAATATTTTTTAATGGTTCCGCTAAGCCGCGAACCAGGCTGTGCACGCTCATGCGTGTGACAACCATAAACATGAGGATCAACAAAAGAGGTACACCGAGGGCAATGCCGTAAATGTAATTTTTGGGGATCACTTCATTTTGTGGCGACCAACTCATCTGCGTAACCTCAATACGGTCCGTGGCGGCATTGAGCTTGAGATGCTGGAAGAGGTCTTCTTTAAATTTCGCAAACTCGTCACTTGTTATGTGCGCGTCCACTTCCACTTTGATATAGACGTTCTTGAGATAAGGTAAAAATGACGCCAGCGGGAGATCCGTGCGGTCCCAAAAGTCATTGCCTGTTTCGGTCACATCCAGGTACGGAAGATTGGTGGTCTTGCGGTCAGCAAGCTCGCCGCGCTTTACATTACGAGTATCTCCTGTGTCGACTTTTACGTACACGGTGTAGGGACGCTGTGGAAAGCGGGTCTGAATAAAATCAGACGTCTTCTTATTGTAATAGTCCTCGATCTCCGGAATGATGGAGGCCATTGTTGAGCTCGCCATCACCAGTAAGACAAAAAACATCACTAATCTTTTCATGGCTCATGTCCTTGGTTTCTGTTTTTCTTTAAATCTTTAATAATCTTTTTAATTTGTTCGTCGCTGTAAATGTCGCGCTCATGCAATTCGCGTTCAATGGCCCACTCGAGAGCACTTTGATACCATGGGCGCTCCTCGATCCACTCAAAGTAAGTGGCTGGTGCACGGGCGGCTGCTATTTTTTCGGAAACTTCAAGCTCCCCGACCCAGGCTTTTGCCGATGCAAGATAGCCTCTGAGCGCATCTGCGCCGGTGAGGACTTTCTGCTCCGGTACATTTATCTTTGCGACCTCAACGTCTTCGATAGCTTTTTTGTCACGGGTGTCTTCTTTTTTGGCGCTTTTAGCGTCCGCTTTTTCGGCATGCTCTAAAGGCTCTAAAACGATCGAAATTTTTCTTTGATTGGCGCTGGTTGTTTTCACTTCTCGAGAACCATCACTCTCGCCATAACCGGCAATGCGCATGTATTGCGTGGCAATTCCATGAGTCGACATAAAGCGAATGGCCGAAATCGAGCGAGCTGCGGAAAGCTCTAAATTATCCTTAAAACGACTGTGTTTCAGTGGCGAGTTGTCAGTATAGCCTCGCACCACCAAACGAAAAGAGCCTAAATGATTGCTCACCGCTTTGGTGAATTCTTCGAGGGCTTTTTTTCCATCCTTGGTGAGATCCACTCGCCCCGACTTGAAAAATTCCACGTCAGGAAAATCCACCATAATGTTTTGTCCATATATATTGCTTTTTATTTTTAGACTATTTTGCACCTGGCTCGAAATGATCGGAAGATTGGCCTTTTGCGGACCGTGGTCGTCGGCCGAGCCGGGCTGCGACGTGGGCTCCCTGCCCTCTGTTTTGTGAGCAAAGTACTTGTCCAAATCTTTCTTGATCAGCTTCATATTGACCGTTTCAGACTTGATATTAAAAAACATAACAAAGAAAGCTAGTAGCAAGGTGATCATGTCACCGTAGCTAATTTCCCAGGAGTTCTCGATCTCTGCCGAGTGCTGGCGTTCTTTCAATTTGTTGCGTACGAAAACATCATGCACTTTGCTCAAACCTTTCCTTAAGTCCGATAACATCCATGCGATCCTTCACATCCAGGAAGGAGTTCAACATTTCTTGAATTACAAGTGGTGATTTTTTATCGTAAATCATCAATAAACCTTCCACTTGGAGTTCGCGGAATACTTTTTGGTCTTCGGCGCGGAACGTAAAGTGTTCGGCAATGGGTGCTAAAATAAAGTTGGCAAATGCCAACCCATAAAGAGTTGCAACCAGAGCGAGGGCCATCTTCATGGCAATTTCCGATGCAGAGGCTCCATCCCCCACTGTGCGCATAAGGCTCACCAGACCTAAAACCGTTCCAACAAGGCCAAACGCGGGTGGATACTTAGCAAGTTTGCGAAATAAGCCAATATGGTCTTCTTCACGCTGACGAGCGCGGTAAATACGCTCGGTCATGATGTTCTTAAAATCATTGCGTTCAATATCGAGGAGATATAGTTCCAGACATTCTTTAAGGAAGGGCTCTGTCTTGGGGTTATCCACCAAATCGCGAATTGCGGCTTTAGAGGATTGCGCCGCTTGAGCGGTTTTGACCAGCGTTTCAACCGTTTTCTCGTACTGATTCTTCTTCTCAAAAATCATTTTAAACGGCGACACTACTAATGTGAGCAAATAACTGATCGGAAAGGAGATCATCGTTACTGTGATCGTTCCACCCAGCACGATAATCAATGCCACTTCGTCAAAGTAGAACTCTATTCCCACGCCGAGTGCGTGGAAGGCGGCCCGCACTGCAAATGCAAATACAATGAAACCTAAAAAATGTGTCATTAGCGGTCCCCTCGTGTCGGAACGTCTTCCATTTTTTGAATTAAGTTTTTGGTTTCTATATTTTCAGGCTCAAATTCCAACGCTTTTCTGTAAGCCGCTAGTGCATCCTGGTGTTTGTTCTGCAAGTAATAGGAATTACCGAGAAGATTCCAACCAACTGCGAAGTAGGGATACTCATTTAAAAGATCCTGAGCCATTCCTTCTGCATTTACATAATTGCGTTTGATCAGCTCAGACTGAATGCTGGCCACCTTGCGAGTGACTTTTTGCAACTCGCCTTTAACTTTAGGGTCGTTGAGCTGAACTTCCAGTGTTTCAATCTTTTTAAGATTGGCAAACACCTCAGCCTCGGCCGCGAACGAACGTTTTTCAATCACCACTGTCTGTGGATGAAAACCGTCCTTCTCGATCACAAATTGATAGGATGGTTGATCCTTGTACTGAGGAGCTAACACCATAGGTGTCGTGCCCACTTCGGTTTTGTCTTTGTCCGATTTTATAAAGACTTTGGCGCCTTTTGGCTCCGAATTGATCTTTAGATCGTAAGACGAACAGGATACTAAGAATAGAAATACAAATAGAACGCAGTTTATTGTTTTCATAAATCCTTCCTTGGACATACTGTGTATCGGAATAGAACACCGCAATCTTAAGCAGCACTCCGACCGCTCAATAAAAAAAAGACAAAGGTCTTAAAAACCTTTGCCTGGAATAGCTAATAAAACTTTAAATATATTAAGCGGCTTTTAAATGCGGAAGGATCCAGTTTAGCAACGGATCAAGCGCCAATGAGTCCATAATATAGAACATCTCACTGGCCTCGACGTTCATCTCGGACACACCAAGAGCAATGACTTGGTGGAGCAAGTGATCTTTAGAGATTTCTTCTAGCAAAGAAGAAGTGCTTCGGCCTCCCAGGCTCTCCACATATCCATCGGCTCCCAAAACATACATCTTTGAAAGCTCCAGTTTTTGGCCCACTAAAATGTCCTGACTCTGCTCTGCCAGTGCCTTGAACTCCATCTCAGCTTTGAATGCCTCTATGAGCCCCACCACTGACTGATGACCCAAGCAAACATCCATTGCCGACACTCCACCTGAGCGACCGATGATGAACTTGGGTTTAACTAGAGATTTTTGCATGCGCTTGTACAAGCCCACCTGCACAAGTTGAACAACGAGATCTTTCCACAATGTATTAGCATGGAATTCATTGTCATCCGATTGAACAAATGTGATCAAATCGCAGGTGTTCCAAGAGGCGCCGCCTTTGGGTTCTGAATCTAACTCTTTTTGTGCCTGTTTAAGAACTGAAGAAACTTCTGGAATGCGCAAAAAGTGCTCGCGAATTCCTGGTTTGTCGAGAAGTGAACGCCCACCGAACAACAATACAGAACTCATAAATTACCCCCGTAATTATAATCCCTAATAACCCTTGAAGCCTCTCAACGTCCCGAATATTTGGGCTTCGTGGTGTTTAATAACCAAATTGGTACCACTTGGGTATCCAGAGATTTTACAATGACACAGGTATTTTTTACGCGAAAAAGCGCGCCCCCCTTTTTTGTAGCGATGCTGCGTTAGCCTCGAGGCTAACGCAGCATCGCTACAAAAAAGGGGGGCGCGCCTTTTCGCTACTGGATGCGGTAGCTGTGATCGACGTTTTTTCCGTTGCGATCGAAACTGAGCTTGATGTCGGGGGACTCCCGGAGAGTTTGGTAGAGTTCCATGGCTTTTTGTGGACTATTGATCGGCTCACCATTGACCGCGCTGATACAATCGCCGATGCGCAATCCTAGTTTTTCGTAGACGCTTCCCGATTGCAATTCCACCATCTTAAAACAGCGCACTTGTCCGTCAGGTCCGGTCTCGGGAACCACTCGGGCCTGTTGAAGCAATGCAGGTAGATTCTCCAGCTGAGCATTGATCTCGGCGCGCGGGAAGGTGTATTCGGTTTTTTCCTGCTCCTTTGGCAAAGTCATTGTGGCGCCACGATCAAGTGACAATGTCATCCCTGCATCGGCAGGAACATCTATGTACTCCAACATCTGATTCTGTAAATTTCGAAACACCACACGTTGGCGCAGTACCTGAGTAACACGTGCCATGCCGCTAATCTCTTCATCTACAGCGAAGGACTCGATTTTGTTCTGTCCGCGAATGTTAATGGTTGCGATAGATTTTGTCGGATCGGCATGAACCAAGGTTCCCACCAAATCCAGCGCGAGAGACGATGGCCGTGGATCGTTGTCGTCACCCGTCCCCCCACCTTGCAGTTCACTCTGGGTTGGTGGAATGACGCCATCCGAATTAAATATATTGCGCGCAACAATGCCAGGGAATTGATAACTGCGATTTTGCGCCATTTTCGGAGCGGAGGCTTTCTTTGGTGGAATGTTATCGGGAATAAAATACTGACGTGAAAAAAGATTCGCCAAATCAGCAACTAGAAACGCTGCAATCGCCACAAACACAATAATGTAGTACTTTTCAAACGGAGGACGATCCCCGCCTTTCATCTTCTCCATCATTGCGGCTACAAACGGTAATTTCATGCGTTCAACTTCCACTAAAGGTTTTATTTAACGATAAACAATCTAAGGACATATTGTTAGAGCTCAAACTTATCCCTCGACCAAAATCTTGCTTTAGAATGTATCAAGGCTCGCAAAATCCAAAGCGAACAATTCCGAGCGGCAGCTTTTTACTGCGAGACAACGGCCCTTGCGCAATTTGCGTCTGAGGATCGCGCTCGCCTCACCAGCCAAACGTATCGAATCGCCACAACCAGACGGGACCGAACTACCCTTCAGTCAGGAAACTCTGGACCTTGGAAGAGCTAAAGGACGTTCAGTCAGTTCATGCTTAAGCTATCTAAATTTTTAAGCTTTAATAGAATCATAGCCGTGCCATTTATTTAGCGCGACCATTGGCGCTTAACAATCGCTTATGTCTTGAGGAAAGGTCCACATGAAAAAGTATTTTCTTTTAATGCTCTTAACCATTTCGGTTCCTATGTTTATGCAGACTTCGTTTGCACAAGAAGAAATGGAAGAGGCCGAGCTTCTTGAGGAAGCAGAAGAAATTCCACCACCACAACCCCCAGATGTGACCGAAGACATGCCTGCCGATGTTTCCGTTGACGACGAAGGCAGTGCCCCTCAGCGTTTTCGTCCGGCTCCGCGCTTTGGCGGTGGTTCCAGCGCTCCCACCCGCTTTGGTGGCAACAGCAGTCGACCGAGTTTTAATTCGGGCTCTTCCAGTTCATCTGGCTCCAGCTCAAGTTCGGGAGCCAGCGCTAGCAAAGCCACCACGCCTCTCTCGACAAATGGTCGCACGCAATTTGTGGACGCCAATCCGGAAGATATCACCAAGAAAAACTTTCCCGACGTGGTCGAGAGTTTTGATTACAAAGATGCTCCTATCACCGATGTTGTAAACGCCATGGGCAAACTCACCGGTAAGCGCTTTATTTATTCGGAAAACCTCAACGGAAAAATCACGATCACCTCTGGCTTTAAAATCACTGTGGCTGAAGCGTGGGAAGCGTTCCTTACCGCCCTTGCATCCAACGGCTACACCATTGTTCCCTCTGGAAAGTTCTTAAAAATTCAAAAGATCGACGACGCCAAATCGGGCACAGAGATCTATGCTGGCGGTTACTATCCCAATGCCGATCAACTGATCACGCGAATCATTCGCTTAAAATATATTGAGGCAGATGATGCTTCCAAAACTTTCGATAAAATCGTTAAATCCAAAAATGGCCAGGTGATCCCTTACGAAAAAACAAACTCCCTCATTGTGACCGATCTAGGATCCAGTGTGGATCGCATCTCCCGGGTTCTCGAAGAACTTGATAAACCGGGCTTCGAAGAACAGCTCAAATTGATTCCGATCAAGCATGCCAAAGCAAAAGACGTGGCCGACCTGATAGACAAGATCATCAACAAAGACTCCGATAAAAAGAAAAACACCTTCCGCCCGGCCTCCCGTTTTGGCCAAGCAGAAAAAACTGAAGCACTCTCGCTCGTAACTCCCGATGAACGCACCAATTCGATCATCGTGGTCGGAAATAGCCAGGGCATTCAGCGCATCGTGAAACTAGTGGGTCAATTGGATTATCCGCTCGATCCCGCCGATGCTGGCGGTGTTTACGTGTACTATGTGAAACACGGCGACGCTAAAAAGATTGCCGACACATTGAACGGTATTGCTCAAGAGCAAGACAAGCAAAACTCGGGCGGTGCTCAACAATCGACAACTCCGGGCCCAGATGGTGCGGCCGTGGCCTTCAAGCCGCCAACGGCGAAAGCGCGTCTGTTTGGTAGCGACGTGATCATCAAGGCCGATGAAAACACCAACTCCCTGATCATTACGGCGAGCAAACAGGACTACAATACGCTCCTCTCGTTACTCGGCAAAATTGATATTCCGAAAGACCAAGTCTTCGTGGAAGCATACATTGTGGAAATGGATGCGCAAAAATCAGATGCATGGAGCTTTAACGTTTTAAAGTTTGACGACAGCGGTGATGCGGCCAATACCGCCAATGCCAACGCCAACAGTGTGGCGCGCGGTGGTTACATCTTAGGTGATGCGAGTAAACTTACCAACCTCACCTCCGAGGGCGGTATTTTTGGTTTTGGTAGCGGAGACAAAGTTTCCGTGAAACTGGGAACAGAGACCATCACCATTCCAAGCCTAATTGGGTTCTTGGAATTCATTAAACAGAACATTGCTGGCAACATTTTATCGTCACCGCAAGTGACTGCCATGGATAACGAGGAAGCGGAGATCGAAGTGGGTGATGAGATCCCGGTCGGTCTCTCACAAAACATTGCCACTAACGGTCAAACCGCCGCTGTTCCTCAATTCCGCGATGCTACGATCAAGCTGAAGATCAAGCCATCGATCAGTCCTGATTCCGACGTGGTCACGCTTAAGATCGAACAAAAAGCCGATGACATCAGCAGTAAGCCGATCAAAGCGGCCCAACTTCAGGGTGTCTCACAAGGTTTAAAGAAACGTTCGATCAAAACCAACCTGACTATGAAGAGCGGCGACACCGCCGTCCTCGGTGGCCTTATTCTCGAAAACGACTCTTTAACCGAGAAAAAGATTCCGTTTCTGGGCGATATTCCGATTCTTGGTTGGCTATTTAAGAGCCGCTCATCATCGCGCCAAAAGACAAATCTCATGGTGTTCCTCACTCCGAGAATTCTGCGCCACTCTCAAGATCACAAAAACCTTCTCAGCAAAAAGCTGGCAAGTCGTATCGACTGGATCAAACGCAACATGGGCGGCCGTGACCCGTTTGGTACAGCCCTAGCCGATGTGTCCAAATTCGCCGATTCTAAGGACGAATTCAGCCTAGAAGATCAGCAAGTGGCACCTATGGAAGATTCGGTGGAATCCAACAGCGAAACACTGGAAATCGAACCCGAAATGAGTGAAGATATAACTCCAGCGGAGTAACAAGACATGGCAGCTACGGAAATCAATTACGAAACCATTTTGCTCAAAGTCACGTCTTTGAGCGAAACCCAGCTGAGAGCCCTTCTCGATACTCCGGTCGAAGGCGCTGCCAATTTGGAAAGTTACCTCGGGCAAAGCAGCGACACTGCGGCTGAGGATGTTCTCGCCAACTTCTGCAAGAAGTTGGGTTTTCATTACATCAAAGACATTGCGGTGAACGATATCCCCATGGATATGATCCGCAATATTCCGATCAACTATGCAAAGACCAAGGAGATCCTCCCAGCTCGCGAGGATCAACACCAGGTGTATATTTACACCACCAACCCTCTCAACTTTGTGGCTTTTGATGATTTGCGCACGATTTTTAAAAAAGACGTGATTCCGTTGGTCGTTACCAAGACGAAACTGATCGATGCCGTCAATCGCCTTTACGAAAAAGGCACAGCCACCCTCGAGGGCTTGGAGGAGATCGAAGGCCACGATACAGACCTCGATGAGTCCATCGTCGATCTTTTGGAGTCGGATGACGAAGCCCCGGTGATCAAGCTTGTGAACACACTCCTCTCGCGCGCGGTTAAAGAAAAAGCATCGGATATTCACATTGAACCGTACGAAAAAGAAATGGTCGTTCGTTTCCGTGTGGATGGTATTTTGTACGACATTTACAAGCCACCCAAGAAACTGCAAAATGCCATCACCTCGCGTATTAAAGTTATGGGCAATTTGAATATCGCCGAAAAGCGCTTACCGCAAGATGGTCGCATTCCACTGCGTATCGGCGGCAAAGACATCGATGTGCGTTTGAACAGTGTGCCGACTGCCTTTGGTGAACGCCTGGTAATGCGTCTCCAGGATCGATCCAATGTGATCTTATCACTGGAGCAGCTGGGTTTTTCAGAGGAGAATTTAACAAAAATTGCCGATTTGATCACGCGCACATACGGAATTTTACTTGTTACTGGTCCTACCGGTTCGGGTAAATCAACAACGCTTTATGCAGCTCTTACAAAACTGAACTCCGTGGAATCGAATATTATCACTGTGGAAGACCCGGTGGAACAACGCATTCCCGGCATTGGTCAAATTCAGGTGAATTCAAAAATTGGACTCACTTTTGGTAGTGGACTGCGCGCCATTCTTCGTCAGGATCCCGACATCATTATGATCGGGGAGATTCGCGACTTAGAAACTGCCGAAATCGCCATCAACTCATCGCTCACAGGTCACTTAGTGCTCTCTACCATCCACACCAACGATGCCGCCGGTGCATTTCCACGCTTAACGGATATCGGTTGCGAACCGTTTCTAATTGCAACATCTCTGCTCGGTGTGATCTCGCAGCGTCTCGTGCGTGTGCTGTGTCCGCATTGCAAACAGCCGCACACTCCTACCGATCAAGAGATCGCCAACATGGATGTTCCACCACAAGTGGCATTGAGCGCGCGCATTCACAAAGCTGTAGGCTGTGAAAAGTGCAATTACAAAGGCTACCTCGGGCGTACATTGATTCAAGAATTATTGGTTGTGACGGAGGAGATTCGCTCTCTTGTGATGCAACGAAAAGATTCAGGGGCCATCAAGAAACTGGCAATTGAACAGGGTATGAAAACCTTCCGCGATCACGGCATTGAAAAGGTATTAAACGGCATCACCACTGTGGAAGAAGTTCTCTCCAACACGCAGACCGATCTTTAGGTCGGTCTTTTTTTCTCTATATTAGCTTTATAGAATCAACCGCTACGGGAGAGTCGCCCATCCATGCGCTCGCCTATTGAGCCGTAGTTTCTGAGCCCAGGTTTTCCACCTTTAACTCTTTGCTGCCGCCTTTGGGCATGTTGAGAATGTCGCCACTCTTAAGGCCGAGTTTTGCCAAGGTGCTATTCTTCTCCACCTTGTTGATCTTATAGGCCACGATGCGGCCCTTTTCGTCCTTGATCGCTTTTTTGTCGACGTCGTGGAGTAGGTTTTCTGTGGAAGTCGTGATCGAGGTGTCGCCGGAGACAGAAATCTCTTTAGCATGAGCCCCATCTACCAGTGTTAAAGAAGCAACTAATAAAATCCATTTCATAGTGAGCCTTCCTTCTTAAAGTGTCTAAAATTGTCTCCCACCCGTGTTGAAAAGTCCAGTTGGGTCAGATGGTCCTGCCGTTGGTGGCACGCCGCGCGTTTTCAAGTAGCCGCGCACGAAAACTCGCTATACACTGAGATCTATGCCTGTTTTCGAATACAAAGGTCTCAATAAACTGGGGAAAAACGTTAAGGGTATTATCGATTCTGATAGCCTGCGCACAGCGCGCATAAAGCTCAAGCGTGATGGCATCTACGTTAAAACTCTCACCGACAAGAGCAAAGCGCAAAAAAAGAAACGCGCCAATGTGGCTCAAGGTGGGGGTTCCAAGGCCTCGATTGAAGACATCTCCAATCTCACTCGTCAGCTATCCTCTCTGGTGAAAGCCAACATTCCCCTCGTCGATTGCTTGGGTGCGGTGTCCGATCAAATGGAGAACCAATATCTTAAGGAAGTACTGGCCGAGTGCCGCAATCAGGTGAATGAAGGTTCCACTCTGGAAAAAGCTATGTCCAAGTATCCGCGCGTGTTCGATAATATTTTTATATCTATGGTGGGTGCCGGTGAGATGTCGGGCTCACTGGATGTGATTCTTTTGCGCCTGGCGGAATTCTCCGAAGCCCGCGCCGAACTCAAGAGCCGGGTGCAGTCGGCGATGATGTATCCGATCATTACCATTCTATTGATGACAGCGATTATGATGGCCATGTTTGTCTATGTGCTTCCGACCATCACCACTATTCTTGTCGATCAGGGTGTGGAAATACCCTGGTACACACAACTTGTAATGGATATCAGTGGATTTATGGTGAACTATTGGCTGGTAATCATCGTTGCCATGATTGTTTCCTTCATTATTTTTTACCGCTGGAAGTCCTCAGCCAGCGGGCGCCCAGTATGGGACGCTATGCTTTTAAAATTTCCTGTTGTCGGTAAACTCGCACGCATGATCGCGGTGTCACGCTTTACCAGAACTCTATCCACATTACTGAGTGGCGGTGTTCCCATGCTCAATGCCATGGAAATTGTGCGCTCAGTGGTGGATAATGAAGTTCTAGCCAAAGCCGTTGACGAAGCCCGCGACAACATTCGTGAGGGGGAATCTATCGCTGGGCCACTTAAAAAATCGGAGCAGTTCCCACCTATCGTGATTCATATGGTGGCGATCGGTGAAAAGACCGGTGAACTTGAAAAAATGCTCAATCAAGTGGCGGATACTTACGATTTCCAAGTGAAAAACCAAGTCGATGGCCTCACATCCCTACTTACACCTGTGATGATGGTTCTTATGGGGGGTGTCATTGGCTTCATCGTTATGGCGGTGCTCGTTCCAATGATGGACATGATGAACACCGTACAGTAAATTAAACGGTATCGAATTAATCCTAAGGAGGATGTGTGAAAAGAAAAACGGACAACAAAGGTTTCTCTCTTATCGAGATCCTGATCGTGCTGGGCCTGATCGCTGGAATCGTGGCGTTCGTTGCCACTCGTGTGAGCAACTCGAGCAAAAACGCCAAAGTGAAACAAGCTAAATTGATGATTCAAAATACAATTGATCTTCTCGAGCAGTATCGAGATGCCTGTGATTCCTATCCGAACACATCGCAAGGCCTAAAGGCGCTCACGCAAAAACCTGCAGGCGATCCACCTTGTGATGCTTGGGGTCCAGAGCCGTATTCAAAAGATATGCCCAAAGATGCTTGGGGCCGCGAGTTCGTTTACGAATCCGATGGTTCCGATTACGAAATCATCAGCTACGGCAATGACAAACGCCCAGGTGGCGATGGCGCCGACGAAGATATTTCCAGCAAAAAAATGAAGTTGAAGTAATTCGCTCGATGATCTCAATACGACGTTCACCTAAAGGTTTTAGTCTTATTGAGATCATGATCGTTTTGGGGATCATCGGCGGTATCGTAACGTTGATGGCCTCCAAGATCGGCAAAAACGATGGGCGCGAGATGCGCCGAGATGTGCGCTACTTTGCGGCTAGTATCAAAGATCTTCGCAATAAAGCGCGGATGCGCAATCGCACCTACCGCCTCGTCATCAACCTCCCCGATAATCCTCGTGAAAAACAAGCGTATTGGATCGAGTCCACGTCACAGAAATTCTTAGTGACCTACGACGAAGACGAACTCGAAGAACAAAAGAAAAATCGCAAAGAGGGCGATCCAGAACCAGGCGGATTTGCAGTGGACAGTGAACTCTCTGGCACAGAACCCAAAACTCTTCCCAATGGGTTGTACTTCTCGGGGATCGAAATTGCGTCACAGCAAAAAGAATTCACCGCAGGACGCATATACATTCATTTTTTTCCCGAGGGCCGCGTGGAAGACGCTGCCATTCACATCACCAACCGCGATAAAATGAATTGGACCCTCGCCATCCACCCTATTACCGGACGTGTGGACATTATCACTCGAGATACAAAACTCAAAGACCTCTAGTCCATTACCTCTCATGCCCTGATAGCTTCCTTTCAGATGGAGAAAGTTGGACTTCCTCGCCAAAACTCAGATATAATTTTAAGCATGGCCGCGCGATTACGCTCTCAAAAAGGTTTTTCACTGATCGAAGTGCTCCTCGCACTGGGAATCATGGCCACTTCACTGATCGTTGTTGGTACTGCATGGTCGAGCACCATGCAGCGCATGCGCAAAATGAAACTTCAGTACCAATCCGCCTACCTGCTCGATTACAAAGTTTCCGCTTTTGAGCGGGAGTACAAAGACAAAATCGGTCAACTCCCCGAGGAAGAAGAAGGCAACTTCGAAGACTTGGGGCCCGAATTTAAAAACTACACTTGGCGCGTGCAAACCAAAAAATTTGAGCTCCCTGATCTCACCCCCATTCTTGCCCAACGCAAGCAGGGAGCCGATGCGATTCTCTCCACCATGATGTCGCAGCTGTCGGAATATTTTAATCAGGCTGCTCGCGAAGTCACTATCACCATCACCTATTCCGTTAAAAAATCGCAAATACGCTATTCAGCCACTACCTTTCTCGTCGATTTTAACCAACAGCTCCCATTGCCAAATATGGGTGGCGTCCCCGGGCAGGACGATGGGACTTAGGGCTCTTCACTCCCGCAACGGGTTCTCACTCTTGGAAATTTTGATCGTGATGGCCATCCTCGGCGGCATCGCAGTCCTCGCCTCGCAAGCTATTAAAAATGGTCTCAACACCAAAAAGAAGTTAGATGCTCGCCTACGCACTGAGAGCATGGTGTTTGATACTCTGCGCGTGATGTCCACCGATATTGAGCGCGCTTTCCATTATCAGTTTGCTCTCTACGAAATTGATCGATTATCGGTGGCGGCGCAAAAACCGCCACAGCAACCGGGCCAACCTCCCCCCGCTCCTCAGGATCCCAGCACGCAAATTCCTCCGCCGGCGCGTCTAACCAATCTGATTGGTAAAGACTCTTCACTGCACTTTACAACCGTGAACCACTACCGCACCACCGCCAACTCGCAAGAGAGCGATCAGATCGAAGTGGGCTACTACATCGAAAACTGCCGTTCGCGGGTCACGCGAAAAGAGAGCCGTTGTCTGTGGCGCCGATCCTCCACCATCATCGACGACGATGTCACTCGCGGGGGCGACGCGAGCCCCATGATCGAGAACGTCGACGAGTTTAAACTGGAGTATCTGAGTGAAGATGTGAACGTGAAGGAATGGAAATCGGAATGGATCACCGATCGCAATGGGAACGCCACTACCAAAAATATTTTCCCAGCCATGGTCAAAATTACCATTTCGACCTACAACAAAGACGATAAATCCGTACCGCGCTTCAAACAAACCATCATCGCATCTATACGCTCGCCCAATAATGTGGATCCCGCCAAACGTTTTGGCACTGATCAAAACCAGCAAAGCCCCACCCAGCCACCCATCGGCGGCCCAGTGGACATCGATGGAGATGGCGGATGATGAAAAAAAGTTTTCTGCGCAAATCTCCACTTAAAAACAACCGCGGATCGGCCATTCTTTACGCCGTTTTTTTAATGAGCTTATTATTATTTATCGCTCTCGAGATCGCTAAAGATTCCATTGTGGAATACCAGGCGGCGATGAATTCTGTGAAACGCGTTCAAGCCTTTTATGCAGCTAAATCCTGCACTCAAATTAGCCTTTTACGCATTAAAGCGTATCAGCAAGCTACGGCATCACTCGGTAAATCCATTCCCGATCCTACCATGCTCGATTTGTTGTGGCAGTTTCCGCTGAGCTGGCCCATCGCTCTCCCAACGGAAATGTCTGATACAACTCAAGACGACTTCAATGCGGTTACCAAGACATCGACCTTCAAACACCAGTTTAGCTCGCAAATCTCCAGCGAGAGCGGAAAGATCGACATCAATGATCTAGGCTCACCCTCCGAAGGAATTCGCAACAAAACCCGCGAACAAATACTCACACTTTTTTCCACTAAGCTTCGCGATCAGAGTCCGTTTGCAAAAAAATATGCGAACTTTCGTTTTAATGAACTGGTCAACGACATCGCAGATTGGGTCGATCCCGATAAAACGCGCATCGATGGCGGCGCCGCTGAGTCGAGTCGCTATCCAGAAATGCGCAACGATTTTATACCACCCAATCAGGCTTTTAAAACTATGGAAGAGCTACACATGATTTATGGTATGACTGACGAAATCTTCGAAATTTTAAAACCCGCTATCACACTCTACGGAGGCAAAGGAATTAACGTAAATTATGCCGACAAAGCCACCCTGATGGCTCTCGATGTAAAGATGACCGATGAGGTCGTCGAACAAATTTTGCGTCGACGCAGCGACATCGCTCTCGGCGGCCCATTTAAAGACGAGCAAGATTTTTTTGGATTTCTCAGCGGCTACGGGATCGACACCACAACTTTTAACGAAGAGCGACTTCCCCTCTATTACGACTCAGAAATCAATTTTAACGTGAGCTGCATTGGAATTGTCGGTAACGTTCAGCGGGAAATCACCTCGGTGGTCTACGATTTTCAAAAGGTTCAGGCCCGTCTAAAGAACTCCCTTACAGAGGAAGGGCCAGGTTATAAAAAAGAGTGTAAAGACAAGCAGGCTGAGGATTTGTACGAGTGTTTATGCGCAGATATCGCCGATGCGACAGCTAAAAAGAAATGTATCGACGAGAAAAGGGCCGCCGCTCAAAAAACCCCAGACCAAAGTGCGGCTCCGAGCGCCCCGGCGGGCCCTCCGTACATTATCTTTCAAGACGTAAAGTAAGCCCTCTAGCACAATTAAAATTGAACCGCAGGTCGCTCTCCCTTAGACTTTAAGTATGAAGTCCATAGGCTTAGAAATTACTCCCAGTGGCGTCGCCGTCACTCAGCTTTCCGCAGATAGAACCAGCTACAGCATTCTGAACGGCCATTTTTTTCCGCTCAATGCTGCAGACACTGACAACTGGGAGATCGACCTCCTCCAGGCTCTCAAAGAGATTCGCGAAATGTACAATTTCGAAAACTCCACAGTCTGTGTAGCGATCAGTCAGTCATCGGCCAGCACCCGCAACATCAATTTTCCGTTCTCACGCCGCCTCGATATCATAAAATCGCTGCCGTTTGAACTCGAAGAAGAACTTCCGTTCGGTGCCGATGATGCCATCTTTGATGCAAAAACGGTGGCCACTAACGCCAACGAAACCAGTGTTCTCGCTTTTGCAGTTCGCAGCGAAGACGTTCAAAAAGTGCTCGATGTTCTCGCGCGCGTGCAGATCGAACCCGACATTCTCACCGTGGAAGGCTCGGCGTATGCCAACCTTTACGAAAACTGGGGTAGCGGTTCATTTTTACAAAGCGCCCCCGAAAGCATCCCCGCACCACTGCATATGCGATTTTTCTTCCGTCATGAATCAACACTTGTGGCTCTATTCCGCGATCGCCAGTTGGTATTCGTACGCAGTATCGCTTGGGGCGAACGCAACCTCGTGTTTGAGCTCATGCGCCAATACAACTATCCGTATGATCAAGCCGAGAGTATTATTCCAGATCATACCAAACTTTTGCTAACTGTTGCTGGCGCCAGTGCGGACGAAATCCGAATGTCTGACGTGGTGGAAAAGACTTTCCGCCCGTTCGTGCACGAGCTGCGCTTAATGTTTATCGAAATCCAAGATCGCTTTCAATCGCAAATCGAATCCGCGTCGGTTTCGGGCCGCATGGGCAACATCGAGAACATCAATGCTCTGCTCACTCGCTATTTCGGAATTCCTTTTAACACCGAGCGGATCGACGGCGAAGTGTTTAGCTCCTACCAAGTGGCGCCAATCGCATCAGCCGTGGAAAAGCTCACTATTGCGGTAGGCACAGCCATTGAAGGATTTAAGCGCCCGCGCAATCCTGCGATCAATTTGCGCCAGGGCGAATTTGCAAAGAGAAACCTCTTCCTCGAAAAAGCTTGGGCGAAGTGGAGTCATGCCATAATTCTCGCCGCCATTATTTACACTGGGCTTATCGTTTACGGCTTTGTACGAGAGCAAATTGCAACACAGCTGGATGATATGGCGTTTGCGCAATTGCAAAAATCGGCGAAACAGATTGCCAATATTCCCGAGCAGCGTGTGTCTCCGGAAAACGTGCAGGCCTACTTGGATGAGGAATCTCAAAAACAGAAAAACTTAAAAGTCTTTGAGCAGGTTCAGGATATTGAACCAGCGATGAAGGTGGTTGAGGCGCTCAGTCAGGAGCTTCCACTCTCTAAAGATAAAGGCTACGACATTCGCAAGGTCGACGTAAAATACGCAACGGTGACGATCGAGGGTGAAAGTCGCCAGCCGCACACGGTGAATTTGATTCGACAAAAATTAGAAGGCTTATCGGTGAACAAAAAAGTTGAAAAAATCAGCCCCACTGTAAAAGGGACTGGCGGAACTATGTTTGCGTTTCGAGTTCGTATTAAAGGATAAACATGGGAATCGAAGAGATTAAAGAACAGCTCAAAGAAAAATGGGACGAAGCCGTCAGCAAGGTGAGCGAAAGCGACACCTTCATACAGTTGAGCGAACGTTTTAGTAACTCTTCACCGGTTGTGCAAAAGGTAATCGTGTTTACGGTCATCTTTTTTGCGGGCTATCTGGTGTACTCGATCCCTGCGGGTTTTATTAGCGCAGCCAATGAAAAAGAATCGAATTTTGTAGAAACCCGCTCGCTCATTCGCGGCCTCAACCGTTCGGCGCGCAATCCAGTTGTCACGCCGGATCAGTTTCGGGGTTTAGAATTCGAAGAGATGCGAGCAAAAATTGATGAGGCCGCTCGTCGCATTCAGGTCATCGACTCACAAAAAGGCACCGCTACGGCTGCGATTAAACCTCTTCCGTCGTCTGTAGTTCCTTCGGCCATAACACAAAATGGTTTATCCTACGAATTTAAAAAGCTCACTCTCCGCCAAGCGGTGGCGATGAGCGAACAGATTTCCTCTCTGCATGCCAATACGAAACTTGCCGGCGTTTTGATCGAAGCCGATCGTGAGGATTCTCATTACTTTACAGTGCGCTACACGCTCAGTTCTTTATCGCTACCGATGAAGACGAAAAGGAAATAAGAATGTCTTTTTTAAAAAATATATTTCTTTTTCATAAATCTAAAATTTTTCTGTTCGTAGGACTCATAGCTGTATTCATGGTGATGTTTTTCCCTTATGATGATCTGAGTGATACCATTACTTCGCAAGTTGCTACGGCAACGAACAACACCATTTACTTACAATTCGAAGATCTTTCGGTGGGATTTTTGCCCCAGCCTGGAATTAAAATGGCCAATGTGCTGTTTGAGAGTCCGTTTGCCTCTGAAATTCGCGTAGATACCCTTAAGGTCGCTCCATCGATCCTTGCACTATTACAAATGAAGCCTCTTGCTCGTATAAAAGCCTCCAACCTGTTCAGAGGCGAGCTGGATCTCACCACGTCGGGCAGTAGCAAAATAAAGGCTCCACAGGCCATCTCTGCAGATCTTGATTTTACCAACTTCGATCTCAACTCCCTTGTCAAAGCGCTTGTTCCTTTTCCCATGAAAGCCAATGGCAAAGCGAGTTTAAATGCAGTTGTGGATTTAGACCTAGAAATGAAGAGTCAGCCCGAAGGAGAGCTCCAGCTCACCTCTCCAAGTGTGCAAATCCCGGCCTTTAACTTTGAATCCGTTACAGCTGATGCCGGTGGTCGCCCACTCAAACAAGCTATTGCCATACCGTCCATCGATATGGGGCGCGTACAGGTTAAAGGCAAAATGAAAAACGGCAAACTGGCATTTTCTGATACAGTTCTCGGCTCCGCCAAAGACGATATCTTTGCCCGCATCGGTGGCGACATGGATATTCGCACCACTCCGGCAGGCGTGATGCCGACCTACTACAACCTGCAAATCGACGTCACCCTAAAGAAATCCTTTCTCACCAGTCTCGGCGTTTACTCCAGTATGCTCGACCTATTGATCGGCAAAGACAAAGTCAAAGAAGTTGCCGACGGCAAACGCTACATGTTCCGCCTCCAATTCAACCCCAACACGGACCCCATGCCCAACTTTGCGCCCTACTAGGGGCGCAAAGCCACCTGATAATCGCACCCTACTAGGGAGCAAAGCCCTCCCCCTTGCGCTGGGTCTCACTGGACCTTTACATTTGTTGGAATCACGAGTTTAATGAAGTCAACAAAAGGACGGTTATGAAAAAACTCATTTTTATTTTTGTGTGTATTTTCACGGTCAGTGCTATTGCCGGAACGGGTTCTCGCAAACCCGCAAGCGACGACGAAATGGTGACCTCCGATGGATCGTCAGAAGCACCCTTGCAGGCGCTGAGCCCCGAACCTCTTCCACGCAGTCCTTCAAAAATTACAGATTCCAACTTTACCGATCAGTTGATGCGCTTGATGACGAGTAAGGAAAACTCCGCATTCGCCAATCCACCAAGAGACGGTGCGCTCTCTTTTACGGCGAAATTCAGATGCGTACAAAAAATTGCCACCGCACAGGGCCTCAAATGCTCCTCGTATTCCGTCGACGAGGCACACTCGGTAACTCTCAGTAAGAATCCGCGCTTGTTGGCGGCACTGCAAAAGTTTTTAGCTCAAAACAAACAGTACTCAAAAACCGTGTCTATGGACACCATCGAATCCAGTGTAACCATTACGTGCCACAAGCCACCGGCCACAGATCATGTGGCGAGTAAACCGTACTGCGTTCCCCATCCTGCCGCAATTTAAGGTTTAAGACCGCACTTTGTATATAGATATGAGGGCTCCTTTTAGAGGGGCCCTTTTGCATTGAACATGGTTGGATTTATTTGCCAGTTGCCGGCACTGTCCTGCGCTTTGATACACAAAATGGTATCGCCCGTCGGCAGTTTGAGTGGCGGTCCTTTGTGTGCTGCATAGTCTTTTTGTTTCTCGCACTCTTTGGCATTTTTCACTTTTTTGTATCCAAAGCCAGCGGCACCCATGTCGGTCCGATCTTTGTAGTTTATCGCCAGTGTAGTACCGTGAATCGTCACATCCACTTCCGGTGGTGTACGATCGATGGTGATCGTTTTCGCATAAGCTTTCCCCGGCCCATCCCACTTGATTGTACCATCGCTCTGCTGGATACCACCAATCAAACAGAGATGATATTTGCCTTCGGGATCTCTATTTTTTGAGTCGTACATTACACCGAGCGGTGATGGTGGGATTTCCGTGTACTCGCCTGCCGTTGTGCAGTCGCCGTTACCGAGCGGAACGAGTCTGTACTTTGCATTGGTGTAGGGTGCCGGAAGTGGTGAGTAAATTTTTAATGTTTGCATGTTCGCACCGCTCTGCTTAAACGCCGGAGCGGATTCCTTGGCCAAATCGCAGTCCGCAGGAGCCACTGTCCACTTGCACTGTTGAAAACAATTATTCAGTGGGCCGGTTTCAAAACCATAGGTTTTGTAAGGCACATAATTGTGTTTTGCATCTTTGTCGATCTCACAGGGCGAATTGGCGGGACAGCGCGGAGATCCCGGCCCGGGGTTGCTTGTGCCGGTATTGACAATCCCAACCACCTCGCCCTTGCTATTGAACATGGGTGAACCGGAAGATCCTTTTTGCGATGGACAATTGGTGGAGATAGCCTCGGGCCAATACCAATCGCCCTCGATGAGTCCCACTTTTTTTTCAAGCTGGCACTGGGCTTTGCGATGGAAAATAATAGTGTCTGGAGTTTTCTCAAACGGTCGCCCAACAGTTGTGATTTCCTGTGGAACCGACGAGTCGGCCATTTTGTAAGAAGGAATTTCTTTGGCCTCCAGTTCGGCGTAGGTCATATTGATTTCGATCATCGCCACGTCCTTTTCCTTCATCGAAGCATAAAGAACTTTCGTGCTGGTGGCTTTAACTCGTTCTTCCTCTTTAGCTCCCGCAAAATCGCCAAATGTAAATTCCATTCCGGTGGCTGATTTGTCGCGAAGTATGCGATTGGGATCACCTAGTTTTTCCTTTTTCTTCGCTTGAGTGCTGCGCGTGACTCCATTGGCATCCAGGCTCTTCGTGCAATGACCATTGGTCATCACAATGGCTTTTTGCGTTTTATAATTCATGCAACCAGGAGGGCGAACAACAAATGCTGTACAGCTATATCCATCGTTGTTCATGGTCGCCACACCACGATACTTTTTGCTCTCTTCGTCGCTCGCCTGCACGAGCGGCCACTGCTCCGTCGTTACAGTGCTCTCCGGGGCGATCTCTTTGATTTCCTCTGCGATCCCATTTGTGCTCAATAACACAACACCCAATAACACACTGATCTTTCGGATTTTACGCATAACACCCCTCTGCACATGATGTGTGCATCAAAATATCTATGGGATATCATTGCACATTTTTTCCCGTCTCGAGAATGAAAAATCCGCCGAAAAGTTTCCGAGGCTTTAGTCGGGTTTGCCTATTGACCGTGCTTTTGAAATTTGGGAAAAAGGATTCGCCTGTATATGTACTGCGGAGTTCAGCAGGCGTAAACCCTCCGGAAGCGTCTCGAGTGGGACGAAATAATCGGAGCTTAACAACACTATAAAAGTGGGGGTAAATCATGTCCGTAAATAAAGTTATTATTATTGGTCGTTTGGGTGCAGATCCTGAGTTGAAAACTTTGGGTTCAGGTCAAGCTGTTGCCAACTTCAACATCGCTACCAGCGAAAACTGGGTGGATCGCGAAGGTCAAAAACAAGAGCGCACCGAGTGGCATCGCATTGTGGTATGGGGCAAGCTTGCCGAAATCTGCAGGCAGTACCTGGCTAAAGGTCGACAAGTTTTTGTCGAGGGCAAATTGCAAACGCGCTCCTGGGAAGATCAACAAGGTCAAAAGCGTTACACCACGGAGATTGTGGCTAACAACATCCAGTTTATTGGTGGAGCGGGCGATCGCGCGAGCGCTGGCGGAGCAAATCCAAACAGCGGTGGCGGGGCCATGGATTTTTCTCCAGAGCCAAGCTTCGATTCCAGCGAAGAAATTCCGTTCTAACCGTCCATAATATTATTTTTTAATAGCTTCTGGGCCTAAAGCCCAGAAGTCTCAATAGCTTTTCTTGGCTATACTCGGCGCGGGCCTTACTATCAGTATAAGGCCACTATGCGACCACACACGATCTTATTTTTCATTTTAGCGTTCTTGTTCTGCGGCTCAACACATGCAGGTACAGTTGTTAAATCCAAGGGCAAAAAAGTGTATATCATTTTCGACAAGAGCGAAGGTGGCACTTTCGCCAAAGACGACCTGTTCAATATTACCGACAAGAGCGGAAAAAAAATCGGCGTGGTCGAACTTAAAAAAGTAAAAGGCCTAAAGGCTATTGGCTTACTGAGAAAAGGCAAAGCGACAAAAGGCAACGGCACCTTATTCCGCTCGGTGAGCAAAAAAGCTAAAAAAATGAAAACGCTCGGTGATGTTAAATCTGCGGAGCAGGATATGGAAGCCGAAGCGGATCTCAATTACGCGCCCGACACCACTCGCCTCGGCTTACAGTTTGGCTACGGTTCGGCGAAACAAGATGTGGTTCAAGCGGATGGAACATCTGCTCAATCCGGAAAGAGTATGTCGGCAAAAATGCTCGTCGACATGCCCCTGTTCGGAAATTTTAAATTGAATATGGGCTTTGGCGCCGAAATGTTCGAAGTTTCTGGCACAGGACAAAATGCGCAAACCGGTGTTCCCGAAACGCAAATCTCTACCAAAATCAATTTTCTAAGTGTCGACGCCATGTTGAAGTGGGTTATGTTCCGCAGTGGTAGCTTTAGAGGTTATGTTTTAGGTGGCGGAGGAATTCTCCACCCTCTTTCTAAAACTTCCGATTCTATTGATCCGGGCACTATTACCAGTTTGGCGGTGGGTGAATTTGGCGCGGGAATGGAATTTAAAGTTGCTGGTTGGTCTATTCCTCTCGATTTTATTTACTACTACTTTCCATCCGGGGATTCGGTGGAAACCTCTCTGATGTCTGTGCGGATAGGCTTTTACTTTTAATGCGTAAATTTCTCGTTGCCCTTTTGTTGGCAGCACCCTCAGTGGCGGTAGCTCGGCCCTTACAAGTGGCTATTGACGCTGGCCATGGTGGTTCTGATCACGGAGCAGTTTACAAAAAAGTGTACGAATCCACAGTTACCATGGGCATAGCCCGCCAACTTCAATCGATTCTTCAGCAAGATCCGCAGTTCTCTTCGTTTCTTGTTCGCAGCGAAGACAAAAGCATGGAACTCCACGACCGCGTGCGCGTGGCGCGACAAAAAGACTCGGATCTGTTTATAAGTATCCACGCCAACTCGTCACCAGATCCCGGTTCGCATGGAATGGAAATCTATTTTCGCAATGAACTCGAACCGGATCAGGAAAGTTTGCGTCTCGCGAACCAGGAAAACCAACTTAAGCTCGCTCACAAGGGCTCGCAAAAAATGGGTGACATCCAAAGTATCACGCAGGATCTCAATCGTTCAACCAACACCTTGCGCAGCTACGAGCTGAGCTGGCACGTGGTGGATCAATGGAAGGTGCCATTTTCCTCGAAGCGCAAACAACCTATTAAGCAAGGTCCGTTTCATGTGATTCATCAGGGCATTCCCTCTGTACTGGTGGAAGTTGGTTTTATTACAAATGAAAAAGAAGCTTTGCGTTTAACCTCAGTCGACTACCAAAAACAAACCGCGACTGCTATCTACAAGGGCCTGAAAGACTACAAAGAAACGCTGGACAAGGGACAAACCAAAGCTCTAAAGTGAGCTATGCGTTTAGACAATAGAAAAAATACCGATCTCCGCCCCGTCACGATCGAAGTGGGCGTCAATAGATATGCAGAAGGAAGCGCGCTGGTAAAATATGGCAACACCCATGTGTTGTGCACCGCCAGCGTCGAACTCAATGTTCCCAAGTGGTTGCAAGGTTCCGGTAAAGGCTGGGTGAGCGCCGACTACGGTATGCTTCCGCGCTCCACGCACGAGCGCATGAATCGCGAAAAAACCGCAAGCAGTGGCCGCACTATGGAAATCGCCCGTCTGATCTCGCGCAGTCTGCGCAGCTCTGTAGATCTTTATAAAATTGCCGACAAGCAAATCTCTGTGGACTGCGACGTTCTTCAGGCCGATGGCGGCACTCGCACAGCCGCTATCACCGGCGCTTTTGTGGCACTGGCTCAATCGCTGCATTACCTGCACAAAAAAAATGAAATCAAAGAGATGCCCATAAAACATTTGGTGAGCGCCGTAAGCGTTGGCATTGTGAATGGTGCACCCATGATCGATCTCGCCTACAGCGAAGACTCTTCCGCGGAAACTGATGCCAACTTTGTTTTAACTTCCGACAATCATTTTGTGGAAATTCAGGGAACGGCCGAGGAAAAACCATTTTCCAACGAACAATTGCAAATGATGGTGGAGTTGGCGCGCCAAGGTTGTGGCAATTTGTTTACTATTCAAAAAAATGCGATGAAATCTTTTGGCTTTGAAGGAAAATTCTAAATGAAACTGTGGATTGCAACTCACAACAAAGGTAAAGCGGAAGAATTCAAACGCCTCTTCGAAGGTATGCCCGTGGAGTTGCACATCGCCGGAGAAATTCGCTCTTTCTCCCCTCCACCTGAAACCGGCGACACGTTGCTTGCCAATGCGCAGATCAAAGCGCGCTCCCTCAAGAGCGTTGTTGATGATGCCGACTGGGTGCTTGCCGATGACTCTGGATTGTTCGTGGAGGGTCTTGGAGGACTTCCCGGTGTTCACTCGGCCCGCTACGCTGGAGCACACGCGAGCCCCGCAGAGAACAATGCCAAGCTTTTAAAAATGGTTCACATACGCACGCCGGGAAACAGAAACGCACAGTTTGAATGCACACTGGTTCTCATCGGACCCGATCGCAAAGAATCGGTGTTTACTGGAATTGCTAAAGGAACTCTTGCCACAAAAGAAATGGGCAAAGGTGGTTTTGGATACGATCCGGTTTTTATTCCCGAGGGCAAAACACAAACTTTTGCCGAATTGCCCTTTGCCGAAAAGAACATCCTCTCTCACCGCTATCAAGCTTCGCAAAAACTCAAAGAGCATCTTAAAACTGTGCTTCTTTGATATAAATCAAAATATAAAAGAGGTGCCAGGCACCTTTTGGTTTTGCGCTATGTTTTGCGTATAAGGTTCCCCGTCACTTTTTGTCTAGTAGAGCGATAGTTCTCAACCTGAGATTGGAGGAATTTTTACTCGCTGTAAAGTTTACTCTGCCGATAACTCGTCGCCTTTGATAAACCATTGCAATGAAATTATCGCTCTCTTCCATACTGATTGCGCTCACTAGCTTCACGCCCGCGGCACAAGCCGCACTCTCCTGCCACGATATATTTTCGGTGTCGGGGACGCATGCCAATGTTCAGGCGCAAGCGGTCATCGACCAGAACATTCTCACCTACACAGAAAAACTGCGCGTTCTTCAAGATCAATGGTACCAGTGGGTGCGCGTACAGATGGATGGAGTTCAAAAGTCTATTTTGAGTGGCACATCGAAATACAATGAGGCTCAGGCGAGCCGCAATCGACACGGACAAGTATCCTCTCCAGCTCCTGTGATCACATACCGTTTTCAAAAAGAATTCAAATCCTTGGTGGTGCGGTGGCAAACTCAAAAATCGACCTCCATTCGCGACCAGATTTTCGAACTCGTAGAACGTGAAGCCTATTTTAAATGGCTCAAGCAATCGTATCCCAACGCGAACTTCGCGCAAGAACTGTATGTTCTCATACGCAAATCCTATTTTATTCCATGGGATCTCATTCTCTATCAAGTGCGCGCAAAGTACGATCCCGGAATTTCGGGCGATATGAACATTTATATCAACAAGACGTTGTTGCCGATCCTCAAAAAGATCGATCGCATCGAGCGGCTCATCTACAAATTAGAATCGGAAAACCCGTTCGCAGACGGCGCATGGCTCTATGCCAGCTCCACAGATGTGCTCATCACGAAGCGCCAGGAGCTCATTCGCAGTATCTATGCAGTGGGCGCCCATCAGCTGAGCCACAAAGATTACGAAACCAAGGCCAACAGTTCGGGTAGCCCACTCTCGTACGAAAAAACCCTGCTCCACCTCTACTTCGAAAAATCCGAAGCGGAACGTCTCTCTTGGACCCTCGACTCGATCAATGAACTCATCGATCTCCGCATGGCTCTCCGCGATCTTGGAAACCTCCGCCACTACCTCGAAAACTAAAAGCTCTAAAAGAAGAGCAGGCTCGTCTTGAGGTGGTAGAACTGATTGGCTTGGATGGTTTTATCGCCGTCTGGGGTGTAGTTTGAGAGTTGGTTCACTGAGATGCCAATTTTCTTTTCTATTTTTTGACCATTGTTTGTGATCGAGCTCATCTCTTGAGCGGACAAGATCTTGTCTAGCGGGATGCTCACCGTGAGTTCGCTCGAGGGTTGGTCGGCTTTTAGAGCGATGCCACCGTATTCGACGTAGGTACTCTGGTTGTAGACTGTGATTGCGAACTGGAGAGGCTCTACCAATATATTTTGCATATAACTGTACGAGTAGTTTTCAAAGAGGCCTGCTTTCACGAAGTCGATAACGCCGGCTTGAGATTTTTGGCAGAAATTTTTTTGGAACGTCAACGTCATCTCCACATTTCCATCGACAATGGCCAGTGCCGCAAACTGAGCTTGTAGAATGCCGTGATCGTAGGCTTTAAGATCGGCCTCTTCGATACACTGGATTTTCGTCTTAGTATTTAGTGGTGTGGATTTTGGACTGCCCACAACCTCGACCGCTAGTGCTGTGACGCTCGTAATAAAAACAAAAAAGCTAATGATTAAACGCATATTTCCCCCTGGAAAAGTGTCTCTACACATGGCGCTACCAAGCAATAGGAATCGAAGCAATGTAAAATGGACAATATGCCTCAATTTGCTGCCCCTGCTCGCCTTAAAACGTTAAAAGGTGAGCAAGTATAGGGGTACTTATGGGGATATTTGGGGTTTTGCTTACAATTTTTGTATCGGCCAATACGGCCAATCTTGCCATCTACGATCCGCAGATGGATTCCACACATTTTGCCCAATTGCAAAAGTTGATCGACAGCAAGAGCTTTGAAAATCCCGAAGCCTTCCTCACCGAGTGGAAAGCATCGAAGCCCGAATATTTTTCCAATTATGTTTTGGGGTATCGCAGCCGCAGCCTTCAACAATCGTCTTTTAGTCATCCGCGTGCACTCATTTTTAATAAAAACGCCGATCTCATTCTCACCTTCAATGGGCACAAAGAGCACAAAGGCTTTAACAACATCGAGCTTGTGCATTTTAATCACGACGCTAAAACTTTTGAGTTTCACGAGATCTCTTTTAATGAGGGCAAAGCTAAACTCTCAGAAGCCAATCCCAAAAAATGTTTGGCCTGTCACCAAAGCGGCTCACGCGCCGACGTGAATCCCCGCCCCAACTGGGAGCCCTACAATACCTGGCCTGGTTTTTATGGAAGCCTGGACGACAAAACCGATTTGTTCTTAAACAGCGCCAAACGCGAAATGGATCCTGTCGCAGATGCAGTTATTCTGGCCGAAGTGGAGATCGAGGACAAAAAATTTGCGGAATTTTTAAATGCTGAGCGCACCCAGCACCCGCGATACAGTCTGCTCACAGCGGACACCGTCAATCAGTATGGCAATGAGGAAACACTCAACGGTGATCTCACCAACCGTTTAACAGTTCTTAATTTTAAACGTGTGGCGCGCCTCATCCGCACAGTGCCTGCCGAAGTTTATGAATTCACCAAGTGGTCCGTGTACGCGCACGCGAAATGCGGAATGACAGCCTACATTGAGCCCGAGGTGTTTGAATGGTTGTACTCGCAGGTGCCGAATAAAGATTTAGCCCGTCGAAGCGAACGCCGACCAACACCGGCATTCATTGGCGGTGGTTTTCGCGGCGAAGATGGAATTTTTATGAGACCCACTCCCTATGTGCCACCTCGCTACCAAGATACCGACGCCACAGACATTATCAATGTTCTCTTTGAGCCCGCAGGCGTGAGCACCGAGGACTGGTCTATGGATTTTAAAACAGATGGCGGTCGATTTGCAGCATTCGAACGCTTCGGAACAACCAATGACCCTCGCCCACCATGGACCGAAGCGATAAAAAAGGAACTGGTACTCGATCCCGATCTTAAAGATCTCGACTGCGAAAAAGCCAAAGCAAAAAGTATCGCCAATTACAGCGACCTCAAAAAAGTTCAGCAAGTCTACGCTCAATTCCGCGCCGCACGCCCGCCTGTTGAGAGCAAGCCTCTGATTCAGCGCTGTTTGAATTGCCACTCTAGCTCGCGAGCAGCGCTGGATCTAACGCCAGTCATATCCTTTAACAATCCCAAATTGTTAAAAGTGGAATTGCAAAAAACCGGCTATAAGCGCGGCACTCTGCTCGACGAAATTCGCTTTCGTGTAGGCCCCCACGCCACCGAGAACGAACAGATGCCAAAAGGCGGCGTTCCCACATCGGCGCAAGTGGACGAGCTGATCCGCTACCTGGAATCGCTGTAAGATAGCGTTACAAATCTACAGGCATCAACTGTGTTTCCGCATCTGGCAAAACATCCGTTGATATCTTCACAACGGTTGTCGGCGATGCCG
>CAYNTO010000010.1:65624-102071 GCA_964400355.1 uncultured Pseudobdellovibrionaceae bacterium
CGATGCCGGAGTCGATGACATGCCTACCGTCTCTCCTGAGATGTAATTCGCTTTCCATGTTTGCTACGGCAGTGCGCTGCCCTAGTAGTATATTAGAATCATTACGCCAAAAATCACGAATAGTGCGCATGCAACGATGCGCACAGCTTTCATTGGCACGCGCTTTAAGAATGCATCGCCCAGGAACACCGCTAGCGCATTGGATCCCAACATCCCCATTGTTGTACCTACTGTGACCAGCGCCGCACTTGGATAACGCGCGCCCAGTGCGATGGTGGCTAATTGGGTTTTATCTCCCATTTCGGCGATAAAAAAAGCCACAATTGTGGTCATCAATACACCAAAGCGATTACCGCTTTTTAACTCCCCCTCTTTGTCGGGAACTAATATCCACAATGCAAATGCAAAAAAGGTAAAAGCCAGTCCCCACTTTAAATACTCGCGGGGAATCTGGGCCGCCACCCACCCGCCGGCATAGGCTGCCAGAGCATGATTGAGCAAAGTAGCGATAAAAACGCCGAACAGAATCGTCCACGGTTTGCGGTAGCGAGCCACTAAAATCAGCGACAACAGCTGCGTTTTGTCGCCCATCTCGCCCACAAAGACCAATAAGAACGAATTGAATAAGGTTTCCATAATCAGCCTCTATGCGTTTGTTGGCAAAAGGCCTCAATTTAGAGGCAGCCCGGTTCGAACGCAATGGGATTTTCTACCCAAAAATCAGATAATCTTGGACACTCCACGACCCCAATGTTACTTCTCTAGACCCATGAACGACATGCGAATTTTTGCCGGCAATTCCAATCGTAATTTTGCAGAAAATGTAGCTTCTCATTTAGGTCTTCCTCTCGGAAAATCCACAATTTCCCGATTCGCCGATGGCGAAATCAACTTGGAAATTCAAGAGAGCGTGCGCGGAGCCACAGTGTTTGTGATCCAGAGCACTTGCCCTCCCGTGAATGAGAACTATATGGAGTTGTTTGTGATGCTGGACGCGCTCAAACGTGCCTCCGCCAAACACATCGTGGCCGTGATTCCGTACTACGGCTATGCCCGCCAAGACCGCAAAGTAGCACCCCGCGCGCCAATCAGCGCAAAGGTCATGGCTGATCTCCTCGCCACGGCCGGTGCCAGCCGCGTCCTCTGCGTCGATCTCCATGCCGCCCAAATTCAAGGGTTCTTCAACTGTCCGGTGGATCACCTTTTTGCTATTCCTACCCTCTCCCAGTCTTGGAAAGACACGTATGGTCAAGGCAGCGACTATGTGGTTGTGAGCCCCGATGCCGGTGGGGTGGAGCGCGCGCGCGCTTTTGCCAAACGCATTGACTGCTCGATGGCCATCATTGATAAACGCCGCTCAGCCCCTAACGTCGCGAAAGCACTTCACTTAATTGGCGATGTTCGCGACAAAGTAGCCATCATTGTCGATGACATGATCGACACGGCAGGCACCCTCACCCAAGGGGTTGACACTTTGCTTAACAATGGTGCAAAACAGGTCTTCGCCGTAGCAACGCACGCCGTTTTGTCGGGCCCCGCCGTGAATCGAATTCAGGAGTCGGGTCTCACCAAAGTGATCGTTACCGACACCATCCCGCTCAGTGAAAATGCGCGGAATTGTTCGAAAATTGTCGTTACGTCCATGGCCCCGGTCGTCGGCAAGGCCATACAGAGAATTTACGGAAACGAATCTGTAAGCTCTCTTTTTGATTGATAAAACGGGTTTTTCTAAGATAGAACGGACCCCTTACAGTTACATTTTAACGAGGTAGAGTATGAGCACAAATTTGGAATTGAACGTTCAACCGAGAACAGTTGGTAAACATTTTTCTCGCACAGCACGTAAAAGCAAACTGATCCCAACCGTAATTTACGGACCAAAATTTAAGAACGCCAATGTGTTCATCGATGAAGTGACAGTCACTCGTTACAGAAGCCGTCGTTTTGAATCTTCTATTTTCACGATCAAAGCAAAAGACGCTAAAGAGATCGATGGCGTAAAAGTACTTATTAAAAACCTACAAATGAATCCACTGACCGATCGCCCAATGCACTTGGACCTATACGCTCTCGATATGTCGAGCAAAGTTCGCTTAAACGTTGTTCTCAACATCACTGGAACGCCAGTGGGTGTAAAAGAAGAGGGCGGACTTCTGCAAACGATCATGCATGACATCGAGATCGAGTGTTTACCGAGCGACATTCCTGCGAACATCGTTGTAGACGTTACTGGTTTGGCACTCAATGATTCCTTGCACGTTTCCGATATCGAAATGCCAAAAGGTGTTCGCGCTGTAACTCCTGGCGAGCGCACGATTGCAACAGTGACTCTTCCAGAAGAAGAAAAAGCAGCAACACCAGTTGCCGCAGCTGCTGCTGCACCGGCCGCTGGTGCAGCTCCTGCCGCTGGCGCCGCCGCTGCTCCTGCCGCTGCCGCTCCTGCGAAGAAGTAATAAACTTCGCAGATGTGGCTGATCGTTGGACTGGGAAATCCAGGACAAAAATATTCTTTAAACCGTCACAATATTGGTTTTATGGCCGTAGATGTTCTTAGAGACATCTATGGCACATCCACCACCACCGAGAAAAAAGAGCACAACGCCATCACTTATCATCTCACCATCGGGTCCGAGAAAGCGATTCTTTGCAAACCGCAAACATTTATGAATTTGTCGGGACAATCGGTTAAAGGAATCTGCGACTTTTATAAAATTGCACCTCAGCAGGTGATCACCCTTCACGACGAAGTGGACTTTCCCTTTAATGTTTTTAAAATTCAAAACCAGCGCGGTCACGGTGGACACAATGGTATTCGCGACATTCACGCGCAACTGAACACCAACGACTACTTCCGCTTTAAATTGGGTGTGGGCCGCCCCGACACTCATCCTGACAAAGGCATTTCTCATATGAGTGTGGCCGATTACGTGCTTGCCAACTTTACGGCGAGCGAAATGGCCGAGCTGCCCGATTTTTTAAAGAAGGCCGCCGAGGGTGTGGACTATTTGATAGCGAATGGGTACAACAAAGCCGCAACCAAATACAACTCGGGCGAAAAGAAACCGGCTGAACAGAAATCAGTGGAAAAAAAAACAACCACCACTTCGCCACAGACAACAAAAGTGGATACTCAACTTTCTGATAAAAAACCGACTCAGCAATCTTAAATCGGAGAACTTATGGCATTACAAGCAGGCATCGTAGGATTACCAAATGTGGGCAAGAGCACTCTCTTTAACGCCGTAACCGCGTCCAAGGCGGAAGCGGCCAATTATCCGTTCTGCACGATCGACCCGAACGTCGGTGTTGTGACTGTTCCTGATCCGCGCATGGATCAAATTTGTGGCTTCGTAAAACCGCAAAGTGCCATTCCCACCACGATGGAATTTGTCGATATCGCAGGTCTCGTAAAAGGGGCTAGCAAAGGTGAAGGCCTCGGTAACCAGTTTTTGGGTAACATTCGTCAGACCGACGCCATCGTGCATGTGGTGCGCTGCTTTGACGACCCCGATGTGATTCACGTTTCTGGTTCTGTTGATCCCCTTCGCGATATCGAAGTGATCAACACAGAGCTCATGCTTGCCGATCTGGACACCATCGAAAAACGCCGCCAGCGCATCGAAAAAACAGCGAAAGCCAGTAAAGATCCCAAACAACTTTTAGAATTAGACGCTGTCGTTAAAATTCAGGAAGCTCTTTCAAACGGAAAACCCGCCCGCGTTGTGGAGCTGGACGAAAAAGTCGTCCCGGCGATTCAAGGCCTGCACCTCCTCACGTCGAAACCGGTACTCTATGCGTGCAACGTAAGTGAAAGTGATTTTACCAAAGGTGGCAACGATTGGTCGCGATCTGTGGACGCATTTGCCAAGAGCGAGAACAACCTGTCGATCCTGATTTGCAGCGCAATGGAGGCCGAAATTGCTCAGCTTCCCAAGGAAGAACAAAAAGATTTCCTGGATAGCCTCGGAGTGACAGAGCCAGGACTCAATCGCTTGATCCGCGAGACCTATCACTTATTAGGCCTGCAAACATATTTCACCGCCGGTGAAAAAGAAGTGCGCGCTTGGACAATTAAAAAAGGAACTAAGGCTCCCCAAGCTGCCGGCGTGATCCACACCGATTTCGAAAAAGGCTTCATTCGCGCCGAAACCTACAATTGCAAAGATCTCTTCGACCTTAAAAGTGAGCAAGCCGTAAAAGATGCTGGCAAATACCGTGTTGAGGGCAAGGAGTACGTCGTTAAAGATGGCGACATCCTCTTCTTTAGGTTTAATGTTTGAGTTTTGGAACTTTCAAGGGAAGTTCCAAAAAATCATCGTAACAACGGCCTTTGTAGCAAGCGTACCTCAAGCCACTGGACTCGCGCAGATAAGAGAGTCAAAGCGGTCCAGCCAACTCCTTTACGGTTGTGGCCACATCTCTAGCAACTATAATTTGGATCTAAGCCCTACAGATTTTTCACGATTGAGTATCTTCTTCACTCCCGCTCTCACAAATGGTGTTTTCCGGGCTCAGCACGTAGACTCCACGCTTATCTCAAAGGAGTTTCCATGAAACAGATCGCCGCTATTTTCGCATTGGTTATGTTCACCTCAGCATCCAGCTTTGCAGACATCGAAGTTTTCTGTGATGCCTCAGTTTCTGAGTGTGTGACTAAAACTACCGACGGACTCTTAAAGTTAAATTGCCGCCTCGATGGAGTCACCTGTGAAGAAGTCACTGTTGACGGCGTTCAATCGGTGGCCTGCGCCGCAATTTCTGAAAATTGCTCAGAACCTTTCGCTGAACTCTTTGGCTTTACCTCCGCCGCGACGAAGTGCCATGGCTCCGAGAAGAAAAGTCTTAAGGCTGCCGACACATCTCTGTATCTCACTTGGACTATGGGAATGATGGGTGGCTACGTTCGCGACATTTGCGTTGCGGAATAAGCGAGGATCTGTCCTAAAAACCCGCATTTTGCTACCCAATGACGGCCCCAAATATCCTATATTCGATTTAAATAGGTTTACCATAAGCTCATCAAGAAATCTGATGAGCTGATATGACAACGAATAATTTTATTTTCCGTTTCAAATGGGAGACAACGATCCCACAACAAGGGGTCGAGAATGACTAAATTTATCTTCGCAATCATCATCACTGTTTCAGGTTTCGCAGCTCACGCCAACAACGAGATGTTCTCTGCATGTGAACATGTTTCGGATATGGCAGTTCTCGCTAAAGACAACGTTCCTTTTTGGTCTGAAAATCGCAATTCCAATGTTCAAGCCTGCTACTCCGACATCGAAGAGTTCTTGGCTGTGGCTACAGAGGAGCAAGTCGCTCAGTTCAACGAAGAGTACGCTGGTCAAATCTCCATTTACTCCACAGACATCGATTTCGCTGCACACATCACTGCAAAGAAAAAAGGTGCGCAAACTTTCGAAATCAAAGTGCCAGCGACTGGTAGCCTTGTCCCTGTTATCAAGCCATTCGCTCCTCAGTTCTTTGCAAAATAAGCATTTCCGCTAAAGCGGAATTGACCTCGGCCGCGTGCCGCGGCCTCGCCCGTCCCCTCCATTCCCCGATCTGCCTAAAACAAATGCAAATCCCCACTGGATCAAACCATGGCGCCCGAGCAGCGCCGGTTTGTTCACGATTGACGTGATCGGGCTACCGAAAACTCACCCATTTATTATATGCTCATAGTATTACAACGGAAAATTGCGAGCGCCACTTGGCGTTCCCACGCGAGAGGTCACTTTGTTAAAATCGACGGAATCACTCATCACCGCGGCACGCACCACTCAGATCTGCTTAGTGATTCTTACTATTCTTGCGTTACTTGGTGCACTCAGCTACACGAAGCCAGTTCTCGTCCCGTTGGTATTTGCGATTTTTACTTACGCCATCTTTGCGCCGATTATCTATTGGATTCAGATGCATTTAAAAGTACCGCGCCTCATTGCTGTAACCGTTGCGTTTATTGGTGTCATTGGATTGAGCTCCCTTTTGGTCATTATCGCACTTCCCGCTGTGCAACAGCTGATTCTCGCTGTAGGGAATTACGAATTTTATGTTTCAAACATTCTGGCCTCTCTACAAAACTATCTGCCCAAAGACGTCATCCTTGATAAAGACTTTATCATGGAGCAGGCCAAGTTTATCGATCCCACGCAGTACATCACTACTGTTACCCAACAAACATTTATACTGATTGGGAACCTGTCCCTCGTGATTATCTATACAGCTTTTATGATCGTCGGCGATCAAGGCGCGCAGGCCAAATCCAAAATGATGCGCACTATTTTGATCAAGATCTTTGAGTACACGATCAAGAAAATGTTCCTGGCGCTGGCCTCAGGTTTTATATTTCTTGTTGTGCTCGGATCGTTTCAGGTGAACATGACCTTTGTGTTTGCACTGGGAGCCATGGTGCTCAACTTTATTCCCACCATTGGGCCGATCATCGCGGTAGCGTTACCGATGCCAATCGTATTTTACGCGTACGATCTCCACTGGCAGTTCTTTTTTATCCTGACCACCTTATCCACACTACAATTTATCATCGGTAACATTATCGAGCCTCGTGTGCTCGGCGACATCATGGATCTGCATCCCATCACTGTTTTGATCTGCCTCGTGTTCTGGGCCTTGATTTGGGGAGTGTCTGGGATGTTCCTTGCGGTTCCTCTCACAACTGTCATTAAGATTATTTTTGAGCGTATCGAGGCCACCAAGCCCTTTGCGGAAGTGCTCGCGGGCCGCCTGCCCTCAAACGACTAGCGCTGAATCAGCGCACTGCACGCCGCTGCCTGTTTAGGTGCGGCGCAGGTCTTCTCAGAGAGGCCGGCAAATCCACCCAATGCCGAAAAATAAGATCCGTACGCGCTCTCCAGTTTTCGCTGATCTACTGTTTCTGCAACTGCTTTTTGAAACGCATCCCAACCCTCGTCGCGATAGAGTTTTACAATGCGATCCAAGGGCTCTAAGGCAGCATCGAGCCCACTCTGGCCAGCAGTTTCGAACACGCTGGGGCGATAAGCTTCGAGCAAGCATTCCCGTTTGAGATTGGCCTCGGCAGCGCGCAGGAAGCGCGCATAATAGCTCGTCGCACGCAAACGCTGCACCAAATTCTCCGCACAGTATTCCATTGTCGGTGCACACGAAGAACTATCACTCATGGCCAATTGTTTTTTAAGAAGTTCTTCGTTTTCGCTCGAATACTTCCGGCGCTTTTCCATTTCAACCAGAGATTCGGCAGCAAATTTATCGAGACAGGTGAGAACCTGCAAACTGGAGCAAGACTGCTGCTTGTATTTTTGAAAAGGACAGAGCACATGCTGACTCTGCGACGTTTGATTTTCTTCGCAGCGAATGAGCAACATCTCTTTGCCGAGCGATTGTTCAAAATTCAATTTACCACCCAACCTATCAAATGAAGGCTCCCAAGTGATCTCCCCTGACGATTTGGTAGAAAACGTGCCCAGACTACTCAGCGCGCGGTACGGACTCCCCTGCGCGGCACTTGGCGCAAACACTTTACTCTCCAAGTAAGCCGGGCCTTCGAGGCGACTCATTTTTTCCTGCTGCTGCAAAGTCTGTCCGAGCAAACTCGATAAAACCCGCGCCTGTTCGAGCGGCATCTTAAAATTTTTAGCTTGCCCGACAACAACGGGACCGGCTGGTGTTTGCACTGTGAGGAGTTCTTCGATGAGCGCTTCTGCACGAGAGTTCTTCCCATTAAACTGCAGGGCACGCACCGCTTCAGCGCGAAACTCGTCGACCACTTCTGCAGCTAAACGTGCGGGTGCGCACAAAAATAAAATCGATTTTCCCCCGGGACTTGCCACGAGTGCACCGCGCGTGGGATTTTCGCGGCACACACCCTCGCGCAACTCCCCTTGAGTGTGCACCGGCACCTGTGCTTTTTGAAGCTTTAGAAAAACTCCAGGATAGGCAGCTTCGACAACACTCTTGATACTCTCCCCACGTGCCAGTTGGTACATGGTGGTGAGGTCGTCTTTGGACACCTGACTCACGTTCAAAATAGACACTGCGGTTGCACAGCCTTTTTGAGCGATCGATTCTACCGGCTGCGCAGCATGAAGAGACAACATGAAAACCAAATTTGAAATCAACGGTATCATTCTTTAACTTTAACGGATTATTGGACAAGAAGCACGTCCAATGGCGCGCGATCTATTGCTTTTTCTTTTCTTCGATTCGCTCCCACGTTTCTTTGGTGGGAATAGAGCCTTCCATTTTAAAGCCGATGGGCTTTGCAAGAATACCCATGACATCGGTATTGCGATTATACAGCAAATTGTAAATAGCCTGGTACTTGCTCACCTTTTTTACGTAGTTGCGCGTTTCTAAAAATGGAATGTGTTCAATGAATTCATCGAGGTCCAGTCCACCGAAGTAATGCATCCATGCGTGCACGCGGTGTGGACCACCGTTGTAGGCGGCAGCAACTAAAGGCACATTGTCATTGAACTTCGTCATGAGGCGCTTGAGATAATAGGAACCATACTTGATGGACGTCGCCGGCCGCATCAGATCATCGATGGCCACCATTTCCTCACCCATGAGACTTGCGAGTCGTCGACCCGTCATCGGCATAACTTGCATCAAACCACGTGCCCCCACCGGAGACACGGCATCGGGACGATAGATAGTTTCCGCGCGCATGATCGACCAAATCAGTTCGCGTGGAATCCCACGATCTTTCGAATAGTGCGAAACCGCCATATCATAGGCGCGCGGATAGGAATACTGCCAGTAACTGTTGCCGTGATGGAGACCGAGCTTTGCAGCCTGGTCGCCAAAAAAGTTAGATGCAAGAACCACACTGCGGTTGAACGAGTTCACAGTTTTGTGAGCGTTTAAGAGCCACTGGCGCTGCTGATCGGTTAAGCGCTTATTCTCGGTATCGGAAACTTCGCGGTAGGCGAGTTCATCGAGTCCCGCTCGTGCCAGAGTATACCCGCGCTTCATCACTTTTTCGGCATTATTAAAATAAATCGACTTTATATCCTCGCCCAGATATTGCGGAATACGTTTTACTATGAGCTCTTCAGACATCACCTCTTGGGCTTTGTCTTCAAAACTTAAGATGGCATTGATTTTTTCTTCAGCCGGATCCGTAGGTGGGGAAAAAGATTCTTCTTCGCGATCCTTTTTAGCCGCCCCGGCTACGGCTTCAGGTAGCCACCAGTTTTCATGAACAGAATAATTAGACTTGGCCTGTGCCGGCAATCTATTGGATAGAATCTTCAGGCGTTGATAGGCCGCTACTGAATAGTAACCAATGCCATCATCATGCGTGAGATCAGAAAACATTTTAATGGCTTCGTCATTTTTGCCTTGGCGCATGAGGCTCATGGCAATCCAAAAGTCGATCTTGTCTTTACCGTAATCGCTCCAGCGCCGGCGGTGTTTCTCTTTGTCTGCAAGTATCGCGCGAAAGCGCGCTTCAGCCACATCGTAGTTTTTTTGCAAGTATGGAACCCAGGCTAAATACCAAATGCTATCCACATATTGGCGATGGCTCGAAAACTTTTTATTGAATTCTTCGTATTTGGCAATCGCACCTTTGTAATCGGCAACAATGTAACTGAGAAAAGCCGACTGAAACAACGCTGGTGCAGCCTGATTCATCTTGGGTGAGAGTTGGTACGCGCGATAATACGCCTCGATGCCCTTTTCAGGATTGGTTGAGCGCGCATACACTTTTCCGAGTAACATTAAGTACTCGTAATCTCCATCTTTGTCTTTTTTATATGCTCCGAGGGTGTTCTGCGCTTCATCAATGTGACCAACGTGGGTGAGATAATTGACAAACAAACTATCGACTTCAAACATGTGTTTTTGCGGAGCGCGTTTTTTTAATGCTTGAATTTCTTCAAACGCTTTTTCTTCAAGTCCCGACCACAGTAGGCGCTGCAAACGCAATCCCTGTTCGGCAAAAGTAACCATACAATCCAATTTCACCCCAGTGACAGAATTGTCACTGAGAGCAATACCCCAGTCCGCAATCTTTTCGTAGCTCGGGTACTTCATGTAGAGCTCTTTGGCCTGGCGACACATTTTACTTCCGCGCTTGAGCTTTACCTCGGACACCAGCAGTCCCCACAACACGTGGGGGTGGTTGGCGGTGCGTTTTAGAGTGCGATCCGCTTTTTGAAAGAGCGTCTCCGCCTTGTTCCACTGTTTGAGCGCGAGATAGGCCTGCGCTTGGTAGAACTGTGCGAGATCCTGAACGAATTTATTTTTTGTCGCACTTTCACCTTTTTTAAAATCGTCCAATGCTTTTTGAGCCACACCGGTGTGGAGAAACGCCTGGCCCCGCATGAGATGGATATAGTCACTCATATCTTTTTCGGTTTTTAGAGCGCTATCAAAATGTTTTTTAGCGTCTTCGTATTTTTGCGCGCCCAATGCCATAACCCCGAGGAGAAAATCCGATTGCGCTAATGATTTTTGGCGCTTTGCAATGTCGTAGGCTTCCGAGTAGCGGCCCTCTTGGAGAGAAATCTCCCACGATGGCTCTGCGGCATGGCTTGTAGCATGAAGAACGAAGACTGAATACAACAACACGAGTAACTGAGTCATAGCGCTTTTAATTTCCCCCCAATAATGGTACCCCAAAGATATGAAAAAACAGAAGTCTAAAACTGTATTTGTTTGCCAGGAATGTGGCGCGAAACGACCTAAGTGGGAGGGCAAGTGCTCCGAGTGTGGCAAGTGGAATACATTTGTCGAAGAGACCGAAAGTCCTGAACCAGACAATGGTCGAGGTTGGTCTATTAAAACACCCACCGCAGAGAATCCTGCCACATCCGCTAACCTTTCTCAGTCGCTCGAAAACTCCCATTTTCGCACGCCTACGGGCATTGGTGAATTGGATCGGGTTTTGGGCGGAGGCATAGTACAGGGCGGCTTCGTGCTTTTGGGCGGCGATCCCGGAATAGGAAAGAGCACTTTGTTGCTACAAATGTCGGCATCTCTGGCTAATAAAAATGTGACGGTTCTCTACATCTCTGCCGAAGAATCCGTCGAACAAACTCTCAATCGCGCGCACCGCTTAAATCTCAAACAAAAAGATGTACATGTTGCGTCTGAAAACAACTTTCATGCTATCGCAAGCCTGATCGACACGCTCAAACCGAAAGTGGTGATCGTCGATTCCATACAAACAATTTATCATCCCGATATCACCTCTGCGCCAGGCACCGTATCACAGGTGCGCGACTGTGCCGGTCATCTTATGGCCATCGCGAAAAACAATAACATTTCCATTTTCTTAATTGGTCACATCACCAAAGAGGGAAATATTGCAGGCCCCAAAGTTCTAGAGCATATGGTGGACTGCGTGCTCTCCTTCGAAGGCGACTCCAACTATCAGTTTCGTTTACTGCGCTCTCTTAAAAATCGTTTCGGCGCCGCCAATGAGCTAGGCGTGTTCTCCATGTCTAGCAATGGGATGGAAGAGGTGACTAATCCCAGCGAAATCTTCCTCGAAGAGCGAAGTCAGTCTCTGATTGGTTCAGCAATTTACCCATCTATGGAAGGCAGCCGGCCTGTTCTTTGCGAAATTCAGGCATTGTGTGCACCCACCCCGCTCGCCATGCCTCGCCGGACCGCAATTGGTGTGGATGTGAACCGCTTGCACATGCTGATTGCTGTTGCTATCAAACACCTGCGCGCGGAATTCTATAAGAACGATATTTATATCAATGTGGTGGGCGGGTTAAAAATAACCGAGACCGCCTCCGACCTGGCCGTTTTGGCCTCTTTGATTTCGAGCTTTAACAACGAGCCACTCAACGCAAAGACGTGCTACTTTGGTGAAGTGGGACTCACCGGCGAGATCCGCGGAGTGCCTCTACCGGAAGTGCGTATTCGTGAAGGACTTAAATTGGGATTCACCACGTTCTATGTGCCTAAGAGCAATAAAAAACACCTCAAGGATATCGACTTCACACGAGCGACTATCCATTTTGTGGAAAATTTAACAGATATCTTTAACTATTCGCGAAAAACCGGTAACGCAGAACCGGAGTTGAATTTTTAGCTGGGTATTCAAATTTCTCATTTTGATTATCCAGCAGACTCTGCAAAAAAAGGCCAACCTTGCGGTTGGCCTAAAGGGCAACGCTTATAAGTTTATAATCCTATTACTGACCAAGATTAACGACGCCTGTGCGACCGGCCGATGCTGGTGCAGCGGTGTAACTCGTACTTGCATTTTTCACCGCATAAATCACCCATACACCTTTAGTGATAAAGTAAGTCACCACCGTCTGATCATTTCTTGGCCCGTTACAATAGTTAAAGTATTCTGCCGCGCGCTGAAGGCAACGAGCTGCATTGCGGTTGGCTAATAAATCGCTATCTTTTACATATCCCAGCCCCTCATGCAGGCTTAAAGCATTGTGGCACGGACGAGCGACACTCACATAACAACCATCTGCCGCATTTGCCGCCTGTGCCTGCCCGATGAATACTCCAGCAAACAAAACCGTTACACTCAAACCTTTGATCAATTTATTCATTATTACTGCTTTCATTTTTGTCCCCTTTTTGGTTGAGAGCTTAAGTGCTCTTCATACACTGAGTTTGCAATGTTCAAAGCGGTCGTTGGCGTGACAAAAATGCGTCGATCCACATTCTCAAACCGAGACGGCTCACAGTGAGAAAACATTGTAGCGCTCCTATTTTTCGCCGATACTTATATAGAGATCTCGGGGGATGAATTGAAAACCACCAATGCTATTAAGAAATGGACTCTGACCAGTGTGCTACTCACTCTGGCACTGGGAAGCGGTTTACTCTTTCAAAACTGCTCAAGTTCTTCTGCTGGTGGCAGCGCGGGCTCTCAAGAAAAAAGCATTGCCGCGCGGAATGGCAATGGTGATGGCTACTCAAAGGCCGATGGTACCTATAAAAATGCCGACACCAAGAACGAATGTCCTGGCGAAGACGACTCAAAATCCGAGGTTTTAGTAAAAGACGGAAACGCTTACCTCACGCGCGATAACTGCAAAGATATAGAGCCCCAACCCCTCACCAGTAGCGTCGAATCCTTAGAGCACAATACCGATGTGCTTTTTTATAAAGATCGCCTGTTTGAAAAACATGAAAAGGCCTCAGATGTGTATTCCGACGTGGTTTGCCGAGGCGTTACGTCCACAAGTTCGGATGGAACTGTCTCCTACGCCGATGTCAGCATGAAAAAGAAGCAGGATCTCTCAGGAGGGCCTGGCGGTGTTGGCCCTTCGGCAATCTATGTGGCCAATGTAAAAACAGGCGCGTATCACGGCGATGCTCTCGTGCGCTCACAAAACGAAGCCGTGGAGAACGTCTACAAGTTGATTCATGGTGACCGTACCAGCTACCTATTTACGAAACCAATATCTACTTCTGCCGATCCTGACCAAATTCGCCGTGACCAAGAATCAAAAGACTCCTACGGTCTAACGGTTCAAAATACAGTGGGAGAGTTCTACTACAATTCAAAAAAACTGGCGGCAGAGTTTAAGATCCGTGACATGGACTGCTATCAACATTAAAATATAATTTAGGCCTTTGTGTAAAAGCGAATCTTGCCACGGGTCTCTAACTTCACCACACCGTCCATTACCCATTGCGCTAGCAATCGATTGGCATTGGCCTTGGACATGTTCAGTTTGTCCTGGACGTCGCGATTGGTGAATTCCTTTTGCTTGTGCAAATTTTCAAACTGCCAAAAGCGAATTTGTAAACCGTCGGCCTTTGGAAGTTGGCGTGGTAATCTCAACGCCAGTGTAGCACTTGAAACATTTAGTCGATAGGCCGAATCTACGGCCTCGATCTCCACCCCTGGCAACTGCTCTTGAATGATTTTTCGGAAACGTGAAAGTGTCTGATGAACCTTGTTCGGTGAAGTGTCGGGATTGTACCACTCCTCGGGGAATACAATGCTGAACAGCTCTCCCGTACGGAAACTGCGGTAGGCATCCGATATAAAATGCACAAGCAACGCGTTCTGCACGGTCCCCGCAGAAAGTGATCCTGAAAAATCATTAAAAATATCGACAGAGGAACTGGGGGCAAAGCTCACCCGCCTATCCTTTTCGAGATAATAAAATTCAGGAATCTCTACCGTCGGAAAAGCGGTCTCTAAACGCTCGCGGTAATGTACAGAGCGAGTTCCAAAATACAAACGATAGAAATCACTGGCACTAAAATGAATTTGTAATTTATGAAAATCCACTTCGCGGAGAGTTTCCCAGTGTCCTTTTAGTATCGCCTCTTCACGAACCGCATTCAGTGGCTCAACACTGTTCTTTTTAAGCGCTTCGAGAATCCCCTTCCATTTGATGACCCACAAAAAATCGAGAATTTTTACGCCCTCGATCAACCGAAGACCGCTCTGCAAAAACTTTTCCGCTGCGGCAAAATCTCCTTTTTTAATAGCTCGTTGCGCGGAAATCTCAAGGGCATTGGCGTGCAAGAGCAATTCGCCAGCATCAAGTGTTTGCGAGCGTAACTCCTCCAACACATCTTCGCACTCGATCCTATCCAGATGCACCAACGCCGCGGCGAGATTGAGCTGTCCTAAATGACGCGTGAACTGCGGAATGTTCGACACCCGCAACATCTTTTCCAAGTGCGCAATACCATCGCGGTAGTTCCATTCCGAAAAGTGGGTTATGGCTTTATACATGAGTGCTTCAGGAGAATTCTCCACGTTTATTGTCGCGAGCAGGTGCGTGGCCTCCATCACCGAACCCACTCGCATGAGCGAAATCGCATATTCGGCTTTCTCTTGATCGGTGGCTTCCACGCTGGCAAGTTCCGTGCGCACGGTGGGCGCCAAAAGCCGGAGCGCCTGATCCGCGTGACCCACGCGGCGATGAAGATTGGCCAATTTTAGAGTTTCAAGTCGTGTGGAAGCACTCGGCTTTTTGGCATCTAACAGCAGACCGGCCTGACGAATCTGACCTCTAACAATGAGGTCTTCAATATCATTGAAAATTTCTCGTGTGGTTTGCTGATTCATAAATCCATTGAGTGAATGAGGCCTATTACCATCTTAGGCCTCAATCGCAGGTGGGAGCAAATAAAAAAGGCCACTCGAAGTGAGTAGCCCTTTTGCGATATTACTAGAATTGAGGGTGGGTTAGATCTGTGCGAATTCGCTTCCGACTTGTTGCAAGAACTGCCATACAACTTCTTCGGAGCCTTCACCAAATTTCCATTGACCCACTTCTACTAACTCCATGATCTTTTCCACGCTCGGAGACATGCCCAAACGAATGCCTTTTACGTTTTTAAGATAATCGAGATCTTTCTCATACTTTTCGATCTTTGCATTAAAAATGCGAAGTTCATCCTCAGTAGCCTTTTGTGCTTTCTTAAAATTGCTCACTACCGGGCGGAGAGAGGCGTATCTGTAATATTGTAGTTGATGCTTGTAATAGTTGTTTTCGCTCATCACGTTTGTACGTTGTTGCTTGAGCTTCTCAACACCTTTAGCAAGCATGTGTTGTTGCTTATCAACAATGTCAAAACCCTTTTGCATCGCCTTATGTTTTACTTGCGCTACAAATTGATCGTAGGGAACCATTTTTTTGTTTGCATCTGTTTCTGCACACGTTGCACCTTTATCGCAGGTATATACAGCAACAAATTTTTGATTGGCAGGCTTCGCTGCTTTTGCTTTTTTGTCGTTAGCCACCGAACGTGCCATCGGTACAGATACAATCTGAAACGTATAGAGCTTCTCGTTAGTTGGCGTTTGTGCGGCTACCGGAGCTGTGCTGTGAGCACACGCGGATACGCTATAAAGCATAATCATGCTGATGAATAATTTCATGGTCCCCTCCAAGCTCAATCATTGATGAGCCCTATATGCACCAGCTATCGCAACTGGTACGGATTACATGGAACCTATCGGAGCGAATGGAGAAAACTAAACAGTGCAAAACGAGACAATCGAGAAAAGAAACCAAACGGTGGACATGAGGTCTCAAAAGGATATTCACCTCGACCAAGGTAGAGGTGAATCTGTTAACGAAAGGTAGACGAAACCGCCTTGTGCCAATTTAGTAGACGTTTTTTTCGGAATCCAGAGGACTGCGACGGTGAATATTTTTTTCGTAAAGGATTGATAGATTGTAAACTTTTGAGATCTTTCCAAATACCCGCACCAAGCCCCGCCATGTAGGCCGCACCTGCACTGGTTGTTTCAATATTTGTAGGAACTTCAACTGGTATCCCCAAATAATCAGATTGGAGCTGCATAAGAAGGGCATTTTCAGTGGCGCCGCCGTCCACTTTTACTTTGTTCATCTTGGCCTTTGCTTCGACACGCATCGCCTCCAATATATCGACGTTTTGTAAGGCCATGCCCTCCAGAGTCGCGCGTGCTATGTGCGCTTTAGTAGAACCACGAGTAAGGCCGGAAATAACACCGCGGGCCTCCGGCTTCCAGTATGGAGCTCCGAGCCCGGTGAGTGCCGGCACAAATTCCACACCTCCGCTGTCACTAACGGAGCCCGCCAAATCTTCCACATCACCACTCTTCTCAATGATTTCTAACCCATCGCGCAGCCATTGCACGGCCGCGCCACAAACAAATGCTCCTCCTTCGAGAGCATAAACTATTTTCTGGTTCTTGAGTTTCCATGCCACTGTGGACAGCAAACCCTTTTTCGATGCGATGACAGTAGAACCCGTGTTGAACAATAAAAAGCTGCCTGTCCCAAACGTAATCTTAGCGTCTCCTTTAGAAAAACCGAGTTGACCAAAAAGAGCGGCCTGTTGATCGCCGATCACTCCGTGGATGGGGATACCATCCAAGAGCCCTGGCACTTTTAGCGTGGTGCCAAAGTGACCATTGCTTTCCAAAATTTGTGGGACAGCATCAGTAGTGAGTTTGAACAATCTCAATAAATCTTTATCATACTCTCCGGTCGACAGATTGTAGAGCATGGTGCGCGAGGCATTGGAGTGATCGGTGAGGTACGAGCGTCCACCCGTCAATCGCCATATCAAAAAGGTATCCACCGTTCCAAAGCAAAGATTGCCCATCTTCATAAGGCGATTCGCTTCTCGGTTGTTCTCGAGGATCCAGCGCATCTTTGTGCCGGAAAAATAAGGGTCGAGAACTAAGCCGGTTTTCTTTCGAATACTCCTCTCTTTGGGTTTGAGTTTTTTACACATCTCAGTTGTACGGCGACATTGCCACACAATTGCATTTCCTACAGGTTTTCCCGTCGAGCGCTCCCAAGCCATGACAGTCTCTCGCTGATTGGTTATACCGATAGCGGCGATGCGCGACGGGGCAATTTGCGTTGTCTCGAGCGCTGAGTGGATGCAATGGAGAACAGAATCCCAAATGTCTTCTGGATCATGCTCGACCCAGCCCGGCTGTGGGAAGTGCTGAGGGAAATCGCGGTCCACTTTGGCCTTTACCTGCCCACTGGGATCGACAATAGAGACCGTGGAGCCCGTAGTACCCTGGTCGATAGATAAGATATAGTGAGACATAATGACGACTCCAAAGCTTTAAGATATATTTTCGGTTTAGGTAACAAGAATGAAATGGTTTTTTAAAAAAGTCAGCGAAAAATTATCCGACGTGGACGAGAATCTCGTCTATCGCGCACTCCCGCATTTTCTTGGTGAAATCATGACCAAGTACTTCCGTATGGAAGTAGAGGGCTTGGAGCATATTCCTAAACGCGGCCCGGCACTTATCACTGCCAACCATTCCGGCTATTCTGGCTTTGATGCCTTTTTACTGTGTCATCATATTTACCAGGATCTCGGTCGCACGCCACGCGTGCTCACCCATCACTTTTGGTTCCTCAACCAAACCACGGCAATTCCCGCCAATAAAATGGGGTTTATCGAAGCCAATCGAAAAAATGGCCTCGATGTTCTCAACAAGAAGCAACTTCTGATTATCTTCCCAGAGGGAGAGTACGGAAATTTTAAGCCCACATCCAAGGCCTACAATCTTCAGCCCTTTAAGAAAGGTTTTGTGCGAATGGCGCTCGAGACCAAATCGCCGATCATTCCAACGCTTGTTATTGGTGCCGAGGAAACCCACATCAATTTAGCACAACTCAAATTTACCAAATACATTCGCGGCCTGGTTTTGCCGTTGCCGCTCAACATAATCCCGCTTCCGGCCAAATGGAAAATTAAGTTCTTTCCGCCCATTTACCTGAAGGAAAATGCCAACGTGCTCGATGACGACGATCGTATCCGCCACATTACAGAGGATATTCAAGACTACATGCAGATCGAACTTAAAAAAGAGCTACGGGCACGCAAGGGCGTTTTCCGATAATTCGCCGGGGACATCGCTCCTATGCGCGTGCATCTTATAAAGTCCTGTTAGAAACTTCGGGAATAGGACTTTAGACAAGATTTTATCTCATTCCCACTCATATACATATCCACAAACACGGTTTATAGCTCCCATAAGTGTGTGTGAGTGGTACGTTCTTGTCTCACTACAAAACATATCGAACATAACTATTGAGGAATACCAAGCCCTATGGTCAGATGGTTATAAGAACGTATGGGGGAAATATGAACAAGTTTAAATTCAATATGCTTTTGTCATTGTCTGCGGCAGCTCTGTGTACCACACTGCTGTACCAGAACTGCGCAAAACAAAAATATACACAAGAAGTATCCAATGGAGTTTCCGGCGCGCTCGGCTCACTCGATTCCGGCGGTTTTTTACCGGTCGAAGTTATAGTCGACAATTGTAGCACGCCATCTGATCTGGAAAAGCCAATCTGCCAAGAACCAGTGACTCTTAATCTTTATGTCGAAGAAGGTGCGAACCGCACTAAAATCGATTCCATAGAAGCACTTCCTAAAATTTTAGAAGAAGATGGCGTACAGGTTGTTAAGTATGTGGCCAAATTCCAAGTGAACATTTCTGATTATGAGTGTAAGACACTGGTCGTTACTCAGGTCACAGACTTGGGCGAAGTAGATATCGGCAAAGTAAAAGTTCCAGGTGACGCGTGCGAAGAGATCGGCGATGGCACTTTCAAAATCGATAGCATCGTCCAAGATAATAAACTTATTGAGGTCAACGGTACTTGCGTCGGTTCTGCGAAAGTTAACTTCTCTGGCAACATCAACGCCAACGCTACTAAAGATGCTGATTGCTCAAACGCAAAATTCAACTTCTGCAGTTACTCCACGAAGTTCGGCTTAAACAACACCGTCACTGCCACACAGGGCTCTAATACAGACTCGAAAACTGTGCTTGGCGCGGGAACATCTACAGTATTCATCACCCTCGACAAAACATCGTTCAACCCTGCCACAGCATCATTCAGTGGCCAAGGTCGTTGTACGCCCGGTGGTGATATTAAGCTTCTCATTTACAACCGTCCAACAAACGTAGGTAAGTGTGACAATTCCGGTAACTGGTCTTATTCGAACAGCAACTGGCTCGTAACAACTCTTACGAATCGTGAACTGACCATTAGCATCAGCCACTCATTAGGCTCAATGCAAATGATCACCAACATCGATTCAGCGTCCACTCCAAATTGCGCCATTAACTCTAAAATTGCTCACCCAACTATGTGTGTTGCCGCCAAAAATGCGGGTACAATCAAAGGTTCGTGCTTAACGGGTCTACCGATCGAGCTCAAAGTGAACGGCGTCGGTGCAGGTATTAAAATCTGCCAAGGCGGTGCCTACGAGTTCAAAGGCGTTCTTCTCACAAAACGTGGAATGGCCAATAAGGTATCGGTCCATCAAATTCAAACTGGACCTAACGGTTTAGTCTCAAAATGTGACAAAGAAGTAACGATGTCGAACTTCTAAGTCCCGCCCTCATAGCGGATTCTTAAAAAGGGAGGTTATAAACCTCCCTTTTTTTATTTGAGAATCGCCGGTGCTGGACGCGCCTAGACCAACGCTTTTTCTCAAACTGAGACTTCAAATAACTGCCTTAATTGACTGTTCATTTCGCAGTTTTCCCATTAAGTTTTTGCCCTTTTTTTCCGATAATTGAAGAAGGGGAAATTCATGCTCAAACACACAAGTGCTGCGCTCGTATTTATTGCCATTGTGTTTCTATTCCAAAACTGTGGAAACCCCAAAGCCATGCAGCCAGCACAACAAACTTCCACTGACGATGCGTCGGGAATGTTTACAGCCGGCACAGATATTTCCGTCTATCAAGAAGGCTACCCTCTGAGCGAGAATACAGCACTTGTCGTTGCACAATTTTTACATCTCCGCTTAGCGGGTGTACGTGGTTCGCCGACCGACGAAACAATCAAAAAAATGGTCGCGGCCCTTAGAAAAGGTGAAAAAGCCAATGCGGCCCTTATTGCAACCAACGCCACAAACTTTATCGACCTCACCGTTCGCGATTTCGCATCGAAGATGAGCACGCGAGAAGGAATCACCACGACTCCCCTCAATGACTTCATCGCGACCGTCATGGGCACGGTGCGCGACAACAAATCCGCGAAGCTCCTCCTCAACGGTGATCAAATTTATGCATTCTCAAACGCACTCTCTGACTCTGTGGTGAACTCCACGATGTTAACGAGCAATACGCACTACACCACTAACGACGGCGTGAACAAAACTCTTTCCACTGGACTAGTTGCAGTAAAACAAAGTGTGCCGTCACCGACTGGTACGGGGCGACTCGATCATCCAGATGCAGCGGGTTTACTCACTACACGCAACTACATGGAGACACATATTTTCCAGGGAACAAACCGCAGAGCGGTGGAATACGCATTTAAAGTTTTCCTGTGCACACCAATCGATGCTTGGGCGAGCACAACCAATCCCGACAGCCACATTGGTCGCGATATTGGTCGTGAACCTGTCGAAGAGTACAATAACAAGTGTAAAGGTTGCCACACAGGAATGGACGCACTCCGCCCGGCAGCAGCCTACTACGATTTTAAACAGACTGATCCTGCCACTAAAGCGGGTTACGTAGAATACCGCAAGCAATACTACACAGATGCGGGTCACACCCAGGAAGACATTGCGTCAACCACCTCGGGTGCAGTGGGAACTTTTGTCGCTCCAAAATACCGTCGTGGAAACGAAATTTTTCCCGGCGGCTTTATCGTTAAAAATAATTCGTGGGTGAATTACGCCGATCAAAATCTATTTGGTTGGAATGGAGCGACTTCGGGCACAGGGATGAAAGATTTTGGTGCGATGCTGGCCAACTCCGAGGGCTTTCCCAAGTGTATGGCCAAACGAGTGTTCAAAACCGTTTGCGGCGAAGACATTGATCCTGCCAACACTGGTCTGGTTGATAAACTAGCGATACAGTTTAAACAATCCAATTACAATCTGAGAACTCTATTCGTGCAAGCAGTGCTTCGCCCAGAATGTGGGAGTGGAATATGAAATATTGCTTGGCTCCCCTCCTGCTGTTTGTCATTAGCGGCTGCGGCAACATGGAAAATCGAAAAACTTCCTACAGTGGTACAACTGAATGCGTCGATGCGGGTTGCACGGCGGTATTTGACGTGGAGATCAAGAAAGCCGATCGTATCGTCAATCAACGGCAAATCGTTCCTGCCTTTCGCAAATGTTTGGGATTAACACCGGGACAAGTTTCAACCACATCCACAAATGCCTTTGACGCAGTTGCAGCGTCACTCTCCAAAGAGGGTGAAACAAAAGAGATCAGCAGCGCCATGCTAATGGCAGTTACAAAACTAGCCAGCGAAATGTGTACAGACTTAATCAACGTCGAGAAGGACAGTTCGAACCGCAATTACTTTATGGGTTACACCCTCTCCGGCGGTGGCGACGGAATGCAATCCTATAATCTAGATAAAATGCTCAGCAAATTTTCCAACAACTGTTGGGGACGAGCCGTTACAACAACGGAGCGACAATTTTTTGAAGACGTGATTGCTGGTTTTGGAAAGTCGACACCAGGTGCTCTTAAGCTATGTACAACAATTCTATCGAGCGCGGATACACTCCGGTACTAACGAGGTTTTAGATGTCATTTACAAAAAAAGACAAACAGATGTACAAATTGATGGTCGACTCAGGCCATAAAAAAATCATCGATATACATGCCAGCTGCCATAAAGGATTTAGTCGCCGAGATATTTTATCTTCTGGGCTCGCCACCATGACAGCGGGCTTCCTCCCCGTACCGCTCATGCAGTTGATCACTCAAAAAGCACACGCCTCCGACGCCCTAGATTGCCCAAAGGAATCGGGCGATTTTCCAATATTTGTAAACATTCAACTCAATGGCGGCCCAGCCCTCTTCGCTCAGCACTTGGCCTCGGGCTCAAAGGGAGCGCCGCTGGATAGCTATGCAAAGATGGCTCTTCCACCCAGCCCACGGCGGGTAGCCTATTTTGCCAACAAAGCTCCATTTTGGATCGATGACAATGCGCAACCGCAATCGGGAATGATGCGGGGGTTGTTTAGACATTTACCGCGTCCCGTACTCACTGGTTTAACCGCAGACCCAATCACCGGCGCCCAACAACCCACGGCGTTTGTGGACAATATCCATAAAAACCTTCACGATCACACGTCGTTTGTTGCGGTTGCCTGTGAATCTATTGATGACTCCTTCAATAACCCTATTGATCTATCCGGCGTGTTAGCAGCAGCTGGAATCGTTGGTAATTCACTTCCACATTTATTAACCGGTGTGGGATCATTTCAGAGCGAAAGCATCAATGAGATTCCCATAGTTCAAGGTGCTGGTTGTATTCTCGCGCCGGCGCCAATGACAATTGTACACACCAAAGCTCCGGCACTCGCCGAAGATTTCTTAAGAAATAGCATCACACTCACCGGTGCGCTGCAAGGTGTTCCAGAACCCGCGGCATTGATGAGTGCAATCAATGAACTTTCCGACATTCAATTGCGTGCACTTGCAAACAGTCCACACTCTACGGAGTCGCGTGCCCACTTCCGCCGCCTCCTTCGCTGCGCCACTACACAAAATGAAACCACCATTGCCTCGGGTGGCGCCTACAATATCTACGACAACACACATCCAAAAAATGCCGTGGACACCGGCGTAGATCGCACATCCGTGGCTCTTAAAACGATCTGGAAAAAAAACAGAACCGATGCAGAGGCCACATCGCGAATGATGGCCCTGGGACTTAACGGCGCCAATATGAATATTCAGCTTGCGCGGATTGGAACGATCGTATCTGCATGCGCCTCTGGACTTGGCCAAGCGTGTACGATCAACTTGGGTGGCTATGATTATCACGAAGGTTTTTATGACCGCGCGTCCGCGAATGTTAAAGATGAATTCTACGGAGACATCATCGGTCGCTGCCTGCGCACAGCGGCCACTTACAACCGAAAAATGTTTATTTATGTTTCAGCTGATGGTTCGGTGGCGAACGCGGGCCTCACACCAGACTCTCCGTGGACCGGTGAATTTTTTAAGCGCGGCATGCACTACATATTTGCCTATACACCGGGTGCTGCACCAGCTACCGCTGGCCTCGCTATCGGTGAAAACAATGAAGACGCTTCATTTCAGCTCAATCAGTTCAGTGAATCGCAAAATGTGGTGAAAACCACCAACCAGGTTGCAACGGCGAATCCCATCGGCGCCGTATCGGCTCAGGATCTTTGTGGCGCTGCGGTTTTCCTCAATTATTTGAATCATGCAGGACGGCCCGATATTTTAGATAAACCGGCGCTTGCTAAAATCAAAAAGAAGCTGGTCGATTCCACGCCATCGGAATTTAGCATCGACCAATACTTTGCGAGGATAAAGTCTTCATGAGGTTGAATGTCTTTGTTGCCATCATTGTGCTGACGTGCGCGTTGTTGCCATTCAACAACTGCGGTGCTTATCGCACAGATCAGGCGCTGCGCACAAGTGGCGGCGGCGGAGGTGGCGGCATTGATACGTGTCAGGCGGATTTGTACCCCACATTTAAAGAAACGTACCAACCCTTCTTCACCGAAGCGACGTGTGTCACCTGCCATGTTCCCGGAGGAGCGGCGGCGCATGCGCCTTTTGCACAATCTGGCCAAGAAGGATACCGAGTTTTCGCTCAGCGCTTTGGACTCGAACTGGCGCCCGATCGCATTTACAATAAGTTAAAAGCGGGTCACTATGGCCCTCCGTTTGGCGAAATCGAACCCACTCTGATTGAATTCACCAAAACCTGGCAGCAAGCGGTACTCAATGGGTCGTGTCAGGTTTATGACTTCTCCAGCGATGGACTTCCACTGCTCAAAAATAACACCACACCCGTGTTTGATACCGTTACGTTCACTGATCCACTCACAGGTGATACCTCGGCCGCCACTATCGTGCCGCCAGCGAATCATGGCTATCACGATATCAGTTGGGAAACTACTGTGGACGGCACCGCCGTGTCCTTTCAGATGCAAATTCAAGTCAACGTGAACTCTCAGAACGCGCCCACCAACTACGTCGTTCGCAATCTAAAGATCAAGAGCTCGCTTAAAGATATCAATGTTCGCGAGTTTAGCCTGCTCCTCAACGACAAAACATACTATGTAACCACATACAGTAAATTGAATTTCGACGTTGCTGGCACCGACACTTACATAAGCGTGGGTGATTACAGTAGCGGAATTTATATCAAAAATCCTGACACGGACACTCCGTATAGCAATGATGATAAATGGTCGATCAAGGTGAAATCGATTTCGATTTTGGATTAACAAACAACATTATAAAACGAATGGGAGTGGATGAACCAGGTACCGCTCAGCGAGCCGTTTTTGCCTTCAACACTTTTTTGGAGGTTATTCCATTATATCGTCGCCGATAGCCTGCGACATCTTTGCCCAGGCGCCGGTTAAGAATCCAGGATTCTCGGGATCGCGGCTGACCATTCGTTTAGAAACCACAGTGGCGATGGAAATGCTCAGAACGAGCAGAAGCACGAATTCAAACACGATTTGACCACGCTGCGAAGTGCGTTTATCTTGACCTGCACCTGGAGATCTCTTACCCCTAGCGTATGGAAAATCAAAAGGCCAAGCTGCTTTTAATGCCTCTTTGTGTGTTGCTAGGAACCGTTTTACTGTTCGCATTTGTGAACTTCTCCCACGACTACTTATCGGAATATTTTGTACGGAACTCAAAGCCGCTGATTGGACAAAAGGTGGACCTGTCCAAGCTCGCCGAACATCTAGGTGCTCAGCAGATGACCGAATGGGCAGCAGCTAAGCCTGAGGCCGACACGAAGATTGTTTTCTGGTCTCTGACGTGCTCCCCGTGCCTTGAAAAATTAACCACCCTCACCCCCATTTCGACGGATCAAATAGTTATTCCCGTCAACGTGGACCCTTACTCGGACATTGAAGAGTCGCAAAAGGTTCTCAAAAAACTCGCTCCCGAGTTTGCTTTTTATCACGACAAAGAACGCTTTATGATGGACACATTTAAACTGGATTATTTGCCCACGTATCTGATCATCGACAATCGCGGTTTTATAAAAGACGTGCTTGCGGGGCCAAAAGCTGATTGATCGGTGTGGTCTTCGGCGATTGCTTTTCTGCGTCTATTTGTCTCTAATAAAAAAGGCACTTCTTTTTATCGAAGTGCCTTCTCTACTCTCCCCCGAGAACTTTTTTAATATTTGATAGCTAGGCTTTAATTATTAATTTTTCTTTCGAAGAATTAATAATTATTGCCAAGGTACGTAAATAGCATCGCCAGATTGCTCAACTAAAAGAGCAAATCCGCCAACCTTAAGGTTCAAGCCTTTTGCTTTTTTGCTGGTTACGCTGAGATCCAGAGCCAAACCATTGTCCGCTTGCACACCAATCATCACACCTGCACCGCCGGCGATAACAGTTGCATCGGCTTCGATCCCTGCGTTGAACTCACCCAACATGTCCGCGGGATCAGTAACGCCTACATTAAAAGTGTAAACGTTGAGTTCTTCGACTTTGCTAAAACCAAGTCCGAGACCGAGGCCACCGATTTTTATAGATACAGGAACGATCACATTCATTTGGTCCGCGGGACGTGAACACTTCAATGTTCCTTCGCCTTTGATGTCGGTAATGTTAAAGAATAGACCGACACTCACTCCAGAAGCCTGAGCCTCGAGACCACATACCCAAGCTGGTCCAGTGAGTTCTTCGCCGTGTGCGGCTGTTGTGATGGTGAGGGCGATCAGGGACAGAATTAATTTTTTCATTTTTTTCTCCGTTTGTTGTTTACTGAATATTCTCAGTGCGGAGAGGCTTCTAACCCTGTTTGTTAAAATACAAAAGAAAAAAATCCATTTTGGAACCAGAGTGGAATTTTTATCCAGTGGATGGACCAATTATCAATAGAATTCAAGACTTTAGAAATTGTAAAAAGTACCTGCATCCCCGGTTCTTTTTGGAACCAGCAGAAGTTTTACTTTTAGTTTGTGGCGCTAGTGATAGCTTCCTTGGCGATTTGCAAGGAAACCGGAAGAGTATCAGAAGAGTTCGCAAAGATGGCTCGAATCGCTCCGGCACCTTCGATCAGTGCACCGCGAAGTTCGGTGGCAATAGATACCGAAAGCACGGTCACGATCACTCCCGTGACGGCCACCTCGCCGGCAGCTTGGGCGTACTCGCGAGACTTGTGCAAATGCTTGAGGGCTTCGGCGCGATGTTCGGGACCTTTATTAATAGCCTCAATGGCCAGTTGGTATTCGGCAATTGCAAAAAGTGTGTTTTGACTCAACTGACCAATACTGTATGCTTCGGCAATTCCAACGCCGAGAACCGTTACTGCGAGCAGTGCGCGCGACACGGCGGTACCCGCTAAGGTGAGTGCTCCTCCACCGAGTCCAATGGTTCCACCAGCAAGTGCAGCGTTAATATAAGGGCGTAATCCGCGATTTTTCATTTCTTTGAGTTCTTTGCCAATTTCGCAGCTGTAGGAGGTGCGAAGGTTCTGGCTTTGTCGACCGGCACGCAATAATGTTCCCGCCGAATCCGAGATCAACAAACCTGTTGGTGCGCCGACGATTCCCAACCCGGCACCCGCAGCGACCTGACCCAAACGCACAAGTAGAGCAGAAGTCGCTGCATTTGCGGAGAGCGAACCTGCAGATAATCCTGCAGCGGCGACTATTGGACCAGCATATATAGTGCTCGCCACTAGCGCACCACCAGCAACCAATCCAATTGCTAACACCGCCATTTGGCGAGAGGCATCTTCAGCACGCTCATCAATAGCTTGGCGATTGATGGAATCTACACGTTGCAAACTGATGTACATGTTGGCGGTTCGGAGAACAGCGTCTTCGATATATTTTTTTCGCGTCACGCGGTCGTACTGAATCACAGGCGATTCCACGCGGCGGTCGGCATTGCGAATATGCAGTAAAAGTTTTTGAACTTTTTTGTCGAAAACGCCGTGCTTGCGGTAGTATACACTATCATGCATCATCACTGACCACATCGTGCGCTCAAACTCATCCCACAATTTATCGTCTTGCCCGATTGTGCGTTCAATAGCGTGGCGTAAACGATAGATATCAATAATGTTCAGTATTTTTTCGAGAAAAAGTGCTGAGACCTCAATGAGTTTGGCTTCCGGGTCGTAACCGCGAAGAAGTGCGCGTAAGCGGGGCTCAAATGTATCTTTACCGTAATCCCGCCACAATCCGCTCAATCGACTATTAAACCTAATCATCGCATCGCGCTCCGCTGAGGTGAGCTGCACACTTGCGGGACATTGGTATTCGCCAATTTGTGGAATGCTTACAGACACTTCTGTTTGCGCAGGTACGGCCACGTCACTCGCAGCGTGGGCGCGGGGAAGAAGAGCGAGGATGAGAATGAACAACGTGAACGAGCGTACCATCGTCGGTCAATGTTGCATTGCCGATGCCACGGATGAACTGCCGTGGGAACGTCTATTGTCGAGGTAAAAGCAATTCCGTGTTAAACCTCATTTTATTGCATTTGGGCGGTGTCGATTTTTTGTCCGTTCTGCCGAAAAATGGCATCAGGATTGCTCTATGTTTCCGTAAGACCGTCAATTCAAGCCAATGTGCTTTAAGGGAAATGACCATGAAATTATTACTTCTCTCTGTACACTTTCTATTCGTTTCTCACTCTTTTGCCCAAGATCTCTCCTCGTGCGCCGACGGCACTCCAGTAAACACATCTGCGATGGACGAATCAAAAACTGTGATCGTGGCACGCACCTACACTTTGGCAGCCGACCTGGAGACATTGACAGTGACGGAGGAACAAAACGGCGAAACACGTAGCGAATCTTTCTCGCTGACCGCTTACGGTAAAAACACGTACATGGCCATTTCCAACTCAGAAACATCCACCACCGAAGAATTTTTTATCAAAACTGATGCCCAGTTGTCTGATCTTCAAGTTCTCTCGCGCGATAGCGGTGGCGCTCTTTGCGGCGGCGGTTTGATTATGACTCAGGTCAAAGATTTTACATTGACCACAGATGTTCAAGAATCTGTCGGCGGCTAAACAGCCACTCTCTAACGACGACGGCGCTTCTTTTTCTTAGTACTTACTTTGGGTCCAAATCCAGTAGTTTTTTCGCCCGCCTCTAAAGAAAAACTCAACACATTTTCATTCGGCGCCATAGGACACGTGGCAAAGCGAATATGCGCACAGGGTGGGTTGTACGCGCGATTGAAGTCGAGCACCACCCTGCCATCGGCCTCAACTTTAGCCTCCAAGAAGCGACCAGTTCCATACGTCGAACGTCCGCTGGAAGCGTCTTTAAAAACAAAAAACAGCTCGTCGCCCTTACGGGTTGGAAAGAGTTCGTGGGTCGCCTTATTAAAGGTGAACTCGACCGAACCATTTATCTGTTCGTCGTAGACGTTGCCTAAAATATCCGGCACACGCAACGTTTTTGCGGGCTTAATATCTTTCCACTTTCCTGTGATCAAAAATTTTTCTTGGGCCGGCCACCAACGAAGCCCCTTAAAACGAGCGAGTGTGCCGCTATTAGAATCCTTAACTCGCAATCCAATCCCATTAGGACGTTGGATGAGATACATGGAGACATTGTTCACATCGATGAGAGTTTTATTTTCCTCTTGATCAGTAACTAACGGATATTTAGTGCCTGCCTTGACGGCTTGGCCGTTGAGTTTAACATTGTCGATGGCAAGAAACTCAATTTCTGCCTTTCCGTTACGGAGGGAAATTTTGCCCAAGTTATCAGGCACTCCTTGGGGCAGTTTTATAAAAGAGGAACTGGATGCACCAAGGGTGTTGTCTCCTTCGTGAAGCCAAAAAAGGCCGACCACCACTAGCCAATTTTTTTTAAGGGACTCTTCGTTTTCTTTGCGGAAATTTTCCAAATCTGCTTTCCAGTCGGCTTGGGTGGTGTACGAAAAACTCATCAGTGAGGCCAAAAGTAAAATACGAACCACAAAATCTCCTTCGCTGCGGGAAAACCTATGTAAAAACTGACTCTTAGTTTTCCATAAGCGCTCACTGAATGAAACCATTTATTTCCTTCTCCGCCCACGCTCAGAACGACCATGCCTGACTGGCGCTTTTGCGTGACCAAAGCGCGTTGTGCAGCGCACTATTCCCCACACTTGAAAAAGGTCTCGAAGGCCGAAATCTTTTGCTTACTCCATCGCTATTCGATATTGGTTACGCACACTTAATGATTGTGGTTGGTTCGGGTTTTTAAGCCGGGAGTAGAGCGTTGTTCTTTGAGGGTTCCGAGAAAAAAATTGAAATCATTTTTAAGCCCTCGGCCCCCAATCTGCGTGCCATGGAGTATGCATTTTGGGAAGACGTGGTGTGGGCGGCCGGGGCCAAAATTCTCTCCAAAATATCGAACGAGTACATGGACGCTTATCTTTTGTCCGAGTCGAGTCTTTTTGTTTACGATAAATATGTGGTGATGATCACCTGTGGGCGCACGCGCCTTGTTCAAGCCGTAAAAAAAATACTTTCAGCGATTAAGCCGGTTCATGTCGAAGCATTTTTTTATGAACGCAAGAACGAAGTGTTTCCGCAGTATCAAGCCACCGATTTTTTCGAAGATTCCCGTAAACTTAAAAAATGGTTCGCTGGCGAGTCCATGCGCTTTGGACAAGAGGACGAACATCATTTGTTTTTATTTTCCACCAACGGTCCTTACAAACCGAAGGCCGACGATCACACCTTGGAAATCCTTATGCACGGTGTGCGCTCTCAACGTATCGATATGTTCCGACGCGAAAATGTTCCAATGGCTGCCCAAGACAGCTCGGGTAAAACCCCACCTGCAGAAGTGCATTCGCTGGTGCATGGTCAGATTGACGATTTTATGTTTGAACCTTGTGGCTATTCGCTCAATGCCATCGATGGCCCCTACTACTACACCATTCACGTCACACCGGAGAAGATCGGCAACTACACCAGCTTTGAGACCGACTCCCAACCTCCAGAAAAACAAAATGAAATGGCACAGCGGGTGGTTTCTTTTTTCGAACCGGCCACTTTCGATGTGGTTGTGTTCAATACCCAGCCTCTGGAAAAGCCCATGGTCTTCGATGGTTACAACCTCAAAAGCCGTTATCTGCAAGTGCTCCCTACAGGCTATGTGACTGAGTACTTTACGTTTTACCGGCCGCAAGTGGAGATCGAAGGCGCATTTTTACTCGAGGAGATCCAGTAATGCCGACGCAAAATTTATCTGATACAAAAAAATGGTTCGAAGAGATCAATCCAGAGGAAACTCTGGCACTGCGTTTTAAAACCACCGAGCATTTGTTTTCTAAAAAGAGCCCGTTTCAACAGGTCGATGTGTACAACACACTATCCCATGGCAAACTTCTCGCCCACGATGGTCTGGTTATGGTTACGGAAAAAGATGAGTTCGTGTATCACGACATGATCACCCATGTCCCGATGTTTGTTCACCCGCGCCCGCGCAACGTGCTGATCATCGGCGGCGGCGACGGTGGAACCGCCCGCGAGGTGCTCAAGCATCCGTCAGTGGAAGCGTGCACCATGGTCGAGATTGATCCGGTGGTGATCGAGGCTGCGCGCGAGTTTTTAAAACAAACTTCTTGTGAATTCGACAATCCTAAACTCACCATCAAAACTGAAGACGGCGTGGACTTTGTAAAAAACTGCAATCAAAAGTTTGATGTGGTCATTGTCGACAGCTCCGATCCTATCGGGCCAGCGACCCCGTTGTTCAACACCAGTTTTTATAAAGATATCCATTCTATTTTAAGTGACAATGGCATCGTCGTCTCTCAGTGCGAATCGCCCTACTACCACCGCGACATGCAAGAAACATTGCTTAAAATTTTAAAAGAGCATTTTCCAAAGGTGCATCTCTACACGTATACTAATTTAAGCTATCCCGGCGGATACTGGGCATTTAGCTATGCCTCTAAAGGCTTGTGCCCAATTGCCGACTTGGATTTCAAAAAGGTCGAAAAGGCCGCGCTCAAAACTGAATATTATAACCCGAACATTCACTGGGGCGCGTTTCAACTTCCCACGTTTATGGCGACAAATTACAAAGCCTTACTCACTCCACTTCCAGAAATGAAAGTCGTTAAGAACTGAACATGAACACCGCGCTTCTCAAATACGAGAATGCCTTTCTCGTGGAACATCTCCATAGCCACGTCACCCCCGAGAGGTGGAAGCGCATTCAAACAGCCGTCGACAGCCGCCGTCCCAGAACTGCTGTTGTCCTCGAGGACATTTACGACCGCGGAAACACCAGCGCCGTCATGCGCTCTGCAGAGGCGTTTGGCCTTTACCAGCTGCACATGATTGAGCTCGGCGAGAAGTTTAAAGAATCCAAGCGCGTCACCCAAGGAGCGCACAAGTGGCTCGACAGCAAAAAATGGAAAAGCACTGCCGCTTGCGTAGAAAACCTCAAGGGTCAGGGTTACAAGATCTACGTGACCCATTTAGACGCACAGGCAAAACCATTGGCTGAGGTGGACATGAGCCAGCCGTTCGCCATTGCCTTTGGAAACGAAAAGGATGGTGCCTCTGCAGAGCTCCTAGCACTTGCGGATGAGCGGGTTTACATTCCCATGCAGGGTTTTGTACAAAGCTTCAACATTTCGGTGGCCGCAGCGTTGTGTTTTTACCACATACATCTCTTTGCGAAGAAACAACATATGAGTGACGAAGAGCGTACCCGCCTCTTAGCGTTGTACCTGACTCGCTCCATCGATATTTGGGAAAAATATCTTCCCACCCCCGTATCCTGACTCTTGAATTTGCCCTCATAAACGGCTAAGAATTAGAGATCATTCATTTCTTTTGAGGTGTGTATGGATTGGCAATCATTTGACCTATTTAACCCGACCGACGAACACAAAATGCTCCGCGATTCTGTGCGCGCATTTGTTGCCGATCAAGTAGAACCGCAAGCGCACGATTTTGATCGCGATGAAAAATTCAATCTTCCGTTGTTCAAACAATTAGGGGATCTGGGCTTACTGGGTATTACTGCCACGAGCGAATTCGGTGGTTCAGAGATGGACCCTGTAAGTGCGGTCATCGCCCACGAAGAGATCTCCTACTCTGATCCTGGTTTTTGCCTCGCCTACTTGGCGCACGCCATGTTGTGCGTAAACAACCTTTCCGTGAACGGCAGCAAAGAACAAAAAGCCAAATACCTCCCGCAATTGTGTAGCGGTGAATATGTGGGCGCAATGGCTATGTCGGAGCCGAATTACGGGACGGATGTGCTCGGCATGGAAACGACAGCCAAGAAAAATGGTGCAAATTATATTTTGAACGGTCAAAAGATGTGGATCACCAATGGTTGCATTGATGACGACGGCACGGCCTGCGACATGGTGTGGGTGTATGCGCGCACCGGCACGGATGCTAAAGGACGACCGCAAATTTCCACTTTTATCGTCGACAAAAACGACAAGGGTTTTTCTGTGGGCCAAAAGATTCGCGGCAAACTGGGAATGCGGGCTTCAAATACCGCCGAGTTGGTTTTTGCCAATTGCTCGATCCCCGCAGATCGCCTGGTGGGCAATGAGGGCGAATCGGCCACCCACATGATGAAGAATCTGGAGATTGAGAGATTAACTTTGGCAGCGATGAGCTTGGGCATTGCACGGCGCTCGATTGATGTGATGAACAAGTATGCCACTGAGCGCGCCGCTTTTGGTAAGCCCTTACATTCGTTTGGACAAATTCAGCGCCATATCAGCGAAAGCTATGCTGAATATCAGGCGGCACGCGCTTACGTGTACAACACCGCGCGCTCACTCACGCCGAGCGGCTCTGGCCACCGTTTGGATTCCGACGGCGTCAAACTGTTCACCACTACGGCCGCAAAAAACATTGCCGATCGCGCCATTCAGGTTCTTGGCGGATATGGATACGTTGCCGAGTATGTTGTTGAGCGCTTGTGGCGGGATGCAAAGTTATTAGAAATCGGCGGCGGGACGTTGGAAGCCCACCAAAAAAATATCACTCGCGATTTGAGTAAAAATCCAAACTTGAACTGATGAGCTCAAGTTGTCTTTGCGAACTGGAGTACCCATGAACACTATTACTGTTGGCCGATCTCTTAATCTCGCTCTCACATTTTTTATCGCCACTCTCATCATTGGCTCGCCCAGTTCTGGATTGGCCTGGGGCAAGCGAGGTCACGAAGCCGTGGGCAGCCTTGCCGCACAGCTGTTAGGTAAAGAACATAAAGGTTCAGAATTTTTAATCTATCATTCCTTCGATATGGGTTATTACAACAATGTTCCTGACCTCGTTTGGAAAGCCGATCCTGAGACGTACAAAAAAGAATACATTCAGCATTTTATGGATCTCGAGGACTACGCCAAAGTCAAAGACGTGCAGTTCAATAAAGATCGTAAACAGTTTTTTTCAAAGTATCCGATGATTCAGAAAAATGCCGGCCGCGCGTGGTGGCGTGTGCAGGAGTTAGTGACCGAGCTGGAAAAAATCAGCCAACAGCTCAAGCGTTACCAAAAAGCCGAAAGCGGGAAGAAAAATCCAGATAAAAAAATGACGGAAGAGCGCCACCGCTTACAGGCGCAATGGCTCCTGCATGCCGGGGTACTCGGCCACTATATCGCCGATTTAGCGCAACCCATGCATGTTACAGACAACTACGACGGCGAGCAAACTGGTCAAAAAGGTGTGCATCATTGGTTTGAAGAAGAAGTGATCGATCACTTATATCCTGACATCAAGACCGAAGCTTACAAAAAAGCCCGCGATAAGTGGGCCGCATTCCATAAAGAAAACGAAAAAAAAGCCGTTTTTGATTTGGTTCAGCAGTTGGCAAAAGACAGTAGCTCGCACGTGGGCGAGCTCTTAAAGATCGATAAAAAACAAGGGCGCTCCTCCGGTGCCGCCGCTGCCAGTGCTTTTCGCGATATGGCCACTGATCGCATCAGCGTCGGCATTTTGTATCTCGCTGAAATTTGGTCCCGCCACACCGGCTGGAACTATGACGGCGATCGCTTCTATACATTCCTTGTTGCGCCCGCCTATATCGAACCTTCGCCTGAAAAATAGTGCTTTATAAAATTGATTTATTATGGCTAAAGAAATTCTTAAGATCGTGCCGATAGACGCCGTTGGAATGAGGAATTTCCACTTTGAATTGGCGTAGCACGCGTTTATTGGTGCGATCGTAGATTGCGACTTTACCTGTAGAGAGTGAAAGCAAATAAGTACCCTTATCTAAGATATCAAAGCCGCCGCCCAAATCATGCTGAAACCCATCTAATCTATGATCGAGAAATCCGAGCGGCTTACCTGTCTTTCGATCGAAAAATTCCAATGTTGAGATCTTTCTTTTGTCAGCGAGCGGATGGTCGTTCACGTAGACGGCAATGGTATCTTCATTGTATGTATCGACCTTCGCCTCGTGAATAAATTTGCCCGGTAAACTGATGTACGGGGTAAATTTGTTGTTCTGTAAATTTACCTTTAGTACCTGTGCAACGCCGAACAGATTGAGAGTGGAGTAGAGCACTTCTGTGGGCAGCTGAATATCACCTGTGCAGGTATCAGCCACATTCACACCGTTTCCATGACCGAATTCTAAGTACTTATTCCAAGGCGCTACCGGCCTCAAGGGTAATAGCTTTTCTATCGAAGGCAACTCTGCACCAAGCGCACCTGCAAGTTGATGAATGTGATCGTACAGATCTACTTGAGCAAGGATCTTGCCGGATCTCGTATCGATAGCAACTATGCTGTCAAAAACAACCTTACGCCCTTGATAATCGTGAACATTATAAGCAAGAACAATCGCAAGCTTTTCGTCGCAGTGTAACCGAATTTGATCGTGATGAATCTGAATGGCCTGCGTCCACGTGTGGGCTCCGGACGCATCAATTCCTGATATTGAATCGTCATCGGCAGATAAGTAGCTGCCATCGCTTTTAAATGCGCACTGCCACCCCATCAATTTTCTAAATAGATTTCCTGATTCGTCAAAAATTCGGCAATGTGTTACATATGCGGGTTGGGGGTAGTTGGTGCTTGGCAGGAAAGATAGAGAAGTTGGGATCAAAAAATAAGCGACTAAAAAAATAGCCGCCAAACCTAGAATTCCAAGTGCAATCCGCATACTCTAAATTATGAACTTAGAATAACTGCTGTCAAAGCGATAGCACTAAGTCCTAACGCGTCTTCACCGTCAAGAGCGTGAGTTGTCCTCATCCCTTGTTATTTACAAGTGCGTCCCCAAGTATTTGCCGTCTTATCACCGACTCCGATATGAACGCCCGTTGAACCGTAGTAACCGAGCGCCCGAACCACACCAGCCTTGCGATGTTTACAGAGCTCGTCGAACCCTTTTATCGCATCGGCATTTGTGCAGAATCGAACGTCTACGGATGTGCCTTGAGGATGTCTGCCGGCCGCTCCACCGACATTGGCATTGTACGGCTCGGGTCTCCACCAGTTATAGATCGAAGACACGCAAATTCCTTTGGCGGACAACTTCTTTAGTAAATTGATCGCTGTGGTTGCGTTCTTCCAGGTTGTGGTCGTTGGATGAATCAATCGATGCTCTTGTGACACTCCGTAGGTGCACGCAAAAATAGTTTTGCTCGATGGATTCGGGCGTTCCACTTGCGAGCAATAGGAAGAATTTCCGGTCGCACTTGCACACTGCCGCTGGAACTCCGCGCGCTTGGCATTTCCGCTATTCACAGTGGCCTTTTGTGAAGAAGAAGCTTTCGTACAGCCTTTCATTTCGTAAATAAAGGAATCTGGGAGCAATTCGAAATCATCTTGGTACGTGAGTTCTTCCTGGGCCATCATCTGTTCATGAAAAAGGATTTCCTCTTCTTCAGTCAACTCTCGATCAGAGTCATGTGCCGAAGCGCTGACAGTATAAAGCGCAAAAATCGCATTGAGCGCCGTAAAAATGAAAAATACTAATCTGGTTTTGTTTGTTCGTTGCGTTTTCATAACAACTTCATCGGAAACGCACCCGACCACCTTAAGACG
>CAYNTO010000010.1:102171-115787 GCA_964400355.1 uncultured Pseudobdellovibrionaceae bacterium
TTCGTTGCGTTTTCATAACAACTTCATCGGAAACGCACCCGACCACCTTAAGACGAGCGTCAGCTCTCCAACGAAAATTAGACCTATAGTCGGCCCCGACTCACATAAGTCAGCACCACCCAGTAATTATGGTTACTCAACCCGACCCGGACCAAGTCTCTAGGTTAGGTTTTTTTTCATTCACTATTTTGGAGACGCGGCTCCTGCCTCGCTGCAACCCCTTCGGGGACGCATCCGCTTTGCAGAGGTCTCCAAAACAGTGAATGAAAAAAAACCTAACCTAGAGACTTAGTCCTCGAATAATTTAGAAAAATAGTAAGATGAAAAATAATATGAAACCGAATAGGAAGAATTTTTCCTCAAATGCGCTCCCCGATTTCGAAAGAATTTTAGTTCTCACAGCATGAGGACTGAGTTTCTGGTTTGTGTTTTTCGTGCGTATTGCATTTCGGAGACCTCTGCAAAGCGGATGCGTCCCCGCAGGGGTTGCAGCGAAGCAGGAGCTGTGTCTTCGAAATGCAATACGCACGAAAAACACAAACCAGAAACTCAGTCCAGATTGACTCGTTGCTAGACTAAAAGGTGCCTAGCACCTGTCCGGTTAGACGTTGAAGGAGGTGCCGCAGCCGCAGGTGCGGTTGGCGTTGGGATTATTGAAGGTGAAACCTTGGCCGTTGAGGCCACCTTCGTAATTGAGGGACATACCCACTAAGTAGAGATAACTTTTTTTATCGACGATGATTTTAATGCCTTTGTCCTCGACGAGTTTATCGTCGGCGCCAACAGTGGCATCGAAATCGAGTTTGTAAGACATGCCGGAGCAGCCACCGGGAACAACCTTCACGCGCAAAGCCGTTTCCGGCGTGGCTTGCGGGTCGTCTTTGATCAACTTTAATACTTGTGCGGCAGCGCTATCCGATACTTGAATCATAAAATGATACTAGCACAACTGATAACCGAAATCAGCTATTTTTGAGGTGCACTGGGTTTCGCCCCACGCGGTTGATTATTACGGTTGCGATTGCGGTTTTGATTGTTGTTCTTATGCTGTTTATTTTGTTGATGATTTCGCTGTTGATTGCGACCGCTGCCGTGTTTTTGCTGCTTCTTTTCACGGTTTAATTCCGCATAAAAATTATCGTGTCCTGGGCGCTCTTCATTTTTATCAATTTGAGTCACCAGCGTGGCGTCCTCTTTATACTCTTCGATAATACTGCCTTTGATCGCATTGGATTGGCGATCAGGAGCGATGGTTCTACCTGATGGGCCGACGGTGGGTCGCTGCTTGGCGCGCTTTTCTTTTTCGATCTGCTCGCTCAAGTCCACCTCGATGTCGCCGAAGCACCGCAGCTGGCAGGACAAGCGGCTTTGATCCACATAGTAGGCGGTGCCGATAAGGTTGAGTTCTTTGGATCCCGGCGGCGGCACATTGTGATCGCCAGACTTGATCTGAATACGGCATTCGGCGCACGAGGGAATGCCCTTGCACACCGATTGTATGTGAATGTCGTTTCTTTGCGCGAGATGGAGTACACTCTCGTTCAATTCGATCTCATACTCCACGTTTTGCGGCAGAAATTTTACTTTCATCGCAGGCTCCTAACCCGGTTGGCTCCTGAGCGAGCGTGCACGGAGCACGCTCCTCGGAAAAAATTAGCGGGCGTGCTCTACGGCGCGCGTCTCACGCACGACCGAAATCTTGATTTGACCCGGGAACTTCATTTCGCGCTCAATTTTACGTGCAATATCGCGACTCAACATCACCGATTGTTCATCGGTCACGCGGCTCGAATCCACTATCACGCGGATCTCGCGGCCGGCCTGAATGGCAAACGTGCGCTCCACACCCTCGAAGCTGTTGGCAATAGATTCCAGATCTTCCAGACGTTGAATGTAATTTTCCATCATCGATTTGCGAGCACCCGGACGCGCAGACGACAATGCATCGGCGGCTTGCGTGATGTACGCCAGCAACGTGCGTGGTTTTTCATCTTCGTGATGAGAACGGATCGCGTGGCAAACCAATTCGGGTTCACCATGGCGTTTTGCAAAATCAGCACCGATCACCGCGTGAGAACCTTCGATCGAATGATCCATTGCTTTGCCCAAATCATGGAACAGACCCGCACGGCGGGCCATCTTTACATCCACACCCATCTCGGCGGCCATCAGCCCTGCGAGCATCCCCACTTCAATGGAGTGACCGTAGTTGTTTTGCGCATAGGACGTACGAAATTTTAAACTGCCCAATGTTTTATGAATCTCTGCATTGATGCCGGTAAGACCCAAATCCATACACGCTTTTTCGCCATCGGCTTTGATCGATTTGAAAAGTTCTTTCTTGGTCTTATCCACCACTTCTTCGATACGACCTGGATGAATACGGCCATCGGTGATAAGAACTTCCATCGAGCGGCGAGCCACCTCGCGGCGAACCGGATCAAAACCAGAAATCACAACGGCTTCTGGCGTTTCATCAAGAATCAAATCCACACCACACAGTGCTTCGATGGCGCGAATGTTACGTCCTTCTTTGCCGATGATCTTTCCTTTAAGCTCTGCATCTGGAAGTGGAATCACTGTTATGGTTTTTTCCGCGGAGAACTCGCCGGCAAAGCGGCTTATGGCCATACCAATAATGCGCTTTGCTTTAGCTTCGGCATTGGCTTTGGCTTCTTCCTCTACGGCAATTACCATTTTTGCAGCTTCGGATTCGACCTCAGATTTTAAAATCTGTTTGATCTCTTCTTTGGCCTGATCTTTTGAAATGTTCGCCGTGGACTCAAGCTTACTCAGCAAAGTGCGCGACTTCTCCTCGTTCTCCTCGCCCACTTTGTGAACGCGAGTTTCCATGGTTTTGAGTTTCTCTGTTTTTTCGCGAATCTCTTGGAGTTGCTTTTGCAGATCGTCGTTTTTCTTTTTATATTCACGTTCAAGTTCTTGAGCGCGGTCCTGAGCTTTGCGATCGGCCAGTTGGGCCTGCTCTTTTTGCCGACGAGCTTCGGCTTCCATATTTTTACGCATGCGCGTTTCGATGTCCTTGGCTTTGTTCTGCGCTTCGCGCTCCAGCTGGGACATCTCTGAACGTGCCTTATTTAAAATGCGTGCGGCCTCGGCCTGCGCTGAACGTTTCTTTTTGTTGTCGACGAAGTAACGGTATCCACCGAATGCTCCGGCGCCGACGGCGATTCCAATAACTAAAAATACAATCAGTTCCATGTTTTATCTCTCCTCAGAGGGACGCTGAGCTGTTTGTAAGCCCTCGTCCGAAATAGTCAAATTGAGGAATTCATCCTGCGCATCCGTAGGTATGAATCCTTTATTGAATAGTTGTAGTGAATAACAAACGCCAACTCTTTGGGCGTGTGTGGTGTGCAATGCTCGGTCGTAAAAACCTTTCCCTCGTCCTAGGCGCGCGCCATCTCGACCGAATGCGATGCCAGGCACTAGGAATCCATCAATGGACGTTGCGTCCACTACCGGATCACTGTTACAGGGTTCCATAACGCCAAACGCACTCTTCGTAAGAGCCGCACGATCCGCGCAGGAATGAAACTGTAAATCATTATCGACAACTCGAGGAAACACCCACTGAATGTGAGCGCTGTTGTCGATAGATGGAAGTATGTCGGGTTCACTGGGAAGTGCGATATAGCCAGCCCATGTTCCACGCTGATGGCGCAAGAACTGTGTAAGGTGCCGGTTCAAAGAGAGGTTTCTCTTTGTGCGATCTTCTGTGTTTTCCCGTAGCGCGCGAAGATTTTTTAAAACATCTTTGCGCAGTTTGGCCTTATTCGTGTTCGACAAGGTCAACTCCAATTCTAATGTAAAGTTCCTGCGGGTCTTATTTTTTGCTAATGCAAAAAATAAACTTACAGGTGGGAAACTTGAAGGTCGGCTAGAATCCGGTTGGCCAGATTTTCGATGTGATTGAGTTCCTGACTCGTGTTCTGCCTAAAAATGTGGAGGTCCTCTGCTAATCTTAAACAGGCAAGGACGAGCGCTTTTTGCGGCGCCACTTTAGCAACTTCTTGATCGACGCGTTTACTCACTAAATCTAGAATTTCGGTAAGAGCCTCTTTATCATGGGATGTTTTCAATCGCATGGTCACGCCAGCAATGCTGACATCGTGACTGGTCATTTTGTTCAGATCCACTTTTTTGAAATCTTCTTTTTGTTCTAAGTGGCTGTCTGAGGCGCTTGGATTCACGTGTTGATCTCCTGAGGTTTCCACATTTGCCCTTGTCTCCAAGGGCACCAATCTTTATTGGGCTTTAACCATTCAAATTTCCTATCTTAATTGATAGCATGATGAGAAGAGGCGGTCAACGACGGCCCCTCGGTAATCCAGTGGAGAATCGTTCCGGATTAGGCTTTTGCCCAGGACATACACCAGCCTGCTTTTTCTACAGCCTTGCCCATAAAAATCTCGCAGGGGGCCTGGGCCGCAGTTTTCGCCACTGGCTTGCACGCACTGTCTGCAGGACTGCACTTGTTGTACTTGGCGCAATTTCCACAGTTCGCTTTTTTATCAGTCCGCTCTGGACCCGCCTTGGCCGCGTCTTTCACATAACGCATGGCCTTGGCCAACGGTTCATTCTCTTCCATGGGAGGGAGGCCGGCGGCCTTTGCAGCTCCGGGTTTAGCAGCGTCTGCTGCTAATGCCAAACGACTGGCAAGTAAGGCGATGGGTGCGAGAGCCAGGGAACGAACAACTGTGCGGCGATTCATAGAAACTCCTTTATGAGCTTTTAAATCAAATATGGCCCATTTGAGCCAATTATTGAAAGTTAATTGAAATATAAAGGATCACGTATTGATTGTCACGGAAATCGCCAGGCCGCTAGGCGTCTTGAGAAACGGCTACGAATACAGACCGGGATTTGATAACGATAATGAGACTATTTAGGATCGAGGACCTGATGCCATGGAGTGATGTTGTTTTTTTATTGGTAGCAGGTCTGGTCACGGGCCTCATCGACTCCATTGCTGGAGGTGGCGGACTGATTTCGGTGCCGGCGTTTATGTTGGTGTTGGGTCCCGGTGTCGAGGCCATTGCCACCAACAAAATTGCAGCTCTGTGTTCCACACTTGCCGCCCTCTATATATATCACCGCAATGGCTTTGTGGATTTTCGCACCAATAAGTATTTTTTGGCGCTGGTGTTTGTGGGCGCCTGCATAGGTGCTTGGCTTTCTCGCTATGTTCCGCAAGAGGCCTATCGCTACATCATGATCGTCATGATTCCAATTATTCTCGTGGTGTTGTTCCAGCGCCAGTTGTGGAAGGAACGATCGCGCGCAAAAAAACCACCGTGGGTGTTGTGCGTGCTGGGATTTTTATGTGGCGCTTACGATGGTATCGCAGGCCCCGGCGGCGGCACATTGATGTTTCTCTCTCTTTTTGTTGTTGGTGGCTTGCCACTCACACTGTCCATCGGCACCGCGAAGCTTGCCAATGTTTTTTCCGCAAGCTCTTCACTGGTCACCTATTTGGCAATGGGGAAAGTGAATTGGAGTGTGGCGCTACCACTCACCTTCACAATCATTGTTGGCGCGCTTATCGGCGCACGCTTTGCCTCGAGAGACGCCGCAAAGTACGCGCGTGTGGCGCTTGCGGCAGTATCTATAATTTTACTGGTGCGATTGCTAACGTAACGTCAGTGCGTAATCCATCGACAACGAAAATTATTTCCCCGTTGGCGTTTTACAGAACGGCGCCTTTGGATCTTTTTGGCAAAGATAGCTCTTCATGGTATCGAGTTCCCGCTGCTTTTGTTGTTCTCGATCTTTTAATGAAGCGAGTTCGCGGCGGAGGTTTTTGTTTTCGGCCTCAACACCGGAAACGCGAGCCACCAGAGAAGCAACTGTTTGTGCGAGTGCACTCATAGACTGCTTTAATTCCTGGAAACCTTTGGTCAACAGCGCTGTAAGATGGGTGTACTTTACACCCATCAGTGTGCCCTCTTTGTCGTAATTGCTAAGTAGTGGGTTCACCTGCTCGACCTCTTCGGCAATAAAACCTAAATCATATTTTCCACCCATGGAATCAATCCATTTGAATTCGACCGGGCGGAGCTTCATCAGTTCGTCGCTGCCGAGTGCAAGATCACGAATGTCGTCCTTGTATTCGCGCAGGGACAAGCCGGCAAGTGTTGATTGCGCAATACAACCGCTGCCCGAGGTGTTGCAGAGTTGCGTTGTTTGCATACCGGCATCCGCTCTCATTACACCGGCAGTATAAACGTTTTTGTCGGCATAGGAACGCATCCAAGTGACATCGCTCATATGCCAACCACCGCCGTAAGTTTGACTGAGCCATCCCGAGGTACCTGTTGTGCGCAACCATCCCGCAATCTGTGCATCACCACCCACGTTGAGCTTGTATGTGGCATGCGGAGCCACGCCCATTCCCACGTTGCCGTTGTGAGCGATTCTCATCCGTTCAGTGAGTGCAGTCGTTCCATCTGCGGTGGTGCTAAAAATAAGATTTCCAGGGCTACTGGTTGCCGATGCTGTGCCCTCTTGCAAACTCTTAATCGAGGCGCCATAGCCCGAGTACGTACCTGAGAGGTAGGCGCTACGGAAACGAATACCGCCTATGGTATCGCCGTTTTCTACAGGCGACGACACTCTTTCATCGTACTGGAAGGTGACATACGGCCCATCCATATTGGGATTTGTATTTACGAAATTCTCGATAATAATGCCGTCATTGCTTGCGGCATTCGCATTGTGTATATGGAGTTTTGCATCAGAAACAGTAGTGCCGATACCCACGTTGCCGGTGGGAGAAATAGCGAACTTTGCGTCGGCGTCCGAGCCTGATGGGCTTGTTATATAAAAGTAATCGTCATTTCCGTTGTTGCGCAAGAACCACTTGGAGGCGTTGTCTCGATAAAAGCCAAGGCTTGCATCCGTATTTCCCGCACCGGACTCGATTCGCACTGTGGGATTAGTAGCAGATACATGCAATACACTTCCCGGTGCTGAGGTGCCGATACCCACGTTGCCGCTGGAAACTGCGATCGGACTGTTGGCAAGAGTGGACGGCCCGGTCCAGAGAGGTAAATAATCAGTTGTTCCACTTCCGGAGCTTGCGATCGTTGTGGAAGTGGCGAGGTGGCCCGTGAAATAGGTCAGTTGTCCGACGCCGTTCACCACTGTTCCGGTTCCCACGTTCACGTATCCCTCTACATAATCGGTTGTGCCATTCATATCGAGCGTGGTGGTAATCGTGCCCATCGGCGAGGTAGAGCGCGTGAAACCCTGCGCGCTGATAACGCCGTTTTTATATATGCCCACAGCACAGAATCCCGTGGCACCTGGGCAATAAGCAGCTAACGTAAAAGCGTACTTGCCGGCCACGGTAGGCGTAAACCGATGAGCTGAAAAATTATTATTTGTATCAAAGAACTCCGCAGACCAAGTGAGACGGACCCACGTGTCTGTGGTAACAGCCTGATCGACACCGTTCTTATGCACGGAGAACGAAACCGGTGTAGTGGTTCCTACGCGCGTGAGGGATTCCCATGATCCACCTTTGCGGCCTTCGAAGTCGGTGCCTGTCCAACGAATCGTGCCATCATCAGTTCCAGTAGCATTTCCGATTTTGATCGCGCCACTCACATCGAGTTTTTCAGTGGGCGTTAAAGAGCCAATACCGACGTTGCCGCCAGAAGGTTGTAAAAGGACATAGCCTTTAGTGCCACTCGACGTAGAATCCAAAGTTAAACTACCGCTTGCATTCACTCCGCCTCTCAGTGTTTGCCCCGAAGCGCGACCGGCAAGCAAAGCGTATTGAGTGTGATCGTCATCGCTGAGACCAGTGAGTGCGCCGTGATCAGTGGCGCCGACGAGATCCGCTGAACACTCCCAACGGTCACTGGCTGTCCATTTGAGCACATAGCCATCTGTGCATTCGGTGCCGGCTGGCATGTACGTGAAGTACTCTGCAGGTGCGTTTGATATTTTACCAATGCTGATCGCGCTCACATCGGCACTCACGATGGTGCCATCGGCAATTTTAGCACTCGTGATACCGCCATCTTTGACTTGTACGGTGTTGGTGGCAATCTCGATGGTGGAATTGTCCACATTCATGGCGATGTTGCGATCAGCAGAGAGGTCTCCACCGCCCGTTAAACCCGAACCGGAATTGGTATTGATCGCGCGCGATGTCGCTACGTTACCGGTACTCCAACCGGCAGATATGTCTTTACAGTTTGCGCCACTTTCATCGCACAGCTGTTCGGCGCGAATTGTCCCAGCCACGTCGAGATGGGATTGCGGTGTCGATGTGCCGATACCCACGTTTCCGGCATTGTAATAGGCATCTGCTCCTGTTTGTAGAAATTGCGCCGCCGGACCTTTAGCGGTGTTGAACGCCTGGCCCGTTGCATACAACTGTGCAAACGTTTTCCCACCGCAATTTGACGTTGTTATATTGGTGTAGCCAACTTGGGTTTGCGTAGACACAGAAAAAATCACATCAATCGCCGTGTATACCGAGCTCCATGTCCCTGCTCTATAGTAAACGTTACCTGAATATCCGGCGTACATGAGCTGAAATATGACCTCTCCATAAGATGGAGAGGTTACATTACACTTAATAACGTCGGGCAGATTTGCAACCATCGTATTGTTGATTCCACCATACGCGGAGCTTGTTTGAATTGTGCCATCCGGAAATTTAATCCCGCCAGATAAAGTTTCAATGGTACCATTTACAGTTAGAGCTTCGCTCGGTGTATCTGTTCCAACTCCCACCTTGCCATCGCCATCGATGCGAATGCCCTCATTGCCGCCGTCTCCGGTGAGCCAGTTGTTACCTAATACTAGATTTTGTGCAGCCGTGTGATTGCCTAAATTATCACTGCCGCCACCTGAGGTGCCGGGGGCCACCATCTCTGTAGCGGCGAAATAGGTGTTGTAATAGTGAGTGACCTGACCAGTGCTAATGTTGTCATCACCAATTCGTATCCAAACAGTTTGATCTGCTGAGGGCGTGTAAAACTCTAAAATACCTGCCTTAAAACCGTAAGCGCCGCCGGATTGGGGCTCACTTGTGTATGCCATGCCACCGATAGAACTTGTTCCATTCCAAAGTTGATATCCCAAGTAGGCAGATCCAGCTGCGTTGTAGGTATTCACAGCGGCCTCAATGCGGTACGTGACACCGGCTTTGAGGTTAATGCCGTTAGATGTGGTCGTAAAGCCATTATTGCTAAGCACTGTATTGAAGGCCACGATGCTGTTGGTATCCACGGTTTGGTAACCACTCATTCCGAGCTTGATGTATTTCACTTCGCCTTTGAGTCCGAGCCACTTTGTTCCGTTATAGAAATCTGGATTGCCCGTATCGGTGTTGTAAATTGTCAAACCCGCAGCCGGGCTAGCAATAGCGTTTCTCTGCGCGGTAGTCATTCGCGGAGGTAGAAAACCTTTTGTCGTGGAATCCGCTTGCATCACTGCCGATGCGTGAGGTGCCGTAGTGCCCACACCCACACTGCCGCCATTGGGTTGCAGTAGGACGTAGCCCTTCGTCGCATCGCTTGTAGATTCGAGCGTGAGATTTGCACTGGCCGCCGTACCACCGCGCAGATTTTGACCCGCGCCGCGACCGGCGAGTAATGCGTACTGAGTATGATCATCATCGCCGAGACCCGTGAGGGCTCCGTGATCGGTGACACTGTTGTCGGCAGCACATTCCCATCTGTCGTTCGATGTCCATTTGAGCACGTAACCATCAGTACACTCGGTGCCCGCTGGCATGTATGTGAAGTACTCGGCCGGCGCACTCGAGATTTTGCCAATACTGATAGTATCGACGTCGGCACTCACGATGGTGCCGTCGGCAATTTTAGCGCTTGTCACGCCACTGTCTTTTAATCTTAGAGCATTGCTGTCGATTTCAATTCCTGTGTTATCTACGCTAACTGCAAGATTGCGATCAGCTGACAGGTCGCCTCCACCCGTAAGAGCAGATCCTGTATTCGTATTGATTGCACGAGTTGTGGCAACTCCAGTAGACCAACCAGTAGAGATGTCTTTACAATTACCACCCGCTTCGTCGCAAATTTGCTCGGCACGGATGATGCCTGCAACATCGAGCAGTGCATTTGGTACTGAAGTGCCAATCCCCACATTGCCCGTAGAATCAATTCGCAGACCTTCGTTACCACCGTCACCCGAAATCCAGTTCGCACCTGCAATTAAATTTTGTGACATGACATGGTTACCAAGATGATCTGCGGCGCCGCCACTTCCTCCTGTGCCGCCCGACAATAGGAAACCGGTGGCGTAAGTGCCTCCGCTCGAGCTCGCTAACGTTGCTGAGGAACCATTGATGATAGCAAAATCGATGTAGTCTGTGGTTCCGTTCAGCTCTATAACCGCACTCGCATTAGCAATAATTTCCGTAGTCGGGGTATAAATCAATCCCACTGCATATTGACCGCCGTTTTTGCGAATAATAGGTTCGGCATACGTTCCAACGGTCATAAATTGTGTATAGGTGCTCAGATGGACGTAATACTTTCCAGCAACCGTGGGCTGAAATCGATCGGTGGTCAGATTAAAAGCATTTCCGATATCATAACGCTCACCACCCCAGTCGACGACCGTGCTGACTCCGCCAGTTAAACTTTGTGTACCAGTTTTATAAATGGAGAATGCCACTTCTGTGAGATCAGCAATTCTTGACCAGGAGGAGTTGGTGTAAACATACAGCATTTCCACATCAGTATCGAATACAATCAATCCTTCGGAGGGTGAACCGATCCCTACTCGTTGGGCCGTTGTCATCCGCGGGGGTAGGAAACCTTTAGTTGTGGAATCGACTTGGAACGCGGCTGAAGCGTTCGGTGCTGTTGTTCCAACTCCTACGCTACCGCCGGTAGGTTGCAGGAGCACATAACCTTTTGTAGCATCGGATGTGGATTCCAGTGTGAGGTTTGCACTTGCGGCAGTTCCACCGCGGAGGTTTTGACCTGCACCGCGACCAGCGAGAAGTGCGTATTGGGTGTGGTCGTCATCGCCGAGACCCGTGAGGGCACCGTGATCGGTCACGCTGTTGTCGGCAGCACACTCCCATCTGTCGTTCGATGTCCACTTAAGGACGTAACCATCTGTACACTCGGTGCCGGCTGGCATGTAAGTGAAGTACTCCGCAGGCGCGTTGGATATTTTACCGATGCTGATCGCACTCACATCAGCGCTTACGATAGTGCCATCGGCGATTTTAGCACTTGTCACGCCGCTGTCTTTTAATCTTAGAGCATTGCTATTGATTTCAATTCCTGTGTTATCGACGCTAACTGCAAGATTGCGATCAGCTGAAAGGTCGCCTCCACCCGTAAGAGCCGATCCTGTATTCGTATTGATTGCCCGAGTTGTGGCAACTCCTGTAGACCAGCCTGTGGAGATGTCTTTACAATTGGCGCCCGCTTCGTCGCAAATTTGCTCGGCACGGATGATGCCCGCCACGTCGAGCAGAGCGTTTGGAGTGTCGGAGCCAATGCCCACATTTCCGCTGCCGTCTATGCGAATACCTTCGGCATTGCCATCGCCAGACAACCACTGGGATCCTAGGACAATATTCTGTAAAGCAATGTGATTTCCAAAGTTGTCAGAGCCGCCTGTCGTAGTTCCCGGCCCACCACGAAGTTCGGTCGCCACAAACTTCGTTCCCCAAACATGGTAGACGTATGCATCAACAAGACTCACCGAAGGTGTGCGAACCGTAACCGTGATATCCGTCGCTGGAGTTATGTACTCTACAAGCTGGCTTGCATTTGAACGTATGTCTCCGACCACTCCCGTATTCAAGAACGAAAAATTGTTCTGTCCAAAGTAGGATGTTCCATTGTGAAAGCGATAGCCGATGTACTGATTGCCCGCTGTACCGCCATCACCGTGGAGATCGAGAGAGGCTTCAAGCCGGTATGTTCTTCCCGCCTTTAGATGAATACCATTAGAGCCAGTTGTTATACCGTTAGCCGAGGCCAATGTATTAAACGCGATGATGGAATCGATTGTGGGAATTTGAGTATTCGACATCGTGAGCTTCGCATAGCGGAGTTCCCCGTTGAGCGACTGCCATTGCACACCATCAAAATAATTGAGTCCTTTTTCATCACTGTTATATACAGTGAGTCCCGCGACGGGAGTTGCGATGGCATCCCGTTGCGCCGTCGACACGCGAGGAGGTAAAAATCCTTTTGTCGTCGAGTGAATATCCAGCAAAGCACTTGTTGCCGGCGATGTGGTTCCTACTCCCACACTACCGCCGTTAGGCTGCATGAGCACGTGGCCTTTTGTGGCATCGGATGTAGATTCAAGAGTGAGGTTGGCGCTTGCGGCAGTTCCACCGCGCAGGTTTTGACCTGCACCGCGGCCAGCGAGAAGTGCGTATTGGGTGTGGTCGTCATCGCCGAGTCCCGTGAGAGCTCCGTGATCCGTCACACTGTTGTCGGCAGCACACTCCCAACGGTCGTTTGATGTCCACTTGAGCACGTAGCCGTCTGTGCACTCGGTGCCTGCGGGCATGTAGGTGAAATATTCTGCTGGAGCGCTTGAGATTTTGCCAATACTGATCGCGTCCACGTCGGCGCTCACGATGGTGCCGTCGGCGATTTTAGCGCTTGTGATGCCGCTGTCTTTGACACGGAGAGCGTTAGCGTTGAGCTCTACCGTGGTGTTATCGACGTTGACCGAGAGTGAACGATCGGCCGTGAGGTCTCCCCCACCGCTGAGACCTGATGTTCCCGATGTCGCTATTGTTCTGGAACTTGCTGCGGCGCCTATGTCGCCCGGCGCGGCGCCAGTTTTGTCGATCTTACTCCAAGCGATCGCCGCTGCGGAGTTGATGTCGGCGTTCATTATGGTGTCGTCGTCAATTTTGGCAGATGTGATAGCGTCGTCTGCGATTTTTGCAGAGCTGACCCCTAAGTCCTTGATTTGTACTTTGTTCGAGCCACTGATTTCAATTGTAGAGTTATCAGTGTCTACGCTTAAGTCCGCAGTGCCGCTTGTTGCGCCACCGAGGAGACCAGACGTGGTCGCGTGTGTGGTGACACCGTCCATGTCTCCTCCACCGCCCCACCCTGAGGAGATGTCTTTACAGTTAAGGCCCGACTCATCGCAAATCTGATGGGCGCGGATAATACCTGCAACGTCGAGAAGTGATTGCGGGTTCGTTGTACCGATACCCACATAACCTGCGGTGGGCTGAAGGATTACGAAACCTTTGGTGGTGTCTGAGGTCGATTCTAAAGTGAGGTTAGCACTTGCCGCAGTGCCACCGCGCAGGTTTTGGCCTGCACCGCGACCGGCGAGTAGTGCGTACTGTGTGTGGTCGTCATCGCTGAGACCTGTGAGAGTGCCGTGATCGGTGACGCCGATATCTGTCGCGCATTCCCAACGATTGCTCGAGGTCCACTTAAGAACATATCCGTCGGTACACTCAGCACCGTTGGGCATATAAGTAAAAAATTCAGAGGCAGCACTTGAAATTTTACCAATGGTAATGGTGTCCACATCGGCACTCGTTATGGTGCCGTCAGCGATTTTTGCCGAAGTTACCGCACCGTCTGCGAGTTTTACTTCCGTTACGG
>CAYNTO010000011.1:0-1366 GCA_964400355.1 uncultured Pseudobdellovibrionaceae bacterium
ACTGGAACATTCCGAGTGAATGATAACTCCCCGACTCGTACTCAGTTCGGTGTTGGCGTTCACACGGGCAACTCTGATGGGTATTGGTTTTACTGGCACATGGTGCAAGACACCACAGTCGCTGCCCGCAGAACTACTTATCCGTATGTGCGCGTGGGCCGATTCAATGCCGGCGACCAATTGCGTATGTTTGCATATGCAGATGGCGCGACGGTCACTGTGAATCTTGCCGGTATGCAGATCATCAAGATCGGTGAATAAAAAAGGCCTCTGCTCCGTGAGGCCTTAGAAACTACCCACAATCTATACAATATTTAATGAGAGAGATCAGACGGCGATTCGTCGTTCGCTTTTCTCATAGGGGCAGCTGCGCTCACTGATCGATACGAGTACGATGAAAACTTCTCGGGAACCGTCGCGGCGATTTTGCGCTCAAAAGCTGTTTGTCGGCTATTTGCGGAATGAAAAAGCGGCTGTTTCACTAAATGCACAATCAGATGCATGAGCATTTTAAAAGACACCCACAAGACACTGTTCATTTTGCTGGTATGTTCATCATAGCGGCATGCTACCGGCGTCTCCATTACTTTTAAACCAAAGCGGCTGGCGTAAAGAGAAAAGCAAATGTCAAAAGCATATCCGCGTGGCAAGTATTGGAAAAACGGAGTTACCTTGGCGACCGAGTAAATTTTAAAACCCGAAAGCACATCTTTGATCGGGCTCTTCCACCCGTACTCCGCAATCTTTGAGTAAATAATGTTGCCGATGCGTCGTCGAATCGGCCCATACTTTTCGGAATAGATATGAAACTTGGATCCTGTGACAACATCAAATTCTTTTTGCTGATGAATGAGTATAAGCTGCCGCAGATCTTTGGCACTGCGCTGGTGATCGCCTGGAAAAATAATAAATGCCTCATATTTTCCCGCGAGAGCTTGTGCAAACCCGGTTTGTACGGCCTGGCCGTACCCTTGGTTTTGTGAGTGGCGGATCATTTTGTAATCCTGCTTTAAAATCATCAATGGAGTTTCATCGGAGGAGTGATCGTCGATAAACACAACGTCGGCAATGTCGAAAATGCCTTCGCGCTCGAGATCCGCAAATAAATTTGGTAAATTGTATGATTCGTTGTAGCAGGGTATGGCACACAACACGGACTTGTTTTTTGTCATGAACGAACCTCTTTTTGGCGAACTATTCGCGCTAAAAGTTTGTGCTGGGTGCGAGTCACGATGGCATCAAATAGAGCGGTGGGTAAAATTCTACTGGCAATATATAATAGCCGATCAAAGGGAGTGATGATCAGCATGCGGCGTTGGCCAATATTGGCAAGCATCATCTGCGCCACTGCAGCAGGTGACTTGGG
>CAYNTO010000011.1:1466-79161 GCA_964400355.1 uncultured Pseudobdellovibrionaceae bacterium
GGCGTTGGCCAATATTGGCAAGCATCATCTGCGCCACTGCAGCAGGTGACTTGGGTGCGCCCAACATTTTTTGCGGGAGCCCTGCGCGTTCGGCGAATTGTGTTGCAGTTGCACCCGGGCATACTAAAAGAATGTCCACTCCCTGGCCGCGCTCTTCCTGCATGAGGGTGAGAGCGAAGCTGTTCATAAAAGCCTTGGCACTGGCATAAACCGCAAAATGGGGCACGTGCATGTAAGCGGCATGGCTCGATACAAATACCAGTGCTGGCGCGCGAGTTCCCTGACGAATTGCTTTTTTGAGTCGTGGTAGGAAAGCGTGCGTGAGATGAACGGTGGCTGTGACATTGAGATCGATCACCTGGCGTTCGCTCTCCCACTGGGATTCGGAGAACAGGCCAAATTCTCCAGCACCTGCATTGAGAATCACCAGATCGATGTCTTCGCTTGCGACAGCGCGGACGAGCTGTTCACGATCATGATCGTTTGTCAGGTCACCGACTATACACGTGACAAACGCGTTCGAATTTTTTTCGGCGATGAGGATTTTTGTTTTTTGGAGTTCCTCCGCGTTTCGCCCGCAAATCCATATACGACTCGCGTTTGGAGCCAGTAGGCACGCGGCCTCGCGGCCGATACCGCTCGATGCGCCAGTGATAAGTATGTTTTTAAAATTCTTCGGAGCCACACTAGCTGTCACGGTTTTGCTCCACGTCCAGTCCGAATCGGCGAAAGTAACTTAGAGTTTTCTTTGTAAATAGAATGGGCGCCAAATCTAAAATCTTTTTCCAGTTTGTTCGCGAGGTGTCGCCAAACAAGGTGTGAACGGCGGCGATGCGCACCGATATTTTATGCGCTTTCACGGCTTTGGGATCGTAATCCTGCTGGGGAACTGGATCGGCATTGAATTTTTTTAATGCGTCTGTGCCGCACACGAGCGTGGCCGACCGGCGCATCCAGGTCAGAGTGCGCGGAAAATTATTGGCGGGAATGTAGCGGAAGGCGATACCGAGGCGCGGTTGGTCGGAATGGTTGGCCTTTGACGAATGAAGCACAGACGGGTGGTGCAACGACGCCTGACCCGCATGAAGAATCATTTTTTGTGTGTGGCTGGGATCGAAGCCCACGATCTTTTGACCGCGTGCGAGCATATTGGTTTCGTTGTTATCGATAATGTGTTTGAGGTGAGTGAGCGTGTGCGAGCCTGGAATGTATTCTACACAGCCATTGGTTTCGTTGACGTCACTCAGTGCCACCCAAACTGTTACACCCTCGTCGCGCTCAAGCGCCCAGTAGGTGGAATCTTGATGCCACGGTACTTCGCCTTTACTGTTTGCCGGTTTTACAAAAATAACGGAGTACCAAAGTAGGATGTCGGGCCCGAGTAAAGGCTGAATGGTTTTTAGAATCTGCGGATGGCGTCCCAAATCATTCGCCCACTTCATGTACATGTGGGGTTTGTGGCGATGGACGGCATCTAAGCGCCAATCGATGCGCTTTAAAAAACCTTCGAGCTTTTGACGATAGTGCGCGGTTTCAGTAGGCGAGAGAATATCTACCGGGCACACCACGCCGGTTCTTGAAAACTGTTCGCTAATTGCGGCTGGATTATTATTTTGCACGTCAGTGCATACGTGTTGTGGTGTTTGCTTACTGCTGCGTTTAATGTTTTCAAATTCAGACATTAACATTTTGATTACCCGTTCGGTTTTGAGGAGGCCCATGGCCATCACGAAGGCCAGTAGCGCAATCCGGCTAAGACCGAGTATATCATCTCGAACTTTCCTCACAAGAGTACGGGTTCTAACTCGCGAAAAGTCGTGGTACCTGGACCACCGTCTAGGCGCCCGCAATTGGCCTTGTCTTCATTGGTTTTACTTTCGAAAATGAAAGCGCGTACGAGGTGGAGGAATTATGCGAACTTACAGAATTTATGTTCGAATTGCGGCTTTAATGAGTTTGCTCCTGCTTACAAACTGCGGAGACAGAGATACGACCAAGGCTATTCCTGCCACCGAAACGAAACCATCAGCGATACAACAGCAAGCCGCAGCTGCCACTCAAAAATGTGAAAATGGTGCGACGCCAAAGGTTTTGGCGGGTGAGTGCTCAGGAGTATGGTCGGTAAAAAAAGCCGACGACGGCGCTATGAACTGTGAGTTTGATTGGAAACCAACGGTGAGATGCCCAGCGGGTAGCGTTGCTGTCGGTTTGCAATCCGCGTGTTACGGCGTAACCAGTCGTCCTGCGGAATCGGCGAAGACAAGTAATGAATGTGCAGCGGCACACGGAAAATTTCCCATCTCGCCGGCTTACAAGTTGGAATGTTGCCCACTCTAGATCGGCGACATTATTTTTGGCTTTTCTGTGCGTTAGTAATTGCGCTCATTTATTCGCCCAGTCTGCACGGCCCCTATATTCTCGACGATTCCCACACGCTGTCCTCAAACGGGTTTGTCCAAAGTTATTCGAACTTCACTACGATTTGGTCCACGGGCCGTGCTTATTCGTCACTGCCAGCTAACTATGGCTACCGTCCGTTCACCACAACAATGAACATGGTGCTGTGGTCCATCGGTGATGGCGCCACCTGGCCGTATCATGCGGCAAAGATAATTTTGTTTTTTTTGACGTGTTGGTTGTTGGGCAAACTGTGGAGCGTGCTTTTCCCGAAAGTGCCTCGCGAGGTCATAGGGGCTGCGGTGTTTTTATTTGCTGTGAATCCCGTGCATTCGCAAGTAGTTTCGTACATTTCGGCAATAGCCACGCAGTGGGCGGCGCTCTTTGTTTGCCTGTCCGTGCTATTTTATTTGAAATTTAGGCAATCGAGTTTAATGCGATTCCATGTTTTCAGTTTGTTGAGCGCCCTTTTGGCGATCTTATCCAAAGAAGAGGGCGTTGTTGTGGTGGCGCTGATTCCACTCTTGGAGATTTATCTTCGTAAAAGAGAAAACTCGGCGCTTTTATCAACTGCGCGCATTGGAGCCCTTGCTGCCTATCTGATTCCGATGGCTGTCGGCGTCGGCCTCATCGTTTATATGTTTGAGCCGCTGCAAAACCTCGTGCGTTCGAACGTTTCGATGGGGTCTTACTTTATGACTCAGTGGCGAGCGTACCTGCGCTACTTTGCAATGTATTTCTACTCCTACGATTTAAACGCCGACAATATAGCATTTGGATTTTCACGTTCATTTTTAGAGCGCTCCGTTCTGTTGGCGCTAGCATTAAATGTTTTATTTTTAGTAGTGGCAGTGGGTTACTGGAAACGTCTGCCAGCTCTAACTTTTGCGCTAATGTGGTTTTATATTGGAGTTTCTCCGGCGAGCAGTATTGTTGTCCTCTCCGAGCCGGTCAACGATCACCGTGCGTTTATTGGCTACATGGGTTTTGCTGCTATTGGAATTTTACTATTGAACGCGCTGAGAGCCAAGAATCGCACGGCTTTTTTGGTTGTGGTTTGCGCGGTGGGCGTTGTGTACAGTGCAATGACCTACAAGCGCGCGGAGGCTTGGAGCACCAACGAAAATCTTTGGGAAGATACCGTCGCCAAAAATCCGCTGTCACCCCGGGCCTACAATAACTTGAGCCTGGATCACATGCGCCAACGCCGGTACGAAGACGCACTCGCTTTGTTAAAGCGGTGTTCAGAACTCCAACCCACCTATCACGTGTGCCATATCAACAGCGCTATTGTTCTTTCGCAATTGGGAAAAGATGACCGGGCGGAACAAGAATTCGCATTGTCCGCCCAATATGATCCCAGTGTTGTGCAGTCCCGTTACAACTGGGCCAAGTTTCTTCTGGCCCGCGGGCACTTTGCGCGCGCGCAAAGCTTACTGACAGAAGCTGATACGGTGGCCCAAGGACAAAACTTAGAGGTGCGCATGGAGCTGATCAGCGCTGTTCGTCAGCAGGGCGATCGGGAGCTTGCTAAAAAATTGTTCCAGGAGGCCGTCTCAGTTTTTGGATGGCAGCCACGCTTCAATGCGGAAGCCCAGCGTCTCGGCCTCGCGCCGTAAGCTGCTTGGCAAAATGAAACGTTGGATTTTTTATGAATGTGAGTTTTAATAGAACCTATCGAGGAGAGCGAACATGATCAAAAAAATCGGATTCACCATACTCATTCTTTCGAGCCTTGCAGGGTGCACTCAAAAATCCAGTGACCCAAAAGATGCGACGACGGTGGCGGCGCCTGCTGATAAATTAGTTGAGCTTCAAAAAAATGCCGAAACTTCTCCAAGTTATGAAAATTACATTTCACTGGGTTTGGAGTACGCCAACACGAACCGCTTCAGCGAAGCGGTGGAGACTTATGAAAAAGCCATTAAGATCAATCCTAAGGCGCCTATAGCGTACAATAATATTTGTGCGGCATTCAATGCACAAGCTCGCTATGCAGACGCCGTCGAGAGCTGCGAAAAAGCGGTGGCATTGGAACCCAATTTTGAACTCGCTACCAACAATCTTAAATTGGCCAAAGAAAAGTTCGCCGCATTTCGCACTGAGATCCTGGCAAAAAAGCCGGAGATGATAAAAAGTGTAAAGACCTCTGCGGATAATTTAAATGTGGGCATGCAATTGTTTTTAGCTCGCGATTTAGAGGCTGCGAACCAAATGTGGACACGAATTCCGCCAAGTGATCCGTTTTACCCGGCGGCACTCAACAATATTGCAAGCGCACAGATTCTAACCGGGCAGTACGATGGCGCTGAAAAGACGTTAGCAAAGGCGCTGACTCTACAGCCTGATAACCAGTTGTTCCTCAACAACAAGCGCTGGCTAGAAACGAAGAAGCTCGCGCGCTAGTGGTTTCGTAATATGTAAATGGCGGTGATAGAGCCGCGCACCCTTTAAAAATTGGGGGCTTTGGCTTTAGATTCAGAGATGGTCGCCACTTGAGTGGTCTTGATGTTTTTCACTTTTGAGCGAACACCCTTAGTGATTTTTTTGTTGGCAAGCTTTACGAAATCCCGCTTAGATTCCTCCTGAATGCCTTCTTTGTTAATATAGCCCACGAGCGTTTCACCGCTTTTAAGAACCACATCCACAAGTACGCCATAAATAAGTGCCTTCGATTTTTCCATATATACCTCTGTGGGCCCACTTTGCTGGGATTTGGAGCGCCAGTCAATGGCAAATGGGTTGATTGCGCTCTAAATGTCGGAGGAAGGGATTACATGTACTCCCGCAATGGGATTAATACCGGATTGGACGATTCGATGTGACAATTGATGGGCGCGAGTGGCGATCATTTTTTCGAGTTTGGTGGGCAGAATATAGGAGAGCATATTGAACGCGGCTATCGCAAATTTTTCGACGGGACGTGATTGGTTTCTCTGGCCTATTAGTAGGCCTGGGCGGTAGATAGTTAGATTATTGAGATGCAATTCCTTTAGAGAATCTTCGGTTTCGCCTTTCACGCGATTGTAAAAAATAGACGACTGGGAGTTGGCGCCCATAGCAGAGATCAACACGAAGCTTTTGGCGTTACTATTTTTTGCGACTTTGCCGAAGTTGACAATGACATCGTGGTCGATTTTTCGAAAGTTCTCTTGGCTGCCGGCAGCTCTTATCGTGGTTCCTAAGCAACAAAAATAAATATCGCCTTTAAGAAGTTGAAACTCATCCGGCAATGGCGTGAAGTTTTCTATAAGAACCTGCACGAGCTTCAGATTGTTAGTGTTTATGCGTCTGCGTGACACCGAGATCACTTGAGATATTTGTGGGTGCTCAAGGAGTTCCTCAAGAACAAGGGAGCCCACTAAACCTGTCGCACCAGCGATGACTGCTACCATAGATGGTAGGATAGTGGATTGTGGTTCCAGATACTAGTTTTACATTCAAAATATCTTTAGATCGCTGATGCGGTCGCCTTGGACGACAAAGAAAACTTTGCGTGATGGGCCTTGTTTAGAGCGGAGTTTATAGCAAACGGGTGTGCCGAGTTGGGGTTTGTTGAGGCCCAGTGTGCGTAAGAGGCGCTTGTCACAAGAGACAGACTCAGGAGTCATTTTTTGGCCGACCCACAGTTTGGTTTTGTCGTTGGCGGTTTTGTAATAGGCAATTGTGGAATGGGATTTGGCGCAGCCCATGAGCTGGGATTCGTTTGATTTATTTTTCTCAACACAGTCCACATAGCTTGTTACAACTTGATCGGCTCTGCTCGCAGCAATCGCTTGCGTAAAAAGTGGAGCTGCCGAAAATGATGCGAAGAGAATAAAGTTCATCATTTGCTCACCGTCGCACCAGTTCCCGTGGAGTTGCCGTTTGTTTTTAAACAGGACGGATGCAACACTTCTTTGGCGTTGGCGCCATAGCGCTGAACGAGTTGTGGGCAGAGCTCCGGTTTAGCAGGGCATCCCACCGGTTTGTCGTTGTGCTCGCTTTGAAGCGCTTTTACGTTTTCTGTAACTGCTGTCTCCACATCTTTCGACGAGTACGACGAGCAGTTGACGGCTTCGTTCCAAGAAGGATTCACATAATTTTTAAAATCAAACGGGCGGGTCTGTTCGATTTTTCCATTTTTGCATGTCAACATCGGGCTCGCACCACCAAAAAGATTTTTCCAAAAATTATAGCCATCGAAGTTCGCGGCCTTGTCTGCGTAGGAATACACGCCCGTTCCACCGAGCCCCCACAAAGTCTTTTCCTGCAGGTCGCTAAATTTGTGAACTCCAGCATCGCCGCTGAGGCTTTTCATCGTGTCCGCGCCAAATACCAAACTCATTTCGTCGGCAACGAGTGGGGGATAGTCTTTGTCTTTGACCAGTGTGGTGGCCTCGAATGCTTCGTAGCCCGTGTGAAAAAAATGTCCAATTTTGTCGGAGCCGATTTGCACGCCGTTCACATTCACTACGTACTCAGAAAAACTCGAATGAGCCAGGGCAAACGCCATGGGGCTTGTGAGGCCGCCGGCAACCCGTGAACCTGAGTACACGCTGCTGTAGTAACGATTGTAAGTGCTATCAATGCCGTCTTTTGATCCCGGCCAAGTTTCGATATTGGATTTGACCCAACCGCCGAGTTTATCCATGAGTCGATGGTAGAGCATGGTCTTGTCGCACTTGCCAGGCCCGTCGTCGGTGTTCACCTCGTTGATGGCTTTAGATATTTCCGCATTGATGAGCGTGTTGTAAGTAGACGTGGAATCTTTGATCTCCGTATAAGAGGACGTAAAATTATCAACCTCAGTGGCCCATGTATTGAGGCTAAAAAGAATGAGTCCTACGATCACTGCGCGCATGATGTCGTATCGGAATTCTTGGGCTTGGACATGAACAAATTATTTAGCATAAGCCGTTGATATCATTAACGATTGTATCCGTAGCGGTGGAGGACTGTGCTCAGCACTTCCGCTACGGACGTGAACGGGAATCTATTTGCTGCGCCCATCATATTCATGAATATTAATTTTCTTTAAATCGATGCCGTCAACACAGCGAATGTTGATAGCCACGGTGGGGGTGCCATCGGGAGACACAGCTTTGCCAAATGGGAGGATGCCGCAGGTCTTACAGAACATGTGGTGGATCATGTGTTTGTTGAAGGTGTAATCCTTAAGGTCTTCTTTCCCGGAGATGAGTTTAAAATTGGATTCCGGTGCAAAATCAAGAAGGCTTCCCCGCATGAGGCAAATGGAGCAATTGCAGGAAATCGCATTTTCAAGATTCATATCCACTTCAAATTTTACTTTGCCGCAGTGGCAGCCGCCAGTTTGCTTCATGGGGTCTCCTTTATTTTCTGAGGTCAATGTTGTGCAAGAGGTAAGCTCTCATGCAGGAGAGCATGTGTTGCCACCCTGAGCAGTTTTTGTAACTGGCTTTGAGGCCATCATCGCTTTTGGGCCATCCGGACTCGGTGATAGAGATCATAGTGCGGCCATCTTCGAGAGTGGAGAAGGACATTTCGGCCGTCGACAGGCCACCCGTTTCGGCGGGCCATTCAATGACAATTTTTGAATTGGGAACAATTTGGCGCACGCGCACCTTCGGCTCATGATTGCCCCACGTCCATGTGACGGTTTGGCCCTCGACAAGGGGAGCGTCGGCTTTTTCACAAAAGTAGCCAGTGATCTTTTTGGGGTTGATCACCGCATCGAAAACCTCTGCGATGGGCTTATTGATACGAGTAGTGATGGTGAACTTGGGATCCATAAATATCCTTTCCAAGGTTTCGCTTGCGCACTGTTTTAATATGTTATATATTCATAACATGAAAAAAGCCAGGGAAAATTTAATTTGGGACGCTTTAGCCAACGACAATCGTCGCCAAATCCTTGATTTGCTCAAAGAGAAGCCCCGTACAACGGGGGAAATCGCGCTCAAGCTCAAGGGCCTGGATCGCTGCACAGTCATGCTCCATTTAGGGATTTTAACCGAGGCGGGTCTGGTTATCGCTAGACGTGAGGGCAAGTTCCGCTGGAATCACCTCAATGTAGAGCCCATTCAGCGCATCTATGAGCGCTGGTTGAGTTCCTATGCGCAGCCGGCGGCGGCATTGCTCACACGGCTCAAGGATGATTTAGAAGTGGGATGAGTGTGATTATTAATTAGAATCTTTTTTGTCGAGCTTTTTATGAATCTGCGCCAGTGTCTCACTTGTGGTGCGCACTTTGAGTGTGGTGCCGAGTTCGTTGTAGGATTCGGTGAGAACGCGTGTTTTGGCGCGGATGTCGCCGATAATGCCTTTGGCGGTATAGGGAATAAAGATCTCTTCGTCGGTCATGTCGCTTTCGAAGTAACTTAAGATCTTTTCGCGAAGCATTTTGATGTCGTCTTTGTTTCTGGTTTCTAAAAATATCGCATCCGGAAATTCTGTTTTTAGATCCTCTATCTGAAACGAGTTCAGCTGGTCGCGCTTATTGAGAATAAGAAGCTGTGGGACGTCCGTGGCGCCCACCTCGTGGAGCACCGTGCGCGTGACTTCGAGCTGTGATCGAAACGAGGGGTCTGAGCCATCGACCACGAACAATAAGAGCGAGGCGTGTAAGGCTTCGTCGAGTGTGGATTTGAAGGACGCCACCAAATCGTGGGGAAGTTTTTTAATAAAACCTACGGTGTCGGAAATCAAAATCTTTGGACGGCTTTCCGGATAAAGGGCGCGAACAGTGGTGTCGAGAGTTGCAAACAGTTTATCGGCGACAAGGACTTCGCTACCGGTGAGTGCGCGCATCAGGGAGGATTTGCCCGCGTTGGTGTAGCCGACGAGAGCTACGGTGAGTTCTTTCTGGCGGCGGGCGCGGCGTATTTCGTGTTCATTGCCGATGGATTCCAGTTCGGTTTTGAGCTCTTTAATGCGATCGCGCACTTTGCGGCGATCGAGTTCCAGCTTGGTTTCGCTGGCGCCACGGCCACCACCGCCGGAGGCATCGTCGTTGCCGCCGGTTTCTCGGAGCCTTGGAGCCACATAATTGAGCCGTGCGATTTCTACTTGGATGCGCGCGGCGCGGGTTTTAGCGTGCCGGCTAAAAATCTCGATGATCACGCCGGTGCGATCAAAAACAGTGACACCTGTCGCATTTTCTAAATTGCGAATCTGTGACGGGGAGAGATCCGTGTCGACAATAACAATCTGTGCACTGCCAATGTGTTCTTTAGAGACGAGAGAATCGGTTTCAGAGTCTGTGCCCTCATCTGCGGTATCATCAAAATCCTCGTCGAAGTCATCGTCATCTTCTTTTTCAGACTCGGCCTCTTGCCATTTGACTTGCGCTTTGTGGAGCTTGCGATCAACAAGAGAACCCAGTTCCCCAGAGCCACCTGTCCACTGCGCCAACTCTTTAAGTTTGCCGGGACCAAGCACCGTCATCGCGCGATCGGAATCGCGCTTTTGAGTGACCTGCCCAACCACGTTGTAGCCCAATGTTTTCACAAGGCGAGTGAGCTCCTTGAGAGAATTTTCCACATCGTCGGCCGAAGTTTTCGGGAGTTGAATGGCAACTAAAACTGCATTTTTTACTGGGGGCTGGGACATCGAGATTACCATCGTTTCTGTATTAGTCGATCACAGTAGCACGGATTTTCCCCCTAGAGTATCCCTAATGTATTCGTTGTATTGAGTTCCCGCGCAGATTCGTTTAATGTGGTTTCATGACCGTGGATAAAAGTTCCTTTGCTGTCTTCCGAGTTGTCGCGGCGTGTATCGCGCGCGACGGTAAAGTGCATTGGCGCGAGAAGCAGTGGTTTGAGTGGTTGCTTCGCAAATATGGAGTTACGCCTGAGCAGCGATTGCAGCTCAAAGCCGATCTCAAAAACCCACCGCGCCTGGAATACATTTATACGGATATCAAAGGCATCGATGATCGATTGCGCGTGCGCGAGTTGCTCAAAAAAGCCATCAACAGAGACGGCCAGATCACATTGGGCGAACAGAATTTTTACAATGAGGTCATCGCTCTCGACAAACGCTTGCAGACTGAAACATCCGGCGATGTTCAATTGCGCGTCCAACTTTCTGATGAAATTGCCGACGTGAATGCGCATACGGAATTTTGGAAAGACATAAAAGCCTTCAGTGAACACTGGGGACGACGGTTATCACCGCGAGAGCTGGCGATTTGGATGTATTCTTATTGGCCTTTTTAATCGCGCCGGATTGCGCCATTTTTTGCTTAATATGTAGTTTTCAATTCGTAAACGAAGCTCTGATAGCATCAGCAAGATATTCTTTACCTACTTCGTCGATAAGTGCGCAAAATTCTTTGTGTGTCCATTCGGTTTTCTCACTTCTATATCTGCCATTCTTGAAGCGAAACTTTCTGGGCTGTGTTTCATTTTCATGTTTGCTAAATAAAGCGACATAGTCATAGTGCGGATCAAAACGGCCAGTAAAAGCCTCTTTGTAATTTACATGTATGTAATTTAAAAATGAATGGATTGACCGCATCGGATCTTCAAACCCTGCGGTACTACTACCTGGATGATAAAAGAGTGGCATAATGTCGTGGTTTCCATAATAGAGTCCTTGTTGGCGTCTGAGTATGAATCGCCAATAAGACTTAAGAAAGATTCTTTCAAAATCCTTTCCATTCGTGCTAAGAGAAAAATCTTTGTTGTACCGTAGAATTCTCCCGCGCCAATTGTAAGTTAGGCTTACGTCGGACGGAGTAAAGGAATGATTCGACTCGTATTCATCGAGGTTTTCATACTGATGAATATCTATCGCTAACTTATTTCTTTCGCACAGGGCTTTTATGTCCATTGGATCCCGTATACCTGTAAAAACAATAAGGCGGGTGTGTTGTACAGGGTCAGCTTCACCATTGCGCCATTGGTCGCCTGGAATTCGTCCTTCGCAGATGCCATCGGTGAGATTGTTCTGTTGAAGAAATTTTCTCGTTATGGAAAGTAGATTCTTACGTGTCACTTGTTGGCTCCGAACAGCTCTGTTGTGTAAACCACGCCCACACCACTAGTTAGTAATGCGCAAAGCCTTGGATGTTTTTTATGATCGACCATTCCGCGTTTTGGTAGCACTACAAATGCCACATCATCGACTGTGAACTCAAACTTTTCGAGAGTTCTCCATTCACGCTCTTCATAAATATCCTCAAAGTGTTCAGAGTTCTGACCTCGATTCATTTCATCAGTACGATCTAAAAAAGTCGGGATCTTGACATATTTATTCAGAAGAATTTCTTTACTTCTTTTCTTAAACTTCCAGTCGATTTTGTCAAATGTTGACAAGTCATCAATTCCTTTAATGGGCTGATATTTCACGGGTCTAAGATCAGGCACTTTATCGACCAAGGTTTTTCTATGAAACCCAAGTCCTACATCCCCATACTTATTTAGATGCGATGCCAAGTGGTTCACTGTTATATCGCAGAAGCAAACAGCTCGTGGCTCTTTAACATTAAAAATTTTAAATTTGCTGCTATCAGGGGGGCCTAGAGGGTCGGGTGGGAAAATTAACTGACGGTCGTAATGCGGATTTTTGGGGATATAGGGTTCAAGATATCCGCCTCGCATATTCGGGTATAAATAAGATTCAAGTCTATCAATAATAGGGGAGCGGGATGGATCTCCAGATGGATGCGGACCTTTAAAGTGCCACAGGATATTCGAAATGTGTCCAATATTTTTGTAATCTAATTTTGCCGTAATGTGAGTCACCACTGCTATTATATTTAGTGTCTAAGCCGTATCTAATTTTTGCAGATGACCGTTTGGATGTAAAGGCAAATTATTTAGCTTAGTCAGTGCTACTTAAATCCGGTTAATTGGATAACCAGGTAACGAAAGACTTCACTTCCGTAGCGGAAGTGAATAGCTGGCATCGATTACCGAACAGTATATCGGATCTACTGCCGCAAAAAGGGCAATAAAAAAGGCATGCTTTTCAGCATGCCTTTTATTTTACGATCTGCCGGTTAGGGCAAAGCGTATAAAGTAATTAACGTACAACTTTAACGTTGCTGGCTTGTGGGCCTTTTTTTCCAGAAACTACTTCGAATTCAACTTTGTCGCCGTCTTTAAGTTGGGCGCCGCCTGTGTCGTTTGCGTGAACAAACACATCTTTATCACCGTTATCTGGTGTAATGAATCCGAAACCCTTGCCTGCATTAAAAAACTTAACTGTACCTTTTTGCATATTACTTCCTACTTATTTTTAGTGAACGACACCGTGCCGTTCTTAAAATACACTATGAACTAAATTTTCAAGATGTCTACATTGGACTATGATCCAAAGCAAAAACTGCGATCATTGTCCATTTGGCATGCTAAATGAGCCCATTCAGCTCAAATATATTCGTTTTTGGTCCCTTTTTAAGTTCAATTTTTCGACGATGTGGATTATGGTCTCCCCCCAATGGAAAATCCCGCGAACCCCAAGAAACCCCGCACCAATAAATATCCTCCGGAGGGTGTGACTTTGGAGATGATGCTCAACGCCCTGGTGGAGCATTATGGATGGGACCGAATGAGTGCTCTTATTCGCATCAACTGCTTTGCCAATGAACCTTCGATCAAGTCCAGCCTCAAGTTCCTGCGCAAAACGCCATGGGCCAAAAATAAAGTGGTCGACCTCTACACCTGGCGCCACGAAACCGGCTGGGATCCACGCGACGACGACAAGTGATTCAAAGTGGCTGTCTCTTATTGAGAATCGGCGCAACTCATTGCAGTTTCCCAACGGACATTGGAGAATAGAGATATCTGTGGGGGATATCTTTGAGATTGCTCATTCTTAAGCGACTTTGCAGTGCGTGGACCTCTCGTAGCCAAACACAAAAAAAATATCACCTACTCTCTGTAGTATTGGTAAGTGTGCTAGTCCTGGTGTTTCAAAACTGCTCCGGTTACAAAACTGCCGATGTGGCGCGATTTGCAGGGCAAAACCTGGGAACGGACCTCGAAAGTGACGTGGCTCCGACAGAAGAAGATAAAAAAGACGACGCCACCGGAACCACCACGCCACCGGCTACAACCACCACACCCGTGACCACTACACCCATGACCACGACGCCGACCACTCCCGTGGTAACTTGTAAACCCACGCGCCATTATCAGAAGTCCGTGAGCGGAAATTTTAGGTTGTCTTGCCAGTCGCCCAGCAATTATCAGCCCCTGTTTCCGGCAGTTCAGCTCAATGACACGGGCGAAGTTGTGGCCAAAGTTTCCTTTACACTGGTGCATGACAGTTCGGTTTCCTCCAACGCCCACACCGGCATGATCAGTCTTGCGGCGGGCGCTGTGGGTGGAACGTACTTTAATAACTATGGGTATGGAGCGGTTTGTCCTGCGCAGACTGGCTCTTACCAAACGTTCGCTTATGGAAAACTTTCTGCAGGGAGTTCGAGCATAGCGATCGGAGGCCGCGCTTACGGCAATGTGGAATGTGCAAACGGCGGCAATGCCAGTAACGTATATGTGACCAACGTTGTTATAGATGCATGGGTCGAGGATTCGGGCTGCACGGGCGACAAGAAAAAGATTTATGGTTGGAGCTATCAAAAAGAAAGTCTTCAGTTGGGTCACGACAGACCCGTCTATGCGCAAACTTCAGCGACAGCTGTGCTCAAGAAGTCCGTTGTGTTTAAAGAGGCCGCACCTGTGATCGCATTTGCGCAGAATTATGCCACGCGAACGCCAACTGCCAGCTCCGGTTTTGGTGCCGTAGTTTGTGGCGCTCAGACGGATACGGCCGCTTCGATTTTTAACGCCGCGGGCGCGCAAACGGTTCACACCGACGTGTTCAGTGCCTCGCAGGGACAAAGTCATGTGATGTTGTCCCATACGAACTACCTGGCGAGCGCTTCGGCGGGCACCCACGCTTTTGACCTCTATGCAGCGGTGAACCAGGCGGTGAGTGTAGGGCACACTGTTGTGGGCATTCTCAACTCTGGGGATTCCACCATCAGTGTGATCAAGGGCCCATTCGAAGGCAAATCATGGTGAAGAACCCATGACAAGCACGGCCGTGAATCCTTTTACGAGCGCGGTCATACTTTCTACATGCGTATTCGACAAATGGGATTCTCTAGCAAACTCAAAGCTCATAAGAACATTCTTACCTTGGAAACATTGCGGTTTTTGATCGAGTTCCTTGCGGATGGAAATGCGCGCATGGCCGCACTTCGCGCCGGCATTCCTGAGGCCTATGCCGGTCGTTATGGAGCGTGGCTCAAAAAACATCCCATTGTTCAGGCTGCGCTGGAGAACGATGTGGATGCCAATGATCTCCGCAAATTGCAAAAATCCATGCGCGACATCGAAAGCCAAATGGAAACCTGTAAAAAAATCCTCGGCATCGAGCAGCTCTAATAGGGTTGGACTTTCTTGCGACTTTCTTTAAACTGAAAGCATGGGATTACCACGCGTTTTACTTATTTTAGTTGAGCCACCCTTGCCGTTTGGAAATCCGGCCAGCCGCTGGTCGCATGTGCTGGTTCAGCAATTGGAAAAGCACGGATATGACTTCGATGTCTTGGTGGCCTGCGGTGTGGAAGAGGATTTTATCAGGGCGCAAAAAGAATTTAAATCCGCTTCAAATATATTTTTGTTTCCTTTTGAAAAATCGAAAGGTATCGGCTCAAAGATAAATTCTATTCTCTATCCCTATCGCTATCATGCAAGCCTTGCGCTTATGAACAAGCTCCGCGAACTGGATCCGAACTCCTACGATATCATTCATGCCGAGAACACGTGGGCGGGATGGGCCACACGGGAGTGGGCTCACAAGTCTGTTCTTTTTGTTCACTTTGTGCTTGGAATAGATCTCAACAACGTAAAGCCACAAGGGTGGCGCCAACGCCTGCTTTTTTGGCGGTGGTTTGCAACGGAGAAAAAAATAATTGCTGCTCATCCCAATATAGTTGCCTGCTCTCCGCGCATCGTAAACCACATCGAGCAGTGGGATGCAGATCACAAAAACCTCGTGGCCATTCCGTTTGGAATTGATCTTTCACTGTATCCCTTTATTCCAAAAGAAAAACGCCAAACCGCAAAAGCGATTGTAACAATCGTTGGCAATATGAACTGGTCGCCCTCCCTCACTGCAGCTCAGCGATTGATCACGCGGCTGTGGCCTGAGATTCATAAGCAAATGCCAGAATCGCGGCTGCGCATTGTGGGTTGGGGCGCGCGGGAACGGCTTAAAGAGTTTTTACATATGGATATTGAAGTGCTTGAGAACGTGCCAGAAACGCGGCCGTATTTTGAGGAGGCGTCGGTGTTGGTGTATGCCCCCGGGCGTGGCAGTGGAATGAAGATCAAAATCATGGAGGCGCTCGCTTATGGTGTGCCAGTGGTAACGACCGACGAGGGTGTCGAGGGCTTGGTTGTGGAGGATATGAAGCATGTCGCCATCGGCAAAACGGATCAGGAGCTAATCGCTAAAACTGTAAAAATTCTTAAAGACGCCAATCTCCAGGAGGCATTGAGGGTGAATGGTCGCAAGATGCTTGAGGAGCAGTGCAACCCGCAGGTCACGTTCGGTCAGGTGGAAGCCTTTTATCAAAAGGTGCTGGCAAATAAGTAACGGTGCTCTATTTTTGGATAGTCTGTGATTGTGAAAATCTGTTCACAAGCGCTTTCGGTAGCGGTTTTTAGTTGAGCGAGAGTGCCTCTAACAGTACAACAAGCTATGCGCATTTTATGTCTATTAACGCTCACACTACTCACCGCATGCGCACATAAAACCAAAAAAATCTGCGATCACATTGAGTTGCGCGAAGGCCAGTTGTCCATAGGCCGCAATGAAGAGGTATTGGTTTGCGGCTCTGATAAAGGTGGTGAGGGTTGGAAGCGCGTTCCATTGCCGCAGGCTCAGTACCAGCTCTCAGTGTATCTCAACAACGACGGCTATTTAAACCCGCGGTTTGAACGCGACAAAGACCAACTGCATGTATGGTCGGGTCCGCGCACGGAGATAAAATCCTTCCAGGTGATCGGTGCCGATGCTCAACTGGATCCGAGCAAAAAACGCAAAATTGTCGGAGAGCCATTGGAGCCAGCACGTCTCGATGAGGTTCAGCAGTGGGCAGAGACCGGACTGCGCAATCGAGGTCATGCTTGCCCCTCGGTTTCAGTGGAGGCGCAAGCGTGGGACAGCAAAGTGATCGCCACTGCGCAACCGGGCCCTGTGCAACGCATCCGCAGTTTGCGTCGTATCGGCTTTGATGTTTTTGATCAGGAATATCTGAAGCGCTATGAGGCCTTTGATATAGGCGACGAGTATGATGCGCGCGAAATGCAGCTGACGGCGGCGCGCATGTTGAGCGACGGCTTTATACAGAGCGCGAATTTTGAAACAGTCTGCGATGAGAATCACGTCGATCTCACCTTGCGCGGAAGTGTTGGCCCACCGAAACTTTTTCGCTTTGAAGTTGGCGCGTCCACGGAACAGTTTCCATTTGGAAAAGTCACTTTTAAAAATGTGCGTCTCGACGACAAAGCCTCGTCGTTTACGGCCATACTTTTTGGTTCTCCTCGCGAACAGAGTTTGAGTGCATCGTCTCAGTTGTATTGGCTCCCGGGTTCGACGCGAACTTTTTTGGGACCGCGTGCGCAAGTCGGGCGTTTCAATGAAGACGCTTACGAGTATCTCGAGGCCAAGGCGGGCGGCGACCTGGGCCGCTTCTGGGATCTTTGGGATATCCGTTTTGTGGGTCGAGTGGGACCCACCGTGAATTATCTCGAGACCAAACAAGGTGTGGGCCCGAGCAACGTCTCCTATTTGTCGTGGGGTGGATCGCTCGAAGCCATGAGCCACAACTATGAAAGCACTCTGCGCACTCAGTTTGAAGGATGGACGGGCGCTTTTCGCTATCGTGGTCAGCGCGAAGGTTTGGGATCCGAAATCAGCGTCAATCGCTACGATGTGGCCTACAAAGGTTTGTGGAACATGGGCAACTACGCCCCACCTCTTTTTGTTTTGGGGTTCCGCTTTGACGTCAACGGCGTAGATGCGGACGAGGCTTTGCCAGGACAAAACCCCGATGACCTCGTTCCTATCGATTACCGGGTGTTTTACGGTGGTGCAGACAATCTGCGTGGATTTGCGCGGAAGAGTTTATCCAACAATGAACTGGGTTACCTAACGGGCGCCTACGCGGGAATGGAGCTGCGACTTGTGGGCGAAGTTCCCTACAATATTGAACCGCTCCTCCTTTACGATGTGGCACAACTGGGTAAACGGGGTATGGAATTCGACGATCCGGTGTACACATCGGCCGGAGTGGGAGTGCGCTGGGCCTCTCCGTTTGGAACACTCCGCGGGTCGGCGGCAAAAGGAGAAATCCATAGCGGCGACGCCTCAACTGCAGGTTATAAACAGGAGTGGGTTTATTTTGTGAGCTTTGGACAGGAGTTTTGATGGTAAAGTTTCCATCCATGGCAAAATTACTAGTGGTTACTAAGTACAGCGCCATAGCACTTATGTCGATGCTGTTAGCGGCCTTTATTTTTTCCTCTGCGGTGGTGTTTTGGATTTTGTATCACCCGGCATCGGCCTGGAATTTTGCAAGTCGCTATTTTTTGCCCGAAGATCTCAAGGTGACCTGGGAATCCATGGAATACAATTGGCGCATGAACAGTTGGCGCGAGTGGAATTATGAGTGGGCGACAAAAAAGCTCGAGATCACCAAGGTTTCGCCGCAGATGGATGTGGGTGTTATCGAAGCCGAGGTGCAATGGTCTATCAACTTATGGACGGGCAAGCCCTTTTTGGAGTTCAAAACTTTTTCGTTATCGACTCGCGAAAATTCTTTTGTGCAAATACTACCGTCTAGTGACTCTTCACCGGAACGCAGTATTTATCAAATGGCCAATGACTATTTAGGGTACTTATCTCAGACCAATCATCTATCGGCCATTAAAGTTGTCAACGTATCGGTTTCCACTTTTGAACTGCGGTTTCTAGAGGGCGCTCCGTGGGTTTTGCAGGCCTCCATTTTTAAGAACTACGACACTGCCGAAAAAGAGGAAATTCATTTTTCCGCGAAGGCCGAGTCGGACACGTTGTCCATTCAAGGCAAGGGTTTTATAAATGGCGATAATTTTGATACAGATCAAAACTTTTTAGGTTTTGATGTTGAGGCCAAGGACACCGCGTGGGCCGTTGAGGGGAACTGGGTGGGCGTGTTTAAAGAAGACCGCGTGGTTGTCAAAGGGAAGCCAAACATTTCCGTAGGCGAAAAGAATAAAACGCGCATACAGCCCGATCTGGTGCTCACCCTTGAGGAGAATGGACTGGATTTGCAATCGTCCATGAAGGTCACTGGTATTCCCGGTCCGATTGTTCATTTGGACCGTATGAAACTCCAGGTTCACATGCCGCTTGAAGACGATGTGTTGTGGGCCGACCAACCCACGACAGCGACGCTGGAAAGTCCGGTGGACATTTTTATGATCGATAAAAATATGCGTCCGCCCTTAGAAAAAGCCTGTAAATGCAAACTGCCCGAAGAATTTATGGTGCGCGCTTCTGCAAAAGCGTGGATGAATGTGGTTTTTGGTGAACCCCAAGATCGGAAAAAAGCGGCGGAGCTTGCGGTTTCCTTGGACAGTGTTAAAAACAAATTATTTTCTGTGGATGCATCGGCGAGCGCCGAGATATTTAAACAGCTCCAACAATGGACGTTTGAGCCGCGTGTAAAAGCCGATGCCATGGTCCACAGTTTTCAGGGCCTCCGCTATTTCCTCGACGCCAAGGGAGTTATCATTCCGGCACCGCTCGATATTCTCGAGGGCACGTTGGCGATAAAGGCCGATAGTCCCATAGCTCGCGATGCCATCAGCAGCACTGCGAATGTGAGTCTGGATCTCGACTTAAAATCGGCCACCCAGGCTGTGCTGGTGAGTTCCGATGTGCAAGTGAGACTCGCCAATACATTTAAAGCTTTGGAATTGGATGTCGATGCGATTATTAAAAAACTCACTCTCGAACTACCACCACTCGATCCCGTGCTGGGAATTCCTGCTGTTACCCGCGACAACCGTATACTCAAGGCCCCAGTGGAAAAATCGGCGCGACCGTCGTTTGTGGTCAACATTATCACTCACGTGGCCACCGAGAGTGCTGGTGCAATTCGGCTCCTGAGCAAATATGCGAAACCTTATGTGCCCGTGTCCGTAGCGGTGAATACGCGCAACTCCAATGCGTCGGGGTATGTGCGGCTCGAGCCGTTTAAAGTGAGCTATCTGCGCCGCGATCTTTACGTTGAAAATTTCCAGTTGGCCGTGGCCCAAAACGCCGACGAAGAGCTCCCGCTCAGTGGCCGCTTTCGAATTGAACAGGGTGGCTACAAAATTTTTCTCACACTTAAAGGAACTACCGAATCGCCCTCCGTGGCATTTACGAGTGAGCCAGTACTCTCCAAAGACGACATCATCTCGGTATTGCTTTACGGGCGTGTCGCGGATCAACTGGTTTCCGCAGAGGCGGAGACTGCGGGGAACTTCAATGCGGCAATGACCGATCGAGCGATTGGCTTGTTTGGGTTGTGGGCTTTTGCGTCCACGCCGATTCAAAGTTTTTCTTACAACTCGACAACAAAAGTGTACACAGCCACTGTGGATTTGGGTAAAGGACTCACCGCCGGTGTGGGCACCAACTGGGAGCAGTCGACCAATTTCGAGCTGCGCAAACGTTTATCGCGCCGCTGGATGCTGACGGCCGCATGGGCGCCGTCGTCGGCGCAGAACATACGCCAAGAAGGCCGGATCGTATTGCAATGGGAAAAACGCTACGGGCTCTCTGCGGAAGATTCGCTCAAACAGGCCGAGCAAATTGCCAGTCCTCAGCAAGAGCCTGGCACCGCGCGCACTCAAAAAAAATAAGCCTCCGATTTGCGGCGAGTCGCACATCATAGCCGATGGTAAAGTGTATGAACATGGTGAACAAGTAGGCACTGTAGACGATACAACGCTTATTTCTATAGCACCTAGCGGAAGTGTAGCTTATCACTACAACCTGAGGCTTGTTCCGGCAGCCGATGGCACCATGGAACTAGAATCCGAATACGGCGCCCAGAACTTTTTGGGCACGCTTATGACGGTAGCACGTTTGCGTCGTCAATAAAAAAGCGCTCGGTCAAAATCGATAAATTCCCAGTTTGTGCATGACCCGATTGCCGGCGTTTCTGTATACTTTTTTATCTTCCTCAAAAGCAATTGAGAGTAAAAAAACGAGTACTATTGTGAGCTATTGGCTTCAGAATTTAAATCCGGAGCAGCGAGATGCTGTCTCTCACAGTCACGGTCCACTGCTGATTCTTGCCGGTGCGGGTTCCGGTAAAACCACTGTGCTTGTTTCGCGCACTGGGCGGTTGATTGCCGAAAAGCTCACAACTCCCGAGCGCGTCTGCGTGCTCACTTTTACCAACAAAGCCGCACAGGAATTGCGCCATAGAGTTTCTAAAAAATTGGGGGCTCAGGCCAACAAGGTGTGGGCGGGAACGTTTCACGGATTTGGCCTTCAGTTTCTAAAAGAAAACTGGAAGCAGGCGGGGCTGCCACAGCGATTCGGCGTGATCGATGGTAGCGACGGCGTAGGCATTCTCAAAGATTTATTGAGAGATATTAAAGTTTATGAAAAAGCGCAAATGAACCTGGAACTGCTTATGGCCAAGATTGCGCTGATTCGACAAAACGGGCACGGCGAGGCCCACGATGCCACTCCCGAGGGCGCCGCCAGTGAAATCCTGGCGCCCAAATACGTGCGACGTATGCGCGATCTAGGGGTGGTGGATTTTGAGGAATTGCTGCTTCGACCTCTGGCCATGCTCAAAAAATTTCCCGAGCTCAAAGAGAAAATGCAAAACCGCTTCGATTTTGTGATGGTCGATGAGTTCCAGGATACCAACTCCGTACAAATGAAGCTCGTCGATTTGCTCTCTGAAAAACACCGCAACATTGCCGTGGTCGGCGACGATGATCAGTCGATTTACGGATGGCGTGGTGCGGAAATTCAAAATATTTTGAGCTTTCCAAAACGATTTGAAAACTGCACGGTGATTCGCCTCGAGCGCAATTATCGATCCTCGGAAAAAATTCTTGCACTCGCAAACGCGGTGATCGCTAACAACAAGACCCGCCACGGAAAAATTCTTCGCGCTGGGGTCGAAAACCCCGGCGACATTCCCGAACTTTTTGTGTACGAAAACGAAATGACCGAGGTGGAAGAGATCGTGCGCGAGCTCAATGCGTTTCATAGCCAGGGCTATCGGTGGCGGGACATGGCTTTACTTTATCGCTCTAACTCTCAAGGTGGGCTTATGGAGGGCGGACTGCGTTCGGCAGATATTCCCTACAAACTCACCGGTGGTACCGCACTCTTCGATCGAAAAGAAGCCAAAGACACTTTGGCCTTTGTGCGCTCCAGTCTTTATCCCAATGAGGTGAGCTTTCGCCGCATCCTCAATTTGCCAGCGCGCGGGGTCGGTGAAAAAACCATCGAAGATATCGAGGCCGTCAATGATGGCAAGTGGCCGTTTCACAAACAAGCCAAAGAGTGGGCGCTTGCCAATAAGGGCGAAAAAGCGGGACAGTCTATTTTAGATTTGTTTGAATTTTTAGAAGATCTCAAAGCTCAACTGGTGAGCTCCGCCTCTTCGGCCGAAGAGGTTCTCAACGAGCAACTAGGAAAGTTGGGATACCGCCACTACGTCAACAGCAGTTACCGCGATCTCCAAGCTGCGGACAGTCGGTGGCTTTCGGTAAATATCCTGGGGCGAATTCTCGATGGAATGTTCCATCGCCATGGGCGATCCATCGACACGCTGGAAAAATTTATCGATGGTATGGAACTCCGCGATCCGGGGACTGATGGCGATGGCGAGCAGGCCGACGAAGTACAGATGATGACGTTGCACGCGTGCAAGGGTTTGGAGTTTCCAATGGTATTTTTGTTGGGTGTCGAGGAGGAGATTCTCCCCCATGCGCGCTTAGGACTCAATATCGACGAAGAGCGCCGACTTTTTTACGTCGGTGTGACCCGAGCGCAAAAGCATCTGATTCTCACCCGAGTTCGCCAGCGCAAACGCTACGGCAAATTTCAGCTGGTGAGTCCATCGCGCTTTCTGGTGGAACTCGATCCCAAGCTCTACTCCGAGATGCACGATTCCAGACCGGTGGCGCCCGACAAGCGTCAGGATCTGTTGGCTGACCTTTTTAAAAAGCTCGAACAAAAACGCAAAGACCAAGAGGTCTTATAACGATAGGGTGATTGCAGATGATGTGGGTGTGGATACTCTTTGCTACAATTTTTTCTCATGGCGGGGCGCCCGATTTATCTTTGGGTTTTGCGGGGCGCACTTTTCCGATCGCAGGCCAGCTGGAGGCCATTGGCGGTTATGGGCATGTCCTCTGGGGCGATACGGGTGATTTGCAGGCGTCGACTCCAACGGCCACTCCTCAGGCCAGCAACCCATGGTATGGATTTGTGCGGCCGTCGTTAACGGTGCGCGGGCCAACCACTCCCACCGGGCTTGTCGCGCTCGATGTGTTTCCGGTTTCTTTTTTTGGATTTACAGTGGGACGCTCCTACATGCTGCGCTTGGTGGAGCAACCAGAAATCGATTGCAGTGCGGCCGAGTGTTTAGAATGGATGAAGTACACCTACGCGCAGGTGCGCGGATATGCCAAATGGAAGAACATGTTTTTTACAATCCTCTATGAACGTACCTTTTACGACAGTATGGACGATCTCACCCGCCCTCTGTTCCAATCGAACAATGCGGTCATGCAAGATCCAAGTGGTGACAATGGCGACGAAGTGTTTTCGAACATCGGCTATGAATGGAATGATCAGTGGAGCAGCGGGGTCACTCTTCAGTATTTTTCTCCCGACATAAGCGACAATCGCCAAGAGATGCAAATAGGATTTGTGCGCTATTTTCAGAATGGCTGGACGTGGACCGTCGGTGCTGGCCGCTTTTACTCCTCGCCTCTGGGCACTGGATTAGAGCTGGTGGGGATGGTTTCTTGGGACATTCAAAGACGCTTGGGATACCGCTAGTAATAAGCAATGGATGCCGGTGTTGCGTCGGTACCGCGCAGGGTTTAAAATAGCGGCATGAAGAACCTTTCTACCACGGCCATTTCTGTTCTCGATCTCGCCAAAGTTTCCAACAACGAAACCATTGCCCAAACTTATGCGCATTCCAAAGAGTTAGCGCAAACGGTTGAGCGTTTGGGATATAAACGTTTTTGGTTGGCCGAACACCACAACATCGCAGGCATAGCGAGCGCCGCGACACCGTTGCTCATTGGATTTATCGCTGAGAATACGAAAACCATTCGTGTGGGTTCGGGAGGTATCATGCTCCCCAATCATTCACCTTTGGTGGTGGCCGAACAATTTGGAACATTGGAATCGCTCTATCCTGGGCGCATAGATTTAGGATTGGGACGTGCGCCAGGTACTGACCAAACCACAATGCGCGCAGTTCGCCGTTACCACGCCACCACAGAGGTGGATTTTGGCGAAATGGTAAAAGAGCTGGTTCATTATTTTGCGGAACCACAAACCCACCAAAAAGTGCGAGCCGTACCGGGCGCGGGAATGGACATACCACTTTATATTTTGGGTTCCAGCCTCTACAGTGCTCAATTGGCGGCACAGCTGGGGAGACCTTATGCATTTGCGGGCCACTTTGCTCCAGCTCTGATGATGCAGGCGTTTCAGATGTATAGGAGTTTGTTCCAGCCCTCTAAGTACTTGCAGAAACCGTATGTGATGCTGGGTATACCGGTGATTGCAGGAGCCAACGATGAAGAGGCCGATTATTTATCATCCAGTCTCAAGCAAGCCTTCTTAGGGATGGTGCGCGGAAATCGCAAACTCTCATCGCCTCCGGTTCGCGATATGGATTCGGTTTGGAGTCCACAGGAAAAACTTGCGGTAGAGTCCATGCTGCACATGTTGGTCACTGGGGGACCGCGGCGGGTGCGCGAAGAACTGGATCGAGTGATCGCATTTACGGGCGCGGACGAATTGATCATTACCTCGGACACCTACGACAAAGCAGATCGGCTTCGTTCTTTTGCTCACATTGCAGAGGCCAAAGCACTGTCATTGGAAAAAGGAATTGCTCCCTAATGTTGTGGACCCAATACCTTCATTCCCTATGGAATACTTTTTGGTTTTGGGTTCGGCGAAACTTGCGCTTTCGACGAGGCGGGTATTCGGAATCGACTTCGGTGCCGCCGCAGTTTTCAGAGGCCGCCGCGCAAACCAATGAGAAATACAATTTCACTTCGATAGGACAGCGGTTAGCACCTCAACACTGGCATCGCAACTTGGCAACGCTGTGGTATATGGAACAAATGTTTGAGAGCGTTCAGTTCCCCCCGTTGATAACAATTTTGGAACCCGGATGCCAAAATTTTTCGCGGCTTCCGGCGCTGCGTGAATTTTTTCGCCTACGGGGTGTGGTGGCCACGATCGTGGGAATTGAACTCGATGCGTTTGTACCCTTGAGGGGCTTTCATTCGCTGTGGGATCACGCTCAGTATTACATCTCCTTGCACAAAGACGAATCGCGGTTTGAAGCTCAGGATTTTTTTAAATGGGACGAGCCTTCGGAAGTGATAGTCTGTTTTTATCCGTTTGTTTCAACGGAGCCAGCATTGGCATGGGGCCTGCCGGCCCAAGTCGCTGGTGCACAAAAATGGGTAGAGGCCTTTTCGAAAAACTTAAAGCCCGGTGGATATGTGTTAGTGGTTCACCAGGGTGATTGGGAAGAAAAAGATTTTGATGAGGCCCGTGAAAACTCGCCGTTAGAGCTCCGCCATCGCCAAGTACTGACGTGCCCATTTTTCTCCACCAAGCACCCGGCCCATGGTTCACTTTACCAAAAGCGAGTTCATTGACATCGGGCGCGATGAGTTGCAATTGGCCAGAGTTGATTTTTTAAGAAGCGATGGTAGGATCCAGGCTCTTCTAGGGGGGCTATTATGCTGTCTTTTTTATTAAATATGTTCTTACCGACAGCGTTTGCTCTTTCAGTCATTGTTGAGCACCCAGATAAGGGGATCATTGTCGACGAACAGATCTCTTTAAACGCGGCGAGCACCGTAGGCCAAGTGACTCTGGATGTTCTCACGGCCAAGGCCATCGCCTTCGACGGCAGTGAACTGGGGTTTTCCTCGATCGATGGTTTGGAGCAACGTCTCGATATTTTGTCGAAAACAGAGATGAAAGCCTATGGCTGGTGCTATTCGGTGGACGGCGAGGTTGTAGAAACCTTGGCGCACCAGACACAGCTCGATGATTCGAGCCAACTCCGTTGGTTTTATGCTTTTGCTCATTATCAAGCCGGTGTGTGGGTCAGCCAGTGCGAAGAGGCCACACACAACTGATGAGTTTGGTGGCACATTGACAGCGTGAGACTTTCCACTGAGAGGGAGTCGTGGAAGTATATCTTCTTTTAAGGAGTCGGCATGGAAGAGTCCGTTAGCCAAATCGTCACAAAGTCCGAGCTACTCTACGCTCAGATCGTAGAAGATGTGGTGAAATATGGTTTTAAAGTTTTGGCAGCAATTGTCATTTTGTTTGTGGGCTTTTGGGTTTCCAATCGGCTCGCAACACTGGCCAATGCTGCTCTCAGTAAGCAGAACTTTGACCCTACCATTCGCGTCTACCTTTCGCGCATATTGAGAATTCTTTTTAAAGTCATTGTGGTCATCACCGCAGCCGGAGTGGTCGGTGTGGAGACCACGTCGTTTGTTGCAGTTCTCGGTGCCGCAGGTCTTGCCGTCGGTTTGGCTCTTCAAGGAAGCCTATCTAATTTTGCAGGCGGAGTGATGATTCTTATTCTAAGACCATTCCAGGTCGGCGATATGATTATCTCACAGGGTGAAGAGGGTGTCGTCACAGCCATTGATGTGTTCTATACAACGTTAGTGAGAGCCGATAATCGCCGGGTGATTTTGCCCAATGGTCCACTGATTGGAAATGTGATTGTGAACAACACCGCCGAAAACAAGCGCCGAGTTGAGGTGCAAGTAGGTATTGCCTATTCTTCCGACGTGGCTAAAGCCGAAGCGGTATTATTGAGCCTTGCGTATCAACACCCTAAGGTGCTCAAGGATCCCAGCCCCATGGTGGGGATCACGGCCTTTGGAGCAAGCTCCGTGGATTTGGTCTTCCGTGCATGGGCTCTTCCCGAAGATTACCCAAGCGTATATTTTGATCTTTACAAACAGACGAAGACGGCGCTCGATGGAGTTGGAATTTCTATTCCATTCCCTCAGCGCGAAGTGCGTATGCTCGACAAGTAATGAGCTGCCTGTGCTTGATGCCTTTTTCCAGTTTGCATGTGGCTCCAGATGGCAGTATTCGATTGTGCTCATCGAACACCAATATTTTATTTTCCGCGGGCCAGGTGAAATCGCTCGACGAGGCCTGGTCGCACCCATCGTACGTTAAAATTCGTAAAGCGATGCTCGAGGGCAAAAGGCCGAGTGCGTGCGTGAGCGCCTGTTACTCGCAGGAAGACGTGGGCTTGGTGAGCAAACGGAAAAAATTCAATGCGGCTAAGCTACCGGTCCGCGAGCGCGGCGCGATTTCGATGGCTACGGATCACCCTCCCATTCGCTATCTAGATATCGCCTTCTCCAATGTGTGCAATTTAAAGTGCACCATGTGCACCAGCCATTATTCAACCGCGTGGCAAAAACCGGATGCCGAGGCCGTGAGCGAGGGAATGACCTTTCGTCGCTCGGTGGCTCCTTATCCCGTGCTCGGAGACGAAATGCTCGAGGAGATCTTAGCACTCACACCGCAGCTTCTTGCCGTGTGGGTGAAGGGTGGTGAACCGCTCGTGGATGAAAAGTGCTTGAGCTACCTTAAAAAACTATCTGAACGCTCGGATCGCAACGACTATCTGCATGTGTTTCTGCAGACCAACGGCACGCGCTGGAACCCCACCGTGCGCGATGCCATTCAAGGGTTAAGTCCAGAGATCGGGATCAGTATCGATGGGACTGAATCTACTTATGAATGGATTCGCGGGTTTCCGTTTGCAAAAATCGATGCAAACATTCGCGCTTTTGCCTCGGAGCCTGCAGTGGGCAAAGTGGTATTGCAGTTCACATTGAGCGCCTACAACGTGTTCAACATCGAGGATATGATTCGCTATTTTCTAAATCTCAAGGCCTATTTTCCCAAAGTGGAAACGCTTTGTTTTGGTGGAATTGTTCGCCAGGAGTGGGGCAATGTGCATGCTGTGCCACTTGCTGTAAGGCAAACTGTCGCTGAGCGGCTGCGCGAAGTCACACGCGGAATAGAACACCATTTTGAAAACTTAGAGGGCTTGCTCAAAGTGCTCGACGCGCGGGAAGCGCGGGAAGCGTACTTTTATTCCACCGGCTACCAATGGTTACAATTTTGTGAACGTATGCGCGGTCAGAAGCTTTCTGAAATAGATCCGCGGTTTGCAAATATTTTCCCAGAGCACACACCCGCACTCACAGCGCCGCACACTTCGGGCTGTAACCTAGAGTAAAACCCAAGGGCGAGCTCACCACGTCACTGATGGTGTTCATCAATGGAGAACATTCCACCTTCTTTTTGAGATGAACATGGGCGCAGGATCTTTTATCGATTTCCAAATCTTCTATTTTGTCCAAATATCCGGGTTCCATGGAGTTGAGCACAACAACCCAGGCCAGGCGCGATCGAAGGCTAGAGATATCTTGCAATTTATGGTCGGCTATTGGGCCGGGAGACAAATTCTGTTGTGCGTAGGTGTTGAGAAGTGCGGTGTTTTGTAAAGCCTTGATATCAAAGTCGGCGAGATGAAGGATGTCTTTTTTATATTGGTCATAAAGGCTCTTTTGTGTCGGAGCGAGGTGAATCATCGCGACGAGGTCAGAGAGCACCTGCATGGAATAACGAAGCGCTCGCGCTCCACGGCGAGTTTCCAGTGGCAAAGAACCGTCTTCGCGTCGCGACTCTAAAATTTTTGGAATTTGCGCGAGTCCCTGGTTGATGAGTTCCTGATCTTTGGTGAAGACCCCAAGGAACACGTGTGCGCGCGCCGATGCTGCGGCCATATTGTGTGCAGCAAATGAATATTTCTGAGTTTCTCCAGAAACCGTGAGTTCTTCCGTGGAAGTGGTGAGGTCGTTCGCTTTGAGTAATTTTTTGAGCCATGGTTGCGCTGGGAATGATATTTTGTGACGTTTTTCAATGGCGTAGAGGTTGACGGCGACCATGGCAGCGATTTTGTTATTACTATGGCGAATGGTGTTGCTCAGTTCAATGTCGCCACTCGCGGAGGCGGAGGAGAGAAGACGCGCCGGAATTTTTTCGAGCACGGCAGATAATTCTTCGCAGCGTTCTTTGGAACTCAAGCAGTTCTCAGCCGAAAGCAAAAAGTAGTACTCTAGCTTTTCGTAGTAGGATTCGGCGGCATAAGAGGATGCCGTCGTCGACGGCTTTTGGGGCGCCTTGGGTGCCGAGGGCGAGATCATGCAACCGCGGCTGTCCATGCGCTGAGTGTCTGCGCTCAGCACGACATCTTTAGCAGCTGGTGTGGTGCAACTCAAGGCGGAACCAACGGCCAGGAAAGCGCTCAAATGACGAATGGTGATTATTATTTTATTCATAAGGAATAGGCCTCGAGTGCATCGAACACGATGTGGGTTCTAAGTTTAGGACTACAGTTTATAGCGGAGTGGAAATGATTCGTTTCCACGCGGTACAGGTGGCTGTCTGCGGGAATGTGATACCACTCAGGTCTGTCTTTGTAGATCAGGTAGGTATCGGGTGAAGTATCTACCGCGATGTGATAGCGGGGTTCCATGTCGCGATGGAGTGTGTAGGAGTGTTTCTGCGTAAGAAGCATGATGCGCACCCGTCCCACTTTGTACGGGAAAGACTTCCATATCTCTTCGAGGTACGTTCCCGCAAAGCGAGGATTGATTTTACAAAAGTCGCTCTGCGGAATCTGATGTTTTTTGAGTTGCGAGTCGTAAATTTTTCCAGTGCCGAAGAAATCGCAGTCTGTCGTTGTCTCCGGGCACGTCAAAAGTAGCTGCTTCACTTGGCGTGAGAGCAAATCCACCGCGCCTAAAGCGGCCGAGACTTCTGCTCTTATTTGAGGCAAATCAAAGGTATAATTGAGTTTTTCCACCATGAGTTCAAGTACAGCATAAAAGGTGAAACCTGACCTGCTACGACTCACTGCAGATCAAAGATTTTGCTCCGTAAAATATAAAGCCCGGGCAGGAGCACCGGGCTTTTTTTTTGAACGGCGCCGAAACGAGATTACCAGCCGCAGGTTTGACCTTTGTTTTGGTCCTTTAACCACGCCTCCAATGGTGCAAAGTATTCGCGAATGGCGCTTGCATCCATCTCGCGTTTTCCGGTGGCCGCCTCAAGCGCGTCGGGCCAGGGCTTGCTGATCCCCATCTGCATCATCTTCCAAAGTTTTTCGCCAGCGGCCTTGTTGTTGTAAATGGAACACTCGTGAAGTGGCCCTTTATAGCCTGCGGTCTCGCAAAGAGCGCGGTGAAACTGAAACTGGAGTATGTGCGCGATAAAATATCGGGAGTAAGGAACAAAACTTGGAACATGGTACTTGGAGCCCGCATCAAACGCGTCGTTCGGGCGCGGTGTTGGAGGAACGAGCCCCTGATATTGTTTTACCATGTCCCACCAAGCCGTGTTGTAGTTTTCAGGTTGAATACGACCATCGAAGACCTGCCAACGGTATTTGTCTGTCATTAAACCAAACGGCAAAAACGCTATTTTTTGGAGAGCCATCTGTAAAAGATAATGAACGTCCGCATCGATCGGCTTGTCTTTGCTGGTTAAAAGTTTGATGTCCTGGAGGTATTTGCGGGTGATGGACAATTGAACAGTGTCGCCCAAAGCTTCGTGGAACCCATCGTTGGCACTGCCTTGAAACAGCATGGGCTTGTCCTTGTAGGCGAGGTAGTAATAAATGTGGCCCAGTTCGTGATGGATAGTTCTAAAGTTGTCTTCGTCGATGAGGATGCACATCTTGATGCGCACATCATCTTTTAGATCCACGTGCCAAGCGCTGGCGTGACAAACCACATCGCGGTCCCGGGGCTTGTCGAAGAGAGATTTTTCGTAGAACGATTTTGGAAGTTGCGGCATCCCCAGGGAGACGAAAAAGTTTTCCGCTGTTTTTGTCATTTTCTTAGAATCATACTTGGCCTTTTTGAGCAGACCCGTAATATCGAGAGATTTTTTAGGATTCACGCCCACGATGTCGCTGATGTTTTCCCAGGACTGTCCCCACATGTTCCCCACCAAATGTGCGGGAATGGCGCCCGATTTGGGCACAACGTTGTCACCGTATCTTTTGTTGAGGCGTGCGCGCACGTAACAGTGCAGCTGTTCATAGAACGGACGCACTTCTGTCCACAAGCGATCGAGATCTTTTTCGAACGCCGCTTCGGGCATATCATATTTGTTTTTCCAAAAATCAGCGAGGTGCTTGTAGCCCAACTCTTTGGAGCCTTGGTTGGCCAGCTCCACGACTTTTTGATACTTGGGTTTCATGGGAACGGAGATGGATTTCCAGCCTTCCCATGCATCTTGCAGATCTTTCGGGCTGCGCGATTTGGCGAGAACGTCCTCAAGGTCTAAAAGATCGCGGCACTTGTTGCCTTTGCAGTACTTACCGCTGCCATACATGCTCTCCATCTCGGCTTTGAGTTTGGTCATCTCTTCGTTCTTGGCCGCATCTTTTGGTGCCGGCAGGTTTAAAAAACCCATGAGCAAATAAAGCTGGCGTTTTTCCTCATCGGTTTTGCCTTTGTACCTTTTTGATTCCAATGCGAGCTGGGTTCCCAGTGCGCCAAAGCGGGCGTTGGCATCGGAGGCGAGAATCGTCGTGTCCTCAGTGATAAAGTTTGTCTGCACCCACTCAGCGCGTTGAACGCCCACGATCTCTTTGGCGAGAACGGAGTTGGTGTCGGTGAGAAATGTCGCCGTGCTCTTAGCTTGAGCAATAGATGACACAATTAGTAGCAGAGTAAAAACGCTGTAATTCATGAATCCTCCGGAAAAACTCGAACCTACAAAGCGGCGCTCGGGCTGGCAAGAAAATACTATAAATTCTACCCACCGCACAGACGTGTCTCCTCCCTGTTTTTACACCTCCAGGAGATTCTCAATTACATCACCAAGGGGCTAACGTAAGACAGGGGCATTTACGGGATGACCCCGAAAAATAAGGAGTTTTTATGAAAACTGTAAGTGTATTTTTAAGCGTTATCTTCAGTGTGGTGGCGGCCCAGGCGGATCTCATGACTTTGACCCCGGGACCAGACGCGATCAATGGCGTTACTTTGTCTCAGTCGGCCGTAGTGGATGTGGCCGGAGTGCCAACAACTCTTGTGAATGTAGGTTCGGGAATCCGCAAGAAATATTTAGTGGCTTTTTTGGGAACGCCAGTTTACGTGGCGCAGGTGTTTGCCGCGCAACCGGAGCAGTTCGTAAAATCCAATCAAGCCAACGCGGCTCTTGAGTCTTTACAAAATCAAACTGTTGTCGCTGTGCGATTGGACTTCGTTTACAACGTGAGCGCCGATCAAGTTTACAATGCATTTTACGATGCACTTAAAGAAAACGCCGTGAATATGGAAGACCCCACAGTGGCTGAGTTTTTGTCGTTTGTTAAAGACGGCGGCAACGCCAACAAAGGTTCGAGCATGACATTCCTTATGGTGAAAAACGCCGACGGCACTGAAACCCTCACTTATGAAGATCCGGCAAAAGCGGTAACGACGGTGACTGGCGTTGCAGGCTTTTCCCAGCAGATTCTTTCTATGTGGCTGGGGGCTATTTCATCAAACGACAAAGGCCTTAAAGAACTTAAAGAACAGATCACAAAGTAAGGTCGAAAATGAAAAATATAATTTTAGTATCAGCATGTAGTTTATTGATGGCCTGTGGAGTTGCGGATTCCATCGATTCCGTGAATGCCATGCCCGATAAAATGGATTCCGTGAACGAGAAGATGGGCAATATGCAAGAGTCCATTCGCTTGCAAAAAGTGGCCATTGCTAAAGAAAACTTGGAAAAAAGCGAAAACGCCGAGATCCTCATGCCGGTGCCCGTGGGCCTGATGGGCTACGCGAAGCTGTTTGCTGAGAATGCCACGCTGGAGGAGATCACAGGCCAAGTGTACTTGTATCTCAAAGAGGTGAACGATGGGGTGTATCCCAAGTCTGTCGACGACGCGGGAATGGAGAAAGAGTTTACTGTTCAGGAAGTCGCTCAGATCAATCACGACAAAATGCACAAACTCACAGCCGCACAAGCCGTGTCGGGAATGCTCCCGCAGTCGGTGGTGGAGAAGCTTGTGAGCGAGTACATTCTTAAAGAGAACCGTTACCAAAAGACCGCGTATAGTATTTTGATGATGCGCTATCAGTTTTTGCGCGATGTGATGCTCAATGGTAGCTTGCTCTCGGAAACCATTGAGGATGTGGGCTCTGTTGAAAAAGCCAATGAGTACGTCTCTTACATGGACTGGATCGCCCAGCGTCCATTCATTACAAAAATCAACGTGCGCATTTATGGATTCTTACCACCATACGGTGAATTTGTTGAGCAGCTCACGGTGGCCTCGGCAAAAGAGAATTTGCTCTCCATGTACGAAGTGATCGAGTCGCGCGCGACCAATGTGCAAAAGGTGCAAGTGCAGAGCTTGAGTGGTGATGCTGCGCTGGATGCAGCTCTCTACCAAGAGCGCACAGTGCGTTTGAATGCGGTATTAGCAACGGTGAAAAATCGCACGGCGTACTGGAATTCGAAATAATTCGATTCCACCAGATCGTGCATTTGACTCATAAAGGAGCAGTTTTCACTGCTCCTTTTTTTATTGTCTAATCGTTTCCATTATTGCCGTGATTGGCTTTACATTGGTCCAGGGTTTCGAGCAGGTTCTTGGATCAGTTTTTTCTCTTATGTGGCGTTGGCGGGCCCTACGCGCTCCATCAATATATAGCAAATTCCGATAAATACCCCATGTCGAACAAAGTATTGGGTTTCATTATTGGCAGTGTGGTAACGGCAAGTGTCGCGCTGTTTTCGGGCTATTATCTCCACCACAAAAAGAACAAGCAGTCTTATCAAAAAGCGAACACACTTCTCGATGTGACAGAGGCGCTGGATTATCGGTTTAACGATCTGAAGTACAAAGTCACCACGTCTAGACACTCGGATGCGCCAGTGGTGCTCGTCGCAGTGGATGACGACTCCGTGCAGGAGATTGGGCGTTGGCCGTGGAGTCGCGATTTGATCTCGAGCATTCTCGAGCAGGTTGTGGACAATGGTGCGAGCACAGTGGGCCTGGACGTGATTTTCTCAGAGCCCGAAAAAGCGTACCCGGAAAATGATCAACGGCTAGCCGATGTGGTCACCAAGCACGGCGCAAAGATTGTGCTTGGAACGTTTAGTAACAATGAACTTCATTTTCAGCCCTATCAGGATTTTTGCGTTACCGAAGCTTTTTTAAAAACCGGTGGCGATCAAATTGTAAAGCTCGATGCCGCTCTGGTTGTTGAGGACGAAGGGGATGCGTTTGATGATGTGCCATGGGATCAATTGTTCCAGCCTTTGTTCGAAACTGTGAGCGCCGATGTGCGCGCGAAGTATCTCAAAGAGCACAACAAAGCCGATGTATCGGAGTTGAGCACTTTTCAAAACAATCACTTAAGGGCACTCACGCAAGGGGAATGGTTTAAGTATTGCTCGGTATGGCTCACGCCCGATGATTACCTGCTCAATGAGAATAAAGACAAGTTGATGGCGATTTATTCGGATATTTTTGTGGAAAAGCTCACTCGGCACGGCGAGAACACACACGCTAAAATCGACGAATTTAAAAAATCGGTTTTAAACTTTCCATCGCCGCAGTTCGGGGAATGGGTTCCTAACATCGCTGCAGTTCAGAATCCTGCGGTGATGACAGGTAGCTTTGTTGCCCACCTCGATGTGGACGGATCGATTCGTCGTTACCCACTTTTCTACCGCTCGGGAAATCGCATCGGTACAAGTTACATTCCGTCTTTGGCGCTCAATATGTACCTATCGGCTAAAGGGTACCGAGCCGTGGCAGAAGTCAAACACTCCCGCGGCCATCGCGAGATCAAATCTTTTAAAATCTTCGATAGCGCCGATAACGTGATCCAAAGTTTGCCGGTAGATCCACAGGGCCGGGTGATGATCAAGTACTATGGGCCACAAAACACTTTGCCCTATGTGTCGGCCAAAGAGCTTCTCAACGATGATGAAATGCTTACGGTGAATCAACGTGTGCTCAATACCGAGCACAACAAAGTGATAATCGAAAAGAAGCGAGTGTCCAAAAAGGACTATTTCAAAGGCCGCGCTGTACTTGTTGGAGCAACGTCTATGGGGATCTATGATCTCCGCAATACTCCTGTAGAGAATAACTATCCGGGACCAGAGATTCATCTGACCATGCTCGCTAATCTTTTTGACCACAACTATCTAAAAGTTCTTCCCCGCGAAGAAGTGGTGCTCCCTTTTTTGATTTTGGGATTTGGTTTATTGCTGAGTGTGCTACTCGCCCAGCTAGAGGCGCTCAAGTCCATGATCTCGTTTGGCTTCTTTGTGGTGGCGGGCGGGGCTGCGGACTATGTTATTTTTAGTAAGTTTCAAATGATGTACTCGAGCTTCCTGGTGTTTTTACTAGTGGGTGTCCTGCACTCGGTAGCCATCGTGTTCAAATACATGTCCGAGGAAAAGAAAAAGCAGGCGCTCAAACGCACCTTTTCCAAGTACGTTTCGCCAGCAGTGGTGGATGAGATTCTCAAGGCCGAGGAAAACTTAAAACTGGGTGGGAAAAAGCAGGAGATGACGGTGTTCTTCTCCGACGTGCGCGGGTTTACAAAGTTCTCTGAGAAGATGGATCCGGAAGTGCTCACGCAGTTTTTAAATGAGTACCTTACTCCTATGACGGAGGTGATCTTTAACAACAAGGGCACGCTCGACAAGTACATGGGCGATGGCTTGATGGCGTTTTTTGGCGCACCCATTCCGCACCAAGATCACGCCTACAGCGCGTGCAAGGCGGCGCTTCAGAGCCTTGAGCGTTTGCAGATTCTTAAAGAGGAATTCAAAAAGAAAAATTGGCCCGACATCGACATAGGAATCGGTATCAACACCGGCATGATGAGTGTGGGAAATATGGGTTCACAGATTGTTCAGAGTTACACCGTGATTGGCGATGCAGTCAATTTAGGTGCGCGCCTTGAAGGAACAACCAAACAGTACGGTGTGCGTATACTCGTGAGCGAGAGCACTTACACTGCGGCGAAGGAGCACTTTCTTTTCCGCGAAGTGGATCGCGTGCGCGTGGTCGGTAAGAAAGACCCAGTGGGGGCATTTGAACTATTGTGCGAAATCAAAGATTCCGGACGCGCCACTTATGTCGAGCGTTACCATGAGGCGTATCACACGTATATCCAGCGCGATTTTGTAAACGCGAAAGCACAGTTTGAAGTTTTAGAGAAAGAACAGCCTCTGGATCTGCTTGTGCGTATTTACAAGAACCGTTGCCAAGATTTTATAAATGAGCCACCAGCAAGTGACTGGGATGGCGTGTTCGAAATGAAGGCGAAATAATATGACATTACCGACTCGTTTCCAGACAAAAGCCGACTCAGAACGACACAGTCGTCATGTTTCCACGTTTAAAGGCGATAAGAACCTAGGAGCAAATCACCCATGTCTATAGTATTTAGAATCGTAATCATCTCCTGTCTTTTAACTGCGGCCTGTACGCGCGCGAAGAGTGATAAAGCGGTGGTTGTGTTTGAGGTGCCGGCCGTGGCAGAGGTCCAAAAACCTGCACTATCTCTGCTTGCCGTAAACGAGATGGACCTGCGTTGGGACGACGGTTCTGTTTTGTACGACGATTGGTTCGAACAAACGCCAACGGGCTTTGACGGCGTCGGGAGCTATCCTATCAACTGCTACGCCGTTATGGTTGGCGGTGCGGAGGCGGAGTTTAATAAAAATTATTGCGGGGCGAGTGACGAGAATGATGAGATCACCACAAAGCTTTTCTCGTTTGGTCCGTGGGCTGGAGCAGTATTGGCGACGGGCACCAGCACTCAGCTCGAACTGGAGCTTCTAGCCGGCACTAGCCGCACATTTTATTTGATTGGCTTTCACGCTCAAGATCCCACCGTTTGCGTGGATTTCCGCAAGCAAAATTTCGACAAGATCGAAATGACCAAGCCGATGATCATCGGCGAAGTCACCGGTGTAAAACTCGAGGCGGGTGCCACGCAGACTATTCGCATTCCGCGCCAGATCAATTACAATCGTACTTTCGATGACTGTAAGTTTAATGATGACTCCGAGGAAGGCTCCGATACTGTGTATTCCCCAAAATATATCGTTATGGAGCGCGCTCATTTTATTGAGCCTGGCGATGACTATATCACCGGTGATTTGGACCCGGGCAATCCCAACGAAAATGATTGCACGCCGTTTACCTTTCGTGCTCTGGATAAGCATGGGCGCGATGTGCCGGTGTTAGCGCCAACAACAGTTTCTGTAAAGTCCTGTGTCGGGACGTCTATGCCCAAATGTTACACTGGTAACGAGGCACAGCTCGCCGTAGCTGAAACGTACAATTCTTACGAGAATTGCATCGAAGAAAACGCCAGCGGAAAAGCCGCGCACTTTGTTATGCCTATAAATACCGAGCGCGCGACGCGATGGGTGCGTTCACCGGTAAAGCCGAGCGGAAACATGAACCACCATGCGTTCTTTCGCGCTGAGAGCGTCGGTCTTCAATCGATTGCTCCCAAAGAGTACAAGGTGCGCATGAAAGGTTCCGAATCTATCTATAGGATTGAAGGTTCGAATAAGATATTCGAAGATAACTGCAATACCTATAAAATTGAGTCTTCGATGTATGGCTCTATAGCGGCAGATGATATTGATTTCTGGGAAGACCCGGTCGTCGAAAAATGGAATGCCGCCAATAATACGTGGTCGATTCAGGCAGCAGCATTGTTTGAGGCATCGACCTGTACTGGTGGCCCGCCGGTAATGCCTAGTGTAACTTTCACAGAGTATAAAGTGGTCTATCTGAAAGTTCCTGAAGGCAAGTACCGTTTGCGTCAGCCCACTCAAGTAGGTACCGGAGATGATGGCGTTAAATATTTCAAATCTTTCGGGCGAAATTCTGTGCCAAAAAATTTAGCGCACGTCGGGCCAGCCATCACCGTTGAGCCAGGCAGTGCTGCGTGTAGCGGACCACACAAGATCAAGTTGGTGAACGCGCGTGGGGTTCCCGTAGTTAGCCTTCGCAATCGACAAATAAACTTGGGATTTAATGGCACGGCGGTTTCGTTTCATGCCACCGAAGGCACATGTGACTCTGGCACCGATCCGCTCAATAGTGTCACTCTGTTGCAAGGTGAACGCAATGTGCATTTTTACATTCGCTCGACTACCGCCGGTGCGACGCATGTGCATGCACAAGATCAAAGCAATAACAATTTATCGTTACAATTTATGCATGAATTTGTTCATGGCGACTTCTAACCTCAGAGCGAGCATCCGCTCTGAGCAAGTCGTTTAAAAGAATCCGCTGGAATAGGAGATCATGGTCATCACCGTGATCTTGTCGAAATCGTAGAGATCGACAGACGATGAATTGCGATAGTATTGGGCGTAGACGTTTAAATTCAAGTTGTTCTTTAGGCTGTATATTCCACCCAACGTAAATATCATTCCCGTGTCGTCGCGGTTGGTAGTGGATTTGCTGAAATCCTGTTTGATGTAATCAAATTTTACATAGGAGATGAGCTTAGCGCTCAAGGGATGCGTGGTACCCAGCGACAGCATCAAGCGGTCATAAAGACTATTAATGCCTTCCGCATCGTTGATAATGTAGTTCACGTCCACATTGAGTGTGCGTGTTCCAGTAGCGTTGAAGTGGCGACTGTTGGTGAGGGTAAGTCCATACTTTTGCGATGTTTGATCGTTTTCAGGTGTCGTCGTAAAGTGGAAAGTATCGTCGGCATAATCGAAGCGATAGGAATTGACCCACTTCTCCCAAAAGCTTGTTGTGAGGTCGACACCCAAGGCGGCGGTGCTATAGACCTTGTCACGGCTCTGCTCATCGAGACTCATAAAAATATTGGAATAGGCGGGAACGATAGTGAGCATGCTAGGAGTATTGCGCATCAAAAAGCGGTACGAATAAGGGATGGCTATTTCGGCCTGTAGCGGGTCGGTACTTTGAATGGTGGCATTGCTATCAAATGAGGTGTCTACGCTGTACAGATCGGACGCAGTGAGGCGTGGAGTGAGGGAGTGTTGGATTTTGTGAATGGCCTTATACTCGATCACCCCACCATAAAGAATACGGTATGCTTCAAGATCCAGGGCGGAATTGTTGTCGGTGATGTTGAGCACATTGCTATCGTACATCAGTCCCGCGAACACCGAATAGGCAAAGCGTTTTTTACTCTCTTCCTCAAACCGTTGGAGCGCGAGTATGGATTCCAGCTGCTGCTCTGCCTTTTGATCCATAACTTTATCTTTGGTTGTATCGAGCACATACTGAAATGACTCACGGGCTTCGCTATATTGGGCATTCTGTTTGAGGAGAATTCCGCGATACATGGCCGCCGATGGTGATAGTTCTGGATCGTTTGCGGCCATCACTGAGCCGAATGTCTTGATGGCTGGATTGAGTTCGTTGAGTTTCATGTTGTTGAGAGCTTCGTAATAGGAAATTTCGGTGGCATCAATGCTTGTTCCGCGCACCATCTCGAGAAGAATCAATGAGCGTTGATGCTCGCCATTGCGGTAAAGACTAATTGCAAGTTCATAATAATACAAATCGACGTAAGGGTTTAAGGAGATAGCTTTGGCATAGTACCGCTGTGCGAGGCGCACGTCTCCCGATTGAAAAAGCGAGCGCCCTTTTTTGTGGTACTGGGTTGCTTTGACTTTGTTTTTTTCTTGCAGTTCGGGAGTGAGAGCGTTGAATTTGTTCTGGTACGATTCGCGTTTCCCCAGTTCGCGCTCGAGTTCCGCCGTAAAGTTCAGTTTTCCTGAGCTTTGTGGTTCGATTTGAATGGCTCCCCGCATGGAGCGGGTAGCGGCGACAGGTTGGGATTGTGCAATAGCGGATTGAGCGAGAATCAAACAACCAACTACAAGTCCAAAATTCTTCATCTTTCGAGCGTCCTTGTTTATCGATTGCTACCAGCGTTGGGAGTGGTCGTTTCTGGTTTGATGATCACTCGTGTTTTATCGGTCTTGTCGCGAATAGCATCGTTGGTGCGCGTGTTTGGACCTTTGGGAATAAAGGCGCCTGGATTAGCAACGGGCATTGGTGCTGGTGCGCCAGTTGTAGGCACTTGTTTTTCGATATTTTCGGGCTTCATATCCGTGTTGTCGCCAATACGAGTTGTACCCTTTGTGCCCTCATTGGCAGGAGTGGAAGAGCTTTCCGACTTCTGACCGTTCGACGACGATGCGCTACCAGAGCCACTTCCAGTAGTTCCACTCGCTGCGGATCCATCACCCACACGCGATTCGCTGTCGAGAGTTTTCACTTCCTCTGGCGGCATTAGCTTTGGTGCCTCAACGGCGCGATCGGGAGCGGCCGTCGTCTTTTGGTTTTTGTTGACTAGAGTGATAGCGCCCGTTGCCACATTGTTTTTGAGCGCTTGGAACGCTACCGTGCCTTCCATGGTTTTTACTTCAGTTGTATTGGTTTTTATATTGTGATCCACGATAAAATCTGTTCCGCGCACGCCGGCCACTGCGGTGGGTGTCTTTACCTCGTACTTGTTGGATTCGCCGTAGGCGCCTTTAACTTCGTTGCGCACCTTTCCTTTGCTGAGAGAAAGTTCTACGTTTTTTGCGCCATCCTTATCCGAATACTTCGCAATCTTTACTTTAGAGTCCGGAGAAATGTGCACAACGCTGCGATCGGACATAACAATTTTCGCACGGCCGTCGGGTCCAGTCTCTACAGAGCTATCCTGAAAGACTTTTTCGCGTACTTTTGCGGCAGATTTTTTCCCATTGGTTTCAATTTTAACGTCGCCTTTTACGGCCATAAAAATTCCAAATGAGTCTGCAGCGAAACTAGAGGTGGTTGCACTGCAGATGATTCCGACGAGCAAAAAGGCACGAATGGATAGCATAGTATTTCCTTTGTTTGTTATCTTTAAAAATTAGCATAATGTGAGTGTATGTATATGTCTTTCTCGGACCTGGACGAATGTCCACGTTAGTGCCAGACCTCACCTAGTCTCACTGAACCTAAAAGTAGATTACATGGCATCTTTAGATATAATGATCTTGAAAATAGGAGGGTGGATGAGAACACAATCAATAGGTCGCTGTGGACACACGTACAGTCGCAAGAATCCGATTCACGTAGTGGGCATAGTCATTTTGCTGGTCTTTTCCGTTACGAGCTGTTCTCACAGTCAGCCCCGAGCCACCCGGCAACCCACCCAGACCACCGACAAAGAGCGCACCGCCTCTTTGACCGAGTTTCGCAACTGCGAAAGTGCCAAAGCGCGCTTTCCCAGTATGCTCGACGACGACACAGTGGAGTGCACTGAGGATTATCTTCTCTATGAGTCCAACGTAAAAACAAAATTAAAACTTTCGAATTTGCGTATTGGAAGTTTTAACGTCATTCGTATAGGCCAATCGCAAGTACGCTTTAAAAGAAACGATCTAGTCGCAGACATCATCAACCAGTGGGATCTGGTAAACGTTGTGGAAATTATGACCTCAGGTAAAGATCTCCTGGCTCATAACGAAAAAATCGATCGTTTGGCAGAGTCCACCGGGACCAAAGATCGCGGCGATATTGAAGCCTCCTATCAAATGCCAAAATACTTAGTCATACTTCAGGAATTGCGCAAACTGGATCCTTCATGGTCCCTCATTATGGCTCCCTCGGGAACAGGCGAGACGACAGCCTCCTATGAGTATTCTGGGTTTTTCTACCGCTATGGCTTTGTTGAAAACGCGGAGACGTCTTTTTGCGGCGACAAGCGAGGTTGCCTCACGCCTATATCCAGAGAGAATTATGAAAATTTGGTTTCGCGCAGCCCCTTTGTTGCCCACTTTAAAGTCGGCAAACTCAAATTCAACGCTGCGGGCCTCCATCTGCGCTTTCGTGCACCGGCAGAAGACTGTGCTACAGCTAGCGGGGATTCGAAGAAAGGTCAAAAAAAATGTGTGGACTACAGTGCCGCTGAGCAAAAGCTCGTAAAAGACTATCTCGAGGTGGCAGGTCGAATCAAAGTCAATAAGGAAGACGCCCGCTACATGGAGCTTGCCGTTGCTGAGCGGGAACTCAGAAAGTCGGAAGAACCAATTCTGTTGATGGGAGATTTCAATTTGGAGTTCAATGACAGAACCCGAAAGCTGTGGAACTTTGCCGTCGGTCACGACAACGTTTTTGTTCGAGAGAAGACAAGCATCAGTGCTCAGAACGGCCTTGCCAATGAATACGATCACTTCGTTTTTGTGCCTGAGAAAACACTTGCCAAGTGCAAAACAGAAACGGCCAAGGCGTTTAATTTTATGTTAGATCTGGTAACTCCAAAGACCAGTGATCCTGATCTCAAAGACCTCGAGTCATTCTTGGTGTTGCGCAAGAATCGCACAAAGGCACTGGAGGAGTATCAAATAAGTTTGCGTGAACAGCTATCGGCAACAACCTGTTCAAAAACAGACTGCGAAATGGCGCCGCTATATGATCCTGTTGCCGCCGCAAATTTGGTGTGTCTCTATGAGCGCAATGTACTTGGCAATGAGTCTAAAAAATGCGTAGCTGAAGGGGAAGCAGAAGACGAAGAAGACGCGCCTACCCCAGGTAAAAAACCCGTTTATAAAGTTTTCCACGAAATCATTAGTGATCACATTCCCATCGAAATGGAATGCGCTATCAATTAGTGATCTAAAAATGAATTCAGCGCGCGTTTGCTCTCACTGGAGAGTTCCGTGAAGTGCAGTCCCATGCCTCGCGGATAGGTGCCTTTGGCCTCATCTAAGCGCACGATAATTGCCTCACAGCGCACTTTGCGGAGTGTATCGAGCGTGATGCTCACGTTCACGCGCTCGCCCATTTTGGGCAGTTGCGCCCAGGCAATATCGTCGAGCTGAATAAACAGCCCACTTTTCGAAACATCATAACTTTTTGAATTGAAAGATGAACTCACAAAAGGATTTACAGTGACATGAGCCACATGCTGCAAACGAGGCGCGCGCTGCCACCAGTGATGGCGCTTGTCCGAAAGTAACTTTTGGCTGGTGCGCGTGTAAAGAGGCACAAACACAACTGGGAAACAGAGCGAGCCCATCATGGTTTCCACGACGGAAAAGTTATTGCCGTAGGCGGCCACAAGATAATTGTTCCAAAAGACCATAAACATGGAGGCCGGCATAAGTATTTTTGCCATGCGATGGCCTCGGTAAATGGCTAAAGCGGTTGTTGTGATCAATAAGATCGTGACCCAGTTAGGAAACGTGATGTGTTGATGAATGCGGTAAAAGTCTGTAAAGGGGAGATCCAGCAAAACGGCAACTTGGAAATAAAACGAAATGGCGATTCCTAACAGGATGAGTGGAATAAAATTAAACGCCAGTGGCTTTTTAATCATGAGCGCGGTCCCTCCGAAAAATCGTTGCAGTAGCTGTAAATCATATTGAGGTAGTATTGAATATTTTTAAGTTCGGCGTCGTTCATCCACTTTTTGGGATTTTTGAGCAGTACGCGCTTCACCCGCTCAGGCCCGCTATTGTAACTGGCGAGCACAACATTGGTCAGTTGTTCGTCGGTTGTGATGTTTGCGTCTTTGAGCAACTGTTTGTTGTCTTTAGAACCCCAGAAGCGAACGATATACTTGAGATAGCTGGCTCCGCCCTTCAGTGAAAGGTCGGGTTGTAAGCGCCAATCTGAATCTGAATTTAAATCACCCGCTACTATTTGCGCCTTTACCTCAGTAACAGGCACGGAGCTCAGATCGCGGCGCGGCCACTGGGCGGTTTTTTTCTCGATCTGTTGGAGTGCGATATCTGTGATTTGCGTAAGGCCTAATGCTTTTGCAGAACTCACAGCGAGGGGATTAAAACCCGATTCCATAGCAACCAGGCCTGCAATGAGGCTTGCATTGAGGCGCTCTTCACGGCCCGACAGATTGACCATTCCCAAGAACTCAGGCGGTGTCTCAAACCCGTGGAGCCCTCGCGCTGGCAGTGTTTTGTAAATGGAGCAAGAAGGCTTAGTGAGTTTGTAGGAGTAAAAATGGAGATCTTCCTGGTACAAAAAGGCAATTTCATGGAGTTGTTTGGCGGATAGTTTTAAGCCAGAGAACTCGACACGCATGAGTTTTTCATTGGGAAACATTTTCACGCGACTGTTTTTTACAAAAAGCTCGGTAAGGTCTGTCGAGTTGTAGATAAGGCGAAAATTGCGAATGTCTGGAGCTTTTGTCTTTCCGATCACATCCAACCGCAGGGTGTCTTCTTTGTGATAGAACTGTTGGCGCGGAAAAAATTGAACCGTGTAATGCTTGTCCGATTCTACAGAGATCAACGAGAGATCCGACGGTGCTTTGAGCAACGGCGTAAACTGGTGGGCGGCACCAAAGGGGCTCGTCGGTCCAGCACAGGCGGTTGCGCCCAAATAGGCAGCAATGAGAATAAAAAACTTCCGTGCTTTTACTCGAGTCATCCAGACCCTATTTTAAATGCATTTGAGAACGGAAAAATGTTTATTTATGAATTTATCAATTTGAAGCGCGAAACGTTTTGCAACAGGACATGGAGTGTCTTGTTATGAGTTTACCTCGTTTAAAAACTCGATGCTATGAACGGGTGATAGTTTAAAAGCTAAATCCCACGCGACCGCCGACAGCGACTGTCTCATTTTTAGGTTCGAGGAATGTGGTTAAGCCGGGACCGAGCGCGGGGAGTGAAGCGTCTTTAAATTCGGAGTCATCGACGGTCCAGATGCGCACTTTAAATCCCACATAATAGGTATTAAAAGCATAAGTCCCGTAGGCCTCAAATCCGCGGCCTTTACTTTGTTTGAGCGTCAGGTCTCGGTCGCCGCCCACGTCGGTAAGGTGCGTTTTATTGGTGCCGGAAAAACTTGTGGACACCCACGCGCCCACAATGAATTGCCGATCATCGATGGTGTTGTAAACCACCTCAATTCCGACTGGGACAACCAGGTACTGCTGATCTCGCTGGTAGTCGGCGCCGCTCTCATCATCAGCATCAGTGAGCGTCCGGTAGAAAATTCCAATCTTAGGTATGACAGCCCAGCCATATCCACTTTGGATTGCAAAACCCACATGGGCTTGGGTGCTTGCCATGAAATTCGTTTGCTCAAACTCTAACGGCTCGTTGGAAGACAAGTAGCGACCCTCGTACTGTGTTCTCCCGAGGAAAGCATCAGCGGAAAACTGCGTGAACAGAAAGTCAAAAAAGACGCTTCTAAAGTCGTACTCTACACCGTAGAGACCTCCTGAGTCCTTCATAATTCCAGGCTCTTCATAATGCCAAAAATCGAGGCCGATGCCCAGTTGGTGATTGCGGCCTTCAAAGGGATTATCAGCCACGGCCCAAGATCCGCACACTGTGATAAAACAAACCAAAAAGAGTTTTCGCATAGGAAAAGTGTAAGAAGGAAATGTCGAGGAGTCGAGGACTATTCAGTCCAGGATTAACGGTCGTTTCCGCCGTTGATCTGACGATTGTACTCGGATATATGCATCCATCGACAACTTGTGCCGGCGAAATACCAAAAGCCGCCGCGGCACTGAAACGCTGTCACATTGCCGGTATTGTTCAATTCTACGTATTGGCTTGTAAAATACGCAGATGGGAAGAAGTTTTTGAGTTTTGATTTTGTGACCTCGCAACTTACCGAATAGGTACCACCGGACCTCGCCTGCGGGAAGTCGAGCTGTGTAGCTGGTAGAGCCACCTGTGTGATTTGATCGAAAAACGCATACTCACGAAGAATGCGCAATTGATCGCGATCATTGGTGTTGAAATTTCGCACGAGCATAGAGTCGAGCCCATAGACGCCAGCAAAACAGGTTTTACCGTCGTAAGTGCTTGTTCCACCGCCGCCGCTACCACCACCACCGGTACCGCCACTGGTACCGCCACTGGTACCGCCACCACTGCTCGAACCGCCGCTTCCAGTGGATCCACCACCGTAAGTGAATGTGCCGTTGCCACTGCTAAATCCACCTCCGGAACCACTCGTGCTGGGGTTACTTCCACCCGCACCGCGCACATTGCTCGAAGAGTGATTGCGGTAACTTTGTGAGGCAGCGCTTTCAGAATCGTCACCATCACCGGAACCACCCGTAGCTCCACAGTTCTGAAACAAGAGAATCAGCGGAAACGCTAAAAGCATAGATAAATAGGATGGTAGTTTAGATGAACGAAAACCCAAAATTGCCCCCAACTCCTTTACAGAATAGCGGAAGCACGAAAATTCTGCGCGAAAAAAACAAACGGTGTAGAGAATTGATCCAGATTTTTCACGAAAATCTCAAGGTGATACAAAACGGTACGGACACACTTTTGGTTTCGCGTTGTCGCTGAGCAGGTGGGACGCACTCTAAAAGTGTGTCCGTACCTTTTACTGACAATCGACGGGTAGGGTCAATGTGGTGATCTTGCTTTCGCATGCCGAATGACGACCTGCTTTTTGTCGAACAGTGATTTCCACGCTCGAGGGCTTGCCGTCGGCCACAACATCAGAAATGTTCTTTACGGGATCCACGATGCGAAGATTGTACTCGTTGTCGTAGATAGCCAAAAGTTCAGCATCGGTTTTACCTTTGTTTTCAGGAGCCTTTTTCATCTCAAAGAGGATGCTTGCTTTTTCTTTTTTATTCTCTTCGGACTTCGCGTACCCGCAAAATTGATAGCGCTGAACACCTTTGCTCTTTTTGCCGTTCTTGCACGTGTAGCGCACGTTGAGATGGGTTTGGTCGGCGTTGGCGTGGCCGTGATCGTCACCGGTGAGCGACGTGTAGAAAACCGTGCCCCAGGAGAACTGTATCGCTTTTTCAGTTTTATTGTCGATCTGCTCGTAAACGGGCAGGACATCGTTGGCATTTTTTTCCTCAACCGCAACGGTGGCCTCGGGAGCTTCCGTGGCTTTGATCTCGTTGGCAGTTACAAATCCTAAAAGTAAGCTGAGTATGTAAATCATAAAATTCCTTTATTTTGTGGCGATACCGGCTTTACGAGGACAAAACGGCAATAAAACGTGAAGGTGATCATGATGGAGTCGATTGAGGCTTCTGGAACCACTGTGGCAGTCGATAACGCCTTCATTTCCACAACGATTTTTTACTCCCTCGGACCAGCACTTGGCAAATGTGGTGTAAAACGCTTTCTTTTTTCCGCCACCACGATAAGAGGCCGCTGTCATGGGAACATCGAGTTTTTGCCCACCGATGGTGACCTCAAAACCGCTGATATCCAAGGCGCGACCTGTAGAGTGCATACTCATCTTGCGACCATTTCGCATGCGGCGATTGTTGTAACCGCCCATATTCTCGATTTTGATATGGCTTACGGTTCCACTATAACCTGCAGCATTAGCGGCCTTGGCCACGCAATTGGGAAGTATTTCATTCATCTTCTTAACGAATTCAACGGAGAGGGTTACTTGGGAGGGTTGGAAAGAAATATCGGAACCGGATTGAACATCGTAAAGGACGTCGCCGCCCATACCGCGCCCCTCGCGGGCACCGAGATCTATATCCATTCCCGAAGCAACACGGAGATTAGTGTGGACTGCGGGAGATTGAGTGGCGTCTCTGTTGTCACCAGAGGAGACGGTGTCGTCTTGGCGGGCAAACACGTTTTGGTTCGCGGAGGCAGAACCACCCAGGAACTCCACACTGATCAAAACCGCTAAAAAGACAGTTAGTATTTTCGTCATATATGTACTAACGGCTTTAAACCGTTGAAGTAGAGGTAACTTGAGTAAATCTAGAAATTTGTCCAGCATAAGGTCTTCCCCCTATAACCCCAATCTGCAAGTCCAAGACCACTGGAAAGGCCGCAGGCCGTCGTTGGCGCGTGCTGGCTGTCAGCATCCCTTTGTCCTGTAAAAGAATTTGACAACATATTGGTCGCTCCATAACCTTTGCCTGAACTCTCAAACTGTAACTCTCAGGAAACTGAAGGGAGAAAATATGCTCATTCGCACAGCTCAGGAACTGGAACGTTTTCAGAGCCTATCTCAAACGCAGTCCGAAGAGTATTGGTTAAAAATTGCCCAAGAGTACCAATGGCAAAAGTTTCCCACTCGTGCGCTTGAAGGATCCTTTACGGACATGCCTGTGCGATGGTTTGCCGATGGTGAATTGAACATTACAGAAAGTGCCCTTGATCGCCATGTAAAAGAGGCGCCCGATGCCATTGCCGTGCACTTTGAACAAAATGAACCCACAGCTCAAACAACGACGATCACCTATCGCCAGTTGCTCGAAGGAGTGAATCGATTTGCCAACACGCTTAAAAAGTTCGATGTGCAAAAGGGCGATGTGGTTTGTTTTTATATGTCTATGGGGCCAGAGCTCATGATGGGACTGCTTGCCTGCGCGCGCATCGGTGCCGTTCATAGCGTGGTGTTCGGCGGTTTTTCCGCCAGCGCTCTTCGCGATCGTATTCTCGACTCGTCGGCAAAGCTCGTAGTGACCAGTGACGAGGGCCCTCGTGGAGCGAAAACAGTTGCGCTCAAGGCCACAGTGGATGAGGCGATCAAGGAGTGTCCGTTGGTGAAAACAGTTTTGGTCAATAAACGCACCGGTGTAAAAACGGCGTGGAGTGATAGAGATCAGGATCTCAGGCAGTGGATGGAGAAATCATCCATCGAGTGCAAGCCAGAGTTAATGAAGTCGGAAGACCCGTTGTTTATTCTCTACACCTCGGGTTCCACTGGAAAACCCAAAGGTCTCGTGCACACCATTGGTGGATACATGGTGTGGGCCGGCGAAACATTTGAAAATGTGTTTCAGTACAAGCGCGACGACATCTATTGGTGCACGGCCGACATCGGTTGGATCACAGGCCACACTTATGTGACCTACGGACCGCTACTCAAGCGCGCCACCCAAGTGATTTACGAAGGCTTACCCAATTACCCCGACGCCGGAAGATTCTGGCAGATCATCGACAAGTACAAAGTTACCCACTTCTACACAGCGCCCACTGCCATTCGAGCGCTGGAGGCTGAGGATATTTCCTTCGTACGTAAGCACTCGCTCCAGTCGCTCAAAGTTTTAGGATCCGTCGGAGAACCCATCAACGATGAAGCGTGGCAATGGTATCACAAAGAAGTCGGTAAAGGTAAATGCCCCATTGTGGATACATGGTGGCAAACAGAAACGGGTGGAATCATGATATCAGCACTCGCCGGAATAACACCCAGTGTGCCCACGGTGGCCACGCAACCGCTTCCGGGTGTAACTCCCGTAGTGATGGACTCTAAAGGTCAAGAAATTACTGTTCCAGAGGCCGAAGGATCGTTGTGCATAAAAAAACCGTGGCCCGGTATTGCCCGCACAATATTTGGAAACCACACGCGGTACTTGGAAACCTATTTTACTACGTTCCCTGGATATTACTTTACTGGCGATGGTGCCAAGCGTTTTGCCAATGGTGATTTCCGCATCATCGGTCGTATCGATGATGTGGTCAATGTGTCGGGTCATCGTATCGGAACCGCGGAGGTCGAGGACGTGGTCAATCAAAACTCGGCCATAGTAGAATCAGCGGTGATTGGTGTGCCTCACGCCATAAAAGGGCAATGTATAGTGGCCTATGCTATTTGCACAGAAAAGAAGACGCAACAGGAACTGCTCAAGCAGGTCAATGCCACAATCACCGAGAGAATTGGACCAATCGCGAAGTTAGAAAATATTTTTGTGGTCTCGGGATTGCCCAAAACTCGCTCGGGAAAAATCATGCGGAGAATTTTACGCAAGGCTTACGAGGGTGATCACAAGAATCTGGGAGACACATCGACGTTGCTCAATCCGGAGATCGTCGACGAAATCTTAAATATAACTGCGAAGCAGTAGTCACACCCCTGTTGAGTGTGCGCAATTACTGGACTTCTTCCCAGCCTTCGCCGCGCTTGATGAGATCCCTTAAACGTCTGGCAGAATCATCCTGCTCGCTGGCTTTGCTTTCGCTCGCAGTATCGGCACGCGCGCGGGAGTCTTTACCATCATCATTTTCGCGCTCTCGGCGCCGATCTCCGCGGTCCACTTTACCGCGAGTGATTTTTCCACCAGTGAGTTGTTGTTCGCTCTCTTCGTCGATCTCCCCGGTAGCATCGTCGGGAAGAAGTTTTTGATCTTCCAATTCCGACAGGTCAAAGTAGTACAACTGTTCGATCGGCGTCTTTTTCGGTGGCTCGGCTTTTGGCTTTTCTTCCACCTTTACAACGGGAGGCTCGGGCTCCTTATAATTTTGCGCGCAATCGGCGGGAATAATTTTATTAGGATTGTTGGGATCTTTAGCGCAGGTGAGCTTCCACAGGCATGGAATACGATCTAAGCCCGCGCAGTCAGCTATGGATTGTGCGTTGGAAGGCCCACTCGCCAACAGGACAGCTGCAATTAGAAAAAACCCACAGGATTTGATCATATATAGATATATCGGCAAAAACGCCGTTTTACTGGAGGGGGTGAGACGAGGCGATCGGAGTGTGTGAACAGTTCTTGTGGCAGTTCGCGTGAGTGCTGCAATATTTAAGATTGAGCATATGCGCCGACAATATAAGGATGCTCCCAAGTGGCAAAACATACGCGGCTAAGGCATGAGGGAGAAAAAGTGCAATGGATAGAACGAGCGCGCCGCTAAATGCCACGGGCAGTGCCAGCGAGTATTTTTTGTGAGTGCGGTGCATTTGCACGATGGTATAAATGCTCACTATGGAGAGTCCAACAAATACAAATTCCCACACTGTATCCACGTGATTGAGATCCAAATCGGTGACCGCTGGAAACACGACGAGCAGAACGGGCAGAGCTAAGCAGTGCACTAAGCACAACATGCTCGCGCTCACTCCTAAATAATGGGTCCATCTGTGCTTCCAGGTCGTCATCGGAGACCAAATTAAAGGGTTCCGAGTCTTTTTGCAACTCTTTTGCAAAAAGCTCCTGAGACATTCAAACTGATACAGCTCAGGGTTTAGACACGCTAATTTGGTTAATATAATCAGGTGTTTGCGAAAAAAGTATTAAAGTGGGAAATTTTTTCCTCATCTTATTTAAAGACACTTCCGATACATTATTTGAGAGACATCAATGTGTTTCTGAACCATTTATGGAGGTTAGAATGCCCTACTCAAAACTAATTATCGTGAGTGACGATTCCGTAGTCATTCACAGAGGTCAGGAGTTCGCGCAAACTATGGGTATCCAGTGTGAAGTACAATCACCTAGTTACTCGTTAAGCGCAGCACCGACACTTACGTCCGGCTCAAGCCCAGTGACGAATATGCCAATGAATAATGTTGTTCAGTTTCCTGGCAATTCTTCTAATGGCGTGGCCACGATCAACGATCTCGAAGCGCAAGCTATCGAAAAAGCGATCGCCAGTTTCCGCGGTAACCTGACTGAGGCTGCAAAAGCTTTAGGTATTGGTCGCGCGACTCTGTACCGCAAAGTTAAGTTATACAATATTGATCCTTCGCAGGCTCGCAAACGCAGAGCTGCATAAGTTAATAAAAGAAGTAGGGTGTTGCCGACATTTGGTCGGCACTATTTTTAAAGACCGGCCAGCGAGCCGGTTTTTTTATTTCTGGATCTACTTTTTCTGCCAAAATTCCGAACAACTTCATGATGCAAATGCGTTTTCAGTTTCCACTCATTTTAGTTCTCTTTGCGGTTGCGTGTAGCACGGGCAAACAGTGGAAAAGTGAACCAGTGGCCGTACATTCCTTAGTTCAGCCCATCAGCAACTTCGTCGCTGCAATGAATGCATCCAACTGCACGGCCACGGTGCCAGCGTTGCGCTCCTACTTGGAATCTCTTGACCTTTCTAAATATAAATTAGATCGCGAGCTGCAAAATCATCTGTTTCAGATGCGTTTGAATATCAAACACGTCTTTGCCGAGGGTGTAAATTCCCAGTCAGAATCGCTGTGCACACCTATGGCCAAACAGGCTCTTGTGGACTTGCGTACGCTGGATGAGTCTTTAGGTTTCCAGCTCCTCCCAGCAAGCGAGCGCAGCCCCGCATCGTCATCTGTGAGCCCAGCCTCGCTGTTCACCGATTCGCACCGCCAATTGGTTGCCAATAAATATCGCGACGACGGTGTATCGAGCCTGATGGATTTAAAAACCGCCGATATTCTTTTGCTCCACCGCAGTGGAACACAACCGTTATTGGAGCAGACGGGTGCGGACTGGACCGACGTGCTCGTGGTTTTTCGCGACAACGAAGGCGAAATTTATTTTTTCTTCGCCCATGACAAAAAAGTTCTCCGCCGGGGCTGGTATCAAGCCAGCGACTGGATCAAGAGATCCGCGAGCAGACTTCACGTGTTACGACCTATCGATCCACCGAGTGGGGACACCATCGAGCGTTTACAAAACCGCGTGCTTAAAAACCCTTACGCCTTTGGCGATCTGATCAAAAAAGAATTCAAGCTCAAAGCCGCAAGCACAGCTTTGCCCGGCGTCGGCGACGTGGTGTTGGGAATGGATCTGGAACTCAGTCCAAGTCTGGTGAGCATTTCGGAGTGGAAGGATTATTCGGCAGCCTACAACGCGCGCGTGATCTCGCAGCAACCGGCAGCTGTTCCTGCACCAAATGCCATTCAAAGACTACCTGATAACTTATTGCCAAAGTCGCCGCAGCGGAGCTATCTCGACGAGAAGACTGTTCGCGGGACTATGAGTTACTGATCTATTGTTTGCACTGCTTATCGGGAATGCGATAAGTACCTTTTGAGGCCGTAAGAATTTCTGCGGATTCGAACTTTCCCGTGCGCACTAACGCAGTTTCATTGAGCCATTTTTTGGAACAGTGAAAAATAATGTCCGCAATCCCATCGTGTCCCGTCTTCTGAATCAAAGATCCGCCAGCAATTTGCAAAAGCACATCCTGATTTTTTATTTCTTTGAGGACTTCAAGGCCGTAATCGCAGAAAAACTGAAGACGAAGTCGGCAGTAGCCTTCTCTATTGTTCTTCTCTTTATAAAAGAAGCCGAAAGAATTATTCCCGGGCATTAAATCCTTTTCTTCAGAAGTTTGTGAAAGAAAAACATTTGCGCCCAGTGGAACGATACCTTTACGGGTGGTGCGCTGCTTGAGCATGATTTCTTCTGCGGAGGTCGTGGGTGCATGGAGTAGAAGAGTGAGTATAAATATTATCGGCATAAAACATTTTAGCGACTGCGGTGCAACCTTGCAAACGAACTTTTGGCTATATGATCCATAGTTGGAATTGCGACGCTTTACTTAGAGCCAATGACAACAGCCGGGGTCACCAGCCATTGGAGTTTAGCGCGCTTTTCCAGGAGTGGTTCGGTCAATAGGAAAGACGACACGCCGCCCTTTTTCATTTCGAATTCGGCATAGTGTTTTACCGAAATTCCGGTGATGTAGCAAATGAGATGGGAAAGGTGTGGTTCATGCCCACAAATCACCGCGCGTTTCCATTTCATGCTGTCGAGCTTTTTACAAATCGCTTCGGGGGGATGGGTCGGGTCGAGTTCGGGGAGCACAATGTGTTTTTTAAAATCCAGATCCTCACACAGGATCTCCACAGTTTGTTGGGAGCGGGTAAGAGGGCTTTCACACAAAAAATCAATTTCCGAAATTTGACACGCCAGCCATTTCGAAATTTTTCGGAATTTTTTAATTCCTTTTTCTGCAAGCGGGCGTTTGGAGTCGGGCAGGCCGGTTTTTTGAAAATCTTCGCGGTCTTCTGCAACTGCGTGGCGAACAATGATGAGCTCTCGTTTCATAGTGCTATTCTAGGGGTAAAACATATGGTCGTACATCCTTTTTATGCGTTGCCGGGTTTAAAATGACCGCATCCAAACACTCTCAAGTTTTGCCAAAGAGGATGACCGAACTTTTCAACAGATGATTGAAGTGAACGAAGGTATGCATTAGACTTGATGGATATGTCATTTCAAATGAGTGAAGCCCAGCCCAAGGATATTCCGCACATTGTTCAACTGGTGGAGTCTGTTTATCGGGGAGAATCCTCACAGGAGGGCTGGACAACCGAGGCCGATCTGCTCAGTGGACAACGCACCGATCCCGTAATGATCGGTGACATGATCGACGATCCCAACAGCGCTCTGTTGGTATATCGCTCAAGCGAAGAAATTCAGGCCTGTGTGTATCTCGAGCGCAAAGAGGGCCACGTTCTCCTGGGTATGCTTTCTGTGAAAGCGAAACTCCAAGGTCAGCAGCTGGGACAAAAGATTATTTCCTACTGTGAGCAGTACATTGCCGACAACTGGGGTTTGTCGTTGATAAAAATTCATGTGCTTTGGCAGCGCAAAGAACTCATTGCCTGGTACGAGCGGCGCGGGTTCAAAAAAACTGGTAACACCAAGCCATTTCCTGCTGATCCCAAGTTTGGAATTCCCAAGGTGAGCGATCTCTATTTCATCGAAATGGAAGTATCATTTCCGGAACGGAAATGATTGAAAATCCATCCACTACCGCCGGTAGTGGATGAATCGATACTTAAACCAGTTTCGCATCCAAAGTGATTTCGCACTTGAGCAGTTTCGAAACTGGGCAGCCTTTTTTAGACTTGTCCGCCAACGACTTCAATGTTTCGGCATCAATTCCAGGAACTTTCGCTTTTAATACTAAATGGGAAGCGGTGATTTCAAAACCATCGCCTATTTTTTCCAGAGTGATTTCGGCTGTGGTGTCCATTTGCTCGGCGGTGAAATTGGCTTCGCCTAAGATTTTTGAAAGTGCCATTGTGAAGCAGCCAGCGTGGGCCGCGCCAATCAGTTCTTCAGGATTTGTTCCCTTGTCTCCAGTGAAGCGAGTATTAAAACCGTAGGGTTGCTCCGCTAGCGCTCCGCTTTCGGTAGTAATAGTGCCTTTTCCGTCTTTGATTCCGCCACGCCAAACAACAGAGGCCTTCTTCACGATTTTCATACATTCTCCTTAGTGAAAGTGGTTGCTGTACTTTTGCGTCACATTACCATGAAAAGCAGCGTTCAGGGACGAGATTGACGTTAGGAGGCGCGGCGCAATGTTGCGAAAACGCCACGAGTGTCCGCGCTGTGCACTTGACCCCGCGTGGTGACTCAGTAAAGTGAAGTGGAGGTGACTTCGTGGCGCCATTTTTATTTTTTTTGTACTTGCTGATTTTTTTATTCGAGAAAGGCCATGCAATGGACATTCATGTGCACCATGAAAAGCCCTTTTACGCGTATGAATTTACAACGCCAAAAAACTGGAAGAGTCAAAAGTGGAGTGAATCCAGCCAACGCTTTCTTCCCCCAACAAATATCGACATTCATTTCGAGGTGCCGCCAAGTCTGGACACCATAGCATTGGAGCGTGTGCCCGCAGAGGATGTTGAGTGGCGTGTGAAAGAAGAGGGAGAGAATGCTCACGGAGTCACTTACAAGGCGGTGTACCTTAAGGGCTGGGCCGCTTCGGGGTATTTGCTGTCGCGGGAGCGCTTGAAGATTTATCTAATAGACGCGGTGGGCGAGCACCGTGAGTTCGGATTGTCAGGGTCGCAGTTGCTCGAACAGGCGCGAGACAGCTTCTCATTTATAAATCCCGACCATCTGCTCGAAAAGGATGTTCGCCGCTTGCTGTTGGCTTCGGACTACAGAAAACTGCTGACCGATACCGACGCGCAGTTAAAGGCCACCACGGCATTTCAGATTGTCACGCAGGGTGATAAATATGTGGTGAGCTTTAAGGGACTGCGGGGCGGTCCGATTTTTCATATATTTAAGAAAGATCTTAGGATTGTTCACTTCAATAAAAAATAAATATCTTTTACTTTCAGATGCCTTAGCTTCTAAAAATAAAAAACACCGCACCCACCAAACAAAAACTCGCCCACAGGTAATCGAGCTTTAACGGAGTTTTCATATAGAGTACCGCGAAGCCCGCGAACACGATCATAGTGATCACTTCCTGCATAATTTTGAGTTGCGGAAGAGTGAAATGGTCGGAGCCCCAGCGGTTTGCGGGCACCTGGAGCACATACTCAAAAAAAGCGATGCCCCACGAAACCAAAATGACAATGTAGATGGGAGAGGTTTTAAAGCCTTTGAGATGGCCGTACCACGCGAAGGTCATAAACACATTAGAGAGAAACAAGAGAGCAATGGGTAAATACATTTTCCCATTGTGTCTGATGGGTGTGGGAGGTCCAGGTTTGGCGCGCTGTGGCTGCTCGGAAAGCGGCGCCTGCGGGGTTTTTCAGCAATTTACCCGACCTTTGGCAAATGTCTCACTTTGAGACAATAAAAAACGGGCAATTGAACTCAATTAACGACTAAAATAACAACAAGGTGTTAAGGATTGATACATCTTTTCACAACAGCATCTTGTTAATAGCGTCTGAGTTGGTATGTGGTTCGCAGGTGTATATGTTATCTAAGGGGGAGAACCATGAAAAACGAACGTAAGGTCATTCCATTTACCAAACCATTTAAAAAGAATCTTGTGCGCACATCCATCAATGACGTGAGAGCTGCGGCCACGGGCACAATAGCTTTTATTCTGCTGATGATGGTGGGATTCAACTTTCAAATGTTTCAGGGTTCCAATGTCACAGAAGCGAATGCGACACAGTCGCAACGTGGACTTGCCAGTGTGCCCAAGGTACTCGCTCCACAGTGGAAAAAAAGCCTTTCTGAATTGGGTCAAAAAGAGATGGTGCAAAAGGCCAGTCGTCCATCGGCCATCGATTCACTCACTTACGGCTATCTTAAAGGAAATTATTCGTTCACGGTTGAAAAAGGCGCTGTAAAAAGTATCCATTTTTCGAACGCCAGTGAAGCGCAGCCACAAGTTGTGGGTGATCGCCAAAAATTTATCAACGATCATGCCTCGGCCATCGCTCCCGATCTGCAGAGCATCAGTAGTGCTCAGCGCGAAGTTTCAGAAAAAGGTGTGCGCGAGATCTACAATCTTAAAACATCCACAGCTACAAAGACAGTGGTGTTCGAGCTCGACAAAAATAATGGATTGATCGGTATAGCCGTACAGTAAGTCCTAAGTCCTGTCGACGACTTCGGCAAAAGAATTCCAATTACCGCTTATTAAATTGGGAAAAAGTGTACAACTTTTTCCCATTTTTTATTGTGCGGCCATAAATTCCTGTATGTGTAAAAAAATACAAATCGATCATTAAAATCGCGGGTCTAAGCCACGTATCCACCGATAGGTTTTCTATACCTAGAGGAGTGTCGTCGATGAAACCTGGATTTAAAATACTCTTAATCGCCCTAATCAGTGCCCTTATCACCGCGTGCTCTCAACAAGGTAGTGACTACGTGAGCCTCGATGATCGTTTGGTACCAGTGGAAACCGGTGATCCCCAGGCGAGTCAAGATGTAGAAGAAGAACAGGTGGGTGGTGATGTGAGTAAGCCCCCAACCACGCCCGTGCCCGCCACGCCAACGCCTGCACCTGTGGTCACATTGCGTGAAAAAATTCTGATGAATTCCGATGTTTCCGAGAAAGCTCTCGACAATGCGTTTAAGTATTTCGACGCGCATCAATCTGTGATTCGCAATAAAAACTTTATGACCATTTTTGATATCGGCCAGCACTCCGGTAAGCGTCGTTTTTATATGATCGATCTTAAAACGGGCGTTGTGAAAGCCATGCACACCGCCCACGGCAATGGCTCTGACCCAGACCACGACGGTATTGCCACTCTTTTTTCTAACGTTTCCGGATCTAAAAAGTCCTCACTGGGATTTATGCTCACCGCCGAAGAGTACGTTGGCAAGCACGGTGGGTCTATGCGTCTCGATGGCCAAGAAGATCGCAACAGCAAAGTGCGATCGCGCGCCATCGTGGTCCACAGCGCAAGCTACGTCGATCCCTCACTTAGCAAAATGGGTCGCAGTGAAGGCTGCCCTGCAGTTGCACTGGCCAACATCAAAGACGTGGTTGCCAAACTCAAAAACGGCTCCCTCTTCTACATCTACCACAAAGACTACGACGGCAAATAAAGGTGCCAGGCACCTTTTAGTCTAGCACAGCGTCGAAGCCCTGACGGCATTCAATAGGTTTATCTATAGCTTTCGAATTCGAAAATGGGTCATGGGCGCGCGAAGATCACACGCACGCTCGGCCCACTCGTAAAATTTACAAACCGTCACAGTAATTCTCATTTTCCCAGCATTCTCGGGTATTGAATCACTCACAACCAAAACCATTGCGGCGAATGACCGCGTTTAAGGAGTTCCTGTGAAGTCTTTATTAATAGCTTTAATGTGCTCGTTCGTAGCTACGCCATCTTTTGCGCAAATTGACGACCATACAAAACTCGATCAACTTACTGCCGGTACGGAGCCGTTCTTTGATCAGTCGACGATCGGTACAATCTACTTCGTCGACGATGAACTTACAAAAACAGCCAACTCTCTTGATTTCTCGAAAGTTCGCAAACTCGTCGCCGACCTCAATAACATCGAATCGGTGTGGTCTATCGATAAAGCGGAAGTGTGCGATTCTTTGTCACTCTCTACAGCGGCTCAAGGCGCTTGCCTCACGCGCAATTTGGAGTTGGGCTTGGCACATTTCTTTTCCGCCTTTCAAAAAACAAAACGCGTACTGCGCGCAAAAGGCGATGAAGGCATTCAGGCAGCGATCAACCTGTCTGACGCGGTAAAAGCGCTGACCAAGTATGAGTCGTTGATGTGCGATCTCGAGAATGCCGCGTGGTGGGGTGGTTCGGGCCAAGGCATTGTGACTTATGGATGCTTGATGGCCGTTACCGAGAAAGGCAATCAAATGCTCACCAATCTTCGCGCCATGGCGACAGATGCCACTCACCAAGACGTAGCGAACGCTCAAAGCATTGGTAAGAGCACGATTCTCGACACGGCTACGCTTCAGAGCGGACTCAAGAATGCGCAAGAATACACAAAGTGGATGGAAGAATACGTAGCAGAGCAGATTCCCAAGTTCTTCGGAGAAATTTCTGAAGAGGCGCAGAAATCTACTCGTGAAATGCTCGACGCCTCCACAGTACTTTTCGCACAAGCCTCCAATTCCTACTGCAAAGCCTACGTGAGCATCGTAGTACCAACGTTCAAAGATCAAGCCAAATACGGCGACCGCATCAACACCGTCTGCCTCCGCGATATCAACAACCAACGCGGACAAGACCTCAACAAAATTGGATCCACCCTCACCACCACCGAAGAGTAAGAAGCTCTACAAGAAATACATTTCAAAATAAACAAAGCACCACACCCGCGTCCAGTCGACGCGGGGCTAGACTAAAAGGTGCCTGGCACCTTAGATGCTGGCGGGTGGTTCCTCGGGGGCAAAGCCTCGGCGCATGGTGTTTTCGGTGGTCACTTTGGGATCCATGAACTGGATAAGGTAGTCGGGACCACCGGTTTTGCTGCCGCCGCCGGAGAGTTTAAAACCCCCAAACGGATGGCGATACACCAGTGCCCCGGTCGAACCGCGGTTGATGTAGAGATTGCCCACATTGAATTGTTTTTTCACCGTTTCGATGTTTGCTGGACTGCGCGAGTAAAAGGCGCCAGTGAGAGCAAAATCAGTGTCGTTGGCAAAGTCCAATGCTTGCTCCAAGTTCTTAGCTTTTATTACCGATAGCACCGGGCCAAAAATTTCTTCCTGCGCCAGGCGGGACTTCGGTTCCACATTTGTAAAGATCGTCGGTGGAACGAAAAAGCCTCGTGCGAACTTGGTCTCGCCCTGAAAGGCTAGGGTGGCGCCTTCGCCTTTTCCAATTTCGATGTATTGAAGTATGCGCGTGTACGCCTCTTTGTCGATCACCGGCCCCATAAACGTGTGAGGATCTTCGGAAACTCCGATGGCGATAGAGCGCGCTGATTCTATCAAGCGATCCACAAAACGGTCGTAGGAATCTGCCAAAACAATCACTCGACTACATGCGGAACATTTTTGTCCCTGGAAACCAAATGCTGAGTAAAGAACGCCATAAACTGCTTCGTCCAGATCCGCGTCGTTGTCGATGATAATAGCGTTTTTACCGCCGAGTTCGGTGATGGCGCGTTTGATGTGTTTTTGCCCCAACTGCGGAATGCTGGCCTTTTGCAAAATGCGCAAACCCACATCTTTAGAACCGGTAAAGCAGATCATGGCGGTAGCGGCGTGGTTCACCATGTATTCACCCACCACTTCGCCTTTGCCGAGAATCATGTGTAGGACGCCTTTAGGTAAACCCGCTTCGATAAAGGCCTTCATCAGATACGTTGCAGTTATTGTTGTCTGCTCGGCGGGTTTCATCACAACGGTGTTGCCGGTGACCAGCGAAGCTCCAACCATTCCGGTGAGAATCGCCAGCGGAAAATTCCACGGCGCTATCACCACGTTTACGCCGCGCCCTTGGTAGCTGTACAAGCTCACTTCTCCGGGAGCGTCGCCCACTTTGCGGGGAACCGCGAGCTTGCGCATTTCTTTAGCGTAAAAACGCAAAAAATCCACGGCTTCTGAAACATCGCCGTCGGCCTCTTTCCATGTTTTGCCAGCTTCGAGAACTTGGCAGGCGGCGATGTCGAATTTATCGCGGTCCAGTATGTCTGCAGCGCGCTCCAAATATTGAGCGCGATCATCCGCACTGACAGCGCACCACGCGGGGAAATTTTTATGAGCGGCAGTCATCGCGGCCTCGGCCTGTTCAACGGTGCAATTGGTTATTTGGCCAATCACGTCCTCGGTGGACGGGTTTTGAACAGGAAGCCAATCGTTAGACGTTGCCCATGTGCCGTCCACGTAGGCCGACCATTTTTTGTCGAAGTTTGACGTTTTAAATTTTTGCAATGCCGCAGCCATTTTGTCGCGATCGGCTTTGCGAGAAAAATCCGCGGGAGAATGATTGGAAAAGTACATTTCCTTTTTCTCAAACGGTCGAGCACTGGCGACTTTAGTGCGCGGGTCCGCGAGAAGCGCGCTATCGGATGCATTGTCGGCAAATTTCGATTTTAAGAATGAATCATTTGAGGTGTTTTCAAGTAGGCGTCGCACCAAGTACGACATCCCCGGAAGCATTTCACCGACCGGGCAATACTCGCGAAGACGATAACCTTTAGAGACGATGGAGCGTTTAAATGGCTCGGCCATTCCATAAAGCATTTGGATCTCGAAGGCGTTTTTCGGTAAACCTTTTTGTTCGGCGTAGGCCATCGCAAAAGCGATGGAGCGCACGTTGTGGGAGCCAATCGCCAGGTTTAAGTGTTGAGCATTATCCAATAAAAACTTAATGCACTCCTCGTAATTCACATCCGACTCAGGCTTGCGGGTGTATACGGGAATCTCCCATCCTTTTTGTTGAGCGCCAATCGTCTCGTAATCCCAATAGGCGCCTTTCACAAGGCGCACGGAAAACGGTGTCTTTCGTGATTTTGCAAATGCGACCAAGTCTTTAACGTCGGCAAACGAATCGCGTAGATAGGCCTGTATCACTATTCCGAAGTGGGGATAGGTGCGAAAGGGCTCTTCCATCAAGAGCTGCTTAAAGGTCTCGATGGTGAGATCTTTAATGGCATATTTCTCCATATCGATGTTGATAAAAGTGTTGGTCTCCACAGCTTTTTGCAAAATCGGGCGCATGCGCTCTTTCACCATGTCGATGCTGTGTTGGAAAGACTCCGGGTGGATCTGAGAATAGATGGCTGTGAGTTTTACCGACACATTCACCCGTGGAATTTGCCCGTTGGCATCGGTGTCCAGTTGCGCATCGAAATCCCAATTGCGGGTTTCCTTGTTCATCCAGTCGATGAGTTCCATGTAGCGGGCCTGGTAATCGAGTGCTTCGGTTTCGCTCAAGCATGCTTCGCCGAGAATATCCAAAGTGAATGTCATTTTTTGTTTGCGCGATTTTTTTAAGACGTCGATGGCATCTTTCGGCGATTCGCCAGTGATAAACATTTTGGCCATCTGTGTGACGTTTTTTTTGATCGCACCGGCCATGAGGCCTGGAGCGAGTGAGCCTAAACCCAAGCCAAAGTTAAATACCGATGGCAACTGTTCTCCGCCCTCGGCGAAATACTCTTTGAGATGCTTTGCCACTTCGCCGCTCGACTGCAGTGTTGGCAGAACATCCACAAAACGGAACATCTGCGTTTTGAACGCTGGATTTTGCATACTCCAATCCATGATTTTTCCATACCACCAGTCTTTGTTAAATATCGACTGGTTGTCGCCGCTGGAAAGGGAATTGAAAATGTCTTTACCTTTGGCTTCGATTTGCGGTTGAAGATCCATGTGTTCTCCCAGGTGCCCAAGAGCGGGCGGCAGTGATTCTTTGTAGGCGAAATATCGTACAACTTGATGCAAAAGAAAAGGTTCTATGACCCGGTTGACGAGGCACGTTGATAGGGGCGCCCCTATTAGATCCGTTTAGGAGATAAAATTCCATTGGCTATTGGCGTACTCAAACACTTTGAACTCGGCACAGCCAAAAAAAGAATAGGGGGCAAAAACCTGTTGGGGGCCTTCGAGGAGCAAAACCGCATGCTGCAACCAATCGGAGTGGCTGCACACGAGAACTGTTTGGGGTTCGGAGCGCGGGAGGGAATCGAGAAACCGCGATATACGGCGGGTGAAATCGCTGGGGGCTTCGATCTGGCGCATCTGATCCACTTCGTTGGTGATTTCCACCGCAGTGCCAGCCGCTTTGACCAGTGGTTCGATAGTTTGGAGCGCGCGGCGTTTGGGAGAGCAGTAAATGCGTTCGATGCCTGCAAACTCTTTGGCGTGTGCTAGAGCGAGAGCCTGCTCCAACCCCTTAGGGGAGAGAGGAACATCGCTGAATCCTGGGCTGCGGTCGCCGTGGCGAAGAAGTATCAATTTCATAATTCCAACAATTTTTTATAGGCGCACTAACTGGAGAATGATAAACTAGGGTTAATTTATAATAAAGCAATTAACCTGCGTTATCAAAAAATTCTCTTGCGGTAATTAATGAAAACCCGACAAGATAAATGAAATCTCATCAACTGGAGTTGGCGCACATCATGGGCACATCGAAAATGTTCAAGTTTCTCTCCGAAGATGGTTTTGTTCGCGCCTCTGCAGTTGTTTTTACCGATGTTCTCAATGACCTGCGCACGCTCCAGGAAACATCCCCGTCGTCCACACTGGCGCTCGGACGGAGTATGGTCGGTGCCATTCTACTTGCTGCGCGCCTCAAGGACGAACAGGCCATTGCCATCCAGATCAAATGCGACGGGCCGTTAAAAATGGCGTTTGCTCAGGCGACGTACGAGGGTGGCGTGCGCGCTTATGTGGCGGAACCGCAGTTACCCATGTCTGTGAATCGCGGGAATTTATTTATCGCACCTCATGTGGGGCAGGGCACCCTGTCGGTGAGCACGTATTTGCAATCGGCGTCTCAACCGCAGGTGAGTCAGGTGCTGTTACAAACGGGAGAGATCATCGAGGACATCGCTCATTACATTCGCACCTCGTTACAACTCCCATGCTTGATCAATTCGTCGATTCTGCTCGGCTCTGAGGGAATTGTGACCAGCGCCGCGGGGCTCATGGTGGAAATGATGCCCGGACATAGCGAGGAGCACATCGCCCGTGTCGAGAGTTGCTTTAAAGCCATGGGGCCGCTCTCGGAGATGATGGGCGATGATGTTTCGGCCGAGGATATTCTGAAATTATTTTTTGTTGGCGTGCCGGGAAAAATTTGGCAACACCCCCATCCTATTCATGTTTCTTGTTCCTGCAGCCGCGCAAAAGTGGTGGCGTCGATTCAGTTGCTAGGGGCGGATGAAATCAAAGATATGATTCAAAAGGACGAAGCGGTCGAGGTCAAATGTGAGATGTGCGGTCGCAAATATCTTATTCACAAACAAGAGCTCAAAGACGCCTATCAGTCTCTGATCAAATTGCATTGATCAATTTCGGCAAAAAATGCTCAAATTCTTCCTTCAATCCCACCGCTCGCTATAGAATTTACATTCGTAGATATGACTTTTGATAAGGCGCAGCGGATTCTGCTAATAAAAATAGCACTATGCTGGTCCAACTGTCTAGACACCTTATATTTTTAGCTATTTTCAGTTTCGGGGGATCCGTCGCGCACGCCCAGGGCAACAGCTCTGGAACGAACGTTAACCCCGAGCCTCAGGCCGTTGCCGAGAGCTCGGCCGCCACCTCTAATGACAACATTGAGCTCCTTTACGACATCTATGGTGAAAGCTATTCGGCCGTTCAGTACGACGGGTGGGTTCATCAAGCGCGACTGAGATTGCTGTATCCGTTTACTGAGGGCGCCTTTGTCTATTCCGGCGCGTACTGGAGCAATGATGCCACTGAAAATACCGGTGGACTCCGTTACGCCGATGATTTCGTATCTCCAGCCGCCGGCCTGCTCTACAAACCGTGGACGTTTCTGGGAATTTTTGCCGAGTATCGTCGACTGTTTCGCACCACAAGTAACGAACTTCCCGGAGCCGAACACGATCCGCGCTACGGCGTTTATGGGTACTATCTCTATGAATTGCCGGTTGTGGCGCGCCCGCATTTGGAGTTTTACGGCGAGTCTGTGGCACTTACACGATTCACCTCAAAACCCATCTCAACGGCGTGGCTCAAGCTCGGTAGCGAGCAGCACCTGCTTAAGGATCAGCTCACAGTCACTCCGTATCTAGAATATTTTTTAAGAGAGAGCCCAAACCTCATGATCGGTTTCGATGATCAGAGCTGGAGAATGGGCGCGAAGCTCAAGTACCGCTGGAAGTCCTATTCGGTGCAACTATTAACGTACCGTCGCTTTCATAGCGATCAGACGCCGCTCGGATGGGAAAGCCTTTTGGTGCTATCCGCCGATGGGTCGGTGGCTCCATGGAACTAACTGTGATTCTCTACATCCAAGCAGTGTTTGTCCTTATTGTCATCGCTCTGGCGATTTTTAGCATTGATGATTTATTCATTGATCTATTTGCACTGTTCCACGGCGTTGGCCCTAAAAATATATCGATGCACGCTCTGCAAAGTGCCAGTGAAAAAAAGATCGCCATCATGATCGCCAACTGGCAAGAAGAGGATGTCCTGGAGCAAATGATCACGGGCAACAACGACTCGATCATTTATAACAATCATCACTTTTTTCTGGGCGTGTATCCCAACGATGTACGCACGCTCGATATCGCGCAAAATCTCTCCGCACGTTACGCCAATGTTCACGTTGTATTAAATTCCAAACATGGACCCACTTCCAAGGGTCAGATGATGAACGAAATGATGGCGCAAATTCTTAAAAACGAAGATGCGCTCCAGTCTCCCTTTGATCTATTTGTAATCCATGATTCAGAAGACATCATTCACCCGCTGTCGCTCAAGCTCTACAATAAGGAATCTGATGTTTTGGATTTTATCCAGATTCCTATTTTCTCGCTCGGCCGCCGATTGAGTCAGTTCGTCGCGGGTACGTACATGGATGAGTTTTCCGAAACGCACACAAAAGAATTGCTCATTCGCCACAAATTGGGAGCCGCCATTCCGTCAGCGGGAGTGGGAACCTGCGTGAATCGTCGAGTGGTCGATGCCATGCTTATCGAAAACGATGGCTACTTTCTCCATCCTGATAGTCTCACCGAGGATTACATTTTGGGATTACAGACGCACCTCCTGGGATTTCGCTGCGGCTTTGTTTGTAAATCGGTAGTGGGGCTATCGGGTCGCGAACACATTATTGCCACGAAGGAGTTTTTCCCCGAAGGCTTTCATCAATCGATCCGTCAAAAAACGCGCTGGACAGTGGGTATTGTGTTTCAGGGCTGGCGTATTCTGGGATGGACCGATTCTTTGGTCGATAATTACTTTTTAATGCGCGATCGTCGCGGGCCCGTAAATTCCATGGTTACTTTGATAGCAATGTTGTGTTTGATCGGTGCTGTAGTTATGCCAAAAATTATCACAGATCTCTACACCACGCCCATTGCTTACATTCTTGTACTCAACCTGGTTGGCTTTACGATTCGCGCATTCCAACGCGTGCGCCATCACGGAATTGTGTATGCGACGTATCCCATCGCCATCATTTTTTTACGATGGCCCGTGGCGATCGTGATCAACGCGTTCTCATCGGTGCGCGCAGGTTACCAGTTTTATTTGTCGATATTTAAAGATCAAAAAATTGCTTGGTCGAAAACCAAGCACAAATTACCCAAAGATTTCGGTAAACCCGCACAGGAGACAGTATGAAATTCCTAACACCCATAACCACTTGGCTCTTCGCTACACTTTGCTTTGTCTCAGTGAGCGTGTCGTCTACCGCGCAAGCAATGTACAAAGGTTTTAACCTGACCGAGTATGAAGGCTTTCAGTACGATGCTGCTCCTGACAAAAAGAGTGACGCGCAAATTGCAGTAGATCGTGTAAAAGCGCTGGGTGTAAACCACATCGAACTCAATATTCGCGCCAAAATGATCGGTCCCAATTCCAACGAAATCATTCCAGCCACTCCGGCCACTGACAGCGCAAACGAGCTCAAACGCATCGTGCGGTTGATGAACTATATCCACTCGCAGAACATGACCGTGGGCTTGCGCCCGATATTTTTTGTGGTGGGGCCGAGTGGCGAATTTCCGTATATCGTAAAAACAGAAAAAGGCGAGAAGACCTGGTGGCACGGCAACATTCAACCGAGCAATCCGACCAATTGGTTTTTGAGCTTTCAAAACTATCTCGATCGTTACGCTCTCGCTGCCAAACTTGGCAAAGCCGACACGTTCACCATCGGTGCCGAGCTGTACAGCATGACTGTTGGAGTAGAGGATCAGTGGTTGGAATTTCCATATGGGTTTCCGAACAACTGGCTTTCGCTCCTGCGCTATTTTAAAAACAAACTGGGTTCAACCACCAAGATTGCCTACGATATTAATTTTACCGATGATTCCAATGCCGACGTGAGTGGTATTCTCAAATCTGGAGGCGAACTTGAGCGCTGGCGCTACCGCTTGGTGGACCTTGCCGATCCACAAGACTCGGCCGAAAAACAAACATGGCAGGATCTTGTTCAGTTCTGGAAAGAACTCGATCTGGTGGGCATAGATATGTACCGATCCTTGGCCTACAGTACGGACGCCATTCCCGAAGACTTCGACGCACTTGTGGCACACCTTATGAAGCGCTCAGACTCCTATGCCCAACAGCTCGATACCACTCTGCTCGAGATTGGTCTCACACTCGATGTGGAAAAAGAAATCGTGTTCAAAGAAATCGGTTTCCGCAGCGTGGACCGCGCCTTTATTGATCCGTTCAATTATACCACCGCTGCGGGCGCCTACAATGAGATGCACCAGGCTGCCGGTTACAAAGCGATTTTCGAATCTTTTATGGCCAAAGGCTTTAGTTGGTTTAAGGGCATTAATTTTTGGGATATCCCCATTGATCCAAAAGCTCACGGGCCGAACGACCTGGGATTTAGCCCACTCGATAAACCACTCACCGAGCAACAGATCAAAAACTATTTTGGAGCACCCTAAATAATGATTTTAGCGGTTTATCTTTTTATTTTGCACTTTACTCCCGGTGCGGTTGCGCAGTTGATACCACCCGACGTGGGTGCCTATCATGGCGCCTATGCGGATTTTGGTCCCATGGCGAGTGCGGTGAGCGCAGAGAAAATTAGAGAGTTTGAGGCCAGCGCGCAGAAAAAGGTAGCGTGGGCCTATTTTGCCAATGACTGGCTCGACGGTGTTATCGAATATCCGGAACAGAATGTATCGGAGTGTATCAAAGCCAATGTGATTCCCTATATTCGCCTCATGCCGTGGACCGAAGCGCAAACCAAAGCCACCCAAAAAGATCCGTACCTAAATATGGATAAGATTCTGAGCGGCGAGCACGATTTCGCTCTCAAGGTTTACGCACGAAAGGTAAAAACAGCTGGCGTGCACTTCATGCTCGAGTTTGGCCCCGAAGTGAACGGCGACTGGTTCCCGTGGAACGGCAAATGGAACGGTGGTGGCTCCAAAGATAAATATGGGGATCCTGAATGGCCGGATGGTCCCGAGAAGTTCCGCAATGCTTTTCGCCACATCGTTGATATTTTTCGCGCTGAGGGTGCCAAAAATATAACGTGGATTCTTCATCTCGATACAGCGGCGTCACCGAATGTCGCCTGGAACGATGCTAAGTACTATTACGCCGGCGACGATTATGTGGACTGGATTGGTCTCTCCGTGTTTGGCGCGCAACTGCCCAATCATGAGTGGCTGCAATTTATTTCCAAAATGAAAAACTTTGAGAAGCAACTCGATGCCATCAGCACCACCAAACCCGTGTTGATTTCGGAATTCGCTGTTATCGAAGACAAAAATGACCCCGAACGCAAGGCCAAATGGATCAAGCAGGCTTTGCAATCTATTGAAAAAGGTTTGTTCAAACGCATTAAGGGTATCAACTACTGGAATAGCCCGGGCTGGCTTGAAAACCAAAAAGCCAGTTTCAAAATCGATACGTCCGCTCAAGCTCTTAAGGCTTACCGCGACGGAGTTGCCAGTGATTTTTGGAAGACCGAAGGGGTTGTGAATGAGTAACTGTAGTCGAGCATTAAACATTTTAGTATGCGGATTTTTAATCGCGGGGTTTACTCCCGTGCGTGCCGACATTGCCGCGCCAAAAGTTGCGCGATTCAAGCAACCCTGTGTGAACATATATTTTGATAAATCCAAGGAAAAAACCTATCGTCTCGGAAAAACCTACAGCATTTACCTGCAAAACCTCATGGGCCATTTCCCGGAGTTTCAACAAATCATCTCGCCGGTGGAGCAATACCGCGCTGGCGACATTGAAAAATGTGTGGCCACTTTTTACATTGGCTCTTACTTTGACAATTTGATCCCTGATGCGTTTATTCAAGATTACAAAAAGACGAAGAAGAACTTTGCCTGGATTGGGTACAACATTTGGAAGGTCGAAAAGGAATTTCTCGAACAAACGTTTGGATACCAGTACAGCCATCTCACCACGCTGGATACGACGAAACTCGATGAAAAGAATCGTCCAACGTTTTTTCGCTATGTGGATTACAAGGGTGAGCGGTTCGAAAAATTTGGCGCCTTTGTTGGCCCCCAGCAGGAATTTCGTGCGGGCTTCGAGATGGTGGCCTTTGAAAAAGCGCAGAATGCTGCAAATGTTGCCAATGTTCTCGCTGTCGCATCTCACAATGGGCACCAAGAGACGCTGCCATACATTTTGCAGAGTGGTAACCAATTTTACATCGCCGATGTTCCGTTTAGTTTTATTCATGAATCGGATCGTTACTTGGTGTTCGCGGACGTGTTGTTTGACATCTTGAACGCTAAACCTCGACACAAAAAGCGCAACGCCATCATCCGCATCGAGGATGTGCATCCACTGAGTCCGCTACCGGAGCTCTACAAAATTGCCCAAGTGTTTGCGCAGGAGAAAGTGCCGTTACATATCTCCATCGTGCCGGTGTTTTTTGACCCGCTCTACAAATTTGATCGCCCTCCCAAGCAAGAGTTTGTGCCGATGACCCACGAAGCGGGCTTTATGAGCTTTCTCGAGTCGCTCAAAAAACAGGAGGCTGAATACATCTGGCACGGTACGACTCATCAATACGGCCGCGTGGCCAACCCACATACCGGCTACTCCACAGATGACTTCGAATTTTGGGATGCAGTTAGAAATGCCCCTCTCGTTGAAGACAGTGTGGGTTATGTTTTGAACCGACTTGATTTTGGATTTGAGTACCTTAAGGCCGCAGGCATAGAGCCATCGGTTTGGCTCACTCCACACTATCAAGCCTCAGCGCTCGACAGTGTGATATTTGGCCGCGCGTTTCCATGGGGTATCGGTCGCGCTATTTATTTTGAACACACAGTGGAGGGGTTGCCGGCAAAAACCAATTGGGACACGCTTCACTATGCGAGCGCCAACAGTGCAGCCGAACGCAACTCGTACTTTAAAGATTTAAAGGTGAAAACGACAGGGGTTTGGAGTGGGCAGCTCTATCCTTACGAGATCTACGGGGATTATTACGGGCAGCGCCTACTTCCCGAAATTCTCGGCAACCCTCAGCCGTTTGAAAATGCGCACGTGGTACAGCCGCGCACGATGAAAGAGATCGTGGCGGATGCCAAACGCAACTTGGTATTGCGAGATACATGGGCGTCGCTGTTCTTCCATCCCTACTTACTAACGGACTTGTACAACGACGGTATCGGCGCGTTTCCCGGCGACAGCGCACCGCTTGTCGGACTCATTCGCGAGCTCAAAGGCTTAGGCTATGAGTTCATTAGTGCTCAACAATTTATCGAAAATAATGACCGCCGCCGACCCGAACCTATTTACGTGAACGAAGGAGATACTCCATGAGATTATTAATAGCCTTACTCTTTGTGGTCTTTACCGCACCGGCCATGGCGCTGGAATCGTCGACCGAGCTTTACAATCAGGCGCAGATCGATGCCAAGAGCCTGCAGGATGTTGTCTTAAAGTTGCAACAAAATATCTCCAGCATGACGAGCCCCAAAACATTCCGCGATTATTTCGCTCTACTTCCGCGCTTGAAGGAACTTTCTGTAAAGTTGAATCTGGAGCAAATTCATCCGGGCGGTGTGGAGAAGTTGGGGGAGTCCATGGTGTCCTACGGAACGCGATGGCTCGACCTCGCTAAAGATGATCTATTCATCGTAAAAGCTCACTTCGTATGGATGACTCCGGCTACGGCTCTTCGCTACTTGCATCAGATCGAAGACGATGTGTTCCTTCTTAAAGGGGAAGAATTTAAAAATTTTGCCACTGCGGTTCAGTACATTATCGAAGTGAGCGGCGAAAAGTTCACCAGTGATCCTTACATCGAGCAAGGCTATCGCAATTTGTTGTCGACACTGGCGTATCAAAAACTCAAGGTAACACCGATCACCGATGTGACGGAGCATCAGTACTGGATTCCTTCGATTAAAAACCAGGACACTCTCTCCTCGTACACCAATCTGTTGCAAGAGTACGTGCTGTCCTACTCTAAAGACAATCAGGACGAAGCGACCGCGATCGTGAATATCGTGATCGCGCTCGAGGACTACCTGGCTAAAAATACTTTTCCTGTTGCGGATGCGGTCAAAAGCTCGAGCGGCTACGTTGTGCTCGAACTTCTCGACAAGTCGATCTCACAGGCGTGGACTCTCGAGGAGAAATCCCTCACGCGATTGTTAGATATCCTGAATCTGGCGCAGTTGAATAGTCTTGCCGATCGGATGATGAGCCCGAGCCAGTCTGCAGGCGTGAAAATTTACAAGCAGTACATCGCTCTCGCCGAAAATCTCATGGCGCGCTTAAAAGCTATGAATGCTCCGTTAAAAGCGGCGGAGCTTGGAGCAAAAGCATTTTCAAAGATTGCGCCGGCCATGCTGCTCGCGGATGACCGCGAAGGCACCTATGAAATCAAGGCCAAAAACTCCAAAGAGAAATGGCGTTTTACGGTTTTTAAATCCTCCGAAGGCCGCGTGATCGCAGGCCTCGGCCGCGTGAACGGCCTCGGCGGCAATTCCACATTCTTTAATGTTCAATATGATGTGACGACGAAAACCTTTCGAGCCTCCGAGAACGTGATTGTAGACGTGGGGGATTACAACTTTTTTGTGCAGTTCTCATTTGATCAGAATGGCGATGTCACTGTTAAATCACCACTGTTTCCTGCTGAGGTGGGTGAGGCATTGGTGGGCGCGCGCGTGGAGACTTACGCGACATACGCAGATGTCGCCGACAGCGAAGCCACTTACATTGAAGGGCATTTCGAAGGTTACACGACTTTAAGTGGTAAAAAGGTGCCGGTAAAACTGTATCTCGGCCGCTTCAATGAGAACACTATCGGACGCATTTTGATTGGCGATGGGGTTCAACTCGAAATCCAAGAGGGAACTCCGGGCGGCGAAGGATATATTTATTTAACGACGGGTGAACTCAAGAGTGGTTCCGCGCTGCATTTTCGATTTCAGCAAACCGAGGACGACGGTCTTGTCGGTTACAGCATTATGACCGGCTCTGGAATTCGCAATGACTTTCATCTGAATTTCATTAAGCAGTAAGAGTTTACGGTGCAAGGCCTGCGAACTGGACCTTGCATCCAAGTCCGCAGTTCCCATATTGATGTCGACAAATGTTTCACCCCGTCTGCGGTGAAAGGCTGCCGGAGAACGACATTTTGTCGGTAGACACTGTCTCATTATTAGACATCTTGATTGTCGAGAAAATACAGACGGTTAGGTGTGTCTTGCGGTGTCTCAGGTTGAGGCGCCGGAATCCTGTGACATCTGTTTACGAAAAAGCATTTTGAGAGACTCAGTGATTTCAGTAGTTTAAAAGGCGCCTCTGCGGCGAGCTTCTTGCGATAGGAGCTCAGTATGTGGAAGTACTTTTTGAGCGCACTATCTATCACAGTCGTTGTTTCGCTGCAGGCCTGTGGAAAGGCCGATGTGCCGTCCCCTGAAGAGGATTGCCACTTTCAGCAGAACAGTTACAAGCAGCGCGTGTCCTGGCACAAGTTGCCTGTGCGATTGAGTGCGCATGCTTCCCTCTCAGCACCTCAGGTGCAGGCTCTGCGTGAGGCTATGGCCATTTGGAACACCACGCGTGCGAAAGAGTGGGGTATCTCGGAGAACTTCTTTGAGCTTGCTAGCGAGTCTTATAGCGGCAGTGAGTTCACCCAGGACAATGCCTCTGTGGTGAGTCTGGTGACGAATTGGCCGGGCGATCCTCAAAATCAGGCAGAGACCCAGCTCATGTGGGAAGGCAATAGAATCGTGGAAGCGGACATTCGCCTCAATGGCAATAAACCGTTTGCTACAGGGGAAACCATCGGATCCAACGAAATCGATCTTGTGGCCCTATATGTGCACGAATTAGGTCATGTACTCGGTCTTTTGCACATCGAATCGCCGGAGTACACGATTATGGGATTAGAGCTGGCACGCGGTACCGATAATCGGCGCACACCGGGCAATTTAGAGCTCGACGCGTTGAGATGCGAATACTAGGGTTTAGCCCGCAAACCTTGAAGTTTTTGCAGAGAATTAGGGTTTTTTAAAATTTAAGGCAATTTAAGTTGAACCGGAAATGGACATAATCATAACCTGTTCAGGACAAAGAGGTTAAAAAATGGGATTGAGCAAAACACACAGCGATTTCGAGCGCTTAAAAAAGACATATTTCACGACAGGTGAGACGCCGTACACATTGTGGAAAGCACCAACAGTAGAAACTGTAAAACCTGAAGTGGATGTGATCGAGCAATTTCGTTTCAACATGCAAAGCCTGGAAGAGCTCCAGTCGCGTTTTCAGTTTGTGTTGGAAGAACTATCAACGGTGCTGGTCAAGAAAAAGCACTAGTTTTAAATTCACTCATTCTGAGAATCAAAAGAACCCATCCACTGCGATGGGTTTTTTTATTTGCAGAACCAACGCACTCAATCTGTCGAAATTGTACTCGATTCTTAAAAATCGCTCATCCTATTAAAAATCGATAATTCGAATTATAAATAATTTTATCAAGATACAGCAGTGTCTTATGCTGACCCAATTTTACGCGTGTTCCATAGTGAGAAGTGGTAAGGTTCTCCCACATCTTAACCGATAGTTAATTTAGATTTATTAGATGGGGGTTCCATTTGAAATACATCGTCGCCATATCATTTTTGCTCGCCGCCATTCTGTGGGCGGGTCTATCAACGCCCACATTTTGATTACTGAATCTTTTTGCTGCCAGACAGGTAGAGTTAGTCGTCCGCACCCGGAGAGTCGATCGTTGGGCTATCGAGAAAGCTCTCTAGTATTAAACCGACGCCAACGCGGTCGGTGGAGCGGTTGTACTCGATGAGGGAGTGGCCGTATCCAGTGCGGTAGTTCACAAACCAACGCAACGAATTTCTCCACGGGTAGGAATAGCGCAGCTCCACACCTGGACGTTCCGAAAGCGGAACCTTTACACTCCAACTGTTGTTGCCCCACAGTTTGTAAATTTCGAGATCGCCGTAACCCATGTAGCGGAGGATGTTGGGATTGTCGTCACTCTCTCCGCCGGGTAAGCGGTACCAGCCCGATAAAACCATAAACACATAAGGGCTCTTCATGTAGAGGCGTGCAAAGATGCGATCCCAGCTGCGTGAGAGTTCCTGAATTTGTCCATTGGATTGGTGCATGGCGCCCACGTCGGCAGCAAACACGCGAAACCGAGCGAAGTTGCGTTGTTTCTTAAAAATGTAGCGACCGAAGAGTTCAGGGTTGTAATTGGTTTCGCGAAACGGTTTCGACCAGTCCGAATTGTAGAGTTGCCACCATGAGTGATGGGTGTACGCAAACAAAATATCCCACGGTGTATCGGCGATTTTGCGTGCGATCGGCACCATAAAGCTAATCTGAAATTCCATTTCTTTATTGTCGTAGAAAGGTTTCTGTGAGGCATTGGGTTGTTGCGTGTACAAGTTGTATAAATCTTCGTGAGGATTCCAATTGTACACAAACGGCAGAATAAAAGTCCCACGATGTGGAAACAGGGAATACTTGGTATCCACGATTTTGTCGTACTCGCTGGGTTCCATAAGGGGCGTCGTCGGATTTGCAGGATCTTGCGGTTTCGGAGTCGCGTCTATGGGTTTACCAGCTTCATCGGGACGCTTGGTGGGCTCTACGGCAAAAGCCGCACAGATAAAAAGGAAGTTTGCTAAAAAAATGAAAACAATAAGACGGGGGAATTGTCGCAACATAATGTTGGGCTTTCTAGCACACTTAATGGCTGGACTCTTGAACAACCTCTTCGGCATGTAAATTCTCCCCGTGACGATAACGTTCTACGAGGGATTCGTCTTCCGTTGGAAATGAGAAGAGCAGGGCGTGGCTGTTGGAGCTGGAGTCTTCCAAGGTAACGACCACGTAAAAAAGGCCCTCACCATTGGCAGAAAAGTCTTTGATAAAATTGACGAGAGTATTGCCCTCGAGATCATTATTGCGCCAGATCTCATCGGGTTCTTCGATGGCGTTCTCGCGCAGGTCCCCGTACTCACGGAATTCGTCGCTGGGGATATCATCGTCTTGACGCAGGACCATCATAGCTTTGAAAAGGCCGATGGCCAGATCATCGCCCTCGGTCAGTGCATCACCTTCGATGCATCCATTCTCGACCTCGTTGGCATAGCGATCCATGTTCGGTTCACCACGGCGGTACTTGTCCACAACTTGGGTGCTTTTGGTTGGAAAATGAAGAAAGACGAATGTAGGAACGTCACCCGCAACATAAGTTAATGCAATGTAATAGAACTCTTCATCCGGGCTTTCGATCTTCTTTATAAAGATGTGTAACGGTAAGTTTTTGCTAGTGTCGTCGACCCAAACCTCATCTGGTGAATCTAAAGTCGCATCCAAATGGGTTTCCAACTTTGCGGCCTGTTCATCGGTGAAGTCAGACTTAGGACGTAAGGCGAGGAACTCGTTCTCAAATTTTTGAATGTGCTTGTCGAAGTGCTTTAAAACGTCTTCCTCTGACTTAAAAATAAGCTTATTTTTTTCGTCGATGATAATTTTTTCGGCATACGAACGATCTTTCTTTTTGCTCACTTCAAAGCCCCCGGCACATGGCGTGCGTCTGGGTTTCAGAATAGGGGAGGTTGACATAATAAGTCAACGACCGTTCAGAACGCAGTTTTTTGTTGCTACTTTGCATAGACATCCACAAACTATTTTTAGGAGATGGATTCTCCTAGATGTTATCGCAAGGAGGCGACGTGACAGATCTTACTCACGATTGTTTGGAGCGCATGGATCAGCTCATATATCAATCAACCCGCGGCATTCACATTCTATTTGATCACCAAGACATTGTCGGCGCGATCAATGACAGCGATCCAAGTCTCGAAGAAAACACTATCGAAAAACTCAAGCTTATACAAGACCTCTTGTACAAGTTTATTCGCATCAAAGAAATTGATGAGAAAAAAGTTTTTTTAAGAGATCTGAGTCGCCATGAATATGCGCTGTTGATTCGCGCGTATTTCAAAATTGTCGATAACAGCATCTTAAACAAGATGGTGGACAAGCATTAAGTATAGAAGAATGGACCAACGGTCCATTCTGAAGAAATTCCAGCGAGCCCACGTTGAAGAAGAGTATTCAAAAAAATAAATTTAAAATTAAAGTTCTGCGAGTAGTGACTCATTTTAAGACGATGAGTCTGAAAAATGAAGCACTGCTCGTTATAAGTTTGTCAGCGCTAAGCGCTGACACGACCAACTAATTACGTCCACCCAAAACTTGAGCATCACCACATTTACGCCGAAGAGAAAGCATGCATTTAGCGGCTTTACTCATTACGGCATTTCTCCTCACACCACCGGCCCATGCCGAGTATCGCGTTTATAAACTTAAAATCACTGACACCGAAAAAAAAACCTCCCGCGAGGTTCTCTCCACTCTCATGCCCGCAGCCTACCTTTATTACTACCCGGTACGCTCCACGGAGTCGGTGGTGATCGAGGATCACTGGATGTGTTTTGCCCGCTCAGACGGCTTTAAAAAGCCATGCACCCGACCTTTTGCCAGCCTTGAGCAAAGCCCTAAGACGGGATCTCAAGAGCGCCAGCCTGCAGACATCCCGAAATAGCCACGATCGTGGTAAATTGATGGCATGTCTAGCGTAAGCGATGCCAAAGCCAAAACAGTTCAAGCCACAAAAGACGAAGAGCGCCTGAGCCAGGCGCATTCGGCGCGCAAAAAAAATCTAAAGTCGGCGCAAAAAGAAGACATCGATAAAGAGCGCCAAGCCCATCAGGAAAAAGTAGGGCAGATGCGCGATCGTCACACCTCGGAAATCAACAAAGAGAAGTCGATCCGTCAGCAGATTAAAGAGAACAATAATAAGTTGCGTTCCGAGAACTATAAGAAGACCGCCGAAGAGCGTGCCCGCCACGAAGCCTCTATGCGGCAACAGCGCGCGCAGCTCCAAGAAAAACAAAATGAATATTCTGGCCAAGAAAACGCACTGCACATGCGCAAACAGGAAGAGGCGCAAAAATCCACACAGGCGTTCAAAGAGCATATGGCAGAACAACGACATGCGCAAAAAACTCAGGCCACAGAGCAGAAGCAATTTCACAAACAGGTGATCACTGAAGATCAAAAAGAATTTGAACAGTACCGCAAAGATCAGCGCGAGCACTACGCCAGCGAGATCGATAAAGAGGCCGAGTTTTTCAAAGGCCGCCAAAACGAGCGTCGAGGAGAGTTTGAGCGAGTGCAAAATGAAAACGAACTCAATTATCAACTCGTATTAGAACAGCAGAAAAACAAGTATCAGGAGCACTTCGACAAAGCGAAGTACAAGCACCTGGATGAAGTGAAGCGCTACGAAGATCCTAAGCAGGATCCATTTTATCGCATCCAGGATTTAGGCGCCAAGATTGAGGATATGGGCTCGCACTACGAAGTGCGCTTGCAAGTGCCGGAGCACGAAATTCGCAATTTCAAAATCAACGTCAAAGACGACAAGATCACCGTGGCCGGCGCCCGGCGCTTTGAGGAAGAACTTAAATACGAAACCGAAAAAGTTTCCACCAACAATTACCAAACTCTCAAGCAGGAATTCGCTTTGGACGCAGTGGTGGACCAATCCGCCGTGCACAAAGAGTACAAAGACGGCTTCCTCACCGTGATGGCCCCGAAAAAGGGATTTGGCATCTTTAAATGATGTTCAGTGGTTGAAGGAGTTTAGATGCTTCGAGTGGGTAATTGGTAAATTGGTGATTTGCAGTTGGTTATCGGTGATTGGCGATTGTTAGTAGGCAGTTGGTCATTGGTAATAAGTAATAAGTAATAAGTAATAAGTAATAAGTAATAAGTAATAAGTAATAAGTAATTAGTAACAAGTGAGTAACAGGTAACAAGTAACAAGTAATAGGTAATAAGTAGGATTGTTATGACGCCGATACCTCGAATTTTCATCGCCTTCGGATTGTTGTGG
>CAYNTO010000012.1:0-4941 GCA_964400355.1 uncultured Pseudobdellovibrionaceae bacterium
TTCTTTATTCGCTCTATTTGAGAATTGTTATTTACATTGCGGACAGAAGTTTCTATTGGAATGTCTATGATTACAAAACATCTCACTCTCATTCTGGTTGTTGTTGGGCTAACGGCCCCTGCGCGCGCGGAAACCACGGTTGCAAGCGCATTGAACGATATAAACGTGAGCTACGACGACGGAGTGCTGTTTCGCTACTCTCCTGCGGAGTTCTCGATGCGCTTGAAGTTTCGCCTGCAGAATCGATACTACTATGAGGATCGCGATTCGGAAGATACCTCTCCCGATAAGTCCGAATTTCTCACGCGCCGTGCGCGGCTACGCCTGGAAGGACATGTGCTCGATCCGCGCCTCACCTATAAGTTTCAGTTTTCTTTTTCTCGTCAGGATATCGATTGGGATGGAAGCGGTTATCCCAACATTCTTCGCGATGCCAACATTGGCTATCAGTTCACCAAGAACGACCAGATCATTTTAGGTCTTGCGAAACTTCCGGGAAATCGCCAGAGGGTGATCTCGTCGGGGCGCCAAGAGTTTGTGGATAGATCGATCGCCAACGCGCAATTTACATTAGATCGCGACGTCGGATTGCAATGGTGGCATCGCTTTGGAGAATCGCGGCCATTGTGGACAAAGTTTTCTTTAACAAACGGTCAGGGGCGCGGCTCCTCCCAAAATGATAATGGCATGAACTACAATCTGCGTGCGGAATGGTTGCCGCTTGGAACATTTAAAGATGGCGGTGACTACTTCGAGGGGGATCTGGCCTATGAGGAAACCGCAAAACTGTCTTTTGGGACGGGATACAGCTACAATTTTAAAGCGTCGCGAACCATGGGCCAACTGGGAGCCGATATTCGTGGCGATGGCGTGGGCCGCGACATCCGCTCGTATTTGGCGGACGCACTCATTAAATATAGAGGCTGGGCATGGAGTGCTGAGTACTTTAGAACGAATATTGAACGACCGGAAATTGAACCCGGGCAAACTATGTATGACGGCCAAGGCTGGAATACACAGATGACATACACATTCCGCAACATGTACGCCACCGGCGTGCGGTGGGCGACAGTGCGCCCCGATGAATCGTTGAAAAACCTGCTGCCTGAAGAGAATCAGTACTCTATTGCATTTAGTAAATATCTCGTGAAGCACAATATTAAAATCCAGGGGGATGTGAACTATCAGCCGGTTTATCGTGCAGCGACCGACGCCACTCGTGACAATTGGATTTACCGCGTCCAACTGGAAGTGGGTATTTAGACCCTAAAAACGTCCAGTTGAGATTCAATTCACAATTCAGCGGATTAAAAACCAACTATACTGGGCGTAAATATGCGCCATCGAATTCTTATCCCCAGTCACGACTTTAAACCCATGCTTGGTGGCATTGCCAATTACATTCACGAAGTGGCCTCAGCACTCAGCGCACAAGGCGATGTGGATGTGCGCGTGATTGCGCGCACAATGCCCGGAGATTCGGAATTTGATCGCCACTTAAACTATGAGGTTCACAGGATTGTCGCCTCGCAAACTGCAATTCTCAGCTTACCTGCGTTTACGAAAGCGGTGATCGAGAATATCCGCCAATGGAAACCAACAAAGATCTTAGGTGCACAGTGGTTCCCAGATGCAGCGGCCATCTATGCGGCTGTCAAATTGAGCGGCACGCAGATTCCCTACACACTGATGTCTCACGGAAGCGAGATCTTCGATAGCCGCCAAAACTTAAGAAATGAATTTCGCCACTGGCTACTGTACTTATTGCGTGCCCGAGTCCTAGAAGGAGCAGAAAAAATCTTTACTGTTAGTAACTTTACGAGTCGTTCAATGATGGCGAAATACAATCTTCCCGCCTCACGATTTATTGCGACTATGGCCGGAGTGAACACACAGATCTATAAAAAAAAGCGCGAATCGATAAAAAACAACGGGGATTCCCCTCTTCTGCTCACAGTGAGCCGTCTTCAAGCGTACAAAGGCATAGACAAAGTGATCGCCGCCCTACCCACTGTCCTCGAGACATTTCCGAAATTGCGCTATTGGATTGCCGGCACCGGACCGGATCAGGCGCGTCTCGAACAACTAGTGTCGGAGCTTCATCTTGAAAACACAGTGAAATTGCTCGGGCCGCAGAAGCTCGAGGAAATTGTCGACCTCTACAACCAAGCCGACTTGTTTTTGCTGCTCACTCGGCAGGACCCGCCGGATGTAGAAGGTTTTGGGCTCGTGTTTCTCGAGGCTGCGGCCTGCGGTTTGCCCGCACTTGGTGGACGCAGTGGCGGGATTCCTGAAGCGGTTGAAGAGGGTCGATCAGGCTGGCTGGTGGATCCGGTGGATACGAGCGCGATTGCTGAAAAAATCAAAATGCTACTGTCTTCGCCGGAGGAGCTACAACGGGCCAGCGCGTATAGTCTGAGCGTGGCCTCACAAAAAACGTGGCGCGAAGTGGGCCTGCGGTTTCGCGCAGGCCTTACCGACCAGTCCTAGAAGGCGGCGTTGAGCCCGGCGTTGACGTAGTAGAGTGTCCTCACAAACGAGTTGTCGACATTGATGTTCTCCTGAGCGATAGGAATGCCAGCTTCAGCGACAAAGGCCAGTTTGGATTTATAAAAATTCTTTTGATACTTGAGTGCAGCAGAGATATCCCAGTTCATTTGCTTACTGTAAAAATAATTGTCGGCTTCCAGTCGGCCACGGGTTTCGTCCACTCCCACAATTTGATCTTTGTAGCGATAGTAGCCCACCAAACGCGGAGTGATGCCATTTTTGAAGTTGTAGTCGAACCAGCCGTCAATGCGGTATTGATTCCCTAGACGGTACTCGTATTTGTTTTGCCCCGTGCGAATATTGGCAAACGCACGGCCGCCGATCATGTAGTTCGGTTGCAAATACAAAAGCGTGCCACCGAGCAGTCCATCCACTGTGCCAGATCCCAGCTGAGCATTGTACGCCAAATTGATGTTTTCTAGTCCGGGCAAATGGGCTTTGTAGCCGATATCACCGGTCGGCAGAGACACACCAAAATCGGCGGTGACAACCCACGGGTACCCTAAACTTACGGGCGCAATCACAGTGATATAGGTGTCGGAGATACCTGTGATGCGGTCATCGGAGCGCGCAAACGCGGTGTTTTGGAATTTTGGAAATATAGTTTCGATGTAATTGTCGTAATGCTGAACGAGCACATTGACGGACCAATTTTTAGGAAGCGCGTAGTTGACGTTGAGAAACTGCATACGCGAAGTGATTTTATCGAAGTCGTAGTCGTTGGACACCGAAGCCCGGTCGCCCTGAAAGGAGTAAAAGTATTGCGAGTAATTGAGCTTCCAAGTGGGCAACGTGGGAACCAGGACTTCTGCAGTTTGAACCGAAGGGCTTTCCTTGTCGATGTCTTGCGCAAGCGCGCGCGCTCCGTGGAGGACGGCACAGACAAACATCACCACAATTAAAGTTAGTTTATGAGTGCGGAATGATCTCATGTGAACTGCTCCTTGAGAAACTGCACGACTTCGCCCGCCATGCGCTCGGGGTTTTCGTAGTTCAAGCAATGACCGTTGTCCGGCAGCTCCACATACTCGCAATTTTTGACGAGCTGTTTGTAAGCTCGAGCGTTGCTGGCATCCAGCACCCAGTCGTGAAGACCGTAAAAAACTTTTATAGGCTGCTGGATCAATGCCACCTCTGCGCTATAATCAACGCCGATGAGCGCGTTGACGAGCCGAACTCCAGACGTTTTTAAAGATTTCATCACATCAGGCATTATATTATTTTTAAAAAATTCCGCTTCAGGATTACTTTGGTAGGCGGTGGCACTGACCACTTGGGCGGCCATTACCGGATTTGCCTCCATCATTTTGTAGCGATCGATGATGTCTGCAGGGACGTTGTGTAATCCTGTGGGCCCCACCGGGTCCACCAAGATGGCGGCTTTAAAGAGATCCGGACGGCGCGCGAGGAGAAGCGCACTGATCAGGCCTCCTGCGGAGTGACCAACCACGCACACATTGCGCAAGAGATTGGACTCCACATGGGTGACAAAGTCTTGAACGATATCGTCGACCAGAATCTCGCCACTGTCTGGAAGCGCCGACCTGCCGCAGCCACGGAGTTCGCCTAGAAGAATTTTACCTTCAAACGGCGCCTCTACATTTTGAAATGTTTTTTCCAAGATGTCGAGAGTGGGATACCACCAATATTTAGACGCCAGATTGCCGTGTATGAACAAGATATTTACCGGGCTGGCGTTGTCGCGGGTTTCAAAGTGCGCGCTATAAGACATATTCACACCTCTTAAGGAAGATAAAAATCGTCGCCGTCAGTGGACCAGAAATAATCCACAAAGGGATTGGCGGTGTACTCTTTACCCGTGCAATAGTCGCCCTTAAAATTGGCGTCAATCCAGCGAGCCAAAAATCCCGGATAGGACTGCGGCAACTTGTGTTCGGCAAAAGCCACCGTCACATAGCTGCACGGTTGTGAGGGCTGCGAGGCCGCCCAGAACTTGTCGTAAATTTCCTTGCCCACGTATTGGTCGAAGGCGCCGATCAAGTAATGGACGGACTTTTTCGGGAGTTGGTGCGCCTCTTCAATCGGTGCATAGGGAGTGATACCTTGAGTGAGGCGAATCACGCCCTCGAGCTTGAAAGGGTTTTCAAGAACGCTGGGCTCGGTCAGCGGATAGTTCATGTACGCGAAGAGGCGCAAATAAAAATTGGCCAGTTCTTCATCGGTCGCGTCGTTGTATGGAAAAAACAACTTGGTCCACTCAATCTGCTTGAGAATGATGTTCTTGCCCGATTCGATGACCTCAGTGTAGGGCGAAAGCAGAAACAGTTTGTTGGTCTTTGTCGGATAGCGCACTCCATAACCGATGAGAATTCCACCGCCATAAGAGAGACCTACAAAGTTGTAAGGTGCCGGAATTTTTAAAGCGGTCAA
>CAYNTO010000012.1:5041-11199 GCA_964400355.1 uncultured Pseudobdellovibrionaceae bacterium
CGCCATAAGAGAGACCTACAAAGTTGTAAGGTGCCGGAATTTTTAAAGCGGTCAACAGCTCATCGAGCTCGCGAATCTGATCGCGATAGTCAATCGGTGCATCTGGAATGGGGTTCTCTAGCAGCGTGCGCCCCATGCCGTAGGCATCGTAAAGAAGGACTCCATAACCTTTGCTGTGCAAACGCTCGGCGATTTGAGTGTAATCATTGGTTGAGTAGGTGAGCCCGTTGACAAACACCAGAACTGGAAAATTTTTTTGAGGCTCAAGAAAGCGCGTGAACAGTTTGTGGCCATTTTTAAGTGTAACGAACTGCTCAATGCCCGTTTGGCCGATTTGCCACTGAGCGTGAGCTGGACTGATTACCCATAGACATACAACAAATAGAAATGCTTTCATTTTTCCCCCAAACACACGATTTCGGAACACCCATCAAACACTCAACACGCATCCACAAAGACTCACTTAAAATTGCGAGCTAAAGAACGATTCCGCCATCCACACTAATAACAGTGGCGTTCACATAGCTAGCCTGTTCACTGGCAAGAAACATACAGGCGTTGGCAATATCTTCGACCTCTCCAAGTCGCGCTACGGGCACCTTGGATTCCATTGCAGTAAGAGCTTCTTTGGGCATGGCATTTGTCATTGCGGTGCGAATAAATCCCGGAGCGATAGCATTCACCGTAAATCCTTTGCGACCGAGCTCTTTACCCAAAGTTTTCGTAAAGCCAATCACACCTGCTTTTGCAGATGCATAGTTGGACTGGCCAAAATTACCATAGAGGCCAACAACGCTTGAGATATTGATGATTCGCTTGCTCGAAGAGCTGCCATTGAACTTCTCGAAAAGTCCTTTGGCCACATTGAACAGACCCGTGAGGTTGGTGGAGATCACGGCGTCCCAATCACTGTCTGAAAGTTTAGCAAAGGACTTATCGCGAGTGATTCCTGCGTTGTTGATTAAAACATCGACGGCCCAAGGCAGGGAGGTGGCCGCCGCGGCGATGGATTCCCGGTTGGTCACATCGACTTGTGCTACGTGCAAACGATCGGAGTATGTGGAGAGCTCTTTTTGTGCGATGGCCAGCGCTTCTTTGGAGTAATCCCAAATGGATACGTGCGCACCCGCCTCTAAAAAGGCCGATGTGATTTTATAACCAATGCCCGCGGCCCCGCCGGTGACGACTACATTTTTTTGCTGGAAATCAAACTTGATATTTTGCATAGCTGGCTTCTAGCCGGTTTATGGAAGGGGGTCCATACTAGAACGGTGCGCAACGATGGGTGCCCGAAGAAAACTGTGAATGACTCATTGCCGAACTGACAAGCGCTCTAAAGCTTGCAAGATGCGCCAAGTGGTTCTACACCGGCTGCACAGAGTTCACTATGGGGAGGACTGTTATGAATCGCGCCACAATCGCCGGGGTTGGAATGTACGCACCGGAAAAAGTTGTCAAAAATAATTTCTTTAACGACTACTACAAAAAAGACATTGGGACTTTTCTCGAACAGAATCGCAATATCCGCGAACGTCGCTGGATGAGCGATGACCAAGCCACCAGTGATTTGATTGTACCCGCCGCTCAGCAGGCGCTTATCCAGGCCGGCATAACCGCTGAGGATCTCAACTTGATTATAGTGGCTACCGACACTCCCGATTATTTGTCACCATCAACGGCCTCTGTCGTTCAATACAAACTGGGCGCAAAGAATGCTGCAACTTTCGATCTCAACACCGCTTGCGCCGGTTTTGTCACGGCTTGTGATGTGGCCTCTAAATATATTGCCAGTGACGACGCCTATAAAAACATCTTGGTTGTCGGCGCCTATGCCATGAGTAAGTGGATAAATATGGACGACTACAAAATAGCATCGCTATTTGCAGACGGCGCTGGCGCTGTTATTCTCCAGCCGGCAAAGCACACTCAGGGCATAATGGCCTCGACCATGTATGCCGACGGTCAGTTCCATGATTACATGGGCATCTACGCTGGCGGCTCTCATAAAAGTATCACACCGGAAGTTTTGCAGAACAAAGAGCAGCTTTTGGCATTTCCCAAGCGTATTCCACCAGAGACAAATGGCATACATTGGCCGCGCCTCACCAAAATTCTCTTGGAGAAGATTGGCAAAACTCCTCAGGACATCAAAAAGTTTTTTATCACTCAGTTCAACGTGCAAAGTATCAATGAAACCATGGAGCGCTTGGAACTTCCTCAAGATCGTGCCCATCTGATCATGGATCGTTACGGTTACACTGGAAGCGCATCGATTGGAATGTGTTTGGCGGACGCCGTTCAGAATCACCTGCTGAAAAAAGGCGATTTGATTGTTCTGCTCGGTTCCGGCGGGGGAATGTCGATGGCCGCATTCGTGATGGAATGGGGCTTTGATACATGAACCCGTCCACGCATTCAGCGGTTTTGAACTCGGAATTTGTGGAGATGGACTGGCTCAGTAAATGGAGCCACTACGCTCCCGACCGGGAAGCGATGCAAGATGGCGTCACCGGCGAGGCTCTCACCTACAGTGAGTTTTATCGACAGAGCTGCCGCGGTGCTGAATTCTTAAAGACAACTTATGGTTTAAATCGCGGAGATCGTGTCGCCGTCCTCGCCGCAAATGATCTTTCCTATGTGGTTTTATTTTTTGCTCTGCAGAGACTAGGGGTTATTTTAGTACCGCTGAATTACCGTCTTACGGCGCGCGAGTTGGAACACATTCTCACCGATTGCCAACCCCGCTTGGTGGTGCACGATTCGAGTTTTAATGAAACTCTAGACACGATTGGGGTGTCCTGCGCGCGCTGTCTACTGAGCGGAGATAAAAGTTTTCAAACCGCTGTACGCACAATGCATGCTCCCACTTATTCCGAATTTCATGGCGACTTTGAGACCACGGCGATGATCATATATACGTCCGGCACTACTGGAGCACCAAAAGGCGCCATGATCAGCAACAAAATGATCTTTTGGAATTCGATCAACACCACATTACGACTCAATATTTCACAGTCCGATTGTGCAGTGATTTTTTTACCATTTTTCCACACGGGCGCATGGCATGTGCTCACCACCCCGTTTTTCCACCGCGGCGGCAAAATTATATTTATAAATAAATTCGATGCAGAAAAAATTCTGCAGCTTTCCGAGCAGGAAAAATGCACGTTAATCTTTGGTGTGCCCACGACCATGGATATGATGGCTCAGCATCCGCTATTTGAATCTGTCGATCTCTCCAGTGTGCGCTACGCCGTAGTGGGTGGTGAACCGATGCCGCTGCCACTCATCGAAAAGTGGCACGCTAAAGGCACACCCATTCGCCAAGGCTACGGCCTTACTGAATTTGGCCCCAATGTGTTTTCTCTCAATGAAGAAGACGCCATTCGCAAAATTGGTTCCATTGGCTTTGCCAATTTTTACGTGCAAACACGGATAGTCGACGATCACGGTAAAGATGTGGCTGCCAATACCGTGGGTGAGCTGTGGTTGAGAGGCCCGATGTGCATGGCTGGGTACTGGAACAATACAGATGCCACGTTGAACACCGTTAGCAACGGCTGGCTCATGACAGGCGACTTGGCCTACAAAGACGATGACGGCTATCACTACATTGCTGGTCGAAAAAAAGACATGTTCAAAAGTGGCGGGGAAAATGTTTATCCTGCAGAGATCGAACAGGTGTTACAAAAACATCCGGACGTGCGCGAAGTGGCCGTTATCGGGGTGAAAGATGAAAAGTGGGGAGAAGTCGGGAAAGCGTTTGTAGTGCGTAAACAGGGCGGCACCAGCGAAAATCATTTGCGTGAGCATTGCCGTAACAATCTGGCAAAATATAAAATTCCTAAATACTTCGAATTTATCGAAGCTCTTCCCAAAGGCGACTCCGGTAAAATCTTAAAACGCGCGCTACAATAAGATGCAGCGGCGCGCGTTCTTCCCACTCTAGTTTTTGACCGTCACAATATCACCATTGGAGTAGGCATTGAATTCCGGAGCATAGAGCGATTGCACTGTCGCTGGTCCGACACGGAATGTGCCCGACATGGTGGCGCGCAATCGGTGCTTAAATGTGTATTGTCCCACCGGCAAGCGATCGAAAAAGAAATTGCCTCCACTGTCACGCACTTCCTGGTAGTAATACAAGCCCAAGTCCGAACGGTACTGGCTGATTTGCTCATCGGGCTCAAACCCAGCGCCGCGAGGATCGCGAAGATGCACGTACTCAGCGGCGTGCTTAGCTCTTAACGAAATCTGCACTTCGATCTGATCTCCAATTTGGACCGCGCTTCCCGCTAAAAAAGGCTTAAGTGTCCACTCTTTACCCTTCATTTCGCGAATAAAATATTTCCGTGAAACGTTGAACATATCTCCGTCGCCCTTCATCGGAATTTTTTCGGTGGAAAAATGCCACGTCGATGAAGCAAATGCAAAACCCGGAGTAGATTTACTCACCGTTATTTTTGCATCGCGCTCTGGTCGAATCTGCTCGCTCGAAAGGACTACTTGATTCTTTTTACCCGTATATTTTTCCGGATCAAAACGAAAGATGTGACTCTGGCCTCCAATTTTGGCCACGATCTCTTCTTTTACACCCAACGATTTCTCCTTTTCTAAATAATGAACCAAGGAGTAAATACTCTCAGCAGTGGCACGTGTGGATTTCCAGTGATTCATCTTTTTGTTGAGAAAGAGCCATTGTACGAGACCATCGTTCTTTTTATCTGCCGGCGCCATTTCCATTTGAACGCGTAGAGCGAAAGCATGGGTTTCGATCGAATCATTGTACCACAGCCACGAACGCTCTTCCGGGGCCCAATAGGTGCCCAACTCGTCTGTCGACTTCGCGGAATCCATCACCGAGGCCCAAACAAGTTGCGCGTCCTGATACCTGTTCATGCGTTTGAGCGTGAGTGCCAAATATCCTTTTAATAGAGGAGAGTGGGTCTTCCAACTCTTAAAACTATGCTCTAGAAAAAGTTTTCGATCCTCTGCAGAGAATACACCGCCTGTCCAGGAATCGTCAGGATAGGACGTTAATGCAAAGTTCAGTAAAGTGGTGAGCTCTGCACACCCCTGGCTAGCAATACATTTTTTTAAAAAGGAATTATTCCACGACTTCATGTACTTCCAGGCTTTTACAATGATGTCCTTGGGCACTTCCACATGGAACTCCTGAGCTCGTGAAAAACCCATCAACATGTACAGGGTAATGTATTCATCTGGACGGCCGCCGTCGAACCAGGGGAACGCACCCTCTGCCGTCTGCATTTTGCGAAGTTTTTTGAGTGCTCGGTCTTTTTCGGCAATCACCTCTCGACTATCGAGAACATTGGTCATGTCGGTATCCAGTTGTGCCCCACCCTTCGCATCCTGGAGCCACGGGCTTTCTTCAAACATCATGCGATGGTTAGCATCGACTCCATCAAAAGTCTCCAGCACTGTCTTCCGTTTGGACATTTCTAAGGCCATCTTTTGCACAGATGGATACTTTTTGTAAACCTGATGAATGATACCCGTCGATAAAAACCGATTGAGCGTTTGCTCCGCACACTCGTAAGGATAACTGATTAAATATGGCAGTGACTGTAAAACTCCATAAAACAACTGGGCATCTACGTTTAAGACCAGTCGATCGGAGATGAGCGTTGGATCGTCGCCCTTGGCTAATTCAGAAAACTCCATTGTCTTTTGATCTTTGTTGCGAAGGGTAACAAACCGTGATTGCGCCAGATGGACCCGACTCGGCAATACGGGAAGAACGCGTTTTTCTCCATCGGAATATTCGTTCGCAGTGGCTCTAACTGTGAAGTTAAAGGGCCGTACCAATTTGGGTGCGCGCACCATAAACGATACCGTTGTCGAGCCATTAGGGTTTACCGAGAATTTGTGCTTGCTCTCTTTGGCACCGAGTCCGAATGCGGGCAATGCACTTTTGCCAGACTCCGCGTCCTCGATAAAAATTTCCAAGTCGCCACTCATAACCGAAGACGAGGAAGAATTCACCATAACTTTGATTTGCGCCTCATCCCCCTCGCGCAGGAAGCGAGGCAAATAGGGCCGGACCATCAACTCTTTCACACTCTGTGCTTTGCCATTGTAAACGGCGGAACGCACATCAGTGGTGATAGCCGCTGCCCAAAAGTTCCAGGCTGTAA
>CAYNTO010000012.1:11299-77669 GCA_964400355.1 uncultured Pseudobdellovibrionaceae bacterium
ACGGCGGAACGCACATCAGTGGTGATAGCCGCTGCCCAAAAGTTCCAGGCTGTAAGTGCGTCTGGAACTGTGTACTCTATACTGACGTTACCGCTGGCATCGGTGCGCAAATGGGGCCGCCAAAACGCAGTTTCCGAAAAATCGCTGCGCACCGATGGCTGCGCAATATCCAAATCTTTTTTGACTTCTTTTTGAACTCGCTTCTCGTTGATTTCCATCTCGGATTTTGCTTCGAGTGCAGCGGTTTTCGCAACTGCTGGCCCCTGCCGAGAACTCACACTGTCGGCCATGGGCGCTAAACTCTGCATGGCATATTCCATCTTTCCACGGTGCCCCGGTCCGCCAATCGCATAGCCGTGTAACGAGACGATGGTGTCTTCGCGTGGCAGGGGTGGGGCACTCACATAGTCCACATTGTGAACATAGCTGGTGGCAAAATTGGCGGAAACACTTTCGTCCAATTGTGGTAGGCCAGCACGCTGGGGATAAGACGAGAGCGCCGACTCCACACTGTGAGGGGCGAAAAAATCCAGACTGCGGTCATACATAAAGGCCAGCACTTCCGCGGCTTTTGCACCCACCGCCCTGAATGCACTGTCTTTGATAGTTAAGCGAATGGTTTCCTTTGATCCTGGACGCACTTTATCACGAAAGGTTGTAGTGTGAATGTTCAACTGCTTGCTTGTCCACGGAACGGCCACAGACTGTTCGGCACGTAAAACTTGATAATCGCGCACACTGCTCACCGCCAGAGTAAAACCGCCGCGCTCCTGTTCGGTGATAGGAATTTCGATGATTTGAAAATCTTGGGCCTCTATTTTTTTCTTTCTTCGACGATTTGAGTATACCTCAACAAACAGACTTTGATCTTTAAAGCCGCTTGCAACAATGAACTTTGCGGTGTCACCTACTTCGTAGGTCGACTTGTCGCTCATGGCAAGCAGAGGCATTGCCGTCTTAAACCCACTCCCTACGACAAAAAATTCTTTTGCGATGCTGAGTTCACCACCAAATTCGTCTTTACTCTTGTAGATCAATCGGTAGAGACCTTCGCTGAGCCCCTTATCGACTTTTAAGGTCGCAAGACCCTTGGGGTCATGATTTAAATTTCCTTCACTGACTGAAGCGCCACTTGGCCATTTGCTAAGTATATCCGCCGCTTCATAGCGCGTATCCCAGCGCGGTCGCTGACCATCACCAGGCAACGCGTATTTTTTTGCCGATGATCTTGCGTTTGCTAACGGCAAATCCACTGGTAGAAGTGGCTTTTCAGGCTGCGCGACTTTGACGATTTGCCACTTTCCATTTCCAGCTTTACCCTGCCCGTCGAGATCGGAGAGGGTTACTGCAAATTCAATCGGAGACTCAGACTTAAAGTAGTTGGCCTTTGCGGCGATATTGGCATCAATGGTTACAAATCCCAAATGGAATTCTTTGACTCCACTGCGCGTCTCCCCGCCTTCATCCGTGACGTCTGCGTGAAGAGTAAAGTGGTACTGCAAACCCACGCTTTCCTTCTCACGCTCATCGGCCTTCGCCGTGAAATCCATTTTAAACGTACCGTCTGGAGCTACCTTGGCTTTTCCAGTGGCGATTGTCTCGTTTTTGAATTGTCGTGACCCCCGCCACCACCACGGACCAAAAGCCACTCTCTCCACGCGCCATTTAACGTTGCCATTAGTAACAGATTGTCCAAAATAGTATCGCGCCTCTCCGAGCACTGTGGCCTTTTTGTTGAGTCGCAAAGTCGTAGTCGGTTGTTTGAGTTCCACTTCGAATGTTGGACGCTTGTATTCCTCCACGCGCACCGAGGCAGAACCCGCATACGTTTCGTTCCCGCGACGAACTATGATTTGCCACGCACCCAACGCTTTGCCCTTTTCGGCAACAAATTCTCCCGATGCGCTACCATATTCGTTGGTCGTTACATTCTTAGCTGCAACAACCTTGCGATTGGCATCATACAACTCCACGACAAGTTTTTGCTTGGCGCTCACTACCAGATTGCCTTTTTCGCTATCACCGTGAAAATCGAGCACCTTCCAATAGATTTTTTGCTGGGGTCGAAAAATGCTTCTGTCAGTCATTACTATGATTCGGCGAAGACCGGTTTGCATTTTATCAGAAGACCAACTGCTGCCCATGTATGCTACGTCCTCACCTTTTTCGGCAATTTGGAAATATTCGTAGATCTTCGGAATTCTCACAAATTGTACCAAGCCAGACGCGTCGCTGGTCTGGGCGCCCCGATTCACAGCTGGAGCACTCCAGCTGTTTTTCTCATTGCGCGCCCAGTTGGAAACAGTGACGCCAGAAATCGGTTGCCCTGTTTCACCAGAAACCGCTCGCAGCTCCACATTCCCTGAATCTAAATTCCACCTCTGCAACACGATCCCTGTGAGTACAAACGGCACGGCCTGAATTTGATTTCCCGGTTGATCCGCAAAGCTCGCGTGTACCGAACTCATTATCAAATAGGCGCCATGCTTTTTGAGTTGGGGTTTGGCGTATGCGACATGCTCCACGTAATCTTTCGTTGGCGGTAAGTCTTCGATCCAACTGGCAACAGGTTCACCAAAACTCTGCTTGCGCCATTTTTCCAAAATATGGTGTCCCCACAGTTCGCCAGCAGGCGCGGTTTGAACCTCTTTTTTTAGGTCCATAGCGTATGCGCGAAAATGCAAGCGCGGCACATTTTTGTAATTGATCTGCAAAGACTGTTTCGATTCTCCATCGTGACTCATGGAAACCATAGTGAACTGGGGTCTAAGAATTTCACTTTTTTGTGAAATGCCTTTTCGAGCACCGTAAGATTCAGGATACAGTTTTATCGCCAAATTTATGGCCTCGAGCGCGTGGACAAAGCGATCCTCGTTCTCGGCATCCACCATTAGCTGTTGCGCCAGTAATGCTTGCCCCGTCGCCCACCACTGGTGTTTTTTAGAACGATCTGCCGTCTGGAGTTCCAATAACGCCTTCATAACGATACGCCGATCCTGCTTCTGTTCTAAATGCTGAAGTAATTTTTCGTAAAGAGTGTACTGAGCCTCGAGGGCGGCTCCCCAGCGATCGTGCTTTGCATGAAATGCCTTATGATTCAAAAGAAGCGAGGCCATCCGAACTAGTGGATGATGCTGAGAATCTGTTAAAGACAAAGACGCAGCTCCCTTGAGCATTGCCGATAGCGGAAGGCCAGACGTTTCGTTAGATTCACGAGCGGTCCAGAATGACGAGTTGGCTAAGTGATTGGCCGCGGAATAAACCACAAAGTCGCGAACAGTTGGCCGCACGTCCTGTGGATAGGTGTTCTTTGCGACGTAGTACTTGTAAAAGTCGGGTAACTTTTTCTGAAGAAGATCCTCACTCTGTAGAGCACTACTATAGGCGCGCAGAATTTCAGAACTGATCTGTGTGGCTGTCCACGTCTTAATGTCTTTGTCCATGGTCGCGGTTTTCTCGCGATTTTGGATTTCCCAACTGTATGCTGTGTAGTACGCGCCCAACAGATTGCCGTAGTAAATGTCCAACAAAACACTATGGGCCGCGAGATTCGACTTCGTTGTGCTTTTAAAGAAAACAACGGCGGCCTCCACCTGACCGAGTCCAACCATCAGATCGGTCGCACGAATAAGCGACTCCGTGATGAGCTGGTAATCTTTTTTTCTTTTGGCCTCTGCAAACATCTCCTGTGCCTTGACCAAGGCCTCCTGGAACTTTTGCTCACTTTTGAGTTTGTCGACTTCCGCAAAGACGGGATTGGATGGAACTGTCTCTGCGGACTCTTGAGAATAGCGGGGAACTTTTCCAGTTTTCGAGTGCAGCGGTACTATAATGAGTAGCGCTGTGACAAATACAAAAATAGTAATAAAGGTTTTCTTCATCACTCAAGTATTGAGAACAGACGAAATCTTGTCTACGCAAAAAGCACAGGCCGGTTCGTGCAAATAAAGCTTAACGATCAAAAACGGTGACGTAGCAGCTTTTCTACTTCTGAGAAGTCGCCGGCGAGAGCCTTCACCGATCTGCCGGGAGAGTAAGCAACCAAAGTGGTGCCCTTAAGGTGCACCGAGGTTCCCTTGGGAAATAACAGGCCCTGACGATCATGTATGAGAATTCCATTATATCCCAAGCGTGAGGGCACAATGATATCTGTGGACACAATCGCGCGCTCCTTAAAGCGTTGTGCAAGATCTTTGAGTGGTTTTTCTAAGGGGCTGGAATTCAAAAAGGCCTGCAGTGGGAGCACTGGGTTTTTTCGGCCCGAGTAGATAAGTATTTCTACTTCAGAATTTTGCGGTGGCGCGACTCGAGCCATATATCCGCTCTCATCCTCGAGTTCAGGTAGATGTGTCATGTTTCCGATGCGCACGTATCCACCATTCTGCTCCGTTGAATCCATGGGGTAATTTTTCACCTTAAAATAACCGCAGAACTCTGTGTAAAAGCCTCGATCCGCCATTTCAGGATCCGTAATAACGTTATCGCTCTGGTCCTTCGTCGTCGCATCTGTGGATCCGGGTTTGTGGGACCAAAAGCGGTTGTCGTCGCGCCGATACCAGTGGAAATCATAGCCAGGTGCCACCACGAGAGCAATGAGCGTGTCCTCAGATTTGCTTTTTTGGGAAAACGCGTCTGTCGAGGTAATTCCCAGATCTTTCGTCGCAGCTCTCGTCACTTCCTCACAACTCACATCCTTATACATCGAATCGCTCGCTTCACCCGGTTGAGCAAAGGAGTGTGTAAGCCGGTTGGTGGAGTAATTGTAACAGTTGTTGTTCCACAGATTGCTGGTGTCGTTGTTCCAAAATTCCAGATCCACTTTAGGAACCGCAATCGTAGGCTTCTCCACACCGTGAGATAAAAGCAAATGGGACAAAAAAAACACAAGGAACACTATAACCCCCGCGAAAATATGTACTAGCCTAGTGCAGATTTTTCGGAGATGCCAACAAGTCTCACTTGGGCGCTAGAGTGTCATGAACTGATTCAGTGCGCGCCGTGGCTATTATTTAAGCATATATTCTGCGAGCGTCAGGATGGGTGCTTTTCCACAAAAAAGAATCGAAAAAATAATGGCAGAATAACGGTGTGAGCAATAGTGCTGTGGTGAATGCCTGACCGTTGGAGCTCAGATCAAGCCACTCGTCCTCGACCCAATATTCGGCACTCCCAAAAATAAACGCCGTCAAAACAACAACCGCAAGAGGGACGAAACCTTTGTAGAGAGTGGGTTCTATCCGTCGCAACGAGAGATCGGTGAGAGCCAAGTAGCTAAAGCCGTGACTGACAACCAACGGAAAAAGAATTTGCGCCGCCGTTTCGCCGTTAATAAATGCACAACCGTAAAATAACGCCGCAAAAAAAACCGATAGCGTTCGGTTAAAGTCACCGTACCGGTAGAGGCGATAGGCCTCGAAGCCCAGCCAAGAGAATGAAACCACTGTAAAAAACGCGATCGCGACGACGTATACGGAGCTGTTAGGATAAAAAAACAGTTCATCTGTGGCGTAATACGCCGCCAACTTCGGCGTTTCCCGAAAATGAAATGCCACAAAGGGGACTGCGCACAGACTGTACAAAAAAATATCAGAAACTTTACTCCATTGCTTGTTGAGCTTTTGATACCATCTGGAGATTCCTAAAAGTTGCCGCACATTGTGAAAGACTGTCGCATACACAACAAAAGCTGCCAAATATTTCCATTGGAAGTGAACCCATAGATAAAAGACGGCAAAAAATACTATGGGAACGAGCCAATAGACAGAAGTTCGTTGGCGTTCAGAGGGGCGAAAGTATGTGCGCCAGAGTGTAGCGTAAACATGGCCGGAATCGAGGACTCCCGCGGAAACAAATGAAAACACCAGTAACGCCGCCGACTGTTCGCTGGAAGGAATCCAATGGCTCAACACGATAGCCAACACGCCTGGGGCGTAGAGCATCAAGATATCGATGTAGAGCTTGCTCCAGATCATAGTTGAATTGTACATTTGGGGCTGAAGGAAACAATGGAATTCATGAAGAAAACGAAATGGCTAAATATTCTCAACCCCGCCCCTGCCGCAGACGCAGAGTGGGATCTCGAAAAGTTGCACACAGCTTTTGCGGTGAGCTCTTCTGGCCTTTTTGATTACACACTGATTACATTTGGACATAAACGCCTAAACCCCTGGCCGCTTGCTCAGTATGGCATGGGCCGCGATTCACGCTTCTCTCCCCTTATTGCGATCAACCCTATATATAATCATCCCGTGGAAACCGCCCAAAAAGTAGCTACGCTATTAGCACTGTATTCAAACAGCATAGGCATCAATTTGATTACCGGATCGTTTTTTAATGAAATGCAATCACTCAACGAAAACACCAGTCCGCAGCAAAAACAGACGCGTCTGGTGGAGTTTTTCAAAATTTTTAGTGCCTTAATCAATGACGGCGAACTCAAAGGCTTTGCAGGCGAGCACTACAACTTTTCAACAGTACGTATTCACAGGCCGGTTGCAAGAAAGGTGGCTGTTTTTATTTCGGGGCAGTTCGCAAGCACTGTCAGCGACGAAAATGTTTATTTTATCCACAATCTGCGCCCGCAGGACAGCCTCCCCGCTGCAACTCAAAAGAATTCTGGATTAGGATTGGGAATCTGCACTCGGCCCTCCGCCGAGGAAGCTCAAGCGGCATTGGATGAACATTGGCCCCAGTCTCGTGAAGGCGAAATAATGTTTAAGCTGAGCATGGCGAACTCACAAACTCCTTGGAACATTTGGCTCAGGGAACACTTGAAAACATCCTTGCCTAAAGATGCACAGTTTTGCTTACAACCATTGATGAACTTTCGATCCTCCTCGCCCTACTTGGTAGGAAGTTATGAATTCGTGCGAACACAAATTAAAAATTACACTGCAAAAGGTTATGACACCTTCTTGCTCGATTTCCGCCACGAAGACTTTGCCCATCTCGAAAGGTGCCTCAAGGATTTGGGGAGCTAACGGTGAAACTCCCAACGAGTGGAACCTCAAAGATATTGGCGGCGTCTCTCCTATTTGCGTTGTTAGTCGCAACCCTTGCCAACTACTGGCTGGCAAGCTCGCAAAATATTTTAGTCCATAATACGGAGTGGGCATCTGGTAAGCCCGAGATGCAATATCTTCTCAACGGCAGTGAAACATATACGTTCACTCGTCCAGCGCTTGCTATGAATGTGCTGAACCTTCATCCGTGGTTTGGACGCCAAGAGGTGTATAGTAAAAAACAAGGGGTACTGACGCAGTTTTCATTCGAGTTCCGAATCTCCTACAATGTCTATATCGATGTGGAACTTTCGCGCTCAGCGGAGGGTGTGCAAGGAGTTCGAATATACAACTCTCCTTTCAAACACTCGTTTCTCTATGTCGCTAATCGCGACGGAGCTTTTTTGGAAAAAAGAGATTTGGGCAATATCTCCATTCACCCGTTCTTGGTTTGGAATAGCGTCGCAATTAATTACATTCCGTCCACTTCAAAACTTGAAGTTCGCGTGAACGAGAATACAGCATTCAATGGGAATTTCTCTCTACGTTCGGGGAGCATTGGCTTTCGCGGAGGTAACTACCGAGCCCAGATCGACAACGTGAAGGCCTCCTTTGATAATGGCCAACAGATTCGCGACGACTTTAAATTTCAACTGCCGCGCGGAGTCTGGTGGAAACATTTCTTTCTCGCGCTTGTGAGTGCAGGATTGCTAATAGCACTTTCGGTGGCATTCGGGCGCAGACGAGGCGCCGTACGCTTTCTCGGCTACGTTTTCACACTTATCGCGATCGTTTTTTTGTTCGATATTGTCAACTGGTCTCGACGCTCACTTGCGTTTTACGATGATATTCTTTTAGAACTCTCTACTCCGGTCAGTTACGTCGAATTTTATCGAAAGCGATTTTTTAAACACTGGTACAAGCTGGTCACAGGGCACGACATTCTAACAGATGAACACATTCGCACTATTTTTTATAGTTTGCACCCACAAGACAAACCGGTCATTTTCAAGGGACCGTTTATTTGCGATCAGCGGTTCGGCAGCTCGTGCGAAACGGTGGAGCCTTCACGTCCCATCGCTGTACAAAAACACGCCTGCAGGATCCTCCTGCTGGGTGGATCGCGCGGTGTGGGCACGGGGGCACGTCTGCGCGACGATCCTTACTTTGTCCAGATCTATCAAAAACTGCTTACCTATCAGCTTAAATGCGATGTGATGCTATACAATTTTACAGACAACAGAACCGATAATTTTCCAGAACAAGTGGCGAGCGGCATCATCGAGCAGATTCAACCCCACGTGATTGTACTGGATTACTTATACCGCACTGACGAAGAAGTCGGATACATGTTAAAAGTTAAAAAAATTGCTGAGACTAATACTAAGATATTCATTTTGGACAACTATCCCTCGCGTTACTCGCGAATGCTTGCTAAGAATGGCTATAAATCGATTCCCATCTACGAGATTTTAAACGCAGCAGAGATGAAGGGTTCCGGTTTCATAAAATGGGATCAGCATCACACCACATCTTACGGTCACAAACTGATTGCAGAAGCTGCTGTGCCTTACATTTTCGAAGCTCTTCAGCTCCATCCGGATTACATTAAAAAGTAAAGGAAGGGCGGAAGAAACTCGTCGTCACTCCAAAGTTCTACCGTGAAAATATATGCAATAACGGCTACTGCCACTATGCCAACCTGAACCGGGAATGGCCAGCGCAAATAAAAATCCAGGTTTTTTTCTTTTTCCTGTTTGTATTCAATGAGAAAATAAAACGTGAGTAGGACAGCGAGCAAAAGATAAGGGAATGTACCAATTGGCGCGAATGGACTCCACAAAAGGAACCTGTCCGGTGAAAATAATTTGTAGGCGCGGTAGCTGGATGTGATTAATCCATTGAACGACAGCACGCAAATTAATAGCACGCCGCCCAGAATAGCTTGTGCGTGTTTAAAAGTGCTGAACTTGGTTTGAATGTAAGAATATAAAACAACCGCCAGCCCGTTGCCAACACCAAAGGCCAACCAGCTCCAGTCGAATCCATGCCACAATCCGATCAGAACAAACGAAACCATAACTATTAAATATTTATTCACCTTCCGACCAAACTGGAGCATGAGAGGGAAAGAAACAAAATCGCGAATCCAGTGGCTTACCGAGATATTCCAACGATCCCAGAGGTTCAGCGGATTGGCCGCAAACAACAGTGATCGAAAATTATAAGATAAGGTCACTCCGAAAACCGCTGCAGCGCCCCTTCCGCAATCGCTGAGCATCGCAAGATGAACATAAATCCCGAGTGTCGTGATTAAACCGTATATTACGGCATTGATGGCCGCGTAGTCCGCAAACTCTAGAAGATTGCGGAGCTCTCGGATCCAAAAGACTAGTAAGAGATATTTAAATAAACCAACAATAAATATGAGCGCTCCACTGATTATTGATTTTACATTGACGGAATTCGTACGTGTGAAGTAATCGGCACTCTGCGACTTAAAGACATGGATGGGGCCCGCCATGAGTGCTGGGAAAAAAGTTACGTTATTGTAAAGATCGAGGACGTGTACCACAGGTTTGGCAGATTGTGACCGAATCTGCAGTAGGAAAAGCGAAAGCAGGCCAAGAATTGCAAAGCTTAACCCATAAAGGGGGATGTGTTGAGTCTCGATGAGCATTCGCAGTAGCACGAAAGCAAGCACATCAAAAGTTAAGGCAATGTAGAGCTTGCGCGGCAAAGAGGACTTGAGCAGCCAATAGTTGACAACACATATTAAAAAATGAATGCCGGCCCATTGCCAACTCCAGCTGGCATGCCACAAAATATTCATGGTAAAAAATTTCCATCGGAACCAGCTGGCCGGGAGTAAGTAAAAGGCAAAGGCGCTCAAGGCTACAAAAAAAATGAATGCGCTGGATTCGTAAGTCATAGACGCGGTCTCATCTTTTTTAGCCGTTCTGAAAAAATATCCGCGGCGAAAATTCTCACTACTGCGGGAATCATGTAGCTGGGCAATTGACTCTCTGAGAAATCTTTAAAGTAAGATCGAAAATTTGTCTCCTCCTCATTCTCATTGAGGACGATATCGACACATACTGCGTTTCCAATCAAAGGATGGCGCTGAGAGTAGGCCATGACATCTTTAACAGCTGTGATTCTGGAAATGATATCTTCCAATTCGGTGGGGAAGAATTTGCGACCTCCTACATTAATAGTTCCGTCCTGGCGACCGATGATACGGAAAAAATCGTGAGGATCTCTGTCGTCCACCACATCTCCCGTGCGGAACCAACCATCCGCATCGGCGCCGCCCTCGTGATTGAGGTAACCCAACATCATACATGGAGAGCGAACACTTAGCAGCCCACCTTCGATACGAAATGGATTGATTTCTCTGTTCAGAGTCAATCTCCAAGGCCGCTCACCGTCTGTAATGGTTTTAAGAATTCCTACCTCCGTCATTCCATAGGTATGCATCAACTCAGCTCGAGGCAAGCGCTCCTGATAAGCTCGTAAAGTAGATTCGAGCGATGGCTCCGACCCAAAGGCGATTTTGCGGAGCGGCTGCAATTTATGGCTGCATGCTGCCAGCTCGGGTCTTAATAGGTTCATAAAACTCGGAGTGGTTTGAAAGTAGTCTACCGTTTGCGCGCTGATGACATCTATGATTTCCCTCGGTGAGAGTTTGTTATCGCAAAGTGCGAGGCGGGCGCGATGTGCATAGGCCTCGAGCAGGGTTTCCAATCCGGCTATGGAATCTAGGGGTGAAAAGGCCAAAGTGGTTTTATAATGGGGGCCGATAGTTTTGTACTTTTTGAGGAATTTTTGTAAATCGTGAAGGACAAATTTGTGACGCACGCTCAGGGAGCCCGACGTTTTGACAATGCAAGGGCTACCGCTGATCGACGACAGATCGGCAATGACATTTGTTCCACGTCCCATATACGTCATCTTCACGTCACCAAATTCGCAGTCCATTCGAGCCGCCTCGACGACATCGGCCCTATAATGGGGATCATTGTAGCGGATGGCTGAACAGATATGGAAAGGTTGATGCTCTTCCACGAGAGCAATAACCTGTGCGAACGTGTCACGAGCGTGTGCCGCGGGAAGAACTTTTAACGTCGTATTTCCGCGCCAAAGTGTCTTGTAGTGATCCACTGATTTTACAAATTCATTGTATGTTGTTGTGGAACAGTTCGAAATTAAAAACAAATCAGCCGGCATCACTGGCGCCCATTTTTTTTTGGATCAATGGAATTAACGAGTCTACCCGTGCAAAGTAATTTGTGGATGTATCTATGATCTCGTCCGTTGCAAATTCCACTTTTGTTCCAACTTTATTGCAGAGAACCTCTTCAAGAACAAAAATAAAAGCAACAAGACCCATGGAATCCAGAAGTGCTTGGGACGTTCCATAGAGTTGTGTCGACAACTCAGGACGGACGTCTTTGAAATGCGGCGTGTTCTGCGCACACTTTTCAAAAGTAGGAACGATAATTTCTTGAAAGATCTCCTGATCTGTCATTGCGAATTCCTCAAGAACAGTGCGATTCGCTGGCGTGTCTCATTGTCTTTGGCCAACTGTGACGATTGGCGCGCACATTTTACAAGAACCTGTTTGGTAATGCCGGAATTTTTAAGCAGCATCGCTTTAGTGACCGACAACGATCGTGCAGTGGCCTTTTCAAACTGATGTTGGCAATGTTCGATGTAAGCTTGCGTATTTGCCTCTACCGCGGAGAGGAGTCCGATTTCGAGAGCTCGATCGGCAGATATCACGGGATGTAGCAGGGCTAGCTCTGCCAAACGCCGCGAACCCATTCGCCATTGGAGAAGAGGAGTGATAATTCCTGGCGAAAGTCCTAGACGAGTCTCGGTGAGCTGATAGGAGCTCTCAGGAGTGCCTACCGCGACATCGGCAGCGGCCAAGAGTCCGAGCGCCCCGCCTGTATTTTTGCCTTTAGCAGCACTCACAATAGGCACAGCACAAGTAAGAAATGTCCAATACATTTCCGCAAGTGGCAAAAGGTTGGCTTCTTTATAAATCCACGCCAAGTCCGCACCCGACGACAAATTTTTTCCACGACCTTCGAGCGCGATACAACGCACCTTAGAGCTGTACTTTTTAATCAGTGCCATTAACTGCTTTGCTATTTTCGAATCCATCGCATTTGCTTTTTCGGCTCGATCGATAACAATGTGCAAACGATTATTGACCACGGAAAAATCTATATGGCTCATGCCCACCTCAAGATAGCCGTCTCGATAGTTAGGCCAGGTCCCATTGTAATCATAACGGCATTCTCATGGGCGTTTAAGGCTTGTGAATCTTGGTACAGCTGGTAGGTAGCCAGAAAGCTCGCGCTGGATATGTTTCCGTAGTGCTTGAGAGTTTCTCTGGTGTACTTGAGCGCCTCGGGTGGTAGCTCTAGCTTTTTTTCAATAGCGTCCAGAATAGCGGCTCCGCCCGTATGGACAATCCAGAGAGTCAACTGGTTGAGCGTTAAATTCTCGCGATCGAGTAGAGAGTTTATAGGAATATGTATGTGTCGCGCCAATGTTTCGGGAGTTTTTTTATCTATAAAAAAGCAGTTGCGATTTTGCGCCGAATTGTAATCAAAACGCAACATCGGTAATGACTCGGGAATAAGATACGATTGAAACTGACTGACACGCGGATATTTTCCAGCATGTTTGCCTGAAGATTCCAATAGGGCCACCGCTATGCCGTCACCAAAAAGCGAATTGACGAGATCCGTGTTCTCGCTACCATCCAAACAGTAAATAGCAGAGCAGATCTCCGCACACACCAGCAACCCCTTGCGCCCCGGATTGTCGGCGCACCAGTTTTTAACGGCCTTTAAGCCGTTCAACCCAGCATTGCACCCCATACTGACAACATCCAGCCGCTCGCAATCAGCGCGGAGTCCTAGGGTTTTGTACAGCAGAGCTGACAAGGACGGCACAATAAAACCCGTCGAGGTGATACAGCACACAAAATCGATGTGTTGCGAGGATACATTGAGTTTATTGAGCAGTCGAGAGGTCGCTTCCCGGGTGAGCTTTAAAGACTCGTTTTTAAATCGCTCGATGAGTTGAGAATTAGTCTCGTTACTGTGTTCCAGTGACAGGTGGCGTTTTTCAATATGAGGGTGGTTGAAAAAACGTTCGAAGCTTTTTTGATGAGGGCCTTCGATTCTCAGCTTTTGAAAAACCTCACGTTGCGTGAATGTCTGCACCGGAAATGCACTTTCAACCCCAAGAAAATAGACTTCGCGCGACTTTTCCATCACTGAAAAGATTAAAAGAATTTGTCCCGGGCATCAAACAGTATTGATTGAGGACATCATGTCAAATGGCTCGATTCCCACCTGCCGAAGTAAGTCGGAGTCCATCTGCTTCACCTTGCGCGAACGCAAGTCCATGTTGTCTCCGCACAGCAATTTGTCGCAGACTATGGGCATTGAAGGAAGTTGGAAATGGGGATCGCGGTAAATATTGCCTACGGATCCACCAACAAAGCAGGAGCCGCGAAAGATCTCTCCTGCAGGATCAATCTTAATGTGATCCAAGCCCGCCCAGCAGTGCCACCCCTTAAAACTGTTGCGACGATGAAATACCAAATCGTTGTAATGAAATTCCTCGCTGATGAGAACACCATCGCTGCGGGAGAAGAGTTTTAGTTTTTTTTGCCGCTCCTCCTTCATGAGTCCGATGATGGCTGCGCGCTCACTCTCTGCGAATTTGTCCTCGTACCCCACTCTTTTTACACCGGGCACTTTGGGTTCTTTATAATTTGGTCCCTTCACCATCCTCAACTCACAACGCTCGAGCTTTTGATCTTTAAATGTTTCAAACAGATACTGCACCTGCTCCGACTGCCCAGGCGCCACCATAATACGCACAATTAGAGTTTTTTGATGAGTACCAGCGACACGATTCCACTGGTTTTTCCACTCCTCCAGCTGGAGAATTTTTTCCACATACAGCTGAAGACGCGGCGCCATTGCCTCCAAGTGCAAACTAATCACTACACAATCCAGCAGATTAAAGAGTTCCACCAAATACTCAATGGGTCGAAACCCGTTTGTTGTAATACTGATTACGGAAGGGTCGCGCTCGCGCATGTAGGAACACAGTTGTAAAAAATCGGGATGGAGGGTCGGCTCACCACCAGTAAGACTCCAGCTAATGTTGCGTCCATGATGGCGCGTCAGTATATCTACGACTCTCTGCATATCCGCCAGAGGCACATGAGGTGAGCGTTGGTCATGAATAATATCACTGCAATAGGAACAATCAAAATTGCACCTTTTTCCCACGTACCAATCCACCACCATCCCTGGTTTACGCGAAGGATAAAATAGAGCGACGGGTTGGGCGTCCATTACTCTCTACGATAAGGGTGATCGATTTCGGTGGTCAAGGCGTGGCATCCTATTAGACATTGCAAAAATGAAATGTCACGGCTAGCGTGGAATCGACGATGAGTGCTCAAAACCCAGATACTGACATAGTACCCTCAGCGGCCGCTACCGCTGCTCTCACGGACATAGAAAACCGAGCCACGTCGTCCCCTTCGTTTTGCGGGTTACCCTGGCGACATCTGTTTGTATCCCCCGACGGCAATGTGAAACCCTGTTGCAGGTATATACGCGGCAAAAATTTTCCCGAAGTCAGTAACCCCGCGCAAGCATTCCACAGTACCTACTGGGAAAACCTGCGCCGGGATATGCTCCACAACAAAACAATTGCCGGTTGCGCCAAATGCGACCAGGAAGAGCGATTAAATACAAAAAGTCTGAGAGAAAAAATAAATACAGATGCCGTCTACGCCATCAACCCTTTAGAAGACAAGCCCGAGGCCCACACTCTCGAGGTGGCGTTTTCAAACACGTGCAATTTGTCGTGTATTATGTGTGATTCTCGCTTTAGCAGTGCATGGACGATGGTGGAAAAACAACTCTTTGGTAAAACGCTATATCCAGAGAAAAAATTTCGCTTTAACGCGCAAGATTTAAACGCCTTCCCGGGCCTCCGTTTACTCAAAGTCACAGGTGGCGAACCGTTTTTAGAACATCAAATCCATTTGGCGACTCTGAACTATATCGTCGAATTTCTCAAGCCTGAGGGTTTCCGACTGGATTACAGCACCAATCTCACCGTCCTCCCAAAACCGCAAATCATCGAACAGTGGGCGAAGTTTGAACGCGTGGAAGTGACGCTCAGTTTGGATTCCATCTTCGAAAACGAACTCAAATACATCCGTTATCCTTCGGATGCGGCCACCATCCGTACCCATGTGCGATTTTATTTGGAGTTGATGAACCAACTCCCCAACCTCCACGTCGTAGTACGGCCAACTGTACACGTTCTCAATATAGCCAGCATGCTCTACACGATGCAGTGGTGGTACTCAGAAAAACAAAAATACGCCATTGACGACCGCTGCAAAGACTCGGTTTCTTTCTTAGCTTATCCGGAGTTTCTGCAGCCCACTGCGCTCTCCCCGGATGAACAACTTCGAGTGCGTCACCTTGTAGAAAATTTTACGATCACAAAAAGTGACCATAAGAATTTGCTGCACCACCAAACACGGCTTCTCAATTACCTGCATGAAAAGCCATTTGATCCGCGCCATGCTCAGAAACTCAAAGAATTTTTAAAAGCAATGGATTCGCACAGAGGAACTCACTTTCGCGCACAGTTCGAATATTTAAATGATGCCCGTTAGTAGGGCGTGTGACGGAACTCGGTGATGCTCTCTTTACTAGTGTCGGCAATCAATCGACCCACGATCGTTGGTCCCAGGCGTATACGACGATCGTCGCCGATATAACGATTAATTTTAAGCATATAGTCTGCCAAGGAGCCATTGTCCAAAAGGTAACCGTACATATTCTGCATAAACAATTTTGTTTCTGCTTTGCTCAATCCACTTCTTAGAAGTGCATACAGCAAATAATCATTCTGAAAAAACAATGTTTTATCGAAACTGTAAATGCTCCACAACATTTCAAGACGTCGTTCCGATTCAGGAACGCGCTCTTCCCAACACATACCACCGATCTCATCGTAGGCAGCGATGCGGCCGTTGTCGGCCACCGCGCGGATGCGTAGGTTGTATTTTTCTGGGTCCGATGCATAATAGGTGTTAGCAAGCAGGCGAAAAATATTCACTTCGATACAGTCGTAGAGATCAGTGCGGTCTTTAATAAAATTATGAGTGAGCATATAATCTTCGACAGTTTCATGGGGAAACGCCAGGATGAGATACAATCCACTCCAAATTCCAAATTTCTGCGCGGTCTGCAGTGTGCGGTAGACATCCTCGACTGTGGCCTGCTTATTGTTTTGCAAAAGCAGTTTGGGGCTCAAGGTTTCGGCTCCAAACCACAGCTTGACACATCCGGCTTTAGCTAAAGTTCCAAGAATTTTTTCGGAAGTATGAATCATATTCGCCGAATCGGAAAAAAAGATGCCGATGTTGGCCTCTATTATTTTTTCCGCCAACTGCACTGGAAAAATAGGCCCCAAATTGACATTGTCATTGTACCAGCGGTAATTCTCGAATCCTTTTTTGCGAAGCACAGTGAGATGATGAACGACATCATCTGCAGAGTGTGTGCGCACGGCGGTGTCTTTACCAGATTGGCAAAACGTGCATTTGTACGGGCAACCCAGAGTGTGACGATAGGGAATTAATGTCAGGGGATCTTGATCGCGCAAACGCGGCTCTTGGCGAATGAGATCTTCTGGAAACAGATCCTTGAACTCTACAAACAAATCGGCTTTGTTGATGACGTCATATTTGGGCGTAAAATTGCTCTGGCGGAAAAGACTATTATCGACAATAAACCGATCGTTCCCGTGGAGCGGGCCTTCGCCATTGAAATAATTTTTGAGTGCTACGGGAAAGACGCCATGACTGTTGCGGGTAAAGTAGTAATCGATCGCTCGACCCGCCAATCGATCTGCAAGCTTCCGCGCATAATTGATACCCACATCTTTGATCAGCTCTTTACCGCCAGCCAAGATGATGGCGGTCGTGCGCTTACGAATTTCGGCCGCTAGCAAATTGGCGAAATGTAAAGTGCCGCGACTCATAAATGTTTCAAATCCGACCTTATCCATGGAAATGGCAACCGCATCATAGCGCTTTACGTCTCCGACAAGCTCCATGCAGTGATCCAACCAGCGTTGAACCCACATCGAAGTTTTTGCGCCATGGACTTCGGCAATAACTTGCTCGTCGTTGGTGAGTACACTTTTGTCTCCCTCTGACAGATACTCCTCGCCACGTATCTTTGTAAGAGCCGCATTGAGGTCATAAAAATCCACTTCAAACCCGTGATGCTCAAGAGCACCAGCAACCATGGCCGACCCCAAGCTCAGTTCCTGATACAGCTTTGGCTGAAACAGAGTGATGTTTGGACTCAAAAGAAACAGGATTTTCTTAGCCATTCTTCAAAAGTCTGTGCCAGCGCCATTGGAGATACAATGAAAAATAGCCACTGAACAATGCGTCGACATCCCTACCCTTTTTACAGCGTTTACAGAATCAGTAGCCCTAAAGGGTGCGGACCTCATATACTCGCCCTTCACACGGAATGGGGTTCAGTGTTTAAATATCTCTCAGTTTCTGGATTCATTTTGAGTAGCATTGTGTTTTCAACCGCAGTGGCCGATGTGCCCACAATGACTCTTGACCAAATTCTCGCTGAAGCAATAAACAAGAAAAAAACGTACCTACCAGAGTTTCTCCGCGAGTCTGTAGCGCGCTGCGAACTCCATTTGACTCCAAGCAACCTGGGTCGTTCCTGCTTGGAAGAGGTTCGGGAACAAACATTTAGTATTCTCACCTGCGAGAGCACTCTATCCCGATGGCAAGAAATGGGAGCACTCGACGACCATGACATGGATGCGATGCTCGAATCTTACCCCTCTACAGATGTGCCTCCAGACATTAAAACAGTCTTTGAAGAACTTGTAAATATCGCTGCTCGCCAGTGGCGAAATACCCCAGCGGTTCAAAAATTCCCTCTCCCCCAGTGGAGCATAGAGGCCTATGCGGCGGACTATTACAATGCTCATGCAGGTGCCAACGGAAGCATACTCATCTCCAGCCAATTCTGGCAAACCGCTTCGCCATTTTCAGTCGATGAGATTCGTGCAATTTTAGCTCATGAAGTGGCCCATGTATTATTGAATCATTCTCTCGAACTGGGATGCCTCTACTTTGAGTGGTCCAACCAACCGAGCACCGCTTCTCTTCTGGACGCTCGGGAAATTATTCACGGTGATTTTTCGGTAACTATGGGCGCAGGCAAAGCGTGGTCCGAGCTCTCTCAAAAAAATGAATTCCGCGCTGATGCGATGGCCGTGGAGCTGCTTTACAACTTGCACTACGATGGGCTGGCGATGGCCCGCGCGATTCAAAAAATTTATGATCATTCTCCGAAAGGTGGTTTTAGCTCTGGCAGTCACCCCGACCTCCTCGACCGCGTCGAAGAGGCTCGCCGAAAAGCCACGACCTACGGACCGCCGCGAACGCTGAAAAATTCGCTCTCTAAAATAGCCTCGGCAGGCCTCACCAGAAAATCCTAAATACCCGCCAGGGAGCCAGAAACCAATTAAGGTTATAAAGCCCTACCAACAATAGCGAACGCAAGGGACGGGCAATACGCGCGAAGCGCAAAATTTAATGATCGAAAAATTTAGAAATACTGGACCAGCTACCAACAGCCGGAAAATTTTGAAGTGGTGGACGTGACAGGGATCGAACCTGCGACCTTCTGAATGCAAATCAGATGCTCTCCCAGCTGAGCTACACGCCCTCTTAAAGGTCAGGGGAATCTTATCTGATATAATCTAGGATTGAGTCAAGAGAAGGAACGACAAGGCCCACATTGACGCGGGCCTTCTAAATCGCACTGTTTACTGTAGAATTAGGCGCTGGCGAGTTGAACGCGAACGGGAATACATGCCAAAGTTTTACGCTCTTCTTTGAGGTCAAAACCCACAGCTTCACCACCGCAAATCACTGAGTCATACACCTTGCGAAGAACATCTAACTCTTCTTGCTCATCATTGGCCTGGAGAGCCTCTTGGATGGCTTCGAAGACACTCATGATGTCGGGAGTTGTTACAACTTTGGGGAGGCGCTCCATATCGAGCCCCATAAGACCCAATGGACGAAAACCCACTAGAGTTGTCGTGATAAGGATCTTTTTACCAGTTCCAAAATTCACTTGGAGGAACGTTTGTCCCACTTCATCCTCGCGGTAGAGAATCTCATCCAGATCGAGGCAGTTCAGCGTGATTCTTTTATTATCCAGCTGTTGCTCAATAATGATGTAATCCGACAAAACTGAATCCACCAGGCGAAGACCCTCAGAACCCTCTACGAAGCGACGAATCTCACTCACAACGTTCTTAAAATCAGCACTCACTTTGGTACGCTTCAAGGCGCCTCCTTAAACATTTAGAACTTACAATCCTATTATCGACTTGCGATCACCGGCACTTAACTCGCTGAGACGGAATTAATTAAAAAAAAAGAAGTGATCTCGAAGAGATACAAAAAGTGTCTCAGTGATACACAGGACAGACTTTATAAAAGTTGGGGATGACTATTTTGTAACCAATACTTGCCATTTTCGCTAATAATCTTTAATACTTAGAACTGGCCCAAGGTAAGGACACTCAATGCTCGTATACAGATGGCAGGCACCTATAAAACCCACTCGCGAACAAGCGCGCATGATCTTCCTCGCAGAGGATCTGGTTCCCCATGAGGAAACCCTGGTCAACGCGGCCACGTACCCGGATCACCGCCACCCGTTTGATGAAGTTCGTATGATTTTAGAGGGCGAAGTGGCCTTGAACATTTCGGGCAATCAGCTGCTGATGCGCCCGGGAGATAAAATCATGATACCCTCCAACACTCGCCACTCCTACCGCGTGATCGGCAGCTCCGATTGCATCTGCCTGGTCGCAACCCGACCCTTCTAAAAATACCTCAATGAGCGTGAGGTCACGGTTTATCAGGTAGTTCCCGCGGTTCATTTTTAACCCACTCGAGATATTCCTTCATACGTTTTTCGAAACCGCGCTCACCCGGTGTGTAGAATTTTTCGTTCTTCGCTTCTTCTGGTAAAAAAGTTTGCGCCCGATACCCACGCTCACCATCGTGCGAGTATTTGTAGCCTTTTCCATAACCGAGTTTTTTCATAAGTGCGGTGCTGGAAGATCGCAGTGCTAGAGGTACCTGCAAGTTACCGGTCGCCTTTACATACTCAATGGCCTGATTGATCGCCTTATAAGATGAATTCGATTTAGGTGCGCTGGCGAGATAAACCGTAACTTGCGCGAGCGGAATGCGCGCCTCGGGCATTCCCATGGTGCGCACGGCTTGGTCGCAGGAGACAGCGAGATTTAACCCTTGCGGGTCTCCATTGCCGATGTCTTCAGAGGCTAAAATCATAAGCCGCCGGGAGATAAATTTTGGATCCTCTCCACCCTCGAGCATGCGTGCAAGATAATAGATGGCCGCATCAGGGTCACTCCCACGCACGCTCTTAATAAACGCGGAGATGCAATCATAGTGAGTGTCTTTATCCTTGTCGTAGGATAGCGCTTTTGTGATATTGAGCTCTTTAAACTGCGCCGATGTGAGTGGCAAGTCGGTAGGACTTTCTTGAACATGGACTATAACGTCTTCGATCAGATTGAGAAGTGACCGGCCGTCACCGGAGGTCCAGCGAATGATCTCCTCGCGCAACTCCTCGGTGAAAAGCGGTTGCGCCAATTCGTAATGGCGCTGCGCACGCTCCAGCAGATCATTGAGTGCGCGATCATCGAGAGGATCAAAAACGATGAGACGACAGCGGCTCATCAAAGCGCTATTGAGCTCGTACGATGGATTCTCGGTAGTGGCGCCAATGAGATAAATATCCCCGGCCTCAACAAAAGGAAGCAACACATCTTGCTGACTGCGATTGAGGCGATGGATCTCGTCCACAAAAACGAGCGTGGGTTGTCCTTGAGTGATGCGGGTGTATTTGCCCTGCTCACCGATTTCGCGCAAGCGCTTGGCTCCAAGGTCCGTGGCGTTCTCCTCAATGTAATGAACCTTGGGGAGTTCCTGCACCAAAGCTTTAACAAATGAGGTTTTCCCGCAGCCTGGAGGTCCCCATAAAATCAAACTGGCCAATTGACCCTTCTTCATGGACTGAATGAGCGGAGAATAGGTTTTAAGGAATTTCTTTTGCCCTAAAAAATCCGCAAGCGTGGTGGGCCGTAAACGTGCAGCTAACGGGGCGGTAGAAGATAGGGCTGACTGTGAGAACAATTCCATAGCCCGTCAACTTAGCGAAAAACAGACAGGCTGTCTAGGCAATGGGCAGTAACGGAATCAGTCGGTATCGATAATGAGTCGGATCGGAATAGACTGGCGAATGATTTCCTGATTGGCAGAATCATCCTGAGCAATAGCTGTGACGCGAATAAAACCGGCGACGGTGGCTCGCGTGTCCTCCGGTAAAGCGAGTCCGCCAAAAGCGAGAGAACACGATATATAACCAGTATCTACAGTTCCATCATTGTTAAGATCAAACTGCTTAAGATCGCTGCGATAGGTGTTATCGGGGGCTGCAGTTGCACCCACTCCGCCCTTGCGCGGAATTTTTACGTCGTTTTTAGCGCCCACTCCAAACATTTGGCCAATTTCATCGGGGTCAACGATGTCTATTTTCGTCGCGAGGATGGTGTTCTCCACGTCCAACTGAATTTTTACTATAAAAAGATCTCGGCCCGTTTCGCGCCAAGACAGCGAGAACGACGAAAATCCCAAACTGGCCTCGCTCACACTCTCTGCCTCCACATCTCCACTTGCGACATCTACACAGCTACGTCTTCCAATGGGTACTGCCGCCACTTGGCTGGGGGTTGCTGAGAGCACGAAAATATTGTCGTACTCACTGCCCCCGCTGCAGGAGGCGATGGCAAAATACATAACTAAAAGACCGAGTGTGGAGTAACGTTTCATCATAATGATTCTACCTCATTTTCGATCTCGTCCATAGACTCATCGCTGGGCGCGGATTCGCTGGATTGCGGTGAAACGAGCATCGATTCAGATTGAGATTTTACAACGTCTCCGGAAGACGTTATCTCTGTGGTTTTGAGCATCGATTCCGGATTGAGGATGCGTGGGGTGAGGAAGATCACCAGCTCTGTTTTGGTGATTTCTTTGAGTTTGGTTTTAAACAAATATCCTAAAATTGGAATATCTTTGAGCAGCGGGATACCGCCCTCCGCATGGGTTTCGGTTTGATCGAAAATTCCACCAAGAACAAGGGACTGGCCGTCCTTCACGATAACTTTAGTTGTCGCTTTCCGCTTATTGATACCACGGCTTGTCCCACCTACAGTGGGGCCGGGAATATCGCGATTCACTTCGATATCCATAATCAGGTCCGAGTTGAACGACACTTGAGGTGTTACCGCCAAACTCAGTTTGGCATCTTGGAATTGCACCTGCTGAGTTGCGCCCACGCCCTGCACGGCGGTCACGATAATGTTTGGCACTTGTTGAGTGGATTCGATCATCGCTTTTTCTTTATTGAGCGTTACGATCTTCGGTGAAGATAGTACTTTTACCTTTTGTTCTCGCTCATAAATAGACAAGATAGAAGTGATATCGCCAATGCCATCTAGAGTTCCATAACTCAAGCTGGTGGTAAGGCCCCCTGCAAATGTCGATGGGTTGCGATCGGCTTTAATGTTGTTCCCTAAGGTGAGGGTCTGATCGCCCACCTCTACTGATCCGCCATTTTGTCCCCACTGAACGCCAAATTCGCGTGCGAATTCTTCGCTCGCCTCGATAATTTTTCCCTCAATCAAGATCTGCACCGGAGATACGTCGAGTGATTTGATCAGTTTTTCCGCGCGCTCCATGGGTCCATTGTAATCATTGATAATTATAGAACTTGAGCGCTTGTCCACGATCACTGTACCGGCCGCACCGGTACCATTGGTTGTCTGCGTGAGGAAGGGTCCAACTTGCTTGGCCAAATCATCGAGATTCGCGTAATTGATCGGGATGACTTTTACAGCGCGTGCTTGCGCCGCTCGTTGCGCGCCCTCTTGGGCGTTGATACGTGCCGCTTCTTGATTGTATTCGTCGGTGATTGTTTTGCTTTCAGCAATGCGAAGAATTTCTCCGCGGCGCTCGTACGCCAATCCGTTCGTCTTAAGAATCAACGACAAAGCTTCTTCCCAAGGAGTGTCCTTGAGTTTAACGCTTGTTGTTTTATTCACATTGTCATCGACGATGATATTTACGCCCACGTCATCAGCGATAAAATAAATAAGATCTTTAATATTGATGTCCTGCATCTCCAACGAAATCTTTTTGCCGGTCATGCGCGAACGCTGGCCAATAATCGGACCTGCTCCACTGTTCATAACCATGAGCTGGCTACCCTGAAGCTGAACGGCAGGCTTCAACTTGTCTTTATATTGGATAACAAAACGTGCGGTGGTGGATCCCGATTCTTGGTACGCGTTTACGGTGGCCACTGCTTGCTCAAAGTCTTTGGCAATGTACGGAAGTTTAAATCGATCGGGAAGATCGATGTCGGCTATCTCAATGACTGTTTGATTGAATTCCGGTTCGTCCCGAACCTCATACTCAAAAGGCTGAGCAGCGCTGATAACAACGCTACCGCCAGACTGCTGTGATTTGTACTCCAAGTTTGTGATCGTATTGCCGGAACTGCTCGATACGCTGGATGCCGCAGCAGAAGTTTCCTCTGACGGACTTGCTTCTGTATCTGCCATTTCTAAATCCAGATCCTCAATCGCACCATTGTCCACAGAGGCATCGGTTTGCGGCTCGTTGCCAAGCTCCACAGTTCCGGCTGTCATGCTTTCACTGGACAATTCATTTTCTAGTTGGCCTTCGTTGAAATCCTCGATATCCCCGAAAGAGTCATCCGACAAATCGTCCGCACTGGCTTGATCAGTGGACTCTTCGGAAGTTGTTTCATCGGCAGAAGCTGACTCCAGATCGAGATCCTCGAAGTCGGACTCGCCGCCCTCCGCAGTTTCCACCTCGATGGGATCCGCCTCACCTTCCATTTCCGATGCAGCAACCGATTCATCTTCCGACGAATCAAACATCGAGCACGATGTGAGCGAAACAAATAAAAATACTAAACACAGATGAAAGAACATCCTTGTCATTATCATCTCCTAACGGACTCTGCCTGACTTTTATTTTCGTATAGATAATGTAATTGTAGAAGTAGACTTTTGCTGCCCCTCACCCAAAGTCTGTACAATTATGATCTTTCCTTCGCGAATGGCCTGAATGATACCAAAGTTCTCACCAAGGTAATCTCCCACGGTAACTTTAACGATGCGGCTCTTCTTTTGTTTTAGTCCCGGAGAATCATCGGGGATTTGAATAAATGCTTTTGGCTTTACTCGGTCCATAATGATCCCTTTGATCACCACGTCCTGGAGCTTCACTTCCTGAAGAGGGAGAAACGGACCAAAGTAAGATCCAGGAAGTAGTGGCGCCTCTTTTGTCTCTGGCAATAGGAATGGATCACGTTTGCCTTTGCGCACGTAATTGAAGGGTTCGGTAAGACGCTTGACGAGGGAACCTTGGTTGGCCAATTGCTCATCGACGGCCATCGCACTATCATCCACCGGCGGAGCTTGATCGGCTTGCGCCTCATCGCCAGTTTCACCCGCATCTCCGGCGTCGCCCATCTCGGGAGCAGATTCCTCCACCACCGGCTCGGGAAAGTCACCCTCGCTCGGTGGCTCCTGCGCAAAAATAAGAGAGAGGCAAAATAACCAGATCATTTTACCGCTCCCGATTTATCTTCAATTTTTACGTCTTTTTTGTCCTGAGCAAAAATTGACAATTTGAGTTTGAACTTGATCATCGACATTTCGTCGGTGGGGTTTTGGGATTCCAACTCCATAGATCTAAAGTCCACAACGCGATTCATCCGCGTGATCGATGATAAAAATCCCATGATCTCGTGAAAGCCGCCAATTGTATCGATTTCCACACCGTGCTCGGTATATCCAGGGAAACGCGATTTGGCCTCGACTTCGTTAATGCGAATCAATCTGTTGTCGGTGGCCTTGAGGCGCTCGGTGAATTCTTTTTGCATCTCGTTGACGTCGAGATTGGCCGGAAAAAACTTTAAGAGTTCTTCAAGTTCCTTAGTGAAGGCCACAACCTTTTGCTCGAATGCCGCTTTATTATTGAGAGCTTCCTGAACCGCATTCAATCGCTTTTTATAACCCTTAATTTCCTCTTGTACGGCCTGTGAGCTGGCGACAATGTCCTCGCCCTTGTTGAAGAAAACGAAATAATAAACCACGCAGAGGATAAATCCTATGACCAAACATTTCGCGGGTGTTAATTCCTGAAAATCTTCTTTTAATCCCATTGCCTAATCCTGTAACACGATATCAAATTTAAATTTCTTTACTTCCTGTTTTTGTATATCTTCGGCAGATATATTGGGCGCCCTCACCTTTTCAAAAACAGCCTTCTCTTGGCTCAATGCCGTGGTAAAAATCTGAATGTCTTCCACACTGGTGCCCATTCCCGACACAGCCACAACGGTTTTTATCCCTGGGCCACCCATGGATCCCTGTTCTTCACGCACCGACAGTTTGTCGAGCCACAAGGATGCCAGTATGTGCCGCTGCAGTAAGGAAAGCGCCTGAATTTTTTTCGAACGAAGACCAAAAATCTGTTCCATAACATGGAGCTTGTCGTCCATCTCGCGCTGTTGCATTTCTACCTGTTTAACAATCTCATCTACCGATTCCTGGTTTTTAAGGTCCGAATTGAGCTGGTCGCGCTCTACCACAAGGCGAGAGTAGGCATCATTTTTATCTTGCAGATCCATTTTTTCATAATACATGAAGCCCAGCACTGGCGCGATGATAAGCCCAAGCTTAATCGCAGCATCACGTATGATCTTGCCTTCGAGAAGATTGACGCCAGCTTTCGAGTCCGATTTCTTTAAAATGGAATTGGCGAGGTTGACCTTAATCACTTGGCAACTCCACGCAACGCTAATCCAAGAGAAATGGCGGCAAACGGTCTGATCTGTTCTAGAAATTCTGGAGAAATCTTTTTGTTGTTGTAATCAATGTTTATGAACGGATCAAACATCGCACACTGTACGCCAGTGGCCTCCTGGATTTTTTGCAATAAACCAGGTGTTAGCGAAACGCCTCCGCATACAAACATTTGTTGCACACTGAGGCCGTTACCGCTGTTGCGATAGAAGTCAAAACTGTTGTTCACTTCCACGCTGAGCATATCATTGACCGATTGAATCGCAGCCATCACCTCTTGTGGCGTGGCCTGTTGGTAAGAAACTCCAAGCTTAAGGCTCTCCGCCTCTTGAGCGCCAACGCCCAAATCGCGCGAGATCTCCGCGTCGTATAAAAATCCACCATAAGGTATATCGCGAGCGAATACGGTGTTGCCGGATTCGAGGATGACCAGGTTCACGACACTTGCACCAATATTCACCAAAGCAACGGTACCGGGAACGATTCCATAATTGAATTCAAAACAATTAGCGAGCGCAATGTCGTTCACATCGACAACCGAACAAGCCATTCCAGAGGACTCCACCGATTCAAAGTATCTGAAAATGTGTTCTTGGCGAGCGGCTACCAGCAGCACATCCATGGTTTCCGTGCTCTGAGTTTTAAGAATATGGAAATCGTAAACCGCTTCTTCGATGTTAAAAGGAATGTACTGTTCCGCTTCCCAGCGCAATTGCTCATTGACGATCTTGGGATCCATCTTTGGCATGGTGATTTTTTTAACAATCACCGCTCCACCGAACATACCTACAACCACTTCGCGTTTGGCGTAACCTTTTTTCTCTGTACCGGCTTTTATGGATCCCGCAACGATGTCGGGATTAACGATGTCTCCGCCTTCGATCGCACCTTTAGTGATAGGCACGATAAGGAAGTCATTCAACATGGCCCTCTTGCCCTTTAAAGTGAGTTCGGCGATCTTAATAGAGCTCGACCCAAGGTCCAAACCTAGGGGATTTTTTTTCATAAACATCGATGTCGTACCTTTTGCACAAATGTGCTGCGCGCAATCTGTCTCAAATTAAATTAAATAGAACGGCACCACCAAAGTCAATGTGGTCTGGTTAGGTCAGGGGCTGCCGTCCACATTAAGCGGTAGCGGGAACAACCACTGGACTATGGTAGGATAGTCGAGAAACACCGTCGCCACAGCTCCGATCACGAGGAACGGGCCGAACGGAATGGGGTCTCTCATGCTTTTTCTGTCGACGACGAGGCGGTAAATAACAAAAGGTATGGGCGTAAGTCCTGCAACCATTAACGTGGGAATTATACTCTGCAAGCCAAAAACGGCACCAATCCAGGCAAGCAACTTTATGTCCCCGCCGCCCATCACTTCGCGCTTGTAGATCAAGTATCCAAAGTAAGCCACCAAATATAAAAACCCGCCCCCCAGTAGAAACCCTAAAAATGCCGGCATAAATGTGCGTTCTGGATTTATAAGCGCGCCTAAAAGCCCGACGGCACATCCACCGAGCGTAAAGGCATCGGGTAAAATCATATGCTCCCAATCAATCACCGAAGCAACAAATGCCATATAAACAAAGATCAAAAATTCATAGCCAAAGAATGTCAGCTGGAGACTGTTTGCAATTCCGTAGCGATAATAAACCATCATAAATAGAGCGCCGCACAGCAGTTCGATCAATGGATAGCGAAATGGAATTGCCTTTTTGCAACTGCGGCAACGTCCACGCAAGAAAGCCCACGACGCCAGCGGTATGTTGTCAAACCAGGCAATAGGTGCTGAACATTGTGGGCACTGGCTGCGAGGAACTATGCTTTTTTCTGCAGGTAGCCGCAAGATCAATACATTTGCAAAACTTCCAAAGAGAAGCCCGAATAAAAAATAAATGAGGTAAATTAATGGTTCATGCAAAGTCTTTGCCCCTAAATATCAGTGAGGCGCTCGCTAGAAACAGAATGATCCACAACGCGGCTATTGCCAACCCATAGAACAAAACTTCCACGGTTACGAACGGCTCAAGCGCATGCAAACGCCAATTAAAATACTCAAAATTTGGTAAAAACTTTTTTGCCGACGTCACGGTGTAATAAAACAGGCCGTCCTTGGGACCTACTTCTCTCGACGACAATGTCCAATGCGCTAAAATAAATACACCTATAGAAAACAAAATTGATAAAAATGATGCACAAAAAGTGGAAAAAAACGTTGTGACCGCCAATAGCGTCACCGCCTCAACCAAAATTCCTAAAAAGGAAACAAATAAATGGCCAACATCAAACTGAAATCCCATCAGCATGAGATTCACACTAAATACCGCGAAAAATCCAAATGTGAACGCAGCGATCAGTGCGCAAAATCCAAAATATTTACCGAGCAGAAATTGGGTGCGGCTTATAGGGCGCGACAATATTGTGAGTATGGTGAGTCTTTCGATCTCTTTGTAAATCATGGAGCCGCCTAAAAATACCGTAAGTCCCATTATACACAAATGGATGGCCGATAACCCCAAACTCAAAGTTAAACGCAGTTGTTCCGTGTAACTCAATTGCCCGATGGCGACCATGAGGAATACCAAAAACACCGCAAACACCAGGAACGCATATAGAACACGATTGCGTAAAAGTTCTTTGAATGTATTTTTAGAAATGATCAGCAGCTTGGTCATGGCTGGGTCCGCTTTCGAAACTCATTGTACGCGTGTTCGAGAGCCATCTTGGGTTCCTGAACCGAGATCAGGCGCCCACCCTTAGCCTCCACCTTTTGCAAAATGGCCAAAACATCGGGGAGCGAAGCTGCCGTCTCCTGTTCAATCTTGTCGTTGACCATTGTCACTACTTCTAATTGTTTGTCATTTTTTTTGATAAAATCAGAAAGATTCCCTTGAAACTGTATCTTCCCGGTATCGATAATCACCAACCGAGTACACAATTTTTCGATATCGTCCAACAGATGACTGCTGAAAAATATGGTAGTGCCTTTGGCCCCCAGCTCGCGAATCAGCTCAGAGACCTGATGGCGCCCATCTGGATCAAGACCCGACATCGGCTCATCGAGAATCAAAAACTTAGGGTCGTGAATTATGGCTTGTGCCAGACCTACACGCTGGAGCATGCCTTTGGAGTAACTGCGTAAAAGTTTGTCCTTAGCCGCGATCATTCCCACCCGCTCAAGTAGCGCCTCCGCACGTTCACGCAATTGTTGGCGTGGAAGCGAAAGCGACAGCTGCCCGTAAAACGTTAGGAATTCCAAGCCGGTCAAGTATTCATAAAAGTAAGGTCGCTCCGGCATATAACCAATGTGCTGGCGAAAGTCGGCAAACTGATCGTTAAAAAAACTCACCCGGCCACTCTGATATTTAAGCAAACCCAGTATGCATTTCATGGTGGTGGTTTTACCCATTCCGTTGCCCCCAAGGAATCCGGTAATGGATTTTGCAGGAACAGAAAATTCCACGTCGAAGAGAACCTGACGCTTCTTAAACGTTAGTGGATCGCGAAACGTCTTTGAGAGCTTCCGTACATCTAAAGACATACGGATATTATGGTGGCTAAAGCGGGGCTACGTCAAACTGTCCAGTGTGCAATTTCGTCAATGCGAGGAACAAAGCATCTGCCGCATGATCCTCGGTGATGCATGGAATACGGTAGTCGATGCAACTGCGGCGAATGCTGAAGCTGGCATCAATCGATTGGCGACCCGAAGTGGTATTGATCACAGTGATGACTTTTCCGGAGCGAATGCGATCAACGCAATGGGGGCGTCCTTCGTGAACTTTCTTTACCGGTATGCAATCGATCCCTTGGTCGTAGAGGAACTTGGCCGTTCCCTGCGTGGCTGAAAACGTGTAGCCCAATTTGTAGAGCCCGCGAATCGTGCCGATCAAGGCATCTTTGTCTTTCTCGCGCAAGGACAGGAAGATCTCACCCTGCATCGCTAAGCGATGGTGGCTCGAAGTGAACGCTTTGAGTAATGCTTCACTGTAGTCGTCCGCTCGTCCCATGCTTTCACCAGTGGATTTCATTTCGGGCCCGAGGATGGAATCGGCTTCCGGAAATTTATTGAATGGAAAGACCACGCCTTTCACACAGACCTTCTTGATCGTCTTGTACGAATAATTCTCGGGCTGAACCTCTTTTGCAGTTTTACCAACAATTGCCGCCACACCGAGGTCAACGATAGGAATTCCAGCGGCTTTTGCCAAGAACGGAACCGTGCGCGAACAGCGCGGATTGGCCTCGAGCACATACACTCGATCGTCTTTCACCGCTAGCTGCACGTTGAGATGACCAACGATCTCAAGTTTATTGGCCAGGCGCACGCACATTTCCTCGATTTGCTGGAGTGGACCGGGCTTAATTCGCTGTGGAGGGATCACACCCATGCTATCGCCGGAGTGAATGCCAGCGGCCTCAATGTGCTCGATCACGCCACCGATGAGGCACCAGTCCATGCCGCGAATGACATCCACGTCCATTTCCAGCGCACCTTCTAAAAACTGATCCATAAAGCACGGTGTTTCTTTAGAGATGACCACCGCATGGCGAACAAAATAACTTTGCAAATCCGCATCAGACTCAATCACTTCCATGCGTCGCCCGCCGAGCACATAACTGGGGCGACAGATAAGAGGATACCCAATCTGTGCTGCCACCTTCAGCGCCTGGTCGTCGGTGTACGCAAGGCCGGCCTTAGGAACATCGATCTTAAGCTCTTCGCAAGCCTGCTTGAATCGCGAACGATCCTCGGCAATGTCGATGGCATTTAGAGACGAGCCCATCAAGTGTATTCCCGCCTCACTCAAGGCCTTAGAAATGTTGATCGGGGTTTGTCCACCGAGCTGAACCACCACGCCTTCGGGTTTTAGAAATTCGGCGATCTCAACCACATATTCGGCAGTGAGTGGTTCAAAGAATAAATAATTGCTGGTGTCGTAGTCTGTGGACACGGTCTCGGGATTGGAATTGATCATGGCCACTTTGCGTCCGAATTTTTGCAGCGCCTTTACGCCACGCACGCAACAGTAATCAAACTCGATACCCTGACCAATGCGGTTTGGCCCACTGCCAAGAACCATCACCGCGCCCTCAGGTATGTTGTAGTTCTCTTGCGCAGCCTTCGACCAGTAGGTGGAATAAAAATACGGCGTGGACGAGGCAAACTCTCCCGCGCAGGTATCCACCTGGAGGTAGGTGGGTCGAACATTATAAATGAGGCGGTAGTTGCGAATGTCTTTTTCAGTTTTTCCAGCCAATTGTGCCAAACGCATGTCCGAGAACCCATTGCGTTTGTACTTGAGAAGTTTTTCCGGATCAAAAATAGGATCCTTTTTTAAAGCTTGTTCGTCGTCAATGATGTCTTTGATCTGGTTTAAAAACCACCGATTGATCTGCGTGAGTTGATACACCTCATCCACTGATTTTCCATCGCGGAAGGCCTGAGCGAGATGAAACAAACGGTGCGAATTGGGATAGGAAAGCTTTTCTGTGGCGTACTCCACCTCTTCCAAGCCACAGTGTGTTTCCATGGAGCTGATGGCCTTTTGAAACGATTCTTTAAACGTTCGGCCAATGCTCATCACCTCACCCACGCTCTTCATTTGAGTGGAGAGAAGGTCTTTAGAACCCGGAAATTTTTCGAAAGCAAAACGCGGGATTTTGGTGACCACATAGTCGAGCGCTGGTTCATAACATGATGGTGTCACTTTTGTAATGTCGTTCATCACTTCATCAAGACGAAAACCAACGGCAAGCATAGCCGCGATTTTAGCAATAGGGAAACCCGTGGCTTTGCTTGCCAGAGCGGAGGAACGACTCACTCGCGGGTTCATCTCGATAACGACGCGCTTGCCGGAATCCGGGTGGACCGCAAACTGCACGTTGGCGCCTCCGCATTCAAGCCCAACAGCATCGAGAATTTTGCGTGCCTCATCACGCATGTCCTGATACGCGCGCTCTGAGAGAGTTTGCTGTGGAGCGATGGTGATACTGTCGCCCGTGTGCACACCGCACGGGTCGAGATTTTCGATGGAGCAAATAGTAACAAATGTGCCGGGGCGATCACGCATAACCTCCAGCTCGAATTCTTTCCAGCCCAAGATGCTCTCTTCGACCAATACTTCAGAGGTCGGGCTTTCACTGAGTGCGTGAGCGATCATTTGCTCGTACTCCTCTTTGGAGTAGGCAATGCCGCCGCCGCCGCCTCCAAGAGTGTAGTTGGGGCGTAAGATAATCGGAAAACCGATCACTTTAGCGGCTTCGATTCCCTGCTGCATGTTGCGCACCATTTCGCTCTTGGGATACTTGGCTCCTACGCGGTCGAGAACTTTGCGGAACTCTTCGCGATCTTCCGCTGCACGAATCACATCCTCATTGGCGCCGATCATTTCCACATTGTGCTTTTTTAAAATACCTTTTCTCACCAACTCCAATCCTAAATTGAGAGCAGTCTGACCACCTAATGTGGGAATCACCGCATCGACTTTTTCGCGGGCAAGAATTTTGTCGATCACGTCCGTCGTGAGGGGCTCAATGTAAACCGTATTTGCCACATCGGGGTCTGTCATAATCGTGGCTGGATTGGAATTGATCAGCACAACCTGGATTCCAATGGAGCGCAGAGCTTTACAGGCCTGAGTTCCGGAATAATCGAACTCGCAAGCCTGTCCGATCACGATGGGGCCACTGCCCAAGATGAGGACTTTTTTATATTTTTGATCCAAAGGCATTAGAACCTCATGTTTGTAGAATCGCTATAAATCTGGGTGTGTTTCACATGGGGGTAACGATCGAGTTTAAAATACATTTTAATAAGTTGAACTATGAGCTGCCAGCGCTCTTCATAACTGGACGATGTTTTCTTAATGCGCTCAGTGATAAATTTGCGCACTTCGAGAGGGTGGCAGACAATGCCCTGAGAGATATAATTATTTTTACCGTCGACAACCACATGGGCGCTAAAAATAGAGCCTTTATTCATGGCCAAAACCACGCTGGAATCTTTGATCACGATTTTTTTGTTTTCGAGAAGATCTTTGATGTAGTGGTCTTTGCCTTTTGTTTTATTGTACTCAAAAAGACTAAACCGAGCATCGCCCATGGCTTCAAAAAGTGGGCGCTCCTCATCAGCGATCTCAAACCCGTCCAGATTGAGTGCTAATTTGGCGGGAGTCAGCAAAGTGCCCTTGAGAGGACGAGTGAAGAGGTACCAATCGAAAAACAAATTGAGATTGCGCTCGAAATCACCGGTGTCGGTTTCGTTGAGACCGATATCGTTGAAAAAGCCCTCTTTGGCTTTTACAACTTCGGCTTTGTACTTAGGGCCCGAGAAATATTCCGTCAATTTTTCAAGTGCGCGATCGTATGTCATCATTAGCGAATCCACTCCATAAATTCTTCAAACAGGACTCCAGCGTCCCGCGGACCAGGATAACATTCCGGATGGAATTGAACACTAAAACATCGACGATTTTTGCATTCGATGCCGGACACCGTATTATCATTCAAGTTGACATGGCTCACTTTGACATCCGCCGGTAAAGAATCGGTGTTGATCGCGTAACCATGGTTTTGACTTGTCACATAAATTTTGCCTGTTCTTAAATCTTTGACGGGATGATTGGCACCGTGGTGACCAAATTTTAATCTGTACGTCTCTGCACCGAGTGCGCGCGCCAAAATTTGATGGCCCATACAGATTCCAAAGATGGGTTTTTCGCCGAGGAATTTTTGAATGGTTTGCACCGTGCCCTCAACCGCAGCAGGATCTCCTGGACCATTGGAGAGGAGAATGCCGTCGGGATTCCACTTTTGGATGTCGTCGTAGGTGGCACGGGAGGGAAATACCGCCACTTCCGAACAGCGCTTTAAAAGTTCACGCACGATATTTTGCTTGGTGCCGTAATCGAGCAATGCAACGCGAGGACCGGATGACGACGCTCCACTGAGCACGCGCTTTTCCGATTGAGAAACCTTGTACACCCAATCGAGCTCTTGAGCTCTATGCTGCTCAATGAGTCTTTTGGCTTTTTGTTGCGCATCAGCCTCTGAATCGGCTTGTACGATTGCACCCAACAATGTTCCTTTGTCGCGCAGATAAAGCACCAGGCTGCGAGTGTCCACGGCATTGAGTGTGGGTATGCCGTGCTCTTCCAGTAGGTTCAACCAGGTGCGATCGTGTTGGTAGATATCGAGCGCTATAAATCCTTCGATCCACAACTTGCGCGATTCCCAAAACGATTTATCGACGCCGTAGTTTCCCTGCATGGGCGCGCTCATGACCATGATCTGGCCAAAATACGATGGGTCAGTAGCAATCTCCTCGTACCCATTGTGAGAGGTATTAAAGATCACCTCTCCCGCACGTTCGCGGCCAGCGAGCCACTCACCGGAAAACGCCGTACCATCTTCGAGTATCAAAAAACCTTTAGACATTTTTGCCTCCGGTGATCAGGGAATTCATCAACGCCGCTCGCACAAAAACGCCGTTGGATTTTTGATGCCACATTCGAAAGTGCTGGAGTTCGCGCACACTTGGATCAAACTCCACGCCCCAGTTCACCGGGCCTGGATGCATCAACAATGCGTCGGGCTTCATCATGTTTCCGTGTTTTTTTTGTAGTTGATAGGTTTTAATAAACTCTTCGCGAGAAAACAAACTGTGCGCGGCATGGCGTTCAAACTGTATTCTTAAACCCATCACAACATCCGCCCACTCGAGTGCCTCGTCCATTTTGTTCATCACGCGAATGTTGCTCTCAAGTCCGGCGGTCCACTGTTCCGGCCCCAGCACTCCCAGATTGGCGCCGAGCTTTGGTAAAAGTTCACGATGGGAACCCACCACGCGACTGTGACGGATGTCGCCGACAAAGAGAACATTTTTGCCCTCGAGAGACGGAAACGATTCACACATGGTGAATACATCGAGCAACGCTTGAGTAGGATGGGAATCCGTCCCATAACCACCATTGATAACCGGGCACTTCACCTTATCACGCACATTGTAGAGCGGAAAATCGTCCCCACAGCGAACAATGATCGCATCGGGCATCATGGCGTGCACGGTCCAAAATGTGTCTTCCAAGGTTTCACCTTTGATGAGACTTGTGCCCTCTTTGGAAGCGCCATCGAAAAAAGTGGAGGCTCCGCCCAAACGCAGTGCCGCCATTTCAAAGCTCAAGCGCGTGCGCGTGCTGGGCTCAAAAAACAGGAGAGCAATCACGCGTTTTTGAGAAAACTGAGTTGGAAATATCCCCGATTTGAAAAAATGCTGCTTCATTTTTTTTGCATCGTCAAAAAGAGAAAGTATCTGGGGGATTTCGAGATCGCTGGTTTGCAGGAAGGATTTAATGATTTGGCTCATTAAAACCACAGACTAATCGCCCATGTCCGCTCTGTCAAAACCCGAATGGTTTTTTATTGTGAGGACTTACCTATGATGTAATTTTTAGCACGCGAAGGGCAATTCCCGAGCACATTTACGAGCCATCGCTATTGAGAGCGAGTAGTCCCTGCTTCGGAGGGCGGGATTTCGCGATCCACCTCGGTGAACATACGCATTTTGTCGCTGCATTTGCCACCAAATGAGGGCCACGACCCGTTCTTTTCGTATTCGGGGTTTTTACAGCGCACATTCAGGTATTTGCCGTAGGCCGTTTGGGTGGGATCTCGCGTGTAATCCATGTCTTCCACAAGCTTTGCGTCGTCCTCTTTATGTGCCCAACGCGGCACAAGCCGGCCCTGCTGTTCCCAGTAATTGTTGTCCTGAAACACGTGAGAGCACTCGGGAGGATAGCCTTCGGGCATACAGTCGAACCCTTTTTTATGAGCGTCGTTTTGCATTTTTTCGCGGTCACTCGTGCTCAGATAAAAATCGTATTTGCTGGGGCCGTCCCTTCCCACCAATTTGAACACCGGCTCATTGGAACCTCTAATCCCGCCCTTGAGGATAACTTCGCCTTTATAGGGAACCCGCACACGGCCTCCTGGCATATCTTCTGTGATGGTCACAAAGGAAACATCAGAGAGCGTTCGCTTGTTGGCCTCGCATTTTCCCAATCCGCCGCGATGGTAATAATGCATCATCTCTTTGAGATAGTGATTTTTCTGAGCATCTTCCACGGGCTTGCCATTGAGCTGTTCCGCATCGAACAGCTGGCCTAGGTAATCACCCGAGCGCCGTCGCTCGTCTGTTTGATCGTAACCTAGGGTTCGTTGCGTGCGCTTGGTGAGCGCGATAAATTCGTCACGATAAAGGTTAAAGGCCTTGTCGTCGCCGTTTACTCTTAAGCTGTCTTTTAAAAAACACCGCGTGATGTCCTTTTTTTTAAGTTCACTGTCGGCCCAAATATTGTACATCGACGGTGTGGTGGCAGCGCCGACCAGATCTTTTTCGAAGTTACAGCCGTACGATTTCTTTTTGCAATTGGCAATGCGATTGCGCAAAGAGAGCGCGATGATATCCTGTTCACAGTCGATCTGATGGGGATGCATATCGGTTAGTTTTTTGGTTCCTGGAATGTTGGCCTCAAACAGAGCTGTGCGAGTAACAATGTCCACGGCCATGGCACGCGCTGCAAACTGCTTGGACGCGGGATCGGGCAATGCCTTGATAAAGTTTTCCCAGCGCTCCACCAAACCTTTGCGGCTTCGCGCACCGTCTTTACAAAACTGGTTGTGAAACTTTCCGAGGGCATCATCGATAGAGGTGAGCTGCATTGTGAGCGTGGGAATGGCATTGGGATCCGGCTTGGATTTGCCTTTTTTAGCCAACACCGGAGCAGAGTTGACCAGTATGAGGATTATAATGCCTATTTGCAATCGCAGATGCATGGTTCGAGTTTAACAAATGCGCTTGCGGTTTAGCTATGGAGAATCCGACTAGACCTACCTAAAGTAGGGACAATATCAAAGCGTAATGAGCGAGGTCATCTAGCGGATGGATTTAAAGACGCGATCAGCGCGAAGATCTTCGCCAAAGCACAACACCCCACCTGCGGGCGCGTCTTCCTCGCAGCTCATCCAGATCAGCTGGGCTTTGCCGAGAATATTCTCCATGGGCAATGTGCCCCATACTCGACTGTCGGAGGAGCGATCGCGATTGTCACCCATCATGAAGACGTGGCCCTCCGGCACAACAAACTCCTCTGGCTCGGGCGTGGTTGGCGCATCGGCATACTGCAAAATGTGCGAGCGCTCTCCTAGATTTTCCGAATAAACTTTAAAGCCAGTACTCTCATCACTATCTTTTTTCGCGATGTCAGGGTCGAGCGCCGTCAGATCGAGAATTTTCCCATTGATCGAGAGCTTTTCCATCCCGTCCGCCGCGACCATCTGAATGCGGTCACCAGGCAAGCCAATCACACGCTTCACCATAAAGTAAAAGTCGTCGTCTTTGGCACGAAACACCACCACATCTCCACGTTGAGGTGTGACCGGGCCCACCAGCCACACTTTTGTAAATGGCACACGCAACCCGTACGAAAATTTGCTCACCAAAATGTAATCTTTAATCAGCAGAGTGGGAATCATGCTTCCCGAAGGCACCAAAAACGGCTCGGCCAATGCCCAGCGTACTGTACACATCAGCACAATCACAATGATCAGCTCTTTAAATACGTCGAGCCACGTACCCTGCTTATTCTTGGCCACTCTACTCTACCCAATGCCCAAATCGGCCCCAGCGCAAAGTGGTGGGATCACACAAAAACGGCAGCGCCGTGATGGTTTCTTCGCACGACAGCCATACAAACATGGCGCGACCAAGGATGTTGTCCTCCGGCACGAACCCCCAAATGCGCGAATCGCGCGAGCGGTTACGGTTATCGCCAAGAACAAACAAAGAGTTGGGCGGCACCGTCACCGGTCCGAATGTGGGCTCATTGAGATAGTACCCCTTGCGCAAGAGTACGTCGTGTTCCACATCACCCAGCTTTTCCTTCCAGTGTTCGTAATCTTTGAGAGTGTCTGTGGGAGCGCCCTCTTGAAAGTCTTTATCGCGCAGCCACTTGTAGTTGCCCGTAGGATTGAGTGTTGCACCCGCACCATCGGTAGTCGCCTGTGCCGGGGCCACTAATGGCACCTCAGCATCGTTGATAAAAATCTTTCCCTCTTTAAACATAACTGTGTCGCCAGGCAAACCGACGACGCGCTTAATGAAGAACGTGCTGGGATCTTCGGGGTACTTAAAGACGATCACTTCACCACGCGTCGGCAGGCGAAAGCGCGTGAGCCACTTTTCACTAAATGGAACACGCAAGCCATAAACAAATTTGTTCACAAAAATATGATCGCGAATCAACAAGCTCGGAAGCATACTTCCCGAGGGGATCACATAGGCCTCCATGAACGCCCAACGGATCGTCAAGGCGAGCAAAATCGCCAACACATAAGAACCAATACCCTCTGTCCAAAATCGTTTCGTAAACACTCTTTAATCCTCCACTTTGAGAATGGCGAGGAACGCTTCTTGCGGCACATCGACGGTGCCGATTTGCTTCATGCGTTTTTTGCCTTCTTTTTGCTTTTCTAAAAGTTTTCTTTTTCGGCTGATATCGCCGCCGTAACATTTTGCTGTAACATCTTTTCGCATAGCACTGATTGTCTCACGCGCTACCACTTTTACACCTATCGCCGCCTGAATGGCGATTTGGAACATCTGTTTGGGAATAAGTTCCTTCATTTTAGCGCACAGCACGCGACCCTTATGAACTGCCTGGCTGCGATGGGTGACCACCGAAAGTGCATCCACCGGATCACCATTGATGAGAATGTCGAGCTTTACAAGATCGGCCTCTTCGTAATCCATCATCTCATACTCCATGGAGGCGTACCCCTTGGAGATCGATTTTAGGCGATCATAGAAGTCGATAACCATCTCGTTCATCGGCAGCTTGTACTTGATCATGACCTTTTTCTCAGAGAGATAATCCATACTGATCTGCGAGCCGCGTTTGGCCTCACACATTTTCATGATAGAGCCAATGTACTCAGACGGCGTATGGAGGGTGATCTTTACGTAGGGCTCCTCGAGGAGCTCGATCTTGGTGGGATCGGGCATGTCGGTCGGGTTTTCAATTTCGAGCGATTCACCGGTCGTTAGCTTTATACGATACACCACTGTCGGTGCTGTGGTGATGAGATTGAGGTTGAACTCGCGCTCGAGACGCTCTTGCACGATCTCCATGTGGAGTAGACCCAAGAATCCGCAACGAAATCCAAAGCCCAACGCGGCCGACGATTCCGTCTCAAAGGTGAGGCTAGAATCGTTTAAGTTTAGTTTTTCCAGAGCTTCTTCCAGATTTTTGAAGTCCGTGGAGTCCACAGGATAAATTCCCGCGAAGACCATGGGTTTGGTTTTTTGGAAGCCCGGCAAAACTTCTGTCGATGGCTTTTTGGCAGAGGTGATGGTGTCACCCACACTCACATCTTTAATGCTTTTAATGCCGCAAACGAAAAAGCCCACTTCACCTGCACTCAGCTCGGCCACCTCCAGTGCACTCGGCGTAAAAAAACCGAGCTTGAGCACTTCGTACTTTTGGCCGTTCGACATGAACTGAATGAAGTCGCCTTTTTTAACTGAGCCGTCGACCACGCGGCATAAAATAACAACACCTTGATAGACGTCGAACCACGAGTCAAAAACCAGCGCGCGCATGGTGGCGTTGATATCTCCTTTTGGTGGAGGAACCTTTTTAACCACGGCTTCGAGAATTTCTTCGATGCCGATTCGCGCTTTAGCGGACGCCAGTATCACGTCGGAGCAATCGATGCCGATGCCGTCTTCGATCTGTTGCTTAACGCCTTCGGGGTCAGCTGAGGGAAGATCAATTTTATTTAGAACCGGAATGATTTCAAGATTGTTGTCGAGTGCTAGATAAACGTTGGCAAGCGTCTGCGCCTCGACTCCCTGAGCGGCATCCACAACCAGCAGTGCGCCTTCGCACGCCGCGAGCGAGCGCGAAACTTCATAACTAAAGTCCACGTGTCCGGGAGTATCAATCAGATTGAGTTGGTAAATATTGCCGTCTTTGGCTTTGTAACTCAAACGCACGGTTTGCGCTTTTATGGTTATACCGCGCTCGCGCTCAATATCCATGCTGTCGAGAACTTGGGCCTTCATTTCGCGATTGGAAAGTCCACCCGTATTGGAGATCAAACCATCAGCAAGCGTGGACTTACCGTGATCGATGTGGGCAATGATTGAGAAGTTGCGAATTCGGTTTTGTTCCATGATGTTTTAGAATCTCGTTTCCACTGAAAAAATAATAACCCCAAACAAAGTTGGGGTTATCGTCGCAAAATATACGGTTCTGAAACCCGATTTTATTTGGAAAAATAATCCTTTAAGGCATCCACTTTGTCGAGCTTTTCCCATGTAAAATCAGCGCCGGTGCGGCCGAAATGACCATAAGCAGCAGTCGCGCGGTACTTCGGTTTCATCAAATCGTAGGTTTTAGTGATTTCTGCTGGCTTGAGGCCGAACGTGGCCTTCACTGCAGCAGCGAGTTTTTCTCCGCCCACCTTGCTTGTGCCATAGTCATTCACCATAATGCTCATTGGATGAGCAACGCCGATAGCATATGCAAGCTGAACCAAGCATTTTTCTGCAAGGCCCGCAGCAACGATATTCTTCGCCACGTGACGTGCCGCATAGGCCGCTGAGCGGTCGACCTTTGAAGGATCTTTACCAGAGAAAGCTCCCCCGCCGTGGGCACCGTGACCACCGTAGGTGTCCACAATGATCTTACGACCCGTCAAACCACAATCGCCCTGAGGTCCACCGATGACAAAGCGGCCAGTGGGATTGATGTAAAATTTTGTGTTTTTATCGAGAAGTTCTTTGGGAATCACTTCGGAGATCACTTGATCCATGATGTATTCTTTAATCATGGTCTGCGTGGCATCCTCAGAGTGTTGTGTTGAGATCACGATGGAATCCACACGTTTCGCCACACCACCCACATACTCTACCGTAACCTGGCTCTTGGCATCGGGTCTGAAAAAGCTCTTAGGGTCGTTTTTACGTTTTTGCGCAAGAAGGTGAACGAGCTTGTGAGAAAGATCGATGGTGAGGGGCATATACTCTTTGGTCTCATGATTGGCGTAACCAAACATGATACCCTGGTCGCCAGCACCCTGCTCTTTAGACGCGTCGGTATCTACACCCATGGCGATATCCGGGCTTTGTTTGTCGAGTGTGCTGATCACGGCGCAGGTTTTGTAATCAAAACCTTTGTCACTGGAATCGTAACCGATTTCTTTGATAGTTCTACGGGCGATTTCTGGCACGCTAAACACGGCGTTCGTAGTGATCTCACCGGCAACAACCACCATTCCAGTAGTGACCAAAGTTTCGCAAGCCACACGGCCTTTGGGATCCTGACGAAGAATTTCGTCCAATACCGCATCGCTAATCTGATCGGCGATTTTATCGGGATGACCTTCGGAAACAGATTCACTCGTGAACAAATAATTAAGCATAAACCCCTTCTTTGTCTAAAACTGTGCCGCACAGCACGATTTGCCTTTTTACAGTGAAAGAGAGTGTTAACAAATGGGGGGAAAAGGGTCAATCAACATTCAGATATCTGATGTCTGATATCCGATATCAGATATCGGAGTTTAAACATAAAAAAAGCCAGGCGGGGGGGACCACCTGGCTAAAAAGGGATTACATGTGACGTTCAACAACTTTTTAAAAATTAATCTTCGAGAGTGGGGTCTACAGGAACATGCTCTTCGGGGGCCTGAGGAGCCGTTACTTTGCGGGCATTCAAAATGCCATCGCGTTCCTGAATGAGTTTGTCCTTTTCCGTCGCGAGAGCTTTTGGCTCATCTGAGGAAATTTTTTGTTCAGCGATCTCTTTAAAACGAGCGTCGATCTGTTGGATACGGGCATCGATCGCTTTGAGACGAGCATCTTGCTGTTCGCGGAGTCTTTGCAGTGCGAACTCATCGCCCGTTTTTGGACGATTGGCGATCTCTTCCTGACGCAATTTTTCTATTCTGTCAGCTTCGCGTTGTGCGGCGAATTCGTCACCAGTCGAGGGACGGGCGGCGATCTCCTGGCAGGTTTCCACAGCCACTTGCGAGCTGTTCACGGCCATAAAGTTTTTGGATTCGGTAGTGAGCGGCTTGTGCACGCCAGCTTCGTCTTTTTTCATTAATACAGCAACAGCGCCGCTTTGAATTTCACCATTTGCATGTTCTTCGGTTTTTACTTTGCGACGGGCTTCCATAATTACGAGCAAATGATCGCACGAGGTGTCTACACATGTGACACGTCCAAAATTGTTGATTTTATTCATTGTGGCCATGTGCTTCGATTCGAGTTGCGCATGAGAAACGTGGCCTTCGCAATTTTCAGATTTATCAGTGAGGATAGAGATATCCACTGCTGTTTTATCTCCGCTCACCGCGAGAGTCGCGGAGATGCCCAAAAGTTCCGATTTTAATATATCGGCGACCGCGGAGGTGCGGCTCGAGCTCAATTGCTCATCCGACAACAATAGTTTTTCTGCTTTCGCCTCAATCGACTCTTCCGCTGGTGGATTGACCGACTCTGGAGCTGGCATTTCTGTTTTCATCATATTGATTTGAGCTGCTTTATAGCCGCCCTTTTTTCCGCAGGCGGTAACGGCTGCAGCGCTAAGAACAAACGCGATAACGATTTTTTTTGATGTCATGTAATCCTCCAGATGGCCGTTGCGCACGACCTGAACGTCAGAAAACACTAGAGCAAGGACGATACCAATGTTTAGTGCCTGTTCAGCACTACCCGAGGCTTATTCAACGACAATTTAGGGCATTCCCAGAGGCAAAAGGCCTAAAATTGTCCCCGCCCCTGTGTTTTTTACCCTTCCTGCGACTCTATATATTGGCGCTGGATTTGCTCTTACATATATGTGATTCGGAGGGAATTATATGTTGAGATCCTTAATATATGTGACAATAGCCACGGTAGCTCTTATGGGTTGCGGTAAAGAACAAGGCGTAAAAGCCCGTATACCGCTCAACACTTATAACGCCCCCGAAGACGTGATCCAGCAAGGCACTTACAACTTAGGAAAAATCGGCACAACCCAATCCTCCATGAACTCTGTATCTAGCCAAGCTATTCGCAGCTACACATTAGGTGTGCGAATCACGTCTCTTCCCAATAATAGCGGCGGGGTGAATTTTAAAGTAGAGCATTTCGAAGGCATGGATCAAGATCGCTGCCGAGCCACCACTCAAACTTTGAGTGTCCCGAACAGCAAACTCACCGAATCCAATAAAGGCAACGGAATCACGCTTCGCTGTTATGATAACGCCTGTAACTATTTGTTCTTAGTTATCGATCGCACACACAGTTCACTTCTCGATGCCTCCAACGGATTCGTAGCTGCCTATGTTCCGATGATTATGGGTACTCGCGAATCGGCCGGCGGAAAGCGCAACTACACGCCCAGCCAAGCTCGTGATCCTTTCCTGAGTATTAAAACTCCCGTGGCGTGCTCGGTTCCCGATGAAAAAGTGACTTACGAAAACCCTGTGGTGATCTCACCCGTAGACACTGGCACCGGTCCCGACTACACCTATTTCCCCGACGACGACAACAACACCTGGATCTACTAAAAGGTGCCAGGCACCTTTTAGTGAAGAATTGCGTCAAAATGGAAGCCTGGTTCGTACCGGGCTTTTTTAATTTTTAAGCGGGTGCATTTTTAAGAGGGTTTTGCGGGGATTCCGGTGACCGTGGTTCCAATGGCAACATCTTTCGTGACGACCGAGTTGGCGCCGACGCGCGCATTATCACCTATGTGAATGTCTCCCAAAACTTTTGCGCCAGCACCGACGAGCACACGATTTCCCAAAGTGGGATGGCGCTTCTTAACGGAGGGATCGATGGAGACTCCACCCAATGTGACACCATGATAAATGCGGCAGTAATCACCGATAACAGCCGTTTCGCCAATCACTACGCCTGAGCCGTGATCGATGAACAAACATTTTCCGATACGTGCTCCGGGATGAATTTCGATCAGAGTGCTCGCGCGCGCGATTTCGCCCAACAGTCGGGCGATAAAATAAAGACCACAATTGTAAAAAAAATGAGCGATACGATGAATAAAAATGGCGCGTGGACCTGGATACAAAAGCACGACTTCGAGCGAAGACTTCGCGGCCGGGTCATTCTCCCGATAATAGCGAATGAATTCAGTCATTAGATTCTCCATCGGAAGTTGTCTGTTCCACAGGTGATTTGATCAAAAAATGGCGTTCAAAAAGTGTGGAGTATTGAGACCAAGTGCCATCCCCGGTGGGCAAGGTCATGGCGTGAGAGATCGCATCCACCTTACTATCTAAATCGTCGAGCATCCACAAAACGTACGCTTCCAAAGTCTGCGGCAACTTCGGAGAGCCGTATTCCTGTTTGCCGTGATGGCTCAGAATGATGTGCTTGCACAAATCTTTGAGTCCCTCCGGGAAATTAAAAATCTTTTGGCACTTGCGCTCTACCAGCTCCACCGCCATCGCCATATGGCCGATCAGGCGGCCTTTATCGGTGTAAGCGATGCCGTGATCGTCTATACGTAGCTCCCAAATTTTTCCGATGTCATGAAAGATCGCGCCAAATATCAGAAGCTCCACGTCGAGTTGCGGGTAGTTGGTCGCGACCAAGCGGCACAGCCGGGTAATGGAAAGTATGTGTTCGAGAAGTCCACCAAGTTTGGCGTGATGTATTGTTTTTGCTGCAGGAGCCATCAGCAACAATGGTTTGATCGTAGGATCATTGAGCGTGTCGAGGATGAGCTGCTGTAGGGGCTGATTGCGAAAAGTCTCTACAGTTGCGAGGAGATCGCGGTACATGTCTTCGGGAGCCTGCGAGGCGCTACGCACGTAATCCTTGAGATCCACCGAACCGTCATAGCGCTCCAACTTGTGCACGACAAACTGCATGCGATTTTGGTACGTCTGTACGTTGCCTTTAACCATGATGATGTCGCCCGCCTGAAAGAGGCCATCGAGAGCATCCACGTTGTCCCAAATTTTAGCGTCCACATCGCCGGTCGAATCGCTCAGTAAAAAACTCACATAGGGTTTGCCACGTTTGTCTTTTAAAAGAATTTTATTTTTGGCAAGGAACGTGGATGTGACGGTTTGCTTGTCCTGAAGCTGAGATATAAAAACTTTTTCCATAGTGAATGCCCATTCGGTGTATTAGTAATCGAGTTTGCAAAGCTCATGAGTCCAGCGGGCATCGCGCACCTTAAAGTAGGACATCTTGAGTCGCTTGGCCTCTTTATCCATGTGCAAAACCAAATAATCTCCACCCAAGATACTAAGATACTGACGAGTATTAGTCATGATGTTGAGCGCATCGGCATTGAGAAACTCGTTGGCGCGCGTACTGAGCTTATAAACCGTGCCGCAGGGGTAGCCGTACTCTTTCCCAGTTTGCGCCGTAAATGGCTTGTAGCGGCTAATAAAATACATCGATGTGTTTTGCGGCTCGTACGTAAATGGCGTGCTCATTTTGATTTGCACACCTTTATCCACCGTATTGATATAATGTGCCAGATCCAAGCTCTCTTGGGTGTCTCCGAGCTGGAGCTTAAAAGTCGCCAAGCGCGTTTTGATCTCCATGTTCACATCAACCATCTCAGGTTGAGTTTCACTGCGCTCGACGTTGTAGTCTTTTTTTATAGAATCGATAACCTGTTTCGGCAGTTGAATTTTTTGTAGATTGGCAGCGTGGCCAGAGGCGATCACGAAGATTGAAAACAATATTCCCATTAGCGCGCTCGCAAAAAAGGTAAGTAATTTCGCCACTCCTGAAGACCCGCCTTTAATGCTTGCTCGCGGGATGCGTCGCTACCAAAATTGGCCTTCGCCAAAGTACCATGAATCGAAGAATTTTTAGCAATCATGGGTGCATTGGTTTCGAGGCATGATTCGTCTTTTAACCGAACACAGGTTTTGGTTAGAACCTGATAATAGAGTTTGTTGGGAGTTCTCACCAGCTTGCTAGACAAAGAGTCTTTTGCACGCTCCACCTCGCCAAAACGATTTTGCAATATGGCTTGCGCAATGTGCGGAGCCGAAGACTTATCTACGGATCGGCCGAGCCACCCGCCCAAAATTTGCTGGGCTTCGATCTCGTTACCCATTTTGTAAGAACAGGTGAAGTCGAGCCACATTACTAAATCGGGCTTGGGGAAATTTTTAAAATCCTTGCAAATAAAATCGAAAGTCTTCCAATTGAACACGCGCCAATCCATTGCAGGAGTGTGGTAATGATCGGTGGTGAGATCGGGCTCAATGTTGAGCGCTTTTTCCAACAACACCGCTACCGCCGATGTGTCCTGGCCCATTTTAAAGGCGGCATAGGCATTGAACAGCGCAATCTCCTGATAACCATCAAAGAAATTGCGATTCACGATTTGCGAGGAGAGATTGTAGGCCTTTTCAAACGCCTTTGGATTATTTTTGTGATGCCCCTCGTAGAGATAATTTTCTAGAATAAATAAATACGGCGCCATTCCCTGTGCGCCCTTGGAGGTGGCGAGTAAAGATTCGGCCTGCGAGTACTTGCCCAACTTCATCAACGCAAAACCTTTATTGAGTTTTGCCATTGCCACGGTTTCGGTGGGCATGGCCTCGTCACTCACCTGATTCAAACATTCATCAAATTTTTGCACGGCTTTGACGAAGTTCTTTTTGTCGATTTGACCCTCGTAGGAGTAGGCAAGACCAGCGGCATTACGACTCAAACAGATATCTTCCGGGTTAAAGCGAACGCCACCCACCTTGTCCAAAATATTGCGCGCGATGATGGGTTGATTTTCGTATTGCACCAACAATGGAGCGAGTTCAAAGGCTGTGTAATGATCCTTGGAATTGATGTTCGAAGCGTAACGAAAATTTTTTACCGCTTCCGCCCATTCACCCCGCTGTTTGTGAAGAAAACCACGATCAAAATAATCCACCACACTGGATTGATTGGCGTCTACTTGCTGCGCTGGCGTCGATGGTTTCTTTTTTGTAAATACGACCGCGCTCACCACTGCCGCAGCAACAAGAGCGCCGACGCCGATCAACAACGGAACTGTGCTGCTCTTTTTTTCTTGCGGGCGAAATACCGGTGGAGCAACAAGAGGTCTCGGCGGTGGTGGTGCCACAGGTGATTGCGGCGGTGGAATAAACGCCGGTGTCGGCGGAGGCGTGGTATCCCGATCGCGCATCGGCGTAGGAGTCATTGTTTCGAAATTGATATCGAGAGTGCGTGTAAAACTGGTGCGCTCCGTGCGCGTCATGGTGTACTCGGATGTTTCATCTTGGCGACGCAATTTTTCAACGGCAGCAGCAAAAAGAGGGTGAGATTGCAGTGTGCGCCAGCGGTCCAGCGGAGCCATCACCTCGTTGTGAGAGTACAATTCGCCAGCGGTGAGTTTAGAGAGCACCTCATTGAAGGTCATCGGGCCCAATATGCGGGTATCCACTTTGACAAGCCAACATGGATCGTTGTCATCAATTCTGGTGTTTAAATCTATCATCCCGAAATTTCCTAGTGCCTAAAGTGCCGCTTTCCAGTGAGGACCATGTTGATGTTGGAGCGTTGAGCCGCAGCAATCACCTCATCATCCTTGATGGATCCGCCAGGTTGTATTATCCATCGAACCCCACTTTGGGCCGCTATGTCAATAGAGTCTGGAAATGGGAAGAAGGCGTCACTGGCCAGAATCGTTCCCTGAATACCATCATGAAAGTTCTTTGCACGCTCGAGCGCCTGTTTTACCGCATCGACGCGATTGACTTGGCCCATGCCGAGACCCACCGACTGGCGATTTTTGCAAACGCTGATAGCATTACTCTTTAGGCTAGCGCACACCTTCCAGGCAAATTCTAGCTCCGCAAGCTCTTCCGTCGTTGGAGTGGCTCCTACAAACTGCCATTCGCTCGACATTTCAGCAACTTTGTCTGCCTCTTGAACCAGTAAACCACCGTCCACCGAGCGAATATCCAGATTGGCTTGATACTGCGCCAGCTCGGGCCATACGAGAACGCGCATGTTTTTCTTTTTCGCAAGCTCGCCAATAGCGTCCTCCGTCACTTCCGGTGCAATCAAACACTCCAGAAAAATATCTTTCATCTGTTGCACATGATCTGCTGTGATCGCGAAGTTTGCAGCAACGATGCCGCCAAAAACGCTCACGGGATCAGCATTGAGGGCTTTTTGAAATGCGCGAAGGGAATCGGAGTCCTGAGCCACTCCACAAGAATTGTTATGTTTCACAGCCACCGCCGTGGGCTCCGTGAACAGGCGCACAGTGGTGCACGCCGACTGTAAATCGAGAATGTTGTTAAAAGATAGAGCTTTCCCTTGAAGCACTTTTGCGGTGTGAAGGCCGATGTCTTCGAGGCAGTACCACCACGCTTTTTGGTGGGGGTTTTCCCCATAGCGAAGACTGGACACGATATTTCCATTGAGCATTAGCGGCTGGCTATTTTGTGAAAGGCTCTCTAAATTTTTATAGAGATCCTTGGCGATCATTTGATCGTAGGTGGATGTCATGCGAAAAACCTTTGCCGCTAAATAACGGCGATCATCGACACTCAACTCACCATTTTTCTCAGCGACCCAGCGATAATCAGCGGGGTCACACACCACACACACGTTTTCGAAATTCTTTGCAGAGGCACGCAACATGGCCGGCCCACCGATATCGATGTACTCAATGAGTTCATCGTCACTCAATCCCTCAGCCTGGGCCTTGGCGTAGGGATAAAGATTCACAACAACAAGATCGAAGGGTTGAACTTCGAACTTAGTGAGTGTGTCCATGTCGTCTTCGATGTCGGGGCGTACAAGTAGACCCATGTGAACTTTGGGATGCAATGTTTTTACACGCCCGCCGAGACACTCGGGAAAACCGGTGTAGTCAGAGACTTCGGTAACCGCCAATCCCGATTGAGCGAGAAGACTTGCCGTACCTCCGGAGGAAATCACCGTGGCACCCTGCTCGATAAATGGTTTCAAAAAATCCACCAAACCCGTTTTGTCGGAAACGCTGGCTAAAATACGACGAAACATGCACGCCCTTTCGTTAAGCGAGAGACCCCTATATTTAATGGAATGTGACCGAAAAATCACATGTATTCGCAGGTGAAACTCATTGACGCGACGTCTGAGGACCACTCTCCGTCGCCGCGGTAGAATCGCGGGTAAATAAGCGCTGGTCGAGAGCCAAAAACACCCAAATATGCAGAGCGCCAAGGGAGAAACATGGAAACACAGGAACTTTTCAGAGGTCGCATGATCGATCATATTCAAATTGTGGTTAGAGACTTAGCGAAGACGCGCAAATTCTACGACGCCGTATTTGCAACCTTAAAGATCCCCCTCGGCGGCGAGATGAAAGATTTTTTCTGGTATGATGAGTTTTTCGTCTCCACTGCGGACAGCGTGGCCGCACAAGGAAAGACCACCGGCCGCGTCCACTTGGCCTTTCAAGCTTCGAGCGAAGACATGGTTCGCGCTTTTTACCGCAACGGCCTTGAAGCGGGTGGCATAAGCAATGGCGAACCTGGAACACGGCCTTACCATCCTGGTTACTACGCCGCGTTTCTCTTAGACCCTGATGGCAACAACATTGAAGCTGTTTATCACGGCGAACACCAGCGCAGCGCCGACGCCGTTAAGATCACCTTTGATGCTTAGTGAACCCAGCGGCAACAAACGGTTCTATATTTGAATTTAGTTAATATTTATACGCGCAGCAAAAGCTTTAAGATCTTCGTTGGTCAAGAACACACCGCCGCCAAAGAACCACGAGCGAGTGCGTTCGTTGAGCAGATCTTCTCCACCGGTCTGCACGAAAACACCTTTGACGGGAGAGTAACGCACATATGGACGCAACTGAAACGAGCGATCGGAGGCGTCGTCGGGATCGAAGTCGAAAGCGTCAATGCCCAGTTTTAATGATTTATTAAATGTCACGTACTCTACGCCCAATCCACCTTCACCCTCGATCAAACCGGCTTTAATCCCGAAGTCGTAAAAATTTCGTCCAAGGAGAGCGGTAAAGCGATACTTGTTCTCTTCTGTGGTTTTCTCGGTAGTAATAACTGGTGGTCCACCGCCGGTTGTGACCTCGCGCGTGTACTCTTTCATCGGCCCGCCGGGCTTAGACACTAAACCCACCTCGTAAAAACGATCCATTCCCGGGCGAATAGACACACCCAAATAGGTGCGCTGTCCATCTTGGCGTGGAATAGCGTTGGTGTGCGCATCGATGCTGATTTCGGTTTTCCAAGCAAGGTCTGCATAGGTTCCAAATGTGGTCAGTGTGTTGTCCAGATTGTCGATCATCTCTTCGTCATTGATCAAACGACCGATGGTCCCTTTGCCCTCGTTGATCTTTTGCGAAATCTCTTCCACGTTGATCATGGCGCGATCTATACGGACCATCGCGGACTTCATGGCCGTGATCATCTCCGACACTTCGCCTTTTTTGTTGGCTACGAGCTCCTTAAGATCGCCCGTAAGTTGCTCGATATTTTTTAAAATTTTACCAACCGGCTTAGAATCATCGCCTTCAGTGGCATCGCGAAGATTGTCGGCCACAACGACCAGGGATTTCGCCACCCGGCCGGCATCGCCGATGAGTTTATCCAAACTTGCCGCATCGTCGACGCCAGAAATTTGGTCACCGTCTTCGAGCATCGGATCGGAAGGACTACCGGGAATGATTTCAATGTGCTTATCGCCCAGAATCCCATTGGGGCGAATTTGAATTTTTGAGGATTTTGAGAGCTGCACACCTTGTTGAATGACCACATCGATTCGCGCCTGGCCATCGCCAGCCAGACTGATCTTTTTGACCACTCCCACGCGAATACCCGCAACGTGTACGGGACCGTTTTTAATGAGACCCGCAGCGTTCTCGATAGAGAACCACAGGTTCTTCCCGCCCATAAAGCCCGAACTCTCGCTCACTTTGAGGGACATACCGCCGATGAGCGCGCCAACAATAATGACGAGCATTCCGACTTTAAATTCGGGAGTGCGCAACAGACTATTCATGGGCTTTATTGACTCCCATATCTACGAACTTTTTAACTAATGGAATATCGGTTTCGAAGAATACCTTAGGTGGGCCCTCGAGCAATACCTTACCGCTGTCCAACATAACTACGTAATCTCCGATGCGAAACGCTGCGTGCAAATCATGGGAGACGACAATAGTCGACGACCCTTTTTTATAATTATGAGTCTCAACTATCAGATTATCCACCATTTCTGTAAGAACAGGATCAAGGCCAGTTGTCGGCTCATCGTAGATCAAAATATCTGGATCTAAAGCCAGCGCTCTTGCCAAGCCACAACGTTTTCTCATACCTCCAGAAATTTCGGAAGGTAATTTGGCGTAATGCTTTTCGTCGAGACCCGCCTGCTTGAGTTTTTTATAGGCGATCTCCAGCTTCTTCTCTCTACTTAGGTCGCGACGATGTTCATTGAGCGGAAACATGACATTCTCCAAAACAGACATATCGTCAAATAGCGCCGCATACTGAAACAAAACCCCAAATTTCATTCGCATTTGAATGTTTTCTTCTTCGCTCAGGCCGGTGATGTCACGACCGAGAATTTTAATGCTTCCCTCTGAAGGCTTCAATAATCCTAGAATGTGTTTTAGCAAAACGCTCTTACCGGTTCCGCTAAAACCGATGATCACCGTGACTTTCCCTTTGGGAACTTTGAGATTGATGCCGTTCAATACGTAATCTTTCCCATCATTAAATGTTTTGCGCAGACCATTGATTTCCACGGCGTTTTCTCCGCCAGATTTTTCTTTTGTCTGCGCAGGGGTTTCGCTGATGTTATGAGCCATAGGAAGTGATCTTGTAGTAGAAGTCGATAATATTCATCATAAAAAAGTCGACGACGATAATCATCACCATACTCAGCACAACACCGCGATTTGTGGCATCACCCACATCCCGTGCGCCGCCTTTGGTGTAGAATCCGCGATAGGTGCAAATCGTAGCAAAAATAAAACCAAATACGGCCGCCTTGATTAAACCTTCGTTGATGTGGTGGGGATCGAGCCACAGCGTGGTTTTATCCCAGAACACCGCCTCGTCGAGGGCGAGCACGTATATGCATAAAAAATAGGAGCCAATCAGTGCCACAAAATCGAAAATACCGGTAAGAAAAGGCATTGTGAGAAGTGCCGCAACAATTCTTGGCGATACCAAGTAACGGATCGGATCCACACCCATCACTTCAATGGCGTCGATCTGTTCAGAGACACGCATCGACCCGAGGTTTGCGGCCATAGCACCGCCAGCGCGAGCCGCCACAATCAGACCGGATAGGACCGGACCCAGCTCCCGCGCAATACCCATGGCCACAGTGGGACCCACGAGACTTGTTGCATTGATCAATTTAAAACCAAGATAGATCTGAAAAGACACGGCCATCCCGGTAAATGCGCCGGTAAGAACAATGATGAATACCGACTGATTACCGACAAACTCCATGTGCTGAATAAGATCCGCAACGCGATAAGGGCGTACAAAAAACAAACGCATGGCTTGCCACGAGAATCTTGAGAATTCGCCAATTTGAAAAATGAAATCGTAGAATAGGTAAAAGATCGCTTTGAAAAAGTCGTCGATGGCGTCGTTGATTTTTGCGCGAATACCCGTAAGTTGTGTCAACGTTGAAAATCCTCTGTCGTCTGCTCAAAAAGTACTACTCGGCAAAATACAATCGCGGAACACGTTCGGATATTCGAGTGAGAATATCGTATGTGTGTGTTCCCGCTTTCTCAGCAACGGTTGTCGCCGACAATTGTGTACCAAAAAATTCCACATCTTGTCCAAGCGCATTTTGCACATGGGTAACATCTACCAGTGTGTAGTCCATACACACGCGGCCAATAATTGGCGCTTGCGTTGATCCCACCTGCACAAAGCCCTTGTTAGAGAGCTGTGTGGGTATTCCATCTGCATACCCCGCCGGCACCACGCCCACTTTCGTGTCTTGCTCGGCCACCCAAGTGCCACCGTACGATACACGACCGTTCTTCTTTACATTTTGCACTGTTACTATTCTAGAGAGGAAACTCATGGCTGGGTAGAGCTTGAGACTTTGGTCCATAGAAACCGGCGAATACCCATAGGTTCCCAATCCAATACGTAAACCAAACGGAAACTGCGATGCCAAAACATCGCTCCGGCTCATATGCGCCGCTCCCCCGGTGTTGTAAGCATGAATCAACGCGTTTTTCACCGGCAACATCTGCAGGAGTCTTGCAAACGACGTGAGCTGCGCAAACGCCGAGCCTTTGTCGCTCTCTAAATCTTCAGAGGTGGCTAAATGTGTTCCACAGCCGACCACCTCGAACTGAGGTGATTGCTTTAACGCTTCGGCAAGCTTTGGCACGTCGTCTTCGCTGAATCCCAATCGATTCATGCCCGTATTGATCTTTAAATGCACTCGCTGCTTGGTTTGAGTGGACGTTTTCGCTACCACGTCTTTTAAAGTTTCCAGTTGTTGCCAGTCACTCACCACCGGAATCAAATGAGCACGCAGCATTTCTTCAACAGCTTCTTTGCCGGTAAAGCCAAATACCAAGATTTCCGGGCGAGCGATGCCGGCATTGCGTAAGTTCAGTCCCTCTTCAACAAGACCCACTCCAAAGTGCTTGCAGCCAGCGGCGAGGAGTTTTTGCGTCACCATGATATCGCCATGCCCATAGGCATTGGCTTTGACCATCGGACATAAAAAATTTTGCGCCGTCGGCAAGCCTTTAAAAATTTCAAAGTTCTTAGCGATATGATCGAGATGGATTTTTACATATGTCGGACGAAGCGGCTTCTGCAAGTTGTTCACTCTCTATAAAGAGGCTCCTTTAATTCTTTCTTTAATTCGATCGCGAAGGCTCCCTGAATCTTCAGGAGAATCGATCATACACACATCAAAGCCGCTGGCCATACCGCACGCGCGTTCCGCAGCATCGAGTAAACTCATCGCATCGGCATGTTGGTCGGGAAACGCGGTCACTCCCGCCTTTACAACTGCAGTCGCAATTTTGTTCTCTTCGATAGCCGCTTTGACAATCGCCTGTAGCTTGCGCGCTTTACTCACACCTTCGGACATTGGGCAGTGAGGCAGCAGTACGCCAAATCGATGCTGGCCAACCTTCCCCACCAGATCTGTAACACGCGTGAAGCGCTTTAGAACTTTGGAAACAACTGAAGAGGCATATTTTTGATCTGTGCGGCTGGCGCTCGCCACATCAAAAATCAACAGACTCAATGGCGAATCCAGGCGACGCGAGCGGGAAATCTCATCGGAAATTTTTGAATAAAAAACTTTGTTCGACAAACAGCCAAATTCTTTGTCCACCTGAAGATAGTTGTGAATTGTACGTGTTTTTTTAGCGTTATCAATTTTTACGCCTAAACCTTGGAGGGTTTTTTCTATCACGCTCGCTCCGATATCGGTTACGGCGGATAAAGCCACTGCAAAACCAAAAGTGTCTTCCCCAGTTTGTACGCGATACGTCTGCGCCTCACTTGCAGAAAATACTTCCAGCAAGAAATCTCGATAGATTTTATAATCTGCAGGGTTCTCTATGAATGCCGCCATATCGTCGAGCTGATGCATCGGCACTCCAAGCCCTTCCAGATCTTTTCTCATTCCAAAGGAAACGTCCTTGAGCATAAGAACATCGCGCACCGTATCGAGTGCAAAATAAGCAAATGCCTTACCGGTAAAACTGCTCAAGCGTTCCAGCGCAACACGAATAGCGTCGGTATCGTCCACAGCCATTAGCACATCGGAAAGTATCGAATCCTGAGATAGATCCATCTGCGGCATACTCGAAGTGAACAATGCGGCTTTTTCCGTGGCTGGCACCGGAGACTCGATCTGACTCATAAGCACCCATCGCTCACAGGCCAAATCTACTCGGTAGGGAATCGAATCGAGAAACTTTAGCGGATCTACGATAAAATCGTTGATCAAGCCTTTGCGCTTGAGCGCAAGCACCGCTTCGTAATCCTCTTCTGGCGCTAGCACCATTATTTGGATCTCGCGACTCATTTTACGGATATCCATTAGCAATTTTTCATAACGCTGGGTCGATGGCAAAATCACGATGTGCGGCAGCGCCAAATACACCGCTTGGCGCACCAGATTTTCATCGGTATAAAAATGCACTTCGTATTCGGAAGCTGCTAAGCGATCCTTTATGGCTCGCGCCAGGTAAATGTTCTCATTAAAAATGAAAACCGATATGTTCTTTTTATAATTCTCCGATATCATTGATCTCCCTTTTCGGCCGGCGAATTGTCGGTGTCATATCGAGTATTGCATTGGCATTTTGCATGGCTTTGGCCACCTCTGCTTTTGCCGCGTCTTTTTTAATCACGTCGTTACCCAATTCTTTTTGGTAGGAAGAAAGTATTGGATTGAATGCGGGCTGAATGCTCGGTGTGGTGGAAATCGTTGCATTTTGCGGGTCTACCAGCTTGCGCAACTCGCGAAGTTCCTGTTCGAGCAGAGTGATGTGTGGAGACTCCAGTTGAAACTGCGCCTTAATGCGATTCAGATAACCTAAGCAGTTGATTGCACGGGAACGCACACTTTTTGTGAGTTCCGCCTCGTCGATCATCGGCGCGACGGCTGGAGCGGCAGTAGTCTCCGGAACCGTTGCAGTCGTAGTGGCACTCACCGCAGTGGCGGCGGCACCCAAACCATTTTCCTCGATAAGGTCGGCCAGGTACTCCACCTCTACCAATTCATCGTGAGCGGCAATTGGAATTTCCTCGATGCCGCTCGCGCTTCGAATCTTTTCCACCGCTACTTGCAGGCGTTCAAACATCGCTTTGAACAATAAATGCAATGCAAACACTGCAATTGCACCTAGGATCAAAGCGAAGACCATTAAACCGTAAAAGCGCGAGAGCGGAAGCGTTGCCACACGGTTCTGCGGAATTACTTTAAACACGTAGGATTGCAAAAAAGGATGGAACTGATAGAGCACCACTTGATTGCCTGCGGTTTTGCCCGTAAGCACGCCTTGAGTTTTACCACTAAGGTTTTTGGTGCGACCTTCAATGAGCTTCATGTCTTTTGCATTCGTCGAAAAAATCTCTCCTGCTTGAGGTGAAACGATATGAAGGCTTTCCACCACCGAACTTTTTTTAAGTATTTGCGCCATGCTCTTTTGGTCCATAAAGAACGAAAAGAAGTGAACCGCATTGTCCGCCATTTTAGGGATGATGAACGCGTAACCCGTGGAGCGATCATCGTAGCGCACCATGGCCCACGAATTGCGCGACTGCGGAGTAGAATCAAATGCAATTTGGCTGGCCAGAGATTTGGCTTGCCCGCGCATGCCCGGAGAGCCTTCGAACCACTGCGCTTTCCATTTTCCCTCGGAAAACATCACGTGGGCCATCAATGGAATTTGTAGCGCCTTCATTTGCGTTTCCACGTTCTTGCCATTAGCAACGGTTTTAAACCGTTCAAGCTCACTGACAACTCCGCGCACGCGCTCCTCGAGAATATCCATTTCACTTTGAATAGCGGCTTGAGCATAACTTTCGGAATAAACGCGAAACGCTTTCCACGCGATTATGGAAAATGCTCCAGCCATGAAAACGCTCAAGAACACTAAAAACTTTAGTCTATAACCCATCATTATCCCCGATGTATTAAGGCTTATAAAATTACAAAGACGTCATGTCTTTGCCCTCACAAATAAGTGTAAGTTCTGCCTAGCTGCTAATCAAGCCGAACGTCCTTTGGACTTTAGAAAAGTCGCCCCTGCTTACAGACCCATCAAAGCACACTTCGGCTAATGGGCGCTATGCACCCTATTACAAGGTAGACTATGGTCCAGCTCTTCGCTATCCTCCTAGACCATGATACAACGTGCTGAATTTCTTTTAAAAACTCCAGACTCTCAGGAAAACCTCTATCTGCAACGCTGGAAAAGGGACGACTGGCCCAGTGACGCCACGATCATCATCACTCACGGCGTGGCCGAACACTCCGATTGTTACCATCACACCGCGGAGGCCTTGGCCAATCAGCGCTTTCAAGTTTTCGCATGGGATCTCCCTGGCCACGGAAAATCTTATGGCCAGCGCGGCTACATTAAAACTTTTAGTGAGTTTTCAGATCGATTGGATTTTGTTGTTCAGGAGATTCGAAAACTCACTCTGGATAGCAACCCGATTTATCTCTTCGGTCACTCGCTGGGTGGGTTGATTACGCTCAAATATATTTTGGATCACCCCAAGTCGCCTGCGAAGGCATTGCTGTTGAGCTCTCCGGCACTGGGTGTGGCTGTACAGGTTCCAAAATTTAAAGACAAGGCTGCGCGCCTACTCAATGTGATAGCTCCAAAGATAACAATTCCTCACGAACTCAACTTCGAAGACCTTAGTCGTGATCGCACCATAATCGCAAACTATCCAAAAGATCCTCTCCGACACAAAAAGTATTCGGCGCCGTTGTATTTGGGGATTCTGAACACCATGGACGAGGTGAATTCTCGGGCACATCACATTGAAATACCTGTATTTATCCAGGCGGCAGGCGTAGACAAGATCGTCGATACGCTCGCCGCTCAGCAGTTCTTCCGCCGCCTCGGCTCCCACTCCAAAATGATGAAAGTGTACGAAAACAGCTACCATGAAATCTTCAATGATCTCAATCGCCAAGAAGTCGTTGACGATCTTGTTAGCTATTTAAGACAATAACTCTATGAACACATTAAAACGCGTTATTTCTATTTGTGCATTCGCCTCACTCGCAGCTTGTGCGACGAGCTCACCACCGACGGCCACCAGTGAGTATATCAACTCAGTGGAAGAATTCAGCGCGGGTGATATTCAGTATGAAGGGGCCTACGCCAATTTCAATTACCGTGCGACAATTTTTAGCCCCGGTATGCAGCGTTTATACATCAATAAAAAAGCGGAACTGTACTTGTGGTCCGACGCCAAGAAGGCTTCGGAGCTTTCCGCTTTGCAAATCAATAATGATAAGTCCACTCACATTTTTTTGAGCTTTTTTACTCCCAACAAATGGGATGACAATATGAGCACCTCAAAATCGATTTGGACCGTTTATTTGCATGTGGGTGGCAACCGTTACGAAGGCAAGGTCACTAAAAATCGCGATAGCCGTACTGAAATCAACTCTATATTCCCATTTCACGGGCGTTACGCCAGTGCCTACAGCGTCGACTTCCAAGTTCCCGTCTCTCAACTCACCGGGCAGGAACTACAAATCACCATCACTGGCCCACTGGGCGTAAAAACAGTGAAGTTCCCAACGACGGCCACAGCTCTTTAGTAAAAAAATGGCGTGATGGGTTCCACCACCACGCCGCACACGAATTTACTAGAACTTTCTAGTGCTTGAGTTCTGCTTTAAAGCGAATGGCGCCGGCTGTCGGCACCAGGAGCGTGAGCGCTTCTGCGCTCCCATAATGGTCTTCCAAGAACTGAATCACACTCGGCAAATAACCATTAAAACTACGAACCGTGTTCATGCCCATAATTGGAGCGGCCATCGCACGTAAACAGTCTACGGCTTTTGTCGCCGATTCGCAGTGAGCTTCCGAGTAGGGAGTGAGCGTGGGCTCCGTAAAGCCGCCCGATAGGACCACTTGATCTTTGCCAGCCACTTGCGAAACGATATGGCTACTGAGTGCCGTGAGACTGTGGCGATTAACACTAAATACTCCGCAGAGATCTTTTGTTTTTCCGTACATTGTTTCAAAGTGGATACCGTTTACGTTTTTGCCGTCGACCTGCACTTCGAAAGTTTTGCTTTCGCCAGCAGCAATGCCGCCCGTTTCCATAACTGTCACCGTAGACATCTTCTTTCTGAGTTCGGCGGCGCGATCGGCGGTTGCACCTGTCTCACACAGCTTTACGAACGGTGCCGTGGTCACTGCACCTAAGTGGCTATCAGCCTCTGCATTTGCACTAGAGTATAGAACACCTGGCGATAAACCCATGGCTGAGCCGTTGGTGATCGTGATTTTATAAACATCGGCGTGTGCGAGAGTCGCGCCGCTAGCCACTAGACACACAAGAATTTGTTTCAGCATATTTGCTCCTTTGTGAAACGTTGAATCTGCCGTCTATTTTATAAAAAATACAGTGACTACCATATACTAAAAGTATTATACCCCTATAACTGGAGGTTAAATGTCTCTCGCAGAACACCTAGAAAAGTTGCGTCATTTCCATCGCCTCGCTGATTTTCGCTCCATCAATGAAGCATCAAAAGTCATAGGAATTTCTCAAGCCGGCTTGTCGAAAAGCCTCTCCAACCTGGAAAACATTATTGGTCACTCCCTATTTATTCGAACTCCAGATGGATTGGTGCTGACTCGCGAAGGTGCGATAGTTCTCAGCACCACAAAGACCATCTTGCAGGAGGCTGCGCTGCTCGAGACGACCCTGCGCTCGACGAGCGACATGAGCCATCCCGAACACTTACACATTGGCCTTTACGACAGTATCGCCGTGTACTTCTTTTCGGCACTTTCAAGCTACATGAAAACCATTTACAAAACTGTAGACATTGAACTGCTCGTGGATTCCAGTAAAAACCTTGCACTGGCAGCCGGGAAAAATGATATCGATCTGGCCATCGGCGTAAATTTTAAAACTAGAATTCCCGCCAACTGTTCCTACCGCTCCTTATTTGAAGATCATTTTTCTTTTTATACGGCGGCCAAGAACGTGGACGATGCGGAAAATCTTCCGTTGATTATTCATCCAGGTGCGGAGAGCGGTGACGGCCAGACTGTGGAGTCGCTGATTCAATACACCATTGCCAAACGTGGTGCCCATCGAGTTCATAACTTTGAAACATTGAAAACTCTCACGCTGCAAAATTTAGGCGTGGGCGTTCTTCCCACACAGGTTGCAAAACCGCTGGTCAATGCCAAGGCGCTCGCTCAAGTCACTCTCAATAAAACCAAGCGGCTTTTTGGAAGTCATGAAATTGGCGTGTTGATTTCTAACAAGCTCACGAAAGCTCACCCGGAGTTTTCCAATGATATTTTTAGGCTTGGACAACAGTGGGTGGAATCGACCTAGCATTGAAAACTCAAATCACTTCACAATAAACTTTTTTTGGAAGGGATAGACAACCGCAAGTTGCACCGGTCCCTGCCATTTTAAATATTTTTGGAGTGCATTGCCATAGGCTGAAAGTTGCGACAACAATTGTGATTCTTCCACAAACCCGCCCGATTTGTAATCCACCACCCACAACGTGCCGTCTACGATACCCCAAAGATCAATTTGCCCCTGAATAAACGAATCACCGTCTTTATTGAGAAAGCTCCATTCCGGCTTTCCCTCTTTGAGCAAACGGGAAAGAGGTGGCTTCTCGAGCTGCAAAATATAATTGAGCGCGTCTGCCACCTTTTCCGCATCCTCGCCAAACCAGGCTTGGATAGTCGCGCGCAAATCGATCTGCACGGGCTTCGCTAGCACCTCGAGCAATCGATGGAACAAAATTCCCAAGCGAATCTTGTAAAAATTGGCTTCGGTTTGGCGGAAGGATTTTATCTCCACAAGCTCGGTCACAGCATGAGTGACTTCTTTGTGCTCTTTCGTGCGGAACATTTCTGGCACATCAATGAGAGGCTGAGTGTCTGCGCTGTCAAACTCGGCAGTGATTTCTGCCGGGTACACCGAGTACTGGCTCTCGCCGAGAGTGTGCACGCCAGGAGTGCTCGAGAGATGGCTGAGCAATCGTGTCCAGCTGCGCGTTTTTATTTTTTCACACCAGCTCAAATAAATGGTTTTTACAGCGCGCGTGATGGCCACATAGAAGAGACGAAGATCCTCCTCTTGAAGGCGCGTTTTGTAGTAGGCCAGAATGTCTTTTTCGTAGAGAGAGCTACTGGTTGCCAATTCCGTCTCGCTGCGTGGAGTGCGGATACACCATTTTTTGCGGACTTCGTCGACAAGAAAATTTTTCGTGTTCTCAATGTACTGTTCATCCGCCAGATAAGGCATGAGAACATGCTCAAACTGTAGGCCCTTGGCGGCATGAATGGTCATTACCGAAATTTTGTTATTATCAATGGAGCCCGGGGCATCTGAGGTGGATTCAAGGTATTCCGATTTTTCGCATTCCGAAATAAAATCGTAAAATGTGCCGCTCGCCGTTGCTTCAAAGGTTTTCAGCTTGTGAATGAACATCCACACATTGCCTTCGCTGCGACCGGAAGGATCGTAAACCAAATGGTTGTCGAAAAATCCTAACTTTTCTAACGCCGCCTGAAAGCCGTAAACATAACCGCGCTCCTCAGAAACAACTAAAAGACTCACCAATAGCTGAACGGTCGCGGAAGAATTCTTGAGAGTTAGCAGATGAGACCACAAAGGCGCTGTCTCTTGAACCCACCCGGCAATGTCCTCATCACTCACTTCCAAAAATGGTGAGCGCAAAAACGAAACCAGATTGACCTCATCGTGAGGATTTAAAAGAAACTTGAGCAATATCACGCAGTCCAAAACTTCGCGGCGGCGCCAAAACTGCCCGGAGGAGGAGAGATGCGCGGGTAATCGCTTCGCAGAGAGAAATTCTCCCACAGCTTTGAGCTGTTCATTCTTTCTCACCAATACCGCCACACTGGCAAATGTCGCGCCCTTTGCGAACAAGCGTTGCAAGTGACGGTACATATACTCCAACTCCCGTTCGGCTTCGCAACCGGGCTGCAGATACAGCGCATACTCACTCCATGTGTCCGCTTGTGTCGGCTGCATGGGAGAAAACGCACTCCCCAAACCAGCGGTGAGATGATTGATCATGCCAAGCATCTTTTTCTCGGAACGGTAGTTGTCCGTAAGCTCAACAAAGTCGCCATTGTTTTTGCGAATGGCCTCCACGGCCGATGCAAAAACCTCCGCGCGTGCTCCACGAAACAGGTAAATGCTCTGTTGAGGATCCCCCACTAAGTAGTAAGGGCTTTTACCGATCAGTGAGGTTAGGAGCTCCAACTGGAGAGGACTGGTATCCTGGAACTCGTCGATCACCCAATAATCAAAAGCGGCGGCATGCTTATCCACCTCTTTTTTGTGGCGCAGAATCAGCTGCTGCGCGAGAACTTCCAAATCCGATATTTCAATTTTATTAACTGCCTTTTTTTGCTCCTGCAGTCGATCTTTGTACTTGGAAAGTAGCAAACTGAACTGCCCATTGTATTTTCCGGCAAGATCAATGCATTCTTCGCTGTAATAAGGCTCTTCGAATTTGCGAAGTTGATCGACACACGACTTGAAATCGTCGTACATATCCAGCAGTGACCCGTCTTTACGAGGCTTCAAGCCATTGAGCTTGATCAAATCCATGCGCTCCACGATGCGTTTTTGATTTTCGGCCCAATTTTCGATGTCTAACAGCGGTACTACTTCGTAGAGAACATCAACAACAGACCGCCACTTGTCGGTGAGCTGTTCATTTTTTAACTGTTGCAAAATACCGCTGGTGCGACTGCGTGCCGCCTCTAAGTACTCTCGCAGCAGCCGGTAGGCATCGTCTTTGGACACAAAAGTATAGCCTTCCAGTGGAAGTTCTTCGGCCTCACTTAAAAGTGTGTGCAATTGAGCAAACGAGTAGTGTCGCGTGAGATCAGTGAAGGACTCTTCTTCGTCGAGGATACTTTTTAAAACTTTCTTCGATAAAAACAAAGCCTCGGAATTGGACAAGTAGGAAAAATCGCGGCGAAGCCCCAAGTGCGAGCCGCACTCTTTAAGAAGCCGGTCCAATATTCCGTGAATGGTGCTCACTTGCAGATAATAACCGGAATTTACGAATGGGAGGATCTCTGGCTCTTCTTTGAGCGCCAGCTGCAAAATGCGCTCAGAGAGCTCTTGTGTGGCTTTTTTTGTGAACGTGGTGACCACCACCCGCGGCCAGCGCTCGTGCGTTTTATAGAACGACTTCGCAAACGCCGCCACGTCGCGCGTGAGATTATAGGTTTTACCCGCACCCGCACCGGCTTTGACCGCTTTTGTTTTTACTTGAGGTGCGGCGCTCTGCACGTTTTCCTCCAGTGGCACGTTGGACACTCTTTTTTATCGAAGGGAATCGGCGCATAGTTTCCCTTTTCGATATTTCGAATCATGTCCTTCAGTTGAGTTTTAAGTTGAGCCACTACGGCCTCGCGAGTGTCCACGCTTATATTTTGTTTGGAGCGTCCAGACGGCACAGCGCCTTTGAACCCATGGTCCACGTCGTCGAGAACATAACCACTGCCGCGGCTGCCATCGCGTAAAAAAATGTAGGAGGCCATCACCACCGAGGGCTTTAGATGGTCGGCACTCAAACCGCGTTCAAGCCCCATTGTGTACAGAGGCATCTGAATCTGAAAGGATTCCGGCCAACTCTCAAAAGATTTAAAATCCGGTGGCTTACTGGTTTTGTAATCGAACACCGCCAAGTTATCGCTCTCATCCTTATCAATGCGATCTATCTTTGCGGCAAAAGGATAGAACCCCGGCTTCTCGTCCACAGACATTTGCAACTCGTCGTTCTCTACGCCAATAAAACCCTTCATCACGGTTTCCACAGAATCGACACGGGTTTGCGGTAAAAGCTCGCGCCACTGTCGCTCTTCGATAAGAAAGCGACGAATCATCAGCAGATGACGATGCTTTTCCCTCTTCCAGTAGGCCAAAACATCGGGACGAATATTTTCGATGACCTCTTTGGATTCGAGGACATCCTGGTACAGTTTCGATAGCTGATCTTCGCTGACTTGTAAATCGGGATACTGCAAGAGAATCAATTCTAAGATTTTATGTAAGAAGCTACCTTGAAAAAACGGATCGATCTCCAGATCCAATTCCTTGAGCTCGTCCTGCCCAATCACTCGTGTAGAAAAAAAGATAAACGGGCACTTATGGTAAGCCTGAAAAGCGCTCACTGAAAAACGACCCTGGTAGGAAAGTTGAAGTGGAGCCCACTGACTGATGTGGTTTTCCCTCGCCATTTTTGGTGTGAGCGCGCCCTGCTGTTCGGCGCGCTTCATGATGCCGTCCCAACGCGGTTTGCGCTGTGGAATGTATTCTTGAGCACTCTTACTCCACTCGAGCCACGCCTGTGAAACCACCGAGGGGTCGCCGTTAAAATCTGTTTCTGCGTAAGACCACACTGCTTCGAGTTGTGGTGAACTCACCGCCCACAGCATATCGTATTCGATTTTTTTGTCTTCGCTCGGCGGTAAAAAATAACCAAGATCGTTTTCGAGGCGCGACACATCCTCGGGCACAAATGGCGTGTTGTTTGTCACTTGCATGGCTCCGCGATGAGCTCCTAAAATATATATGTGCGTGTATAAAAGATGATCGAGTTGGTGCGGACCGGAGAACACCACACCCTCACGGTCGGAGGCCTCAATGCTACTTTCGAGCCGAGCCAAAACCAGCATCAGATACGAGTTCCACTCAGTAAGCGACAATCTGAGCGGACTCCTAAAATCACGAATGAGAGCATCGACCATTTTGTTGTACAGCCGGTAATCAGGATGGGTCCACGTGACGTACAAAAAGGACACGAAATCATCGAACGACAATACTTTATCAGGTCGATAGACTTTTGATTCTCCCAGTAGACTACTTGCTGATTCAATATCGTACAGCCGGGAAAAGTTTTTCTTAAAATCGATGTACGCTTCTTTGTCCTTTGAAAAATGCTCGCGGGCATTGAGAAAAGACTCTAAGTCCCCCGATGAGTATACTTTGGTGAGCACCTTGATGCGCGAGAGCCACTCCTGAAAATGCGGCAGCGCTGTTACTTTTGCCACCACCGCCTTGTCCACTGGAACGCCTTCTTTATCGAAATGGGTTTTTATTAAATCCCAATAGGCTTCTGGATCGGCACATGCCACGGCTATAGTGTGTGCGGGAACACCAGCTTCGAGTTTGTCGCGGACGTAGGCCGTAAGGAGCTTGACCTCCGAGAGTACACTCCCGGAGCGAACTGCATAGCGAGTTCCGGCCACCAGGTGTGTCGTTGCGGTGAGGTATTGAGGGTCGAGTTTTTGGTAACAGCGACCAGAGCGATAAGATACCAGATAGTCCGCACTGGGAGCGATCACCATCACCTCGAACTCGGTGCTTATTCTTTGGATGAGCTGCACTTCCTCCGGTTGGATCTCGTTACCAAGATCGAACACAAATTTTTTATAGGGTCCAAAATACAATTCACTGCCCAACTGTTCGCTCTCGCCCAACATTGTGCTCAGCAGCCACGCCGATCCTACGAAGTTTTGCCGCTGCAGTTCCAGCGAAAACTTTTCTGCGGCCTGTGTCCAACCCCAAAGACGTTGGGCGCGAATAGGATCCTCTTGGATCCATTCCAGAAACATTTTTTTGCTCGACGAATTGAGAATAGGGAAAATCTGATCGCAGTAGGTCTTAAAGCGTTGGATGTCTTGATACTCCACGTCCACATTGGCTGCTTTGTACCAGTTTTCGATCAATATATAAATGAGGCTATCAGAAATGTGCTGCTTCTCAGGACAGTTGGCAACAAACAGCGTGGACCAATACTCGGTGGCTCGCAGAATATTTTGCGTACTGATAATATCAGTGCTTTCAAGACCGCGCAGCTGCAAGCGGCGCTTGGCCTCCGCCGTAGAAACGATCCAAAGAGTGGAATCATCGAAGTGCGACGAAAACAGCGATTGCTTGTCCTGACTGTGTGGGATGGTGATCAATTGCAGCACTGTCGCAAAGTGTATGTGGGACTGCCGTCGGTGGCAATACGCTCTGCAAGCGTATTGCCTGGGAATTTAGCGTCGCTGCTTTAAACCTGTGCGCCGTGATTTGGCGACACTTTGCATATTTTTAAATGAGGGATCAAAACTAAAATCAGTGGAGATTGCTATCACATACCGGCGATCCTCGTGTTGACCTGGGTACTCCCCCAGCTCCACGCCGTAAGTTGCAGCATCTATGCGCAGTATCCAAAAATCAAAAGAAACTCCGGCCGTGTAATAGCCCTGATTGAACCCACCTCGGAGGGTGAGAATAGGGAGTTCAACCTCGAGACCGGCATGTAATTGTTTACCAATCTGAATATTGCTCGAATTGAGATAGCGATAATCGATTGCTGGGCGCAAAGCAAAAGCGCCAAAATCGCGCTCCAAACCCAAACCCAAATGCATTTTTGAAGGCGATCCGCG
>CAYNTO010000013.1:0-74389 GCA_964400355.1 uncultured Pseudobdellovibrionaceae bacterium
ATTTTGGGTAACTCTAGATCGATGTCGTACCGCAAGAGTCTACAATCCATTGCAGCTCAGCATCCTGAAAGCCTCCTTTCGGATTGGCGAAGGGAGCGGGCGCTACGCATCGGCAAGACTCTCAGTTACGCGGGCTTGTTGTTTGCATCCATTGGTCTCCTCGCCGACCTTTTCTGGAGCCCTCTCCCCGTTATTCTCACAGATGTTTTGCTGATCAGTGGCTGCGCACTGTCGATTTACTGGATACATGCGGAGCAACGCCCCCGCTATTATTGGTGGCCGGTGTTTTTTGGATTCTGGGTGAGTATTTTACCGAGCCTGTGGGTGACAGGCGGCATTGCCAGTCCCTTTTTTGGAGTCGACATTGCAGCACTCTATGTTTTGGGCGCGTGTTTCGAGGATCGAAACCGCGCGAGCTACTATTTGTGGTTTGCAATTTTACATATTCCCGTCTTCTTATTCATAGAATATTTTGTTCCACTGAGTCAGGCCACACCCACACCAGTAGGATTAGCCGCAACAATAACGTCTGTCACTTTCGGCGCCATAGTTGTATGCATACGGTCTTTGCTTGTTTCCGAAAAAGATATTGCCCAGGAGTTTGCCCAACACTTTCGCGATCTCGCAGTGACCGAAGTCGCACTCATGCGCAGCGATACCCAACTTCGCGAAGCCCAGTCCATTGCGCGCATTGGAAACTGGGAATGGAACTTGGAGAAAAACAGCATCTACTGGTCCGATGAGCTCTTCGATATTTTTGAAGTGGACAAAGACACATTTGATTCGTCGTTTGAAGGATATCTGGCCCGGCTCAATCCAGACATGCGCACGCGCATTGAGGCCATCATCACCAACTCATCTGAAACCGGCGCCGACTTTAGCTTTGAAAACAAAATTGAAACTAAAAATCATGGAACTCGATATATCTTTAGCCGCGGCCGGGTGATGAAAGACGAAAAGGGCAAAACTGTGCGTATGTGGGGGACGTGCCAGGATGTGACCGACCGCAAACACATCGAGGGCGAACTCCTTGATGCGCGCGCGGATCTAGAAAAACGAGTCCATGAACGCACCCGCCAGCTCGCACGCGCACTGGAGAGCGAAAAAGAGGCCAAAGCGCTTGCCGAAAATGCCAATCAGGCCAAGATGCAGTTTCTAGCCAATATGTCTCACGAAATTCGAACCCCCATGAACTCCATTTTGGGTTTTACCGAACTACTCAACGATGGCACCCATACCGATGCCGAAGCTAAGGATTACATTCATCGCATTCGCACCAACGGAAAACAGCTACTGCATTTGATCGACGATATCCTCGATCTCTCTAAATTTGAAGCTGGTCAGATACCCATCCATAAAGTGACCTTTGCACTCAAAGCCACTATCGATGATATCATTCACTCGTTTCAACCCGCTCTCGAAGCGAAAGATTTGCACTTCCACTTGCAGTACTCCGGTGACTGCAGTGGAACGTACATTTCCGATGCGCACCGAATTCAGCAAGTGATCATGAATTTAATCAACAATTCCATCAAATTCTCCGATCACGGCACTATCGAAGTGCTCGTTCATTGTGAGCCAAGTGAAAACTTAGAGTTGCTCGCGCAGCTGACTGTGGATGTTAAAGATCGCGGCATCGGCATATCCGAAGAAAATCAGAATAAACTCTTTACGCCTTTCAGCCAGGGCGACAGCTCTGTTGTTCGCCGCTTTGGTGGTAGCGGTCTGGGGTTGGCCATCTCTAAACGCATTAGTGAAGCCCTCGGTGGCAAGTTGCAACTGGTCTCAAGCGCTCCTGGCAATGGCAGCCATTTCCGTTTTCAAATTCCATTGGAGCCAGCGCAAAAAGACAGTTCCATTGGCCAAGAGGCAAAACTGGAAGGCCGCCATCTCGATAGCTTTGGCCTGCGCAATAAAAAAATTCTTTTGGCGGAAGATGCAAAAGACAATGCCGTGCTCATTCAGCATTACCTACGAGCTGTGGGTATTCAACTGGACGTGGCAAGCGATGGCGCACAGGCCGTGGAAATGGCAGAAACAGAAAACTACGATTGCATCCTTATGGATATTCAAATGCCCAACATGGATGGTCTTGAAGCCACACGAATTTTGCGCTCCAAAGGTTTCTCGAAACCAATTATCGCGCTGACGGCCCACGCACTCCCATCGGAGATGATACGCTCACTTGATGCGGGCTGCACCCAGCACCTCACCAAGCCCATCAAAAAGGCGGACCTCATCGACACGCTCAACAATCATTTGGGCCACCGTTATTAAAAGCGGACTCCGATATGTTGAGAAATCCGTGAACTCTTGAGCGCCGATGGCGCTCAAGGGATTAGTAAAGATTCTCAAAAATGATAATGGCAATACCGATCAGGCCACCGCCGGCCACAATGCCCGCAGCGATAGTTTCTTGGTTCTCAACAAAACTGTGGTAGCGCTCGGAGCGACGCTCTTTCTTGCGCAGTTTTAAAAGCCAAAAGATAAATGACCCCATAAAGAGCACCAGAGTGTCTGCGAACGGCAATACAAAAGCGATACCAAAACCGATGGGCGAAAGCGGAAATTTGCCTTTTGTTTTTTGTACAGCGATCTCCATCAACACGCCAAGCACAGCACCTAGCACGACCGCGATCTGAGCCGTGTAATGGAGCGATGAGAATCCTTTAGACAGCACTTCCGCAACCGCTCTCCACACCGTCGCTCCAGGCATTGGGAATCTCTCCGTACCTAAAAGTGAGAGATCATGATTGATCACATAATAAAACGCCGGGACCGCGACCAAGGAGCCTACAAAAATTCCAATAGCATGGCCAATTGCCTGTTGTCGCGGTTTTCCGCCGAGCATGTAGGAGGGCTTGATGTCCATCAACAGATTGCTCGCACTCAGTGACACTTCGGCCGTTATCCCCGCGCTGATGAGGTTGGTGCCCATCTGCCCCGGCGCCAGCACGCTATAAATAACTTGCGTCATCTTTGCCAGCGCACTTCCGGGCGTGATCGCTGTCATACCCGTGGATTTGATGGCCATGATACTAAACACGAACACCATAGGCACAGAAACAGCCGTGAGCCAGTAGTCGATATCAAAAAAGGCTTTACCCATGATCATCATAACTACGGAGAGGGCAATAATTCCGATAACACTCACACGAGTGGGCAATTCGATATCTTTGAGCACGTCCAATTTTTTTTGCTTGGGTGCCTTGTCTTTTTTAAACATTCCTTTTACGCCCGCCACGAAGCTCGGCGATGAGAAAAATGAATACAACGAGGCAGTAGTCATCATCGCCGCCCCTCCCCACAACGCCCAGATCGAAATATTCTTAAAGCCGCTGCCCTGAATCACACCTTGATTGATCATGATGGGAGCGAGAATCATGTAATTGAACATGGCGCCCACAATCATCGACGTGGCGGTGCGAATGGAAATCAGCGCACCCGACCCCATAAGCACAATGGACGAATCCAACCGAATAGTTAGGTCTTTGAGGGGCACCCCTGCGATAGACGGTGTCGAAAACTTATAAAGGAGATCGTCCCAATAGTGAGGAATGGCTAAAAATTTTAGATAAATAGCATCGAGCAATTTTTCACTGCGCAAAATTTCGAGCGTGGCGGCAAGTGCCCCACCGCCTAAAAGTAACTTGGCTTTCGTCATTCCCTCTTTGGCATCGGCGTGGTGGAGATTGTCGAGAACCACACCGGCCGCGTAACCCTCTGGGAACGGCAATTGCTCCTCGTTGATGGCGCGCTTTTTTTGCGGAAAGGCGAACAAAGCTCCGAGTAACCCCAGAGTGACGATCCAACAATAAACCTGCCACATTGGAATCAACTGTTGCGTGACGAGCATATAGCCCGAAAGTGATGCCATCATTGGTTGAGTCATATATCCCGCACTTGTCGCTATCGACTGCATGGCATTGTTTTCAAGAATGGTCATGTCCTTCGAAAGGTTCATGCGCGAAAACATTTTAAAGGCAGCAAAAGAAAGTATCACTGAGGTGATACCCACACCCAGAGTCCAGCCCGTCTTAATACCCACATAGAGATTGGTGAGTGTGAGCACGCAACCGAGCAACATCCCAGTAAGTCCCGCTCGCAGAGTGAGCTGTGGCATATCGCCCTTGTATACGTTTTTTAGCCACCACTCGTCTTTTTGCTCAAGCGTCCACTCGCGAATCTGTTGGTCTGATAACTGTTTGATCGGCATTTTTTATCCTTTAACTATTTAACTCTATTATTTGGTGCACGCAGAAACGGGTTCAGCAGTAATTGTAAGGTCGACAGTGCTCCAGGTTTTGGATTTACCATCTTTTCCTTTGTGCAATTCCTTGCACGCACTGTGAAGTTTTTCAAAGGCGGCGCTAAGAGCGAAATCCAGCACGTCGATAGTTCCCGTTGCAGTCACTAGGCCTTTTGTTTTTTTAACGGTAAAGTCTATGGTTTTTTGAACTCCATTAAAAAGCAGCTCTACTTTTGCAATGTCGTTTTTAACCGCAACAATTTTGCCTTTGATTTTTCCGCCCTTGATCGCTTTAAAAAAATTTTCACGCAAAGTGAGATCCCGCGCAGGATTGTCGGTCTCCACGCCCAAAGCGTCCACTTCGAACGACGTGTGTGCCATCATTTCGTCGATGGTCTCCACCGCTGTATCCACTGTTGCGATGACACCTTTCAGACGACCGGCTACCGCGGTTTTTTCGGTAAATTTATAAGCGGTCCATGCGACGCTGGGAGTACCACGCCTCCACGACGAGCAAGGAGCTCCGGGTGTCCGTTCAGCTTGCGCGAAAAGAACTTGAGTAATGATGATTAGGTAGGAAAACAAAAAACCTCCTGGGATTAGCAGGAGGCCACTTTATTCAGGTTTGTGAGAGGGGGCAAGAACATCGTCCTGCCCGCTATGCGGCGTTTAAAGCCTCGCAATTACGACGACTTCACAAGAGCCTTTGTCCATCCAGTGATAGATGAGGACTGGGTCTCTGCCATATCGCAGAATTGAACTCCGTAAGCCTTCTTCTCTTGGCTCCACACCACTTTACCGAGAACTTGCACTTTCTCTTTGCCATCTGGACTCATAATGTTCATTTCGATGATACCGCCCTGCTCAAGCATGGCTTCCGTATTGATCTTCACGCCACCGAGAGAGATTGAACTTACGGCGCCCACAAGCTCTTTATCACCCACGCTGATGCGAACCTCAGAACTGATGCTGTAACGCTGGTGAATACGGCGATCTTCTTCCTCTTTGCGTTTCATTCTCATGGCGAAGGCTACCACGAATGGCGTGAGCACCACTAGCATGAGGAGTGCGCGGCCGAAAAGATTCGAAGAATCATCACCAGCGCCGCTGATCATGTGCTTGCCGACCATACCGCAACCACCGGCTCCAGCCGCTTCGCCACCCGCTGCAGCCAGGCTGCGCGTGCCATTGACACCGTTGTCAGGCTGGAAGTCATCCACTCCGCTTGTTTTTACATAATTCACAGCTTTGTAGGCATTCACGCGTGAGTCTGTGGTCACCTTTCCAGATACGTTACCCACATTGCTATTGCTCTGACCGAAAAGGATTTGGCTCGCTTGGTAGCCATTGATCGGCTTACCGGCTTGACGTTCCATCAGCGCAACAATACCGGCGGCAATGGGAGTCGCCATGCTCGTGCCCGACGCATAAGCGTAGGAATTGTTAGGGAGCGTGCTCAAAATACTCACGCCGGGACTTGCGATGTCCACCGTTTGTTTACCAAAATTTGAAAAATTCGCCATAACGTCGCTATCACTAGTTGCCGCGATGGAAATGATGTTCGCCAGCGGATAGTTGGACGGGAATGTAGGGCTGGAATCGTTGTTGGTGCTGGCGTTTCCGGCAGCAGCTACAAATGTCACTTTGCCGTAGTAGGCTTCGAGAATGGCGTCTTCGAGAGCTTTACTGTAACCGCCACCGCCCCATGAGGCGTTGATCACAGAAGCACCGTTTTGAACGGCATAATAAACCGCTTCGATGGCATCCGAAGTGGCACCGCTACCGTTGGCATCTAAAAACTTGAGCGGCATAATTTTGATTTTAGCGGGCGTCAATGACGACGCAAAAATGTCCTGAGTGATGCCCAGGATGATTCCAGCAACGTGCGTTCCGTGATCTTCGTCATCCATAGGATTGTTAGAATTGGCTACGAAGTTCCAACCGCGGATATCATCGACATAACCGTTATGGTCATCATCGATGCCATTTCCAGCAATTTCGCCGGTATTGTTCCAAATCGCATTGGCTTCGGTGAACACTTCGTGATTGTAGTCCACGCCGGTGTCGATCACCGCAACCACAGGAACGTAAGACGACGGCGAAAGAGCGGCCCACGCCTGCTCAACTTGAATGGGAGCATCCGACTGATAGTAGCCAGATACAGAACTTAAGTTCATCCCTTTTTGTTGAGCACCGCTTTGAGCGGCATGTTGAGCTTTCATATCTTGAATTTGGCTAAATGTGAGCGGAGAGCCTTCCACGCCTGTGCTCTGCTTGCGAAGGATGTAGTTGGGCTCAGCATACTCCACATTGGGATCGTTTTTGAGGGATTTCACCATCTGCTCAACGGTTTGAGCTTTTCCACCCTTAGCTTGGAACTGATGCATATTCAAAGCGCCCCAGGATTTCACCACGTTGAGGTTCGCTCCAGTCGCCTTACTTGCAAACTGCGCAGCGCCGTTCTGGCCCTTCTTGAATTTCACGATCACTTCACCTTCGACGTACTCTTGTGCAAAAGCACCCGAAGCAAAAGTCGTAGCCAGTGTTGCTGTCAGTAACAATCTAAAAATAGACAAGCGAACTCCCCTTGTTAGCCGTACCTTCATCCTATCGGACCAAAGTTCCAAAACATGAGTGAGTGGCTCACAGTGAGACATTCTTTTTTTTAAAAGAGGCAATATTTTTATGCACGAGGGGACTGTCTATTATATGTAGACAAAAAAAAGACACCGTCTCAAATTGAAACGGTATCTTGGATCTCGAATTTATATTGGAGATTACTGATTCTGACTGAGCATCTTGTTGTTGATCGACACGCGCGAATCGTTGCGAAGATGCTCGAGCCAGGATTGGATCAGCTCCATGGATTTTTGCTGCTCCATGATCTGCTTGAACATATCCATCTGTTGCTGCTTCTTGGCATCGCCGCGACCAAGGCTTTTCAGGCGCACGAACACATAGGTGTTGTCTTTCTCAATCACTTGCGGTGCGATCTGACCCGGTTTTAAACTCAGTGCGGCTGTCATGATTGCGGAGTCATCACCGATTTTTGGAATTAAAATATCGCCCACTGAAAAAGATCCTGTCTCTTCCCACTTCCAGCCTTTGCTGGCGATGTATTTTTCACCCTCGCCGCTTTTTAAGGCTGCATTGATGGACTCTACCGATTTGCTTGCCGCCTCTTCGGTGACAAGTTTGCGAGCGATGTCTTTTTTGACCTGGTCAAGAGGCACAACCCCGGCTGGTTTGCGATCGTTCACCAACATTATATGGTAGCCAAACGATGTTTTAAAAGGCTTGCTGATTTCGCCAATGGGTAGTGAGAAAGCATTTTCGTCGAATTCTTTCACCATGGCACCACGGCCGAAATATCCAAGGTCGCCACCGCGATCCTTTGAACCCGGATCTTCGCTGTTCTTCTTAGCGAGCTCCGTAAAATTATCTTTGTTGAGAGTTTTTGCAATACCCTCAATTTTGGCCAATGCCGCCGCATCTGTTACTGTGGGGCTTGTTTTGATTAAAATATGCTGTGCTTTCGCCTGTTCTTTGTTGGTGAACTCGGTCTCTTTGTTTTTATTGTAATATTCGGAGATAGCGGCTGATTTCTCTTTCATAGCCGCCTCGATCTGCGCATCCGTCGGCGCCTCGGCGAGTTCAGCTTTGGATTTGCGAATAAACTCAATATTCAAATTAACATCGGAGACAGCCTCTTCATGCTTTTCCAAAAACTCATCTTTTTTGGCCAAACGCTGATAAAGCTCATTCATTTTTTGTAAAAGCATGTCTTCGCTCACGCGCTCTTCGAAACGGGCCTCTGTCATTCCTTGCATACGCACCAGCTCTTTGTAGCGCAGCAGAGAAAACTGCCCCTTGTCCTGAAACTGCGGGATTTGCATTAAGAAATCCTTCATTTCTTCGGTGGGAATAGTGATCTTTTGGCTTTTTGCCTCTTGAATAACCAGGGAACGATCCACCAGATCATTTACAGCGCGATCCTGCATCTGACGGCGCTCAGGCTCGGACAATTTGGTTGCGCCACGGCTCTCTTGGAGGCGCTCATAGTACCGGTTGAAATCCATGTAACTGATAGATTCTCCGTTCACCTCTGCTACAGTGGAGCTGGAGCCCATAAAATCCACTTCTGGAGAATACCCCACGAACATGAAGATCAAACAGACGAGAATGAGCAACGCCCACCCAGCGATATTGTAAATGGGATTTTTTCTCTTTTTTGTAATGCCTTCGAACATGGTTTTCCTCCGACGGCCATTATCGTAATTAATGCGATTTTTTTTCAAGGAGAAATATTGGAAGAGATAAAAGTTTTTGCTACTCTCTATGAATATGCAATTTTTTAAATTCAACATGAGAACCGCCGTCTACACCATCACGTTTTTTACTGTGTGCTTCTTTATCTACACACTGCAACAGGACGCAGCGAGATCCCATTTCGCCTTAGCGCCCAGCCCCCTGACGATGAAGGTTCATGAAACCTACCGGTTGTTTGCTCAAAACGTAAGCACTACAGCGAGCCATTATTTGGCTTTACTGGATCTTAAGAACCAAATTAGCGCCCTGGAGCAGGACAATCAAAAACTGAAAGCAGAGCTTCAAGTGCTGGCCGAAATCAAGCTAGAGAACGAGCGATTGACGCAACTCAATGACCTGCGCTCGATATTGCCGGCCTTCACCAATATTCCCGCTCGAACAACGGGAAAAGATCTTTTCACCGACCATGCCTCGTTATTTTTAGACAAAGGCAGTGATCAGCGTGTACCGAATCTAGCTGGTGTCATTACCTACGAGGGTGTGGTCGGCTACACCATCGACGTGCAAAAGGACTCCTCACGCATTCTACTTCTCACCGATCGCCTGATGAGTATCGATGCCCTAGTTCAGCGCACCCGCTCGCGCGGGATCGTGAGTGGGCATGGCAAAAATTTGGCCGCGCTCAAATTTTTAGATCGTCCGCAGGATCTGAGCGTCGGCGACGTGGTCGTGACCAGTGCCGACCAAAAACTTTTCCCTCCGGGTTTTCCGATTGGCCAGATTACATCTGTATACATCCACCCCTCGGGCGTGGGACACTATGCTATTATTAATCCAATTGTGGATACACGTAAAATTGCCGAAGCACTTATTTTGAGACCTAAGACGAATTAACAGACCGGATGACCAACAAAACGTTTTATCGCAAAATTCTAATTCCCCTGCTGTTTTCAGTTTTGATTCTGTTCGCGATCAATTTCCAAGTCACTTTGTGGTATGGCTTGTTTGGGAGTTTCGTCGCACCGGCGCTGTGGCCAACAATATTCGTCTATCTATGCACCAACCGCGAACGTAAAAAACGCGGTGGCTGGATTGCATTTTTCTTTCTGGTGATTTGCGCCTACACAGTAGCATTACCACTGTATGTTTTTTTGGCGTTAGTTGTACTGGCGTACCTCATACGTTTTACTCAAAAGCGGTTTTCGGCTATCGATACCACCGATCTGATTGCTTTCAGTCTGATTTCCACATTCGTATTTCCGATTCTTTACGCTGTGCTAGCGTCCCTGGAAACCGAGTTCGTCTTTAATTTTTGGCGACACGTGTTTTCTTCCCTTCTTGCATTTCCGTTCATTCCCATCATGCTTTACGCGTCCCGAAAAATTGACCGTGTGCTGAATGTGGAAGAGGGCGTACTGTTGGTGAGAATATGAAACTCAATATTATACATGAAGATTTTAATCTTAAAGAACTGCGCAAACGCAGCATTGTCCTCTATGGCTTTCTGGTGGTTCTTTTTAGTATGGTGATTTTTCGTTTAGTTTGGCTACAAATCATTCAGGGCTCTACGCTCTATGCCTTCTCGGAAAAGAATTTGCTCAAAGAGATCCGCGTCCAACCACCGCGTGGTGTGATCTATGATCGACATGGCCGCACACTGGCCGAGAATCTTCCCAACTTCGCTCTCAGTCTCTCTCCGCAATATATGAAAGACACCGCTTCGATAGCCGAAAAAGTGGGACCCATTATTAAAATCCCGCCGGCCGAAATTTTATCGACAATTAAAAAAAGCATCCGGATGAACGGCAACTACCGACCAGTTTTGATTAAAAACTTTTTGTCATGGACAGAGATCAATCAACTGGAGCTTTTAAAAATAGATTTTCAAGGCATTGATATCGAGGAACTGATTTTTCGTGAGCAACCGTACAAAGATCTCTTTGCCCATGCACTCGGGTATATCGGCGAGGTCTCGGCCCGCGAACTTCCGCGTCTCCAAGAACGTGGAGACAACTTGGTTCAGCAAGGCGACATCATCGGGAAAAGTGGATTGGAAGATCGCTACGATTCCTACACGCGCGGTGTTCCTGGAATCTCTTTTGTGAAGGTGGATGCAAAAGGCCGCGAAGCTCTCGGCGAATCGCTCAAATTTTTAGGCCATATCGAAGACCTCCCCCCCAAACACGGCGAAAACTTGCACACCACTCTCGATTTGGATCTACAAATGGCTGCGGCGGAGGCCTTTAAGAAAACCGAACATACCGGTACCCTGATTGCCATTAACAAAGAGGGCGAAGTTCTGGCTCTCTACAGCCATCCTACCTTTGACCCCAACGTTTTTTCCCGCGGCATCGACACCGAAACATGGTCGGCCTTAGTCAACAATCCCAATAAACCGCTACGCAACAAAGCCATACAAGACCACTTGTCCCCAGGATCCACATTTAAGCCGTTTGTTGCTTTGGCCAGTTTGCAAAACAAAAAGATCACCGAGAACACTTTGGTCCACGCCCCTGGAGTTTTACGCTTTGGAAATCGACTTTGGCATGATCATACACGCGAGGGCCAAGGATACATCACGGTTGCGCAAGCCATCGAAGAATCGAGCAACGTGTTTTTTTACAAACAAGGCATTGCCAACGGCGTGGACGAAATTGCGAAGTATGCCAAAGCGATGGGTTTGGGCAGCCTTACTGGTATCGATATCAAAAACGAAATTCCTGGCTTGATTCCCACTACGGAATGGAAAAAAGAAAAGCGCGGTGAAAAATGGCAAGAGGGCGAAAATTTGTCCATTGCCGTGGGTCAGGGGTACGTGAATGTCACGACCATTCAACTCACCAACGGCTATATGGCCATTGCCAACAACGGTAAAGTGTTTCAGCCCCGTCTAGTGACCAAAGTGACTAACCAGCGCGGCGCCACATTAGCGGAGTTTCCACCGGTGCTCACAACAGATTTATCCGATCCTGAGAAACCGTATTATATTTCTCCTGAAAACTTTAAAGTCGTGCAAAAAGGACTATGGCGGGTTCCCAATGGCGAAAAGGGCACCGCCCGTCGCGCGAAAATCCCTGGATTCGTGCTAGCGGGCAAAACCGGTACCGCTCAGGTGCGTGGCTTTTCCGCCGACGAGATTCACAAAAGTTGTTATCAACGTCCACGTAAACAGCGCCACAACGGATTGTTTATTGCCTACGGACCATTTGAAAATCCGGAACTCACTGTTGGTGTATTGACCGAACACTCGTGTTCCTCCAAAGAATCGGTTCCCATAGTGAAAGAATTTTTTGAGGCCTACGTTGCCAAATATCATCCGGAATTGGTCAATAAAACAAAGGACATGAAATGAAGAATTATCAACTCAGCATTGATACGCCTCAGCGCACGCTGTTCAAGCGCGTGAGCCTGTATCTGATCATTTCTCTCCTTTCCCTCAACGTCATTGGATTGATCAATCTCCTGAGTGCTACAACTAACATTGCTCGCCATTTAAAAGGCGTGTTCAACGATCAAATTGTGTGGATCTCGGTGGGCTGGTGTTTTTTCTTAATTCTCACGCTTGTCAGCTATCGCTTTTTCGTGCGCTTCGCCTACGTGTTTTATGGGGCCAACATTTTAGCGCTAATTGCCGTAATGGTGATGGGCAAAAGCTCGTACGGTGCCCAACGCTGGATTGATTTGGGTTTTTTTAACTACCAACCTTCAGAAACCATGAAGCTTGCCATGATTCTGGTTTTGGCGAAGCACTTGTCTAAATACGACCCGCGGCGCGGCTTGGACTTTAAGGATCTCCTGATTCCACTCATTCTCATCGGTATTCCATTTGCGCTCACTGCCAAGCAACCCGATCTGGGCACCGCATTGTTGATTGCCATGGTGTCGGGCCTCATGTTGCTCACAATGAAAATTCGCATGCGGGTTCTGGTAACGGGAATTTGCTTAGCTTTAATCGCCGGACCGGTAGCGTGGAAATTCGGATTAAAGACATATCAAAAAAATCGCGTACTCACCTTTTTGTATCCCAACCGCGATCCGCGTGGAGCTGGTTACAATAGCATTCAGGCGAAAATAGCGGTGGGAAGCGGGCAGGTTTTTGGCAAAGGCTTTCGCAATGGTTCGCAAAGTCAGCTGGAATTTTTGCCGGAAAAACAAACCGATTTTATCTTTTGCGTGTTGAGTGAAGAGCATGGATTTCTAGGCTGTATTGCCACTTTGGGTATTTACGCCATCTTGCTCCTTTCCATTATTCAGGCAGCAATGGGGGCCAAAGATATGAATGGAGCCCTGCTGTGCGCCGGCGTCTTTGCGCTCATTCTGTGGCATGTATTTATCAACACCGCAATGGTCACTGGTCTACTGCCTATTGTAGGTGTTCCCCTGCCATTGATTTCCTACGGTGGCACAAGTACGCTCACCATCATGATTGGTTTGGGCTGGGTGTCGTCCGTGCACTTTAGGAAAGACATGTTCTAAGAATAAAAAAGACTGCGCGAGGCAGCCTTTTTCTATTAACAGTGGCTCAAAAAAATTAAACGTGCTTCGCGATCATTCCCGCAATGTTTTCTTTGGGATGATTGCCAACCAATTGGTCGACCACTTGACCGTCTTTAAAAAGCAGTAAGGTAGGCACTCCACGAACACCATACGTCGCTGGGCTTTCCTGGTTGTTGTCGATGTCCACTTTGATCACCTTGATTTTTGCTTGATATTCTGTGGCAATTTGCTCGAGTTTGGGAGCCAGTGCTTTGCAAGGTCCACACCACTCTGCCCAAAAGTCTACCAATACGGGAGTGCTCGACTTTAGTACATCTTGCTCGAAATTGGCGTCGGTTGAATTTGTAATATTAGCGGCCATAAGATCCTCCATAGATGATAAGAGTATACTTTACCGACTTTGGTAAGTCATCGGCTTTTGTTTTACGCTTAAAATACTTAAAAACTTACGTGATTCCGCCGATATAGAGGTAATGGCAAAGAAGTTAAAAATTCTACTTGTTGAAGACGACAAACGTTTCGGCGAGTCGTTGAGCAAACTGATCGAAGCGTCGGGCTTTGAATGTGTGTATGCGGATAAGCCGCAAGCCGCTCTTTCATTTTGCAAAATACACACATTCGATGTAGCGATTATCGATTGTATGTTGCCACAAATGAACGGCGTGGATTTAGCTCTTAAAGTAAAAGAAATTTTCGGTAATTCCCTATCGCTATTCATGATGAGCGGGATTTATAAAGATCGCAATTTTACGATCTCTGCTTTAAAAAAGACCGGCGCAAAATCATTTCTAATTAAGCCATTTGATCTGACCAACTTTGTGGAACAGCTCAAGGAATTGGATTCGGGTGGAAATGCAGAACCTGTTCTCTCAGACAATCCCCTGAAGAACCTCATCCTCCAGGAAAACCTCACACAAAACTCAATTTACACCGTTTTGGAGAATCTCAAAACAATCAATGGGCAGGAACTGCCATTTATTTTTAATTTTTTAGTGACCTATCGCGGATCGGGAAAACTCAACCTGCGTTCGGGCGACAACCTATTGGGAGTTGTTTTTGGAGACAACAGCATCTCCATCCCGCTCACTCCATGCTCGGGTCCCAAACTCAAAAGCCTTTTAATCGCTAAGGAATGCGTGGCTCAGGACGACCTGCAATCGCTAAAACCTGAAGACACTACAGTGGAACGTCTGATCGCTATGAATCTAATGAGTCCTCATTTTGGTGATATCGTTTTAAAAGAAAACTCAGTGAGTGTTCTCAATTCACTGGCGCGCAATAACCAAGTCGAAATTGATTTTCAACCGGCCAAGATTGCGCACCAAAGCCTGGTCTTTTCTCAGCGTGAGATCGACGACCTCATTTACAACTGGGTGCTCAATAGTGAAATGGCTTGGCTAAAGACATACTACTTACCGTACAATCTACATACCGTTCGTAAGATGAGCACTTCGCAAAATAAGACTCAGCTGTTCCCAATAGTTAGCGGGAACAAAAACTTGATCAACATCATGTTGCAGAATAAATCTCTTGAGGAAATCCTCGGTCCCGCTAGTGGTCCGGCCGAAGACGTTGCCATGCGCCTGGTTCATTTATTAATGGTCTATAGGGAATTCTTTATCGGTCAAAAATCGAGTAGCGCCAATTACCACGTGCAAATTGAACGCCTAAAAAAGCTCAATTCATCAATGGAAACTCAAACCGCATTTGAACGACTTGGATTAAAAGAGACTTCGAGTGATCAGGAAATAAAACGCGCCTACACGGAAATGTCTCAGTCGCTGCATCCAGACAAACTCAAGGATGCTCCGCCCGAGCTGGTGGCAGTGGCCACTAAAGTTTATGACAAAGTTCAAGATGCCTACAACAACATAAAAACACCGGACAAGCGCACGGATTACCTCGCTCAAATACAAGGACTCAAGGAAGAAAAACTCACCCGCGCCAACCGCATGATCGACGAAGCCACAAATCATCTTATGCGTGGAGATATGAGTGCGGCCGAAAGCCACATCACTTCAGCAGTGGAACTGGCGCCCCACGTCGCGCGAGTTCGCCTCACGCAAACTTGGCACCAAGTGAAGACAAAGAAAATACCTCCCGCAGAGGCTATGAGAAATATTATGTCTTTACCAAATGACGAAAAAGAGAGCGCCCTTTACAACCATGTGCGTGGGTTGTGCCATATGGGGCAAAACGAATATGACAAAGCCACCACCGCTTTTCGTAATGCCATCAATAAAGATCCAAACTTCGTGGCATCACGTCGAGAACTCTCCATCGTTTCACAAGACGACAAAAAGCAAAGCGTGAGTATATTAAATGCCGATCTTCGTGATGTGGTAGGTCTATTCTTTAACAAAAAGAAAAAATAGAAATTTCACGATCGCAGTGCAATTACCCAGGCAATACAATTACTTTTTAAAGAGATTTTTAAGAAATTCTTTTTTGCGATTGGTTTGTTGATCGGTATTTTCGACACCCGCAGTGATGTCGTTGTGCCCGGCAACCTCTTTGAGCGAAAACGTTTTATCGAGATCCTCAGTTTTTTTCACAAACTCCGCATAGGCAGCAGCGCGGACGGGGTCGTTGATCTTGTTTGGCGCCGCAGGAGTCTGCAGCGTATTTGCGGTTAAACCTCTGTATGCGGCGACATGCTTCTCTACGGACAAGCCAAGCAATTCACACACATTCTTGATCAACTGCTCCGGCTGTAGTGGTCGCGCTAAGGTGGAGTCAATCACCTTCATTTGAACCTCGCTCAGTTTCTTCATCTTGGTGTCGGGTCCGACCCAAATAAATTTAGGAATACCGCGGTTCTCGCGAATTTTAATGAACTCGGTTAAAATTTGATCCTGATTGCCAACAACGGATGTGATCACCAGATCTGGAAAGTTTTCTTTTAAGCGCGCATGCATGTCGGCGCCTTTTTTTATCGAAAGGATGTTGAAACCGAGTTTAACCAGAATGGTTCGCGTGAGATCAAACTCCAGCGCATTGTCCAAAATAAGAAGCACGTTTTTCATGACAATCCCTCTCGTAATTATTGTCCTTTGCAACTGCGTCCTAAACAATACCATTATCGCTTTGACGCGCAATGATGATCAGTGCTAGTCTCGACCCATTAGTTTGGAGCAAGCCCAAAGACTTATGCAAAAAAAGACCATCTTCCTCTATATTCTGGGCCAGATTATTCCGACCTTTTTGCTCGGTGTGATCGTATTTATTTTTATTCTATTGCTCTTCCAATTTTTAAAACTCACTGAACTTATCCTCATCCACAACGTGAGTATTCTGAGCGTTATAGCTCTTTTGCTCAATTTGAGTGTGAGTATGCTCCCCATAATTTTGCCAATGAGCCTACTATTCGCAGTGCTTCTCACCTACTCGCGCCTGAGCGCCGATTCGGAAATGGTAGCCATGCGCGCTCTAGGGTACTCGCCTTCTACTGTTTCCTTTCCAGCTATATTATTTTCGTTTGTAATATTTTTCGTTTCGATTCAAACGGTCTTGTTTTTAGGGCCCTCAGCGCGCACCAAGTTTGAAAGCACTCTACAGTCCATCGGCAGCCAAACTGTAATGAACTTTTCAGAGGGTACATTCTCCGAAGAGTTTTTCAACCTTGTCCTCTACACCAACGAAATCGACAAAAAGACTCAAACTCTTAAGGATCTTTTTGTTTATGATCGCCGTGATCCGAAAAATCCCATTGCGATAGTGGCCCACCAAGGTAAAATTTCGAGCAACGTTTTGGATCAAAACCAATTGGCCGAGGTGATTCTCACCGATGGCTATATGTACAAGCTCGAAGAAAAATCGCACACAAAAATCAAATTTCAGGATTATGTTTTAAAAATTTCTTCGCTCATCGGCACAGCGGTCAAAGAACGCGACGCCGATACTCTGACATTTGCGGAACTCCAGGAAAATCTGAAAAATCCAGAGTCTACTGAACGAAAAGCTGTTCTAACAGCTGAGTACCACGGACGTCTGGCGATTGCCACTTCCTGCCTGTTGTTTGGATTTTTAGGATCCGCCCTCGGTAGTCGGGTCAATCGACGTTCGAGTTCCTCATCGGGCTTCATCGTGAGCGTGATTTGTATTATCACGTATTGGCTGCTCTATGTTTCCATGAGCAACGTGGGTAAGAAGATGATCATCCCACCGCAGTACGCGCTGTGGATCCCCAATTTCTTGTTTTTGTTGTTCACGGTTTGGATGTGGCGCAAGCATTCCCAAACTTAACGCCAAGTCCTCACAGTTAGAAATCATCTGCGCTCCCTGCTTGAGCAAATGTATATTTCCGGAACTTTCCATTGCGCCTGGAAAACTGGGAACCACAAGAATTTCTCCACCACAATCAAGCGCATACTGAACTGTGGTCATTGTACCGCTGCGCTGAGCACACTGAACGACAAGTATCTTTTCGGAAATGGCCCCGAGCAACCGATTGCGATGAACAAAATGATAGTTGCGGACAGTTTCCTGAGGAAAGTATTCACTCATGAGGAGCACATTGGGCTGGCAACTCCAGCGGCGCACATGCTGCGGATAACAGCGCTCCAGCCCACTTGGCAAGATGAGTACCGAAGGTCTTCCGCTAAACAGCGCTAAACGTGTCGCTAAAGCATCGATCCCGAACGCCCCGCCGCTCACAGTGACTACCTGGTTTTGGCGCAGGAACTGCACATACTGGTCGTTCATCCAATCGGTAAATGGCAGCAATGTGCGACGACTTCCGATAACCGTGAGAAGGAGTTCCTGCAGATAACCCAAGTCGCCTCGCGCGCAGAGAAACGTGGGACTATTGGATATGCCGTGAAATCGCGCCGGATAGGACGGGTGTAATGGATGGACTATGGTGAATGCCGCCATCTCGGCATGCAGATGACGGGCTCTTAAGAAGAGCTCCTCTTTTTTCTCACCAGCCAGCCTCTCCCGCTCAGAGATCCAGTCTTTAATTTGATGCAGCGGTAAACGCAACAACGACTGAAAGGTGTTGGCGTCATATTTAAGAAGGCGACAAATAATAGATAACCGTTCCAGGCTTTGATCACGCATACATTCACCGCGTGCAAACTATTGATCAGTGAGGCAAGCCCACAGCGCGGGTCACCAGATTTTCCATCCAGTGTACGTCGGAGCTGAGACCGAATTGCCGCGTATGTGCTCGCGCGATGTGATCACCACACCCGTAGCATAAGGCGGATGGACTGAGACTATTTTAATAAAGCCATTACTCACATAGAATTCGATATTGTCCGTGAATTTGTTGTTCATCTTGAGCACATCGCCCACATTGACGTTTCCGTCATCCACGACTTTCAAGAAAATCGGATCCCCGGCGGACCATACTGTCTTTTGATCGCTAATCACCTTCACCGGCACCTCTATGGGTGCTGCGGATCCCACATTGGATGACACAGTGAGAGCCTCATAAGAAGATACGATGTCATTTTTTTCTATGGATTCAAACTGTTTTAGAACTTTACCCTCATAGAGATCATCATCGATTTTTCTCTGTACTGCGACCGTAGCACGCACCATGACGGGATATCCGGAATCAATACGAGAAACATCATCTTTTAAAATGCTGTATGTGGCGCCGATTGCTAGATCCGCAGTGGCCTTGAGAATGATGATCGATCCTTCGGCCGTGATCACGCGGTATTGCCCCAAAGACTTCACGTAACCCACAGATTCCGCAGGGGTATCGAGGATGTCGTCAGTGAGGACAAACTCCGAACGATAGGTCATCGGCGGACGAGCAATAAAAGAGATGGGCGCCTCTTCGGTTTTTTCAGTGATTTCCGATTCGGCGAAAAAGTCGGGAATCAAAACCAAATCCCGGTCGGGCCCGCTGGTCATTTGCGGCGTTATGGACTCTGTCATCGAGGGCTCGTCGGCCTGAATCTGCCCGGGCGCCCCGCTCTTTTCGATATCAATTCCTGGAGGAGCGCTGAACGAGCCCGTGGTGAAGCGAATCACGTCTCCCACAAAAATCAGATGGGGATTAGTGATGCGTTTATTCACTGACCAAAGTTTGGACCAGTAATTACCGTCTCCAAAATACACCTTACTGATTCCCCACAGCGTATCGCCGCTCGCTACCGTATGCCGTTGAACTTCGATGGTTTCCATAACCGCAAACCATTCGCTGTCCAAAACCGGAGTGCTGTAATGATTTTCGTAAATGTCGTGAAGACGTTTCTCTAGAGTTTTGTTGGCGTTGTTATCAACTTCCGCGTGGGAAATTGAAAAAGATAAAAGACCAAAAACTACTGAATTTAGAATCATGTTGCAAGATCTATTGAAGAACATTTTTCATCTCTACTTCTGCATTATTAGGTCGCACTATAAATTCTATGACGAATCCCTTTTCTTGCCATTAAAAATGGCAAGAACCCCTACCTAAAGCGAGAATTCTGCACTCATTTCAATCAATTATTGGGATATACAACACTTTTCCACACGAAATGTGGAATTGGTTTCAATCAATACCTTTAAAGCCTTGATAATATTGCGTTTAAGCGATTTGCTTAGTTGTTATTCAAGCGTAAGTATATGAATTAGATAAGCTATTTAGATTTTATGCGATTTTACAACATCACAATTTCATTTCTTACATTGGCGCGCGGACAGAATTAAAATTGCTGCGCATAAATTAGAATTGAGCTTGATTCCCAGTTTGCAATGAACGCTGAAAATGATTTGGTGGCTACTGCTGGTGTGTCTATGGCGAGTGATGGGGGTCGGCGAAACGAGCACTGCGGCAGTTACGAACCCACTCCACGTGTGGTGCCTGAGTTACCGTGAATGGCGAGAACTCCCACAACTTTACAATGGACTTATCTGCGGCTCAAAAGATATTGGAACCCCTCTTACCACCCTCTTTCAATCGGTGGGCCTTTACCATGTTATGGTCGTCTCCGGCAGCCATCTCATTTTTATCGATCGCTATATCAATAGGTTTTTGGCACACGTTCCAGTTGCAAACAAAAATGTTTTTTACAAACTGATCACTCGCGGCACTGCGCTCTCGCTTTACTCTTACATGTGTTTACTCAACGCGCCCGTGCTTCGCGCCCTATTTGGTCTTTTATGTCAGCATCTATCATCGCGTTGGACTCTATCGTTGAAAAGCGATCAGCTCATTCTCGCAAGCGGTTTACTCACTCTTATTGTGTTTCCAGATTGGATCCTTTCCTTGTCCCTGCAGTTGTCTTGGGTCGCAGCACTCTGTATGTCACTCGCTGTATCGGGGCCAGTAAAGGCGTGTCTATGCCTCCTTTATATTGCTCCGTTGCTTGGCGCGCAGAGCCCCCTTTTTGCCATCAACAACATCCTGTTTTTAGTGGCATTCGACGTGCTCTATTTTCCCCTCACTGCACTCACTTTCCTGATACCGGGCAGTACGTGGATTGCGAACCTAAGCTGGTCCATCGCACTCGAGGCTCTTCGCCAGTTGCCGGCCACGCCCGTCAACGCCGTGGACTTTGGCGACGTGGCGAGTGGATGGCTGATCGTGTTCGCACTGCATTTAGTGCATTTTTGGATCCGTCGATGAAAACAGTCCTGCTCTTTTTGGGCATCGCACTTTACGCTCATCCAATCTCCAGTGCCCAGCCTTCGCTACTGATCGTATGGAATGTGGGGCAAGGATCCTGGACAACAGTTGTCGATAAAACGAAATGTTGGCATTTTGACATGGGCGGCGAGTTCTCGGCACAGCAGCAACAATTGCTTGGCCTGTGTCAACGCAAGGTGAATGTCCTTGCTCTCACACATTTAGATCGCGACCACACAAGTTTTATTCGCAAATACACCCATTCTTTGCAGCTGTGCCTGTTTTTCAAAAAAACGTTTTCACTTCCTAAGAAGTGGAAGTCACTGGCTGATTGCCGGGAGCCCACCGAGCCTTTACGAGTTCTTTATTCGTCTAAATTTAAATTTAAAAATGAATCGCACATGTACCTATGGAAAAAATTGCTTCTCGTCACGGGTGATAGCTACAAAACCGCCGAGATCCAGTTGAGCAAAAATCATTTGCTCCAATTTCCTAAGTTTTTCTTGGTGGGTCATCACGGCAGTAAAACCAGCTCCCACCCCTTGTTTATATCTCAACTAAAAAGTATCAGCCAGGCTATCGTGAGCGCTCGACGCCACAAGTACGGGCACCCCCATTTTACTACCCGAACTACGTTTCGACGTTATCGTGTACCGCTTATTGAAACACAAAATTTTGGAACTTTGATTTACGAGCTCAACTGATCTCAAAATAAAAGGGCCAACTCCTGTTGGCCCTTTATTTATAAACTGTTAACTCTGACTCCACTATTTAATTTTGAGTGGCTTGTACGGGAGATTGAGATCCGTTGCAACCGGTTCATAAACCACGTCACCGCCGTACACGTTTACACCTTTGTACAATGGAGCACTTTTCGCAATCGCATCTTCGAGGCCCATTTGCGCAATCATGGACGCATACTTAAATGTGGCATTGTTGAGAGCATACGTCGATGTGCGCGCTACAACGCCAGGCATGTTTGGAACGCAGTAGTGAATCACGCCATCTACCTCGTATGTTGGGTTGACGTGGCTGGTAGGCTTGCATGTTTCGATACAACCACCTTGATCCACAGCTACGTCCACGATCACGCTTCCCGGTTGCATGCGCCCTACCATTTCACGAGTTACAAGACGAGGGGCCTTACGGCCGGGAATAAGAACTGCACCCACAACGAGATCAGACCTCACCACAGCATCTTCGATATTTTGAAGATTGGAGTACATTGTAGTCACGCGACCCTGGAAAATATCATCCAAATAAGCCAAGCGCGCGTGGTTCACATCGAGGATGGTCACTTCTGCGCCGAGGCCCACAGCCATTTTTGCGGAGTTGATACCGACCACACCGCCACCAATCACCGTCACTTTACCGCGTGCCACGCCCGTAACACCACCGAGGAGAATGCCTTTACCGCCTTTGTCTTTTTGCAGGTAATAAGCGCCCACCTGAGTGGCCATGCGTCCAGCGACTTCACTCATCGGGGTGAGCAATGGGAGCTGACCGGATTCATCCTGAATGGTTTCGTAGGCCACAGACTTCACTTCGCGCTCGGCGAGAACTTTGGTGAGTTCGGGCTCTGCGGCCAAATGCAAATACGTGTACAGTATTTGGTCTTTCTTCATCAATTTGTATTCCGGTGGAAGTGGCTCTTTCACCTTAATGATCATTTCAGCGGTATCGTAGATTTCTTCCGCCGTATCGAGAAGTTGAGCGCCGGCGCGGATGTAATCTTCGTTTTTGATCATCGAACCGATACCGGCATCCTTTTGCACAAATAGTTTATGGCCTTCTGCCACCAATTGTTTAACATTGGCTTCGGTTAGACCCACACGGTTTTCGCTAATTTTGATTTCTTTGGGTACCCCAATAATCATATCAACCTCTCTCGAATGCGAGCCGCAAAGGCCCTGGAATATGTTTGACGCAGAATTACGATAGGAAGGGGATTTGGTCAATAAAAGAGTCGTTCCTCGTCGTGAAGGAGTCTATGACTCACCCCTGCCCGATGTCTGTAGTAATTGTACTGTGACATCGACGCGGGCACTGAATTCTTTATCAGCATGGCGGAGGAGATGAGCGGCTCATCTCCCTTAGATTAGCCCTGTTTTTAGACATACATCCCTACGGTCCATTGACACCCTAAAGACACAACCAGTAAAAAAGGGAATGATTAGATCGCGACTCCTACTCGTAATTTTCGTAATTTGCAGCACGTCGACAGTATTTTCCGGCTGTGCCACCGAGGCCAAGTATAAAGCGAATCTCGATGCCTGGAACGGGCAAAGTGCACAAAACCTGATTCGGGTGTTTGGAAAGCCGGATGATACGAAAGACACGCCTGATGGAAGCTCACAGCTCATATACACGCGTGATGCCTTTCAGGAATCTATGAGAACTACTGATTATCAGAACCTCATGGAACAGCATGAGCAGATGCGGGCAAGCGATAACAACGTACCTATCAGCACACTGGGGACGGCTGTTCCTACAAGGCAGTCCGCCCATTTCTTTTGCAAAACAACATTCGACGTGGATAAAAGCGGAAACATCATTCGCTCTACGTTTTACGGCAACAACTGCACATCACGCTAATCTCACACTTTCAATTTGTGAGGCAGAATGCCTCTTCTTAAGCAAAAGGAATTTGAAATTGAGGCACTTGTGGGAACTCTTTCCCTAGATCGACGAGTTTGGTTTTTTCTGGTGAGGACAGAATGGCTTTATTGAGCTGATTCATTAAATCATGGCCGGCTTTAAACAGCACAACGTGACCCAACAGCGGCCGCCCCAGTGTGACCAAATCGCCAATAGCGTCGAGCACCTTGTGACGGACGAACTCATCTGGAAATCGCAAGCCACTCGGATTCATCACCGTGTCGTCGTCGAGCACGATGGCGTTGTCGAGGGTTCCGCCGCGGGCCAAACCACGGCTGCGCAAAGCTTCCACATCGCGCAAAAAACCGAAGGTGCGGGCGGGAGCTATGTCTTTCTCGAAATTGGCGACGTTCACGTCGATATCATATTTTTGCTGGCCTATACTGGGATGGGGAAAATCGATGGTGCAGGTGACGCGCAGGCCATTGTAGGGCACCACGTACGCATGCTTCTCAGAGTTACCAACAAATATAGGTTGGTTCACAAAAATGTATTTGCGAGGCATGTCCTGCTCGACCACGCCTGCTTTTAATAGCTCTTTTAAAAAGGTCAGCGCGCTGCCGTCGGCGATGGGTATCTCAGGGCCGCTCAATTCAATGTACAAGTTATCGATGCGCAATGCAGTGATCGACGACAAACAGTGTTCCACTGTCGACACTGCAAAATGTTCGTTGCCGAGGGTGGTTGCGTAGGAGGTGGCACTTACAAAATTGGCGAGCACCGACAACGACGGACACCCTGGTAAATCTCGACGCACAAAATACACGCCAGTATCTGGTGGCGCTGGACAAAAGGAAATGCTCGCTTCTGCACCCGTGTGGAGACCCACGCCGGTGATTGTGACTTTCTTACGGATAGTTTGCTGTAAAAACATTTTTACTCAACCGTTCATTTCTACGCTGGTAAAATGCTGTTTGGCCAATTCGGTCGCCATACGCCCGCGCGGCGTTTTTAAAAGTAAACCTTCTTGAATCAAAAAGGGTTCGTACACTTCCTCGATGGTGCCTTTGTCCTCGGACAAAGCGGCCGAAAGAGTTTCCAGACCCACCGGATTGTTCTGAAACTTGTTAATCAGCACATCGAGGATCTTGCGATCCATTTCGTCGAGGCCCATGTTGTCCACTTCCATTTTGTTCAACGCTTTTGCGGCCAGCTCCACATCAATCAGACCATTGTTCATGATCTGCGCGAAATCGCGAACACGCCGCAAAAGCCTGTTCGCGATACGTGGCGTGCCTCGACTGCGCTTGGCGATCTCCATAGCGCCCTGAGGCGCCAACTCGACGCCGAGAACCTCCGCCGAGCGCGTGAGAATTTTAACAAGTTGTTCGCGATCATAAAAATTCAATCGCTCGACAATTCCAAACCGATCGCGAAACGGCGCATTCAGTAAACCGGCGCGCGTCGTGGCTCCAATCAACGTGAAGGGTGCAAGTTTAAATTTCATGGTGCGCGCACCAAGCCCATCGCCGGTAATAATGTCCACGTAGTAATCTTCCATGGCACTGTACAAGTACTCCTCGATCGTTCTGTGCAAGCGATGAATCTCGTCGATAAAGAGAACCGAATTGGGTTGAAGACTCGTAAGGATCGCCGCTAAATCGCCTTTTTTATCGAGAGCAGGACCACTGGTGGATTTGAGGTCCACGCCCAGTTCGGTGGCGATCAGATGAGCCAACGTGGTTTTACCTAAACCAGGAGGACCACTAAACAGAGCGTGGTCCATGGGCTCAGAGCGATTCTTAGCAGCCTGAATGTATATTTTTAATTTTTCGACAATATTTTTTTGACCAGGAAACTCCGAAAATGAACTCGGCCGTAAACGATTTTCCCAAAAATTATCACCATCGCTGACTTCGCCAGATAGGATTTCTCTTTCGTTGCCTATCATTAGCGACCTCCCAGAAGTGATAAAGCGTGGCGCAACTGATCCTCAAACGGAAGTTCCTGTTCCACCGTGTTGAGAACTTTATCGATGTCCGCAGGTTTAAATCCCAAATGCGTGAGCGCCGATTGTAGTTCAGTTTTTGTGGATGTGGCAGCCGATGGCGCGTCGAGGACGAGCTTTCCGCGCAATGACAATATCATTTGCTCCGCGGTTTTCTTGCCGACTTTTGGAAGCTGGCACAAACCTTTGATGTCTTCACTCTCGATAAGGTTGATGATTTGATCGAGGGTCGCACCGGAAAGAATTTGAATGGCGAGCTTGGGACCGATTCCATTGACTTTAATTAAACTTTCGAACAAATGCTTTTCCACTTTTGAGGAAAAACCAAACAAACTAAAAGCATCCTCGCGCACATGGGTGTGAACCCAGACCGCGGAGTCGGCTCCGATGTTCATGTCCTCTAGAGTATTTTTAGAAGCGGTCACATCGTAGCCCACACCCTGAACATCTAAAATCAGCGCGTTGTCTTGAATTTCAAAAACCTTGCCTCTTAAATAGGCTATCATAAATCGATCCCCGTTCCTTGAAAACGCCGCACAAGATCCATACGCATACTATGATAAAACGCCAATGCCAATGCATCCGATGCGTCCATGTCCTTGGTGCCTACTTTTGCAGCGCTAATACCCAGCTGCGAATATAACAACATTTGAACTTGCTCTTTACTGGCAGCACCAGAACCAGTAATACCCTGCTTTACTGTGCGCGGCGTGTATTCATGAACCTCAGCGCCCACGCTCACGGCCTCGTTCATACAAATACCTCGGATGTGCCCGAGCTTAAAGGCGCTATCCACATTTTTGCCAAGAAAGATTTTTTCGATCACACAGGCGTGCGGCTTCCACTGCCGAATGAGTGGTGCTACCTGTTCGGCCATGGAAAAGAGCCGCTTGGAAAATGTATCGTGCTTACCACAGCGGAGAACTCCACCAGCCAAAAAACGCACCCCTTTGGCGTTTTTCTCTAAAACGCCGTAACCGAGAACTTGGGTGCCAGGATCGATGCCGATGATGACCATTTGAGTGAATTCCTCCAAAAGATGCGGCCACAGGCCGTTTGCGTTCACTTTTGAACACAAATTAGATTATCAAAGTTGAGATTGGCTTTACAAGAAAAAGCATGTCTTCGCTGACAAATAGGTTTTGCGAATTCAGAATGTCATGTAATCTGTAGTCATGTACTCCGATAAAACCATCGAAGAATACCAGCTGCTACTGATGCGCACCCCCTCGTCGCGCGTCTTTGCGCCACTTGCGGAATCGTATCGGAAAATGGGATTGCTGCAGCAAGCTCTCGAAATTTGTGAAAAAGGAGTCAAATTTAATCCCGACTACCCGGCAGGCCTTGTGGCTTACGGGAAAGTGTTGTTCGAGGTGAATCGTTTTGACGAAGCCGCACAAATTTTTGGCAGAGCCGCGCATTTGCAGAGCGACAGCATCCTCGCTCACAAATTAAAAGCGCTCAGTTTAGCCAAACTTGGAAAACATCGCGAGGCATTGCAGTCCTACAAGCATGTGCTTTTCTTAAGCCCCACCGATGCTCAAGCTAAAAAATATGTCGAAAACTGGGAGTACCTGGAGTCCACCGATTACCAAGCGAGCACTTTCGAGGTGGATGGCCAGGAAAAAGATCTCATCTCCGATTCCGATCCCATTCACGTCTCTCATTTTGTCGATGCGCTGATTGTCCGCAATGAAATAGCACGGGCCAAATCAATTGTGGAAACGGCTTTGTGTATCTGGAACAATGACCCATTTTTGGAAAAACAATTGGCCGTGATCAATGAATTTGCCAACGATGAACGCCGCGAGAAAAACAGCAAAGCGCTTCGCCAAGTGACAGTCAAAAAAGACCTTTTGATGAACTTGCTTCAACGCATTGAATCCTTGCGTTCCTAATTCTGGCGCCACTTTCCAGACACAGCCTTTTTTTAATGAATTTCCCTTGACCAAATAACCCCAGACTCTTTTAATGGCCTGAAATTCTTCGAAAAAGGTGAACTATGTACAGCACAGCTGATTTTAAAAAAGGTTTAAAAATATTAATCGATGGCCAGCCGTTTTCGGTTGTAGATTTCCAGCACGTCAAACCAGGTAAAGGGAATCAGTTCACCCGCACCAAACTCAAAAACATGATCACTGGCACAAATCTGGAAAAGACCTACAAGTCTGGGGAAAAGTTCGAAGTTCCCGATGTGATGACACGCGATTGCACCTATCTTTACAAAGACGATACTGGCTACACATTCATGGATAAAGAAAACTATGAACAGTACATTATGACTGCCGATGAAGCTGGCGATGCTGTTAATTATCTCACCGAGAATCTTGAAGTGACCATTTTGTTTTTCAATTCCCGCGCCATCGGTGTGGATGTTCCAACTTCGGTCTATCTCCATGTGACACAAACCGACCCGGGCCACAAAGGCAACACGGTCACCGGCGGATCAAAGCCGGCAACCTTGGAAACAGGTCTCACGGTGAACGTCCCGCTGCATGTTGTAGAAGGCGATCGCCTAAAGATCGACTCGCGCACGGGAGAATACGTCGAACGCGCCAACAAATAAGGTCGGACATCGGCAAAGTCTCGCATCCTTCGTTGCTTGGTCGGGCTGCTTGTGCGGCGTACTTGCGTACGCCTCCGCGCAACCCTCGGTCGCGCCTCGGCTTCGAGCCTTTTCCGAGTGTCCTCAAATCTGAGTGATAACATCAACTCGACTATCGTCTGCGTCGCGCCTACGCGGAACATTCTTCCTTCTCCGGAGGTCTGTCTTAGGTAAGGCTTTTTGATTTTCTGCTCCACACGCTCACGTGTTGGCCTGATACTATCTATATATATACATCACATTGGACTTAGATCTAGGACATCATGGTATCGGCGAATCTCATCATCATCCAACTTCTCCATGCGCAAACCAACCAAGCGGATTTTTTACGGCTGTGTTGGGAAAAACTCACTAAAAATCAAAAACGAGAAATTTTCCACTTTTTGTATCTTTCCAATCAGCACAAAACATTCTTGAGTGCACTGCGCATGGAAATCAATGTTGAAGATCCAGTAATACCATGGACTCACTTGTTCGCAGTTCTCAACGCCGCCAACAAACTCAATCCGGATGTGGTGAAAACATTTGTCAACTCCAGCACCTCCGGTAGCGAGATCGGTCGTTTCCGCATCAATCAACCGGATCTGATTGAACTGTGGAACAAACGAAAGCAGGAAGCCTCGGCACGCTACGAATCGCGCAAACGCGATCTCATAAAAGAATTGGACTTTGCGCGACGACAAGGTTTTAAAGATCAACGCCAACGAATTCTGGATGAACTGGAGAGTTTGTATCCTGGTGATGCGGAAGTGGAAGCAGCGTTTCAATCTGAGCGCGAACTTCATGCGCGAAGCACTATTCACAAAGTGTTTCAAAAAAAATTGGCGCAAAACGACTGGTTCCCCACATCTAACGACATTGATCCGGCTGTTGCAAAAGAGCTTCTGCAGTTTTCAAAAAAATATTTGAAAAAGCACCCATCACTCACAATCGATATTGCCATTTTGTTTTACCAAATGGACATGTATGAAGAAGCACTACTTATTCTCGATAGCAGCAAAGAGAAAACATCCCATATCCTTTGGTACGCCCTTCAGATTTCAATCGATGGCAAGCAATACGCTCGAGCGCTATCCGTAATTGAACAATTACGCCATCGACAACTCAATAACGACAACTCCTTTTCACTACTCTACCATCAAGCGCTCGCGCTCTTTGGGCTCGGCCAAAAATCTGAGGCCAAGCAGATCATCGCCAACATCGTAAAAATTCGACCAGATTATCGATCCGCAGACTCGTTGCTCATAGAGTGGGACAACGAAAAATGAAGAGACGCATTCTTGTTGCCGTCTTTTCGGTTCTTTTACTGGGATTGTTGTTTGCTATGTCCATGTCGTGGAATATTGCGAAGATCGACAACATCGTCCACTCCGAGTTGAAAAACCTCGAAAAGCACGGAATACCGGTCGCAGCAACGGCCGGGAAGTCTTACTTTCGCATCTTACCTCTCGAACTCACTGTCGCCGATGTAAAAATCGATCCCCAAGGAGAATTGGCCTCGCAAGTGAAGCCTGTCGAAGTATCATCGATTACGGTAAGGCCTAGCATTTGGCACCTGGCGGTAGGTAAAATTCACATCTCAAAATTGATTGTTCGTCACGCCCAAGTCCATGTAACGATCAAAGAGCAAAAGAGCTCTGCGCCCCTGGATCTTGATATTTTTAAAATTCTCAAAACCATTCCAATTAGCAAGATCGAATTGGAAAATATTTCTGTAATGGCCAATACCCGTGTTGAATCTCAATCGGTTGTTGCGGAGCTCAAAGGTATCGATTCGACAATAATCAACGAGAGAGATTTTTTAAACCTGAGCCTGCGCGTTCACGAAGTCTCCGCCACACTTGATAAAATTATTGTTTTGCAAAAGGGATTTTTTGAGACCAAGTTTATTGTTACCAAGAACAATCTGGTGATCTCCGATTTCAAACTCAAAGAGCAATCCTCTTTTCTCGTGGCCGCGGGCACGTCTCAAATCAACTTAAAGAAAAAAACGTTCGGTAAAGGCAATATAAACATTCGCGCCGAAACAAGTAGCGAGAAGATCCGCTTTATTTACAAGCTCATCACCAAAAAAGAAAAAACGCCGCTCGATAGTATCCATACGCTGTTTCGTGGTGATGTCCGTCTCGGACTCAATTCGAAACTCGAAAACACCGAGGCGCAGATCGAAGCTGCTCTGTTTAACTTCCAGTATGATAAATTCCGGGTCGGGAACCTGTTAGCCAAAGCGAGCTACAATGGTAGCGAAAAGAAAATTAATATTCAGGAAGCGCGCCTCACCAACAATGGCGTAACTGCTCACACCAAGAGCACTGTTTTTCGCATCGATACGCTGAGCTTCGATCCCGTGGACGTCAACATTAAGATGTTTCGCCTAAAGGATTACATGCTCTACGCTCTTAACAATAAACTCACCTCAGATGTACATGCTTCTGGTGACTTTAATTGCGAAGGCGCTCTGGAAAACTTAAGAATCGTTTGCAAAGGGCAACTGGATGCAGACTCTATTGCAGTTAACTCTGCAAGTAACCAACCCATTATTCATCTTCCCAGTGCGCACGGTAGCGGAGCACTCACTGTTACAGCCAAAGATGTTTCCTATACGGCCGAAATCGAAGCATTGAGCTCGATCGGCTCATCATCCGGGACAATCAGTTACGACAATGGATTCGATATTCAATTTGCATCTCCTAAACTCAATGCCACAGAAATTAAACACCTGAGCAAATTAGAGATTGGTGGTTCAGCAAAAGTGAAGGGAAGCACAAAAGGAAATAGCAAGACGGCAACGTTCGAGTTGACAATGGATGCCGAAAATTTTGAACTCAACCGATTCAAACTCGGCAATCTTTCCAGCCAATTGCGTTACAAGAGCGGCTCTCTCTACTTCTCAAAAATTCAAGGAGCTCTCGTCAGCTCCCGCTATCTGGGCGATTTAGACATCAATCTCTCCTCGGACACGATGAGCGGCAAGTTGCAATTCCCGTTTATCGACTTATCGGTGGTACAGGATTCGATTAAAAGTCACCTGGACATTCCAGTGCCACTCTCGGGCTCGGGTTCGGCAATTGTGAGCCTCAATAGCCCGCTCGATATCAAGAAGCTAGCTCTTCAAGCCAAAGCCCGCCTCTATAACTGCAAGGTGGCAGACCAGCATATCGACAACATCGATTTGGATGTGATTTCCGAAAATGGCAAACTGCAACTGCGCTCCGCCACTCTCGAAGAAAAGAGCACAAGTCTTCGCGTAGGTGGCGACATCAACATACGATCAGAGGAATTTGATCTCAATTTTTCCAGTAAGAGGGCCCACACCGAAGACATCGTTTACACCTCATCTGTGCTCAAAAAAATCAAAGGGACGGTAAAAGTTGAAGGGACAATTACTAAAACATTTAAGGCTCCGGCCATTGCCATGGATTTTACATCCGACGAATTCTTCTATGCCAAGCAATCTCTTGCTCCGTTATCAGGCAAGCTCTTTTTCTCCCGGGACAACATTTCGGCCGCCGTTAAAGGTGGAGAAAAGTTTCAGGTGTTGTTTGTCAATCACAGTAACTCGCCGACCTACCAGCTCGAAGGTTTCACCAATGCCTTTGATCTCTCACCGATAATTGCCACCACATTGGACTCCGATGCAGTCGATAGCTTTTACCTAACCAGCTCTACGAAGTTCAATTTGAAAATTCCTAAAACCAATGTGGAAACAGCCAGTGGATATGCGCAGATCTCTGAACTCAACATATCCTCCAATAAAAACAACGTAGCCATTGAAACCCCGGTTTCCTTGTTTTTAACAAACGGCAAACTCAACTTCTCTACTTTTGCCCTTAAGGGAAGCGGCGGCCAACTCACCTTTTCTTCGACGCCAAATAGCACGGTTCCCGTGGACATTCGCGTCTCCGGGGTGTTTAGCCTTTCGTTGCTCCATATTTTCGCACCATTTTTAGAAACCATTGAAGGTCAAACCACAATCAACCTCAAACTCAAATATGGTCGTGGCACCACAGAGATGGTCGGTTCCGCTTATGTCGATGACGGCTATATAAAGCTCGAACAAATCCAACACGCTGTAGAAAACATGAAAGCCGATGTGCTATTCAATCAAGATCGCATTGTCCTTAACGCAATCAACGCAAAGTTTGCATCCGGAACCTTAGTCGGCGATGGCGCACTCGCTTTTAAAGGCCCTAAGAATATTCCGTTAAACTTGAACTTCTTTCTCGACAACGTCAACTTGAACATGCCCGCTCAAGTAAACACACAAGGAAACGCCTCTTTAAAGCTATCGGGCAGTTGGCTTCCATTTACACTTTCTGGTGAGTACCAGGTGTTCGATGGTGAGGTCACAAAAGAGCTGGGCGGCGGATCCGAATCATCTCTCGATAGTCCTTACCATATTTTCTTACCGCAGACGCTACGGCAAAAAACCGCATCCCCACTGGCATTGGATTTGAACGTTGTTTTAAAAAATCCATTAAAAATTAAGAACAGTTTGATCGATGGAAAACTGGATGGTGCGCTTCACGTGGCAGGCTTTCCGGAAACGCCCTCATTAAAAGGGAAAATAGCTCTGAGCCGCAACTCGCTTCTCAACTTTAAAGACGTGCAGTTTCGTGTTCGGGACTCGAGTATAGTATTTAACGGCGATGCACCTCCAAACCCTGACATCTACGTGACCGCCAACACCGACTACAAGGGGTACTACATCGATATGCAGGTTTATGGCGCCGCTAGCAAACCCAAATTCAAACTCACCAGCCAGCCCAACCTGTCGGAGCAAGAGATAATTTCGTTACTGACTCTCGGCTACACCAATGATGTCAATTTACAGGCACAATCAGCGACACAGTCACCGACGCAAAACAACTTTGCCAGTTTTGCGAATTTTAATAACAGCTCTACGCAATCAAACATCGAAGTCGGGACTGGACTCTTCTCGCAGAATCCTCTTGGAAAAGAATTCAAGGACCGCTTTGGTTTTGATGTGCAATTTTCTTCGAGTTTCGACACCGCAAACAGTGTCGCCACCCCAAAAGTATCCGTCGGTAAAAAACTCTCCGACAAAATGACAATCACAGGGAGCGCGCTCACTGGCAAAGATCGTCGTTACGATGCAAAACTCCGTTACGAACTCAATCGCGATCTGTACGGCACGGCGAGTATTACGACCCGGACACAAGACGACGCTGCCATTCAAAACTTAGGAAACCAGAGGCCCGAGGTGATCGGCGTGGATCTGGAATACCGAAAGGAATTTAAGTGATATTTGCTTCACTTATTATGTTCCTTTTAAATGCGCCGTCGTCTTGGGCTCAAGACCGCTACGCCGTTCACCCATCGAGCAGCGCTGTGGTAAAAAAAATTCTGGGTTCGTCCGCGGGCTCACTGAGCCAAGCGCAAGTGCATGAAGTGCTCAAGGGCCTGAGCGCCACCGACAAGATCCAGTCCGCCCGGGTGGAACTCAGCGGGGGAAAAATTCTTTTTGTAGTCGAAGAGCTTAAAAAACAGCAAAAATTGATTATTAGCGGTAACCAGGCTCTCACCGAATCGGAAATTGTCGCGGTCATAGGCGCTGACAAAACGCCACAACTCACCTTGGATCTTGTGCAAAGCGCGCTACCCAGGCTGAAAGAACGTTACCAGGCGATTGGTTTACGCAATGTAGATATCCAATTGCGCGAAAACTCCGATAGCGAAGTCACCGAGTACTACATCGATGTGAACGAGGGACGATCCGCAACGCTTGAAGATGTAGTGGTCCTGTCCCAAGATCAGTCTTTAAATGCCAATATCCGTTATGCACTGTCTGGATATCGTGGGCGGCCCATTGATAAAACTGTAATGAAGGAAATCGAAAAAACAATTTCGGATCTCCTCATCTCAGACCGCATGTTGGGGGCAAAAATTTCGAAAATCGCACCCATCTACAATCAAGATCGCAGTTCCGCAAAAATCACGGTGACCATAGAAGCCGCCCTCTCTTACGAATTTATATTCGATGGAAACACATACTTTTCGGCAGGCAACATAATCAGCCATTTCGATTTAGAAAAAAACTATCTGAATTACATAAAAAACTCCAATCTTTTGATAAAAGACGTCGAAAGCATGTACCGCGACCACGGATTTGCCAATGCGAAAGTAGAAACAGAGAGTATCGTTTACGAGAAACAAAAAAAGACGGTGATTTTATTCCGCATCCAAGAGGGAAAACAGCTTAAAATTAGAAATATTGTTGTCAGTGGAAAAATCACGCGTGCTCCCTCTCACTATGAACAAATGATCTACAATAATCTCGGGGAGATGAATAATTCGTCACTTTTCGTTAAACACAATATGGATCGCGCCATCGAGAAAGTTGCAGTTACTCTCAAGGACGAGGGTTATCTCAAAGCCGAGGCCATGCCCATTAACTATAAAATTAACGATGATGCAACAGTCGACATTCTAGTTCAGATCAACGAAAATATGCTCACGCAAATCCGCAACATTCAGTTTGTAGGAATAAAACAGTTCACCTCCAACCAACTCCACGACGTGATCGATCTCAAACCCAACTCCACACTGAACCTGGTTAAAGTTTACGAGAGCTTTTCCAAGCTCCGCACTTTCTATCAGAAGAACGGATTCCTTGAATTCAAGATCACCACCTCACCAGAAAGCCTGATTCGCTATTTAGACAACTTTGAGTTTGCTGACCTCAAATACGAAATCGTTGAAGGCCCGCAAATTGTGATCAAAGATATACAAGTGCGCGGTAATACCTTTACAAAAGGTAAGGTTATCTTACGCGAGATCGATCTAAAACCCGGTATGGTACTCACCTCGGATGTTATCAACGATTCGATAATTTTTTTAGAGCGCACACAGCTCTTTGCACGTGCGCAGATTCAAACCAGCGATGCAGATACCGATGTTAGCGAACGAACGATTTTTGTGGATATCGTTGAAAAGAATCCTGGTTTGTTTTCGAGCGGTATCGGGATCTCGAACGATCGCGACATCACCTTGCGCGGGAACGTGGGCGTGAGCTACAACAATATCCGCGGAAGTGGCCGTGGAGCCAGCGCGCGTGGAGATCTGCGCTACTCGCTGAATAATGATGTGCAGTATCCAGAGAACCGCGTTGTGCTTGGCTACTACGAACCTTTTCTATTTTTTAACAGGTTACGAGCGCGTATTAACTTGGTTCGCGAACAACTGATTATTTTCGCCGATCCTGATTCTTCAGATCTCACCGTGCAAACCAATAACGAATTCAGCTGGTACTTGGAAAAGCAATGGACCCGGCGTCTCAAGCTGCTATGGAATACCTATAGCTTGTCGAGCATCCGAACCTTCAATAAGAGCGACGGCGCCACGCGCGAGAGCATCGAGGTGGCAACCATAGGACCCGGCTTCGAATGGGATCGCCGCGATGATACATTTGTGCCAGCTGATGGAACGTTCACCACCGCGCTAGCGGAATACTCCAACCCAGCCATGGGAAGCTCGGATGATGCCACTCGATATATCGACTTTGTTCGCTTAACCGCAGGCCATACGATCTACACACCTCTAACCGAGAACAAGCGTTGGGTGTTTGTGAACGATTTTCGCTGGGGATTCCTAGACAACCTTAGTAATAAGGCCAATTCCGGAGTTCCCTTTAACAAATTGTTCTACATCGGTGGACGCTCTACTCTTCGTGGTTTTGATCTGCGCCGTGACGAGCGTGTGCCTTCTCTCACTGAAATTTGCGCCAAGACCGGCACTGCCTGTGAAGGTATCGATGACTTCTTTGTAAAAACGTCTTCCAACTACTATTTGGTGAAAACAGAACTACGCTTTCCTCTCCGCAAAGAATTGGGTGGATTGTTGTTTTATGATGGCGGCGCCGTATTTATTAAAGGAATCGACATCAAAGATCGCTATCGCGATACTGCTGGCTTTGGGATTCGCTATGTAACTCCTATTGGAGCGCTTTCTGCGGAGCTCGGCTTTAAATTAGACCGTAAAACCGCAACTCCGGGAGTCTATTCCACTGACGAACGCCCGTTCGTCTTCCATATTTCAATTGGTTCGTATTAAAAAGATCAGTTAGAACATATTTGGGTCAAATTTAAGTCCCATCCTAGTGCAAATGACCCGCACGATTTCCGTGGCCGTTTCTTCCAAGGCCCGCTCAGTGACATTGAACACAGGCCAACGTTTATTTTGCCCGAAGATCTCTTTGGCGTAATCGATCTCATCATAAATTTTATCTAGCCTTGCATAATCACCACCAGGATCCTGGCCAAATTTCTCGAGGCGGTTGCGGCGAATGCGCTGCAAGGAATCCGGTTCGATGATAAGACCAACTATTTTACGCTGGTCCACCTTGAATAACTCCTCTGGCAAAGGCACGCCAATGACCATGGGAATATTCACAACTTTCCAGCCCTTGTGACTTAGAAACAAACTCAAAGGCGTTTTGCTCGTGCGGCTTATGCCCACCAATATGATATCCGCTTTGTCTATATCGTTGAGCAGTTTGCCGTCGTCATGGCGAACCGTAAACTCGATCGCTTCCACACGGCGGTAGTACTTTTCGTCCACGGCATGCAATAGACCCATTTGTTTTTCTGCCGGATTGTCGACGTGAAAAAAATCATCCAACTCGGTGAGTAGCGGACCCAATAGGTCCACCTGCTTTAAACCAAGACCGGTGGCCTTGTCGCGAACGACTTGGCGCAGCTGGGGAGTAACGAATGTATGAATGATAAAGGCTTTCTTCTCGTAGGCGTCTTCGATTGTGGATTCTAGCTGCTGCACGGTTCTCAGATTCTTACCGCGCACGATATTGAAGTCATGGCCAGTATAGTGAACTAAGGCCGCTTTGGTCATGGTCATGGCCGTTTCGCCCGTCCCATCTGAGAGCACATAGATAAAAATCTTTTCCATGGTCGTCCTTACTGTAAAAGTCGAAATTTTTCGCGGTCGATGCTCGCAATGTCTGAAAAGATGCGATTGGTGCTCGGGAATACTAACGTTGTGGGCTTGCCGAGGTCTTCCCACTTGGTGCGAATGGTTTGAGCCGAGACGTCTTTCGTACCATCTACAAACAAAACGTGGCGCGCTGGAAAGTCGTTCACGCTCATGTGTAAAACGATCGATGGCGAAGCTTTGAGATCCTGGAAGTATTTTGTAATCTGAAAACGAGACAAGTAGTTGAGATAGTGAAACCAACTATTTTTGGTGTCGGCATCCACAATCCACAGTTGATACTCGGAGCTCACCGGTTCCACAAATTAGCTCTCCCGCCGAACTTCAGTGGTGTATACTTTATCCAAGATTCCATTAATAAAACCTGGCGCATCGAGCGAGCTGTATTTTTTCGCAAGCTCTATCGCTTCATCGATCGCTACGACAGGCGGAGTGGGTGTTCGCAAAAAAAGCATTTCCGCGATACCCATGCGCAAGATGTTGAGATCTACCAGCGACAATCGACTCACACTCCAATTATTCGCATATTTTTCAATCAGAGCGTCGAGCGCCGAAAGATTTGTAGCGACTGTGACAATCAATTCTTTAGAATGAATCACATCCTGGTTATCAATGGACAAATATTTTTGATACAAATCAAAAAGCTCATCGAGGCTTTTTGTTTTTAGAAACTCTTTTTGGAAGAGGACTTGTAGAGCCAGTTCCCGAGATTGCCGCTTGTTCATCATTCGATATTTCCTAACTGGCTCACAAAATCATTTAAATCATTAAAACTTTGATGCACGCTCGCAAATCGCACAGACGCTACTTGATCCACTTCCATAAGTCCTGAGAGCACGCGTAAACCGATATCGCGCGATGAAACCTCATCGGCAAACGATTTTTCAGCCCAATCCACGACAGATCTAACAATCTCTGAAAGTTGCTCTTTTGTCACGGGACGCTTTACACAGGAGGCCTGAACACCCTTGAGAATTTTAGTCTTGGAAAACACCTCTCGGCGACCGTTTTTTTTGACCACCTTCGGCAGCGTCAAAATCAGCGATTCCTGGGTCGAAAAACGAAATTCACACTTCTCACACTCGCGGCGGCGGCGGGTGGTGAGGTTGTCATTCGAACTTCGCGTCTCGATGACTCTCAATTGCTGGGAACTGCATTTGGGGCATTTCATTTCGGGAGAAAAAATCTCATTAGAACAGCCTAAGGTCAAGGGTTTCAAACCCCGTTTTCTTGAACGTTTTTAAGTCCTTAATTACAATAGAGAGATGACCAAGGGGTTTGTGCTCACATTGATTTTAGGCCTGTTTTTAAGCTGGGACGCCCGTGGTTCTGAGATCCGTTATACCGAGGAAGCGCCGCCACCTGCGACTGGGTGGGAGTCGGCTCTCAAGTTCTTTTCCAGGACACCCTCCTCGAATTCCGTTTCGACAGGCTATGGCGGATCTGCAGAGGTGGGCGATAGCGCCTTTTTCCTCGATCAAAGCTTTTACGTGAGCAACAAATACCTCAGTGACGGGGTACCCAGCCCGCGCTTTGGATTTAATGCCGGCTATGAGTGGGATGGCGATACATTTGGTAATGGCATCTACCTCAATTACGTCACTTTCGAGAAAAACAACCTCCAAGCTGAAAAGTTTTCAGTTTCCGGTGGCTTTTACTTTCCACGCATCGAAACTGGATTTCCTCTTTATGCCCGCGCCAATGTGGGATTGGGCTATTTCACCAATGATATCGACAACCGAGGCATGACCTTCGATTACAATGCGGGCGTTGGCATTCGTTTTTTCTCCTCGTCAGCATGGGTATTTAACTTGGAAATCGGATCCCGCAATCACACACGCCTATTGAAATCCGAGTCGGCACAAAGTATTATCGTCGGCTCAGGATTGGCGTTTACATTTTGAAATATCACAGACATCTATTCGAGAAAACAGCTTCAACTCTGGTGCAGATCTTTAACGAAGAGGCACCTGCTGACAAAGTTTTGGAAAAATTATTCAAAGAAAACAAAAAATGGGGCAAACGCGATCGTCAGTTTGTTGCAGAAACCGTATATGAGTGCGTGCGCTGGCGAGGATTGTACGAGTTTTTTCTCGCGCACGTCGCTGATGCGGCAACACTCATTGACGTGCACCTTCTGTGGAGCGAGCAGCCTCTTCCTGAATGGTCGCGCACGCGCATTTCTACAGCGGACCTCCGTGCGTTGGCCGAACGTGCGCCTGCGCATGTGCGTGCGTCCTATCCTGAGTGGCTCTTTGCCCGTGCCGAACAAGAAATGGGCGCCACTATCTGGAATGCGTGCGCGATAGCGTTGAATGAACCCGCTCAAGTGGTTTTGCGGGCCAACACACTTAAGAAAACTCCTTCCGAGGTTGCCCAACTGTTGGTGAGCGAAGGTATAGATACCGAAGTGGTTCGCGGCGTGCCTGAAGCGCTGGTCCTGAAAAAGCGCGCCAATGTTTTTCGCACCGACGCCTTTCAGAATGGGTTTTTCGAAGTGCAAGATGCCAACAGCCAACGGGTTGGTTTACTATTAAATCCACAACCGGGCGAGCGCGTGATCGATGCGTGTGCAGGAGCCGGCGGAAAATCACTTCATTTGGCCGCACTGATGAAGAACAAGGGCAAGATCATCTCTATGGATATTTACGAATCAAAGCTCGAAGAACTGCGCCGTCGCTCGCGCCGCGCGGGCGTGGATATCATCGAAACAAGAGTGATCGAGAGTACAAAAGCGATAAAACGTTTAGAGGAAAGCGCCGATGCGTTGCTGCTCGACGTGCCGTGCTCGGGCCTTGGAGTGCTCAAGCGCAATCCCGATAGCAAATGGAAAATGAACCCCGAAAAAATCGCAGGCCTACAGCAAACCCAGGCGCAAATTTTGAGTTCCTACTCAAGGATGGTCAAACCGGGCGGCCGCATGGTCTATTCAACATGCAGCATCCTCCCCTCCGAAAACCAACGCCAGATCGATGCATTTTTAAAAAACAATTCGTGGTGGGAAAAAGTGAGTGATCAAACCTTGTACCCACATGAAACCGGATTTGACGGCTTTTATCTGTGTTTGCTAAAACGCGCGCAGGCTCTATAGCATTGGTCGACCACTTGACGCCCATACTATATACCATTTCATAATTACTGTAGGCGCATCATCTCCAGCAGTAAGATTCGATCCAGCTCTTCCAGCCACGGTGGAGAATCGACTAATTTTTCGCGCCGCTGTTCGCGAAGGTCGGTGGGCACAAATACAAACCGATACTCTTTGGTCACTCCGTTGGCGGCCAATACAAACAGCTCCTCGATGGCGCTGTTACCGATGGCGAGACCTCGTGTCGTCGTGCTCGTGCCATGGATAACAATATCTGTTGGCAGAATTTTTATTTTTTCGCGTTCGGCAATAGCTTGGTCAAATTCATTGGGGTAATCGATACGAAGGGATATGTATTTTGGATCTCTGGCGACGCTTGCATCTTTTAAAGGATATATGCCTTCGGGAAACTGATTGTCATTGGCAGTCCGTTTTGGCAAGCCCGATCCAATGGAAGCAAGCACCTCGTACTGTTGGACAAAGCGCGTGTCGGAGGCACTGTCACCCGCATAAACATAAACTTTCTTCTGGTCTTTAATATACAAAACGGTCACATGATACGGGGGATAACTCAGGTTTTTTTGAACAAACGCTTTTTTTAGGCGTTTTTCGACCCTTGGAATGAGACTCTTCACTCGTTTATCTAATAATTTTTCTGATGTGGGGGTTTTGGAAGTGTGGCTGGTTAAGGACCAAACACCAAAAGCGATCCCAAAAATTAGGATCGCATAACCTCGCAAATTTCTAAGTAGAGTGGTTTTAAGGCCCGCGAATTTCATCCATCAACTTCAGCAAATCAATTTTTGTGTCGTCCATACGAATGCGGTCTACAAACGCGGTCATAGAGTTGTCGCACATGGCGACATCCTCGGACTTTACACATATAACGAACACGCTCGATGCGGTTCCCAGCTCCACCTGTTCAAAGGATGAACGAATAAATGTGGCGAGATCTTTGTTTTGTTTGTCCATGTCTGCGAGATAGTCTTCTTTGGTGTACTTAGGAAAGTAAAAACCCTGACGCTTCCTTAGCGTTTCATGCAGACGACGATTCTCCATGCCCCACACCTGGCGGAAATCGGCGAGAGTTTTATCGCGATGAGCACAACCCGCACTCAATAAAAATACTGCCAATAAAAGCCGCTGCATTAGGACTTGGCTCCAGGCGTTCCCTTAACTTGCTGAGAAAGCGCGCGGTAGAAAACCTCGTGCATGCGTTTGTGATTTTCGTCACCCGCACTTTTTTTGAAATAATAATACACGTTCATCGTATAGGAAAAATCCGACACCGGCACTGTAGAGAGTCGCCCAGAGCGCACATGCTTACGAATACTGTGTGCAGGCAAAAATCCCCATCCCAATCCCGATTCGAGAACACGCTTTAGTGTTCCCACATTCACGGTTTCAAAAACGGGCTCCAACTTTACACCTTTTGATTTCAAAGCAGAATTGAGCTCTTTTTCAAAGTTGGGATAACGCTCCATAATGTTCACAAACGGTTTCAATGCTAAATCTTGCACTTCGATGTCCTCAGGAAGATGAGAATCCTTTGTAGAACCTACAAGCCACATCTCATCCTGCATGAGTAATTTTTTCTCCGCGCCCTTCGGCTCCATTCCATATTCCACCACTGCATCCGGTAAAATCATGATGTCCAGTTCACCTTTATCAAAGGCGCGAATCAAAGATTCACCATCGTCATAGCTCAAGTGCACAACCATCTTTGTATTATGTTTCAAAAACAATCCGATGATAGGACTCACAATATAGAGTCCCAAAGAGTTTAAAGTCCCAATGCGAAAAGTGCCTTCGACTTCAACATTCATCGTCTGTATTGCAATCTGTGCTTGCTGAGAGAGTGCAAGGATGCGTTTAGCGTAGTCGAAAAGTATTTGCCCTTGTGCGGTTGCTTTGGCTTGGCGCGAGCCTCTTTGTAAAAGTTCTACGGCCAACTCATCTTCCAAGTTACGAATTTGCTGACTCACGGCGGGCTGCGTGAGAAATAATTTCTCAGCGGCGGCCGTCATACTTCCCTCGCTGATCACAGTGCAAAATGTGGTGAGATGCTGAAAATTCATAAAATCCCCTTCCGATATTTTTCCATTATAAGATTTTCTTATAGTAAGTGTAACTTTATTTTTATTGCTCGACCTTAGTGGCCTGTTTTAGTTTGCACTCACTCAGAAGTACTGGGGCATTTGATTTTGGGGGGATTGATGGGGAGACTGCTAAACGTTACAGCGATTCTAGTTATAGCAACGAGCACTTTGCACTGCGCTAAGAATAGAAGTTATGGAGCCAAGGCAGCTCCCTCATCAACTAATGAGTTGGGGCTCATCGTACAAACCACGCCCGCTCAATTAGATTCTCTCGTCGACAACAATCCACAAGTCACAGTCCGTGCGCTCAGTGCCAATCGCGGCATTTTTGAATTGAGCAATATTTCCGTATCTGCAGCTCAAAGCATCTCGAGCACTCCGGTTGTTAAGAATGAATTCTTTCAGGGAATTAAAAAGAGCAAAGCGCAAAAACTTTCCCTATCTCATCTTGCCAAGAATACCAGTCCAGATGCGGTGGCTGCCCTTCAGACGTGCTTTCCATCGCCCACAGCTCCATCCATGCAAGTGGACATTAGCTACAATCCCACCACTCTTACTATCGAATTGGGCGAAGAGGTTACTATCTCCGCAATCGGCGCATCGAACTTAGGCGCACCTACCACCCCTGAAGCGACACCGGAAGTGACTCCACAGACACCTGCGCCGGCAGCTCCTGTGGCGCCAGAAGGTGATCTCGACAAGTTGCAATTTGCAGGCAAAGAGAGAGACGACACCGCCGCTCCTGCCGCAGACGCAACTGCTGATAAAAAAGAAGATGTGAGAATTCTTTGGGATATTCGCCCTCCAGGATTTTCTGAGCAAGCCTTTGCGACCGGTATCGGCGCCTCACAAAAATTCACTCCCGACAGTGTTGGACTGTACCAAATTGCCGTTGTCGCTCAGGACAAAGATTTAAGCTGCTCGGTAACCGTAGTACCATTGCTCGTAACTTCAAATCCGGAGCTCACAACAACCGTACCAGCGCTCACACATCCAGAGGATCTCTCTTTATTCACTCATTTAGGATACGTTCATGCCAAAGAGGCCTGGGAAAAAGCCACTGGTAAAGATATCGTTATCGCTGTTCTCGATTCCGGCGTTAATTATAACCACATGGGTATTCGCCAGAACATTGCGACTAAAACAAATGAAGCAATTGACGGCAACGACGACGATGGAAATGGTCTTGCCGATGACAATGTGGGCTGGGACTTTATTAGTAACGATCGCTTTCCGTTCGATGATGACGGGCATGGTAGTCACGTGGCAGGCTTAGTGGCCTCTCCAGTTTTGGGTGTTGCGCCAGAGGCAAAAATTCTCCCCGTGAAAGTTTTGAATGCGGCAGGATCTTCCGACATGGGTACAGTGATCGCTGGTATTTACTATGCGGTGGATAGCGGTGCACGCATCATCAATGCGTCTTTGGGTTTTGACAATGCCTCCGCCGTTCCAGCACCATTGCTTGAGGCTGTGGAATATGCCCGCAGCAAAAATGTGATCTTTTTGGCAGCAGCCGGAAATGGTGACGATACGGGGCTGGGTTTCGACATCAAAACCCGTCCTACCTACCCCGCCTCCTTCGGTTTGGACAATATGATCGCGGTCGGAGCAACAGCGCTTAATGAAATCACGAGCTACTCTAATTTTAACAACGAGCTTGTACACGTTGCAGCTCCCGGTGGTAACGAAAAGGAGTTTGTGGTTTCACTATCAACGACGAACCCGGCCAACTCGCCCCTCGCGGGACAAGCGGGTACATCTATGGCCTGCCCAGTGACGGCAGGAGTTGTTGCTCTCATGTTGAGTGCTGACAAAACGAACATGCCGCCCAAGCAAATTCGCCAAATATTAATGGATACCGGCGATGAGTTGCCGTCTCTCCTTGGCAAAACGGTGTCTGGCCGCCAGGTGAATGCTCAAAGTGCACTCAAGGCTGTCCTCGACCTTCAGCCAGCCGCCATTCAATTGTAATTACACAGATTTATCTCGTCATGTAGACTGTCTGCATGACGAAATTATCTGTTTTTACACTGATCGCGCTTTTCACGACATTGGCACATGGAAAGCAATTCTCCAACTCTTACGTAAGCTTTAACTTACCCCCCAACTGGAACTGTAAAGTTGCAGGCACCGAGTGGGTGTGCCGAAGCTCAAACAACGATCAAGCCAAGCAGGCCATCATTGTTCTTACCGCGAAAGAAGTTGGTCCCAATGATAACTTCGCCTACTACAACCAATACTTAAAAGTGCCAAAGACGCCCAAACATCGTGACGGCACTGTGGCTACTACATCAAAGGTACAGCATTTAAAAACAGTGCAGATTTCCAATCACCCTTGGGTCGACGGACTTCACCTCGGTAGCTTACTCCCCAACTTTTATTCGCGCTATTTAGTGACGATCAAAGAAAAGATCGCGGTACTTGTCACGTTCAGCGCCAAAAAAGAATTTTACACGCTTTACAGCAAACATTTCTTCGAAGCCATCAATAGCTTACGCGTGACCGCAACGGCCGGGAAAAAATACGGCCAAGGAACACTCAAAGGTCCAACGGAAGCCCTCGGCGGTTTGGATATGCCACAAGATATGGATACAGGTGAAGGTGGCGAGATGATCGGCGAAGACGGCAGCGGAGGAAAAGGCAAAAACTCCAACATGCTCCTCTATGGCGCGGCCCTGCTGTTGATCGGTGGAGCGTCGTTCTTCCTCATCAAAAAACGTCGTAAATAAAAAGAGTGCCCATCAGGGCGGCTCTTTTGAGCGGACCGGCTGTGAATTGGATTTGGGATTTTGATAGATTCCATTTCGAAGACACAGCTCCTGCTTCGCTGCAACCCCTGCGGGGACGCTTCCGCTTTGCAGAGGTCTCCGAAATGGAATCTATCAAAAATCCCAAATTCAATTCACAGCCTCCACGAACTAAGAATATCGCTAGCGGACATTTTCATTTCCCCATGGAGTAGCTACAAACTACCATCAACAACCTCCCACTTTTACCGCCTCAACCTCTCATCAAAGAGCGCAGCGACTTTTATTCTCCTCCCCCACCCCAAAGAGCAAGGTTACCTTTCCTTCTCCGAAATACCTCCGCGGATGCGGATGTGTTTTGGCTTTTTTCGTGCGTATTGCATTTCGGAGACCTCTGCTGAGCGGAAGCGTCCCCGCAGGGGCAGCAGCGAAGCAGGAGCTGTGTCTTCGAAATGCAATACGCACGAAAAAAGCCAAAACATATCCGCACCCGCACGGCGAATAGAATAAGAAAAGTGTAATGAGCGATTACTGCATGAAGAAGCTAGTAAAGTAGACGCCTTTAATAAGGCCTTTGCTCAGCTGTTCGTTCACAGCCATTGAAATATCATCTTTAAGATAGAGCTTGCCCTGCACCGAGTGCAGATCCGCATATTTCTTTTTAGCGAGAATTCCAACGATAGCATCGCGCACGACTGCGGTTTTGGTGACCACTTCTTCGTAGCTTTTTTCGTCGGCCATTTCTAAATTGATTTCCAACTGGAGAACGTGATCTTCTTCCACATCGATAAGATTCACCGTTAAGGTTTCGAAACTGTAGATAATAGGTTTATCGCTAAAGATTTGCATGTGATGAAGGTATTCAGACACGGACATGTCTTTGGCGTCCTTTGTCGGCGGCTCCACCAGAGGTGCGCTCAATGACATAAAGACAAGGACCACACCACCAATGACACCGATAAGATTGATACCCGCTAGGGCCATTAAACCTTTACTCATACTAGACCTATCGGCGGACAGGGCCCCGACTAAAGGGGGATCCAGGGAAATAGACCTAGGTCCTGATAAAACTGCCTCACTCAGAGACAGTTTCTAGAAACTGTAAAGAAAACCAACATTTTGCTGGGGGATTCAATAAGGACTGCTAGTTCATGTCGTCGTCGGCAACATCGTCGAGGTCGTCGGTCTGCTCACCTTCCACACTCAGTTTTTTCGATTTGCTCGAGAGATCTTCTAAAGATTGCAAATAGCTGGCGTGGGATTTTGGATCGATTTCACCCATCTTAACGTTCAAGGTGTGTAAGCGTTTGTCGGTCTTCAAATTTTTAATGCTTTTTGAAAGGCTCATAATCTCTCCTGGAAGGCCTGATTTATCTCTCAGCTGAGGCGGCCAGTCAAGCCGGTTGGCCCCCATTTGCCCCTAAATCGGGCGAGGGGCCGAATGCTACCCCACTTTGTGGGTGGAATCAGTTCCAGTATTTAGGGCCGCCCTTTTCGTCCTTATCGCGATTGACCACGAGCTTAAGGTTGCGGCGGGTCTCACCGGTTTTGCGCCAGCGGAACTGGTTTAAACGCGTCCACACCATTAAATAAATAAAGCCCGAGGCAATCCCACCCAAATGGGCCAAATTGGCAACGGAATTACTCAGCCCCGCTCCCATCAACGAGAGAGCCTCAACGCCGCCAATAATGGCCACCATGTATTTGGCCTGCATAGGAAACACTCCAAAAAAGTAAATTTGGCGGTCCCCAAAAAGCACACCGTAAGCGAGCAGCAGCGCAAAGATCGAACCCGAGGAGCCCACCACTTGAACCGTATACACCGATGACGGACTTCCTTTAATGATGCTGTAGATGAGAACTCCGAGAACGTAAAAGATGGCGGCTCCCACTCCAGTGAGCAAGTAGTACGAAAGAAACTGGCGTGAACCCCAGCGCAATTCCAACTCCGATCCAAAGAACCACAAATTCAACATATTGAACAATATATGAAACGGCGTCGTCGCATGCAAAAACATATAGGTCACCAGCTGCCACAGCGCTAGGCTTTCCACCACCGTGGCCGGAGTGAGTGCGAGCCATGGTCCCACGTAGTCTGTAGAGAGAATCATTCCCTGAATTATAATTTGCACCACCAGCCAAAATGCCACGGTGACAATGGCTATTTTTTTTACCATGGGTCCGGGAATCATCAGATTGAATTGCACGTGTCGTTGCATATTAGGCCTTCTTTTCGCTCAGCTCGATGAGCACGCCGCCCGTCGCTTTGGGATGAACAAACACCACTCGGCAGTTGTGCGCGCCCTCTTTGGGTACGTCGTTGATCAATTGAACATTTTTACTTTTTAGCTGTGCCACCAGTTCATCGAGATGTTTCACCCGCAAACATATATGATGAATGCCAGGGCCACGCTTATCGACAAACTTGCGAATTGTTCCATCGGGATCCGTGCCCTCAAGCAATTCCAAATTCACACGATTTCCAAGGCCGTAAAAAGCTGTGTTCACTTTTTCACTGGGAACAAATTCGCGGTGGTCCTCGCTAAGGCCGAGCGCGCGATAAAAATCCCCGCCTTGGTCGAGAGCCGGCACCGCGATGCCGATGTGGTCTAATTCAAACTGAAATCGAGAGCTGTTTGTATCTTTCACGTTATTTCCAATTTTTACTTTTCGAAGTTTTAGATCTGAGTGCTTTGCCACTTGCCGCGGCCGAGCGCTTCGATTTTTCTGTAGTTACAGATTGAACCAATTTTTTAACTTGCGTCGACGAACGCGTCGACTTGCCTGGCCCCGCACTTTTAAGAGTACGGTACTCATCGACCAGCCTTGAAAACGTCGTCTCCACCGACTCCACAACGAGCTTGGTTTCCGCAATCAATGGAAAAAAGTTCGTGTCACCATGCCAGCGAGGAATCACATGATAATGAAGATGATCCGGAATGCCTGCGCCCGCCGCCGCGCCCAAATTGAGCCCCACATTGAGTCCCTTACAAGCATAAACTTTTTTAAGAATGCGCACCGACGCTTTTACAAGCTGGGAGATCTCCATGTCTTCGGAGGGCGTCAATTCCTCGAGGGCGCCTTCATGGCGCGTTGGCATCACCAAAACATGGCCGCTGTTGTATGGATATTTATTGAGAAGCACCATGGCCTCATTGCCCTTATAGACAACGAGTTTTTCCTCGAGGTTTTTGGTCTTGGCGGCTTCGCAAAAAACGCAAACCTCGGGAACAACTATACGGCGCACGTACTTGAGGCGCTCGGGGCGCACCACAACATCGCGTTCCTGCGGCCAAATATCCCTGAGATAAATGTCTTTGGTGGTGGGCGATTTAACGTGTTTCATATGCCAATTAGGATACTTGGCGGCCTCCCAGATGTCTATGACACAACTTCCCCCCGGGCTCTCAGACGCTCTGGAGGGCCGTTCAACCGTGACTAATTATTCGACACGCGTTGAGCGCAATTTGTTCCCGATGCCAAGGTCAGGTGGCTAACCCCATTTATTCGCTTCTGGCGGGTTCTCTTGTTGCTCTATATGGGGGTAACGGGAGAATCTTATGAAAACGATGCTTGTGGTTTTATTAATGGCGGGATCAGTTGTGGCTAATGCCGCGCAAGAAGTTGCTTTTGATTCAAAGGACACACGTCCACTGGATCAACGGCACTCTCAAACATCCGGAGTGTTTTCTAAAGTACTAACGCACGAAGGACAGCTGTATACTGTTATGTACGAAGCGCGCCAACAGAACAGAGACATCGCCACCCGCGTGATTGCCGTCTGTTCCATTTTTAGTAAAGACTCCATTAGTAAATGCACGCAAGAGCCTCGCACACCCACCACGATGGCTGTTTACAACAAGGCCATCGCTGAGCGCAAAAAAGGTGACTGTGCAGAAATCGCATTGATTCACGCCGACAATATGAAAGTGCGTGCGGCCATCTCTGACTTTAACGAGAAGAAGGCCACACGTGATAGCGCCACCAACCAACGTGAAATGGCAATCATAATGAACGGCTTGGGAAATCAAGTTGAGGCCCTCAGTGTAAAAACCAACAATCAGGCCTACGCCTCCAACGTTTCTGCATCTCGCGAACTTATGAATCTTGTCGCCAACCGCCAAGTGCCAGAAGCTGATGCCATCCAGCACATGGTCACCAACATTAATATATTAAATGACAACTACGCTGATCTTTTATCGAAGACCCAATGTACAAATGAACAACTTCAGGTATGCGCCATCAACAAACAAAACGGCCAAATCGTGACTCCGGGCACCCATCCCGAGGCCCAACTTGTTTACAATGAGCTTCTGCGCCGCAAAGTCATCGAAATCAAAGCGTGTAGCCTTGCACCTCAACAACCTACGGGATCCAACTCTGGAGTGATTGCACCGGCACCACCTGCCAATCCGCCAGCAGTTATTCAACCAAAGCCAGTAGATCCAAATCCTGTAGCTGTAGATCCCAACGAAGCACTCGTAGAGCCAGTCATTCAATAAAAAATCTGAGCCGCGACTGCGGCTCTTTAAAACGGGGAAAATATGTTTAAAATTTTAATAGTCACGCTACTGAGCTCTGCATCGATCGCCTCAGCCAACTCGGCGGAGGCAATCCCAGTGGATCCCAACGCCGCAGAAGAAGTCACCCTCGATGTTCAACCACAAGCAGAGATAGATTGCGCTAAAGTGTCCGCCATCAATAGTAAATACATTCTTCTAAAATACGACCTTGAGTATTTTAAAAACAATCGCTCACAAAACACATTGGATAAAAATAAATCCTTACTAGCAAATATTCTCGCAAAACTCCACAATATCACCCAGGAAATGGCCACGAACCTCAGTACCGAGGAAAAGAAGCAAAACCTGCAAAGTGTTCGCACTCTTTTGGCTTCGGTTCGCGACGGCACCGCCGATACTCGCGATGCTGTAAACAAACAACTTCCAACGCATATCAATCAAACAAGTGCCGATTACAAAGCGCTTCTTGGGCAGAGCAAGTGCGCGGCGGATTCTTTAGTGCTGTGCCCCTACAACAAACTTGGTAATAAAATTCCCGCCGATATGACCAACATGACGAGCCGTCGCCACTACGAAATCCAAGCGCGCTTAGGCCACATCGATCTCAAACCGTGTAACTACGTCAACACGGCTGCGCCGATCGAGGACAAAGTGGATGCCATAGAACCTGAATTAGAACAAGCAGTTCCCGCAGCTCCTGGGGCTAATGAAGAAACGGTTATCGCCCAATAACGAAATCGCGAGGCGTCCAAACTCGCTCCCATTTTAAATAAAAAAAGCCTGATGTTTCCATCAGGCTTTTGTTTTTAAGGACACGTGAATATCCTTTTACTTTCGTCTCTTCGCAAGTCCGAGCTGCCTATAGCAGGCCGCTCTAATTGCTGCGCCTTTCGGCGCACCAATTATTCTTTTCCGTCGCGGAAGCCTTTAAGCTGATCGCCAAAGACATCGCCCAAGCTCGAGTTCGCAGATTGCGAACGACGAGTGTACTCTTGAACATCGCCTTTTTCGTCGCGAAGTTTAGTAAGACGCGCGCTCAAACCGACTTTACGAGCATCTTGATCGATGCTGATAACTTCTGCTTTTACACTGTCGCCCACTTGCACGACTTCGTTCGGGTGACCGATACGGGCCGTAGAGAGTTCAGAGATGTGGATGAGACCTTCAGTTTCCGGGCTCAACTCAACGAATGCACCGAAGTCCGCAATGCGAACAACTTTAACATCGTGAGTAGTACCGATCATGAACTTCTTCTCAACATCTTGCCAAGGATCGGCTTCGAGTTGTTTAAGACCGAGCGAGAATCTCTCGTTCTCAACATCCACTCCGAGAACAACGGCGCGCACTTTCGCACCTTTCTCGAACATTTCCGACGGATGATTCACGCGCTTCGTCCAGGAGAAATCAGAGATGTGCACGAGGCCATCGATACCATCTTCAACACCAACGAAGATACCGAAATCCGTAATCGATTTGATTTCGCCTTCGATGATCGTTCCAGGTTGGTACGTTTCTTTGATTTCGATCCAAGGGTTTGCTTGAAGCTGTTTGAGACCGAGGCTAATGCGGCGGTTCTCTTGATCAATATCAAGCACCATGGCGCGCACTTCGTCGCCGATGTTCAAAATTTGTGATGGATGTTTTACTTTTTTAGTCCAGCTCATCTCAGAAACGTGGATCAAGCCTTCTACACCTTCGCCGATTTCTACGAATGCACCGTAGTCTACGAGGCTAGTGACCTTACCAGTAACTTGTGAACCTTTAGAGTACTTCTCAGCTGTATCGAGCCAAGGATCTCTTTGCAGTTGTTTAAGACCTAAAGACACGCGCTCTTTTTCAGAGTCGTACTTGAGAACCATAACTTCGATCTCGTCGCCCACGTTCACAACTTCGCTTGGGTGCTTGATGCGGCCCCAGCTCATGTCGGTAATGTGGAGGAGGCCATCGATGCCGCCAAGATCCAAGAATGCGCCGTACTCAGTGATGTTTTTCACCATACCGCGAACTTTCGATCCCTCTTTCATCATGTCCATAGTTTGCGACTTCATTGTCTCGCGCTCTTGCTCAAGAAGAGCACGGCGGGAAAGAACGATGTTGCCACGTTTTTTGTTGAATTTGATAACTTTGAATTTGTACTTCTTGCCGATGTACACGTCCATGTTGCGAACCGGGCGTAGATCGATTTGTGATCCTGGTAAGAATGCTTTTACGCCAATATCAACGCTCAAGCCGCCTTTAACTTTCGCAATAACAGTACCTTCGATGAGTTCTTGGTTTTCTGCTGCACGAGTGATGTCGTTCCATGCTTTGTACATGTCGGCTTTGTCTTTAGACAATACGATCATGCCGTTTTCGTTTTCGATTTTATCGATGAAAACTTCAACCTGGTCACCGGGTTGTACAGAGGGTTTGCCTTCAACCATACGGAATTCGTTGATCGGAATAAGACCTTCTGATTTGTAGTTGATGTCGACAAGTACGTAGTCGCTTTGAACTTCTACAACTTTACCGGCAACAATGTCGCCCACTTTGTAATCTTGATCAGTGAGTGATTCTTGAAACATAGCGCCGAATTCTGTGGATTCGATTTTTTTTGCGCTCATTTCCTGGAAAAGAGAATCGATCTTTTGTTTTTCCAGCTGTTTCTTTGTCAAATTTTTTGTATCTTGCATGTACGTCCTTAGTTCCTCGGTTTTTCGTAGCCGTTTGGAATGGGCTCGATCGAACAACCGGTCTCCGAAAGAATGGCATAGTCGCAGCTTGATTGCTCCGGTGTCCACGATGTTTAAGAGAACCGTCAGTTATAGGCGGTAGGCCTGTAAAGTCAACTCTTTAGCACCGTTTGCAGTCCATTTGGGAAGGCGTTTTTCCCGCACAACAAGGCGGGGCGATTATCACCCCATAAAATTAAAAATTCTATGAAAAATCAATAGTTTACAATCGCAAAAATAGGGATCCAGTGAGCCACCTGGAGCGCAACGACGAGTGTGCATCTGGTTCCGAGGTGGCAGCCACGCGTTCGCGCCCACAGAATTCACTGTGAGATCCCGTGAAAATGTCCCTTCCTTAGTCGAGACGTGGACTCGCATCTCTTGGCAGCGGCGGGAACGGTGATAGCGTAAAGATATGAGGCTCATTCACTACGCCTACATTTTGGTTTTTGCACTTTTCGCCGCCCACTATTTTCGCGGCGAACGCGAAAGCTCAGACTTCACCGTTATAATGGCCCCTCCGTTAATATCTGCACCGCTTGCGCGAACTGCGAACCCCCCCGCCCCCCAAACGCCTTCGACCCTTCCCGCCTTCACGCGAACACTCGCAAGCGCCGAGGATTTGCGCGGACGCAGCGCTATCGAAAAGTTTCTCGAAAACCAGGCGCATATTAAAACTCTTGTAGCGCGCGATCTCAAACAGCTTGTTGATACTGCTACCACCGTGGAAATTCCCAATGGTAAAATCGTTCGTCAAAAAGGCAGCGCGGACGACGAACACTCCTACCGTGAAATGAAAACGGACTGGGGTGCAGAAATAAAAAAAATTTCGAACAAAGAGCGCATGATCTCCGAGTCTTTTCGCAGCGCAAATGGCGATCAGGTGCTACGCCGAGAGTTCAACAGCGACGGCCGGGTACAACGAGTGGCCATGCGCTGGAACCGCTCGGAAGGATTCACGGTTGATCTCTACAAAGACGGGCAAATATCCAACCTGAGTGAATCCATCAACGGCGAAACCACCACACAAAAGTGGGATCTCGAAGGTAAGCTCATCGCCCACACCTCCGTGCGCGTAGTGAATGGTCAGTTTGAAAAACTGGATCATTTGCGCAGTACCGTCACACATCCCATGGAGGAAGTGGACGACGCCGACGGGGATTAAACGCCCTGGCTTTTGACCAAATGTTGGAGCTTTCGTTTTTGAAATTCTTTGAGAATGTGCTCTTGTGCTTTTGCAACAACCGCCTCGCGATCCATGGAACTAGAGTCGATGACAAAAGCCCCTTCGGGAATTTGTAAGGGTGCATGGACACGTCCCTGATCGGACTTGTCGCGCTCTTCTTGCAGGGAGCGCACAATCTCTATGGTACCGGTGTTCTCGATCGCACGTCGCTCGGCGCGACTATCTGAACTGGCTGTAAGATATATTTTAATTAACGCCGCAGGAAACACCACCGTCCCGCAATCGCGCCCCTCGGCGATCAACACATGGCCTGGGGCCGCGCAGGCGCGCTGAAGCGGCAACAAGGCCTGGCGCACCTGGGGGTATTGGCTGATTTTGCTAGCATACATTCCGGTTTCGTCCAGGTTGATATTGGGATTGATGCGAACTCCAGCATGAAGCACGGTGGTCTCCATACGATTCATCTCCACCGACCAAATGGGCGATTTGGCCAATCGTGCGAGCGCGCCTTCGTCATCGAAATCGATTTTTTCCTTAAGGGCCACTACAGCCAGTCCGCGATAAAACGCGCCAGTGGACACCCATTTCCAACCCATATTGTTGGCCACATCACGACTCACTGAGGTTTTGCCAGATGCTGAAGGGCCATCGACGGTGATGACAAATTCAGTAGCCATTAATGCTCTCCTTCGATGATGCGCACACCATCTTTCTTGAGGTTTTGAATGAGCTCCGCCGCATGATCGGGGCCCGATGTTTCCAGCCAAAAATCAATTCGTGTTTCACGAACCGACAGTTCCGAAGACACGCGGTCGTGGTGCACATCGAGCACGTTGGATTTGTAGCGCGCGAAGGTAGCTGTGAGCTTGGCGAGCGAACCGGGAAGATCGTTCACAATCACCGATATGTGCACGCGGCGACCCTTTCGTCGCAAACCGGTCTCCACCACGGCATTTAAAGTGTTCATATCGATATTTCCACCACACAAAAGCACAACGGCATTGGGTTTTAATTCTATTTTCCCCGTGAGCACCGCCGCCATCCCGGCCGCGCCCGACCCTTCGGTCACCACTTTGTCTTTTTCCATGATAGTCACAATGGCTTCGGCAATCTCGTTGTCGGAGACAGAAACAATTTTATCAACGTACTTTGCAATATACGCATGAAACATCTCTGGGCTCGGCGATTTAACGGCGATACCATCAGCAATAGTATTGACCTGCGAAGTGGTGTTGGGCGCTTGACTATTTTTTAAATTCATCATTCCCGGAGTTTGATCACTCACCACGCCGATCACTTCAATTTTTGGATTGAGAGTTTTTGCGACAAACGCAATGCCACCAATCAATCCACCACCGCCGATGGGGACGATGATTTGCGAAACATCTTTGAGATCTTCAAAAATTTCTAGGGCAATTGTTCCCTGACCTGCAATAATTTTAGCGTCTTGATACGGATGAACAAAAATCAAACCTTCTTTTTCGGCCAACTCGCGCGCTGCTTTGTAGGCATGATCGTAGTAATCTCCATTCAAAACAACTTTAGCGCCAAAACTTTTAGTCGCATTGATTTTTACAATCGGCGCCGTCTCAGGCATTACGATCGTGGCCTCAACACCGTAAATGCTTGCACCCAACGCCACGCCTTGGGCGTGGTTTCCGGCCGAGGCTGCAATCACACCCTTCTTTTTTTCCGCATCGGTCAAAAAACGAATGCGATTGAGCGCACCGCGAATTTTAAAACTGCCGGTGCGTTGCAAGTTTTCACACTTAATATATAGGCTCGCTCCCTTGAGAACACGGCTAGGGCGCAGTGGAGTGCGATCCACATGTTTACTGAGAAACTCTTTAGCGTCTTTCACATCGTCGAGGGAGATCGTTAAGTTTTGCATACACTTATCCGTAGATCGCTAATAGCGAATCCGGTTGAAGACTGGCACCGCCAATCAGAAAGCCGTTCACATTGGGCACAGCCTCAAGCTCTTTTGAATTTTTGGCGCTCACGCTTCCCCCGTAAAGAATCGGAAGTGCTTCGGAAAACCGCTGTTCCGTCCACAGGCGAATGTGAGCGTGCACCACCTGCACGTCTTGAGCCGTTGCCACTTTGCCAGTGCCAATCGCCCACACGGGTTCGTAGGCCAACACAATTGATTTTCCTTTTTCATGCAGCGAAAGCCCAACCTGGAGCTGCTCACTTATCACATCCAGAGTTTTATTTTCTGCGCGCTGCTGCTCTGTTTCGCCGATGCACAGTACGGGAGTCATGGACAAACCTTCTAACGCTTGGACCTTTTTCGCAGTCATCTCATTTGTTTCTCCAAACAATGTACGGCGCTCACTGTGGCCAACCAGGCAATGAGTTGCGCCCATTGCCTGAAGCATGGAGCACGAGACCTCGCCCGTGTAGGCACCCGATGGTTCAAAATGGCAGTTCTGGCCGCCGTAAGCGACAGGTGTGCCTTCGAATTCCTGCTTGAACATTGTAATGCTGAGGTACGATGGAAAAAATAGAACGTCGCGACCATCGCGCGGCTTAAAAGACGATTTAAAAGTTTTAATAAACTCGAAAGTCTCCTTTGGAGTTTTGTTCATCTTCCAATTTCCCGCTACGATAAATTTCGCCATCACTGCTCCAACGCCGTAATTCCGGGAAGGTCTTTGCCCTCCATATACTCGAGGCTGGCACCGCCACCCGTGGAGATGTGCGTGAACTTGGCGGCATAGCCCGACTCCACGGCAGCGGCTGCGGAATCACCACCGCCAATCACGGTAAAAGCATCGGTCTCAGCAATTGTTTTGGCAATGGCGAACGACCCTTCGTTGAACGGAGGAATTTCGTAAACACCCATAGGGCCATTCCAGAAAATCGTCTTGCACTTAGAAAGTTCTTTCTGAAAAAGTTCGCGGGTTTTAGGACCGATGTCCACGGCCATCCAGCCCGGCTCAATGTCCGCCTCCTTGGTGGTTTGCCGTCCTGCGGGAGCGTCGAGCGATTTCACGATCACGTGATCGACTGGCAATAGAACTTTTTTGTCGCGCGCGTCGAGTCGTTTGAGCAGCTCTTTGGCATAATCCACTTTGCCCTCTTCGACGCGGGACGAACCGACCAACGTGCCTTGAGCACGCATAAACGTGTAGGCCATCGCTCCGCCGATAACGAGCAGATCTATTTTGTTGATCATGTTTTCGATCACGCCAATTTTGTCGCTCACTTTACTTCCACCCAAAACCAATGCAAACGGTACCGGCGCAGAATCGCGAACCTTTTTGAGGACTTCAATTTCTTTTTCCACCAAGAAACCGGGCGCCTTGATCTTCATAATGCGCGGGAGTGCATCGATGCTGGCATGAGCACGATGGCAAGATCCGTAAGCGTCGTTGACATACACGTCCACAAACTTCGCCCACTTTTGCGCCAGAGCATTGTCGTTGGTCTCTTCACCCTTTGCGAAACGGAGATTTTCGAGCAAAAGCACTTTATCGAATTTGCCTTCCGCTAATAGACCGCGAGGCGCATCCGAATCAGGACCGTCGATAAGCACCACTTCTTTTTTTAATTTTTCGACGAGCGCTGTCGCCACTGGCTCCAGAGAAAAATTCTTTTTGTCTTCTGCAGTGTTGCCTTTGGGCCGCCCTAAGTGGGAACCAATCATCACGCGGCATCCTTGATCCAACAGATATTGAATGGTGGGTAGCGCTTCGCGAATGCGGGTATCATCAATAATTTTGCCGTCCTTCATGGGCACGTTGAGATCCAGGCGCAAAAACACTTTTTTGTCCTTGAGATTCTCCAGTTCCTTGAGCGGCTTGATGACCTTACTAGTTGCCACTGATGGCCTCCACCGAGTTCATGTAAAGCGCCAGATCCACCATACGGCAGGAAAAACCGTACTCGTTGTCGTACCAGGAGAGAACTTTGATAAAACGTTTATCGAGAGCTACGGTGCTCGGAATGTCGACGATCGAGCTTGCTGGATTTCCATTAAAGTCGATGCTCACCAGTTCATTGGTTTCGCACGCGAGTACACCTTTAAGCTCTCCAGCGGCAGCGTCTTGAAACGCTTGGTTCACTTCGTCAATGGTCACATCTTTGAGCAGCTGTACATTGAGATCTACAAGACTCACGTTTTGCGTGGGAACACGCACGGAGATGCCGTGGATTTTACCTTTAAGAGCGGGCATCACCTCACCCACCGCTTTTGCCGCGCCGGTTGTCGTTGGAATCATCGACGCCGAGGCCGTGCGCGCACGGCGGTAGTCATTGTGATGGCTATCGAGAATGCGTTGATCGTTGGTGAAGGCGTGAATGGTGGTGACCAATCCTTTTTCGATCCCAAATGTGTCATTAAGAACTTTTGCGACCGGTGCTAAACAATTTGTAGTGCAGGAGGCATTGGACACCACCGTGTGCTTTTTGGGATCATAGGCTTTGTGGTTCACTCCGTAAACGATGGTTTGATCCACTTTCGCGGGTGCGGATACAATTACTTTTTTTGCGCCCGCACGAATGTGCGCCATGTTCTCTTCGGTATTTTTAAAAGCGCCGGTGCACTCGAACACGACATCAACACCCAGATCTTTCCAAGGCAGCTTGCTCGCATCGCGATCGCAAGTGACGAGAATTTTTTTGCCATCGATGATGACGTGTTTTTCATCGGAACTCACACTTTTTGCAAACGTACCGTGTGTGCTGTCGTACTTGAGCATGTGAGCGTGATCCACAGGAGTTCCGTTGGAGTTGTTAATGGCGACGATCTCCACTTTGTCGAAAGCCGCTCTCGTGAGAACTCGTCCGATTCGTCCAAAACCATTGATCGCCACACGCAACTTAGCCATTTTAACTCCTTGAAAATAATAACGATTCCACGGTTGTAAAGGACGGCGCCCGAGGTGTCAAACACCTCAGGACCAGTATTGAAGACAAATTTTTTTTCGCCTCTGATAAAACTGCGTTTTGAGAGGGCAATTTGAAAATATGTGAAGGAGTGTTTTGGTTTTTTACGGTTCGATCAACCAAGCGGCATATATTCGATCCTACAGGCGATTTTCGGGGCCCGTAAATTGCTCTTTAAAAAACCAAAGACTGAGTTTTACCCACGCGCCCAATGGTCGCCCCACTCAAGGAGTTCACATGATCAATTCCACCGCCGTTTTCGCAATAATGCTGGCCAGCATCATCATGATTGGAGCCCAGATTCGCCGCCTACAACAACGCGTAAAAGACTTAGAAGGCGATCAGGACAAGATACGTGACTTTGTAGGCATGAACGATGACACGATGGACTCCGTGGTTCAGCTGCTCAAAGCAGATCAGTTGGACGAAGCGGTTCAGCTCATTAAGCTCCACCAAAATAAGCGACCGCACCTGATATTCTGATCGATCGTGATTAACATCTCTGCAGGCTCAACACTTCCGCTACGGAAGTCGCGGTAGCTTTGCAAACATGGCGTCTGCATTGGCATTGGTGGCGCGTGAGAGTTCTTCGAGCGAAACGTTCTTTAACTGCGCGACCACATCGGCCGTGAACGGCACCAAATGCGGCGAATTTTTATCGCCGCGAAACGGCGTCGGCGCCAAGTAGGGAGCGTCGGTTTCGACGTGCAGACGATCGAGAGGCACAGCCTTCACCGTTTCCTTAAGATCTTCCGCTTTTTTAAAGGTAACAATCCCGCTAATAGAAATATTAAATCCTAAATCCAAAGCCGCCATGGCCAAATTTTTAGTGCCCGTAAAACAGTGGAGCACTCCCTTCACCTTTCCGTGGAATTCTTTAAGAATAAGCTGGGTGTCTTCCTCCGCATCGCGCGTGTGGATCTCGACTGGAAGTCCTAAATCCTGAGCCATCTTCAGTTGACGGCGAAACACATCGCGCTGAACAGACGGCTCCGAATGCGAGTAAAAATAATCCAAACCGATCTCGCCAATGGCGACCACCTCTTTACGGATGGCATTTTTACGAATGAATGCCTCGATCTCGTCAGTGAATTTTTCGGCCTCGTGCGGGTGTATGCCCAAAGTGCAAACCACATGGGGATAATGCTTTTCAGCCAAGTCGAGAACTGTTTGTAAATCGCCAGGCTCAGTGCCAATGGTGATGAGGCGGCGCACGTTGGCCTCTTTGCAGAGCTTGAGTGTCTCCTCAGGGGTACGTTCGAGAAAATTGAGATGAGTGTGAATATCTGTCCACGGGTGTTTTACCAACTCGGGAGTTTTTAAAATTTCTTGTTCAAACGAAGCCATATTTACTTCCTTATGCACCGCTGGCGCAATTTATCGACCACACATTTTCGGCGGCTCATTTTTGAATTCAACCCATCAGTAAACTTCGGCCGGGCCGAAAGCCTACACACTCAATGTGATGGCCAAATTCTCGAGAATCAGGTTTTTATCCACGTTTCCGCTGTAATCACTGCGCGCCGAAAAGAGCGCGTCTATGCCATCTCTAATTTTACGATTTTCTGCGAATTTTCGCACGAAGTTTTCGATGTCTTTGTTGTAAAAGGGAATGTTCGCATCTTCTTGCACGGCGAGAGCGTCGCGCAGGTAGGTCATCCAGGTGTGAAAAATGTATTCCACTTTTTGGCCGTCAGTAAACTCCTTGTGAAGCGCATCGTAGACCTGTTTGTCATTGGGTTTGTGCAAAAAATTAATGGAAACCTGGCGAAGTTTTTGCCAGTCCTCTTCGACAATTTTTTGCGCCAGGGACACCCTTCCAAAACTCCACAGAACTTGCCATGTGTTGAGCTCCGGCACAATTTTCTGCAGCTCTTCCTGATTCAGTCCGGAAAAGCTAATCACCTGACAGCGCGAACGAATAGTAGGAAGCAGCACGGACAAATTGGAAGTGATCAAAATAAAATGCATGCCCTCGGGCGGCTCTTCAATCGATTTTAAAAGTGCATTGGCAGCCTGGGGAGTGAGCTTTTCGGCCTGGTCGATAATGACGAACCTATGGCGCAATTGGGAGCGCAGGGACAGATAATCGAGCACATCGCGGACTTGTTCAATTTTAATGCGCTCACCATCGGGTTCCATCAAATGATACCCCTCGTTCGGCACAACTGTGAAACGCACGCATTGAGAGCAAACTCCACAGGCGGGAGTGTTTTCGCAGTTGGCCTCTTGTGCGAGTCCCAATGCTATTTTCTTTTTACCCACGCCTTCGGGCCCGGAAAAAATCGCACTGCCAAACAGTGTTCCGCTGTGCAAGCTATCCAATAAGGAATTGATCTTTTGGTGATGACCGATAACGGCGTCTAATTGCCGAGCCATCCGAGCCTTTCAAAATGTTTTGCGGTCTGTGCAAACAGGTCATCGGGTGTTTTCATACCATCGAGTACAAGCCACCCCTTTGGATTCTCTTTCGCTTGTAGCAAATAACCCTGGCGCACCCGCTCGTGAAAATCGAATGCCTCTTGCTCCATGCGATCGGCTTTGGAACCGTCGGTGGACTGGCGGCGGTTCAGCCGCTTTTGACTCTCCTCAACCGTGATATCAATAAACACAACGAGATCGGGCACTAATCCATCGCAGGCATAGTTGTTGAGCCAGTCGATATCGCCGCGGCCGAGATTGCGCGCCACCGCCTGAAAGGCCACGGTCGAAGAATAAAAGCGATCACTCAATACCCACGTCTGCGACTTTAAAGCGGGCGCAATCACCTCGTCCACAAGCTGTGCGCGCGCGGCCTCATAGAGTAAAACCTCGGCGCGGGCGCACACTTTTTCCGAAGCATCGAGCAAAATTCCACGCACGCGCTCACTCACCGGAGTCGACCCTGGATCCCTCACAAAACAGATTTTGTGGTTCCCGTTTTGAACAAGATGTGCCTGGACTTTAGATATAAGCGTGGATTTTCCAGCGCCGTCCAAACCTTCAAAAACAATGAACTTCATAGGGGATTCCCTCACCTTGGTCGAGTTGATCCTCAAAATAGCATAAGGGGTTTTATTATCAAAAGAAATCTGCCGATAAATACTGTGATGGCCAATCAAACCGTAAAAATTCTTATCGCGGATCACAACGTGACCACGTCAAAGAAATTAGCTACTTATCTTCAGGATAGTGGTTTTTCCGTAGTGTGTTTGCACGATGGTTTGCACGTGCCACAAAAAATCTTGGAATTTCGCCCCAATTTCATTCTCATCGACATGGTGTTGCCGGCCTTCTCGGGTTTTGAGTGCCTTACGTTTCTTAAGGCGCAGAACATATTGGAAAGTGCCTGCAAAGTGATCGTGATGTCGCAACACAACGCAAAACAAAATGTGGAAGCGTGCCTGTCTGCTGGTGCGAGCGATTACGTTGTAAAACCTGTGAACCCGATGGATGTGCTCACGCGGGTGGCTCTTCACTTGCAAGCGCGCAAGAGACTGGCGCAAGTTGAAGAGATCGCAAACGATGACATTCGCCAGACCAATTACTACTTGCACCTCACTGAACTTCTCATCAAAGCGACAAGTGTAAAGGCCGACGACCATCAGGTGAAATTCCAATTGATCCGCATGCTGTCTTTGGCCATCAACGCTGTACGCATTTCGATGATCACGCTGGAGCCCACACCCACTGTGATTGCCTCCAGTGACAACGAAAAGTTCACCTCGTTTCAACTGCAGATCGAGAAATATCCTGAAGTGGATTACGTACAACGTACGGCAAAACCGCTGTTTATTGAAAGCCTCAAAGACGACGCCATGCTCGGTTTTATTAAAGACCAAATGAAGTCCGTGCACTTCAATTCGATGATCGTTCTGCCTATTTTTGAGAACCAAAAGCTCAAGGGCATCTTGTCCTCGCGACTCAAAGAATCCTCCAAGATTGCCGACGCCGAAATCCGCCTGTGCCAGATCGTTGCACAGTTGATCGGTAGCTATTGGTACCAAACTTCCCTCCGCAACACCAATAAGGCCGCCTAAGGCCCTTTTAGACGCTGCGTTACCAGCGTCTTCACTACTATTTGCCACTACTATTATTTGATTGCTACACCCACTCCAGCTATATTCACAGTCTTTGGAGGAACCATGATCGTAACTGTGCTCGCCGTTTTACATATTCTTATCTGCGTTTTCTTAATTCTTTTGATCATGATTCAAGATCCAAAAGGTGGCTCCAACAGCCTCTTTGGCGCTGGCGGCTCCAACACAATTCTCGGCACTTCTGGCGGCGCAGATTTTATGACCAAGGTGACACGCTACACGGCGATCATCTTTGTCGGCATTTGTATTGCTCTCACGATTGCCACGCGTCCTTCTGGCAGCGGTGTGTTTTCGAAAAGCGCACTGACCACCGAAGCCGCGACTCCCGTAGAACCACTACCGGCTGATGCCTCTGCGCCAAAATCTGTAGAAGCACAAAGCGCCGAAACGGCAGCCAAGACTGTCGCTCCGGCACCTCCGCCAACGACAACGGCACCAGCAACTTCAGAAGCCCCTCCTAAAACAGAAAATAAGTAGTCGTGTCGAAAAAAACAGGAATCGTCTTTTTGATCCTTATTCTGGTGGCGAGCACCCTGTTTTTTCTGCCGAGCTCGATTTTTGATTCCGTATTTAGTGGCGGCCCCGCACAAAGCCAAGGCGGAGTTCAAGCCGTTCAAGATGTCTATGGACGGGCCGAAAAGAAAAACGAAAAATCATCGCAACTCGTAGCCGTATCTACCTCTTCGGATGTGGCCTCTGGTGATACGTTTTATACACATTCCGACAGCAAGGTGCTTTTTGCGTTTAATACTTCGTTTTGGCTCATGCCTCACTCAAAGATGGAGTTCGTAAAACAAAATGGCTCGTGGACGGCGAATCTTGTTTACGGTGATATCAAAAAAGTTTCCGAATCTGTGAATGACACAACTCGCCCCACTGTGGACATTGTGTTTTCCTCGCAAACCATCGAGACCGACACGTTTTCATCGTATGAGTTTGACCCCATCGAAATCGACGTGAAAACTGGGGAGTTTAAAGACTTCTCTCCCGATGGCGCTATTCCGCAAAACATACTGGAAAAACAAATCTATCAGACGCTCGGCTTAAGTAAAAAATATTTCGAAGGGTGTCTGATTCGTTACTATAAAAAAGCCAATGGCAATTTTGGAAACAGCGAAACGGTTTTCGAATTGACCATCGACATCACCGGGAACATCTCGAGCACGCGCATCGTGCGCTCCGATATTGCCGATGAGGATTACAAAAAATGCCTGCGCACTGTTCTTGAGCGCGTGCGCTTTCGCAATCTGCCCCTCAAAGAGCCGATGATCGCGCTCTTCCCGCTCTCCATCGAGATGCCTTAATGCGCTTTATCTGTAGTCGTGAAGGTAGTCGATCCGCTCAGGCACCCAAGGCTCGTGTATACCCGACACCTCAAAGTTGCCGTCGCCATTGTCGGTGATGAGCTTCACAGGAGCAATGGAGGGCGTGTAGTCGGAATGGAGTAACCCTGCACTCACCAAAGTGGGTTTGAGTGTCAGATAGGTCTGTTCGCCGATAATCTGCCGGCGAATGAGTTCGTCGAGTGAGCGCTGAAGCTCATCGACCGAGTACGAATAGTTGATCAACAGATCTTTTCCCACCTGAAGCACGTGTTCTAAACCCAAGCGATTGTCCTGGTACAGATCGAGCGCGATCTGTAAGGCATTGTAAGATGGAATCATACGCCGCCCGAATTTGAGGTAGTACTCCGGGTCCGTGTCTACTGCTAAATTGATATAAATTTTCTCGACCGGGTCTGCCACAGGAATTTGCGCGAGAGCACTATCAATGCGCACCAACTGCTCGTGAGTCACCTGGAAATTCTTAAGTACCCGTTCGCTCTCATCACCCGCTAGGCGGCGTGAGGCAAGATCAGAATAAAGAGAGTAAATAATGGCGTCCGTTTCGCTATCATCACCCCACAACACCTGGGTGACATCGGCCTTTAGAAGCGTGCGCATATAGAGGAGTGCGCTCACTTTGTAGCCCACGTGTTGGCTCAGTTTCCAGAAACGCCCCGGCCAAAGATTTTTTAAGTTGTCTTTAAAGAAAATGCCTTGCGGGAGAATGTTGTCGCTTTCAAGCTTTTCGCGGATCTTTTTTTCCATCTGCGGAGGAGAGGCGGTAATAAAAAAAATGGGAAATGGCCCCTCACCTCTTTTTTGCTTCCACGACTGCTTGAGCGCTCCCACGAGCGTGCCTGTACCGGGAACATTGTTGCGATGAAAATTGTCGGTGAATGAGACTCGGAAAATATCTTTGAGCGACTGCCAGTGCGTGTCCAGATAGGTTTTATCTAAATCCCAAACATATACTTCCTCAAACGAGGAAAATTCAGTGATGGGCGCATAACTAAAAAAGATGGCGTCCCCGATAATTTGCACTTGGCGTCGATTCTTACTCACATCTTGAATATAACTAATCTGAGCTCGAGAGTCCACGAGGCGTCGGGGATACTCTCAAAATACCCGCCTTCTTGGCCTAAGGAGGTTGTCGACCCCACCGACCCGTGGTACCAACGAGGAATGGCACGCCTAGACTTTCAACCGCAAACTGTACCACCGCAAGCGCTTCCGCAATGCGTGTGGAACACTCACATTTTGTGGGCGGGCTCCACTTCAAACTTGGCATCTCAGGATTTGAGCGGGCTCGCTTTTTCCACGGCAGTTGCGAGCATCTACACCGGGCTCAACTTTGGCGAAGTGGCCACTATCAGTGAATGGGCCACCGCCGCTGAGATCCAATACGATCGCGAAGCATTATTTGCGGCCTACCAATTCCGCTACGATGCCAAAATGGAGAAGACCTTAAAATTGTGGTCCACTCTGCCATCAGCATTTCGCACCTGGGCTATCCAGCATGGCATTTCGAGCGGTGATCTCTATCCCCTGTGTGCCTTGAGAGAGGCCTCATCACTACATCCCGCCCTCCTCAAAATTGCAGGCCTCCAGGCTTCACGCTCTCAAGGCGTACAACTGCTCGAACGTCTCACCGAATGCGCCCTACTCAATACCGATAGTGCTCTGTGGACGAAAAACTCGAGCTCCGTCTCCGATTGGATTCAGAATCTAAATTCGATTCGCTTTCCGCAAACTCTTCACCGCGATTCCACTCGTCAAAATAAACTTTTAGTGGGCTGGCCCAAATCATTTTCAACGCGCTGGTTGCGCCAGGGCGATCGCTCCGGTGTGGAAGTGAAGTTCTTTGTGAGCTCTAAGCGGGAACTGGCGGAAAAGATCTCCACCCTCAATCGCGTGCACGAAGGTTTAAGCGATGAGTAGCCTCGATAAAATCACGCGGCACTTTGAGCACGTCTACATCGACAAAAAAAGCGTGGCCTCGCAAGTGGCCGCGCGTGCGCTCGATGCGTTTCCAGCAAATAAGGTTTCCATCATCGACGGCAAGCCCGATATAAAATCGTCTGGCGATTTTACCGGCGAAGAGTATGCGCGCAGTAAAAAATTACTCTACATCACCGAGCATCCAGGCTTTTTCTTTAAACGCTGCCCGGGAGCGAAAAAAGGTTTGGCCTGCTGCAATTATTTTGTTTTAAACCTGGGCCTCCAATGCGACATGGATTGCTCCTACTGTTACCTCCAGTCGTTCATAAATACGCCCTACACGCTTATTTACTCGAACATTGATCAAGCTCTGCTAGAGCTCGATGGCATCTACAAAGACCTCGGCAATTCCCCCGTGCGCATCGGTACGGGTGAGGTGATCGATAGCTTAAGCCTTGATCCGCTCACACTCTATTCGCGAACGCTGATGGATTTTTTTAAAGACAAACCGCAATGGCGATTAGAATTTAAAACCAAATCCGATCACGTGGATCAATTTATCGATGAATCCCACGCCGGCAACGTGATTGTGAGTTGGTCCATCAATCCTCAATACATTGTTAGTAAAGAAGAACACCGTACCGCGCCTTTGGCCAATCGCCTCGACGCCGCCAAACGCTGCCTCGATCGCGGGTTCCAAATCGCCTTCCATGTGGATCCGGTGATTTGGCACGAGCAGTGGAAGCACAATTACACGCTCCTCATCGACGAGATCACAACCCGCTTTAAACCCACCGATATGCCGTATATTTCGCTGGGAAGTTTACGCTTTAAATCAGAACAAAAAGATATTATGCGCGAGCGCTTCGGCATGGACAGCCTGGTCACCAAGGCCGAGATGTTCTCCGGTGCCGCAGGCAAAATGCGCTACGATCAAGCGCTGCGCGAAGAAATGTTCCAATTTATCATTAGCGAATTCAAACGCCGCGATCCCCAGTGGAAGATTTTTCTTTGCATGGAAACGCCCGAGACGTGGATCAATGCCACCGGTGAGCTCCCTGTTAAAAAAGACGAATTGCGTTCGCTGTTTAAGCCGATCGCCACCACGGGCGCTTAAAATTTTTAAACCAGTTTGGATTATTCCCACACCATGAGCGTGCGCGGAGCAGATCCCCATGAGGCCGTTAAGGTTCCACTATTTGTAGCCCACTGCACTTTGATAGTGTGTGATCCGGCAGACAATGTTTCCATGTACTGAAGGTGCGCATTCTTAACGTCATTGCTTCCCGTATACTGCAGCGTTTGATCAAGTTTTGCCACGCCGTCGATCACAATCCTAAACGTAGCTATGGCCGATGCCGTATTGTTGTATGTCGGAATGACCGCGCTGATCATCACCGGCAAGTTCCCTGTCGTTACCGTAACGCTCATTCCACTTATGTCTGCCCACGTTCCTGAAGTGGTCGTTGTCACCGCTCCCACACTGGCGAACGACCGAGCGTTCGTACTCTTGATCTTACCGTTGACTTCGAGCTTCTCCGTGGGCGCGTCAACGCCGATACCCACATTGCCGCCCATGGGATTCAGCAACATGTTATAAGCAACAGCGGGACTGCCGCCCATGAAGCTTGATTGTAACCATGTCGCATAGTTCGCGGTAATCCCGTAGACACCAACACTTAAACCATTGTTCCCTTCAGTTTGAATTCTGAAAAGAGAGTTGGACGGGTTATTGGTATTTAAAGTCGATAGGGTCGGCACACCAGAAGGCCCATGAACATTTAATCTAGAAAGCGGAATTGCTGTCCCGACACCCACATTTCCGGACTCGGTCATGGACATCGCGAGGACCTGAGCTGAAGAGGTGTTTTGCGTGTAAAAGCGGAAGCCCTGGGCACCTCCAGATCCTCCGTCATAGGCAACTATAGATGCACCGACGGTGGTCGTCTCACCGAAAGTGATACCGGAACTCGTGGAACCATTGGGACCAACCCCCTGGATTCGAAGCCCGTAAAGCGAGGCATCTGTCGGTGTGTCCATCAAGGAGCTTGGATTTAGAATATGGAGTTTGTTCGCTGGAGTTGACGTACCGATACCCACACTGCCCACATTGCGGTAGGCATTTCCACCGGCCTCGAGCCATTGTGCTGCTGGGCCTTTTGCAAAGTTGAAACCCCGTCCATCCGAAACTATTGTTGAAATGGCGCGATCACAACCAGCGATCGCATCATTGGTCACGCCACCTCCAGCATTGTAAGTGCCCAGAGGATAGTTGTATTGGTGGTAGCGATCTCCGCCTGGTCCTGAGAATGGATCACGATAGATCACCAGCCCAAAGTGAGGACCCCAGTTTAAGTACAAAATAAGTTCGGTGCCATCAGCTTGCTTACACTTAATAGCATCTGGCCAACCGCTGAGCATTGAATTGTTAGAACCACTCGTGGCAGATGTGGTTTGAACCGTGCCATCTGGGAATTTAATGCCGCCAGACAAAGACTCAATAGTTCCATTCACCGTGAGCAACTGTCCCGCTGTCGCAGTGCCGATGCCCACATTGCCATTGTTATCGATGCGAATGCCCTCCGCGCCGCCGTCGTTCGAAATCCAGTGATTGGTGAGCGAAATATTTGTCGTGGCGATGTGATTTCCCATGTCGTCGGCAGATCCACCGCCACCGCTTCCACCCGTTCCACCCGAGATCAAGAACGCTTCGAAGTGAGTGTAACCGCCACCATTGTATGTATTGTATGCGGTTCCGCTGGCCTGATAAGTGAATAGTTCTAAATAGTCTGTGGTTCCATTCATGTAGACCGTGGTGGATACGTTCGCTGAGCCGTACTCACCGTGGTTACCACCGATAAGGTTGTACTGGTAACCCGAGCCGTTTTTGTAAATGACGATGTAAGGGTTGTTCCAACCGGCATTAGGAGTATAGAGCACGCTGCCCGTAACGTGGTAATAACCCGCCTTGAGGGGAGTGAACCGATCACTTGTGAGATTAAAATAGCTATGCGTATCAAAATTTTCCGCGGAAAAATCAAGTTTGGTAAAAACCGCATGAGGAATGGATTGGGCAGAACTTGCCGTCGCACGGAAGCCCACCTCTGTCACATCGGCCATTTTTGCCCAGGCGGAATCGCGATAAACGAAAAGGAATTTTTCGGTGGTGTCGAAAACGATCAAACCCTCAGCCGGAGAGGCGATGGCCGCGCGTTCCGCAGTGGTCATTCGCGGCGGTAAAAATCCTTTAGATGTGGAGTTTACTTGTAGTGCTGCCGAAGCCAGCGGTGCGGTTGTACCTATACCCACGCTTCCGCCCGTGGGCTGGAGAAGGACATATCCTTTAGTGGAATCGGATGTGGATTCTAGAGTGAGATTTGCACTGGCGGTAGTGCCACCGCGCAAGTTTTGACCTGAGCCGCGACCGGCAAGCAGTGCATATTGAGTGTGGTCATCATCGCCGAGACCAGTCAGGGCTCCGTGATCAGTAGCACCCACCAGATCACTGGAACATTCCCAGCGATCACTTGACGTCCACTTGAGCACAAAGCCGTCGGTACACTCCGTGCCCGCCGGCATGTATGTAAAGTACTCTGCCGGTGCATTTGAGATTTTTCCAATGCTAATCGCATCCACATCGGCGCTCACAATCGTGCCATCAGTGATTTTGGCGCTCGTGATTCCGCCGTCTTTGACCTGCACCGTGTTCGTCGCAATTTCGATGGTAGAGTTATCGACGTTCATCGCAATACTGCGATCCGCAGAAAGGTCGCCGCCGCCAGTAAGCCCCGAGCCGGTGTTGGTGTTGATCGCGCGAGTGGACGACACATTGCCGGTATTCCAACCTGTGGAGATATCTTTACAATTTAATCCCGCCTCATCGCAAATCTGTTCGGCGCGAATGATACCGGCTATATCCAAAAGTGCGTTGGGAGTGGCTGATCCTATACCGACATTTCCGTTGGAGTCCACACGAATACCTTCTGCCCCACCATCACCAGAAATCCAATTGTTTCCGAGAGAGATATTTTGTGCCGCTGTGTGATTGCCCAGGTTGTCACTTCCACCACCAGATGTGCCGGGCGCCACCATCTCTGTAACTACAAAATGGGTATTGTAAAACGGAGTGGCCGTTCCCGTGCCAATATTGTCATCGGAAATGCGAACCCAAATTGTTTCATCGGCGGAAGGAGTATAGAACTCGAGGAGTTGAGATTTAAATCCGTAGATGGCGCTGGTGCCGCTGGTCGAAGTGTAGGCGTTCTGACCAATGCCACTTGTGCCATTCCATAAATGGTAACCCAAATATGCGGCTCCAGTGGCGTTCAATGTGTTGACCGTAGCTTCGATACGGTAGGTTACCCCCGCCTTGAGATTGACGCCGTTAGAAGTGGTCGTAAAACCACTGTTGGAATAGATGGTGTCAAAAGCTACGATAGACGCTGAATTCACAGATTGTGGCGTGGACATACCAAGCTTGATGTATTTAACTTCGCCCTTCAGCCCCAACCACTTACTGCCATTGTGGTAGTCCACATTACCGGTGTCGGTGTTATAAACCATCATCCCGGCTGCCGTAGGGCTTATCGCATCACGTTGGGCTTGCGTCATTCGTGGCGGCAAGAAACCTTTCGTAGTGGAATTCACTTGCAACGCCGCAGATGCCAATGGAGACGTGGTCCCGATACCCACCCCGCCACCGTTAGGCTGTATAAGCACGTGACCTTTTGTGGCATCGGATGTGGATTCCAAGGTAAGGTTTCCACTGGCCGCAGTTCCACCGCGTAGCAATTGTCCCGAACCACGGCCAGCGAGCATCGCGTATTGGGTGTGGTCATCATCGCTAAGCCCCGTTAGCGCTCCATGATCTGTGACACTATTGTCTGCAGCGCATTCCCATCTGTCATTGGAAGTCCATTTGAGCACAAACCCGTCGGTGCACTCAGTACCAGCTGGCATGTAGGTGAAATACTCGGCTGGTGCGTTTGATATTTTTCCAATGCTAATAGTGTCCACATCGGCACTCACAATCGTTCCATCAGTAATTTTTGCACTGCTCACTCCGCCGTCTTTTAATCGGAGTGCATTGGAGTTGATTTCAATTCCGGTGTTATCCACGTTCACTGCAATATTGCGATCCGCAGAAAGATCACCGCCGCCAGTGAGAGCCGAACCCGTATTTGTATTGATCGCGCGAGTGGACGCCACATTGCCGGTGTTCCAACCTGTGGAGATATCTTTACAATTTAATCCAGCCTCATCGCAGATCTGTTCGGCGCGAATGATACCTGCCACATCAAGTAGTGAATTGGGAGACGGGGTACCAATCCCCACGTTGCCAGTCGCACCGATGGCTATACCTTCAGGATCGCCATCACCGGTGAGCCAGTTGCTGCCTAAAATCAAATTTTGAGTGGCCGTGTGATTGCCGAGATGATCCGCCGCTACGGATCCTGATATGCTTGCAGATATAGAATGTATTGAAAGAGCCGCCGTTACTGTCGACTCCCCATCCAATGTGTTTGACCCCCAACTAGAGGCGGTACCATTGCCAGTAGCGTACTCCACATCAACCACATCGTTAGCTGCCACAGTGAAAATACCCGATAAGCGGCCGTCCTGCTGACCAGCAGCTCCGTGTACCGAGGAGAATACGGTGCTTTGGATCAACGTCGCTGCTGTACCGTTCGTTTTACGCAGTCGGAACCCAAGATAACGTTCGTTGCCCCAGCCATTGGCCTTAAAATCGACGTAGTACAACCCGCCTCTTGTAAAAGTAAGTGTGGAATTCGTACGTGCTATATCTTTAGATCTTCTAGTGGTGAGCGTTATCACATTGTGAACGTCGGTCCAAGTCGTTGCAGTCCACGACATACCGCTGGTCGAGTCGGCGTAAATATATGCTAGATTATCCGTGCTTTGTAAAGATGCCCACGTGCTGTTCGCATACATAAACAATGATTTCTCATCGGTATCAAAAACTACGAGGCCGTTGGCCGGAGAACTGATCGCAACTCTCTGCGCCGACGTCATGCGCGGTGGAAGAAAACCCTTCGTGGTGGAATCCACCTGCAATGCAGCTGTCGCGACGGGTCCCGTGGTCCCGATACCCACACCGCCACCGTTAGGCTGTATGAGCACGTGACCTTTTGTAGTATCGGATGTGGATTCTAAAGTCAGGTTGCCACTGGCTGCCGTACCGCCGCGCAGGTTTTGACCTGCACCACGGCCAGCAAGTAATGCGTATTGCGTGTGATCATCGTCGCCGAGCCCAGTAAGTGCTCCGTGGTCCGTCGCACCGACGAGATCGGCCGCGCATTCCCATCTGTCGTTGGAAGTCCACTTGAGCACAAAGCCGTCGGTGCACTCAGTACCTGCTGGCATGTACGTGAAATACTCCGCCGGTGCGTTTGATATCTTTCCGATGCTGATCGCGTCCACATCGGCACTCACAATGGTGCCATCAGCAATTTTCGCACTGGTCACTCCGCCGTCTTTTAAGCGGAGTGCATTGGAATTGATTTCAATTCCGCTATTGTCGACATTCACTGCAATATTGCGATCCGCAGAAAGATCACCGCCGCCTGTGAGAGCCGAGCCGGTGTTGGTATTTATCGCGCGAGCGCTCATAACATCGCCACTACCTCCCCACCCTGTGGAGATGTCTCGGCAGTTGGATCCGGTCTCATCGCAAATCTCTTGGGCATTGATCCTACCCGCTACATCGAGACGCGCTTGCGGATCGGCGGAGCCGATCCCCACGTTTCCTGCAGCAGTAGCGGCTAAAACCTCTGTCGCTCCCGTGTTGGACGTGACTCGCAGTGGATAGCGGACGTTCGATGTTTCATCCACATCTATTAAAACAGACGAGCGATTGTCACCACCAAGCTCACCCTTGACAGTCATACCCACACCCGCAGCAACGCGCGACGTGGTTTGAATATTCAATATGGATCCAAAGTCACCAGCGTTCATCACGATTTTATCTGCGAGCACACTTGAGCCCGCCGCCGGCTCCAGGGCGATGTTACCATCGGCACGTAACGCCAGTTGTGTTGTACTTTCTACTGCGCCCACAGTGTTGGAGCCATTGAAAGAGAGACCCACAATTTCCGATTCATTGGGAGAAAAAACAGAGAGCGTCGGTTGATGCGCACCCGTCCGTGCGTCAATCAATGAAAGAACGCGGGCATTCGTGTTTGCGGTCGACGGAACACCCATCGCCATCACTTGGCCAAAATTGCCCGGATCGTAGGTTGGAATATTAATTTTAGTAGGAACATTCGAACCTTGCGGAGTAACAAATGTATCTGTAGTTGTAGATGAAAGCCTTAATGCTCCAGAAACTTCGAGCTTCGCATTCGGCGTCGCCGTCCCGATACCCACATTGCCCGCAGTGGGTTGAAGGATCACGTAGCCCTTTGTGACGTCAGAGGTAGATTCTAATGTGAGATTGGCGCTTGCCGCTGTTCCACCGCGCAGGTTTTGACCTGCTCCGCGACCTGCGAGTAGTGCGTACTGTGTGTGATCATCATCACCGAGGCCTGTGAGCGCACCATGATCAGTGGCACCCACAAGATCACTGGCACATTCCCAACGATTGCTGGAAGTCCACTTCAGCACATAGCCGTCGGTACACTCGGTGCCGTTTGGCATATAAGTGAAATATTCACTAGCAGCACTTGAGATTTTACCAATGGTGATGGTGTCTATATCAGCGCTAGTGATGGTTCCATCGGCGATTTTTGCCGAAGTTACCGCACCGTCTGCAAGTTTCACTTCCGTTACGGAAGTATCGACGAGCTTGCTCGTCGAAACGGAACTATCTGCAAGTTTGGCGGTGGTCACGGCTTCATCATCGATCTTGACCGTGGTGACAGCGCTATCATCGAGCTTTGCGGTAATGACCGAGTCGTCAGCGAGCTTCGCACTTGTCACTGCGCTGTTCGCCAGTTTCACTTCCGTTACGGAAGTATCAACGAGCTTGCTCGTCGAGACCGAGCTATCGGCGAGTTTGGCAGTTGTCACAGCTTCATCGTCGAGTTTTGCTGTAGTCACAGCCTCATCATCGATCTTTGCAGTGGTCACAGCATCATCAACAAGTTTGGCAGTAAGAACACTGCCATCTTGGAGGTGGCCTGAGGCCACACCGAGAGCTTTGAGTTGAATGGTGTTGGTCGCAATTTCAATTGTGGTGCCATCCACTACAACTTGAAGAGTGATTGGGCCACTGGTGTTACCACCAGACAGACCCGAGCCGGCATTTGTGTTTACAGCTGTGATGTCCCCGCCCGCCGATGTGGACTCACTGAGCTCAAACGCCGCAGTGCCGCTCCAGTACATGAGTTTTCCAGTGGAGCTATTAAACCACATCGCACCCGCGTTGAGGGGGCCCAGTGTCGCGATAAGGGTTGGTTGCTCTGTTGAATCGTAGCGACCAATGGTGATTGTTTTTTGCGGACTCATGGTGATGTGACCGGTCCCTAAGAGATCAAATCCTGAGAATGTGGTGTCATCACCCAGCACGAGTGGGCCGGTCATGGTGCCACCAACAAGCGGGAGTTTTGTATCATCAGTTCCGGTTGGCACTACGCTCGCTGGGAGAGTGTTCACTGTGATTTTGCTCGCATCGATTCCTGTGGCGAGTTTTGCATCGGTGATGCTACCATCGTTCACCTTTGCGGTGGTGACGGCGCTATCCGCAATCTTCGCTGTTGTGACTGCGGTGTCAGCGATTTTTGCCGTGGTGACCGCTTCATCATCAAGCTTTACCGTTGTCACGCCACTATCGGCGAGGTCTATTGTTCCAGTGCTGTTTATGGTTCCACCGTCTAAGCCTTGACCTGCGGTGATGCTTGTCACACCAGAACCGTTACTCACCGTCTCTACTGTCGCTCCGTTGAAATATTTAAGTTCGTTTGTCGCGTTATCAAACCAGATTTGACCTTCGGTCGGCGACGATGGATTTGTGTTTCTCGATGGCAACACCGTTCCTGCGGGATCATTGCGTAAGTACTGCGTGCTGGTTCCACTCGCAAGG
>CAYNTO010000014.1:0-42821 GCA_964400355.1 uncultured Pseudobdellovibrionaceae bacterium
CGCCAAAATCGCGCTCCAAACCCAAACCCAAATGCATTTTTGAAGGCGATCCGCGCGGTGGCGGATTGTTGGCTTCGAGTGTATATGCGGTATTTCCCATATCCTGCCATGCAAAGTTCACCGATGGATTCCACGGGGTTGGAAGTTTAAATTTAAAGCCAAGATCGGCGCCATAGCCGGTTCCGTGGCGTTCGAGCTCCGCTTCCAGTACACCCGAATCCAAATAGGCGATAGAGGCCGCACCGATCTCGGCGGCTCCGGCCATACGGCGCACGCGCTTTCCGACAAAACCAAACTCTAGATAGTTGGGAATAAGTTCTGTTCCCCAGCCTGCAAAAAAAACGTAATCGGCAAAATAGTTGGAATCCAAATTGGGAAGTGCAGGATTCAAAATAGTGAAACCCGCATTCGCACGCGCATAAGCGCCGACAATAAAGGAGCCAATACTCAATGAAGTTTGCAAATCGGTGCGCGCCCATACGGGTCTACCGTAGAGGGAATTGAGCACATAGGGAAGATCGTCGGAGTTATCTATAATGTCTTGGTACTCGTCGTAAGAGTCCACGCCATTTAATCCCACACCTAAACCCATCAGGCGCCACTCGATTCCGGACAAGCGTGAAAGTCCCGCGGGGTTATAAAAAATAGCATCGTGACCGCGACTGTGCGCCAAATAAGCGTTGCCCATTCCCAACGCGTTGACCGAAATGTTCTCCTCGAGAATTTCTTCTGCGAAAGCAAAACTACCGATCAAGCTGAGGAGGGCGCATACGCAAAATTGGATCATGGGCAAACACACGCCAAGTCTGCAAAATTGGGACAAGCGCCAATTCCCATGTCAGTTGAACCAATCAACTGTCGGAGGGCGGCAATTTGCAATGCTGAATAGGCATTGGGATCCGTGTTTGTGCAAAAATCGTTGAGCTGTGGGTGCATACTGCAATAGGCAGTGATATCGTCGAGCGTTCCAGACGAAATGTCAGAAGCCACTGCACTAATGCTCATGATCGAGTTGGCCATACCCGTTCCAACCTCGCGAACAGCCGCATCCGGCAAATCGGAAGTGCTGCAATGATCAAAAGCCGCGTCCGTCACACCATCACCGTCTGCATCGGCATACCGGGAAAGAATGGTTCCCACCTTTGTCAGACTCGAAAAACCCATCAGGATATTTTCATCGGCAGTGCGCACGGTAAAGTCGCCGACGGCATTGAGAATCGTTTCCGACGCCTGGCAATCAGTGATTCGCGCATCGGTGCCTGCGAGAAAGCTCGACATTAAAAAAGAGAATATATTATCTCCATTAAAATTAGTGAGCGATTCCACCAACGTCACGAACTCCATTCCGCAACGGCCCGAGTGAGCGGAGGCAAATGTCATTGAAACTTCGCGCTGGGCGCGGAATTCAGCGGTCAAAGATTGAATCAGTGTGATCGCTTGGGAATAGTTGCGATCATTGAGCGCCAGCTTTGCCTCGTAATAGATCGCCTCGTCGGTGTCTTTTTTTGCAACTTCCTCGAACATATTCGTTTTGCACGAAACACAGACAAATAAAGTCAGCAATAAAGTGAATGTGATTTTCATAAATTTCCTTAAAAACGCAGTACAAATTTGGCGGCGACACGGTGGTCTTGCACCGGATCCGCATCTGTCCCTATCTCTTCTCCATAGTAAGCCAATTGCAGTTGTAAGTTGGAGGTTGCAAATTCGAAGCCCGCGGTGATGTAGCCTTTGTTGTAGCCGGCGCGAAAGAAAAAATTATCTTCCATATTGTACTCGAAACCGGCGTGCAATTTTTTATTAGTGCCCCATTCAATTCCGGAATTGTCGAGAACATCGTCGTATTCTACGGTGAAAGTTCCACGAGTGCCGCGCGACCATATCGGAAAAATCGCCGCCGCAACATCCACTGTCATTGGCGTCTTATTGGGATTACCTACGCCGAGATAATCGTCGCGTATACCTTTACCAAGGGTGTACGAAGTGTCTCCCACATCCTTGGCAATCACGCTCAACGTCGGCAAGTACGATGTGGGCGACGACAAACTCAAAGCCACATCTGCTCCAACCCCGGTTCCACTGGTAGCAAAGTTTTTAAGTTCTAAACCTTGCACGGCCGGGTCCACCACGCCATTGTACTCTACGCGGTCGATGTAGCGGCCCGTTACACCGAGTTTCACCTGGCCACCAAAAAAACTGTGATTGTAGCCGACCACGCCAGCCATATCGCTCGTATAGAGAAGATTCATAACATTATCAGCTGAGTTGCGGCGCGCGAGCATTTCGGTTTTTCCTAAAAAGCCCACGCCGAAATTGCGCATAGCAAATGATGGAAAAATCTGTGCCCGCATAAAATAATTCTTGTCCAGATTACCGCCCAGTTCCTCGTACACTTTGTCGACTTGAGCCGCATCGAGACCGAGCTCCTGAGCTGTACCGACGCCATCCATGTTGGTAGTGATCTCAGGATCGATGAGGGTGACGTAAGGTTCGCGCAAACGGCCGAGTCCATTTGGATTTAAAAGCAGTGAAGTCTCGTCGTTCACAACGGCGACAGCAGTGCCACCCATACCCATTTGGCGAATTCCCTGGTAGAAATCAGCGGCATGAACCGAGCTGTAAACGCACATAATAAGTAGACCTAGACTCGCTTTAACCATAGCTCTCTCCAGTATCTTTCACTTTGTGCGAAAAAGCGTTTTGTCTTGAGAAATTTAGACGTTGGAATAGTGGCCAAATACCCCAAATCATTTATACTATTTGAGACCCATTCACCTCGGAGAAAAAACATGAAAAAATGGATTTTAGTGTCATTGGCGGGCCTGTGCTTTGGAATGACAGCGTGTGAAGACAAAAACGACGACAAGGTCTTCTCGGCTCAGCAGTGTTTGGACAAAGCCGGCCAAGGAAACGCCAATGTGGATGATTGCGTAAATATGATCAACGGAATCAGCACACCAAAAGCCTTTGTGATCCGTTGTTCCGCAGATTTCCTGCGCCAAGGTATCGACAACGACACCATTGTTGAAGCGATCAAAAATTTGGACGAAAACACCACTGGCAATGATCCCACAGTTGTGCTCTTTGATAAGTTCCATTTTACAGATGATGCAGACGGTTTTACAACCCAAGCCAATGACTATGCTCAAGCGGCCGTGAACAACTGCTCCGCCACAGGATCCGACACTCTCAAAATGTTGGCCTTGGCCAATCAAGCCGCAACCACCTTGTATGTGGCTACTGGCGGTGTGAATCTGCAAACATTCATCGACACCTTTGACCCGAACACCACGACACTCACAGCCGAACAACTGGCGAGCCTCGGTGGTTCGATCAACAACATGGCCCCAATCGCCTGCGGTAAAGGCGGCGCCTTCGAAGGCAACGACGTCTGTAAAAACATCGCCGAAGCCCAGGGCCAAGCCGGTGGCGATCTAGAAGCGCTTGCGAAGCAGTTTTTAGATCAGATGAAGGATTAAGTCGCGACGGATCTGACAAATTTAAATAAAAAAAGGCTCGTTGTTGAACGAGCCTTTTTCTTTTGTGCATTTTGAACTGCGATCTTGCGATCGCAATTTCTTATACGCTTCTGAGTGAGTAGTATTCCGCGAAGAGGTTCGCAGAGAAAGAGAAGGGGATGTATTCAGTTCCTGGAACTGATTTTACAGTGCCTTGCTCTTTACCATTCACATCCGACTTTCCTAAATAATCAGGAAGTTCCATGCGTGGAGATTGCTTAGCTTGAAGATAGTTTTGATGAGTGTAAGAAGACTCTTGAAGAGACACAACATCACCTACACGAAGTACGACAGAACCAACAGAGACTTTCTTACCGTTTACGAGCACGTGACCGTGAGCTACCATTTGGCGCGCAGAGCGGATGCCCGGTGCAAAACCCAAACGGAACACAAGGTTGTCCAAACGCAATTCCAAACGACCTGCCAACTGGCTAATCCAGTTTTTATCTGCGCTACCCTTTTGAGCATCGCGGATAAATCTACGAAGTTGTTTTTCGCGCAAGCAATAATGGAACATTACTTTTTGTTTTTCTTCGAGTTGAAGTGCGTAGTTAGAGAACTTCTTACGTTTGTTGCCATGCTGGCCAGGAGGATACGGACGACGCTCTAAAGCACCTGGTTTACCTAAACCGGGAAGCTCTACACCTAAACGGCGTTGTACACGAAATCGCAAACGTCTTTTTGAAACTGCCATAATGAAATACCTCTCCTCATTATTTTTTAAATGGACTCGTTGATATCCCATATGGCGGGCTTGGTGTCACTAAAAAAGGCTGTATTTCCCGAGCCGAAAAGGAAAATAAAAAAGCCCCCGAATAGGAGGCTTTGTTTTCAATTTATCCTTGTAATTCCAGCTATTTACTAGAAGTTCACACTGGTCGTAAACATGTAGACGCGGTCCTCGACTTTATTGGAAGATGTGCCCATTTCGCGACCAAATGTGGCCAATTCCAATTTAAATACGGATATCTGGCCGGTAAAGCCCGCCGTGTAGTACCCCTGGTTGATACCAGCGCGCCAGCCACCTTTCCACCAACTGAACATTTCCCAGTTGAACTCAATTCCCGCGTGGATGCCCTTTTCGATGGTCCAATTGTCGTGGAGAATGTCGCGCACGTCGATGGCTAGCTTCGAATCCCAGATCCACCAATTAGGAAGTTTAAACGCCGTGCCCACATCGATCACCCGTTGCAGGTCAGCAGGATCACCTTGTTTGTCATCGGCATAAATACCCATGTTGGACAGATAGCCATAATCCAGAACGTTGCGCACCACTAAGCCGGCTTGCGGTTTGGCGTAGCTCCAAAATCCAGAGGTCGCCTCAGGCGCCTTCCACATCACGCCTAAATCGAAGTCCACCGTAAGGCCTTCGTTGGAGTCTTCGGCTTCGAGCACTTTGTCGTTTTGAATCGAGGCGATATCGACGATGCGATCCAGATGCGCGCGATAGATGGCTTTTGCAGTTACGCCCCAATCTAAATTTCCATAGGAGACGCTCTTAATATTCCACGCTTTTGCGAATGCCAAAGTTGTATCTTGATAGGCGGTCAGATTGATCGCCGGGCCCACCGCTTGATCCATAGAGACGTTGACGGAAACATCGGCTGGAATAAACGCCACAGACCAATCGGGCCGTGCCCATATAAAACCGATGGACGGTGCGCGCGCCGAGTAACTCTTATCGTAGTTGGCCACGATCACATCGTTGATGGCTTGAGCGTCGTCACCGGCTTTGTCGATATCATCAGCGAGATCCAAAATATCAGGATTCGCTCCACCCTTGATGAACAAGCTGATCGTAGGTTCCTTGATTTGTTTGAGCCCTGCAGGATTAAAGAACATGGCGCTTTCGTCATCGGCCACCGCCACCTGCGCATTGCCCATTCCCATTGCTCGAGTGGAGATATATTGCTGGTGAATATCGAAGATCAGTGCTTCTTGGGCAAACGAACTGCGAACAAAAAAGTACGTGACGGCGACAAAGATAAAACAAAACCGAATCATTCTTACATCCTTGTAATGTATGGTCGTGGTTGAGGGGTTGCCCCGATTGTCTGCATGACAATATATATATTTAAAGATTATAGTAAATTTATGTTGAGACAACTGCTTATTTTGTTCCTGACCTACTTTCTAGTTTTACAAAATGCAACCGCTGCTCCACCCACCAATCAGGTCTTAAGCCTTCCTCCTGACGAACCGGTGGAACAAAAAAACGAATCTGATAAATCGATGGCCGTTGTGCAAGACCAAGGGTTGGATCAAACCAATGAAACATCCGCTATTCACTATCCGACTTATCATTTAAAACCGTCGCCCGCATTCACCATAGCTGGAAGCAGCTCCTACAACTTTGAAGACGAGGATTTTTCTGAGTGGTTTGGTCTTCATTTGGCACCATGGATGGAGCCCACCTATCGTGTTCAGTTGGGCCTCGATATTTATGACAGATATGCATGGCTCCAAGCCGCATATCATGTTTTACATTCGCGAACGGGCCGGCGCTTTTACTGGGGTGGAGGTATTAGCAACATCGTCGATACGCGCGAAGAGTTCCGCCCCTTATTAAAATTTAAAAATTATTTCGCTTTCGCTGTCGGCGGCCTCGATATCCAAATCGTGCAAAATCAAAGTCTCCGCTTTGAACTCTCCCTCCACCAATCCACCGAACTCACCATCGCCCGCGCCACTATCGGCTACACCCTCCACTTCTAGATAGGTGCCTGGCACTCATTTGTGTGTCGGATTGATACGGGACTAAAGTTCGGCTAAAGCGCCCCGATAAGTTCACAGGTACAAACTCAACCTGGGGATATTTAATGATCAAAACTGCACTGTTTTCCGTCTTAGTATTTACGATGCCCGTGGCCGCCTTTGGATTTGCCGGAGGAGGATTGAGCGGTTATTACGATATTGAAAGCAATGATTCCAGTAACGATGAAGACTCAGACACCGGCCAAAATGCAACCAGCGAGGAAGAACAAATCAAGATCGCCCGCTTTCGCACTGACGATGGCGAAGCCCACGTGATCAAAACCAATGGTAGCGGCGTTTGTCTGCAGAGTCCTACGAACAAACTTTACAAAGAACTCTCACCCAATCCCAACCGCGTGGTCGACTTTTTAAATAAGGAATTTGGCCCGTCTGATTCCGGCGCCAAGTGGTACATAGTGAGCTGCTAAGAGCACTCACCAACCTTCCCAATACAAATAATATTCGCACAGCAGCTCTTCATTCTTAAAGAGCGCTCAGGACTTTATCTGTGGCGGCTTTCAGTTCATCGATGGTGCCATTATTATAAATCACGTGCGCTGCGCGCTTTACCTTTTCCATGAGCGGCATCTGCGCCGCTATTCGACGGCGCGCCTCGGCTTCGTCAAAACCATTGCGCACTTTTAATCTCTCGATCTGCAACCGCTCATCACAGGCGACCACAATAACGTCATCGAACTGGGCGTGAAGATTTTTTTCGAAAAGCAACGGAACGTCATAAAAGGCCATGGACTCACCCGCTTGTTCAAACTGATCGCGACGCGCGCGCGTTTGTTCCTGAACCCAAGGGTGAATAAAACTCTCGAGCTTAAGAAGTTTGTTTTTATCTGCGAAAACTACGGCGCCCAGTTTTTTGCGATCGATGGATTGATCTCCGCCCACAACATCGCGTCCGAAATAATTCACCACATTTTGATAACTGGACGTTCCTAGACCAAGAGCCTCATGGGCGAGTGCGTCCGCATCAACTACGGACCAGCCTTTCGCCCTTAAATGCGCGGCCACGGCGGATTTGCCGCATGCGATACCGCCTGTTAGTCCAATCCACTTCATGTCTACCGTCCAGACTTCATATATGAGTTTAATTATTCCCAATAATTGCCGATACTAAGAAAGTAAAAGAGAGATCAAATTGGCACAAGAAAAATTTGAAAGATTCGGAAATTACATTCTCCTCGAAAAACTGGCTTCCGGCGGTATGGCCGAGATTTATCTATCGAAGAAGCTCGCAGCCGAAGGGGTTCAAAAATTCGTTGCGGTAAAACGTATTCTTCAACAGCATTCCGCCTCTGAAGACTTTATCCGCATGTTCAAAGACGAAGCCAAAATTGCCGTGAACCTTTCTCACAGTAACGTGGTCTCCATTTACGATTTCGGTGTGGAAAACAACCAGCTGTATCTGGTGATGGATTATCTCGAGGGCAAAAACCTCCGCCAGATCCTCAACCGTTTGAAACAATTGAACAAGCGTTTTTCCATCAGCCACATCGTTTTTGTTACGAAGATGATTGCCGGCGGACTGGACCACGCGCATCGTTTGATCGACGCCACGACCGGAAACCCACTCAATATCATTCACCGCGACATGAGCCCGCAAAACGTGATGGTCAGCTTCGAAGGCGAAGTAAAGATCATCGATTTCGGGATCGCCAAAGCCACCACGCAAGAGGAAAGCACTCGTGTGGGTACCCTTAAAGGGAAGTTTGGTTATATGAGCCCCGAGCAAGTGGACGGCATGGAAGTGGATGCGCGCACAGATATTTTCGCTATTGGCATTATGCTCTGGGAAATGCTCAGCGAGCAAAGACTCTTCCTCACTAACAATGAAATGACAACTCTGCGTAAAATTCGCGATTGCAAAATTCCGAGCTTGCGCGAGATCGATCCCAATATCCCAATGGAACTGGAAAAGATCGTCAATAAGGGCCTGGCCCGCAATAAAACTCAGCGTTACCAGACAGCTGCAGAGATGCAAAAAGATCTGCAAAGCTTTTTGAACCGTTACAATCCTGATTTTTCTGGCCAAGATTTCGCGGAATTTATTAAAGAGATGTATTCGGAAGAGATCGTCGAAGCCCGCAAGCGCCAAGTGGCCTACTCTAAAGTAGATGTGCCGATGGATCCACTCGCTGGCCGCAATCCCGGTAAACTCGATGCGTTCACTCAGTCGATGACATTCACGTCGGCCGAGACGGAAAACGTTAACTTTGTGGACCTGGAACTTAAAAAAGGGCAGCAAAAAAAGGATGGAGCTTCAGCCAACCCGCAAATGGTGGAGTTGAGTCATTCCAATCTTAAGGTCGATGCCGTTGCAAATCCGCGCAACTCGTACGTTCAAGCGCCTATTCCACAAGCCAGCGCCGCGCGACCCAACACGATGGCGGGAGTTCCCAATCCACTCTTCAACGACAGTGTTAGTAAACCCAGCGTGTACACGGCCAACCCAGGCGTGAGCTCCGGCACAGGCACCCATTCACAAATTCGTGTGCCACAGCGTGAGCAGTCCAATTCCTCCCCAATCGTTGGAATTTTTGTGGTACTTCTCGCCGGTGTAGTTGGTATTTTTGCAGTGATCAACGAAACAAGTCCAAGATTAGTTGCAGGCCCCTGCCATTCCATCAAACGCTTAGGCCTCAACATATTGAGCTGCTACGGCGACAATGATCTCAACGCGGGTCAAGCCAACCTTGCATCGATGGATAAACTGGGCGTGGTGTCTGATCCCTCGGGCGCGCAAGTGTATCTCAATGGCAATCCGACCGGACTCAACACACCCGCAAGTGTCGCTATCCCGCGCGGAAAACCGTTTACAATTACATTCGTTCATCCTGGATTTAAGCAAGAAACTTTACGCTACAATGAATTTCCAATGAACGGAAAAACCTATGTGAAGCTTAAAAATCTTCCTTCGGGCGTCGTAGTGATTCGTATTGTGGCCGGCGAAGCTTATATGGGCAAAGCCAAACTTCACGATGGACAGCGTATTTCCATAGAAGCCGGAAAGCCTATTGTTTTTACAGCTAAAAACGTGATCACTGGTCAGTCCACAGAGACCAGCGTCACTGTGAAACCCAACCAGACAAAAGAAGTGGTTCTCTCACCGCGCTAATCCGGCCTACGACTCAACTGGTCGGATTCGCAATCCCTTACATTTTCCCAGTCAGCGCAGTAAAATAGCTGCATGATTGAAATATTTAAAGCAAAAAACAATTCCCCCCATGGCGCAATTCCTTTTGATCAAATACCTCACGATCAATTCCTCAATCTCATCAAAGAAGGAATCGCCACCGCTAAACAACGTATCGACAAATTAAAGACCCGCAGAGACGCGGCCACATTTGAGAGCGTCATACTGCCCATGGAACTTTCAGGCACGGAATTGGAGCGCGTGTCGACCACGTTCTTTAATTTGCTGCACACCATCTCCAATGAAACGCTGGAGAAACAAGCCGACGAAATCTCTACCTTGCTATCGGGCTACGGCAACGATGTCCAGCTCGATGCCCAACTCTTTCGTAAAATTGAAGAGGTCTACAACAACCCCTCCCCGGCGTGGACCAATGAACAAAAGATGGTGGTTAAAAAATACTACGAAGACTTCGTTCGCAATGGCGCGCGCCTCCCCGACGAGAAAAAAGAAAAGTTACGCATCATCGATAGCGAACTCTCGCAAGCCACTACTCGCTTTGGGCAGAATCTGCTCAAAGCCACTAACGCATTCCTCATGTGTATTGTGAATTCGGAAGAGGTGGCTGGAGTACCAGCCATGGCCCTTGAACAAGCGGCGCAATTGGCCAAAGAAAAAGGCCACGGCGGATGGTGTTTTTCCCTCCAAGCTCCCAGCTTTATTCCATTTATGACCTATGCGGAGCACCGCGGACGGCGCGAGGAACTGTGGCGCGCTTACAACGGTCGTGCGCTGGGTGGAGAGTTCGACAACAGCACTCTCTGTGTTCAGCTCGCCTCTTTGCGCCAGGAACGCGCCGAACTTTTAGGTTTTAAATCGCATGCGGATTTTATTTTATCGCGCCGAATGGCCAAGTCTGCTGAATCGGTAAAAGCCTTTTTGCACCAACTTCTCACGCCGTCGCAAGCGGCTGCAAAAAAAGAAATTCAGGAACTCTCCGACTTTGCCAAAAAATATGATGGTCACGCAAGCATCATGCCGTGGGACTTTGCCTACTATTCCGAAAAATTCAAGCAGGAGCGCTTTCAATACTCGGAGGAAGATCTGCGCCCTTATTTCGAAGTGAACGCCTCTGTGGCCGGGGTTTTCCGCCATGCCGAAAAACTTTTTGGTTTGAAATTTCAGAAAACAGAGTCGGTTCCAGCGTATCACCCCGATGTTCAAGTGTTTGAAGTGTTCGACGGTACAAGCTTCTTGGGACTACTCTATGTAGACCTGTTTGCCCGCGACTCGAAGCGCGGCGGCGCATGGATGACCACATTCTTGGATCAGGGCTCCGATGGTGTACACGCTCACCGCCCGCACGTAAGCATCGTTTGCAATTTCACCAAGCCCACAAAGGATCAGCCATCGCTCCTCACTTTTAACGAAGTGCAAACACTCTTTCACGAATTTGGCCACGCCCTCCACGGCTTACTCTCCGATGTGATGTACACGTCCATTGCGGGCACCAATGTGCTGTGGGATTTTGTAGAGCTTCCGTCGCAGATCATGGAAAACTGGGCGACACAAACCGACACTCTTCATGCATTTGCGAAGCACTACAAAACGGGCGAGTTGCTGCCAGAGAGTTTCATCGAAAAAATTAAAGCCGCGCGCAATTACAACGCGGGATACGGCAGTATGCGACAGCTCAGCTTTGCTTTGATGGATATGGCTTGGCACGGCGGACCACTTCCCGCCAATGCGAGCGTTGAAAGCGTTGAAGATTCTATTATGCGACCCCTCAGTGTCTTACCACGAGTGGATGGCGTGAATTTTTCGGTGGCATTCTCCCACATTTTTGCCGGTGGTTACTCGGCCGGTTACTACAGCTACAAGTGGGCCGAGGTTTTAGATGCCGACGCCTTTGAGGCATTTTTGGATGCTGGCGTTTACAACCAAGATGTAGCCCAACGGTTCCGCACCCACATTCTGAGTAAAGGCGGCTCGGATGAACCCGAAAATCTGTACCGCAACTTTCGTGGCCGCGATCCAGATCCAAAGGCTCTCCTCCGCCGATCGGGCTTATTGGAGAAATAGCAAAAAGCTGCTCGAAAAGTAGGACATTCTCCTGCCGCACAAAAAGCGGGCTTTTATTGAGAAGCCCGCTGTTTTCCGCTACTGTCTTGGATATGAAATCCAAGAATGTTCTCATTGTCTACCGCGATAAAACTCCGAAAGCTAAACTCCTCGCTAAAGACGTGGCCAAGTGGTTCCGCACCAAAAAGTGGACGGTCTATTTTCAAGCGGATTTCGCCATCGAAAAAGGCGACTCTGTGATCACTGGGAAAAAGGATCTGGAAGCCTTGGGTATGGTTGTCGTGCTCGGTGGAGATGGCACTTATTTGGAAGCGGTTCGAACGTTGGGCGACCGCCAAGTCCCGGTGCTCGGGATCAACATGGGCTCTCTTGGCTTTCTCACTGAAAACCGTGTGGATGAAATCTACGAAGTTTTAGGTGATGCGATTACGGGTAAACTCGATGAGGAACCACTCACGCTTTTACAAGTTCAGGTGAAGAGCAAAAACAAAAAAGAGTCTTTTGTTGCCCTCAATGACATAGTGATCGAGCGCGGTCTCAACACTCATCTCGTCAATATCGGCATGTACTGGGATAAAGAACTGGTTGCGGAGACGAAGGCGGATGGCTTTATTATCTCGAGCCCGACCGGATCCACCGCTTACAATTTGGCTGCTGGTGGCCCCGTACTAGTGCCCGGTGTTCACGCCATTGTGGCCACACCCATCTGCCCGCACAGCCTGACATCACGCCCGATCATTTTTCCCGACGATCGCCACCTGTCGGTGCGCATTCTCGGCAAAAGTCGCTCCGCCATTCTCACCATCGACGGCCGCCGTTGCGCGGACTTGGATGAATCTCATGAGATCCAAATCAAGCGTCATGATGTGTCCCATCTTGTATTGAGAAAACCCTCGCACAGCTTTTTTACCTTACTCCGCGAAAAACTCAAATTTGGAGAAAGAGACTAATATGCTCATCGAACTCAATGTGACCAATTTTGCTATTATCCACAATTTGCGTATGGAATTCGGAGAAGGCCTCAATATCATCAGCGGCGAGACCGGCGCCGGAAAATCGGTGATCGTGCGCGCCCTCAATTTACTCATGGGCGCCAAGTCCTACGGCGAAGACATTCGCGACGGCTCCGAAGTGGCCACTGTAGAGGGATTTTTTGAACTCGCCGACCGTAAAGACCTCTTGCAGCGAATAGTTAGCGCCGGAATTGACGCTTCTGAAAAAACGCTCACCGTTCGGCGAGTGATTTCTCGTGATGGGAAGAATCGCGTGTATCTCAATGGACATCTCTCGAGCCTTTCCGATCTTAAAGATATCGTATCTCCGTTGGTAGAGGTAACAGGCAAAGTGGTGCCACTCATGGAGATCACCGGCCAGCACGACAATAAAAGTTTAATGTCGCCCCAATTTCACCTGGATCTGGTCGATCAATTTTGCGACACCCTGGATTTGCGCGCTAAAGTGGAGAGCATCGTTCACGAGAAAGTTGCGATCGCACGCAAGATCGAATCCATCTTGAGTAGCTCCAAGGACCGTTCGCAACGCATCGATTTTATCCGTTTTCAAATTCAAGAGATCGAAGATCTCGAGCTCGATGCAACCGCCGATCAAAATCTCGAAGACCGAGTAAAGTCACTGCGCGCCCGCTCTGCCAACAGTGAATTTATTTCGGAGATGCAGGACGTTCTTTCCGGCGACGCGAGCTCCATCTCCAATTTGATCGACGTTTTGATTCGCAAGGGCAACGCGCTCAAGTACAAAGACAACACTATGAACGAAAGTTTAGAACAGTTAGCCACCGTTAAGATCACCATCAACGACATCGCCTATAATCTCTCGCGCATGTCGGGCGATGGTGACGAAGGCTCCGACCTCAACACACTCGAAGAGCGATTGTCCTCCCTGCGTAAGCTGGAAAAAAAATTCGGTGCATCGGTAGAAGAAATTCTTGCCGCCTACGACAACATGAAAAGCGAACTGACCGAACTCGAACACAGCGACGAAATGGTTCAGCAACTGCGACTGAGCGACAAAGCATTGGACGAAAAATTAAAACCGTTGGTGCACACCCTATCCGACAAGCGCCGTAAGGGCATCACCAAGCTTAAAAAAGCAGTGAACGAGGAACTGGAAGATCTCAACATGAATGGCGTCACGATGAGTGTGGCCATGGAGCCACTCCCTGAGCCCACAGTTACGGGCCAGGATGCGATTCAATTTATGATTCAAAACGGCAGCAAGTCCGAACCCCGCCCATTGCACAAAACCGCAAGTGGCGGCGAACTGAGCCGTATTTTGTTGTCGCTAAAGGTCGCTTCGGGCCACATAGAAGTTCCGCGCACATATTTATTTGATGAAGTGGACACCGGAGTGAGTGGTCCTACAGCGCAAAAGGTTGGTCGCAAACTCAAGTCCATCGCAGTCGGCCAGCAAGTGATATGCATCACCCATCTCCCGCAAGTGGCGGCATTTGCGGACCAACATTACTTTATCAACAAAGCCTCAAAAAATGGCGAAGTTCGCATGATCGCTCAAAAGCTCGAAAACGAAAAGCGCACCCAAGAGATTGCCCGATTGATCTCGGGTGAAAATATCACCAAGACCAGTGTCGCCCACGCCAAACAGCTTATTGAATCCAGCACACTATAACGCAGGTACGATACCTTCCCCGTCTCCCCCCACCGGTTTGGCGAGCCCGTGCAGGCTCGTGGCACAGGATGAGACAGTATTAGGAATTATTTATTTTCGTAGCTTCAATTAGGTTAAAGGCCAGTACCAACCAGTGCGTATATTTCACGTTGCCCGCCCTGCGCCTGTTTTTTTTAGTCCCATGTTCCGATAGATAGGTAGGCGTTTACTCCAGCCCCGAACAGGTATAGGATGTGATTGTGATGTCGTCCGTGGTAAAGCTCTTCTTTTTACTCATTTTCCCAGCGCTGCTCTCGCCTGCCGATTTCGCTACGGTGGATACGCACACGGAAGCCAAAGCACTCGCCGCGAAAACGCACACTGCAATTTGCTCCGAGCAACACACCGCCGCGATCGCCCTTTTCGAGAAATACGAAACCCAAGAAATCGAAATTGATGAGTCGGCGTCCTCAACATCAGACGCTCTCTTTGTCCCTGATCTTACGGTTTCTAAGTCTCTATATTTTTACTACTTCGACATTTCGTCCGCACCGTCCTATACATCGTTTCTTTCCTACCTTGCTCGTCTCAGTATCAGCCCTCCGCTAAATTCCTAATCTCCGTTTTTTTCTATCAGTCTGAACCGTCGCAGTTGTTGAAACTCGACCCACAGCCTTAAAAATAGGTTTAGGAAATTTATGAACACTCCATTATCGTCACTAACGTCCGATATTAAAGGCAATTTGATTTCGGGATTCATTATATTTTTAATTGCTCTTCCGCTCTCCGTGGGAATTAGCGTGGCCTCAGGGGCGCCTCCAACGGCAGGGATTCTCTCAGCCATTGTCGGTGGAATATTAGGGTCACTCATCAGCGGAAGTTACGTCACCATTTCTGGTGCCGCTGCTGGCCTTATTGTGGTCATCCTCGATGCGGTCAACAGCCTCGGGGGCGGCGACATGGAACGTGGATTTAGACTCATGCTTGCCGCCGTTGTTGTGGCCGGTATTCTGCAAATTTTGCTGGGTCTTTTGCGTGTGGGCACCTTCGGCTTAGCCGTTCCTATCAACGCGCTTCATGGCATGATGGCATCGATTGGCCTAACGATTATGACCAAGCAACTCTACGTGCTTGGTGGGATAAAACCCATTGCCACAAACACCATTGCACAAATCGCAGAACTCCCCGGGCGCATCCAAGATGAGAACATGGAAATTCTTATGATCGGCGTGCTTTGCCTTGCGGCTGTTCTTGTCTTTAACTATTTTCCAAAACTAAGAAAAGTTGTACCACCGTCGCTCGCGGCCGTTATCTTTGGATATGCGCTGAGTAGCTATGTGGATATAGAACACGCGCACTTTGTGAACATATTTAATCACGAGTACAAAGTGGGTCCGGAATACCTATTGCACATTCCAGATTCGTTGGCATCCTACGTCCATGCACCGCTATTTGAGAACATGCTGAGCGGTGGGTTTATCTCTGCAACGATCACCATCTGCCTTGTGGCTTCGATCGAATCGCTATTGAGCACGTACGCTGTGGACAAGTTAGATCCACTCAAGCGCACATCGGATCTCAACATGGATTTGATCTCCAAGGGAGTTTGTAACTCCATCCTCGGCATGATTGGTGGACTGCCGATCATATCCGAGATCGTGCGCAGCTCGGCCAACGTGATGAGCGGCGCCACTCAGCGCACATCGAACCTGTTCCATGGTATTTTTGTGCTGGCCTTTATTGTGCTATTTCCCAGCATCCTCAATCATATACCGCTAACAACGTTTGCGGCGATTCTTATTTTTGTTGGATACCGTTTGGCACAGCCGAGCCAACTGCTGCATATCTACAAATCGGGGAAATCACAGCTGATGGTTTTTCTATTTACCATAGTTGTCACTCTATCGACAGACCTGCTCATTGGCATACTCGCTGGCACGGTGTTGGAACTCACTATCAACGTGTTCAAAGCGAAATCCTTTCGCGGACTCTTCACTTTAAGAAGAGAAGTGTCCGAGACACAAGAGCAATCAGTGATAACTATCAATAGCCCCTGTGTGTTCACCAATGTTGTGCCTTTGAAACGGGTGATTGAAAGCCAAAATGCGCGATCCGTGAACGTTAAGTTCAACGATCCGTTTATGGATCATTCGACCAAGGAAATTTTGGCCAACATCCGGGCCCAATTTGCACGTGAGAATAAAGAGGTTGTCTATTCAGGAGTGGATATCCGCGCTGGCGGGAGTCACTAATGAAAATACTAATAATTATCCTCACACTTGCTCTTGCGGGCGGGACGTCCCACGCCGCCAACGATTCCGACACATCTGGCACCTCAAAAAAAATTGAGGTTTATGGATTTATTAAAGCTGCAGGCACGGGATCCACGCGCGGCGTAGAATCTCTTGGTCGCAATAATTTTGTCGCTTACACCGCTGCGGCCAATCCGGTAGTGACCGCCCATCCCAATCACGGCAGCATGGCCATGCAAGTGCAGCAGTCCCGCTTGGGCGTAAAGACCACGTTCGAATCCGACTTGGCTGGCACTATCGAATTCGACTTTGTGGATTTTAACAAATCCACACCAACGGTGGCCTCACAAGTGCGTCTGCGCCGTGCTTTTGTGACATACGCTCCCGACAGTGAATGGTCCTTTAATGTGGGTCAGGATTGGGATTTGTTTTCGCCGTATGCGCCCTACTCGTACAATTTTATTGGTCACTACTTTTTGTCGGGAGACGTGGGCTTTATGCGTTTGCAAGCGCAAGCTCTGCACAAGGGCGAAAACAATGAGTCGGCCGTGGCATTGGGGTTTCCCAGCTACGACAACCAATCCGCAATAGGCAACGCGGAGTGGACATCAATGCCGACCATAGCCGTACGGCAAACCTTTGATCTCGAGCATTGGAGCGTGGGCGGATCAGCCATTGTTGGCCACATCAACGATATCTCGAGTGACAAGAGCATCACTCCTTATGCACTCGGAGTGGCTACCAAGCACTCTGGCGAGAATGACGAGTTTGTGTTCGAGGGTTACTACGGCGAAAATCTGGAGAACTTAAGCTTACAAGCCCTTTCCTATTCTCCCAATTTCCAACGTATTAAAGAAGCCGGCGCCTATGCGACCTTTCGTCAAAAGTTGGAAAGCTGGGGCTGGTGGGTGGGCGCCGGATACGCTCATGTTTTTAATCATGCCAATCTCACTCCGTCTTACTCCTACGCCACACCGGGTGCCAAGCCCACCCTCAACCTTTTGGCGACAAGCACAGGGTACGGTATTCTCTACAATGCGACGTTTCGTGTGGGCGGGGAGAAAAACCTTACACCGCGCCTTCATTTGTACACTGAACTCGCACATCTCTACACGCACCATCTTCTCGACTCCGCAGATCGCGCTATATCTCCCTATCGATCCACAGAAGTTTTAGAAGTGGGCCTCAAACTGGATCTTTAAGGAGAACTTATGACAGCAGAATTCAAAATTTCGTACTCCGGTTTAGACAAAATTATTCATAAACTCCATCACTATCTCCCGTCCCAAGGGCCGCTCAGAGACTTTATCCACCACAACACGCTGCACGCCTTTCAAGATCTGCAGTTTCATGAAGGGGTGCAGTTGTGTTCGCAGATTTTTGGCACCAAGGTATACCTTACCTTTAGTGAATATCAAAAGATGTATCGTGATGGCCGCATCACCGACGACGCCATCCAGACCGCGCTGTTCAAGTGCGACAATGCGGCTATCACCGCGGCAAATCTCTTCGAAGCCAACGACACAAAGGTCTACACCAAGCGCATTGGATCTTTGCGCCACCTTTGGAAAGACACCTATCACATAGACATCGATCATCGCATTCAACCGCTGTTGTTTCGTTATCTTTCGAACTACCTGGATCAGGGTATTTCCCATTTGCAGTTACCGTCAGAACAGAAAGGATTTTTAAGTGCGTTGCGAGATCTGGATGACAATCCGTGGACGACGCTCTTTTTGAACCGAAAAGGACGCGCGCGGCGCCTATTGCACGACCCATCGACGTCCCTAGAGGATATCCTGAACATAGTGGTCGGCTCTTCGGCGTATTTCGAAAACTACCTTTTTGATCAACAGTTTTCTCACCCCGGCTGGTCGGGCTTAGTGTGCTACGTGGAGACATTTCCGGAATCCTTGCTTTCTCCCAAACAGATTTCTTTATATGATCTCCTATTTTTTGAGCTTCTTCTCGAAATGGATTATCTCGATCACAGTCTGGGCAACTCCTGGAGGCCGATCTCTGAGATTGCCACTCAACCGGTGGAACTCTTTGCACAAGTGCACGAAGATCACCACAATCAGTTGCGCCAGATCTGGCAGGAAGCACTGGAAGAGTCATTCTACGCATCCACCTTCGAGGCGCTTTACGCGGGTGCCAGATCCTACCAACCGCCACCACGTATTCCCGAGTACCAGGCGTATTTTTGCATCGACGACCGTGAATCGTCCTTACGCACACATCTGGAACGCTTTGACAAAGATGTGGAAACATTGGCGACTCCGGGATTTTTTGGCGTAGAATTTTTTTTTAAGGCCGATAAAAGTAAATACCTCACTAAATTGTGTCCTGCGCCAGTAACACCCAAGTTTGTAGTGCGTGAGAGCGGATCCTGCCACAGTTTTAAAAAAGATATTCATTTTGGGCATCACTCCCACTCCTTTTTTGGTGGCTGGCTGATCTCTCAAACTGTGGGATTCTGGTCGGCGATCCAGCTATTTTTTAATATATTCCGCCCGACGCTGTCGACGGCCGCCGCCACATCACTGCGCCATACGGATGCAGCCTCTGAACTGACCATCGAAAATTCTCCCTTTGCCGATTTCGACGAAAACAATTTACAAGTGGGTTACACACTCGACGAAATGACCGACCGTGTTTTCGCAACGCTCAAAAGCACAGGATTGGTTAAAAACTTTGCCAAGATTGTCTATTTGGTCGGTCACGGCTCGAGCAGTGTGAATAATCCTCACTATGCAGCTTATGATTGCGGAGCCTGTTCGGGTCGACCGGGTTCGGTGAATGCCCGCGTGTTCGCCCACATGGCGAACGCTGCAAAAGTGCGTGAGCGCCTCGAGCAAAGGGGCATTTCCATTCCTAAGGAAACCATTTTTATCGGTGCAATTCACGACACCACTCGCGATGACATTGAATTTTATGATGAAGAGCGATTTGGACTTTCCAATCACCCCATTCACCGTCGCGCGATAGCGGCATTTCGTAAGGCGCTCGATATGAACGCCAAAGAGCGCTCGCGCCGATTTGAAAATGTGAGTCCGAACGAGGAAGCAATGGCGGCCCATCGATCGGCACAGACGCGATCGGTCTCCTTATTTGAACCACGTCCTGAACTCAATCATGCCACCAACGCACTTTGCATTGTGGGCGGCCGCTATCTCACAAAGAACGTCTTTCTGGACCGCCGGGCGTTTCTCAATTCCTATGACCCTTCTCTCGACCCGGACGGAGAAATTCTCACCCGTATACTGAGCGCAGCCGTACCTGTTTGTGGTGGTATCAATTTGGAATACTATTTTTCGCGAGTGGACAACCTCAAGTTGGGCGCTGGAACCAAACTCCCCCACAATGTGGTGGGCTTGATCGCAGTGGCCAATGGCGCCGACGGCGATCTACGACCGGGCCTACCGAGCCAAATGATTGAGGTGCACGATCCACTGCGATTGTTGATTGTGGTGGAGCACGACCCCGCGACCGCACTGAAAGCTATTCAGCGCAATTCTGGGTCCTACGAGTGGGTTAAAAATCAGTGGGTTAAATTTGCCTGTATTGATCCAAAAGACAAAGCCATTTATCAGTATGACAATGGCAAAATGGTGGCGCGAACAATCACCGCCAATGCACCTGTGATCCGTCATATACAGGACTACATCATGAGCTCCCGCGAGAACTTGGCCATCGGAATTATTGAGGAGAATTTTTATGAATAATCTACTTCCAGTGATTGGCGTGTTCCCACTCTTTGCTTTTCTGCTAAGCCTTATTTTACCGGCGCGCAATGAGCGCTGGATCTCTCTGCTGAGCATCTCTGCGTCTGGTGTGCATATGGTGGGAGTGATGTGTCTCACTCTGTACTGGTTGATTCACCCGCAGGCCGCTGAGTATTTCAAAGGGCCACTGTTGTACTCGACAGAGAGCCTCCACTTCTACTGCTCTTTCCTTTTCGACAAAGTATCTGCGGTGTTCCTGGTTGTGGGCAGCATACTGACATTTTTGGTGATCACTTATAGCCGCCTCTACATGCATCGAGAGAACGGCTACAAACGTTTCTTTAGCACGGTTTTACTTTTTTATGCCGGCTATTGTTTGGTTGTTTTGAGCGGAAACTTTGAGGTGCTTTTTGCCGGTTGGGAAATTTTAGGAATCTCGTCCTTTTTACTTATCTCTTTTTACCGTGAACGCTATCTACCAGTTAAAAACGCGTTCAAGGTGTTTTCCATTTATCGACTCAGCGACGTGGGTTTAGTGCTTGCTGCATGGATGTGTCACATTATCTGGCATCACAATATTCAGTTCAATGAATGGAAAACTCTGATGGCAGGCAACCACTCGCTGAGTACTGGCGGGATCACCTTTTTGGGTTTCCTACTACTGCTCTCAGCAATGGCAAAATCCGCACAATTCCCATTTAGCTCGTGGTTGCCGCGGGCCATGGAAGGACCCACTCCTTCCAGCGCCATCTTCTACGGCTCTCTTTCCATACATATGGGTGTGTTCATTCTCCTGCGCACTCAGGCCATTTGGGAGCAAAGTACGTATGTGCAATTCGCTATGATCGTGGTGGGTCTTACAACCGCTTTTATCTGTTCGGGCATTGCTAAGGCGCAGTCGACGATCAAGACGCAAATCGCTTACTCGTCACTCACGCAGATAGGTTTGATCTTTGTCGAGTTGGCACTGGGATTCGAAAATCTCGCACTGGTGCATTTTACCGGCAACGCCTTTTTGCGCACCTATCAATTGCTCGTATCTCCGTCCATCGTGAGCTATTTGATCCGTGAGCAGTCTTACTCGACTGGTCTGCGCAGCCAGGGCGTCTTGGAACTTTTACCGCAGTCACTTCGAAAAGCGCTCTATATTTTATCCGTGAAAGAATGGAACATGGATTACTTTCTTGAGGAAATCCTTTGGCGCCCAGTGAAAAAAGCGGGCCATGCCGCGAGGTTTTTTATAACTCCTTTCGGAGTGGCACTCTTTGTACTTGTCCTCGCTGGAGGTTGGACGTATGTGAACACCACTACCTATGATCCGGCGGTGGTTGTAGGGATGATCTCGGGGCTGATGAGCATGATCGGCCTATTTATGGTTCTACTTTCATTCTCTGAACGCATTCATGCCCGCACGGCATGGACGTTGGTTTTTGCAAACCATGTGTGGATCACCGCCGCCGTCTCCACATCCGACAAGTTGGCATGGGAAGAAATTGCCATCTATCTCTCCGGTGCATTTTTTAGTTGGGTGATCGGCACCACACTGTTGATGATCCTTAAAAAATCGGAGCCCGATCTTTCGCTGAAGTCTTTCCAGGGACATGCGTATGCTCACCCAGGAACGGCATTTGCATTTTTGATCTGCTGTTTGGGACTATCGGGATTCCCCATCACACCAACTTTTATCGGCGAAGATGTTATATTTCATCATATTCATGATGATCAGTTTTTTGTAGCAGTGTGTGCGGCGTTGTCGTACATCGTCGATGGGCTCGCTATTATCCGTATCTATACGCGCGTCTTTATGGGACCGCACATTCACACGACACACGAGGTTTCCAACCGCTCAGCTTAATTCTTTATTCTCTGAGCGAACGGGCGTAGTGCTGCAAAGCGAGACGCCCGTTATCGGTATGCAAGTGCGAGTAAACCGATTCTATCGTTTCTATTTCTATCCCTAACTGGAGCTCACGCCGCAGAGTTTTAACATACGCACGATCGTGAGCAACGAACCAGGCTCTAAGCGTTTCCTCTCGAACACCGCCTTTTTCCATATGCATAAAAGAATTTTCGGTGTTTGGCTGAAGCATATTCGAGATGTTGAAAGAATCACGGTGATCAACGTTGAGTTTTTCAGAAAAACCCAATTCCACCGCGATAAATTCCACAAATGATGAGTCGGCAATGTCACGCACAAAGATCTTTCCGGTGGGCCGAAGATTCCTATCTAACTGTATAAGCCAGTTCTGTGCGTTCGGTGTTTTCATTTGCAAACCGAATCGCAGCAGTAACAGTGCCTTGGCTTCGCCGACCTTTTCCGCGTAGGCGCTTTTCCAAAACTGCGTAAACTCCTGACCATGATACTTAGCGATCGCATTGCCAAAAAACGCCAGACTAAACGCCGGCAAATAGTAATTTCCATCTTGCAGTGGCCTTAGATCGCGTACGGAAAATCCATTGCCATTGTGATGAGCGGCCACAGAAAGAATCTCAGTGAGCACTTCCAGCGACGCCGACTTTCCAATTTCACGCTCCACTTCACGCACGTGTTCCGAACGGCGCAGGGAGAGCACTACATCGTTGCGCTGATCCGACTTCGAGGGCTGTAGTTCTCCGTTGGCGTGCGGCTGATTGGTGGGAAGTTTGAACGAGTAAAGACCGTTTTGAATATAAACAAACATGGATCGAGAGGCCGAGTAATATCCAAGCTCTACTCCATGTGGCACATCTTTATAAAATGGCACCATCGGAGCGGTGTTCAGTGGATGGAGAAGCCAGCGGACATAGCTATCTGAGGATGCAATGAAATCTTTCACGGCAAGCGGCGTGCCGGCACTGTAACGAACATCAAGATCTTCGATGTTCACATTTCTGTACGGGATCGCCACAGGATCGGCCGGTTGAATTATAAAATTTTCGGTTTGCTCCCAAATGCGAAGCTGAATTTCGGGCGCGGTCTCTAAAGTTCGTGCTACGGGTTCCTGGAAGATTTCGTAACAGGATTGTGCTCTAGCAGTGGATGTGACGACCAGCACCGTCAAACCAATGGTTATGTTACGTAAAATCTGCAATATCAATCCTTCAACTCATTCAGGGCCAACAGCAAAAACAGAGGGATTTTATAACAAACAAAGGCCACAGGATGTAGCGTGGAGGATCACTCAGAAATATTTACAGGCTCATCCAATGCCATTTACCGTTGTCGAGGACAAGGACCTCTTGTGCGAGGTCCCAGCTGCCAAGATTGATAGACGTTGCATTCTTGCCATTGCGCTCGAAGAAATGTTCGTCCTTGAGATGTACGTGCCCGTGCACAATAAGATCGAAGGGGCGTTCGTCAAAAATAGTTTCGGCATGATGATGAACCACTTTGCGAATTCGGTCTTCGTCGCGCAGGCCATCGGTATAGCTGCGACTGGCGCGACTGGCCGTGTTTCCTATTTTTGCCACAACGAGAGATGGTAAATGCAAAATTAAGAACTTCATAACTGGCGTACGGAGAAACCATCGTAAAAAATGATACCCGTGATCTTCCGGATCCATTTGATCACCATGCTCAAAGCGCACCACAGTGTGATCAAATAAAAAGAACTCTGGGCCAGTGTAAACTTTTGCGCCGATTTTATTTTGCCAGAAAGGCGTGAGATGGAGATCGTGATTGCCCTCAAAAAAGTACACGCTGTGACCCTTAACGACAAGATTTCGGATGGCATCCACTAGCGGTTTGAATTTTTTGATAAAGTACGAATGACTCCCCAACCACAGGTCGAAAATATCTCCGCCTAGCACCAGTGTCACCGGCTCTGTTTGCTCGGCTAAGAAAAACAAAAAGCGCAGAAACTTCTGCGCTTTCTCTTCTTGAACATCTCGAACATGTAAGTCCGAGACAAAATAAACTCGGCTCACTATTAGTGCTTCCTATAAATCGGTTGTGCCTTCGGTGCTCTTACGGCGCAAATACGTCGGAACATCGAGATTGCTTTGATCAAAAGGTGACGCCAAATCCTGAGATTTTTTAGCACCCGTATGGTCCAAGCTCACTTCCATGGAGAGCTGCTCTTGTGGCACCTCTTTTTGTTTCATTGCCTGCTCGCGGTACGCTTTTGCTTTAGCAAGTAGCATATCGCGCGGAGAAACAGCGGGATCAGCGGACTCTTGCTCTTCCATCATTTCAGGCATTTGAGGCTGGTGATTTTGTTGAGGCGCCACTGACGGCATCATTGGCGGTGGGGCCATGTGCGACGGCTGAGTTTGCTGATGCCCTGCTTGCTGATGCATGCTCGGTGGCACTGGTGGAACCATTTGTTGATACTGTGGTGTTGCCGGAGGAGGTTGCGGATACTGAGGCGCTTGAGGCGCATAGTACTGTGGATGCTGCGGATATTGGGGAGCCGTTTGTACTTGGTAATTGTACATGTTTGGACCGGCAAGCTTCACCGCTTCCGCGCCAAAACCTGTGGCAATAACCGTCACGCGCACTTCGTCGCCTAAAGTTTCGTCGATTACGGCTCCAAAAATAATTTCTGCATCTTCGTGAGCCGCTTCTGTGATCAAAGTGGATGCTTCGTCCACCTCATGAAGACTCAAATCTCTGCCTCCAGTGATGTTGATAATGATACCGGTAGCGCCATCGATCGAGATGTTCTCAAGAAGTGGCGATGAAATAGCCTGTGTTGCTGCTTCTACAGCGCGGTTGTCGCCAGTTGCAGAACCAGTACCCATAATCGCCATTCCTTGCGAAGACATCACGGTGCGGATGTCGGCGAAGTCTAAATTGATAAGACCACGGATATTGATAAGGTCGGAGATCCCTTTTACAGCTTGCAAAAGAACATCATCTGCTTTTTTAAAAGTATCGAGAAGAGATGTCTTGTCGTGCGAAATGGACAAAAGTTTTTGATTTGGAATAACGATGAGTGTGTCAACGCTTTCTTTAAGATCATTGATGCCATGAAGAGCATGGCGCATGCGCTTTTTGCCTTCGAATTGGAAGGGCTTGGTCACAACACCAATAGTAAGAGCACCTAATTCTTTAGCGATTTTTGCAACGATTGGAGCACCACCTGTACCCGTACCACCACCCATACCGCCAGTCACGAACACCATGTCCGCGCCTTGAATGGCTTCGACGATATCGTTATAAGATTCAATGGCGGCGCGCTTACCCACATCAGGATTAGCGCCTGCGCCGAGACCACGCGTGAGTTCACGACCCACCTGAATTTTTACAGTTGCTTTATGGGCATCCAATGCTTGTCTGTCGGTGTTGGCCACGATGAACTCGACGCCTGAAAGTCCGCCATCGATCATTGTAGATACGGCATTACTTCCGCCACCACCCACGCCGATAACTTTGATCGTCGCTCCGATATTTACGTTTTCCTCTAGCTCAAACATAGGTCTCCCCCATTTATAATATATTCTCTATATAATTTTTTAACTGTGCCCATTTGTCTTTAAAAGTGTCCAACGAAAACATTGGAGTTTCAAAAGATTGTCGATTTCTGGCGTAGTGCAAAACTCCGATAGACGCGGCCATAACTGGACCAAGGGCCTGCGGATTTACAGAAAGCACTCCGTTTGTCGATCGTCTCTTAAATTCAATATCAAAAGTAAACTGCCCGAGTTCCGGCAAACCTGGAAGCTGGCTGGCGCCGCCAGTAAGCACGATACCGCGCTTTATCGACTGTAGATAACCTCCGTCATTGATGGTCTTAAGCAATAGACCCAACGTTTCTTCTGCGCGGGCCTCGAGGATTTCAGTTACAAACTTAACCGGAATCACTTCTTTACCTTCACCACGAACGCGCTCTATAGAAATCACTTCGTCGGCGCTCACCATTTCTACCAGAGCCGCGCCATGATTGCGTTTGATCTCTTCTGCTTGAGTTTGCGGTGTCTTTAATCCGATCGCTAAATCCTGAGTAAAGTTCACCCCACCCAGCGGCAAAGAACACACCTGAACCATCTTGCCCTCGGTGTAGCAAACCAAATCGGTTTGATGACCGCCGATATCCACTACAACCACGCCGTCCAATTTGTCCACGTCATCGACGTGGGCTTCTGCAATTGCAACCGCGGTGGCAACGATTCCTAGACACTCCAGACCCACGGCCTTTAAGCAATCGCGAGCGGCTTGGTTGTTGCGGCGAGAACCCGTGATCACGAGAACTTGAACTTCTAAGAAATTTGTTTTTTCGTTGAGTGGTGCTTTAACTGATTTTTGCCCGTTCCATTTAAAAGACTGGGGAATCGCATGTAGTATTTCTCGATCACTGCGCACCTGCGCAGCCTCCTGAGAGGACTGCAAGATCTCTTCGATATCGCTCGCTCTAACAGTCTTTTTAATTGCGAGACTGCCTTTGCTTGCCACCGTAGTCATAGAGTTGTCTGCAACTGTCACCCAGCACTCCTCGAGCACTGCGCCGGTAGTGGCCTCCACTTCTCTTTTAATTTTTTGAAGCGCCGAAATAATTTCTTGAGGGTCGACGATTTGCCCCTGATGAAAACCTTTGTGAGGTGTCATTGCAAAGCCGACGATCTCTAATTTATCAGCAAGCGGCTTAGCGACCGTGAGTGCCACTTTGGTTGTTCCAATATCAACACTTGCAATATAGGTACTGTTCTCGTTAGTAGACATCCTTATCTCTCAATGCCTCTGCGGAGGCAAAAATTTGCACGCTAAGTGTGCAAATGGCAAAAAATCATTTTTCTGCTTGGAGAAGCGCCCAGACTGTACATATCGAAATATATACCCGACTAGCCGATCCTCTAGATTTAAGCCTAAGATTGCTTACGCAGCCTGACAAGGACTTTCTTTTTGAACGACGCATCGATGACGCGCCACTTTTGATTTTGACTTTCAAGATATTTAAGAACGTTGGTGATGCGCGCTGATTTGGTGCGCACTTTGTTTTTACCAAGAACAATGCGGCCACCGTCGACGCCGTTGTTTTCTACGATCAATCCTTCAGACGGCGTCCAATCCACTTCCGCAATTGTTTTTTGGCTGAACAATCCCTCACCAGGAATTTCCTGAAAGAGTAGAAGAATTTGTTTTAATAACTCTGGGTTCTTAATAATTTCTGCATTTCTTACCAGAGGTACATTGGGCACAACCGCTGGATCCACAGGATTGAGCAATTGACCATGTTCACTCAACGGTAAAAAGCGGCCTCGCTTATCGAGGTATACAAACACCACGTTCTTAAGCTGGATACGCACCTGCAGTTGATCGGGAAAACTGCGCTCGATATTGACCGAATCCACCCACACATCGGAAAGGATATTTTGTTGGATACGAGCAATGGGAACTGCCAGAATGTTTTGTTTGTGAAAGGCTTTGAGTCTTCTCAAGATACGATCGTGAACTTCTTTTTGTATAACCGGATGAATCGCCGATTGTCCCAATTCAATTTTAAAATTATTCACCACCAAAACCGTGCGATCCGTATACAGTAATACGGTAATCCCCAACAAAGTGAACAGCATGAGCGAGTAGTAGAGGAATTTTTTTGTGCGCAAAAATCTCACACCTTTATTTTAAAGTCTTGCGACTTGGGACACAACAACATACATTCGCAAGTGGCCAAAAAACCCGCGCATCTTGACCTAGACAAAAGGAGGGTGGAACTCATGGTAGCGAAAAAATCAATTGTGAAAATCGTTTCTGTAGCAGCGCTCGCACACACGCTCTCTTTGCCCGCAAGCGCACAGCACTTATCCACCTACCAAAACAAAACCGTTGCACCCATCTCCGTTAACGGCCTCCGATCCTCGTTCCCAGCTAGCTATGAGGATTCACGCGCGCGATTCGTTGGCTACGCATCACAGTTCGAGAAAAAGAATATTTCAGTCCAATCGCTCTCAGCAGAGATCCCGATGCTCCAAAAGGCACCTCTGCACATAGATGGATTGTTTGTGGAAGGAAAAGACCCCAGGAAACTGATGATCCTCACCTCGGGGATTCATGGTGCAGAGGCCTTCACCGGAGCCACCCTCCAAGATTTTTTGATGCAGCATCTCCTTCGCGAGGGTCGCCCCAAAATCTCCCTCTTGGTGGTGCACGCACTCAACCCCTTTGGATTCAAACATCTGCGCCGCGCGAATCCCAGCAATGTCGACCTCAACCGCAATCACGCTGACCGCGCTGAATTTACCTCCACCAACGAGGCCTTCGCCACTCTCAAGCCCACCCTCAGCCCCGATGCCACTGCCTCAGTGGGAATTTTGCCACAAACCGGGTTTTATATTAGCCTTCTTCTTCGCTATCTCACTTCTGGCAAAAAGATTGTACTCAATAGTTTGAGCGGCCAGTATCAATACCCAGAAAGTATTTTTTATGGTGGTAGAACAGCGGAAAAAGAAACACTCGTGGTACAAGGCTGGATATCCCAATTTATCAAAGACAAAACCCACGTTCTCCACATAGATCTCCACACCGGGTTTGGTGAAAAGGGAAAACTTCATTTTTACGGAAGTGATGAGTACACAAGCCCCGAACAAATTCGCAACGTTCAATTGGTCTTCCCGGATGCCAAGATTGACAGTGGCAGGGACTCCGATTTTTACGTGACCAAAGGTGATTTTTCTGACTGGACCTGGAAGACCCACCCGCAGATTATGGTGATTCCGATGGTTTTCGAATTCGGCACTCTCGACAGCCAGACGGTTTCTGGCGGTTTGAAATCGCTTTGGACAATGGTGCTCGAAAACCAAGGCTACCACCACAGCTACGGCACCGACCACGACCGCCGGCAGATCCGACGTCGCTTCGAAGCCCTCTTCAACCCTCAAGACTCCGGCTGGCAAAAAAAAATTGCTGAACAAGGTGTTCAGCAATTAACAAACGCGTATGATCGCTTTAGCGCTATTCAATAATTATTGCGGAATGCCCGGGTACGCCGTTGGATCAGCATTTTTCCAGTCGTCCCAATCGGGCCAATCATTGTAATCATCCCAAGGACCGGTGAGCAGCTCGGACCCAGATGAATCTGGATCGCCTAAACTTTTAAGTAAAAATTCTTCAGACTCGTTCCATTCGCGGACTTGAATGCGAATTTGCGCTTGCTGGTCCATGGCATCGTCATAACAAGTCCATTCATAGTAACGATTGCCACCCACCATGGCATCAGGCAATGGCGTTGAAGTGAGGTAATTCGCAAAGTAGATCGTGTGGGCGTTGGCCATGTCAATTGTCTTGGCCACATCGAAGGCTTTGCTCGCACCATCAGCGGAAAAGGATATCGTCGGCATAGGCAGATTGTGCACTTTATCGCGCGGAGCAGTCATACCAGCACCCGCAGTACAGTTTCCAATTTTACCGCCCCAGGCTCTATCCTCACTCGCTGACAAAACGCCATTCACATAGGTTCTAAATGTGTAATTTCCCTCGCAGCAGTTTGGACCGCCGATAAGAGTATGATCAAAGGCGCAGTTGAATTTACCTTGTGATGAACCTACGGAAACATCCGCGCCCGATACTACAGACTGGCTGACAAACTCGTTGGAGGAGTTAAGATCCACACGCACGATGGCGCCGTCGGCATCGCCATAAGGGTAGCCAAAGTAATAGTACGGTGCATACGTGTAATAACGGCACATGTTTGGTGGCACATTCACGACAAACTGAAGCCCATGATACTTGCCTTCCAGCTCTTCCACCTCTGCAATACAATCAATTTGGCGATCGAGTGTAGCCGCATCTTCCTCGACAACACACATTTCGTCAAAGTCCCCGTCTTTATGAATATAATAGTTCGCACCTTTAGGTGGATTCATCTTTACGTTGAATCCCCCGGCGGCATCGACTTCACCTGGAGTCGGTACGGTTGGATCCGGTGGAATGACAGGTACGATATCACCGCCCGAAGTCGGCGCGTCTTTTTTACAGGCCGTTGTTGCAGCAAAAACGAAACATAGCGCGCACACCAGAGTGCCGAACGAAATCCTTTTCATGGACTACCCCTTATTCTTATATAAAGGATACTGAATGGGTCACCACTAAACAAATTCGATAGATAGCCGCGTTTAATTTTAGCCCTTTGTACTTATATCGAAGGGCGGTGTCCTGGCCGTCGACATAGGGCCTGAAGGTTATAAAATATGATGAAATTTCATAGGCTTGGGCGCACACACTCCTTGACCTTGTGAATCCTACAATATGGCAGGTATTCGGTTTTTTTTATTTTTCAATTTCCACGAATTGTACTAGTTTACTCACATCTGCAAAGCCTGCGGGGGATTAAATGCGAATATTCATTCTTACGGTACTGAGCCTGAGCACTCTTTATTGCTCCCCCGAACATCGCCACGCCAATTCCGATTCCAGCACTATCAATAAGCCCGTTGGTGGCACAGATTCCGATTCCAGCGAGGACAACCGCATTCCATTTTCGGAAGTCGTCGTTCGTGTGTTGCAACCTGCCGGCTGTTTTGATTGCCACGGAAAGTACAAAAACATCGACAACGTTCGTAAAGTGATTGTTGTTGGAGCTCCTGAGCTGAGCCGCTTTTACTTACGCGCCTCAACCGACATGCCACCCATCGAAGAGGGCTACCTGCCGCTCTCTGAAGAACAGCTCGGCGTACTCAGCGATTGGATCAGCCAGGGTGCGCGCGGCGATTGACAAATGCCATGTGTAGAAATGTGCACAATTACTCTAAGATCCAACAATGCTGGAAGAGCCATTTCCGCCTAAAATAAAGGACAGGAAACAGGTGAAGTAAAAGCGTTTGAGCGAAAAGTTTTTAACATTCCACAGACGAAAAAATACCAAAACACTTCACCTTTTCCTTTTTTTTAAATCAATAACCAACAGGTGGTAGTTGTGATCGCATTCGAAAATGGTCTGTACGTTCGCATTGAGGAAAACGACAAAGGCCCCGCTCCATTTCCTCTAAAAAGTGGATTTTGCCGAGAGCAAGCATATCGAGTACTTGGTATGTTCAATGCATCGGAGTCTTCGGAGGCCTACCTAATTTTGGCCAACGATCAGGATCAACTCTGGTTTATCTCCAACCGCCATGTACGCTTTGTTTGTATTAGCAAAGAGTGCTCCATGCCGCGTTTTGAGCTGCCTAACGACGTCCCTTTTAAAGATTTTAAACCGCAAAACAACGAGGAAATGACCTTTCCAGTCATTACTTCTATCGTCAACTAACTCACAAGGAGAACTTATGAAGAAACAAACTGAACACGCCAACTTCGATATTTCGAAAGAACAACTCACAAGTGTCGTCGATGCGGCTCAGGCATGGATCAAAGAACACAAGGTCGTCACCGCGCTTGCGGCAGCAGCGGTCCTGTATCTTATAGGTGGACGCCGTGTTCGTAGCCTCGTAGGCATGGCTATCAAATCTGGTGCGACAGCAGGATTGGCAAATGCAGCCCTTAGCACTGTACTTCCAGCTGCAACTGCGGAAAAAACCGTATCGCCCAATAGCAGCTATCATTAAAAAGATTGCGCTTATTTAAAAGCAGAAGCCATTAACCCATAACGGGAGGTATATATGGATAGAGAACACTACGACTTTACGAACAAGATGTTCGGATTTACCGCCACTCAAAACTGTGATCCAGTTTTAGTGGCGCTGGAAGAGGCTGGCATCTCTCGCGACAAAATAGACTGCTTGGATTATGACGATCGACAAACATTGGTCGATAATCTGGAGCATTCAAAAAATCCGATCACTTGGCTAAAAATTCATGCCGATAAAGTTATTGGCAGTGGCCCTGCAGAATTTGTTCGCGATCTCAAGCAAGCACCTGTGGGTGAGACTCTCGTGTGTGTCGACATCGATAGTGATATGGACAAGCAGCATGTTATGAGCGTGTTACGGCGCTGCAATGTGCACCACGTAAAATACTTTCATCCCATGTACACCGAACATGTGACAGTAGAGCCTGGCCATCGTCAAGAAATCCAGCCCGTTAAGTAAGCCCTACAGAGATAATCCGTCAGGACCAATCACCGCTTTCTGAGCGCGTGAAGTCCTGGTGGGTCTTAAGGCGAAAAGACTTTTCCTCGGAGAGATACTCATACCTCTGAAAATGCATGCCCGCAGTGTTGTTCTCGGGCGAATTTTTCCAATCGTATATATTGAAAGAGTTGGGAGCATTACGGCGCGTTCGGTAGGACGTGGTCGTGCCCGCAACCGATATCAGTGAGGCCGTCGGTAATTGCGGATAGCGATGACGTGTAGTGCGTGTGATGGGGTCGTGTATGTGCCCGCCGACAATTAAATCCACTTTATATCGAGTAAATAGCTCCATGGCTTGGGTTGCATTGCGCAGCAGGTTTTTCTCATCGATAGTTTTTAAGCAATCCATGGGGTGATGAAACGCCACCACTCGAACACGACAGGCCTTATTGAATTGGGATAACGATTCTTCCAGATAATCGAGGCGTAAGCTTCCTTGGACGTGCCTCAATTTGTGTGTCGAATTCAATGTGAGAATCTCAACTCCACTCTGCTGAAACATGCCGTGCAGACTGCCTTTAAAAAACCGCGTGTAGCCCCAATACGGATAGAATAATCGTGCTACAAAATTGAACAGAGGGATATCATGATTCCCGGGAATGGAAATCATGGGAGTTGGGCGCAGTTGATCCAGAAACTTTCGTGCGGCACGAAACTGATGATACCGTGCTCGCTGAGTGATGTCTCCCGTAATGAGGATCATATCAGGCTTAAGTTCACGAATGCGATCTACAACCGCACTGGTCACATCAGGAACATCCGCGCCGAAGTGGAGGTCCGACAGATGGGCAAGGCGAAATCGATCGCTCATAGGGCGCTCTCCGCAACTGCTGGTGCTGCTACCTCCGGGGGCGCGACAAGTAAAAGAGATTTAGGCAAGACTTTGACTTCGATAGGCACTTGCATGTGAAACATTTCACCATCGAGAGCCACATCGTGGGATTTGCGATTTGTGGTGATATCCACCTTACGAACACCAAACGCATCCAATTGTGGGTTTTCCTCAGGTTTACCCATCAAAGTATGTATTAAAATTCGAAACAGTTCACTGCGTGTGACCGGCTTAAACAAGATAACGGCGAGCTCGTCTTTCTTTAGACGATCGGCCACTTTAAAAGACAAGTTTTCGAGCTGAAGATCATTGTTTCCAATAAAGATCATCGGCGTCTTCACTTTCATGTGGCCTTTATCGGTATCAAACTCGGCGTGCATCATTTTTGGCTTTTTAAACAGGCTTACTAAGGTGGACACCGTGGCCACAAAGCGATTGCGCCCAAAGCGTTTGGTATTTTGCTCCCGCTCACTGATGGATTTTGCGTACAACCCTATGGTGGCATTGATTAAAAAGACCTGGCCATTGACCTCTCCCAATCGAACGTGCTCGGGATTACCGGTTAATGCCAGTCGAAAGGCCTCTTCCGGGTCCTCGGGTAGTCTATGGTTACGAGCAAAAAAGTTAAAAGTACCCACGGCTACCGCACCAAATCTCACACCGTGCTCGGCAGCCTCCTGAGCCACGCTGCGAATCGTTCCATCGCCACCAGCAGCGACAACCATGCTGTCCTCCTCCACTGCGGCGCGAACGGCCCTTTTTATATCCGCATCGAATTCCATTTTATTCTTAGCCGAGGAATAGAGGACGAGGTCAAACCCTAATTCGTCACAAATAGCTTGCGCCTGTGCGGGAAGCTGGGCCCCTTTGCCCTTACCAGATTTAGTATTGGCGATCAAATGTACGCGTTTCATAGAATTAGGCCCTCATGTGATAGAAACATTATACATGTGTTAGAGCAACTGCGATTGGCCAGTATTTTTTTGTATTGTGTAGAAATATACGCAATTATAGAGAGTAGCAAAACCGGAGCTCTTTTTGATCATCAAGTCCTCTCTATTTTTTACAATTTGGCTGTTGTCGGTTTCTCTGTGGGCTCAATCGAGTCAGCAAAAACCGCAGGATCCCCTTCCTAAAGAAGAGGATGACAAAAACTTTATTGTCGAAATTGCAGAGGGGCTCGAAGAAAAGCGGGAGCAATTGTCCGATCAGCTCCTCGACACTTCCAACGATATCGATGTGTATTTTTCGAACAATGCCTATCTTAAAACCCGCAACGCGACCAACCTGCGTCTCTCTAATGAATCGAATTTTATCGAAGATACGGGCTACGAAAACAATTTTGATATCGCGCTTCGCTTAAAACTCCCGCGCAGCGAGGACAAGCTCCAGCTCGAGGTGGATCAACAGGTCAACGAATTGCGTGGCGGTGGCTCGGACTACACCGACTACACCGTAGTAGAGCGAACCCGCCGCGAAAATGGCGACACCAAAGCTGGGCTGAACTATTACGAAAAATTTCGCGACACTGAAGTTCGTCTCACAGCGGGAATGGACTTTAAAAAGAAAGTCGTTCCATGGACCAATCTAAAATTCAAAAATGACTACTTCTTTACCAAAGATAAAAAACACTACTTGCAGGTGATCAACGACTTTTACGGAGAATCTCTCGAAGGTACCGAGCATCACTCCAATGTGAACTACAACTACCAACTGACCAAAAAATTAGTTTTTCGCCAGGTGAACGAAACTCGCTATCGCGATTTTGACAACACTCTCGAAGTATCGAACGGTATTCAAATTTATCACTTTGTAAACGCGCGCAATAGCCTAGCCTACATTTATGGCGTCTATTCGAGAAACCCCAGCGGCCGTTCGACCTATTTTTTGGATCGCCATATTGTGAATGTAAACTACCGACGGCGGCTTTACAAAAAACACTATTACGCCTCGTTCACTCCCGGAATTATTATTCCAAAAGATAAAAGCTGGGAAGTGCTCACATCGTTTCAGTTTAAAATTGAAATTTATTTTGGCAATCCTTAGTGCGAGCAAAGAATTAAAACTTGTACTTGTAACCTGCCAGAGCAAAAACAGAATTGTATTTTTTAAAGTCGATGGTGTCATAGGGCGTGAAGAACCTGGCCTCGACAAACGCTCCATGCTTTTCGCCGATCGGTAATTGTAGAGTGACACCAGCGTCAAAACCGAACTCCACAAAATCCGCAGCGGGTGTTTCCAAGTCGTCGGAGTCCACGATACGTATCAACTCATAGGATTCAACCCCACTCACGGCGAATGCCATATAGGGCCCCACACTAAATGCGAAAATATCTCTCCACCACAATTTTAGTGTTACCGGAATATGAATGCGATGAACGTTTTCTTGGAGCAAATAGTTGTCGTTGGCCACTTGATACTGGCGCTCAACAAAAATAAGTCCTGTTTCAAAAGCGATACTTTCGCTCGCGGCAATTTCCAACAACGCCGCAAGCGGATAAATTTCTCCCGATTTTTCGGGCTCGCGGGCGCCGGTGATATTTGCGGAATACACCGCTGCGACGGACAGCCGTTTATGCCCCTGGCCCACGGCCTGCGATTGGTCTTGAGGAAGCGCTTTTCCCTCGGTATCGGTTTTGGGATCTTCCGACAGAGGTGTTTTTCGCTTTTCCTCGACTTTTTCTTGTTTATTTTTCGTATCCTTAGCTAATGCTTGCTCGTCTTGTCGAGCCGTTGGCAGCAGGCTTCCCGAAGATCCCTCTACTTCGATGGGTTTCTGCGCGAATGCTGGCGCGGAAATCAGCATTCCCGTTATAAACACGCAAATGTTTCGCAAACAGCCACTTACCATAATGAATGTTTAACAGTATGGACGCTATCTTCCAAGAAATTTAAACTCTGGCTCAAGCAGAATGTTCTTTTGTGAGCGAACTGTTTCTTGAATATGTTTAACCAATGCTAAAACATCGTTTGCCGTAGCATGACCTCTGTTCACGATAAAGTTGGCATGCAGGTCTGAGACCTGAGCCCCGCCGATCGAATAGTTTTTCAAACCGCATTCATCAATTAAACGCCCTGCCTTATTAGCAGGCGGATTCTTAAAGGTGGACCCGCAGCTGGGCCACTGGAGCGGCTGTGAGGCCATGCGCCGCTGATTGGATATTTTTAGCTTTTCCAAAAGATTGGCCTGCGGCGCCTCTTTCCATTGAATACCAACGCGCACAATCACTCCGGGCCCCCAACCGTCGCTGTGACGGTAGGTCCACTGAATCTGGTCTTTGTTCTTTCTCACCAAAGTTTGTGGCTTAGCCCACGGAATGTATTCAAACCACTCGGTGATCTCCACAAACTCTTTGGGCGCCACATCGTGCCCGACTCCGGCGTTCATAACCACGCCTCCTCCCACATCACCGGGCAAACCGGCAAGGAAGATGGCCGGACTCAATCTGCTTTTCACAAACACCTTGAGAAGATCCGATTTTCGCGTTCCCGCAAGACACACACAGGATAGAACTTCGTTGTTAAATTCCACCTCGGAAATTCCTACCAACTGATCTAGAAGCAAAACCAAGCCCGCGATGCCTTTGTCGCTAATCAAAACATTGGAGCCACCACTCAGCACTGTAACTGGTAAATTTTTATCCAGTGCCCACTGACAGGCGGCATGAACATCTCCCACTGTTTGCGGGCGAGCGCACCAGTCTGCAGTACCGCCGATTTTCCAAGTCGTGAATTCAGCCAATGAAAAATCTTTGATATATTGCATATGCCTAAGAATCTTTTTGTTGAAGATGATTGTAGAATTTGTTCACATCGCCCGCACCTAAGCACAATAGCACATGGCACTGGTCCAACTCATTAGATAGTGTCTTCTCGGCCTCTGCAAATTGTCCCACGTACACGCCATTTTTACTGTTGAGTTGTGCAGCAAAATCTTTACTATTTACGGACGATGGCAATTCTCCGGCCGCGTAGATGTCGAGAACCAATACTTTATGCGCTTCCGAAAACGATGCCATGAATTCATTCCAGCACGATTCCGTGCGCGAATACCGATGGGGCTGAAACAAAACATAAATATTTTTGTCGGGAAATTTTTCCTTAAATGCCTGAAGCGTCGCTTTTACTTCGGTGGGGTGGTGGCCATAGTCATCGTAGACCATAGTGTCTTTAAACTGACCGCGGTACTGAAAGCGGCGATCTACCCCGGCATACAGGCTCACTCCGCGTAACCCCTCCGCAAATGGCACCCCGGCAAAGTATGATGCCACCACAGCGCTCAAAGCGTTGAGTGCATTGTGACGTCCTGGAACCTGGAGCTTCATGGTGCCAAGATTTTTCCCATCACCGCTTGAAACCGTGTAGTCTCCGTTACTGCCCTCGACAACATAATCGTTATCGGGACTAAAACCGTAAAATACCACTTTTTTGGGGAATTCCTGGAATACTTCGCGCACCAATGGGTCATCTCCACAGGCAACGATAACTCCATAGAACGGAATCTTTAAACCAAACTCATAAAAGCAACGTTTCAACTCGTCCATGCTGCCGTAGTGATCAAGATGATCGTTGTCGATGTTGGTAATAATGCAAATTTCGGGAGTGAGTTTTGAAAAACTGCCGTCGCTCTCATCGGCTTCGGCAATCATCCACTCACCTTTTCCGAGTAAAGCTGTAGATTTGATCAGATCGAGCCTGCCACCCACCGCGATAGTAGGTTCCAACTTGTTATGCACAAAGATGGACGCCACCATACTGGTGGTTGTGGTTTTACCGTGCGTTCCTGCGATTGCAAGTCCACGGCGCAAGTTCATGACTTCGGCGAGAGCTTCGGCACGAGGAATGCGCGGTATTGATAAGCGCTTTGCTTCCATCATCTCCGGATTGTCGACACGCACGGCACTCGAATACACGACCACATCGCAATCTTGAATGTTCTCCGCACGGTGCCCAATAAAAACCCGAATTCCAATTTCGCGCAGGCGTTTTACTTGGTCATTTTCCTTGATGTCGGTACCGGTGACCTGGGCGCCTAAACTGTGCACCAGCTCTGCCAAACCAGACATTCCAATGCCGCCGACACCCAAGAAGTGAAATTTCGCATTGATAAATCTCAAACTAAACTCCTTCCAGCATCGCTTGCGCAATAGTGCGGCTGGCATCTCTAAATTGAAAGCCCTCGAGTCGGCTACTCATGTGTTCCAGTTGCTGGCGATTCTGCCGAAGCAAACGAATCTCATGCAACAATTTATCTGGCGTTGTGTCTCGTTGCTCCAACACCTGAGCTCCACCCTTTTCAGCCACGACCTGAGCGTTGTGAAATTGATGATTATCAGCAGCTGTGGGAAGCGGAATAAATAGAGCCGGTTTTCGACACGAAATCACCTCGGCAACGGTGCTCGCACCCGATCGACAAATTACAAAATCTGCGCGTTTGAGTTCTTCGGGCATGTTGTGAATGTATTCCTTCACATCGGCCTGCTTGATCAAATTTCCGTAACGGCGAATGATATCTGGAAAATCGCGATTTCCGGTTTGATGGACCAGCTCTATTTCATTGAGTATTTCTGGATGCTGTAAAACCATCTCAACAACAGTTTCGTTTATAAAACGTGCCCCCTGGCTCCCGCCAAAAACAAGCACGCGAATCTTTTTGTTTTCTAAAGGTAAGGCGTCGCTAAAAAACTCGTGGCGCACCGGCATTCCAGAATAGACAATTTTTTGTGCCTTTAAGCGCGCTCGCGCCTGTTCGAAAACAATAAATGTCGCACGCACAAATCGAGCAAGCCAGCGATTGGTGAGCCCCGGAAATGCATTGGCTTCCCACAGGTAAGTTTTCGCGCCGAACAGTGTCGCGATCACCAAAAACGGTCCCGATGCAAAACCGCCAACACCGAGGACCGCATCCGGCTTAATCTTAAAGTATAAGCGGATAGCATGTAAGAGTGAGAATGGCATACCTAGTATGGTTTTAATTTGTTGCCAGCGCCCTACGGAGGAATGGAGGCGGCCAATCTTTATGAGATGATATGGATATTTATAGCGTGGGAATATTTTTTCTTCCAAGCCACCTCTCGCACCCACAAACACAATGCGAACATTTTTATCCAAAGATTCGAGAGTTTCGGCAATAGCGAGGCCCGGGTAGATGTGTCCCCCTGTTCCGCCGCCTGTAATTACGATTGTTCTAAGAGTCTCAGTTGCCGTTGCCACTGTATTATGAATTACGACACTGTTTGTGGATGTTCAATAGGATTCCGAATAGGACACAGCTCATTACCAGCGAGGCGCCACCGTAACTTAGGAATGGCAATGTGAGTCCCTTGGTTGGCAATAGTCCCAAAACCACACCGACGTTGATAAATACCGAATAGGAAAAACACACCGTCAATCCCAACGAGAGAACGCGCAAGAAAAGGCTTTCGACTCGGTTGGAAATCTGTAGTCCGCGAAGCACCAGATAGCCGTAAGCACACATAAGTATAAAAAAGCCGATAAACCCGGTTTCCTCACCCAGCACCGCGAGCGTAAAATCGGTGTGCGCCTCGGGAAGAAAAAACAGCTTCCCCTGACCATCTCCCAAGCCCGCCCCACCAAGCCCGCCCGAGTGAAACGTGAGCATGCTCTGGATGACTTGGAAGCCTTTACCCGTGGGATCCTGCCAAGGATCTAAAAAGGCTGCGATACGTGCTCTCCGATAGGGCACCGATATAACCAAAAAATAGAACAGCGGAAGAGACGCGAGGATCACCGCTGCAAGCAACTTCCAGGGAAAACCAAATACAAATATAACTGTGGCAATGACCAGTAAGCACATGGTGAATGAGCCAAAGTCCGGTTGTAATATAAATACCACCAGCGGCGCGCCCAGTGCTGTGGCGCGAACAACCCATTTCCAGCGCCCCAACTTTTCTTGATCATAGGCAAAGAATGCCGCAAGTAAAAATGGCAAGGCTATCTTATAGATCTCGCACGGTTCGATACGCACGCCCATAATACCCGGCAACCAGCGCTTGGCGCCGCCCACCTTTACTCCAATTCCCGGTACGATCGTGAGAAACAATGCAACTATGGCGATCGGCGCCAAATACACACCCCATTTTTCGATCCACTCCGTGGGCATTTTCCAGATCGAAATCATCGCAACTAAACCCACAAGTACAAAAGCTATTTGGCGCAGAAAAAAGTAAAATCCATCTCCATGCTTTTCGTAAGCAAATATATAGCTGCTCGAATACACCTGAATCAGGCCAAAGCCAAGTAGCGCAAAAACAACCAATGCCATATTTCTAGTTTCAGTGGACTGCATATGCTCTCAATCAGTTAGCGGGAGTTTCTGTAGGAGTGGGAGTGCTCGGCTTTGCTACTTTTTCTGCGGGAGTGGGCATTTTGCCCGGAGGCTTGGATGTTTTGTCGCCAAACTTTTCAGCCATCTTCTCTTTGCGATCCTGCTGACGCTCTTCGCGCTTGTCGCGCATCTCTTTGTGCATTTCTGCCCGATCATCCATAACCGCTTTACGGCACTCGCGCACGTTCTCGTGGGACGTGGCCTTGGCAATACATGCTTTTTCCTCCTGAAGGGAGGCGATTTTCTTATCTATTCGCGCGGCTACTTCCATTTTAATTTTGGAGAAATCTTTAACCGGCGGTCTCATATTTTCTGATTCCGGCGGCTTCGAATCCTGTTGTGCAAATGCTTTAGCAATAAACAATGAAGTAAGAATAAATAAAGTGCGTTTCATCATGGCGGTGCCCCCGGTTGGAAATCTCTTTTTATTTCAAAGGTAAACCCAAAAACTGTCAAGGATACGGCTATTTAGATGAATCGTAGTGAAGCTAGCTCAAGAATCAGGACCAAGCCCAAAGGCGGTATAGATAAGGGAGGGAGACGAATTCATAATAACGAACACGTCCCCCAAGAGAGTCGAAATGATAGGAGATTCCTAGTAAAGACTTATAGATGCCGCAGGAAGTACAAGGTCGAAGTAGTTACCGCTAAGGCCTTTTTCCTGAGCTTTCTCTTGAACCAGTGATTTTAAGTCAACACTTCCAGTGAGATAAAGCATGGCTTCACAAAAATCTGGCTTGTCTGTGACATCGTAAATTTTAACGATAGCTTGGTTGCTCTTTGGCGCAAACTCCACGTCCACCTCCGTCGTGTGTTCTGCACAACCACCACCAGTGGCGTATTCAAAACTCAAATTTTGGCCATCGAAGTTGATTGAGTTTACGGACACTTCAGACTTTCCAGCCAATGCCGACACTGAAAATGCAAATGACATAAAAAATGCGATAAGTTTCATGATTTCCCCCAAGGAATAAGATTTGACCCAAGGTAAAACAGGAAAAATCAAAGTCCTACACTATATTTTGAGCGCTGTAATAGAGTTAAACAGCACTGCGTCTTATTGGAAAAAAGTTATGCGGTCTGCTTGTCACCCAACGTCACGCTATAGATCTGGAACAACGATAACGCCGGAGCGGTACTTTTCTTTGGGTGTCCATTGCGGCCCACCACCGCTTTTTAGTGGATTGAATTCACTGTATTCCAAATTATCTATGGAATCGAGCGAACGCATACTATGTGCTTCAATCACTTCGCCGTTACGACCGGGAAAAACGTGATAGCCTGCGTGTGCGATCCCAATAAATAGAGGGATCTGTTTAAAAAACTCTGGCTGCGAGTCTCCAAAACCCACCAAAGATTTCGCGTCGTGAACTCGCAATTCCGGTTCGTAGTAAAATCCCTTGTTTACTGCTTGATTGTAACGATATGCGTGCCCACCCCACACTGGATTCCATACAGCACCCGGCTTGAGCGGATTGAGTGCCTGATCCTCCGCATCCCATTTGGCATTTTGCGATGGATCGGGGTTCCAGTAATAAGACTTCCATCCGAGTCGAATCAAACTTTTTTGTAAATCAGTGCCAAAGAAATTATTATTTACAGCGAGCTTTGCATAAATATTGTCCCAGGTAGAATCCATATTCGCGGCATCAAATCCTTGCTCCAAGCAGCGCATGGCGAGCCCGATGCAGCTGATTGCCTCCAATTCGGAAATCAACTCTTCCGGCTTGCCGTAGAGTTGCAAGGCCGCTAAGCGCCCCTCTACAGTAGAGTACTTGGGATTGCGATCTCCATAAAATTTAGAGATTCCCCAATGCGAAAAAAAATCCAAGTGAACCGCATAGACCGCATCCAGACAAGTGGAGGTGGTCGACACAATCAGTGCCAGATTTTTTTTGTGCTGGGCGATTTCATGGTCGTCGAACGTAGCCACGTCGGCGCGACTCACTCCGGATACAAATATCAATACAATGAGACTCGTCCACTTCATAAATTCCCCACCGCGCACACGGCGCCCAAAGTGCGACTGTAAATCGCTTTGGACCCATTACCTCTTATCTATCGGAGAACGCAGGCACTTTCATAAGCACCTGTAAAAACGAAATATTTGAGTAACTCACGCCCTATAAAAAGACCAAGGTCCAGGTGAGCCTATGAACCCCGTGTAGAGCTCACATGAATCACTTGATGCGCACGTGTTCTTCCTGCGCTGCGGGCTGGTGGTATTGGCCTTTACGCATGAGTCTCACCTGGTCGATCACAGCCGCCACAACAATGCGACACTCCTCAACAAACTGCGTGTCTTTTTCGAGGGCCTCATGACTTTTTGCATAGGACTCGAAATATCCAATATAACCATCCAATCTACTTTTGGGCCCTGCTGATATAAGACCCATATCAGTGAGCCAGTCCACCAAATCACGACGAATAGTTTCGGCGCCTACGGAATCGCCGTGAGTGATGATACCAAATGTACGGCCAGCCAGGTGTTGTGGATAGTCCCACCCGTTGATTTCTATGTCTTTTGCCATTCGCGCATTTTTTCCCTGCGTGGTGGT
>CAYNTO010000014.1:42921-50725 GCA_964400355.1 uncultured Pseudobdellovibrionaceae bacterium
ACCCGTTGATTTCTATGTCTTTTGCCATTCGCGCATTTTTTCCCTGCGTGGTGGTTGGATCGGGATTGCCGCCGTCTGCACACACCAAGCGATCCATCATAAGTTTGAAGGTGCTCGGCGTTTGATACCAGTGCACCGGCGTAATTATCAAAATTCCGTGAGCACGTACCCACGAAAGATAAATTTCAGCCATCCAATCGTGAATTTGCGCCAATGAATGATTGGGGTAGCAGGAACACGGCCAATGGCACAGCGGCATAGCCGTGGATACACAGGCTTTACACGGATAAATCTTTTTTCCGTATTCGGCGGTAATACGACTCAAATCCAACATTTCTGCGCTCATCCCCTGCGCGGTGATGAAATCCACAGCCATCTGTGCGAGGCGAAATGATTTTGAAGACTCTCCAGGACATGTGTGTTCGCTACGTGGAGAGGCATTAATCACCAGAATTCGCGCCTTATCCGTGGTCCATATTTTTTGAGCGTCTCGCAATTCATCGCGATTTTTTTTCCACTCCACCGAAAGGTCGTACTCAGGATCGTGAAACTCATTCCCGGCCTTCTCAGTTACTGGAGCCTTGCGGCCTTCGTCATAATTTTTCCACGCCTGTTCAGCAATCTTCTCGATGGAACTACGCAAGTGGTTAAAATTGGGATCATAAAATGAGCGCAGGTACTGTGCGATGAACTCATCCTTAGAAAGTCGAACCTCAGGCTGTGCTTTATATATTTTCATCGTCGACAGTGCCTACATACCGATCTCGCGCTCCCAGTGCTTGTGAGCGGTCAATTGCTTTAAAAAATCTTTAGAGGTGTTTTTACTCACGGATATTCCAGAGTTGTTCTTAGCGGGTATTGCACCTAAGGTTTCAGCGAGCTTAAGATCGCCGAACGATAAAGTTTTTAAATGCTGGAAGGCTTCGCTGATAAATCCTTTGGCCAAAGCATTGGCTTTTTTATCCGCGGCCAATTTTTGACCTACGGTAACGACGCCATCGAACTCCACTGATGCTGCCATTTGAATGAGTTCATCGGCGCCCAGTTCGGTGCGCTTTTCTGCTGACAGCACAATCACTTTGCACATCATGCTGTTCTTTTTAAACAAAGATTTTAGGCTATCCACTTCGGTTTTTTTAGCGTCTTCTAACGCCAAGATAGCGACGCGGCGGCCTTCCGGCAGGGCCTCACCACCGGAGCTCAACACGCTCAGTGATGGAGCACTTTTCATCACCGGCTTTACATTGGTCGCCGACTCAGGAGAGGTGGTTTTTTTCGCAAGGCCCAGTTGGCTCACTTTTTTAAAATCTAGCCCGAGATTTGTCGCCACTCGCTGTGCGAGCTTGCGGTCGACAAACTGCAAATTACTCACCACCTGCTCGCGGATGGATACAGTTTCTACTTTGGAAAGCTCAAAACTAAATGATTCCACGATGTGATCTTGTTCCACCTCAGTTTGGCTGTTCCAAAACATGGTGGCTTGCGAAAAATGATCACTGAATGATTGTGGACGCTCGCGCACTTTTATACCCGAAAGCTTTTGCGCATAGGTCTTAAAGCCTTCAGCAGAGTGCATCGGACAGCCGCCTTGAAAAGAATTGGGTTCGTAGTTGACGCGTCCCTTAGCAATCGTCTGCCTCATAAACCCGTCACGCTGGTTGTTGTGCACCGGGCACTTGGCGCGATTGATGGGAATTTCGTGATGGTTCGGACCGCCCAGACGAATCAACTGAGTATCGGTGTAGGAAAACAGGCGCCCCTGAAGCAAGGGGTCGTTAGTAAACTCAATGCCAGGCACAATATTGCCGGGATGAAACGCGATCTGCTCTGTTTCGGCAAAGAAGTTGTCTGGATTGCGATTGAGCACCAATGTTCCCATGTGCGTGAGCGGCATGAGCTCTTCGGGAATCATTTTTGTGGGATCAAGAAGATCCACTCCTTTAAAGGATTCACTCTCATTATCTTCAAAAATTTGCACATAAAACTCCCACTCCGGGAAAATACCTTTATCGATGGATTCCCACAGATCGCGTCGATGAAAATCGGGATCTTTGCCGTTTACTTTTTGCGCTTCATCCCACACCAGGGTGTGTATTCCAAGCTTAGGCTTAATGTGAAACTTTACCAAACACGATTTCCCGGCATCATTCACCATTCGGAATGTATGAATACCAAATCCCGGAATCATGCGCAGTGAGCGTGGAATACCACGGTCCGACATTGCCCACATCACCATGTGCGTAGTCTCGGGCATAAGTGATACAAAATCCCAAAAATTATCGTGCGCCGAGCCGCCCTGAGGCATCCCGTGATGGGGCTCCATCTTTAATGCGTGCACCACGTCTGGAAACTTCATCGCATCCTGAATAATAAAAACAGGAAAATTGTTGCCAACTAAGTCATAGTTGCCCTCTTCCGTATAGAACCTCGTGGCAAAACCGCGCACATCACGCACCGAATCGGCCGAACTCGAACCCCCCTGAACTGTAGAGAAGCGAATAAAAATGGGAGTTTTTTTGCCCTTTCCTTGGAGAAATTTGGCTCTCGTATATTTAGACATATCGTTTTTTACTTCGAAGTACCCATGGGCGCCGGAGCCGCGCGCATGAACTATGCGCTCAGGAATACGCTCATGATCAAAATGGGTGATCTTTTCGCGGAGAATAAAATCTTCGATCAGAGTAGGTCCGCGAGGAGACATCTTGAGTGAGTTTTGATTGTCTTCGATGGGAACACCTTGATTGGTGGTGAGTGTTGCATCGGAATCGTCCCGCACATCGGCCTCAAGAGGGCGCATCTCAGCTTTAGGTTTGCGTGTCGGTGTTTTGCGCGCAGATGCACTCTTCGAACTTTTAGTTTTCGACTTGGCCATAAATTCTCCTTGAAAGGTAAAACGAGAGATTACCTAGAGGAGGCGCTGTTTTGAAGCACTAGTGTGTTTAATTATTTACACAATTACACAAACCCAACAATGGAACTAGAAGCCTCTTTTTTACAACTCCACTAAAATAAAACTTTTCACACCATCACACGGAGGAAATTATGAAACTCTATTTCGCGCCCGGCGCATGTTCTATGGCAAGCCACATCGCTCTAAACGAAGCTGGCATTCAACACGACATGGAAAAAGTCGACATAAAAAAGCATACCTATGGCGACGGCGAAGACTTTTACAAGATCAATCCAAAAGGTTACGTCCCCGCACTGCGACTCGACGATGGCGACCTGCTTACCGAAAACGCGGTGGTGCTACAATACATCTGTGATCAAAAGCCCGATAAAAAACTTATGCCCGCCACCGGAACCAAAGAGCGTCTACGCGCCAAAGAATGGCTCAACTATATTGCTACCGAACTGCACAAAGGATTCGGTGTATTTTTTAATCCCAATTCGACAGAGGAGCAGAAAAAACAAGCTCATGAAAATTTAACTAAAAAGTTTGCGCTCCCGGGTAAGGCGCTGGACTCCTCCGAATTTTTACTGGGAAGTCAGATCACCGCTCCCGATTTTTACCTCTACGTGATACTCACCTGGGCGCAAAAATTCTCAGTAGACCTTTCGAAGTCTCCATCCTTAATGAAATTTGCGGAGAAAATGAAAAAGCGCGATTCGGTACAGGAAACAATGAAAATGGAAGGGCTCCACTGACAAAGATCGGCGAAGGCTGTGAAGACACAATCATTGTAAAAATAAAAAACCGGCTGGAGAGCCGGTTTTTTATTTGGAAGTGTTCTTCTTATCGATTTCTTTATTAAAAGCTTTTGCGATCAAACAAACTTATCTAAAGCTTGCTACGATCTCTTTGAAGTAATTGCCACGCTCGATGTAACTGTCGAACATATCAAAGCTGGAACATCCTGGAGACAACAAAACTTTATCGCCGATACGTGATTTTTGGTACGCAATCAGTACGGCCTCTTCGAACGTACCGATCAGATACGTTTCGCAGAAATCGCCCACATCGCGATTGATGCGCTCTTTGGCTTCGCCCACTAAAATGAGCGATTTCACTTTTTTGCGGATGAGATCGCGCAAAGATTCATAGCTCAGATTGGTGTCTTTTCCGCCCATGATCAAAATAACGTTCTCATCAAACGAATCGAGAGCACGCTTCACAGAGTGCACGTTGGTCGCTTTGGAGTCGTTGAAAAACTCGACCCCACCCACGCGGCGCACGTATTCCAAACGGTGTGGAATTCCTTTAAAAGAATTGATCACACTTTGAATGGCCTCTTTTGTAGCGCCATGCTCGCGAGCCGCTAAAATAGCGGCCATCAGGTTTTCAACCGTGTGATTGCCGCGCGCGCGAATGTCTTTTGTGGCAAAGGTTTCGATATCGGGACCGGTGCGCACGCGCAGCTCGTCCTTCATGTTCACCACACCACCGATGTTCATAATTTGCGGCTCGAGCGCTGACTTGCGTGAGAAGTAAAAAATACGTCCACGTTGAACTGCTGGATCGCGCGCCAGTTCGATCACCGCATTGTCATCCGCATTGAGGATGCTGGTGGTCGACGGATTGGTGTTGCCAAAAATGCGACGTTTCGCATTGATGTAATCTTCCATGGATTTGTAACGATCGAGATGGTTCTCAGCCAAGTTCGTAAAGATGATGTTCTTGGGATTGAATTTTTCTGTGTGCTCCAGCTGAAAGCTGGAGACCTCGAGGACCAAAACCTGTGCTTTTTCCTCTTGGCGCAAATAATCGATAACCGGTGTTCCGTAATTGCCGCCAATCCACGCGTTCACGCCCGACTCCTTAAGAATCTTGTGCGTTAAATACGTAACGGTAGTTTTACCGTTGGTGCCCGTAATTGCAATGATCGGCTCTTTCACAAACCAGCAGGCGAATTCAAACTCACCGGTTACTTTTACACCGTGATGGCGGGCATAATCGAAAATTTTAAGCTGCGGCGAAACGCCGGGGCTTAATACAATAAGATCCTGCTCGATGAATTTTTTAGGAGTGTGGCCGCCCAAATCGAAATCGACGTTTTTATTTTCGTCGATTTGTTCCAAAAAGTGCGAAAGCTCTGGCTTGGACTTGTGGTCGGAAACCGTGACCTTGGCACCATGATCAGATAGGAACTTCACAAGAGACACGCCGCATTTGGCGAGGCCTACGACCATAATTTTTTTATCTTTTAACTCTGATACATCTGAAAACATACTGTTACCTCAATTTAAGCGTACTCAAACACAGGACTGCGAGCAGTATTGCCACAATCCAAAAACGAGCAATAATTTTTGTTTCATCTAAACCTTTTAATTCGAAGTGATGGTGAATGGGCGCCATTTTAAAAACGCGCTTTCCCGTCATTTTAAAAGATGCCACCTGGACAATCACCGACAACGCCTCTACGACGAAGACACCACCGAGCAGCACCAACAGCAACTCATTGTGGGTGAATACGGCCATCGCTCCAAGAAAGCCACCCAGACTTAAACTTCCCACATCGCCCATGAACACTTGTGCGGGATAGGCGTTAAACCACAAAAATCCAAGCCCGGCCGCCATGATCATGGCTGCAAAAGGGGTGAGCTCCGCCGCTTGGTGGATAAATGGGATTTGCAAGTAGTGCGCAATGTTCACATGTCCCGAAACGTACGCAAAAATTCCCAATGTCGCCGCAGCTATGACCACCGGAACAATGGCTAAACCATCGAGGCCATCGGTGAGATTGACCGCGTTCGCAGCGCCCACAACCACCAGCGCGCCAAACGGCACATATCCCCAACCCAAATCCAAAACCACCGCTTTTAAAAATGGCACCGGAACAATTGTTGTGAATTGAAAAAACTGAATCAGCACCGCGATAGTCGCTCCAGAAATTGCAAACTCTAAAAGTAGGCGCAACTTTCCCGGTAAACCTTTCGAATTTTTTTTGCTCACCTTGAGGTAATCATCCACATACCCGACAAGTCCAAAACCTAAAGTGATCACCAGAGCGCCGAGCACCAGAGGATTCATCAGGTCAAGCCACATGAACGATGGCACAAGCAAGCTCAATAAAATAAGTCCGCCACCCATCGTCGGTGTTCCCGCTTTTTTAAAATGGCTCTGCGGTCCATCAGTACGAATGGATTGACCCAATTGGCGATTTGCTAAACCGCGAATAAAGTAAGGCCCCCACCACAAGCACAACAGGAACGACGAAAAGAACGCGATAAAGGATCGAAATGTGATGTAGCGAAAGACGTTAAAAAATGTAACTTGATCAGAGAACGAATATAGCCAGTTGTAGAGCATTCTATAATATTTCTGTAGTGGAGCGTCTTAATAATATCAATGGTGAGGAACCCCACCCGCTCATTGGTTATTTTTTTGACTTCCAGTACTCGGCAATCACTTGCCTTTGAAATCCACCGGATCTAATGCCACCACAACACGCTCGAGCTGTGCGCCTCTAGATCCCTTAACAACCACTAAGGTTTTGGAATCTAGCATATCTTTGATTTTAATTGCAAGTGAATCTTTGTAAGTGTTTGAACTTACTAATTTTTTTCCATTTTTCACCGATTCGAATCCGCGCCGAAAAGCCGCCTCAGAAGGACCAAAAAAAACCGCCTCGTGGAGCACCGACTGTGCTGCCTGTTTTCCAAGCTCCTGGTGGGCCGTTTCGCCACCGCTTCCCAGCTCGCGCATCTCACCAAACACGCCAATGATTTGTGAAAAGTGCGCCGGACTCTCCGCGATGTTTGCAAACAGTGCGCGAAAGCTCTCCGGATTGGCGTTGTAGCCATCGAACAACACTGAAGCTCCGCTCGTGGTGCTCACCCACTGATTGCGTCCCCAACCCAACTCGCACAGCGATAATCTTTGCCAGATCTGTTGCGGTTGCACCCCCGCAGCAAGTGCCAGGCAACTCGCGGCCATTAGGTTGTGCACATTCTGCTCACCCCAAATTTGCGTAGCACTGGTTCCCTCCACGCCGGCGATAGTGCCCGCAATCGTAAAACCTTTTGGATTCTTCTGCTCAATGGAAAAATACACATCGGCGGTCGGGTCGCCAAACGTAAAACTCTTTGCAAATTTATTACTCCAGTTTTTTTGCATAAGTTGGGTGTGTGCATTGGCGATGTTGAAAACCCCGACCCCACCCTTGTCGGTATCGCGATAAATTTCCTCTTTGGCTTCGGCAATTTTTTCGATGCTGCCAAAAAACTCCAAGTGAGCCGTTCCTACCATGGTCACAGTGACCACATTGGGAAGCGCGATGCGCACAAGCTCGGCAATTTCTCCCGAATGGTTCATCCCCATTTCGACAACGCCCCACTGATGCTCGCTGCGAAGGCGCATCAGCGTGAGTGGTAATCCCCAATGGTTATTAAAACTGCCTTCGTTTTTGATGGCGGAGAATGTTCCAGAAAGCAATGTATGGGTGAAATCTTTAACTGTGGTTTTTCCATTAGAACCGGTTATGCCGATCAGCTTCCCGCCCCAACGTTTGCGCCAGTGTTGAGCGAGATTTTGGAGCGCCGTCAATGTGTCGTCCACTTGAATCCATGTCACATCAGATGTCGCTGGTGGCGCCGAGTGACTCACAACGGCCGTCGCACCAGCAGCAATCGCTTTATCTATGTAGTCGTGGCCATCGAACTGATCGCCTTTGAGCGCAATAAATATTTTACCAGTGAGATCCATACGCGTGTCGGTGCCAATACCGTCGAATGTTTTTGCTGCGGTGTGAACCGCAGTGCCTTGAGTGCCCTGCACAAGAACGTCTATGGAGATCATAAAAATAATTGAAGCATACTAATATTATGTTCGCAACGAATTCATTTGCAGCTGATGAGAGTCAAA
>CAYNTO010000014.1:50825-61858 GCA_964400355.1 uncultured Pseudobdellovibrionaceae bacterium
AAGCATACTAATATTATGTTCGCAACGAATTCATTTGCAGCTGATGAGAGTCAAACTTTTTACTGTTCAGTTTTGTTCACTCAATTTTTACATTAGCTGCGCTTGTAGAATTTGTTTGCGAGTATAGAATCACCCCTACAACAACCGAACACGATAGATTCGTAGGCCTACATCTCTTGAATGTTCATAAAATACTAGGAGTGTATTTATGAAACTAATGAAAACAGCGTCCATTTTAGCTCTCTCAGCACTATTCAGCACATCAGCTCTCGCATTTTGGTGGGGCGACAATGGTGGAACTGATCCCAACGGGCCTTATAAGGTCGTTAAGTACTCAACGGACTACTCCTGTGACGCTCTTCAAGAGATGGTATACGAAGAGGGTGCCGTGGTTATATACGAATCGGCCAATCCGCCGCTCTACAAAAAGTATGTCAGCTCGGATATGTACTGCGACTCTCAGGAAACCACGTGGATGGACTATATCGCTGCTCACGACGGAAAGTGTGCGCTTAAAGAGTGTGTCGCTCATTCCGGCGGCAATAACTAGTACCTGAAAACTCATTCCGCCCATTGGAATGTTGTTACTTTGTCCTGCGAATAACCTGTCTCGTTGCACGAGATGGGTTTTCGCTTTTATTCGACGAAAGCATTTAGCGCATCACTTCAAGCGCCACTTTCGCATCGTCGAAATCTATGGTTTTGTCTTTCAGAATCTGATAGTTTTCGTGACCTTTTCCCGCAATCAGAACGGCGTCACCGGGAGCCGCCGAAGTGATCGCTTCGATGATCGCTTTCTTGCGATCCACTTCCTGCAGGACATTTTTGCGCTGGACCCCGGGAATTCCCTCTACAATTTGCTGCATGATTGCATAAGGATCTTCGCTGCGCGGATTGTCGGAAGTGATCACCACGCGGTCACTGTATGCGGCTGCGATTTTTCCCATTGTTGGGCGCTTGCCAGGGTCGCGGTCGCCACCGCAGCCAAATACAGTAGTGATCTCCTGCTCAGAGCCGCAAACGGCACGCAGAGTTTCAATGGTTTTCTCCAACGCATCTGGAGTGTGCGCGTAATCAACAAACACGTAAGGGTGGTTGTTGGAGGGCGAAATTATTTTTTGCAATCGCCCCGGCACGCCGCCAAAGGTGCGAATCGCCGCCTGGCAACCGGCATGGCTCACACCCAGCGCCCGCGCCACACCCACCGCACCCGCCACATTGTACACGTTGTGCTCGCCGATCAGAGGGGATTCATAGGTGTGGGTTTCGCCGTCTTCGGTGAGTGTGAAGGTGGTGCCCTCGAGGCCCATGGTTTGAATTTCAATGCGCAAATCTGCGTCTTTTTTTCCAAACGAAATACGTGTGGCATTTTTCGCAATACGCAAATTCTTTAATACCGGATCATCAGTGTTGACGATGGCAAACACATCGCCCGTCTTTTTAAAGTGTTCAGTGAATAATAGTTCTTTGGCGCGAAAGTATTCGTCCATGGTTTTGTGATAGTCCAGATGATCACGGGTAAAATTTGTAAACACAGCCACATCAAAGTGAATTGGCACGCGCTTTTGATGTAAACTGTGGCTCGACACTTCCATGGCAAAGGCGCGCGCACCTAAGTTTAAAAACTCGTTGGCCCGAGCGAAAAATGTTTGCGCATCGGGCGTGGTGAGCCCGGTAGGCCACATTTTGTGTTTAAAATGATGATTGATTGTACCCATCACTCCGCACGCCACCCCGGCGTGGTTGAGAAGTGTTTCGATGATATACGACGTGCTGGTTTTTCCGTTAGTGCCGGTGATACCGATACTGATCATTTTGTCTTCGGGATGCGCGTAGTAGCGGCTCAACAGATCGGCTAAAACCCATTTGCTATCGAGCACCTGAAGAACGGCGCCGTTGTAGTGAGAGGGAATTTTATCGCGTGACTCCACCACCACGACGGATGCGCCGAGCTCAATGGCCTTGGACAAATAATCGTGACCATCTGTAGTGGTACCTTTTGTGGCCACAAACACCGACGCCGGCACAACCTTGCGGCTGTCGCTAAATACCCCGCTCACATGGGCTTGCGGTGGCGTCGCACCCCATTCCAAGCGACCATGGACTACACCCAGTAAAGCCTCAAAATTTAAGCTGTTTTCACCCATATACGCAGTTGCCTCAATGACTTTTTTTGCCGTTCTCCGAGAGTATACCGACAAAACCTGTCACTGCGCACGAGGATTTTTGAGTGCCAGTTGCCATAAAGCTTAGCTCGGCGAAATCGCCACCATGGCTTACCCCTTGCACTGTCCGATCACGTTGCAGCTTCGGAGGGTGGTTCTCTCCCCCCTGAATTTCCCCTCCGGAGTTTGCTATTTTTTAAGCGTTATATTTGTCCTGTTTTTGAACGTGCTCTTGGAGATATTTTGAACGTTTTTGTGCGCATTCTCACCGCTAGTGCCGTGGCCGCCATCGTTGTTGGATCAACGGCAGCGTGCAGCAGTGCGCCCACGTCTTCGCTGACGACTCAGCGAGTGGTGATCGATAAGCCCGTGATACAAACCTTTGATCAGGCATCTCAAGATTTACAAAAACTCAAACACAGCTTGATTCGATTGAAACTGAGAAATGAAGATGGTTCAGCATCTTTTGGAACTGGATTTTTTTACCAGAGCCATGACACTCTGGTGACCTCACTGCACACTTTTGAACCGACCAGTGATTGCCTCAACAAGCCCTCGTGCCTGATCACCATCGGCGTGTTCGAAGATGCCACCTCTGTGCGCGAGCATGTGATCAAAGCGGAATTGGTAAAGGCACTGCCTGCTAAGGATATGTTGTTTTTAAAAGTGTCTCAGATAAAAGATGTTCTCAACGTGGTGCCCCTCGTAAGCGCCACCAACCACAACACCTCCGATGCCTTGGCTGTTGGCGGTTTTTATCAAGACAACCCTTCGCTAACATTCACACTGGGCAAAAACATTTCCGATGCGCAAAACACCCACCTCACCAGCATTATTGTGAGCCAGGGCTTTAGCGGATCTCCCGTAGTGAACAAAAAAGGCGAAGTGATCGGCGTAGTGTCATCCTTCAAGCCCATCAAAAATCAAAACATAGGCCTCGCCCAGTTCGTCCCACTGTAAACGTTCGCCTCGGCGCCGTCCCTAATTTGCTAGTCTGAGTGGCACCAACAGATTCTCCTTGCTACCAACTACGACTCATCCCAGAATAGGTTCATGTTCTGGAAAAAACTGCGATCCTCCATTGCTTTACAAATCGTTGTGGGCGCAATTCTTGGAATTATTCTGGGTTCTTTTTTCCGCGGTGGCGAGCTGCAGTTCTGTATACAGATTGCAAAGATGGCCATCCACTGGGTAAAGATCATTGCCGGCCCCTTTCTGCTCATCTCCATTTTTCTATCACTCCTCCATGTCCACACACCTGCCAGTGTGGGCGCGAAACTTGTGGCCGTCGCCGTGTTCAATACGGCCATCGCCATCATCATTGGAGTATCGCTCACACTCCTCCTCGTGCAAAACACCACATTTAATCTCCAGGTTCCTCCCGCTACGGCAGCCACTTCCGCACCGACCATGACTCTCGGCTCGTGGATCGAAACTTTTATGCCCACAAGCTTTTTTGCTCCCATCGTAAAAAACGAAATTCTTTTGCTCGCCCTTATCGCGCTCCTCCTGAGTCTGGCCACGCGCCGCGCTTTCCACGATGACCCGCAAACACTCAACGCCATCACCGCTGGCGGCGAAAAGTTAAAAAAGGTCATGGAGCAGCTCCTCCACTGGATTCTGGCGATTATGCCCATAGCCGTATTTTTTATTCTAGCTGGCTCCGTATCTGTCTACGGTTTTTCACTGTTCTCGGATCTTTCAAAATACGTTCTTCTTATAATTTTAGCGCTCGCTCTACAGTGCGCTTTGGTCTATGGCGGATGGATATTAGGATTCGCACGCATGAAGTTTTCCACCGTGTGGAGCGAGGTGAAAACTCCGTTTCTTTACTCCATCGGTGTCAATTCCAGCTTGGCCACGCTGCCACTCACACTCAAAGCCCTTAAGAACTTGGGCGTGTCCGATCGCTCAGCGTCGCTTGGCGCCGGCGTCGCCACTAATCTTAACAACGATGGGATTGTGCTCTACGAAGCATCAGCTGTATTTTTTGTGGCCTATCTCACACACACCGATTGGTCTCTCGCGCAAATGACCATCGCCGCACTCACGTGTATCGTGGCGTCCATGGGCATTACTGGAATTCCCGAAGCCGGCTTTATCTCTCTCACTGTTGTAGTGAGTGCAATGGGACTGCCTACTGAGATGTTGCCTCTGCTCCTCTCTGTGGACTGGATACTCGGCCGCTTGCGCTCCGGCGTAAACGTGCTCAGCGACATGACTCTCTCTATCGCTCTCGATAAGCTCGCTCCCACCACCACACCCTCACCACCTGCAAACACATGATCTGGCTTGTAAGTTTACTCGTCGTCACCATTGCATACCCCTACGTTCCCCCGGCGATCTGGAAGCCATTGGCGCTGGATGTGAGTGTGTTTGCCTGCCTCATCTATTTGTTTCGCAGCAATCAACTGGCGCGTGCGATCGAGGCTTGGTATTTTTTGCGCCGAAAGAGCAATCATATTATGCGCCGCCAGCTGAGCCTGGCTCTGGCCTCCGATCTTTTGCGATTGATCTCACTGCCCTTTGCCGGCATGTGGTTGTGGCGATGGGTAAAGGGGTTCGAATATGTTATGACCACCGCACCTACCGTGCGCCAGTTCAATCATGTTCAGGCTTTTCTCTTCTGCTTGCTGCTCGCGTATGTGCTGGATACGGCAAAGTTTCGCCGTTGGCTTTACAAAATGCACATGACCAGCGGTCGTGAAGTGTTGTTTCAATATTCGGCGGCGGTCATTACGGGAACGTTCCTGTTGCTCATGCCGTTTTCGCTCAATCCCGGAAAATCCCTTGCCGTGATAGACTCCATGTTTGTCACCGTATCCGCACTCAGTGTGACCGGCCTCACTCCTATTGATGTGAGTGGCACGTTTTCGCGAACCGGAATGATCATACTCCTCATGCTCATTCAGCTCGGCGGTTTAGGAATTGTTCTCATCACTGCCGGATTCTCAATAATGACATTTCGCAGGCTTTCCATGAACTCCATTCTGCTCGGTCGCGAGATGTACAGTACTGCGCGCGCCGGCGAACTGCCCGACTTTCTCACTCGGGTTATAACCACAACTCTATTGGTCGAAATCATGGGTTCAGTGGCCATTTATCTTTCGCTTCCGAAAAATATGCCGGATCGTCTGTTCTTTTCGGTGTTTCACGCGGTGTCGGCGTTTTGCAATGCGGGGTTTTCCACCGCATCCACAGGATTGCTCGATACACCTTTGTACATACCTGGAATGGTGACCATTTGTATGCTGATCATCTTGGGTGGCCTGGGCTTTCCCATCATGTTTGACCTATGGAACTCCATCGTGCGCCGCGAGCGCAGTGTGTATCTGCTCACTCCGCATGCCAAGCTCACGCTACTGGTTATGGCTGTGCTCTTGGTGCTTGGTCCCACTCTGTTCTTTTTGCTCGAATCACTGCGACCATCCGCCGACATCACTTTAGGCCACAAAATCGCAAACTCCGTTTTTTATTCGATTTCGGCGAGAACCGCCGGGTTCAACATGTTTCTCATCGATTCCTTCAACACTTCGGCACTGTTTTGGCTCATTTTACTTATGGCTATTGGTGCTAATCCCTCCTCTACAGGTGGCGGAATAAAAACCACCACCATTGGTGTGATCTATGCCGCCGTGATTTGCTCCATTCGTGGATTCAACCAAACCACCTTTGCAGGGCGCGCGATTCCAATTATTGTGATCTCGCGGGCGCTCACCGTAATTTCGCTCTACTTTTTTATTGCCGGCCTTGCGCTTATCATATTAGTGACAACGGAGCGTGCTCCGCCGTTTGCGCTCGCCTTTGAGGTGGTCTCCGCGCTTTCCACTGTGGGTCTGAGCATGAGTGTCACCCCCCAACTCACGGTAGTAGGAAAACTCATAATTATGTTTTTGATGCTCTTCGGACGCATTGGCATTCTCACGTTTGTGCTCGCTGGAATTGGGAAAACACGAACGACAAAAATTAGATATCCTACGGATGACTTCTTTGTCGGGTAAATTTTTAGAATAAAGGGAGATCATATGGCAAAAACTCATCGCATTCTCGTAATTGGACTGGGTCGCCTCGGCGAATCCCTGGTGCGCCACTTGGCCATGGAGCAAGCGGAAATCATCGCGCTCGACAACGATCGCGCTCATGTGGACGCCATGAAAGAGTTCTGCCACTTGGCCATTCAAGGTGACGGCTCCGATATTGACACGCTTATTGAAATCGGCGCCGACAAAGTGGATTCTGCGGTCATCTGTATGGGTGAATCTTTTGAATCGAGCGTCCTGGCCTTAACAAATCTGTTGGAACTTAAAGTCCCGCGCATCGATGTACGTGCCTCAACGGCCAAAAAAGCCACAATCTACAAAAAGATTGGCGCTCATGGAGTCTTTTATGTGGAAGAAGAGATGGGAAAAATTATGGCCCACAGGATCTGCCGAAAATCCGTTTTGCACGAACTTGAACTTGATGGGGGACTGAAGTTGATCGAGTGGAATCCCGCTCCTTGGGCTATAGATAAATCGTTGATGGAAATAAATTTGCCCGCTGAATATCGTATTCAATTGATTGGTCTGCGCGATTCCAGCAATTCCAACAAATTCTCTGATCCCGATCCCCACACCATTATTCGTAAAGGCATGTCGGCGATTTTAGTTGGTAGCGAAAAAGACTTACAACGCCTGCTCGCGCGCCATGAGTAAAAAAGGGCGCCCCATCTGGGGCACCCTCGTATAAAAGCAATTAGAATGTCGTAAACGTTCGCTTTTACTTATTGGACGCTTTGGGAGCCTGACCCTGCCCGCTGGCAACGGACGTTGGAGTGATCAGAACATCCACACGGCGGTTTTGTGCACGGCCCTGTTTCGTTTTGTTGGAGGCGATTGGCTTATCAAAACCGTAGCCTGCAGCATCGATCGAAAGACCATCACCACCGTTAGTTTTGAAGTACTCAGCAACTGTTTCGGCTCGCTTTTGCGAAAGCTCTTTATTGAGAGCCGCCGCACCCACGGTATCCGTATGACCCTCTACAGCCACGGAGCTTGCCCCAACAGTGTTGATGGCTTCTTTGACCTTGCCAAGTAGAGCGATAGACGACTGTGGAAGGCTTGAACTTGCAGAGTTGAACTTCATCCCCTTGAGACGCACCAGAACTTTGTCGCCTTGGCGATAAACTTCCGCCTCATTTTTATTAAACATGCCCGCGATGGACTTGATCTTGCGATCCAGTTCCAACGTCGCCTGCTGTGCACTCAACTTGCCAGCTTGAATAGCAGACGTGGTTTCGCTTTGTGCAAGTTCAGTTTGAGTCGACGACAGTTCTGATTGAACCTCTTGGAGCTGGAACGTTTTTGATGCCAACTCTACGGCCGCACTCTCTGGTAAAACCGTATCGTCGCGAACAACCGTACCCATAACCGCATCCAGGAACCGGGCGCTGTTGTAGGATTTTTTAACTGCTTCGGCATATCCCGCTGGATTGTTGAGATTGGTAGAGATCATGTTTTCTGCAGCCATTAAATCTCGTTGTGCCGCAGCCAAGGTTTTTGGCGCGCGACTTTCCGCTTTGCGATCTACGCTATTGCTGATCCAGGCACGGGCTTTTCCCAATTGATCGGCTTGCACAGCTTGCACTTGGAGAGCTTGATAACCGCGCTGCATTTCCGCAAACTTATTGGGGGTGATGTCGTTGATGTCTTCGGCCTCGTCAGTGAGCTCTTCGTCGAGTTCATTGGTGTCTTTAGCCACCTTTGGAAATTTATTTGCACCAGCGGCCAGAGCGGCTGAGCGTGCATCTAAAACGCCCTTGAGTTTTTCGGTTTTTGAAGCGGCTTGGTTTTTAGCGCGATCTAAATAACCTTGTGCTGCTGCCAGTTCTTCAACGATATCTTCTTGTTTGTCGCCATCTTTTATAGCTTCTTTGGCATCCTTGAGCTCACTTTGTGAGTTTTTAAAATCTTTAGGAGCCAGTACATCCAAATGGGCGCCATAGCCCTGTTGAATTTCTTGCTCTAGTCGCGAGACCTCTTCGGCCGGATTCGCGCTCGCAGAAATTGATCCTTTAGGCGCGCTGGCACAAGCCGTAGCGATTGCAACAGACGTGACGGCCGCAAAGCCACGCACGAAATGGGTGAGTTTATTTTTTGTAAGCATCTTTTTTCCTCCAAAGATTCCTCATGGGGGTTTTGCTCGTAATAGGAATCTCTAATTAAATTTGATATACGAACACCCTCAAGGTACCCGACTTGTAGGGGTAGAGTTGCTATTCAATCGTTTACTTAATGTGGAGAAAAATAGATATATGTTGGTCGTGTGACGGAAAAGCCGCAGGTTACAGATAAAAATCGGCTAAGTATTACAATATAGAGCAAGAGTGTGTGCAATCGGACACTTTTATAAGGGTATCCATGCGACTTATTCCATGTACACTTTTAGCTTTTTGTCTTCGCTCCAGGAATCACCCACGGTGGGAGATGTTTTAACCACGCGGCCCTGTGTTCCCACCAACTGCGGTTGCACGCCTTTATCGTTGAGGTAACGGAGTGTCTCGCGCAATGTCCACCCTTTCATATCGGGGACTGTGTCTTCACTCTGTGCCACTACCACCTGATCCTCTTTATTTCGGCGGAGCTTCACCAGATCAGACTCTGAGATGTAAACCGGAGCAATTCCTTTTTTATTGATCGCATACTCAGCAATGCGCGAAAACACCGGCGCTGCGGTTTCGCTGGCATAATATCCGTTCTCTTGAGGATTATCGATAACTACGTAAATCAGATACTCGGGATCATTGGCTGGAATAAATCCCACAAAGCTCGAGATGTATTGTCCTTTAATGTAACCGCCACCATTGGGATCGACCTTTTGCGCGGTACCGGTTTTTCCAGCTACTGGAAAACCTTTAACACGTGCACGGCGACCAGTAGCACCTTCGCCAGTGGCCGCGACCAACATCATCTTGAGTTTGTTGGCTGTGACTTGCGACAAGATACGTGTGCCAGGCTTCTCTTCGCGTTGAACCAGATAAGGTTCATGCAAGATGCCCCCGTTGGCGATGGCCGCATAGGCATTTGCCACATGCATTGCAGTGAGCGCTACACCGTGACCAAACGCAATGTTGGCTTTGTGGTGATCGCGCCACGGTGGTGGAACTAAAAGCCCACGGGTGTTACCCGGGAGATCGAGCGGTACCTTCTCGGTAAAGCCAAATTTTTGGAACGTTTCGTAGATCTGTTTGTCCTTCATGCGCAGAGCGATCTTTGAAGTTCCCACGTTCGAGGAGTAGGCCAAGATCTCACCCACTGATAATTTTTCATACTTGTGATCGCTATCGGATTCATGAATAGTACGGCCATTGATTTCGATCTTACCGCCTGTAATATCTATTAGAGTATTGGGCTCAACAATTTTATTTTCCATTGCACCGGCTAAGAAAATAGTTTTCAGGGTACTTCCTGGCTCATAGATATCCGATAAAATTTTATTGCGGCGGCGAGATGCGGGAGTCTGCAATGCGTGATTAAGATCGTAATCCGGTGCCGCGGCCATGGCGAGAATTTCTGAAGTTTTCGGATCCATAACGATCGCCCAAGCGCCCTCGGCCTTGTGGTACTCGACCGCTCGTTTGAGTTCTTGCTCGGCCTGAAACTGCAGATCCAGATCCACCGTGAGAATGAGATCTTCGCCATCGGTTTTAGTCATAAATAGCCAACCGTCTTCAACAAGGAAGCGACCGCGTGCGTCTTTGGGGAGATTGTAGGATTCTGTCGCCGAGCTCAGGTAGTTATTGTAGCGAGCCTCTATGCCCTCGAGACCTTTGCCCTCGACTCCGACAAAACCCATGGTGTGCGAAAGCCCATTTTTATTGGGATACACGCGTTTGAACTCTTCGTGAAATCCCAAACCTCGCTCTTTCCACTCATTGATTTTTTTCTTTTTAGAATCATCGAGCAGGCGTGCGAGCCAAACGAAGCGTGAATTTTTTTTGCTCAGTTTTTTATAAAGTGGGCGATAAGGAATACCCAAAGTTTTCGATAGCTTTAGAGCCAAGCGTTTGGGTTTCTCAACTAAGGACGGATCGGCAAAAAGGGAATACGCTGGAACCGAAATCGCCAGCTCTATACCATTGCGATCGAACACATCGCCACGCTTAGATTGGAGCTTTACGATTCGCTGATATTGTTTTTCTTTGGCAGTACTCAGGTGATGATTGGGCAGGATTTGCATTTGCAATCCTCGCAATATAAGAACGGTCCACAGCACGAAAAACCACACTAGAACTATCGAGAGTCGTTGCTTCATGAGTGTTCCACCGTTATTTGACCACGGCCGTGTCTGCGCCACTGCCGGCAATGCGAATCACTTGCCCTTCCTTAGCAGTTTGGAACGTGAGTCGCTTTTGCGCAATACTGCGCACACGCTCGGCGCTCGTCATCTTGGCGAGTTTTGCCGTCGCCAATCGCTGTTCCTGGCGGTACGCTTTTTCTTTTTTTGCCAGTTCAAAAATCGCATATCCGATACGGCGATTTTCCATTTTGATATACACTACCGAATAGAGACACATCAGGACGATTGCAACACTCATAAAGGGCTTCCATGCCGGATGTTTCTTCATACCGAAAGGTTACCGCAATTTCGCCCAGCACTGTAGGACTGTGAAGTCCTATAGGACGAAGGGCGAGTCTGCGGCGAAAGCCGCAAAGCCCAGCGAACCACCGAAAAATCCCACGACCCCACTCAAACCAAAAAATTCCCGCAGAAAAATGCCAAGCTCTCAACTCCAACCCCACCCACTTCCGCTAAGGAAGTGATCCCTCGGGTATAAAAACAGCCACACGCCCGAACCGTCGCGATCTCTCCTTTTCAGCGAGATACGCA
>CAYNTO010000014.1:61958-66284 GCA_964400355.1 uncultured Pseudobdellovibrionaceae bacterium
AAAAACAGCCACACGCCCGAACCGTCGCGATCTCTCCTTTTCAGCGAGATACGCAAACAGCCGTGCCCAACTCTTTTCCGGTACCGCATGCGAGACGGCGTTTTGGATATGTCGCAAAAGCTCCATCTGATCCCGCGAAAAAGTAACAGTCACCGTGACCGACCCGTCATGATGAAACTGCTCCCTATCTTGAGCCTCAAACGGCAAATTCAAAGCTTGAGCGAGGATCACCTCTGTTTGTTTTTGCGAGGCCCCGGAAATTTGAGCAAACAGACTACTTTTGTCGGCCGTGCTCAGCGCCCGCCCTTCGAGCTTTCGCACCGCACGCGCCGCTTTCTCAACCTGCGATATTTGTGTGATCGTCAACTCGCCCAACTCAATTTTTTCCGCAATTTCAGGATCCAATTTGAGTGCACGAGCCGCATCGATTCTTCGCTGAGCTTTGGCAGGAGAATAGTGAAACACGTCCACTAAATACTCAAACAAACTAGGAAAAGCCTCCGCTAAATAAAGTTTACGATGGTCGATTTCAGCAATGCATTCCACCGCTACCCGATCCGCACGTTTTTCAAACTTTTCAATGCGCTGAAGTTTTAATTTTAGCTCTTCGTTAGAAACATTTTTTAAATTCACGCAGACCTCCTCGTCTGTTATTACAGGCACAGCATAACATGAGTTTTACGAGAGGATTTTTAGGTAAAATTACAAGCAAACACGCAGTAAAGATTGGTTTTCCAGCGACACACAATAGCGATTAACGGCTTCACGCCACGACCAATTATCAACCGACACAAGCGATGTACCGAAGCAATGAAAGACTCACAGGCGCCATTCACGAAACATAAAAAATCGGTCAAGAATTATTTTTCACTTCCGCTGCGGAAGTAACTCCGCGTCGTGCTTGCTCCCGCACGACGACCCACATCAGAGCACGCCACCACTCGCTGCGCGCGCAACACACCCACCTAGTACCGCTCGCGGTCGGAGTACTCGGGGTCGTCTTTTTGAAACCCACGTAACTTTGCCGATCGTGAACGGGGATTGGCTTTTTCCTCCGCATCGCTTGGGACAATCACTTTTTTATTCAAGCGCCCGCCCAGTTCGCTGTGCTCTTTAAAGATAACTTTGGCAATGCGGTCCTCTAACGAATGAAAAGAGATCACCGCAATCACACCACCTGGATTTAAAGCCGCGATCAATAACGGCAAACCCGATTTTAAATCCTCGAGCTCCTGGTTCACCACCAAGCGCAATGCCATAAAAAATTGAGTTGCCGGATGACGCCCTTTTTTTTGCCAACCTTCTACCCGCTCAATCAAACTGGCCAGTTGCTGAGTGGATGTGTAGGGCACGGTTTTGCGATCGTTCACAATAGCCCGCACCACGCGGTAAGGGCTGCGGATCTCGCCATACTCCATAAAGATTTCATGGAGTTGTTCCTCCGGCCACGTATTGATGATGTCCGCGGCCGTAGTAATTTGGTGTTGCCCCATGCGCATATCGAGAGGGCCATCACCGTAAAAACTAAAACCTCTTTCTGGGGCATCGAGCTGGGGAGAGCTGACCCCGAGATCCAGCAAAATGAGATCGAACTTTTCATCGGGATGCTCAGAAATATATTTGCTGTAGGAGCCTTTCCACAACGTCAACCGGCCATTGTCCAAGTACTCCACATAGTGCTCGTGTGCGTACGCGTGAGCGGTTTCATCGCGATCCACACCCACAGCGCACAACTCGGGGTATTTGCGCAAAAGCGCCGTGCAATGGCCGCCGCGGCCAAAAGTGCCATCGAGCAAGCGACGCGGCGGTTTGGAGACGTACGACAACGTCTCTAAAACCTCATTGAGTAAAACGGGAATATGCTCGACCGACATAGGCGAACATTAGGACTATGGGCGAGTCGCGTCAACTGTTTGTCGCCACCGTTTATGGGCCATGTTAGCCTTAAATCAGAGGGAGACGAGCTCCTGCGGCTTCCCTTTCGCCAAAGAAAGGGTTTTGGACTTTACGACCCATGATTAAATGCCCTAAGTGTGGCTTTTCACAACCCGAAGATATTTATTGCGCCAGTTGCGGAATAAAAATGGATGGCTACGTAAAACGGGGTGCGGGACTTGCCACCAATTGGATGGTGCACGTTTGTATTTTGGTCATTTTGATCATAGGCTTTGTGCTCTACGATAAGCTCAGCCGAAAGCCCACACCCGTAGCAACAACCACGCCCGCCATTCAAAACACCAACACTCCGGAGCGCACACCCCCCACACCGCGCGCGACCAAAAAAACTGGCACTGTTGCTACAATTCAGCAAGTAGATAGCGAACCTTCGCAAAGAGAAATAGCTCCCGCCGCAGAAACCACAAACGAGGATCAAACCTCCCAAGCTTCGGCAACGGCACCCGCTCCGAGCGCCCCCGCAGCAGCAACTCCCGCTACGAATACGCGAGCAGGTTCAGCCGCAGGCGACGCCGGCCTCCAGGTTTCCTTTTACACCATCAGTAAACAAGGCCTCACCGATCTGCAAAGAATTTCTCAAGCGGGAAATATCCAGGGTGCCTCAGTGAATGGAGTGATCGCAAGAGCGCGGATCGCCCAACTTGTCTCGAGCGGCGAGATGCAGTACGTTTCTGGCAATCGCTTTAAGGATTTCGACGACAAACACCCCACTATGGTGTTCAAAGGCCAACGCCACCCGGAGGCGGCGAGAAACATGGGATTGTTTTTCCAAGTGTCCTCACTGCGCAAAAGTGAGAACACCCATTTGATCGAAGTGCGCGGTTGGGGCGTATTAAAAGCCAGCGAGCCCGACGATAATTTTTTTAGCGGCGAATTGACACTCTCGCCCAGAACCGCGGCATTTGTCGCAGGCTTTGTGCCGAAAGCGACGACCTACACAGACGATGAAAAACAGCTCTTTGAGAGCGACCGCGTGCTCAAAACCCTCAATCAGGAAGGGTTCAGCGACGGCTCGATCGATATAATAATGTTTATTGAATTCGCCAAAAGTAATTGATATACCAGGTCATGGCTTATTTATTGTCTGAAGTCAGTCATGAGTACCCGAAAAACGTTCATGTTCTGAATCATCCCACAATCACGAGTCAACTCACCAAAGCCTGCCAACCCGAAACCAAACAACCCGATTTTAATCGCCTGATCTCCTCGATCTACACGGCTTTGTTCATCGAAGTGATCAACAACGAGTGGCCCGTGGTGCCGGTTTCGGTAAAGACAAGAATGAGCGAGCTTCATCCAGAGGCAAAGCTCAGTAGCTCCATTCTCGATCCCCAACAACAAGCGGTGATCGTGAATATAGCGAGAGCTGGAATGCTCCCGAGCCAAGTCGGTTTTGATCTTCTCTGCCAAACAGTGAATCCCGACAACGTCCGACAAGATCACGTTTACGCCGCACGCATGACCAACGAACAAAACAAGGTCACTCACACAGATCTGAGCGGCTCCAAAATCGGCGGCGATATCGAAAATGCACTGGTCATGCTCCCCGATCCCATGGGCGCCACCGGCATGTCGCTCGTGGCAACGCTCGATCACTACAAACAGATCGTAAAAGGCACGGCCAAAAAGACCATTGCCATCCATTTGATTGTAACGCCCGAATATCTCAAGCACGTCACAGAGAAGCACCCCGATGTTAAAATATACACAGCACGTGTGGATCGCGGTTTATCGGATAAAGAAATATTGAACACTCCTCTGGGCCGTCACTGGCAAAAAGAGGTCGGCTTAAACAAAAACCAATACATTGTTCCTGGCGCCGGCGGCGTTGGTGAACTGATCAACAACTCATTCGTATAAAAAGAAATTGAGGGAGAACACAATGGTACCATTAAAGCTAGCCAAGATGATCAGCCAAGAACAAATCGCCGAGCGCGTGAAAGCCCTTGGTGCCCAAATCAAAAAAGATTTCAACGGCGAAGACATAGTGGCCATCTGCACGCTTAAAGGTTCCTACATGTTTTTTGCAGATCTCATCCGCGAAATTGATTCCAACGTCGTGTGCGAATTCTTCGGTGTTTCGAGCTACCACGGTGGCACAAAAACGAGCGGCGAAGTAAAAGTAACTTTAGACATCACCCATCCGCTAGAGGGCAAAAACGTACTGCTCGTAGAAGACATCGTCGACTCGGGTCTCACGATGGAATACTTGCGCACCTGCTTGATGGCCCGCAAGCCAAAAATGCTCAAGACCGTCTCGCTATTGGTAAAGCCAAAAGCTATGAAATCCGACGTTGTTTTGGATTATCACGGCTTTACGATCGAGAATGAGTTCGTGGTTGGCTACGGCCTGGATTACCAAGAGCTGTA